>NZ_JBSWXE010000001.1:0-1362737 GCF_056160445.1 Winogradskyella sp. ABM4_392
TTAACGTTTAAATCTATCGCTGTTAACCCATCTGGTGTCCCGTCGTCGCAAACTTCCAATGGCGTTGGGACTACCAATGATGGTAAGGGAAGTACTTCTAGCTCAAATGTAACCTGATTACTACAGCCCGTATTGTCATTGGTAAGTACCGCATAAATCGTCTGTGGATTACTGGTATTGGCATATGTTCCTGTAATCGCATTCATGTTAAGGTCCGCATCGGTTGGGTCGGCATAATAGCTCACCGATACATTGACCTGACCGTTCAGTATCTCCGCATCCTTGCTCGTTAGGTCGAACAGCTCTAACTCGTCACCTGGATTATCCTCGTCGCAAAGTTCATATGGACTCACCGCTACAGTGGTCGGTAATGGATTGACAATAAGTTGTAAGGTCGTGGTGTCATAGCAGCCTGCTCCGTTCTCGATACGTACGTAAACCTCTTCTGCGTCGGCTACCGTATTGGTGTACAGTGACGGAAGTACATCCGTACCATCGATAGCACCACCTTGTGTGGAATGGTAGGTCACTACAACTCCCGTCTGCGCACCTATGACCTCAGCGTCGCGATCGCTTAGACTAAACTCTACAAAACCGTCAGTGTTGTCGTCGCATTCTTCCAAGGCCATTGGCATATTCGCCATGGGATTACCCAATACTTCTAAATCTAAGGTGGTGACTGCATAACATTCGCTATTGACATTATCTTCTAAACGCGCATAAATGGTTTGGTTATTAGGTGTAACATTATTGTATGAAGCAGGTAAGGGTGATGCATTATTTTCAGCATCAGCTTGGTTTAAATGATATGTTACAGTAACATCATCCGGATCGTTGGTTCCTATAATTTCAGCGTCTCTATCGGTTAGAGTGAACGTTCCTATTCCGTCTGTTATATCTCCGTCACAAACTTGCAATGGACTAATTGTATTTCCTATCGTGAGATCACTAAACAATAATTGAAATGAAGTAGTATCAAAACACTCTTGTGAAGCATCAGCTATTCTAACCCATATTGTCTGTGGATTAGAAATGTTTGTATAATTAGATGGTAAAGCACCAACATTATCGATAGCGTCTTGTTCGGTGAGATGATAAGTAATGATAAAATCATTAGGGTCTTGACTTCCCAATACATCATCATCATTTTCTGATAAATCAAATTCTGCTGTTGCATCTGCATCACAAACAGATAAATCAGGTGCTACATTTGCAGTTGGACTTGGCCTGAACTCTACAAAGATACTATCTGAAGCTTCACAACCCGGAGCAAATTCAACTTCAACAAAATAATACCCTTCGTCTGTTATATCAATCGTAGGGCCTGTCTCTCCGTTAATAAGTATGGCGTCGTTAAAATCATCGGAATCTGGTGAATAATACCATGTATGTGTGGCTGTGGGAGCTTCGGTATCTAATGTTATCGCATTACCACCACACTCGGCAGTACCTGCTGCTATTGTAATATCATCACCTAAATCACCACCTAAATTGAAACTACCAGCTTCTAAAAAGATTGCAGAATCCCAAATAGAATCACCTTCATCGGCCGCAACAAGTTTTATTTCGTAGGTTGTATTTGGAATTACGGTTGCCGATGCGGTAAGCACAACTGTTCTACCTCCATAATTAGTTTCACCAATATTATATCCTTCAAAAAAAGCTGGATTGTCTGTACAAGTTCCCGAGTTATTAATGTTTGTTACATTAACTGGTGTACCATCTGGCAAAACAGCTAAATTTGTATATGCAGTTGTACCTACTTCTCTAAGTAGAAATGCAAATCCATCAGCAAAACTACATTCAGTAGAACCATCATACTCTTCAGAAGCCATTAAATACCTAAAACTAATTTCGTTTGAAGTTGGAACAAAGTTAAACTTTACAAATGTTGCATCATTAGTAGCACCTGCTCCAAACCCTAATGCATTTTCTAAATCTGCGTCACCTGCCTGACCATTATTGTTAGAAACTAATGTAGGGTTAATATTGTTTCCTGCCTGAGCAGCAACACCTGATGTTATAATAATTCCTTCTTCGAATGGAAAATTAACAGCACCACCTCTTGTAAAATAACCATAACTTTTCCCTCCAATATCACCAGGAGCACCATTAACCTGAAATGAAAAATTATCAACGCCTGAGCATCCACCCGACACTAAAACGTTCTCTACCAATTCTGGTAAGGACATAGAAGATTCAGGAAATGCGTTATTATTAACTGAAACAATTGCCTGTAAAACATTAACAAAAAAGGTAACACTTTCTTGGCAACCTACAGGATTATCATCTTGTACCGTAAGTATAACCAAATAAGTACCTGAAGTGGTAAAAGTATTTGATACATTAGTACCTGTCGCTGTATTACCGTCACCAAAATCCCAAGAATAAGTAGCATTTGTACCATCTACGGAAAAAGTTGCTCCCCCTACAAAATCAACAGTCTCACCAGGTAATATCTCAACAACATTTGGAGATGTCTCTGCAGGTGTAGTACTAATGACTTGTGGTGTGATTGTCTGACAAGAGACTGCACATGTAATATCAGCCTCCCATCCAGTTGTATTACCTGAACCATTAGATGTGAAAGTTATGGTTAAACATCCTGAAGCATTAGTATCTGATGCTATAATAATGCCTGGTGAATCTATACCTGAATATGTTCCCAGAACAGCTGCCGTGGTATCATCTCCATCATAAATGGTTAGAATATCTGCATTAACTTGTGTATTAAACTCAGTAAAATCTAGTATTATAAACTCATCTACGTTGGGAGGGCAGATTGTGGTTGTAAAATTTTCGTCATTTCCATAATTTCCAAATTCACCACCAGAATCAAAAAATTTATCTGGTGCACAACGCGTAAACGTTCCTTCTTGCATAGAAAGATCTTGAGAAAACCCAAGAGCAGAAATTAGCAGAGCTGTTACAAATATTATCTTTTTCATAGTTAGTCAGGATTCATTTAAAAACCTTCAATAAACGTTACGAATTAACATTTAAGATCTTGTTTTTATAAATGAGGACGAAATTTAATCAAATAAAATGAATTGACTTAAGAAATTAGTTACAAAACATCATATATAGGATTAACGTTTGATGTTGATATTTCATATTTTTGCAGAAAAAAGAATGCCAAAGACAAAAATAACAATCGTACCTACCTCTAATGAGACCATATTAAAATTTGAAGCCGACCGATTTTTAACTAATCACAATAGCTTTGAATTTAACAATATAGATGATGCCAAAGACTCTCCTTTAGCACAACAATTATTTTACTTACCATTTGTTAAGAAAGTATATATAGCTTCAAATTTTGTCGCTATTGAACGATATAATATTGTAGAGTGGAGTGATGTTCAAGAAGAAGTTGCTACTCAAATTGAAGATTATCTTTCTAATGATGGTATTATCATTACTGACGACGCTATAAAACCAAAAGCTGCAGTTACCGTTTATGCAGAGAGCACACCCAACCCAAGTGTTTTAAAGTTTGTTTGCAACAAAGTATTAGTTCCTAATATTTATGAGTTTACATCTATAGAAGAAGCTAAACCATCTCCGTTAGCTACAGCATTATTTCAATTTCCTTTTGTAAAAAATGTTTTTATGGAAAAAAACTTTATTTCCATTACAAAGTTTGATATTATAGAATGGGAGGAAATCACATTACAACTTAGAGAATTTATTAAATCATATGTAGAAGAAGGTAAGACTATTCTTAATGATGATGCTCCAAAACAACTTAATAAAACAGAAGCAGCAATAGAACAAAAATTTGAGGCGCTTGATGACACTTCTAAAAACATAGTAAATATCCTAGAGGAATATGTAAAACCTGCTGTTGCAAGTGATGGTGGAAATATTGAGTTTAGATCTTACAATGAACAAACAAAAAGAGTTGAAGTACTATTACAAGGCGCTTGTAGTGGTTGCCCATCATCGACTTTTACATTAAAAAACGGGATTGAAAATATGTTAAGAGAAATGTTGAACGATTCTTCTATTACTGTCAATGCAATAAATGGTTAAGGAAAATTAATTAATGGTTTCGGCACAATATTTGTTAAAATATTAACAAAAAACGAAACCATGACATTACGAATTACTTATTTCACAAAAAGTTTGCTACTAGGCCTTATAGCCTATTCTACGAACGCACAGCAAATCAACACAAATCGCACAACAAATGTTATGATTAATGACATTAGAACGCATATGGCACGTTTTGATGAAGACGCTGAAGAAAAAATAAAAGGTTCCCCCTTTATTAACGAAGATTTTGAACTGGTAAAAATTAGTCAAATGAATGACTCTATATACAAAGCCAGGTACAATGCCTTTACACACGAAATGCAAATAAAATCTAACGACGATAAAATATTAGCTTTAGATGCTGACGTAGATTACGAAGTTAAATTTATAACTAGTAATAAAACATACAAATCATTTAGCTATGTTAATGATTTTAGCAACACGGTAAGTCGTTTTTTAGTTGTGCTTACTGAAAACGAAAAATGTAGCTTATATAAGGAGGAACATGTTGAATATCACGAAAAAGAAGAGGCTACTTCTACTTATAGTAAAGAAAAACCAGCAAGTTATAACAGAATTGACGATGTATACTTTGTTAAAATTAATGATGAAATAAAAACTATCCCTACGAAGAAAAAACAGTTTTTAAAATTCTTCTCTAACCACGAAACAAAACTTAAGACATATCTCAAGCAGAATAAACTTAACCCAAGAAATGAAATTGACCTTATTAAAATTATTGATTATTTGTCTACAATTTTATAGTATTTTTTATTATTATTAAAGATTAGTTATTTCAGCTTTTATTTCTTAAATTTTATGTGACTTTTCACCCACAAAAGTTTCTAAAAAATATTAACCTTATAAAACAATATATTATGGCAGTATTAAAAGTAATTGAAGTATTATCTAATTCAGATAAAAGTTGGGAGGATGCAACTAAAAAAGCTGTAAAAGAAGCATCTAAAACTGTAAAGAACATTCGTTCTGTATATGTACAAGACCAAAGCGCCATTGTAAAAGGCGATGACGTTACTGAATTTAGAGTTAACTTAAAGTTGACATTTGAAGTTAAATAATTATAAATCAATATTTTAAATTTACTCGGTTTTTTAAAGCCGAGTTTTTTTATTCAGTAAAAATTAATCAATATGGAAACACAAAAATGGATAGATGAAGGCTACAATCTAATTATAGAATTTGCACCAAAGGTTTTAGCTGCAATTCTGATATGGATTATTGGTAGCTGGATTATTAAAATGACAATGAAAGGCATCAAAAAGGCCATGACTAAAGCGAACTATGATGACAGCTTAAAAAAGTTTTTACTGAACCTTATT
Source organism: Winogradskyella sp. ABM4_392 (assembly GCF_056160445.1). NCBI lineage: Bacteria > Pseudomonadati > Bacteroidota > Flavobacteriia > Flavobacteriales > Flavobacteriaceae > Winogradskyella > Winogradskyella sp. ABM4_392. The sequence goes on from NZ_JBSWXE010000001.1 coordinate 5,379, forward strand.
AGCTGGATTTTTAAAATTGTTTTAATTCTCGTAGTACTTGGCACTGTTGGTGTAGAAACGACATCATTTGCAGCCGTTTTAGCAGCAGCTGGTTTAGCTGTTGGTATGGCACTACAAGGATCTCTTGGTAATTTTGCAGGTGGTGTTTTAATTATGATTTTTAAGCCCTTTAAGATTGGTGATCTTATTGAAGCGCAAGGCGAAATTGGTGTTGTAAAAGAAATTGAAATCTTTACTACCAAACTAACAGGCCTTTCTAACCGAGAAATAATAATTCCAAATGGTGCGCTTTCTAATGGTAACATTATTAATTACACTACTGAAGGTACAAGACGTGTAGACTTAGTATTTGGTGTAAGCTATGATGCAGACATTAAACAAACCAAAGAAGTGTTAATGAATGTTCTTACCTCTCACCCAAAAATTTTAAAAGAACCTGCTCCAGCAGTAACAGTAATAGAACTTGCAGACAGCTCCGTTAACTTTGCTGTAAGGCCATGGTGCAAAACAGAACATTATTGGGATGTATACTTTGATGTTACTGAAAATGCTAAAGAAGCATTAGATGCTGCTGGTATAGAGATACCTTACCCTCACTCTGTAGAGATACAAAAGCAAGGTTAAACCTTCTTTTTTATGGCAACAAAATCCTTTAAATAATAAGGTTCAAAATAGGCGACATCTTCGATGTCGCTTTTTTTATGTTTGAGATCAGAAAGCAATCCCATCTCATTTGCTGAGGGCAATCTACCTTTAATAAAAATTGCATTTGGGTGTTGTATAAGCTGACTTGTTTTGTCCACACCATTTCCCACAAAATAGACCTTGCCTTCCTCTAACAAGTCTGCAAAACTTTCTTCAGTTAAAACCTCGGCTTTAATCTCTCTTATCAATTTATAGTTATGATTGTAAATAGCCGAATACACTTCCATACGACGTGCATCTAACATAGGTATAATAAGTCCATCTTCTATTATAACTTGATGCGATAAACTCTCTAATGTTGAAATAGAAATCAACGGTTTATTTAACGCGTAGCACAATCCTTTTGCAGTAGATACTCCTATGCGTAAACCAGTATAGGAACCAGGTCCTTTACTAACAGCTACTGCATCAATTTCCGATGTTTTAATTTTTGCTTCTTCAAAAACGTTTTTTATAAATACATGCAAGGTTTCTGCATGTGAATAACCAGAACTATTGTCTTCCTTTAAAACTAAAGTCTCTCCATCTTTAGATAGAGAGACTGAACAATTAGTTGTTGCTGTTTCTATATTTAGAATAGTAGCCAATTCAAATATTTAAAATACACAAAGGTCTAAGATAAATGTACCGTTAATCTCACTACCATCCTGACCAACAGCAGTTATAGTTCCTGTTAAAGTATCTGCATCAGTATCATGTTCTGTAATAGTTACAGTGCCACATACTGCTAGTTCTACAGTGGTAACTGGTACATTATTTTCTACAGCTGATCTATTAAAATTAATAGCATCACCACCTGTATCAGAAAAAGTGTAAGTCTGAAGGCTTAAATCGTCTATTGGAAACTTTATAGAATCCTGAGGGTCAGCATCGTTTCCAAAAATTGGGAATACACAATCTCCGTCAGTTCTATTTTCTACGTAAATAGTACAAGTGTAGCCGTTGTTTCCACCAGGTGCTAATATATAAGTTCCACCAGGTGATACGAAACTCTCCCCTCTAAAATCTCCTTGAGCAGTCTGGTTGATTAAGTCTGGACAATTACTTCCTCCGCCATCACTATCATCTGAACTACATGAGAATACTAAAGTTGCTATAAAAGCAAACGCGAATAAATTTTTTAACATAATTAAATTATTTCTGATTTATATTGAATGGTCACAAAACTACAAAAATTAATCATTGTCAGTTTCTTCTGACTCATCAGATTTCTTTTTATTCTTAGCCTCAATCATATCTCCAGGCTTTAATGTTTTAGAAACCATATTATATGGACCAGTAATAATCTTATCGTCTTTAGATAATCCTGAAGTAATTTCAATATTAGAATCATCTTGAATACCCGTTTTTACAACTCTTAGCTTAGCCTTACCGTTATCATCTATAAATACACATTCAAACTTTTCTTCCTCTTTTTGAATTTCATCGTCATCAATCTCTACTTTCTTACCATAAGGCTTTTTAGTTGAGCTTGTATCTGTTTTTATAACAATTGCACTAATTGGTACTGCAATAGCATCTTTTCTGGTTTGCGTAATTATATCTACCGTTGCAGTCATTCCAGGTCTAAAAGGAGAATACGTTTCTGGTTTTCCTTCTGTAAGGTCTTTATAAGATTCTTCAAGAATTCTAACTTTTACTTTAAAATTAGTTACCTGATCTGCAGTTAAATTTCCTGCAGCGGAATTTGCTATTTCTGTTACAACACCTTTAAATTCCTTTTTTAAGTATGCGTCCACTTCAACTATAGTAGAATCACCAATATTTACTTTAACAATATCATTTTCGTTAACGTCTACTTCAACTTCCATATTATTAAGGTTTGCAACACGCAAAATCTCTGTACCTGCCATTTGCTGTGTACCTACAACACGCTCACCTAACTCAACATTAAGCATAGAAATAGTACCACTCATTGGTGCATAAATGGTTGTTCTAGTTAAATTATCTTTAGCTTCATTTACAGACGCTGCTGCACTTTGAACACTGTAATATGCTGAGCTTCTCCCTGCTACAGCAGTCTCGTAATTGGCGATTGCTCTATCCCAATCTGCTTTAGAAATTACACCTTTATCAAATAAAGCTTTGTTTCTATCATAATCTGCTTTCGCTTGCTTTAAGGTTGCTTCTGCTTGTTCTAAGTTTGCTCTTACATTTTGATATGTAGCCTGACTTCTATTTACTGCAGATTGAATTAAATCTGGGTTTACTCTTACCAGTAAATCACCTTTTTTAACTTCTTGGCCTTCTTTAAATGGTAATTCTAAAATTTCACCAGATACTTCAGAAGATATTTTTACTTCAACTTCTGGTTGAATTTTTCCAGTAGCAGAAACAGTCTCAACTATGTCTTTTAAAGTAACCTCTTTTACTATAACTTCCTTGAAATTTCCTTTTTTACCAAACAATCCCATTGATTTTCCTGCTACTAACAATAATAGAAGTAGGACAAATACACCAATGATTATCTTTACAGTTTTACTCATTTTTTAAATTAGTTTAAGTCGGTTATTGGAAGCCCAAAATAGAACTCTAATATTTTAAGCCTAAAAATATAATCATATTTTGTTCTTACCACATCTGATTGTGCATTTTCATAAGCTGCTCTCGATTGGTTAAAATCGAATGAATTAGATAAACCTACATCGTAACGCTCTTTAGCATACTCAAAAGCTAAGCGACGAGCTTCTTCAGTTTTTAGTGCCGCTTCATAAGATTTTTTAGAGTTTTTAGCATCATTATAAGCCTGATATACTGTAGACTCTAAATCTAACTCCGTTTGTTCTAATTGGAATTTTTGACGCTCAATAGCAACTTTACTTCTTTGAACATTGTTTCTAACACTGAATCCGTTAAAAATCGGAATTCTAAGTTGAAGTCCAAGAGAAGTACCATCAAAAAGATATAATTGATCTATAAATGGAATATCTTCACCTGTAAACGGATTAGTTTGAGAACTTGCCCAACGTGTATTATACTGTACAAAACCAGATAAGGTTGGAAAATAACCTGCTCTCGTAACTTCTAAATCTTTCTCAGCAACTTCTAAATTAGCTTTAGCTATTAATACATTGTTTACTTCTTCCTTTGCTTTTTCGGCAATTTCTGAAGGTGTTCTATCTAAAATATCAGCAGCAACCAAACCATAATCTACATCTACGATATCAAAATTTAGATAATCCTTAAGTTGCAGTGTTTGCGCCAAACCTAATTTTGAAATAAATAAAGCGTTTTCTGCGTTAATAATTTGTTGCTCTTGAGTAGCGTTTGTAGCTTGTATCTCTAATAAATCACCTCTTGGCAGAACACCTGCATCAACTAAGTCTTGTGTGTTATTGATATTCTCTTTAGTTACTTCGTTTTGAGCTTTTAATACGCGTAATTGTTCTCTGTTAGCAAGTATTTGTAAGAATGAATTTGCAACCATCAGCGATATGTCATCCTTCATTTTGTCTAATCCATACTGAGAAGCTACTTGATTAAGTTTAGCTCTTTGTAATGTTTTCCAATTGGCTAGACCATTAAAAATATTAATACCTGAACTAATAGAACCATTAGCAGACTCAAAAGTATTGTTCTCAAATTGGTTGGTTGCTGGGTTAATGTTGGCACCTGTATTTTGTCCAAAGCTACCATTAGCATTAAGTGATGGTAAAAAATTACCGATAGCATCTTTTTTAGCAATATCTGCTAGGTTTGTATCTAACTCGCTTTGCTTAATAGAGATGTTATTCTCTAATGCATAATTAACACACTCTAAAAGTGTCCACTTTTTATTCTGTGCTTGGCCCAAAGCCACAAAAAGCATTAGTATTACTATGATTGATTTTTTCATCTGTTGTTGCTATTATTATTTTAATCGACAGATGGAATTCACCATTTCAAATCTCAAAACCTTGTTAAGACTTTTCTTTGGTTCATTTCATGATGCCTATATGTCTATATAAATTCTAATGTGTTACACTAAATGTTAAAATTATTGTCCAGCGAATTTCTGAACACCTTGAACGGGATTCCAAACTTTAATTTTATCGTCTTTTGTAATTCCGTTCTTAACCTCAACAAAAATACCATCTCCAATGCCTAATTCTAAATCCTTACGTTCAAATTTTTGATCACCTACCTCAACTTCTACATATGGTTTTTTAGTTTCTTCATCATACTGCACCAATGCTTCTTTAATTGCTAAAACCTTTTCAGCCTTTTCTAAAATAATAGATGCATTTGCACTTAGACCAGCTCTTATAAATGTAGAATCCATCTTCTTTAAAGTTCCTTTTATTTCAAACTGAATAGCACCATTTTCTTCTACACCTTTAGGTGCAATATAGTCTAATACAGCGTCGAATTTTTCATCTTCAATAGCTCCAATAGTAATTTCTAAGGGTAATCCTTCTTTTATTTTACCTACTTCACTTTCATCTACTTTACCTTCGAAAATCATTTTAGTTACATCTGCAAGCGAGGCAATAGATGTGCCTTCGTTAAAATTATTAGCTTCAATAACTTGGTTCCCAGCTTTAACAGGCACATCTAACACCATGCCCGAAACTGTTGCTCTCACTTGTGTTTGTGCTATATTTCCTAAACCAGAAGTGGTTCCTGTTTTAATAATGTCATAATTTTGACGTGATTGCGTCACATTAATTCTTGCTTGTTCTACCTGCTGCTTAGCTTGAAGGTATGTATTGTTTACCTGGTCGAAGTCATTTGCAGAAATGACACCTTTATCAAAAAGAGCCTTTTGACGATCATAAATTGCCTTTTGGGTTTTAAAGTTAATTTCGGCAGTTTGTAAAGCAGTTTGGTTAGATGCAATATTATTTTTTGCACTTGTAAGATTAGATACATTTGGTATAACCCTAATTTGAGCAATTAAATCACCTTGTTCTACATATTCACCAGCTTCAACAAAAACTTCATCTACAACACCCGAAATATTAGGCTTGATTAAAACCTCTTCTTTTGGCACTATAGAACCGGTTGCTACAGTCTTAACAACTATGGTTTCTTCTGTTGGCGCTTCTGTTGTATAGGTAACTGGATCTTCTTGATTTTTTTGCCATAGATAGTATAAAGCAACTACAAATAGTACTACAATAAGCAGCAAGGCAATTAATGTTTTTGTTCTTTTCATGTGTTAATTGATGATAATTAATTTATTCTATTCTCAAAGCGTCAACTGGTTTCATTTTGGTTGCCCTTGTTGCAGGTATAAAACCAGCCGCAAGGCCAGAGACAATTAAAATTATTAATGCAGTAAATATGACTTGCATACCTACACTTGGATTTGCAAAATTTTCTGTAGGCCCAACATTATCTAAAATAGCATTTACACCCCAAATTAATAACGCAGCAAATGTAATACCTACCATACCTGACAATGTTGTTAGCAATAAACTTTCTTGAAGTATTTGCGATTTTATAGACCATGGTGATGCACCCAAAGCTCTTCTAATTCCTATTTCTTTGGTACGCTCTTTCACAACAATAAGCATAATATTGTTAATACCAATGATGCCTGACATTAGTACCAGAATACCAACAAAATAACCAACAATACTCAAAATTGAAAAGAGACCACTTATTCTTCCAAACTCTTCAGCTAAATCAAAATGGCCAATGGCTCTGTCGTCTTCTGGATGAACTTTGTGTCTTGATTTCATTAAATCGAAAACTTGCTGCTTTATTGAAGTAATAGGAATATCATCTTTTGCAGTTATTGCCATCCAACCAACTCTATCTCCTCTGTTAAAAGCCTGACCAAAAGTTGTAAATGGTATGTAGATAGTGTTTGCTTCTTCTTCCTGATCGCCTTGGCTATTACTCATTTTAAAAGTACCAACGACCATGAAATTTACACCATTAATTTTAATGTAAGTACCTATAGGATCTTCGTCCAAATCATATAATCCTTTCACAACTCCTGTACCTATAACACAGGTTTTTCGTTTTTCATTAATGTCTGAATAGGTAACAAAACGTCCTTGAAGAATATCCATAGGCTGTTGGTTAATATACTCTGGGTAATCACCATAAATTTCAAAAGCGCCTGTTTTTGTTCCTCTTATAACGTTATTACTCCCTCTAAAGCCACCTAATTGATTACGAGGCGACACATATTTTAAATTTGGAATTTGACTTTTTATTGCAGCTACATCATCTATTCTATAGTTAAAATAACGTCCTTTTGGCAATCCTTTGTAAGGCTTAGATGTACCTTGTGTCCACATGAACATAGAGTTAGTAGCAAAGTCACCAAAATCTGCAGTGACACCATTTTTAAGTCCGTTGGTTAAGGCTAATAAAATTACCAGAACGAAAATTCCCCAAGCCACACCAAATGCAGTTAAGGCTGTTCTTAACTTATTAGCGTTTAACGCTTCTAATATTTCACTCCAACGTTCTTTATTAAACATACTATTCGTCTCTTAATGCTACAATAGGTTTAATTTTAGCAGCTCTATAGGCTGGGAAAAATCCAGCGATAGCACCTGCAAACACAAGTACAAAAACAGCACTTAAAGCAATATTAAAATCTACCTGTGGATATTTTATAAAATCGTGTTCGATTTGTGGACCAACTAGTTCTAGAAGACCCAATCCGAAGATAAGACCAAACAAACCAGCAAACATGGTTACAAATATGGCTTCTTGCAAAATCATACCAATTATAGAAAGTGGCAGAGCTCCTAAAGCTTTTCTTATACCTATTTCTTTGGTACGTTCTTTAACTATAATGAGCATAATATTACCAACACCAACAACTCCTGCGATTATAGTAAGTACACCAATAATCCAGAACACAAATTGTATAGTATCAATTAAAGAATATATTTTTTTGGCTTCCTCTAACGTATTAAAAACACGTACTGCACTAGTATCATCTGGTGCTACTGTATGAATTTGTTTAAGCTCACTTTCAATAGCGTCTGACATGTTATTAGACAACTGAACTGCTTCTTCAAAGTTATCAGACATTTTAACTGTAACAAGTATATTTCTAATATCATCACCAGCACCAAAAACTTTTTGAGACGTAGACAAAGGAATGTAAGCTTGCTGTTCTTCGCGCTCACCACCTGGATCTATGAATACACCAACAACTTTAAAACTTATACCGAAGATTTTAATATCTTTGTTTATTGGATCTTCATCCTTAAATAAATCTTGCCTTAATTTTTTACCAATTACAGCAACCTTTCTCGTTTCTTCTAAATCAGTTTCGTTGATAAATCGTCCTGTCTCCATGTCAGCGTTTTCAATAAACTGATGACCTGGCATTGCTCCTCTTACCTGATATCTTACATTTTCGTTTTTATATGTAATATCTGCTCCCCAAATAGAATAAAGGGCTGTTTCATGTTCGATATTGTCTTTGTATTTCTGAGAAATGAAATCGAAATTTTCATTTTTCATTTGAATATAACGTCCTGGATTGAGTCCTTTATATCCTTTTGTGGTAACACCTGTCCAAACCGTAATAAGATTAGTTGCATCTCTTTCGAACTGTGATTTCACACCATTTTCTAACCCTTTGCTAAAGCCTAAAAGAATCACTAAAATAAAAATACCTGAAGCTACGGATAGACCAGTTAAGAATGTACGAAGTTTATTCTTTCGTAAGGTTTCGAATATTTCTTGCCAGCGTTCTAAATCAAACATGTGCTGAAGCTCTTACTTGTTCAACTTTACTATCGTCTATAATAATTCCGTCTTTAAGATTGACGATACGCTTAGTCATTTGCGCAATATCGTGCTCGTGCGTAACGACTAAAATAGTCTTACCTTCATCATTAATCCCTTGAATAAGATCCATAACCTCGTAAGATGTTTTTGTATCCAATGCACCTGTAGGCTCATCGGCTAGTAACACCTTAGGGTCGCTTGCTAATGCCCTGGCAATAGCAACACGTTGCTTTTGTCCACCAGATAATTCACTAGGTAAATGGTGAGACCATTCTGCAAGACCAACTTTTTCAAGGTAATGCATTGCTTTATCTGTACGCTCTTTTCGTTTTATGCCCTTGTAATACAATGGCATTGAAACGTTATCTAAAGCACTTTTATAATTGATAAGATTAAAGGATTGAAAGATGAATCCTAAAAACTCGTTTCTATATTTTGCAGCTATTTTTTCGTTGAGATTTTTGATGGGAACTCCATCTAGAATGTATTGACCAGAATCAGCTTCATCTAACATTCCCAAAATGTTCAATAAAGTAGATTTACCAGAGCCTGAAGAACCCATTATTGAAACAAGTTCTCCTTCGCTTACATTAAAATTTATTCCTTTTAAAACGTGAAGCGAATTGCTTCCCATATGGTAAGACTTATGTAAATCTTTAATCTGAATCATAATTGGTTGGTTAACTCATACAAGTTTAAGAAAATCTCAATGGCTTTTGTGCCAACAAACTGTTAAGACTTAGCTTAAAACCCTATGATTAAGACTAAAAAAAAAGAGATTTGTTACAGCTCCTAAACTGTTTTTTTTGATTTTTTTGAATTGTTGAAAGTTCGATATACAAAAAAACCTATAACTGCAACTAGAATATATGGCACAGCCATTAGAAACATAATACCATCATTAATACCTGCGGCTGCAGATTGATCATCTCCACTTTCTAGCACTGCTCTACACATAGCGCACTGTGCATTTGTCTTTACAGCTAAAAAAAGAGCTAATAAAAAAAAGATGACTTTCTGTTTCATTTTTATACGTAATAAGGAGAAATCATAAAATATACTATAACTCCAGTTACTGCAACATAGAGCCATAATGGAAATGTTATTTTGGCTATTTTTTTATGGCGTTCAATGTTGTTAGTTATTGCCCTTACATAAGTAACTAGTACAAAAGGTATAATTACAACCGAAAGTAAGATGTGAGTTATAAGAATGAAATAGTAAATATATTTAAAAGCACCTTCACCACCGAATTTTGTAGAGTCACTCGTCATGTGATAAGCCACATACATTACTAAAAACATTACCGATAGTGCAATTGCAAACTTCATTAGGTTTTCGTGCAAGGTTCTTTTTTTATTTTTAATTGCCACTACAGCGACGATTAGAACTATTGCTGTTAACCCATTAATAGTTGCATAAATTGGAGGTAACATTGTTAAAGGCTCTACATCAAAACCTAGCTCTCTTAGATTAATACCAAAAAGTGCTGCTACTGCAACAGGAATTACCACTGATAGCACAACAATCCATTTATTATATTTTCTTTCTTTTTCTAAATCAACAGTACTCATATTATTCTTTCAATAGTTTAGCAATATCTTCTTTTAAAATTGTTATTTCTTGAGGAATCCCCTCATCATCAACACCATCCTCTTCAGAGATTAGGCCATTATAAAATATTAAAGGATTCCCGAAATTATCTCTTCTAGAGCGTATATATCCTTCTTTATCTATTAAGGCAAAATTACCTGAATGTTCAAATCCTCCTTCTACAGTATCGTCTTTTGCTGTGTATAAATTGAAACCTTCGTTAGCCAATTTATAAATAGCATCTTCTTCACCAGTCATTAAATGCCAATTAGGATTATTAATTCCGTAAGCATCGGCATAAGCTTTCAAAACTTCTGGTGTATCAATTTCTGGATTTATTGTGAATGAGGCTACACCAAAGTTTTCAAAATCTTCAAAATGATTTTGAACACTCACCAAATTACGATTCATTATTGGACATATTGTTGGACAGGTAGTAAAAAAGAACTCTACAACGTACACCTTACCCAAATAATCTTCATTAGTAATAGTATTACCATTTTGATCTGTAAAACTAAAGGCAGGTATCTTTTTTGGCTTATCACCAATGTTTAGATAAGCTAAATCACTTTTTGTTCCTTTTGTATTGTTAGAAACGTTTTCGCTTCTACTTTCATCTCTAGTAATGTCATCATTATTAATTCTACTAATGATTTTTGGAATAAATATGATACCAAAAACTAAAATGATAAAAGCTATACCTACGTATGAATAATTGGTTTTGCTACTCATTGGTTTGTTTTAAATCTTTGCTTCTTCTTTGACTAGACTGGTCAAAATCACCTTTGCGCTTATCTCTATACTCTTTAAACAACACACGCATATCTTCTGCAGCCATTTTGTTTTTAAGTTCTGCTACTTCTACACAATCATAGCTATACAAACTATAAAGTGGTTTATTATCTTCAATCTCTTTTTCCGTTCTATCATCTAATCGTCCTCTTTGGTTTAAATCTCTATCAACAATAAAAACCATACTAGTAGAGAGATTAGCATCTAAACCCTTTTCTGTTTTTAAACTATTAAACACATGTTTAATATCTGAATCGTCTGCATAAACTAAATGCCAAAAGCGTAAATCTTCGTATGATTTGATTTCCTTAAGTAAGGCTTCGGCTTCAGTTTTTGCTTCGTAAGGCAATAACATTACTACCTGAAACGTCTTAAATCCTTTACTTCTATCATAGACCAACTCTTTTAAATTAAAAGCAGCTGTGGAATTTTCCATGGGCTTTTTCCCTAAGAACGAAAGAATTGTTATATGGTCTTTTAACTGTAAATCATCTTGATTAGCAGGTAATTCTACAACACCTTCCTTAACAATATCTAAAGGATTATAATTATCTTTAGAAAGCAACATTACAAGTATAAATGCTACAGGCAGAAAGAATAAAATACTTAAGACAATATTGCGTTTTTTGCTACTTAATTCCATATTGCAAAAATAAAAAAGGTGGTTTAGAAAAACCACCTTTTAATATCATTTAACTCAATATTTTGAGTTTAAAAGTCTCTTGTAATTAAAGCGTCATCTGCGTTATAAACTTCAAACACATAACCTCCTTCTTGTAATAGTATGAAAATCAAATAACAGATTAAGAAAACACCTGTCCAGACTACCATACGTCTTAACGCCTTTACCTCATCTCTCATGTGCATAAAGTCCCAAGTAATGTAGTAGGCTTTTACAATAGTAAGAAGGATAAATATTAAGTTTAGAGGCTTCATGTATACAAATGGTGATAGAATAATATTACCAATTGTTGCGAAGAACCCACCTTCCAATGGACTAATCCAAGTATGCATTAAAAAATCTGGCTTGTAAATACCAAGGATAACTTCTATAGCAGTTACAAAAGTTAAGAATGCTAGTACACCCCAAATTTTTTGTGTGTTAGATTTAAATTTCCAACGTCCTCTAAATATCTCTAATTTATGTTCGTGTGCCATAATTTATTATCTAATTCTATTTTAAACTAAGTAGAAGAATGTGAATACAAATACCCAAACTAAATCGACAAAGTGCCAGTAAAGACCAACTTTTTCTACCATTTCATAGCTTCCTCTTCTTTCGTAAGTTCCTAAAACTACATTAAAGAAAATTATAATGTTGATTACCACACCTGAAAAAACGTGGAAACCGTGAAATCCAGTAATAAAGAAAAAGAAATCGGCAAAAAGCGATGTACCATACTCATTAACTTTTAGGTTAGCTCCTTTTACAACCAGCTTACCGTTCTCTTTTATTTGCTTTAGAGATTCTTCTCTAGAAAGCACAGTTTTTTCACCTTCCTCGTTTATAAGCTGTGTTCTTACTAAAATATTATCATTTGCAGCAAGACCGTTGTATATTTCGTTAACCGAATAAGGAGGTAGTGATTCTTCAGTCACAAACCATAAACCATTTTTACGCTCGTGTTGCGCTCTTACCCCTTCTTCTACTGCAACAAATTCATCTATTGATATTCTTTTGAACTTTTCCTCACCATCTACAGTTACATATTCACCGAATTGTAAAATATTTCCACCATTTGTCTGTACTGCACCATAATCGCCTTGAATGAACGTTGCCCATTCCCATGCTTGTGATCCAACGAAAATTAAACCACCAATGATTGTTAAAAACATGTATAAGGTTACTTTTGCCTTATTCATATGATGACCTGCATCTACAGCTAATACCATAGTTACAGAAGACATAATAAGGATAAACGTCATGAAAGCAACGTAAATCATAGGCAATTCTTGTCCATGTAAAAAAGGAACGTGAGTAAATACCTCGTCTGCAATAGGCCACTCTTTTATAAACTTAAATCTAGAAAAGCCATAAGCTGCTAAGAAACCTGAAAATGTTAATGCATCAGAAACGATAAAGAACCACATCATCATCTTACCATAACTTGCCTTTAGAGGTTTATTGCCTCCTCCCCAAGTTTTTCCTTCTGTGCCAGTACTTGCTACTGTAGAATCCATAGAAATTAATTAAATTTTAAGATTGGACAAAAATAATCAAATTATGTCTCTAAAAAAATATAAAAACAAAAACAGCACAAGCCAAAGCAGGTCTACGAAATGCCAGAAATTTGCCGCCAGTTCTAATCCCAACATATTGTTGGTGTTGTACTTTTGTTTAAAATGATTATAAATAACAACAAGTATACAAATTAACCCAGCAATAACGTGCATTATATGCACCAAAGCTATCAAATAGATATACGACATTGTGATGTTGCTTGTTGGGCCAGTAAAATTGTATCCTGCTTGGATGATTTGCCTAAAACCTTCTATCTGGCTAAAAACAAATCCAATTCCTAAAACCAAAGTAACTAGCAACCATGTAGTTGTCATTTGCCTGTTATTTTGTTTTAGCGCTTTTTTTGCCAATATAAAAGTTAAGCTACTCAACAATATAATACCTACACTTATATAAAATGCGTTAGGTAAATCGTAACTACTTAACCAGTCTTTATCTTTTCTTTGTTTAGAACTTACAATAAAGGCACTTATCAATGCTGAAAATGACATTATTAAAGATCCTATACCAAACCAAAGCATCATTTTTTTTGATCTGGCTGTTTTTTCCTGGCGTGTTCCTTCTGTTAAATCCATCTATCTCAAAAATTTATCTGCAACATATATAATTTGTAACATCGTAATATAGAAAACGCTAGACAACATTAGTTGCTTAGCGGCTTTTACTGTTCGTTGTTTAAATAGTCTTAATGCAAAAACCAACATTAACATTCCTAATAAAAATACAACTACAGCTCCCACAATTGATAATTTTAAATCTCCTGTGAAACCAAATACGGGAATTATGGATACCAAAACTGTCCAAACACTATACATAATTATCTGTACAGCTGTACCCTTATCTCGTTTTCCCGTTGGCAACATAAAGAAGCCACCTTTTTCATAATCCTCAAATAAAAACCAACCAATCGACCAAAAGTGTGGAAATTGCCAAAAGAATTGAATAGCGAATAATGTTCCTGGCTCAATACCAAATTCGCCACGAGCTGCTACCCAACCCAACATAAAAGGAATAGCACCTGGTAAAGCACCAACAAACACAGACAATGGTGTTTTTGTTTTTAAAGGTGTATACACACTTGTATATAAAAAAATGGAGATTGCTCCCCACATTGCTGTTTTTGGATTGATATTGTAAAGCGTAACAATACCCAAAATAGTGAATGCTGTCGCAATAATAAATGCTGTATTAACAGACATACGACCAGCAGGAATAGGTCTGTTTTTGGTCCTATCCATTAAAGCATCTAAATCTCGCTCAATAATTTGGTTATAAGCATTTGAAGCTCCAACCATAAAGTATCCTCCAAGAGCCAAAAGTATAAGCGTCGTATAATTTATAGTATCTGCTCCCAACAAATATCCAGCCAGTGCAGAAAACACAACACTAACAGATAATCCCATTTTGGTGATTTCTTTAAAATCTGTTATTACAGAAGTTTTTGATACTGAAGATTCTGTACTGCTCAAATCTAGTTATTTGTCCTATTCTTAGCGAGTGCAAAGATACTTTGAAAAAAGGTTTTCACCAACGCTATAGAAAACTTTAATAAAGGTTAAACTTTAAAAATCGTTATACCAATTAAAAAGATCTGTTCGGATACCTAAACTAAACCAAAGGGTGTTTGAGTCTGTTGTAGAAGAAGTAATGGTTTGCGGATTAAAATCTCGATAAATAATATTGGCAAAAACTTTTAAATTCGTTTCAGGATTAAGTAAGTATCCTATTTGCTGCTCCCACATAAAACTATTGGTTTTATTTCCTTGTCCAATAGTTATTCCAACATCACCAACACGATCATTATAATCTCTATAAATGTCTCCTCCATAAGAAAAGCTATCTTCATCAGTATTAAAATCGAAACCTCTTTGTCCGATAATTAACTTTGTATCAGCAAACCAACGCTTATAATTATAACGGCCAATTAGCACCAACTCTCTAAAGTTTGCTCCCCAAAGATGAGCCATTGGCTGATTAAAATGACCATAGTTTAGAATTTCGGTATTGTGCGAATACGTATAAGGACGGACTTGATTATATTCTGCCTGAAGCAATAAATTATCTATTTTAAATGCGTTGAAATATTTGGCACCTAACTGAAAACCAAACTTATTTTTCCAGCTTTTATTTCCACCTGTGACATCACTTAAAGAAAACTCATCAAGTATAAATTGCCCATACAGATTTACCTTATTGTTCCATTTATATTTTGCACTTAGACCCAAAATAGCATTTCCTGCTCCTTGTCCTGTTTGAAACTCAATTGCTCTAAAGAAAATAATTGGATTAAGATAATTAACATCAAAACCTCTACCATTGGTATCTGCCCACATCACCGATTCAAACAAGCCAATATTAAGTCTTTTGGAGACATTCCAGCTTAAATAATGATTTGCCATATATTTGGTTAAAAAAGCGTCATCTACCACTACTTCTGGTCTAACATCTTTAAGCCACATCCATGTGCTTGTATATTTTATTTTCCAAAATGTTGTATTTAATTTTAAGAAAGGATATGGACTCGCTACATCGCTTTGAAATAATGAACGGTAACCATCACCAATAAAGTTTTTACCATGTCCAAACTGAATATTTAAAAAATCTGCTGGTGTATAAGACAAATAAGCCTCTGCTACAGGATAGTCATACGAATTTTCTTTAAACCATTTTCCAATACCTCTACCAGGAATTATTGCAGGATCTGGGCCAAAAGCCCTCAAACTTTCTGCATATGCATTAAAATAATCTGCAAACCTACCTTGGCTTTCGTACACAGAAGTCGATATATTAAATCGTTTACCAAATCCTGCCTGTATAAATATACCTCTGGTATTATTCCAAGTACCATCATCACCCTCAGTTTCTGCACCAAGTTGTAAATCTACTATTGGATCTACTGTAAACCAGTAATCTTTTCCTTGTACCTGCACCAAATGCTCGTTATAAAGCTTTCTTCCAAACCAACTATCAGTTTCTTTTGCTAAACTTTCTTTTTCTGCTTTAATGTCGTAATATTTTGCAACATCAGCATGGACAAATGGTTTAGCAGCAGTATGACTATTAGTACCTATAGCATTCATTTCGTCATCAAAACGTGCATAATACGAATGTGTAAAAGGTATGTTTAACTGACTACTATACTCTAACTTTTCGTAAGGTTTGAGACTTGCATTAACTTTATCAAACTCATCAGACAACGTTGCATTTAAGCTATCACCTTCTTTAAAATTGATATTATCTGGAAGATCCTCTTCTCTGCCTTCAATTTCTTTATTTGGTTTTTCTAAAGGTATCTCTATACTTAAACTATATTGAACAAAAGTAGGCTTAGCATTATATGTTGCTGGTTTTATTTTAGGTAAAGCATCAAAGACGCGCTTACTTTCTTCCTTCAATTCATCATAGATAGCATCTACATAAATAACCTTAAACTCTCCTTCTTTACTAACTTCGAAAAGAACCTGAACATCACCTGTATAATCTTCATTAGAAACAATTTCAGGGATTTTAAAATTGTTATAAATGAAATTGTTTAATGTAAAATTGAAACAAGATTTTAATTGATCTACACTTAGTGAATCACATTCACTAAAAACTGGCGGTTTTTCGTAAGTTGAAAGTGTTTGTGCATTACTCAAAAAAGAAATTAATAAAACCGTAACAAGGCAAATATGCTTCATAAAACAGACCAATTATTAGTGCTCGAAAGATACTTATTTTTTTTAGTAACCCTAAAACAAAAAACCGTTACTGTTAGTAACGGTTTTAAAGAATATGTAATTTGTGTTTAGTCTCTTACCATAAATTTAATTGGCAGGTTATAGATAACACCAACTGGTTTGTCTTGTTGGTAGCCAGGCTTCATCATAGGTATCTTGTTTATAACTCGCAATGCCTCTTTTTCTAATACTGGATGCGGAGTTCTAATTTTAACATCAGTAATGTTTCCATTTTTATCTACAGTAAATTGCGTTTGAATTTTCTGCAAGCCAGATATACCATGATCGTTTGCCACATCTGTATTAAACCTCTTACTAACAAGTTTACTTATCTTATCTGACATACATTTCTTTCTGTCGGCATTCGTTTTCTTTTTTTCACACCCAGGATAAATTGGCGCTTTTTCTATCTTGTAAAAAGGCACATCAACAGGTTCAGGAATTTTTTCTACAATAATGTCCTCTGGTCTTGTAATCGGTTCATCAGAGGGTTTAGGGTCATCTGGTGTAAAAATTTCTTGTTCTATATCTGGAGTGTTATTATCAACTTCTTTAAAAACATCTCTTAATTCTGTGCTTCTATCAACTTTCGGTTCATTTTTTTTCTGAACAACTTCTTCAACACGATAATCTGGTGCTACATCAATAGTTGCCACATCATTAATTTCTACAGCATCAATTGTGACCTTTTTCTCTTGAAACTGCATTTCAAACAGTCCATAGGTAGCCAATAAACAAAGAATCAACCCTATTTGGAAATATAGGGTTGAGTTTTTTTGTAAATTTGCATCATGCTTTTGTGGTTTTCTCACCTCAGTAGTACTCTGACCAGTACTTTTGAGATTTTTTTTCGAATTTTTCATAATACGTATTATTTAAAATGTTAATATTATGATAAAGTCACAATAAGCATACCAAAAAGAAAATCCCGTCCAATTAATTTTGAACGGGATTTTTATAATAAGATAATATCTTTAGTCTAATCTAATCTTGTACTTGGAATACAATTGGAATTGAGAAAGGCATAACTACTGCTTTACCTCTTTGCTTACCTGGTTTCATTTTTGGAAGCTTAGCCAAAACTTTCTGAGCTTCTTTCTCTAAAGCTGGGTGTGGACCACGTGTTTGAATAGCTGTTACGTTTCCATTTTTATCAACTTTAAATCTACAGAAGATTCTTTTCTTACCTGGAGCTAATCCTAAATCTTGTGCTAATTCTGTGTTGAACTTTCTTTGAATGAATTTGTTTACCTTTTCATTCATACATTCTTTCTTAGCAGCATTCCCTTTTTCGTTTTCACATCCAGGAAAAACAGCTACGTTTTCAATAACGTGGAAAGGTACTTCTATATCTTCTTCTACTTCTTCTACTTCAACCTCTTCTACTTCAACAATTTCTGTTTCCATTTCAGTTTCTGTAGACTCGATAACAGTTTCTTCTACTTCAACCTCATCTTCTACAACCTCAATTACTTCAGGCGCTGCTGGAGGTGGTGGAGGTGGAGGTGGAGGAGTTGCAATTTGTTCTGTTATTGGTGCTTCTTCTTCAAACTCATCATCTAGATTAAGCGTATCGGCAACAACATCAGCCTTGTCATAAGTCTTGTAATTTATTGCCATGTAAGTGATACCTAGCATGAGTGCTAATCCTACAGCAAAATACAAAGAGCTGTTTCTACTTACATCTGATTTTGGATTCTTCTTAGGTTCCATATTATACTTTCTTTTATAGAGTTGCTAATTTAATTAAATAATAAGAAAAAAAGCAAAACTTCTATTTATTTTAACTTTATTATATCTAATCTGGTTGCAATTAACGTGCCAACTACAACACCAAAGCAGTTTGCTAACAAATCGTATGTGTCGTAAGTTCGGTTTTGATTAAGTTGATGTTGCATAACCTCTAACAAAACACCAAACAAAATAACAGCGACAAATACAAGCCATAATGTTTGCTTTTTATTACTTGGCTTAAAATAGGTTATCCATAAACCAGCTAAACCAACATAGGCTAAAAAATGATATATTTTATCATCAAACGAAGAGCCTAAACTTGGCACTCCATTTAGATTTATAAACGTTGCAATAATCAGTGCTAATGTATAGATAACAGCAACTGATAATAGCAGTTTTCTAGGCACTTATTAAAGCTTTATAATCTTCTGCAGATAATAAATCATCTACTTGAGATGCATCAGAAAATTTTAACTTAATCATCCAACCGTCACCATATGGATCTGTATTTACCTTTTCTGGTTCATCTTCAAGACTTTCGTTAAACTCAACTATTTCACCAGATAATGGTAAAAATAAATCTGAAACGGTCTTTACAGCTTCAACTGTACCAAACACTTCTTCTACGTCTAAAGTTTCGTCTACAGTTTCTACTTCTACATAAACAATATCACCTAATTCTCCTTGGGCAAAATCTGTAATACCTACTATTGCGATATCACCTTCTATTTTTATCCACTCGTGGTCTTTGGTGTACTTTAATTCTGATGGTATATTCATCTTAAATTGTATAATATATTAGTGCAACAAAAGTAATTTTTTAATTGCTTGTTTTCAAACCAAAATCTCAAAATTAATTTCCAAAGTTATATCGTAGTGTAATACCAGATCTTAATGAGGTTTGTGGGAATGATGTGGATATTGCAAAATCTGAGAATGTATAATCAAAATAGAAAATAGCCGTTAAGTTTTTACTGAATGCATAGTCTGCTGAAAACTTTCCGCTCCAAATAGTTTGCCCTGCAGTTATTTGATTATTATCTAAATCTAGATACCTAATAATTGTTTTGTTATCTCTTACTGAGATATCTGCACGCATATTTAAATCACTCTTAATGATTTGTTTTGAACCTGCCAGCGCAGACCTAATTCTAAGGTCCTTTATACGATAACCCAAGCCCAATGTATATTCTTGACCTTGAATCTCAGTAAGCAAGTTATTATCAAAACTTAATGATAACATTCTATCTTTCTGAACTTCTGCTAAGACTTTGATAGAATTTTTCATTTCAAACTCTAAACGAACCAACGGACTAAATTGCTCTTCTAAATTAATATTACTGTAGAGTGTTCTGTTTTTCAGATTTCCATTAGCATCTTGGTTTGCAGGATTTATTGATCCTACTCCTGTACCAGAATCTATTACTAAATTATCTACTGAGTCATCATAATCTAGGTTCGTTCTAAACTGATTAATTGTATATCTGGATCTATAACCGTGTTGAATTGAAAAACGTCTAAATGTCTTTTTAAACCAAGGAATTTTCATTAATCCAGTATACTTTAGAGTCCAATTTGGTATAGGCACATCTCTAAATGCTCTTGTACTTACCTTTTCTGGATCAGTACCATGGTAAGCCGAAAGAAATGCTGGTAAAAGCACACGCTGGCTATTCTTTCCAAACCCTATAGGATAACCTTCTGCATCTGTATTAAATGGTGTATTTCCGTAGAACTCTCTTGCTAGACGATTAGCAATAATTAATCTATTGTCTCTAAATTCATCAAAAGCATCAGATTGGTTTTCATCACTTTTGCCAAATGCTGTTTTAATTAAGGCTGTAGATATATTGAAATTACCAAACGTATTTGGTGTAAGAGGAACATAAGTTAATTCATCGTCAATTTCATCAACTCTAAAGTTTTCTGTAAAGTTCTCTGCGTATGTTCTATTTCCTATTAAATCAATTTTTAAATCGCGCATTGGCTCAACATTAACAGAATAATCTAAAGTGGTGTTTTTTACTGAAGTAAACTGTTGATTAAAATCTGGAAATCTTGTTAGCCACCCATTCCTCGCTACTAAATCTCTGATATCCCTTTGACTACCAAAGGTGTAACCCCAAGTTGGTCTTAACGTTCCTATAAAACCAGGTGTAGGTAAATACCCTGGTAAATATGTACCATTAGTTTCACTATAACCAAATTGAATACGCTTTACCATAGTAACAATATCTACCAATGTATTATAAGCTTTCTTTCCTGCACTCAACTTACTAGGATCTCTCTTTTGATCGTTATTACTTAAAGATTTGTCTGTATCTGGTGTTGCAGCTCTTGCTTTAGCCCTTGTATTTCTTGACCTTCCTCGTCTGTTATTTTTTCTAACCAAACCTATAGACTTATAGAAAGCCTCCATGTTTAGAGTAGAATTAATATTATGAGTATTAGAGTTTTGTATAGAATGTCCTAAGTTGTAAGTTCCGATATCAGTTACTAAGTTTTCATTTAAATCTGAACCTTTTTGCCATTGAAATGCTCCGTTATATGTATACGTAGTTCTTAAGAAGCTTAAAGCAGGAATCTTGTATAATGGCAATTCATAATTAACCTGAAGCTGTTGCGTTTGAAAGTTTGGATCACCAAAATCGAAGAAACCATCCCAAACATTTAGTGTTGGGTCTTGCCTTCCGTTGAGTTGATCATCAATAAAGTAATTTCTAACAATATTTGTATTAGCTGCCGTAAAGTTAAGACTTAATGCGTCTGTTAGATTGTAATTAATGGCATACTGAAAATCAAAGGTGTAGTTTCTTCTGAATAATTCTTCAATACCGATATTATCGCCTCCGAGTTCTACTTCTCTGAACTTTTGTTTACTAAACTGCCTATTAATATCTGTATTTACCGAAATGTTAGAAGGCAATAAATTAAGGTTGAAATCTTTTAAAATCTTCCAATATTTTCCTGTAAATAGAGAATCATTCTTTTTAAATGGTTCTATTCTGGCAGGCTCAAATGCATAATTATAATTAACACCTGCTCTTATGTTCTGATCCAGAGAATTTTCAATTTCAAAATCGCGATGCTCTACTTTATTATATGAATAATTAAAAGTTAAGTTTTCTACATCATAAAAACGTTGTTTCTTTTCGCCTGTACGCTGTTTTCTAACTCCAATAAAGTTAATACTCTTGCGTTTTGTGTAATTTTCGGATTGTGTTCTAATACGCTCTTCCTCTTCGCTACTATCTGCTGCATCTAACCTAGACTCTAAGGTAAGGTCATTATATAATTGATCGAATTTTGGTGTTATTAGTTCTTCACTCTGAGAATAATTAAAAGGGATTTGAACTCCCCATTTTCTCGGAAGCAACTGTCCTAACTGCACGTTAGTAACTACGTCGTATTGTTTTACGTCTTCTAGGCTTCTCTCATTTGGACCTTGTTCAATCCCACCAAAACCTATTGTACTTATTCGACCTGTTGCACTTATATCCATGAAATCGGCAATATTAGAGTCCATACTTACTACTGTTGCCCAGCCTCCTTCATTTTCTAAACCAGACATACGCAACTCATTAAACCAAACCTCACCACAAACATCGTTACCTGTAAGACCTGAATTTTTAACACCTACCATTAACACCCTAATATCACCAAAATTTGGATTCCCCTTAATTGCTATACGCTGTTGCCCTACTGGAAATGGCGAAAATTCTGGCACAAAGGTTTCTTGTAAAACACCATCTATGACATCGTAATATTTAAGTCTTTCTATTCCACCATCTAGATAAAACTGGCCATCTGAAATTCCTAATGCCTTTATCTTTTGCAAAAACGATAATGGCATATTGATTTCGTTTTCTGCTGGCCATGCAATATCCCTAGGTGTTGTTCGAACAACTTGTCCAGTATTTCTTAATGGGATTTCTATTTGATAAAAGTTTTGTGTAAAGTCATTACCCATTCTAATAAAAGCTACCATTTCACCATCTTGAAGTACTTGCCCATCTTGTTCTTCAGCATGTAAAAACATACGCAAGTTTTGATACTGACGCATATCTACATTAATATTCTTAAATACTCCTCTAGAATCTTCTGGATCTAAATTACAGGCTTGCAGCACTAAGGATTGTTCGTTTTGCCTTATTATGTTGTTATTATTATTTAGCTCTTCTCGTCTTACACCAGGAGGTACAACATAGCTATCATTATTTTCTTGTTCACCAATAATACCAACATTAAATTCTGTATCGTCTGTTTCAGGTATTTGAGTTCCATCATCCAAATTCAATGTATAACGTCTCCAATCACTTCTCACCAAATCTAAAGTTGCAAAACGTAATACTACATCTTCAGTAAAATCTGTTAAATACATACGTGCAAAACGTACAGATCTTATATCTGAAATGCCACCTATTTCGTTGGTTGGTTCGTTAATAGGAATCCTAAACTGATACCAATTAACACTACGTGTCTCCCCATTTGGAAGCGTTACTGGTAAGTTCTCTTTTGTGTCGTATATTAATGGGTTATTTAAATTTAAATTGTTTGGGTTTATATCTACCTCATATTCGTAATAACTATCAATGGTATTCATGGTGTTATCACGGTTAATATCCTCTACATCTGGTTGTGTTGTAGATCCTCTATTAGTATCTGTAAATACATCTGGAGTATTACCTTCTAATCCATTGTATTGCTTGTAACGCTCAAAGATATCACCGTCTGTATTAAGGTAGTATGTATAGTTATCGTTTGCAGGATCATCACCAAATTGCGTACCGTACACAGCTATTTCTTCAGCATCATCATAACCATCTAAACCAACATCTTGGTTAGTACGCTCTTGCCCTGTTGTAGCAAATGTGTAAATTAAAGATTGGTTTTGAGGCACTACACTATTATAATCCGTAGGCTCTAGGATTGAAATATCACCATCTTCTGGAAGTCCGTTTTCGTACTGTTTTTTCCCATCTTTTAAGACATCCTCAGAAATATTTCCAAGGTTAATAAAAAGCTTACCTCCTTGAGCAGATGGATTATCCATAAATGGATCTTGTACCCAAAATTCTATATATTCAACATTGGCTTGTTCAAAATCTGTAGAGGTGATTTGTCTGGATATACCTGCCCAACGTTGATTTGGCGCCACAGTTCCTTGTGCTTCAAGTGGATCAAAATTATAAGGACCTCTTTCATTAGGATAATAAGCTAAGTCTAATGTATTTATCACTGAAGTCTGCCCTTGTACTACATCAACTTCTGGAAAAATCTCTTCAATAAAAACACGTCTTGTATATAGATTAGATACATCATCATCACTAATACCACCTGGACGCTGTGTACTATAAAAAATAGGATCAACCGTATACCAGTTTAAAAATCCTCTACCATATCCGTTTTCAACACCATTGTCATCATTACCTCTTATAGTTCCTGGTAATTCTTTTGGCCTGCTAGATAAGGTCCATGATAAAGGACTTAATAAATCTATGGCTCCCTGAGTACCTTCAAAATCATCGATATAGGCTGTAGCTTCACCATCAAAATCCGTACCCTTTGGTGCACCTGGTAACAAATAGGCAAACTCACCACGTACAGATAAATTAGATGGCACATCTGTATCTATATTCGGAAGCTTATTTGCTAATCTCGTTAAAAATGGAACTTCAGTAGAATAATTACCATTAAAACCAAAAATAGTATTATTAATAGGCTCAGAATTAAAATTAGCTTTTTGAGTAATTGGTCTCTCATTAAGATTTAAAAGCGTAGCCCCTAAAACAAAATTTTCATTGAATTGATGTTCAACGTTTACACCTGTAAATCGTCTTGTTTGCTGCCCAAATACAGCATTATTTTCTACAGAAACATTAATTGGAGTGTTCGATGCTTTTAAAGCTTCATCTAAAATCTCTACGCGACCAAGCTGATAATTTACAGTATAATCTATACCTTCTACCAATACTCTACCACCTGCTGTTACTCTCACTGAACCTCTAGGTACATTGAAAGCACCAATAGGAATACCTCCATCTCCACCACTACTTTTAAAACGTCCTTTTATCTGAAACTTATTTTTCTCTGCTTCATCTAAGGCTTGCGTCTTTGTTGATTTGTATAGTAAATCATAAACGTATTTTTCCTGATTTTCGTTGGTATATATATCTTGTTCGTAATCCGTAGCATTATTGTTTGGGTTATTATCATCGTCCAAAACATCGAATAAATAACGCCCAAAAGGCTCTGCTTTGGTGAAAATAATTTTACCGTTTTGCGTTAAAACCGTTAGACCAGGCACATAATCAAAGAAACCATCACCACCTTCTTGAGGGTCATTGTTACTATTTAATCGATCTACATGAAATAACCTGATTAAAGGGGTTTCTTGTATTTCGGTATCATCGTTAGGATTTAATGGTGTGTTATTATTATATAACGGGAATGTTGTGCCATCGACCGGTCGTATGTAGTTTACAGGAGAGGCTTCTGTGTAAAAAATGTTTAATCTAAAATCTTCTTGACTTAATTGAAAAGCACCAGTATCATAGATGTTTTTCATCATTAAGTCCCAAATAGGTTGTTCTACAGATGTTACAGCACTTTTTAACATCTTAAGAACCAAACTTTGGTTGTTAATGACTTGGTTTCCTGTTGTACCTTGACTAACTTGAGTAGCATCTACACCATCATTAGCAAATTCACCAACCTGAAAGACTTCACCACCTCTTGTATATTGAAATGCAACTGCTAGAACCTCATCATTTAACAAACGTTGGTTTAATGAAATATAACCCAACTCAGTATTTAAAACATAATCTCGTCCTTGCTCAAGCTTACGAGCAGCTTCGAGCTTACCATAATCAAATCCTTCGTTAACATTTACTAAAACACCTGCCTCTACATTGGTTATATCTCTAACTGCTTCAGTTAATAACGAACCTGCTCCACCAATATTGGTAGGGTCAAAGTCATTATTACCATTATCTGGAAGCGCGCCAGGATTATTAATAAATCCACCAGGTAATGGATCTAAACCAATATTATCAGCTTCTGATTCTCCTAAATCCTGAAAGGCAACAACATTTCTTACGTTTTGAGTTTGATTGTTTCTGTTGGTTACCCATACCTCAACTCTGGTAATTTGCAGACCTTGATTATCTATAAATGGATACTGTAATAAAGCCTTATCATAATTATCTCTAAAGTAATGCGATAAGAAATAGTGTCTGTTTTCGTCATAATCTCTGGCAAAAAACTCAAACTCTTCTAAAGTACCACCACCTTGTGCTACTACAGATCTAGACTGCGATTGTTGCTCTGAAAAAACCGCTGTTACTCTTGTTTTACCAAATTGCAATTCTGTTTTAACACCAAATAGACTTTGTGCGCCTCTAATTAAAGAACTATTAAGCGGCATGTTTACATTACCAACTTCTATCTTTCTTATGATATCGTCTTCCGTTGGTGTATATTCTAACTTTACAATTTGCTGAAAATCAAACGTTGCTTCAGTATCATAATTTGCTGTTACTTGAAGTCTAGTACCAACTTTACCAAGTAAGCTTAATCCTATTCTTTGATCAAAATCAAAAGTGAAGTTGGTGCGGTTTCTTGGAGAAAACGACGGATTGTCTTGTCTCGAAAAAAGCACTCCTAAATCTACTTCTGCATAACCACTAGGTATGACGCTTATTGTGTTTCCACCAAAAATAGTTTCGAAAAGTCCGGAATTGACATAAAACTCTGGCAATAAATTTTTCTGATCTTCTTCACTTCCTTCCTTTTGCCCAGCAGCAGCATCTGCCATACGCTTGTAATACTCTTTTAGCTTTTCTTCTAAAACTAAGCGTTGAAATTCTTCAGGAGTAAGAATTAAAGGGTAGTTGATATTAAAATCACCAATTTTCTCAGTGTATACATATCTATCTAAAATAGGATCGTAGGTGTATTTTGAAACAATGCTATTAGGGTTTGGCAATTTTAGCTTTCCTAATGCAAAGGTTGTTTTTGTAGAATCTTGCTCTTCTGGTTCTTGCGAAAAAACAGACACGCTCACTAGCATCATAAATACTAATGACACATAAAAACTGATTGATTTTAATTGATTGTAGTTAGTTCTATTCAATTGTATTATAAGTTTTTAAGAGCTTCTTTTATAATTTGCTCTACAAGGGCATCGGGTTGGGCTTGCAATATTTTATCAACTACTTTTTCGGATTGTTTTTTGTTAAATCCTAAAACATCTAAAGCAGATAACGCTTCATCTTTGTTAGTATTGTTTGGTATAAGAGAAAGTTCGTCTATACCGTACACTTTTAACACTTTATCCTTTAGGTCTATAATAACACGCTGAGCAGTTTTAGCACCAATACCTTTTACACTTTGAATCAAAGCTACATCACCACTTGCTATACCTTCTTTAACTTGTTCTGGTGTTAAAGAAGATAACATTGTGCGCGCTGTATTAGCACCAATTCCACTAACCGAAATTAAAAGCTTAAAGATTTCACGCTCGGTTTTAGAAGAAAAACCATATAAGCTATGAGAATCTTCCCTTACTTGCAAATACGTATATAACTTAAGATTTTCTCTATCTGGAATTTGAGAAAATGTATGCAGAGATATATTAATAAAATATCCTACTCCGTTGCAATCTATCACAACGTCTGTAGGATTTTTTTCTACTAGTTTTCCCTCTAAGTGTGTAATCATTTATTACCAAAGGTTAAAGTCCCAAATGTAATAAAATTATTTACAATAAACGGATTGCTACTGATGTAAGACTACTTCTTCTTTTGCTTACGTTTTTCGCGCTCTTGTGCATCTATAACAGCAATGGCTGCCATATTAACAATTTCATCTACACTTGCATCTAATTGGAGAATGTGCACAGGCTTTGCCATGCCCATCATAATTGGACCTATAGATTCTGATTTATTGAGCTCTTTGAGTAGTTTGTATGTAATATTTGCTGCATCAAGGCTTGGAAAAATAAGTGTATTTACCTTACGTCCTGCCAGTTTAGAAAAAGGAAAAATATCTTGAAGCATTTTAGCATTTAGAGCAAAGTCAGTTTGTAACTCTCCATCTACAACCATATCTGGATAAGCTTTATGAAGAATTGATACTGCCTCTTGTACTTTTCTAGCTCTTGGATTTTCTGATGAACCAAAATTAGAATATGAAATCATTGCCGTTACTGGCTCTATACCAAACATTCTAGCGACTCTGGATGTCATTCTTGCAATTCTGGCTAAACACTTGGCGTCTGGATCTATGTTTATAGCGGTATCACTTAAAAACATTGGACCACGTTGCGTCATCATAACGTTAGTTGTAGCAATTCTATTAACGCCTTCTGCCATACCAATTAACTCTAACATTGGTTTTACAACTGAAGGATAACTTCGAGAATAACCTGTAATAAGCGCATCTGCATCACCAACGTTTACCATCATTGCAGCATAGAAATTACGTTCTCTCATTTTCTTTTTGGCAGAATAGAAGGTTACCCCTTGTCGATGTCGCTTTTCCCAATAGACTTTAGCATATTGGTTTTTACGTTCAGTTTCTTCGTCAGATTTTGGATCAATAATTTCAACGTCTGCATCAAACTCAATTTCAGACATCAAATCCTTTATAACATCCTTTCTACCTAAAAGTATAGGCTCTGCCACACCTTCCTCATATACTATCTGAGCTGCTTTTAAAACATCTAACTGATCAGCTTCTGCAAAAACAACTCTTTTAGGATTGGTACGTGCCCTACCTAATAATTGGCGCACTAACTTGTTATCTGAACCTAATCGCTCTAATAAAGCGTTTTTATAACGATCCCAATCTTCAATTGGTTCTTGAGCGACACCACTTTCCATTGCAGCTTTTGCAACTGCAGGAGGAACTTCAGCAATTAATCGTGGATCAAATGGTTTTGGAATGATATAATCTCTTCCAAATGTTAATCTGGTTTCATTATAAGCTAAATTGACTTGTTCTGGAACAGGTTCTTTTGCTAATCTGGATAGTGCTTTAACGGCAGCCATCTTCATTTCTTCATTAATCTTAGTAGCTCTAACATCTAAAGCTCCTCTAAAAATAAATGGAAAACCAAGTACATTATTAACCTGATTTGGATGATCACTACGACCAGTTGCCATAATGATATCTTCTCTGGTGTCTATAGCTAAATCATAATTGATTTCGGGATTTGGATTTGCCATTGCAAAAACAATTGGGTTTGCAGACATGGATTTTAACATCTCTGGCGTTACTATATCTGCCATAGATAAACCAATGAAGACATCTGCTTTATTAATGGCCTCATCTAGAGTATTTATTTTTCTGTCTGTTGCAAACTCAGCTTTTTGAGACGTAAGGTTATCTCTATCTTTTCTAATAACACCTTTACTATCTAGCATTACAATATTTTCACCCTTGGCTCCGCAAGCTTTGTATAATCGCGTACACGAAATAGCCGCAGCACCTGCTCCGCTAACAACTATTTTTACATCCTCAATATTTTTTTCAGCAAGTTCTAAAGCATTTAAAAGTGCTGCGGCAGAAATTATTGCAGTACCATGCTGATCGTCGTGCATTACAGGAATGTCTAATTCTTCCTTCAATCGACGCTCAATTTCAAAGGCTTCTGGTGCTTTTATGTCCTCAAGGTTAATACCACCAAACGTTGGCGCAATATTTTTAACCGTTTCAATAAACTCATCGACATTTTCGGTGTTAACTTCAATATCAAAAACATCGATATCTGCAAAGATTTTAAACAACAAACCCTTTCCTTCCATAACGGGTTTTGAAGCTTCTGGTCCAATATTACCCAAGCCTAAAACTGCTGTTCCGTTAGATATTACAGCAACTAAGTTTCCTTTTGCAGTGTATTTATAAACGTTATTAACGTCTTTTTCAATTTCTAAGCAAGGTTCTGCAACACCTGGAGAATATGCTAAGGATAAATCGCGTTGAGATGCATACTTCTTAGTAGGTACAACTTTTATCTTTCCTGGAGTAGGTTTTGCGTGATATAATAAAGCTTCTATTCGCTTGCTTTGTTTGCTCATAATCAATTTTAATTAAGCTGCAAAGATACATAAAGAAGCTTTGAATTAATGAGACAATAAATCAGAAGCATTAATTCGGGTATTCTATTAAAAAAACTAAATCTTTAATCCACCTAGTATCTTTTGGATTTCATTTTATGGTCTTCAGTATAGACGACACTAAATTTGAAGGTTTTTAAATCTGCTTCTAGCGTTGCAAAATCTTCTTCATTTTGCCAATGCATTATTAATTGATTACTTGATGACCCCTTTATAGTTATACTCCCATTAAATGCTTTTGAGGTATTTCTTAGTTTAATCAACTCTAATTGATTGATAACGATGTCTTTTTGTAGTCCTTCTTCAATTGCTTTGCTTGAAAGTGTTGTTCTGTTAATTTCTTTATGCCCCCCTTCTCCTGCTCGATCTACTGCTTCATAATCGTTAGTGCCAGCAAAAATATCTAAATACCATACTTGTGGAATGCCTGGCACAAACAACTGCATTGCTCTAGCTAACAACAGTTTATCTTCTTGCTCTCCCAAGGCACTAAAGTAGGTAGCGTTAACTTGATAATACGAAATTTTATTCCCTTCAGAATCATAGAGGTTTTTTACTCGTCCACCACGTTGTAGAACAATATTCATGATATCGTCTATTTCCTCATCAGTTAGCAAACCTGAATTATAAGTACCATTGACTTCTTTCCCCTTTAAATCTAAAACAGGAATACCATCATGGCAACCAAGCATGTTTACCGTTTTGTATTTGTTGGCAACAATTTCGTTAATCCATTTTACCAGTGCACTATTATCTGCTTTTTCTAAAGTATGAATTATAAGTCCTGGTAAGAAAAAATCGTAAATATGATAATCTTCTTCCGCAACTTCCTTATGAAGAAATGATCCGTATTCTGCATGAATTTCGGGCAACAACTTGAGTTCATTTTTATCTGCAATTTCTCTTATTTTGCTTAAATAATCCCATGTGCCTGGCGTATTAAAAAAATTAGACTGACCAACTTCCTTATGTAAGTAGGCAAAAGCATCTAATCGTAATACTGAACAACCAAAGGCTTTTAATTTTGCGAGTGTTTCATTGTAAAACTCCCAGACTAATGGAGATTTTGCATTTACATCCATCTGACCTAAATAGGTCTCTTTTTCATAATCTACTTTTTGGTAAAAGGTATTCCAGTAAGGCTGTTTACTTCCATCAGGAAAAGGAACTTGCAAAATTGGTAAGCCAGATTTTCGCATAAAAAGTTTATTGAGATAAACATCATCTGGAATAATAATGCCGTCGTTATTTAATTTCCCAAAGCCTTGCCAAAACTCATTCCAATTGATAAAAAAATCTTTGTAAATAGAGTTTTTACCATGTTTTAATAAGTCTTTAAACTGAGGTGAAGCAACCGAAAGGTGGTTTAATACAATATCAAACTTTAGCTCTATCCCTAAAGATTTTAGATTTTCTAAATCTTTTTTAGACACTAAATCCTCATTAATATTGTAATCTATAATAGAGAACCCTCTATCTAAATCGCTATTAAAAAACGTTGGCAACACATAGAATAAAGAAAAAGCATCTTTAAACTCTGGTTTTTGTAACATGGCAATGGTATCGCTTAATTTTTCGCCTATGCTATCAGGATATGCGTTAAGCATAACTCCATTGACAACCTCTTTTTTTTGCACCATCTTTTTTTATAGTAGTTTGGAAAGTATATCTATATTATCTGGTAATCTACCCACATTCTGAAGTTTTAAAGCAGCAAGTTGCAACGCTACTTCTAAACACTCCTTCATTGGTTTTTCTTGAATGTAGGCAAACAAGAAGCCTGACCAAAATGCATCACCAGCTCCTGTAGCGTCCATTACCATGTCTATTTTTATTGCTGGTAGTTGAATAAGTTCTTTATGCTTCTGAGACAGAATAACTCCGTTACTACCTAATGTAAGACATATTATGTCCACCCCTTCATTGTGAAAAAAATCGAAGATTTCTTGATGTGGTAGCTTTTTACCAAACAGCCTTAACATATCATCTTCGCTTATTTTAATCAATGGATTAAACTTGCAAAAGGCTTTAACAACTTCTAAAGCTTCATCTTTACTTTCCCAGATTTCATCAGCATAATTAACATCTATACTAAGCTTGCAACCAGACTCGTACGCTTCTTTTGCTTTGTTTAAAATTGTTGTCCGAGCAGGTTTGCGACTAAGTGCGAAACAAGTTGTATGATATATTTTAGCTTGTTTCAATAAACTTTCAGGTATTTGCGCTTCAGTAATACAAGAATCGGCTTCTCTAAAAGGTATAAAATCTGGTGTTCCTTTTGTACGCGATACGAAAATGACACTTGTTGGCTTTTTCTTAATACGATTAATGTTTGAGACATCTACTCCTACTTCAGAGAGTCTTTCGAAAATATAATCACCAAATCCATCATCTCCTACAGCAGCTATCATTTTAGATTTTAAACCTAATCGCGCCATATTCATGGCTACATTAGTAGGTGATCCACCCAGGTACCTATGATAATCTCTTGTATCATTAATTGTTGAATCGGTTTGGTGACCAATAAAATCTATTAAGGCCTCTCCGACACACAGTATATCTATATTTTGATTATTATTTTTCAACGTTTGTAGTTATTAAGACGTTACCTCTTCTGTCTCTTTATTTTTTGTTTTCATTAATAGGGTTAACATAGAAGCAACAATTAACAATGCACCTGCAAAAGTTATTGCATGGCGAGGATCGTTGTTTAAAAAATGTTTTAATATGTACCCAAATGATATTGTTTGAAATATCATTGGTATTACAATCATCATATTTATTATTCCCATATACACTCCATAGCGTTCCTTAGGAATATCGGAAACAACCATTAAATATGGAATACCCATCATACTCGCCCAACCGATACCAAAACCGGTTATTGCAAAAAACAGCAGATTTTTATTTTCAATATGTGGAAAAGCTAAAAATCCTATAGCTGCTAAGATGAGGCAAAAAGCATGTACTCGTTTAGCACTAAATCGCTTAGCAAAGCCAACAAGAGCAAACGCTGCCAAAAAAGTTACGACATTGTACCAACCATTAACCAAGCCAGTCCAACCTACAGCTTCACTGTATAATTCTTTGTTATCTGGTGTTGCATTCCATACAGAAAGCGCAACACTTTTTGAAGAGTTTTGCCAATAGCAAAAAAGCGCATACCACTGAAACAAGTATACTAAAGCCAATTGCCACATTACTTTTGGCATATCTTTTATTGCTGAAACGATTTCTACCAAAGGCTCAAAGACACCGTTTTTTTCAGCTTTTAGAGCTTCTAATTCTTCTTTAGTTGGTGGTATTTCTTTTGTTTTGCTATTACTCCATAATATTGAAGCGATAGAACAAAATGCTCCTAAGAAAAATGAAGCGTACACCCAATTAGGTAAAGAACCTGTTGTACCTACAATAATTAAAGGAAACACAAATAACGATACGTTTGCCAAGACCTGACCTAAACCTGTAAAGAAACTTTGCATCTGAAAACCTAAAGGTCTCTGATCTTCGTTTAAGCTATCTGCTATGAGCGCTCTGTAAGGCTCCATTGCAGTGTTGTTCCCTGCATCTAATATCCAAAGCAAACCTGCAGCCATCCATAACGAACTACTAAAAGGAAAGGCGATTAATGCCAAACTACATAAAACAGCGCCAATAAGAAAATATGGTTTTCTTCGTCCTAGTTTAGGATGCCAAGTTTTGTCACTTAATGCACCTATAACCGGTTGCACTAACAAACCTGTTACAGGGCCTGCTAAATGTAAAATTGGTATTTGATCTGGACTTGCTCCTAAAAAATCGTAAATAGGTGTTACTGCACTTTGTTGTAACCCGAAGCTGTATTGAATTCCGAAAAACCCAACATTCATGTTTAGAATTTGCCAAAAACTTAATTTGGGTTTAGATCTGAGCATAACGTTTACTTTTGATTAAAAATACAACTTGAATTACTAAGGATTAAAAAGAGTCAATGATAATAATTAACATTGACTCTTCTACCAATCAATCAATCAACTTAAAAGTCAATATTTTAAAAACTCACTCAAATAAAATTTTATCTAAAAGTATAGTTAAGTCCTAAAGAAATGGATCTTCCTGGAACAGGTCTTGCTCTAACATAGTTTGTTTGTCCTTCTACGATAGAACCTTCTTCAGACTCAGTAATACCTAATGAATCAAATATGTTATTAAAACCTAAGTTAGCACTTAAGTCTTTTGTAATACCATAGTTAAAGAAACCATTTACGATAACGAATCCTGGCATTACTAAATCGTTATTATCTTGGGCATAAGCCTTTGATTGACCTATAAAGCTAAGTCCAAAAGAGTTTTGTTTATCTGTACCAAAGTTATACGTTGGGATAAAGTTATAGATAAAATCTGGTTGTCTTCTTGGTGTATTACCATCATTATCACCAGAGTCTATTTTTGCGTTAGTATAAGTTACACCACCACGTAAGCTAAGGTCATTAATTCTATAGAAACCTTCTAATTCAACACCAACTGAGCTATAATCATTTTCTATAATAGAGTTTGAAGTTGCTTCAAAACCACCCTCTTCTGTAGTCTTAGCGTAGAATAATGTAGCGTATAATGCACCATTATCAAATCCTCTCTTATATCCAACTTCTGCTTGATTTATAAAGTCTAAAGCATTTATTCTATCTCCATCTAAATAATCTAAACCTGCAAATAAAATACGATCTGCTTTAGCTGCTGCACCTCTACTGTAACGTGCAAAAACTGCTTGTCTATCTTGTAATTTGTAGTTAACACCTAATGAGTAAGACACATAATCATAGTCGTAATCTACTGCAGTTGGATTTGCAGTATCTACAGCAGACACTGATTGCTCTGGTGCAGAAATTACTCCATCATTATTAATATCAAATGTAGTTTGTACAGTTCCAGCAAATGTTCCATCTACTTGTCCTTTATCAAAACGAATACTTGCGTCGAAATTTAAATCTTCAGAAGCCTCGATAGCAATATTTGCATAAGGTGCAGAAATATTATACTGTGTATCGTAATTACGTGTACAGCAATTTCCCCAGAACGGTACACCATAGGCATATAATCCGTTTGTACTTAGAGGGCTTCCTGTTGCATCAGCAACATCTATTAGTCTAGCGTTATCATCATTTACCTCTTGTAAATAAGAATTCCATAACCAAGACATAGAAACATTTTGAATAGACTTAAAGTAACCTAGAGTAACATCTACGTTATCAAAAGACTTAGTTAACCTTAAATCGTTCATAAAGTTATTAAAGTCATTTAACTCAGTGTCAAACATATGAATTCTAGCTACCAATGCATCACCATTAACAGCTGTTCCATCATTTGCATAGCTTAGTGTTGAACCTGTACCAAATGAATCTGCTATTGCAGAGGCTGTACTTACCTCTGCTGGAAATGGAGATACAAAACGCCCCTTATTGAATGAAAATCTTCCATTATTTCTAATTCTCCAACCATCTGTTAACTCAAAAGAGGCATCGAGTCCTAATGACGTGGAAATAGGGTTCATACCGTCTGCAACATTCGATCTTCTTAACTGACCATCTGCACCTAAACCAACATTTTGTGTTAAATACGAAGAATGTAAAGAGCCTCTTGTTGCATCAAAGTTTGGCGCATTTCCCCAACTTGGATCATCGTTTGTTCCTGTAACTTCTATTGGCATTGGTAAGTATGCTGCTGCTCTGTCATTTAGATATTTAGCGCTTAATCTTACATAACCCTTTTCAAATTCTTTAGTAAGGTTTAGTTTAATTTGTCCACCATTATTAGCAGTAAATCCTGTTTCTCTAATACCTTCACCAGCTCTGTAAAAACCACCAGCATGAAAATATAATCCTTCACCTATTGGCGCACCGTAATCAAAATCTGTTCTGAAAGACCCATAATCTAAACCAAATGAAGTCCCGATAGAGCCACCTTGTGTTTTACCTGTTTTACTGATCAAGTTAATTATAGCTCCAGGAGAATTTGAAGATAATGTAGATGCAGAGCCACCTCTTATTGCTTCAATTCTTGCTATATTATTATCAAATCTTGTAAAAATATCTGCTGTTGCAAAAGACATATCGCCGAATAATAAAACTGGTAAACCGTCTTCTTGAAGTTGAACATATTTTGAACCACCAGAAGAAACAGGAACACCTCTTACTGCAATATTAGAGTTACCCTCACCACCTGAAGACTCTGAACGTATACCAGGGATAGTTCTAAAAATCTCACCTGTCGTTCTAGGTGCTGATTGTTTAATAACACTTGGTCTCATAGTAGTAACAGAAACACTCGATTCAATCTTTGACTTTGGATTTGTAACACCAGTAACAATTACCTGATCTAAAGACTCAGTGTCTTCTGCCAAAACAAAATCTACAGTTAAATCTGTACCATCGACTGTTATGGACTTTCTGGACTCTGAATAACCTAAATAAGAAGCTACCATAGTATAAGTACCATTTTCTACATTAGCAACAGAATATTTACCATCAATATCTGTGACTGCACCCTTAGAGGTACCTTCTAGAATAATGTTTGCACCAGGTATTGGCATACCATCGTTGTCTTTAACGGTACCAGAAATATTGCTCTGCGCTGACAAGAAGGATCCTATCATAACAAAAGCAATAAAAGCGCCCAATTTGTTTTTAAATAATTTCATCTTTTAGTTGTTTAATTATTATTTTTTTACATGATTATGTAACGAATTTACATTCTTGAGTATAAAAAACTGATAATTCAATATCGAAAACGTTTTCGATTTTACGAAAACGTTTTCGATTTATATATTTGCTCATAGGACTATTATAAATAATTACTATTGTTATATGAAACCAGTAACACTGAAAGAAATAGCTGAAATATTAGACATTTCTATTACGACAGTATCTAAAGCATTAAAGGATTATCCAGATGTAAGTAAAAAAACCAAGCGCTTGGTTAAAGAAACTGCAGCAACTTTAAATTATAAGCCTAATGCCTTTGCAGTAAACTTAAGAACCAGTGAATCTAAAACTATTGGTATTATTATTCCTGAAGTTGTGCATCACTTTTTTTCCAACGTAATTAAGGGAATAATTGCGCAGGCCGAGAAAAAGGGATATTTAGTTATCATTCTACAATCAAATGAATCTTTTGAGTTAGAAAAAAAGCAAATTGATCTTTTACTAAGCAAACGTGTAGATGGTATTTTAATGTCATTAGCAAATGGCACAGTAAATTTTAATCATTTAAATGAAATTATTGAGGCAGATACTCCATTAGTGCTATTTGATAAAATAGCAAAGGTTGTAAAATGTTCGAAGGTAATTATAGATGACCGTAAAGCTGCATACACTGCAACAAAACACCTTATTGATATCGGTTGTAAGAAAATAGCACATTTTAGAGGTCCGTTGCTACCTCAAAATTCAATTGATAGATTTCTGGGCTATAAACAAGCATTGACTGATCACAACAGGCCATATGACCCATCATTAGTTTATATATGCAACTGTAGTGATAAAAGTTTTGATGAAGGAAAAGAAAGTGCAAGAAAATTATTGAAAGATCATAACGATGTAGATGGTATTTTTATTAATACAGATTTAGTTGCAATAGGTGCACTTACAGAATTTAATAAGCAAGGTATTAAAGTGCCAGATGATATTGCTGTAGTTGGATTTAGTAATTGGTTTATGTCTTCTGTAATTTCACCAACATTAAGCACTATTGATCAACCTGGATACGACATGGGCAAAACCTCTTTTAAATTACTATACAAAGAAATAAAACAACGTAAAAAGAAAGAACCTATTACTTTTAAAACTGTAGAGTTACCAACCGAACTTGTAGTAAGAGAATCTTCTACTAAATCTATTATTGTAGGAAATTAATATTCCTTTTAAGACCAGAATATTTAGTTCGTTTTACAGCTGATTTTTTAAACACTTTTTTAAAGGTATCTTCTGTAATCTCTTCCCAATCTTTTTTTGTCATAGACAATAGTTCTGGATGCGGATTAAATAAAGGCTCGCTATGAGGTTTACTAAATCGATTCCATGGGCAAACATCTTGGCATACATCGCAACCAAACATCCAATCATCAAACTTGCCTTTCATATCTGAGGGTAAATTATCTTTTAATTCTATTGTAAAATAAGAGATACATTTACTTCCATCTACAACATAGGGTTCTGTAATTGCTTCTGTAGGGCAAGCATCTATACAAGCAGTACATGTACCACAATGATCAGTAACTGGTGTATCATAATCTAATTCTAAGTCTATTATGAGCTCAGCAATAAAATAGTAAGAGCCTACTTTTTGAGTTAATAGATTAGAATGTTTTCCTATCCATCCTAAACCAGATTTCGCCGCCCAAGCTTTATCTAAAACTGGTGCAGAATCCACAAATGCTCGCCCATAAACTTCACCTATTTCTTCTTGAATAAAAGCCAACAACATTTTGAGTTTATCCTTTATTACAAAATGATAATCTGTACCATAAGCATATTTTGATAGCTTATAGCTATTAGCTGTTTGCTCTTGGCTTGGGTAATAATTAAATAACAAAGACACCACACTTTTTGATCCTTCTACAAGTAGTGTCGGATCTAAGCGTTTATCGAAATGGTTTTCCATATAACGCATTTCGCCATGCATATTTTTATTTAACCAAGATTCTAACCTTGGCGCTTCCTCTTCTAAAAACTCAGCTTTGCTTATACCACACGATAAAAAACCAAGCCGCTTAGCTTCTGCTTTGATAAGTTGTGTGTATTTAGAGCTGTTTTTCATTAAGATCGTGGTTCAAATCTTAAATATGCATTCTTAGGTTTTAAGGTAATAAGAGGTGTTATTTCTATGGATTCAAACTCTGGTGTAATTTTATATTTTGAAACCAATTGACTTACTGCTATTATCATTTCAAACATAGCAAAATTATTACCAATGCATTTTCTTGGACCTGCACCAAATGGAAAGTATTGCGAGGAATACTTTCGTCCACCTTCTGAAAAACGCTCTGGCATAAATGTTTCTGACTGTTCCCATAATTGTGGATGACGATGAATCTCGAAAATAGAAAATAACAAATTTGAACCAGATTTAAATTCCATACCACCAAAAGTATCGTCTGATATATTAACACGATCTATAAAGTAAGCTGGCGGATATAATCGCATAGATTCTTCAACAACTTGCTGACACACTTTTGCGGAAGTTACTAAAGCCATTATATCTTCAGTTTCTTTTTTGATATTTGAAATCTCTTCAACAATTTTATCTTGCCATTTAGGATTTTGCGCCAATAATTGAAATGTAAATGTTAATGCATTTGATGTAGTTTCGTGCCCAGCAACAAATAATATTAATATTTCATCAATTAATTGTTCTTCACTCATCGGAGAACCATCTTCATATTTGGCGTCGAGTAGCATGTCTAATAAATCGTTTTGTTTCAAACCTGAATTTCTTCGTTCGTTAACAATACGTTTTAAAATTTGCCTTGCTTCTTTGGTGAGATCTAAATTCTTTTTTAAAATTCCGCTCGCTGAAAACCACCAAGCTAAATACGGTTGTCTTAACTCCTTAACAAGCATTTTTTGCGTGGCCTCCGTAATAAATTGTAGTCTATGTATATCTTTTTGATTTACGGCACTACTAAACAATGATTTTACAACAGTTTGAAATGCTAAATCATTTAAGATTGGGAAAATGTCTACTTTTTTATTTGGCTGAACTTTTTGATATTCAGTTTTTATAATATCGTATATATTATCCAGTAACAGATTAAGTTGCTTTTTATGAAATGCAGGTTGAATTAGCTTTCGCTGTTTGCGCCAATACTCACCTTCGGACGTTAACAAGCCTTTGCCAACATATTT
Source organism: Winogradskyella sp. ABM4_392 (assembly GCF_056160445.1). Taxonomy (NCBI): domain Bacteria; kingdom Pseudomonadati; phylum Bacteroidota; class Flavobacteriia; order Flavobacteriales; family Flavobacteriaceae; genus Winogradskyella; species Winogradskyella sp. ABM4_392. The sequence goes on from NZ_JBSWXE010000001.1 coordinate 44,854, forward strand.
TGAAAGGTCTTCTATTTGAATTTTACTTTTTGTATAATTCCTTTGATTTTTTTGAAGCACGTATTCAGCAAATGCAGCATCGCGCGAAAAGTAAATTTTTTTATTCAACCCAATTGTAAGACTAAACGTGTTTCCTTTTTCAGAAAATTTTTTATGATGAAAAGGCAGTGGGTTTTTTAAAATATTGAGTGTATGTCTTAAAAACTCAGACAAAGGCACGTTGGGTATATCTTTTTTATTTTGCATATATCAAAATAAACCTCCTTGAATTGGCCCTTTAATCTTACCTAAATGTTTATAAGCTTGCTCTGTAACTTCTCTTCCACGAGGTGTACGCATTATAAAGCCTTGCTGAATTAAAAAAGGTTCATAGACTTCTTCTATGGTTTCAGCACTTTCACTTACAGCTGTAGCTAAGGTTGTTATTCCAACAGGTCCACCTTTAAACTTATCGATTATTGTTGTAAGGATTTTATTATCCATTTCATCCAAACCGTGAGCATCGACATTTAAGGCTTCTAGTGCAAACTTAGCAATCTCTATATCTATTTTGCCATTACCTTTTATTTGTGCAAAGTCTCTAACACGCCTCAATAAGGCGTTGGCAATACGCGGAGTACCACGACTACGACCTGCTATTTCTATTGCTGCTTCCATAGAAATAGGCACATTTAATATCGAAGAACTACGTTGTACAATTGTAGTTAGTAAATCTGTTTTGTAATACTGCAAACGACTACTTATACCAAAACGCGCCCTCATAGGTGCTGTTAATAGTCCTGAGCGTGTTGTGGCACCTACTAAAGTGAATGGGTTTAAATTAATCTGAACTGTCCTTGCATTTGGTCCAGATTCAATCATGATGTCTATTTTATAATCTTCCATTGCTGAGTATAAATACTCTTCTACAATTGGACTTAAGCGATGTATTTCATCAATAAATAAGACATCTCTTTCTTCTAAGTTTGTAAGTAGTCCTGCGAGGTCACCTGGCTTATCTAAAACAGGACCTGAAGTCACTTTTATATTTACATCTAGTTCATTTGCTAGTATGTGTGCCAACGTTGTTTTTCCTAATCCTGGAGGACCATGAAAAAGTGTATGATCTAGTGCTTCTCCTCTTAGATTAGCAGCCTGAACAAAAATCAATAAATTCTCTAATACCTGATCTTGTCCTGTAAAGTCATTAAAAGTTAAGGGTCTTAACTTTTTTTCTAAGTCAAGTTCTTCTGGACTATAATTATCGTTAGATGGATTTAAGTTTTCATTCATACAAAACAAATATAAAGAAAAAGCCTTTCTGATTTAGAAAGGCTTTGATATTATATATCTCATTTATGAAATTCTCATTTTATAGAAAATTTAGTGATGTAATTCTTCTTCACCTTCTTTCATTGGTACTGTTTGTGGCACAAAGTCTTCATCATGCCCTGGCTTACTATAATCGTAAGGCCAACGGTGTACATGAGGAATTTCACCTGGCCAGTTACCGTGCATATGTTCTACAGGAGTTGTCCATTCTAATGTTGTTGATCTCCATGGGTTTTGCTCTGCTTTTTTACCATAGAAAATACTGCTTATAAAATTATATAAGAATACTATTTGGGCAACACCTGCAATTAAAGCAAAAACAGTAATTACTACTTGTGTATCTGCCGTATCATCAAACAATGGGAAGTTGGAGTTTGTGTAGTAACGTCTTGGTAAACCTGCCATTCCAATAAAGTGCATTGGGAAGAATACACCGTACGCGCAAATCGCAGTAATCCAGAAGTGGATATAACCAAGATTCTTATTCATCATACGACCAAACATTTTAGGGAACCAGTGATAAACACCAGCAAATACACCATACAGTGCAGAAATACCCATTACTAAGTGGAAGTGAGCTACTACGAAATATGTATCATGTACATTGATATCTAGTGCACTATCACCTAAAATAATACCTGTTAAACCACCAGTAATAAATGTAGACACTAATCCAATAGAAAACAGCATTGCTGGATTCATTTGGAGGTTACCTTTCCACAAGGTTGTAATGTAGTTAAATGCTTTTACCGCAGAAGGTATAGCAATTAATAATGTTGTAAATGTAAATACAGAACCTAAGAAAGGATTCATACCAGAAACGAACATATGGTGACCCCAAACTATCGTTGATAAGAATGCAATTGCTAGGATTGATAAAATCATTGCTCTATATCCGAAGATTGGCTTTCTAGAATTTGTTGCAATAATTTCTGAGGTAATACCTAAAGCAGGAAGTAATACAATATATACTTCTGGATGTCCTAAGAACCAAAATAAATGTTCGTAAAGTACCGGAGAACCACCTTGGTAATGTAATACTTCTCCTTGGATGAATATATCTGATAAGAAGAATGAAGTACCAAAACTTCTATCCATGATTAAAAGTAATGCTGCAGATAATAATACTGGGAATGAAATTACACCAATGACAGCTGTAATGAAAAATGCCCAAATTGTTAATGGCATTCTTGTCATTGACATACCTTTTGTTCTAAGGTTAAGTACAGTTACAATGTAATTTAATGATCCTAATAAAGACGAGGCAATAAATATAGCCATTGATACTAACCACATTGTCATACCTGTTCCAGAACCTGGTTGCGCCATAGGCAATGCACTTAATGGTGGATATATTGTCCAACCAGCCGCTGCAGGTCCCATCTCAACAAAGAAAGATAAAATCATGATAACGCATGACACAAAGAATAACCAATAAGACACCATGTTAAGGAAACCTGAGGCCATATCTCTTGCTCCAATCTGTAGTGGGATTAAGAGGTTACTAAATGTACCACTTAAACCAGCTGTTAATACAAAGAATACCATTAAAGTTCCGTGTATAGTTACTAAGGCTAAATAGATATCTGCATCCATAACACCTTCTGGAGCCCACTTACCAAGTAAAGCTTCGAAAACTGCATTAGGCTGTTCTGGCCAAGCAATTTGCATACGTATCATTAAAGACATTAAAATACCTATGATACCCATAACAATTACTCCAGTAATTAAATACTGCTTAGCAATCATTTTGTGATCCTGACTAAAAATATATTTAGTCACGAAAGTTTCTTTATGATGATGTACGTCGTGATCGTCGTGATTGTGTGTATCTACTGTAGCTGACATAATCTATTCTCTTTTTCTAATTTTTTTAATTCAATGATTTTGCAAAAGTGGTCTGCTCAGCCATCCAAGCATTATACTCTTCCTCTGTTTCTACTACTATCTTCATCTGCATGTTGTAGTGAGACTTACCACATATTTTATTACAAATTAAAAGGTAATCAAATTCATATGGATCTAAAGCTTCTTCACCATTTGCAGTTAACTCCTTACTTTTTTCGGTTCTTATTTTATTAATATTAAGAACCTTATCTTTCATATCCTCTGTTTCACGCATATCTGCTGTTGTAACCGTTGGAGTGAAACCAAATTGGGTTACCATACCTGGTACGCAGTTCATTTGGGCTCTAAAGTGAGGCATGTAAGCCGAGTGCAATACGTCTTGAGAACGCATTTTAAATAAAACCGGTCTGTTTACCGGTAAATGTAATTCTGTTACAATGATATCGTCCTGAGCGTTTGGATCATCTTCATCAACACCCAATATGTTAGCTTTATCTAAGTCAATCAACCTAACATTTGCTTTTCCTAGTACGTTATCCTCACCTCCATATCTTGCTTTCCAGTTGAATTGTTGCGCATAAAGTTCAACAACTAAAGGATCTTCTTGATCGTCAACATTCATGATATCATTCCATGTGAATAATCCATAAATAATTAATCCTGCTAAAACTATTACAGGAATACCAGTCCATATAGCTTCTAGCGTATTGTTATCAGCATAAAACAATGCTTTTCTTCCTTTTTCACCTTTATATTTAAAAGCAAAATAATGTAATAAGAATTGTGTTACGGTTTGTACAATAAAGATAACCACCATAGATATGGCCATAAGACTATCTATACCTGGACCATGTTCTGAAGCTGAGTTAGACATCAATGGTAAGTCACCTAAATACCAAAAACAAAGTATTGTAATGATATATATGAAAGCTAAAAAGCCCATCATTAAATAACCATTCAATTTATTGTCTTTATCATCAGCAATCTGAGTATTGCTTGCGCCTACTTGAGCTAAGTCAAAAATCTTTATCAATTGCCATATGGCAACAGCTACAAAGAGTACAACTATTATCGTTAATAAACCAGTCATTATTATTTCTGTTCTTTTTTAATATTAATAATGGAAATGTTCACTTTCCTTCATAAATGGGTTTCCTTTAGCTAACAATGGAGCCTTACCTAAAGCTGTAAATACAATAAATAAGAATAATCCACCGAATAATAAGATAGCACCGATTTCTGGCATACCAATAAACCATCTATCTACTACTGTTGCAGGCATAATCCAGTTGAAAACATCTAAATAGTGTCCGCATAAAATTACAATACCTGTCATAATTACAAACCAATTAATACGCTTATAATCACTGTTCATTAACAATAGTAATGGGAAAATGAAGTTCATAGCTAACATTCCGAAGAATGGTAGTTTGTAATGTTCGATTCTTGTTACGAAATAGGTTACCTCTTCTGGAATATTTGAATACCAAATTAGCATAAACTGAGAGAACCATAAATAGGTCCAGAAAATACTGATACCAAACATAAATTTAGCCAAATCATGTATATGACTATCATTTACAAATTCTAATAATCCTTTAGATTTTAAGTAGATAGTTATCATTGCTATAACAGTAATACCACTTACAAACATACTAGCAAAAACATACCATCCAAATAAAGTACTAAACCAGTGAGGATCTACACTCATTACCCAATCCCAAGCCATCATAGACTCTGTATAGATATAGAATACTAAGAAAGCTGCTGAAATTCTGAAATTCTTTTTAAAATTTCTGTTATCATCGGCACTGTCTTGAGCAATAGAGAATTTTCTAGAAAAATATCTGTAAAGAGACCAACCTCCTAAGAAAATAAGACCTCTGATAAAGAAACCTGTTTTATTTAACCAACCAGATTTACCTGCTACTAATTTATCATAGTTTTCATGACCTACTTCTGTAACTCCTTCTTTTAACCAAACAAATAAATGACTATCTGCAGCAAAGGCAATAGCTAACACAATTAAGCCACCAGGTAAAACATAAGAAGTAATACCTTCCATAACTCTAAATAAAACCGGAGACCATCCTGCTTGTGCAGCATATTGGATGGCATAAAAGGCAAGCACACCTAAAGCAATCATAAAGAAAAAGAATGCTCCTACATAAAGTGCTGCATAAGGTCTGTTGTGAATTTGATGTAGTGCATGCTCTTCATGAAGTGTTAATCCACCATGAGCTTCATCTCCATGATGCTCCTCAGCATGAGCTGCAACCTCTCCATGTCCAGAATCTGCATGCTCGCTTCCATGAGATTCAGTTGCATGAGCATCACCGTGTCCATGGTGCTCCTCTGCTAAAATCTCTGAAATATTGTCTTCAGTGACATGATGTGCGTCCATGAAGCCATAAGCAACTCCTATCAAACCAAGTACCATCATAATGAAAGCACCCATTCTTAATCGATTTGAAATTTTATATTCCATTTATATAATCTTTATCTAAATCTTATTTTTCTAAATCTGCTTTAAGCTTTTCAACATAAGCAACTACTTGCCAACGCTCATTTTCGTTAAGTTGGTTAGCGTAAGAACCCATTGTGTTTTTACCATAATAAATGACATGGTAAATACTTCCTGTGGTAATAGCTCTACCAGCATCGTCATAACTTGGAACACCTAGAATCTTTTCACGTTCAACTAACTTACCTTTACCGTTACCCTTTGTACCGTGGCAAATTCCACAATAAACATCATAAAGCACTTTTCCTTTATCATAATCCACTTGGGTTGAATCTAAGGGACTTTTTAAATTAGCTTTTGCTAAATCATATCCTTCATTAGTATTATCAATTTCGTATGGCATAAAATCACCTCTTGGAATTGTTCCTTCCGCTGGTAACTGCGCTTCTACTCCATTTGCGAAAGCATCAGATTCTTGGTATGCTTCGTACCCAACAGATTCGTACATGTTAGGCATGTATTGATAGTTTGGTCTAGAATTCTTTTGGCAAGACACAAATCCTACCAATACAACTAGTACTACGATATATTTCAATGATGTCTTCATATTAATGTGCATCTTCGTCTTTATCTACAATATTAATTTCAACAGCTCCCGTTTCTTGTAATAATGAAGTTAATTCGCCTTCGTTATTATGAACAGCAATTTCCATTAAGAAATGATCGTCTGTTGTTCTAGGATCTGGATTTTCAGCTTTTTTAAATGGCCACATTCTACTTCTTAAATAGAACGTAATAACCATAAGGTGTGCTGCAAAAAATACCGTTAACTCAAACATAATCGGTACAAATGCTGGCATATTTTCTAAATAACTAAAACTTGGCTTACCACCAATGTCTTGTGGCCAGTCTTTAATCATTATAAAATTCATCATTAAAACAGCCACTGTTAAACCAACACAACCATATAAAAATGCAGTTATTGCAATACGTGTTGGTGCCAAGCCCATTGCCTTATCTAGTCCGTGAACAGGAAAAGGTGTATATATTTCTTCGATATGATGTTTTTGAGCCTTTACCTTTTTTACGGCAGACATTAATACATCATCATCTGTATAAATAGCATGAATTACTTTTGAAGCTTCCATATACTATATTAGTTATTTAATAAATTTTTCGCTTGTCCTGCCCAATCATCACGCTCTGCTCTTCCAGGGAAAGAACCTGTGATTGAATCTAACAAGTCGTATTCTGTTTTTGTCATCTTACTTACTTGTAAGAAGGTGTAGATACCAATACTGTTAAGTACCTCTTCCATTTTAGGACCAACACCACTAATCTTCTTAAGATCGTCAGCTGTTTGTGTTACAGCGTCAAAAGAACCAATTGTTCCAAGAAGGTTGTTTACCTTTTCTGAATTATCAGCTACTGGTGCAGTTTCTTTTGAAGATGGAGCTACAAATTCAACTGGCTTAGATGTTCTGGCATCAGCACCAGTACCAACTAAACTATCACCTCTCTCTCTAATATTCTTATAACGCTCACCTGAAGATTTTAAAATCGTCTTTACCTCTGCCTGTGCAATCACTGGGAAAGTACGCGAGTACAGTAAGAATAACACAAAGAAGAAACCAATTGTTCCGATAAAGATTCCTATATCAACAAATGTTGGAGAGAACATTGTCCAAGATGATGGTAAGTAGTCTCTATGTAATGATGTTACAATAATTACAAAACGCTCAAACCACATACCAATGTTTACTACAATAGAGATAAAGAATGAGAACATAATACTTGTTCTTAGTCTCTTAAACCACATAAATTGTGGAGAGAAAACGTTACACGTCATCATAGCCCAATAAGCCCACCAGTAAGGACCAGTTGCTCTGTTTAAGAACGCATATTGCTCGTACTCTACACCAGAGTACCACGCTATGAATAACTCTGTAATATAGGCCACACCAACAATAGAACCTGTAATCATAATGACAATGTTCATTAACTCGATGTGCTGTACCGTAATATAGTCTTCAAGATTACACACTTTTCTCATAATAATAAGAAGCGTGTTTACCATCGCAAATCCTGAGAAAATCGCACCTGCAACGAAGTAAGGTGGAAAAATCGTTGTATGCCAACCAGGTATAACAGAGGTTGCGAAGTCAAACGATACAATAGTATGTACAGAAAGTACAAGTGGTGTTGCTAAACCTGCAAGTACCAAAGAGACTTCTTCAAAACGTTGCCAATCTTTTGCTCTACCTGACCAACCGAAACTTATTAAAGAATATATTTTCTTTTGGAAAGGTCTTACTGCTCTATCTCTTAACATTGCAAAATCTGGTAATAAACCTGTCCACCAGAAGACTAGTGATACAGATAAATATGTAGAAATTGCAAATACGTCCCAAAGTAATGGAGAGTTAAAGTTTACCCATAAAGAACCGAATTGATTAGGTATAGGCAATACCCAATAAGCTAACCATGGACGACCCATGTGAATAATTGGGAATAAACCTGCTTGAACAACCGAGAAAATTGTCATCGCTTCTGCAGAACGGTTAATTGCCATTCTCCATTTTTGACGGAATAATAAAAGTACTGCAGAAATAAGTGTTCCTGCGTGACCAATACCTACCCACCAAACAAAGTTAGTAATATCCCAAGCCCAGTTTACAGTCTTGTTAAGACCCCAAACTCCAATACCAGTTGCTACGGTATAAATAATACAACCTATTCCCCAAAGGAATGCAACCAAAGAAATGCCGAAAACAATCCACCAAGCTTTGTTTGCTTTGCCTTCAACCGGTCTTGCTACATCTACTGTAACATCGTGATACGATTTTTCGCCGGTAACTAAAGGTCTTCTAATAGGTGCTTCGTAATGAGACGCCATAATTATATAATTGATTCTTTAATTTAAATTTATGCTTCTGTTGTGTTACGTACTTTTGTCTGATAAACCACATTTGGCTTAACACCTACGTGCTCTAACAAGTGGTACGCTCTATTATCTTCTCTTAGTTCAGCAATCTTGCTCTCTTTGTCATTAACATCACCAAATACCATTGCACCATTACCACAAGCTGCAGAACAAGCCGTTTGAAATTCTCCATCTTTAACAGGACGACCTTCTCTCTTAGCATCAAGAATAGTTTTTTGTGTCTTTTGGATACACATAGAACATTTTTCCATAACACCACGAGAACGAACAGTAACGTCTGGGTTTAATACCATACGACCTAAGTCATCATTCATGTAGTAATCAAACTCATCATTTTGGTTGTATAAGAACCAGTTGAAACGACGTACTTTGTAAGGACAGTTGTTTGCACAGTACCTAGTACCTACACAACGGTTATAAGCCATATGGTTTTGACCTTGGCGACCGTGAGCTGTTGCTGCAACAGGACAAACTGTTTCACAAGGAGCATGATTACAATGCTGACACATCACTGGCTGGAATGCTACCTGTGGATTATCCGCTGGACTCTCCATTTCACCAAATTCACTTAATGAACTACCTAAACCAGAAATATTGTCTTTTTTATCGTTATCACCTTCAAAAGTATCTTGAGAAGAATAATATCTATCAATACGCAACCAGTGCATATCTCTACTACGTCTCATTTCAGACTTACCAACTACTGGTACGTTATTTTCTGCATGACATGCAATAACACATGCACCACAACCTGTACAAGCATTTAAGTCTATTGATAAATTAAAATGATGACCTACAGAACGATCGAACTCATCCCATAAGTCTACATCTGGAGACGTTACTGGAGTTTCAACATGGTTTAAAGACACTTCAGGAACTGCATTCCAGTAGTGCTTATCTTTAGTGTTGAAAATCTCTAATGATGTTTCCTTGATGATGTCTCCACGACCCATCAATGTATTGTGCAACTGTACACATGCAAACTCGTGCATACCAGATGATTTCTCAACCGTTACCTCTTGTACAGTATTAAAGTTTTGATATAAAGGATACGCATTTACACCAGTCTTCATTTCTTCTTTAAGTGCTGAAGACGTTCTACCATATCCAAATGCTAATCCAGCAGAACCTTTAGCTTGACCAGGTTGAATTAACACTGGCACATTTTCAATGGTTACTCCGTTAACAGTAACCTTTGCATAGCTACCATTTAAACCACCATTAGCAACATTTTCGTTTACTAAACCAAGTTGCTCTGCATCAGCTCTAGAAACCGTTAAGTAGTTATCCCAAGTGGTTCTAGAAATTGGATCTGGAAACTCTTGTAACCATGGGTTGTTAGCCTGCTGACCATCTCCCATTCCCGTTTTTGTATAGAGCGTTAACTCCATACCACCAGATTTAGCAGAACGTGCCAATGCTCTTGCAGCATTACCGCTAGGTGTTTCAGTTGCTTCTGCAGTATCTTCAGTTGATGCTACAACATCAGCTTCAGTAGCTGAAGACGTTGATACAAAGAACCCATCTTGAACAGCTTTATTAAACGAAGCTCCATTTAATATATCAGTAGTCCAAACTGATTTTAAGTAATCTCTATATGATGAGCTATTACCATTCCATGCTAAAAGCACTTCTTGAAATTGTTTTGTATCAAATAAAGGACGAATTGTAGGCTGCATCATTGAATAATGACCAGACTTCAATTCGAAATCACCCCAAGACTCCAGGTTATGAGGTAAAGCTGCTATGTAATCACAATTAGAAGCTGTCTCATCTTGCTTCATCGAAAATGCAATAGACAACTCTGTTTTTTCTAAACCTTTAGCAAACTCAACTGCATTAGGAAGTGTATACATTGGGTTAACACCATTCATTATAACAGCACCAACATTACCAGCTTTCATATCTGCCACCAATTGCATTACCGCCTTATCACTTCCTTGTCTTGTATTTATTGTTGTTTTAGGATCAAACGCTTTACTGTTTAAGTACTCATTGATTTCTAATGCAACAGTTTGTGCATTTACATCTTGAATACCTGTAACAACAACCGCGTTACTTCCTGCTTTTGAAATTTCATTTGCTGCAGACTGAACTGCTTTAGCTATATTTTCAGGCAGATCTACTGACACAGCGCCACCAACAACTAAGCTATATAGTTTAGCTAAAGCCAATTTTTGTTGACTTGGCGTTAAAGGCACACGTTTATCTGCATTAGCTCCAGAAAGTGTCATATTAGACTCAAACTGTATGTGTCTTGACATTTTTCCGTGATCTGGAATACGCTTCTTAGCATAGCCAGACTCAAAACCACCACCTTGCCAGTCACCAATAAAATCAGCACCAACAGAAACTATAGTTTTTGCTTTAGAGAAATCGTAATTAGCCATTCCTCTTTTACCATATTTTGCTTGGTATGCATCTAGCGTTGCTGATTCTGAGACAGCATCATATACTACATGCTTAACATTACCATACTTTTCAGCAAATTCAGAAACTAGTTTCTTAGTCGATGGACTCGGCATTGTAGACGTTAAGAATATAATTTGCTTATCGTCACCTAATCCATTTAATTTTGAAGTCGTTTCAGACATGAAGGTGTCCCAAGAAATCTTAGCATCACCTTTCATTGGAGACTTAACTCTTAGATTGTCATACAACCCTAAAACTGACGCATGCACTCTGGCATTAGCCATTCCATTTGTTGCAGCATCCGTGTTATTTTCAATCTTAATTGGTCGGCCTTCTCTTGTTTTTACTAAAACACTTGTAAAATCAAATCCATCTGCTATCGTTGTTGCGTAGTAGTTAGCAACACCAGGAATAATTTCCGTTGGTTGTACTACATAAGGAATAGATTTAATTACAGGCCCTTCACATGCTGCTAGTGAAGCTGCAGCTGTACTGAACCCAACATACTTTAAGAAATCACGACGCGATGTTGAAGAAGACTCTAAAGCTTCTTTATCACCTAAAAACTCATCTGTTGGAATTTCTTCTACAAATTCATTTTGTTGTAGCGTCTCAACAATAGAGCTGTTTTCGTTTAGCTCTTCAACACTTTTCCAGTATTTCTTGTTTGATGACATATAATTCTGAATTACTTCTTATTAAAATTAATAATGGCACTTACCACATTCTAATCCACCCATTTGTGCCGCAGTTAACTGATCAACACCATACTTTTTCGATAATTCTTCATGAATTTTAGTATAGTATCCGTTGTCTTTAACTTTTACATTTGTCTCTCTATGACAATTAATACACCAACCCATTGTTAATGGTGCATGTTGGTACATTATCTCCATTTCTTCTACCGGACCATGACAAGTCTGACACTCTACTCCAGCTACAGAAACGTGCTGTGAGTGATTGAAATATGCAAAATCTGGTAAGTTATGTATACGAATCCACTTTACAGGCTTAGATTCACCAGTATAACCAGTACCATCCCAACCAACAGCATCATATAATTTTTGAATCTCAGCATTGTAATCTACTCCATATTCTTGCCCTTCTGCTAATGTTGCAGGAGCTACTTCCGCAATTGACTTATGGCAGTTCATACAAATGTTTAATGAAGGTATACCTGAATGTTTACTCACTCTAGCTGAAGAGTGACAGTATTTACAATCTATACCATTATCACCAGCATGTATTCTATGCGAATAATGAATTGGCTGTACTGGCTCATAACCTTGATCTATACCAACCTGCATAAAATATCCATACACAAAATAACCACTTGCCAGTAAGAAGAAAATAGCCGTCACTAACACCAAGAACTGGTTTTCAATAAAGGCTTTCCATAAAGGCTTTCTTTGATCTTCTATAGGGATTTCAATTCCTTTAGCTTCAGCAAAACGATTTAAAGTACGTTTTACTAAAATTAGAGCCATAGCCAATAATGCAAATAATACTGCTAAAGCCCCTAGAATAAGATTGTTTGATATACCACCTGAACCAGATCCACCTTCTTCTGTTGGAGGAGCAACATACCCAGGACAATCTGGTGATGATTGAGGATTTAACTCACAAGGATCAACAGCTGTATATGCTAAAATATCTGAAATATCTTGATCACTTAATTGAGGAAAAGCCGTCATAGCTACATTATTCCACTCTGCATACACTTTATTTGCATACGTATCACCAGACTTGATTAATGCAGAACTGTTACGAATCCAAGCATTAAGCCATTCTCTATCTAAACCTTCTTCTTCAGCTAATCTTGCCTCAACATTACGAAGCGCAGGACCAGTCATTGGCTTGTCTAATTTGTGACAAGCAGCACAATTTGCATTAAATAAAGATTTTCCGTTTGCTGGGTCGCCCTCTTGAGCAGTCAGTGAAGTTGAAAACGTAAGTAATAAAATAAAACCGAGGCTAAGTATCTTAGAGGTTAAATTACGGTAAATCACCTGTTTCATATTGTTAGTTGAATTATCTTCTAAACTTTGGTACGATTTTTTCAGTTAAATATGACAAAAGTCATGTTTCTGAAACTCTGGCAAAAGTAAGATATAAAGTCGATTTTAGAAATCTTAGAGAAGTGTTAATAACTAATTTATATACATTCTAAATAACATTTTTATGGCTATATCGTTGAATAGTATAACTTTGCATTTAAACCATTAATTATGAGCAAAAAAATAAAATATACAAGCACTGCAATTTTAACATTATTACTGTCATTAACCTTAAATGCACAGCAAGGCGAGGTTAATGTAGAGCAAGACAGTGATATTGATAAACTCCTAGAGTATAAAAAAGATATTAAGACCTCTAAGGTTTATAGAATACAAGTATATCAGAGTATAGATCCTGACAAGGCAGATCGTGAAAAATCTAATTTTTTGAATGCTTATGGAGAATGGCCTGTTGAGATTGTTTGGAATACACCAAATTACAAGGTTTGGGTTGGTAATTTTGCTACGAGACTTGAGGCAGATAGAGCATTAGCAAAGATTAAAAAGAAATACATGAACGCTATTATTTTTCAACCTAAGTCGGATAAAAAATAGACAGAACCAAAAGAAAGTATAAAAAAAAGCGACTTAATTAAGTCGCTTTTTTATTTAAATATATTTTAGAAACTATTTTAATTTCTTTTTTACTTCTACTTCTTGGAATGCTTCTAAGATATCACCTTCGTTGATGTCGTTGTATCCCTTAATTTGCATACCGCAATCATAGCCTTTAGAGACTTCTTTAACATCGTCTTTGAATCTTTTTAAAGATGCTAATTCACCTGTATAAACCACAACACCATCTCTAATAAGTCTAATGCCAGAATTTCTATAAATTTTACCGTTAGTAACCATACAACCAGCAATAGTACCAATCTTAGAAATCTTGAAAGTTTCTCTTATTTCTGCTGTACCAGTAACTTCTTCTTTAAGTTCTGGTGACAACATACCTTCCATTGCATCCTTAAGGTCATTGATAGCATCATAAATAATAGAATATGTTCTGATATCAATCTCTTCCTTATCTGCAATCATTCTTGCATTACCTACAGGACGCACATTGAATCCAACGATAATCGCGTCTGAAGCAGATGCCAGTAATACGTCACTTTCTGTGATTGCACCCACACCTTTATGGATAATATTAACTTGAATTTCTTCAGTTGATAATTTCTGGAAAGAATCTGTTAATGCTTCAACAGAACCATCCACATCACCTTTGAGAATAATATTTAACTCTTGGAAATCACCAAGCGCAATACGTCTTCCGATTTCATCTAATGTGATATGACGTTGCGTTCTTACAGATTGTTCGCGTTGTAATTGTGTACGTTTAGCAGCAATTTGTTTAGCTTCACGCTCATCTTCAAACACATTAAATTTATCACCTGCTTGAGGTGCACCATCTAAACCAAGAATAGATACTGGAGTTGATGGACCAGCAGCTTCGATATCATTACCACGCTCATCGTGCATAGCTTTAACCTTACCACTGTTCTTCCCAGCTAATACATAATCACCTACTTTTAAAGTACCTGCTTGTACTAATATTGTAGACACATAACCTCTACCTTTATCTAAGTAAGCTTCAACTACAGTTCCGTTTGCTGGTTTATTAGGATTGGCTTTTAATTCTAATAATTCAGCTTCAAGAAGTACTTTTTCTAAAAGTTCTTTTACACCTGTACCGAACTTAGCAGAGATATCGTGAGATTGAATTTTTCCTCCCCAATCTTCTACCAATAAATTCATATTGGCTAATCCTTCTTTTACTTTATCTGGATTGGCATCTGGCTTATCTATTTTGTTAATCGCAAATACAATTGGTACTCCAGCTGCCTGAGCATGTGAAATAGCCTCTTTTGTCTGCGGCATTATAGCATCATCAGCAGCTACCACGATAATAGCGATATCTGTAACCTGAGCACCACGAGCACGCATTGCCGTAAAGGCCTCGTGACCTGGTGTATCTAAAAACGCTATTTTCTGACCACTATCTAGTTGTACACCATAAGCACCAATATGCTGTGTAATTCCACCTGACTCACCTGCAATTACGTTTTCTTCACGAATATAATCTAACAATGATGTCTTACCATGATCTACGTGACCCATAACCGTTACGATTGGTGCACGCGGCTTTAAATCTTTTGGATCATCTTCTACAGTCTCAATAGACTCTTCAATGTCTGCTGTTACAAACTCAACTTCGTAACCAAACTCTTCAGCAACTATAGATAGAGTTTCAGCATCTAAACGCTGGTTCATAGTCACCATCATACCTAAAGACATACATGCAGAAATAACCTGAGTTACTCCAACATCCATCATTGTAGCAACTTCACTTACGGTTACAAACTCAGTAACCTTAAGTATTTTACTTTCTGCTGCTTCAGCCTGAAGTTCTTTTTCAGATTGCTCTCTATGTCGATCTCTTTTCTCACGACGATTTTTAGCTCCTCTACCTTTACTAGACTTTCCTTGAAGTTTTTCAAGAGTTTCTCTAACTTGCTTTTGTACTTCTTCTTCGCTAGGCTCTTCCTTAACTACTTTTGGTCTAGAACCTCTTCCTTTGCCACCTCTTCTGTTATCAAAATTTGGTCTTCCACCACCATCGTTTCCGCCTTTGCTAATTCTACGTCTTTTACGCTTATTACCATCATTAGAAGATTCAGTTTTCTTTTCTTCTTTCTTCTTTTTTGGTTTGTTGAATTGAGAAAGATCTATTTTTTTACCAGTCGTAGTTGGACCAGATAATTTTTGATATTGGGTTTTTAACTTTTCATCAGTTTTAGGCTCTGTAGTTTCTTCCTTTTTCTCAACTTTTGGCTCAACCTTTTTTGGCTCTTCTTTTTTAGGTTCTTCCTTTTTAGGTTTTTCTACTTCTACCTTTGGTTTTTCAACCTTTACTGGCTCTTCTTTCTTAGGCTCTTCTTTTTTCTCTTCTTGAGCTTTTGGTTTCTTATCTAAATCGATTTTACCAATCTGCTTTGGCCCACTAAGCTCAGCTTTAGCTTTAACTACAGTTTCTTTAACGGCTTCTTGTTTTTCTTTTTCTTCAATTTCGCGTTCGCGCTGCTCACGAAGCTTCTCTTTCTCCTTGAGTTTTGCTTCACTTACTTCTTGAGCTTTTTCACGTTTAGATGCATCTGTTTGGAATTCATCAGACAACGTGTCGTAAACCTCTTGCGAAATTTTTGTATTAGGACTTTTCTCAATTTCGATGCCTTTAGACTCCAAAAAGTCTACCGCTCGATCTAATGAGATATTTAGTTCTCTTAATACTTTATTAATTCTAATTTGAGCCATAAATTGCTGTAATATACTTAAATCTGTTTTATATCAATCTAACTTCTATTGTTTTTAAAGTTAAACTGCTATTAGTCTTCAAATTCTTCCTTAAGAATTCTAATAACTTCTAATATTGTTTCTTCTTCTAAATCAGTACGTTTTACTAAATCGTCAACGTCTTGCTCCAGAATGCTTTTTGCTGTATCTAAACCAGCCTTACTGAATTCATCAATAATCCATCCATCGATTTCATCTGAGAATTCTTTTAACTCTACATCTTCTTCTGCACCTTCTCTAAATACGTCTATCTCGTAACCTGTTAATTGGCCAGCTAAACGAATGTTGTGTCCACCTCTACCAATTGCTTTTGATACTTCCTCTGGTTTTAATAACACCTCAGCTCGCATATTTTCTTCATCTAACTTTAAAGATGTTACTCTTGCTGGACTTAATGCTCTGGTTACAAAAAGCTGGATATTGTTTGTGTAATTAATAACATCGATATTCTCGTTCCCTAACTCACGTACAATACCGTGAATACGAGACCCTTTCATACCCACACACGCTCCAACAGGATCAATTCTATCATCATAAGAATCTACAGCTACTTTAGCTTTTTCACCAGGAATACGAACTACTTTTTTAACTGTAATTAAACCGTCGAATACTTCTGGGATTTCTTGCTCAAACAACTTTTCTAAGAACAAAGGTGATGTTCTAGACATTATGATTGCTGGCTTGCTTCCTTTCAATTCAACACTTTCAATTATTCCTCTTACGTTTTCTCCTTTTCTGAAGAAATCTGAAGGTATTTGTCTGTCTTTTGGCAAAATGATTTCATTACCATCATCATCTAACAAAATTATTGCTCTGTGACGAATGTGATGTACTTCAGCAGTATAAATTTCGCCTTCTAACTCTTTAAATTGCTTATAGATGTTAGTATTATCGTGCTCATGAATTTTAGAAATAAGATTTTGTCTTAATGCTAAAATTGAACGTCTTCCTAAATCAACCAATTTTACTTCTTCTGCAACGTCCTCTCCAACTTCAAAATCCGGCTCTATTTTCTGAGCTTCTGATAATGCAATTTCTTGATTTGGATCCTCTACTTCACCATCTGCAACAACGATACGGTTTCTCCAAATTTCTAAATCACCTTTATCTGGATTTATAATAATATCAAAGTTATCGTCGTCTCCGTACTTCTTTTTTAAAGCATTACGTAACACATCTTCTAGAATCGCCATCAGCGTCACTCTATCAATTAACTTGTCGTCCTTAAATTCTGAAAATGACTCTATTAACGCTACATTTTCCATAATTGAATTGAATTAAAATTTTATTTTAACTTTTGCTTCTTTAATGTTTTCAAAAGCAATATTAACTTCTTTTGTTACTGTTACCTTGCCCTTACCTACTGGCTTTGGCTCTCTTGTTTTCCACTTTAACGTAATATCTTCCTCATTAACATCTGCCAGCTGCCCTTCTACTTTATCGCCTTCAAAGGTTTTAACTTCTAAATTTCTACCAATATGCTTGTTGTATTGTCTTGGTAGCTGCAAAGGTGATGTTGCACCACATGATGTTACTTCTAATGAAAAATCCTGTTCTTCTCTATCAAGGTTATGTTCTATAGCTCTACTGATATAGATACAGTCTTCAACCAACACCCCTTTATCACCATCTATCACAACTCTAATGGTATTGTCAGACAAAATTTCAAAATCTATAAGAAACAAATCCTTACGCTGATCCAACGCCTGATCTAACAAATCTTTTACTGTATCCTTAAACATCTCTTGATATAAAAAGAGAGGACTTTTCGTCCTCTCTCGTTTTCTTTCCGTAAACAATGGTGCAAATATACAATATTTATATCAATTTTTCAAAGCCAAATAAAGTGGATTTATTTTCGTAGATTTATAAGACTAATAATAATCACTCAATATAATGAACAGAATTCTAGTCCCTACAGATTTTTCGGAGCAAGCAACAAATGCTTTGGAAGTAGCTGCAATGTTAGCTAAAGAGCATAATGCAGATATTTATTTATTGCACATGATGGAAATCCCAATGCAACATATAGATCCAGGTGCTGTAAAAAGTGATATTCCTGAAACGTTGTTTTTTATGCGACTAGCTCACAAAAAGTTTGAAGACCTTTTGGATAGTGATTTTTTAGAAGGTATTACAGTACACGAAACTGTTAAAGCCGACATTACATTTAACGAAATAAAGGACGCTTGCAAGGATTTTGATATTGATTTGATTGTTATGGGTTCTCATGGTGCATCTGGTCTGAAAGAAATGTTTATTGGCTCTAATGCTGAGAAAGTGGTACGCTCTTCCGATGTTCCTGTTTTAGTTATTAAAAATAAACATCAGAGTTTTAATATTAAGAATTTTGTTTTTGCATCTGATTTTAAGAACGACAATAGAGAAACCTACAAACAAGCCGTAAAGTTTGCTGAGTTGTTCGACGCTAAAATTCATCTGCTTTTGGTAAATACAGCTAATAATTTTATAACAACGTACGAGTCCAGAACTCGAATTAATGATTTTATTTCTGGCCAAAGTTTTGAAAATTACACTATTAATGTACACAACGATACTAGTGTAGAAGAAGGTATTTTAAATTTTTCTCAAGAAATTGATGCTGATCTCATAGGCATAAGTACGCACGGAAGACAAGGTATAGCGCACTTTTTCAATAGCAGTATAAGTGAAGATTTAGTTAATCATGCTAAGCGACCTGTGATTACCTTTAAGATATAATTGGGAATAAATATTCTGAAAATAAAAAAATCCTAATCGAAATGATTAGGATTTTTTGTTGGCCTACTAGGGCTTACCTCGACTGCGCTCGGCACAGGCTTCTCACCCTTTTAGTTTTTGTATTAAAAGCAAAAGTCCCAACTACTTATTATAATTAGGACTCTTTTCTGTTGGCCTACTAGGGCTCGAACCTAGACTCTTCTGGACCAAAACCAGACGTGTTGCCAGTTACACCATAGGCCAATCTCTTAAATTGAGGGTGCAAATTTAATACAAAAGTTGTCTTAGGCAAAAAAAAAGTAAAAAAATAATTGAAATTACTTAACGTTAACTTAAAAATGTAGGCATTACTATAATAATTAGTAAATTCGCCAGCATCATTAACCAAGGTTTTCAATGACAGAATTCAACTTTAAAAAATGGAATAATATATTAGCATGGCTAGTATTTGCAATCTCTTGCACAGTCTATGCTTTAACTGTAGAACCAACAGTAAGTTTTTGGGATGCAGGTGAATACATCTTAACATCTTCTAAACTACAGGTTGGACATCCTCCAGGAGCACCACTATTTCAGATGATGGGTGCATTTTTTTCCATTTTTGCGCTAGAGCCTTCTCAAATTGGTATGATTATGAATTTGATGAGTGCTGTATCAAGTGCATTTACAATTTTGTTTATGTTCTGGACAATCAGTCTATTATTAGTTAAACTCGTAAAATATAATAAAGACTCTAGCCAAGGAAAAGCTATGGCTATTCTAGGAAGTGCTTTTGTAGGAAGTTTAGCATTTACCTTTACTGATTCATTTTGGTTCAACGCTGTTGAAACTGAGGTTTATGCTATGGCAACTTTAATTATGTCTATAATGTTCTATTTAGCGTTGCGTTGGGAACAAGACATGCACAAGCCGAGAGGTAACCGTTGGTTAATTCTTATTGCATTTGTAATTGGGTTGTCGTTTGGTGTTCACTTTATGGGATTACTAACGATTCCTGCTATTGGTCTTATTTACTACTTTAAGAATTATAAAACCATCACAGTTAAAAACTTTATAATTGCCAACATTGTTTCTGCGGCTATACTATTGTTTATTTTCAAATTATTATTGCCTTCAACTTTAAAACTTTTCGGTTATCTCGAAGTGTTTTTTGTAAACTCAATGGGACTACCTTTTAATTCAGGTACTATAATCACAGGCTTATTGGTTATTGCCCTATTCTATTTTGGATTGAATTACACTCGCAAAAAAGGCATGATTCATGTTAACACGCTAGTACTGTGCTTAATGTTCATTTTTATTGGGTTTTCATCATGGATGATGCTACCAATACGCGCTAATGCCAATGTTATTATTAACGAAAATGATCCTTCTGATGCCAGAGAATTATTAGCCTACTACAACTTAGAGCAATACCCAGAAACACATTTATTTTACGGACCGCAGTTTACAGAAATTTATTCTGGTGCCGATAAAGATGAGCCTTTTGTAGATGATAAAAAGAATTACGAACGTGATGATAAAACAGGCGAATATGTAATTATAAACGATTGGGAAGACACAAAACAAAACTACAATCATGAGCATGCTTCAATCTTACCAAGAATGTGGAGTAGCGAACATGCCGATAACTACATGATGTTTACTGGTTTTATTGACTTTAAGGTAAATCCAAACCTTCAAAAAAATGCTTTTGACGAAGCGTATAGTGTGTTTATGAATGATGCTATGCGACAAGGCCTGAGTGAAGCTGAAGCAGACCAAATCGCTTCGGAACAAGCAAGTTCATACGCATTGCAAGAAAAACGTCGTTTTGACCAGGTTGTTAATGACTTTAGAATGCGTATCAGAAAAGGTGAGGTTGATTACGAAGACTACGACAAGTTTTTAAGACGTTACGGTCAACAATATCTTGTGGTTGAAAAACCTTCATTTGGTGATAATCTTACTTACATGTTTCAATATCAGTTTGGCTACATGTATTGGCGCTATTTTATGTGGAATTTTACAGGAAGACAAAATGACATTCAAGGTAAGTATGATGACTTTAATGGCAATTGGATTTCTGGTATTAAATTCATTGATGAGTTACATTTAGGCGTGTCTCAAGATAATTTACCAACAGAAGTTTTAGAAAACAAAGCCAGAAATACCTATTATTTTTTACCACTGCTTTTAGGTTTAATCGGATTTTTCTTTTTAATGTATTCTGATGCAAAACGCTTTTGGATCTTGTTGGTTTTCTTTTTAATGACTGGTTTAGCTATACAGTTCTACACAAATATTAGACCTTTTGAGCCTCGTGAACGTGATTATTCTGTTGTTGGTTCTTTCTATGTTTTTGCAATTTGGATTGGATTTGGAGTTTATGCTATTTATGATCTTTTAAAGTCAAGTGTAAAAACAAAACTATTAGCACCTGCTGTAACTTTGGTTTGCTTAATTATTGTTCCTGGTGTTTTAGCTGCTAATAATTGGGATGATCATGACCGCTCAGGAAAATATACAGCTAACGCAATGGCTAGAAAGTATTTAGAATCTTGTGCACCAAATGCAATTCTATTTACCATAGGTGACAATGATTCTTTCCCACTTTGGTATCTACAAGAAATTGAAGGTGTAAGAACAGATGTTCGTGTGGTCAATACTAGTTTATTTCAAACAGATTGGTACATTGACCAAATGAAACGAAAGGCGTATGATAGCGAACCCATTCCTTCACAATTAACACACAACCAATATAGAGGTAGTACAAGAGATGTTATTATTAGGAGAGAGATTACTAATGACACACTACCAATAAGTGATTTTATGGATTTTATATCTAATGATGATCCTAAGACCAAGTTTGGTTATGTGGCTAAAGCACAAGGCGAAGATCCTAGACAATACCCAAAGCATATTCAAAACACAAATTATTTTCCTACTAGACACATAAGTATTCCTGTTAACAAGGATCAAGTGCTTAAAAATGGTATTGTGAGTGCTAAAGATGCTGATAAAATTGAGGATAACTTATATGCTGAAATCGAAGGAAGTTACATCTACAAAAACAGGCTGTTAATGCTAGACATTATTGCCAATAACAATTGGGAACGTCCAATATATTTTACTGGTGGTGCATTTGGAGCTGATGACTATGTTTGGTTAAAAGACTATCTGCAACTAGATGGTATGTGCTATAAACTGGTACCTATAAAAACTCCTGTAGATAGAGCCAACCCATATGATATGGGTCGCGTTGATCCAGACCTTATGTACAACATGGTAAAAGAATGGAATTGGGGCGGAAGCGGTGAAGATATCTACCATGATATTGAAACAAGAAGAAATGGTATTACATATAGAGGCAACCTTGCACGACTAATAGAAGCGCTTATTAATGAAGATAAATTAAAAGAAGCCGAAGAAATTGCAGATATAGCCATGGAGAAAATGCCAGTAGATAAATTTGGTTATCACTCACTTCTGGAACCTTACATAAGTGCTTATTATGAAGTTGGTAATACCGAAAAAGGGAGAGCATTATATAAAGATGTAGCTAAAGTCTATCAAGAAAATCTTGTGTATTACGGTGGCTTGGACGAGTATGACCAAATAAGACTAATTGATGATATCTACCTAGATATACAACGTTATAGAGCTTTAGTAGACCTACTGGTTATATACAATGACAAGGAGTTTGCTCTAGAAGAAACCAAAAAGTTTAATAGTTATTTGAGCTTACTTAAACTTATGGATTCTGATGAAGAGGAAGAAGTACCATTAGATGATCTGGATGTTAATACAATTTTAAACGACACTATTAAAGACTCAATTGTTCCTGAAGAATAACCAAGATGAAGATTATTCCTGCTAAGACACCTGGATTTGTAAAAACTTTATTTCCAAAATTTGTCTGGAATATCAATACTGTAAAAAAAGAGCTCTATCTTACATTTGATGATGGTCCAACACCCGAAATAACAGATTGGGTGCTTCAGATTTTACAAGAATATGATGCTAAAGCTACTTTTTTTTGCATAGGAAAGAATATTGAATCTCATCCAGATATTTTTCAATCTATTTTAAAGCATGGTCATAGTGTTGGCAACCATACGTTTAATCACCTCAAAGGTTGGAAAACAAAAACAAAAGATTATATAGATGATGTTAAACGCACTCAAGATTTAATCAATTCAAAAACTGAAAATCGTCAATCTTCATTCGATAATCTTTTCCGACCTCCTTATGGTAAATTTAAAAGCAAACAGTCAAAGGTTTTACAAGAATTAGGTTACAAAATTGTGCTATGGGACGTACTCTCGTATGATTGGGATAAATCAATAAGTGAAAAAGCATGTTTAGAAAACATTATTCCTATAGCCAAGGAAGGAAGCATTATTGTATTTCACGACAGTGTAAAGGCTTCTAGAAACTTAAAATATGTATTACCTAAAGTCTTAGATTATTACAGTAAAAAAGGATTTGGTTTTAAGGCGCTTTCTAAAAGTATTCTTGAATAATACCTATTAAAGTATCTGCATCTTGCTCACCACTATGACGCCATTTCATTTCACCATTCTTGTAAATTATTAATGTAGGTAAACCTTTTACTCGCAATGCTTCTGCCAGTTCTTGATTTTTATCCACATCAATCTTAATGACTTTGGCTTTATCGCCTAATGCGGCTGCAACATCTCTGAGAATAGGATGCATTGCAGCAGATTGGTCATTCCCTTCTGTATAGAAGTCTAATAGAACCGGAATATCGACATCTATTAATTCCCCAAATTTTGACATATGTTGTGATTTTAGTCAAACGAGCTATACAAACCTACATAAAAATTTTACTCAAAACACATAGTAAGTTCGTAATGAACTATATAAAAATAAACAATTGTTAGCAATTATGCCTCTTTTGACCCTTTTTTAAGCTCTATAACAGTAATCTCTGGCCATATACCAACTCTTCCAGGATAAGCTAAAAAGCCAAAACCTCTATTAACATTGATGTATTGTCCTAAAGCTTCATAAATCCCTGCCCATTGATTATATCTCCATTTTGCAGGACTCCATTTTATCCAACCTGGTATTTCAATACCAAATTGCATACCATGGGTATGTCCACTCAAAGTTAAGTGGTAGTGGTAATCATCATTAACGACCTCAGCATCCCAATGACTTGGGTCGTGGGTCATTAAAATTTTAAAATCATCAGAACTTATTTGAGAAGAGGCTTTCTTTAGATCTCCAGCTTTCTTAAAACCACCTTTCCCCCAATTCTCAACACCAACAATGGCAATTTTATCACCATCCTTTTCAAGATATCTATGCTCGTTAAGTAATAAATCAAACCCAATTTCTTTTTGAATATCTTTTAGATCTTGTAAATTTTTTTTCTTCTCTGCAGCTGAATTCCAATCTACATAATCACCATAATCATGATTTCCAAGTACCGAATACTTACCATCTTTCGCCTTTAATCTACCAAAGGTTTCTTTCCATGGAAGCATTTCAGTTGCCTTGTTGTTCACCATATCACCAGTAAACAAAATAACATCAGATTGTTGCTCATTAATCAAATCTACTGCATATTCAATCTTTTCTTTGTTATCAAAGCTTCCTGAATGTATATCACTGATTTGCGTTAATCTATAACCATCAAAAGCGTCTGGTAAATCTTCAAAATGCAAAGTGTAATTAAGTACTCGGAAATTATATTTTCCTTTTACCATTCCGTATAGTAAAGAAGCAAAAGGAATAGCTGCCAAACCTAATCCTATTTGACTTATGAATTTACGTCGACTAGGCACATGCAAAACTTCATTCTTAGCTACAAATTTATCGTATAAACCATAAAAACCTCTTATAATATCTTCACCCAAAAGAATAGGCACCAAAACCAAATTTATAGACATAAATGCTAACAAAAACCCAAGTGCATAGCTTTTTGCTGGGCTTAAAACACGCCCTTCGCTAGTGATTGTAAACTGAACAATAAAATTACCCACTACAATTACTGCAAGTCCTAAAAACAAGTAATGTAACCAACTCTGCTTTGTTATAGTCTTAATAGCTTGGAAGGCATAAAGCGTGAGCAAAACATAAATGATAATAAAAATTATCCAGCGAATCATAACATATTTTAATCGCAAAGTTAAGCAACTACTTGTCTACTTATCTTATGAAATTGTTAAAGCTTTTTATTTGCAAGTCATCTAGCGCTTCAGCATTTGTTTTGTAATGAACCTGAACTTTTTTATTGGGTAGGATATCAAAGAAATTATCAGAAAAACGACCTTTAGAATTTGAATGTAAAAACACATCCTTTTGAAGTGTATTGCTACTCAATTCAATTGAAAAACCACTTTTCGTTTTGGTGATTTTTCTTTCTATTTCTGATTTATTTAATTCTAGATCTTTGGGTTTAGCAAAGTAGAAATGACTCTTCTCTTCATTAAATTCTGATATTAAAATCACTTTCTTTTTATCAAAAGAAACATCATTTAAACTCTGTTCTAACTTAAGCTCACTTGTATTAGGGCTTACCTCCACATTTTGATTATTCTCCCAAATCACATTGCCATCAAAATCAATAATAGTAGATATTAGGATACCCTTTTGAGCTTCTAACTTATCGTTTACAATCCAAGTTTTAAGTGTATCATTCTCAATTTTAGAGCTTACTAAAACATCATTAAATGCCTTTTTTGTTTTAAAATGCATGGCTTTCCAATTACCTAAAAAGTCAATGCTAGACCATGAAATCACTGGCCAACAATCATTTAATTGCCAATACAACGTACCCATGTTATATGGTTTTGCTCTTCGTTGTGCTTCAAACCCTAAAACCATACCATGAGATTGCACCAACTGACTCATATAGACATAATCCTCATCCTTTTCTGGAATAGGATAATCACGCTCCATATAATTCTTAATTATAGAATAACCTCTAGGATGTTTTTGATGCGTATCAAAAGCTTTTGAAGAAATAGAAATACTATCATTTCCATTAATATACTTAATAGCTTCGTAGCTCGGAAAAGCTTGAAATCCAAACTCACTCATAAATCTTGGTACGGCAGTCAATAAATGTTCAAATGGATATTCATCGTGCCAAATCCACCAATCGTGAGCGTCACCTTCTGTTAATGATCTTGGATCTCTTCTTCCGTAACTAGGCGAACTTTCCCAGTAGTCAATCTCAGAATGATATTGATTAACAATTTCTGGTAGAATACCATTAAATAAATTTTGATAATTTTCCCATATCTCGTTTTTTTCTTCTTCACTTCTATCGGTTTGCCAACCCCAATTATGCCAAGCTTCGTTATTTTCATTATTACCACACCATAAAGCAATAGAACTATGATTTCTAAGACGTTTAACATTATCAATAGCTTCTTGTTTTACATTTTCTAAAAAATCTTTATCTCCAGGATACATAGCGCA
Source organism: Winogradskyella sp. ABM4_392 (assembly GCF_056160445.1). Lineage (NCBI taxonomy): Bacteria > Pseudomonadati > Bacteroidota > Flavobacteriia > Flavobacteriales > Flavobacteriaceae > Winogradskyella > Winogradskyella sp. ABM4_392. Next base: position 71,396 of record NZ_JBSWXE010000001.1, read on the forward strand.
GGCGAACATAAAATCTTGCCAGACTAGAATCCCTTTTTCATCACATAACTTATAAAAGATATCTTCTTCATATATACCACCACCCCAAACTCGTAGCATATTCATATTAGCTTCTACTGTATCGTCTAATAAGCGCTCATAATCTTCTACTAAAACTTGACCTTGAAAACTATGTTGTGGAATGTAATTTGCTCCTTTGGCATAAACCGGAACATTGTTCACTTTAAAATAAAATGACTCACCAATACTATCTTTCTCTCTAACTAACTCCACAGTTCTTAGCCCTTTTTGCACTTCAACTACATCTAAAACTTTATTGCTTTGTTTAATCACAGCCTTCATATTGTATAAGTAAGGTTCACCTATATTATGCGGCCACCATCGCTTAGGATTTTCGATTTGGAAGGGTACCGAAAAAGTATTTGATGCTATTGAAAATTCTGTTGTTGATTTTAATTCATCGTTTACAAATATCTCAACTTGAATTGGTTCTTTTAAAGTATCAAAATCCACTTCAAATTCTGCTTGAAGACTCGCAGAAGAGTCATCCAAATACTTTTGATTAAAATAAACATCATTGATTTTTAAATCATTCCAAGATATTAATTCTATAGGCCTGGAAATACCACTTGAAGTTAATATTGGCCCCCAATCCCAGCCATAATGAAACTGTGGTTTTCTAGTAAAAATTCGTCTTCCGGCAGGTAACTCGTAAGGCAATTTACCTTCTTCTATTTCCTCATATTGACCTGTATGTTCAAAAACTATCTTAACTTCGTTATCAGGTTTAATAAGTTGCTTTACGTCTACCGAAAATTCTCTAAAGGCATTACTCGACTTCAGGATTATACTATCGTTTAAAAAGACCGTAGCATAAGTATCTAATCCATTAAAATGAAGCGCTAAATGTTTCCTCTTCAGTATTTCTTCATCAACAGAAAATTTTGATTTATATATCCAATCCTTTTCAGATATCCATTGTAAATCCAACTCATTATTTGCAACAAATGGGTCTTCAATAAGTTGATTAGCTAGTAAGTCTGTATGTACTTGTCCTGGCACCTTAGCAGTATACCATATTGAATCTTTGACTTCCTTAAATTCCCAATTAGCATTTAAAACTACACTTTGCGGTATATCTTCATTTTTACAACCTAAAACAACTACACTAATAATGGCCAAAAACAGTCTTTTCATAGCTATTGAATGATTTTTAAATTAAAATCTTTGTGCTAAATTAACAGAAATTAACCCTTAACTTTAGAACATATTGATGGATTTATAAAACAAATGATGTGATTTAGAACTATTGATCAATCCTTACTGATAATATCTCTCATAGACTTTATGGTTTTAAAATCTGAAACAGTTTGTGTCACTCCAAACATTGATTTTTCTTGCTCTACTTTCTTCGATGCTGAAGTATGAACTTCTTCAAAACCTGCATTCATAAATTTTATCACATTAGCAGTGTTGATTCCAGCACCTGGTAAAACAATGATTCTTCCGTTGCTCACTTCATTCAATTCTTTTAAGAGCTCTAAGCCTTCTTCTGCGGTTACTTTTTGGCCTGAAGTCAAAACTCGATCTGCGCCTAGTTCTATAAGTTGTAACAAGGTTTCTTTTGGGTTTTTAACCTCATCAAAAGCTCGATGAAATGTGAATGGTAATGGTTTGGCAAGGTCAATAAGTACTTTTGTTCGTTCGTCATCCAATGTATTATCTTGTTTTAAAACACCTGAAACAAAGCCTTTACAACCTAAATCTTTGCAAAGCTGAATATCGGTTTTCATTATCTGAAATTCATCATCAGAATACACAAAATTACCACTTCGAGGACGTATCAATACAAAAACCGGAATATCTAATTCTTCAATTACTTTTTTCAATAAGCCGTAAGATGGTGTAATGCCGCCAACTGAAAGTTCTTGACACAACTCTATGCGATGTGCTCCTGCGTCGCAGGCGTTTTTTGCTGATTGGTATGAATTAGCGCAGGTTTCTAGTTTCATATTAATTCACAATAATCTCATCAATAAAAGTCCAAGCTTTGTTGCCAGCTCCTTGCTTGCCTTCTGGGATTGTGCCGTAGTTCGGAATTTTAAAATAAATATACCTACTCAAAACATCTGCTTTTATTTTTATTGGAACAGTATTCTTATCTATCATCGGGATTTCAACTTTTGAATCTAAGCCATGATTTTGAAAACCAAATTCAAATTCTTTGGGAGCATATATCCATTGGCCATTACCATTATAAAATCGTGTTTCAATCGAATTAATCTCAACTTCCTCTCCTAAATCTATTTCAATCTCAATATCTTCTCCCCAAAATCCTAACCATTCTTTATCTCCATATCGCGAATCGTTTCCTGAAACACCGTTAATTAAACCTTCTGCTCCACTACCAGAATAGGCTTTATGTGGTTGCTTATCAATCGTGATTTTTGCACCAACTGCTTTGTGGTAATTGATGCGTTGTGCAAAGGTTTTACCTAATTGTTTCTCCTCATTAAACACAGCGGCTTTGATTGTAGAACTTTCGGTAATCGGAATTTTAGATTCATAAATTTTTGAACTAAAGGTAGGCTCACTTCCATCTAAAGTGTAACGAATGCTCTTGCCTTCTGTGAGAGTTTTTAATTCATAATACGACTTTCCTTCTTCAGAAATTAAATCACCTTCAATTTCATAAAGATGATTGGCATAGTTAATATCTAAAGCATCTAAACGCTGGTGAAAGTTTTCTAACCTCGAAACAAAATTCTTGTAGTTTTTGAGTTCAGGTTGAGACCAAACCACTTCACTTAGCGTCAACATTCTCGGAAATGCCATATACTCAAGATGCTTTTCATTTGGAATATACTCTGTCCAAATATTGCCTTGAGCACCTAAAACATATTTTGATTCTTCTGTTGTTAATTCTTCTGGAATTGGATTAAAACCATACACTTTTTCCAACGGCAAAAAACCTCCAATAGCTAAAGGTTCATCCTCATTTTCGGATTGGTAATAATCAAAATAGCAATGTGATGTTGGTGTCATTACCACATTATGTCCAGATTTTGCAGCTTCAACTGCTCCACTCGTACCTCGCCAAGACATTACCGTTGCATTGGGTGCCAAACCACCTTCTAAAATTTCGTCCCAACCTATGATTTGTCGTCCTTTTGAATTAAGATACACTTCCATTTTGGTAATAAAGTAGCTTTGTAAATGGTGCTCGTCTTTTAAGCCTTCTTTCTTAATCAGGTCTTGGCAATGCGTACAATTTTTCCAACGTGTTTTTGGTGCCTCATCTCCTCCAATGTGAATATATTTACTCGGAAAAAGTTCTAAAACCTCATCCAAAACATCTTCTAAAAACGCAAAGGTTTTTTGGTTCGGACAATAAATTTGTTCAAAAACTCCCCATTTCTTGGCTACTTCAACTGGTTTGTTGGTTGCTGAGCCTGTCGAAGTACAGCCTAACTCTGGATAAGCCGCAATGGCAGCTTGTGCGTGACCTGGCATTTCTATTTCTGGAATCACAGTAACAAAACGCGCTTTAGCATATTGAACAACGTCTTTAACTTCCTCTTGGGTGTAATAACCTCCATATCGTTTGCCATCAAACTGATGTGGTTGGTCGCTGTAATGCCCTACCAAAGTTTCATCTCTATATGCTGAAACCTCTTGTAGTTTGGGATATTTTTTAATCTCAATGCGCCAACCTTGGTCGTCTGTAAGATGCCAATGAAAAGTGTTCATCTTCAACATAGACAAAGCATCAATATATTTTTTTATAAAATCAACCGAAAACATATGTCTTGCCACATCGAGATGCATACCTCGATATGAAAATTGAGGTTCATCCTTCACTATCAATGCCTGAACAGCAATTTCATTTTCTAAAAATGTATCGTTTTCCAGACCAACAGGCATTAATTGCCTTAAGCTTTGCACAGCATAAAATGCACCTTGATCTGTTGATGCTTTAATTGTTATTCCGTCTTTTGAAACCTTTAGAGCATAGGCTTCAGGCTTTAAATTGTTATCTAGTTTAAATTGAATTTCATTTCCTTCCTTCAGGTTTATAAGACTTCCGCTTTTAATAAAATCTTTTAAAAATAGTGCACTAACTTTAAGATTGTCATCGTAAGTTATACCTGTAGATTCATCGATGACAAAAAATGAATCCATTACGTCTACAGAATTTGGAAGCGGAATAATCTGTGGTTGAATTATTTGTACCGATTTTTCCTTACAATTAATAAGTGAAAGGGATAAAATGAAAAGTGCAATTAATTTCTTGATGTGCATTTTAGTATATTAGATGCATTAAAATTAGCAATCTTTTTTGATGCCTATTAAACCAACCTTAGTTTTAATTGTTCTCTTTTCTTTTTTTGGCTGTAAAGAATCTTCTTCCATTGAACCTGCAAAAAAAGACCAACCACTATCCAACTACGTCAATACCTTCATTGGCACAGGTGGTCACGGTCATACCTATCCTGGCGCAACGATGCCTTTTGGTATGATGCAACTGAGTCCTGATACACGTTTAGAGGGTTGGGATGGCTGCTCTGGCTATCATTACACAGACGAATACATCTACGGATTTTCACACACACATCTTAGTGGTACAGGTATTAGCGATTATGGCGATGTGCTTTTAATGCCAACCAATAAAGTGAATTTTAATAATGGTTCAGATGGAAAATCGGGCTATCGTGCACATTTTTCACACGAGAATGAAAGTGCTGAACCTGGCTATTATAAAGTACATTTAGACTCAACTAATATTGATGTTGAATTAACGGTTTCCAAACGAAGTGGTATTCATAAATATCAATTTCCATCGGCTGAAAATCAGTATGTGGTTTTAGATTTGGCACACAGAGACAAACTGTTGGGTTATAAAATTGACAAGTTAAACGACAGAGAAATCAATGGTTACAGACATTCTGCTGCTTGGGCAAAAGATCAGCGTTTGTTCTATCATATTAAATTTTCGCACCCAATAAAAAACATCGTCTATGATGATAGCGAAGGTGTGGCTGTGAGTACAAATTACAAGTTTGAAAGTAAAAAGGCCGTCATTCAATTTGAAAACCCAAACAACGAACCAATCCTCATTAAAACAGGAATTTCAGCCGTTGATGAAGCTGGTGCTTATAAAAATTTGGAAGCCGAAGTTTTAAACAAAGATTTTCAAACCGTAAAGCAAGAAGCACAACAAGCCTGGGAATCTCAACTTGAAAAAATTGTTATTGAAGCTAACGACATAGACAAAAAAACCAATTTCTATTCTGCATTATATCATACTATGATTGCACCAAATATCTATCAAGATGTTGATGGTCGTTATAGAGGTATGGATTTAGAAATTCATCAAACTAAAGATTTCGATTATTACACTGTGTTTTCACTTTGGGATACGTACAGGGCCGCTCATCCGCTCTATACGATTATAGAGCAAGACAAAACCAATGATTTCATCAATACATTTTTGGCAAAATATGATGAAGGCGGTATAATGCCAATGTGGGATTTATCAGGAAATTATACTGACTGTATGATTGGCTACCACGCTGTACCTGTTGTTGCCGATGCGTATTTAAAAGGTATTCGCGGTTACGATACCGAAAAAGCTTTTGAAGCAATGAAACATTCGGCAACGCGAGATAAATTTGGGTTAGAAGCCTATAAAAACTATGGTTTTATTCCTGTTGATGAAGAAAGCGAATCGGTTTCAAAAACCTTGGAATATGCATATGATGATTGGACCATAGCTCAGATGGCAAAAGCGATGAACAAGGACGACGACTATAAAACATACATTCAACGTGCGCAGTACTACAAAAATGTGTTTGACCCAAGTAGTAAGTTTATGCGAGGACGCTTTAGAAATACGTGGTTTTCGCCTTTTGACCCTTATGAAGTTAACTTCAACTATACCGAAGCCAATTCTTGGCAATACAGTTTTTATGTGCCACAAGACATTTCTGGCTTCATAGATTTATTGGGTGGAAAAGACGCTTTAGAAGCCCAACTTGATGAATTATTTTCGGCAAAAAGCGAAACTTCGGGACGTCATCAGTCGGATATCACAGGTTTAATTGGTCAGTATGCTCACGGTAACGAGCCAAGCCACCATATGGCTTACCTTTATAATTTTGCAAATAAGCCACATAAAACGCAAGAAAAAGTTCATCAAATTTTAACCGAACTCTATAAAAACGACCCAGATGGTGTTTCGGGAAATGAAGATTGTGGACAAATGAGTGCGTGGTATGTATTGAGTTCTATGGGCTTTTATTCTGTAACGCCAGGCTCTAATCAATACATCATTGGCGCACCACTTTTTGACAAAGCCACCATTAATCTGGAAAATGGAAAACAATTCAACATTACAGCGCATAATCTTAGTGACACCAATAAGTATGTAGAATATGTGTATTTAAATGGCGAAAAACTGAACAACACCTTCATCACTCATAAGGATATTGTAAATGGTGGTAATTTGGAATTTCATATGACTGACAATCCAGCGGTTTGGGGAAGTCGAGACGGTCAAGAGCCAAAAACCGAAATTACAGACCATATTATTTTACCGTCGCCATTTATCGAAAAAGGCGATATCACATTCAGAGGTTCTACGGAAGTAGTTTTAAATACTTCTGAAAAAGATGCCAAGATCTTTTATGCTATTAATGACGAAGATTTTCAACTATACGAAACGCCTTTCAGCATAAAAGAAGACACAAAAGTGAAGTTGTATTCTGAAAAAGGCGAACTGAAAAGTCCTGTGCTAACCACACCATTTTATAAAATTGACCAAGACTTAAGCATCACGCTTGAAAGTGAATTTGCTAATCAGTATTCGGCAGGTGGCAATGATGCACTTATAGATGGTATTAGAAGCACCAAAAACTACAGAACAGGCAGTTGGCAAGGCTACCACAACACAGATTTAGTGGCCACTGTAGATTTAGGTAAAATGAAATCTGTAAATCTCGTTTCAGTAAACTTTTTGCAAGACCAAGGGGCTTGGATTTTTTATCCGACCGAAGTCCAATGTCTAGGTTCGGTAGATGGAAAACAATTTTTCCCTATTGAAAAACAACCAAGAAAAATTGATGCAGCTAAAAAATCAAATGATATTGAAATTAAAGAAGTTTATTTCAAACAAGTACCAAAAAAATATAGATACATTAAAATCATCGCAAAGAAACTAGGCAAACTACCAGAATGGCATTTGGGCTACCCAATGGATGGCAGAAGCTGGATTTTTGCTGATGAAATTTCGATAAAATAAGTAAAACTAACTAACAATTATATGAGCAATCAAAACAACAAATCGGCTTTAGCAACCTTAGTCACCGTTTTCTTTTTCTGGGGATTTATTGCTGCATCCAACAGTGTATTTATTCCTTTTTGTAAAACGTATTTTAACATTGACCAATTTCAATCGCAATTGGTAGATTTTGCCTTCTATGGCGCCTATTATATTGGAGCGCTATTATTATTTATTCTTTCTGGTTCTATCAAAAAAGACATTATGAATAATTGGGGCTACAAAAATGGAATCATATACGGCTTGTTACTTTCTGCAGTTGGTGCTTTTGTAATGTATCCTGTAACTGCAGGTGCCGAACAAGGTCAAACTGGTGTATTTTATCTGGTGCTTATCGCCTATTTTATTGTTGCCTTAGGCTTCTCGCTGCAACAAACTGCTGCCAACCCATTTGCTATTGCACTTGGTGACCCAAAAACTGGTTCGCATCGTTTGAATTTAGCTGGTGGTATTAATTCCTTCGGAACAACTATAGGTCCTGTTGTGGTAAGTTTAGTTATTTTTGGTTCAGCAAGTTGGAGCACAGACGAATTAGCTTCTATGATTGCCAATAATGAAATTACGCTAATGACTGTGCAACAGCTTTATCTTGGTGTTGGAGGTTTATTTTTAGCTGCAGCAGCATTATTCTATTTCTCTAAAAAATTACCAGCCTTAAAATCTGAAACAGCTTTTGAACCAGCTAACAAAGCCAGAAACCTACTTATTGGTTTAACCTTAATTATTGTTGGGTGTTTTGGATATATTTTTAGCACATATTCTGGCAATACTGAAGCTACAGAAGACCTTGAACATACAAGATTAATGGTTTTATTCATTGCGCTTCTTTCTGTAATTGCAGCTGTTTTTATTGCTAATTCTAGTGCTACTAAAAAGCCTAAAGGTTGGGGAGCGATGAAATATCCACAACTGGTTTTGGGTATGCTAGCCATTTTCACTTATGTAGGTGTAGAAGTTACTGTGGGTAGTAATCTAGGTGAACTTTTAAAACAAGAGTTTGAGAGCTCTGGTCTTAATGCATTAGGTTTACCTGTTTTGAATGACTCTCAACTAGGCTCATACATCTCGTTATATTGGGGCGGATTAATGATTGGTCGTTGGGTTGGTGCCATTACTGTTTTTAATCCAAGTAAAGGTCTTAAAAAAGCCTTGCTTATCATTGTTCCTTACATTGCCTTTGGTGTTATTATCCTAGTAAATTCTATAAAATATAGCTTTAGTACAGACGAAATTTTGTTCTTTGCCATTTGTATTGCGGTTCAAATTGGTGGTTTTTTCTTAGCTAAAGACAAACCCGTTCAAACTTTAAAAATATTTAGTTTATTAGGCATTATTGCAATGCTCATCGGTTTATTTGCTTCGGGTAATGTGGCTTTATTCGCCTTTATTTCTGGTGGTTTATTTTGCTCAATAATGTGGCCTTGTATTTTCACATTAAGTATTGCTGGATTAGGTAAATATACCTCACAAGGTTCTTCATTTTTAATAATGATGATTTTAGGTGGAGCAATTATTCCACCTGTACAAGGAAAGTTAGCTGATGTATTTACTATACAATCTTCTTATTGGATTGCAGTTGTCTGTTTTGCATACCTTTTATTCTATGCATTTAGAACAAAGACCGTTTTAGACAAACAAGGTGTTGAATATTAAATCTTAGATTTTGAAACGAAGAAACTTTATAAAAAACGCTGCCCTAACAGGCGCAGGATTAGCTATTGGAAATTCTATCACAAGCTGTGCTGACTCTGAATCTAAAGAAGAAAATAATGACGCTATCGTTTCAACAGATGAGGCAAATTTACCTTTAGTAATTGCCACCTGGCACGTAAAAAATGCTACAGCGAAAGCTATGGAAGTATTACAATCTGGCGGAACGTCTCTAGATGCCGTTGAGCAAGGTTGTATGGTTGAAGAAGCTGACGTTAAAAATAGTTCTGTAGGTAAAGGTGGTTTACCAGACAGAGATGGAAATGTGACGCTAGATGCTTGTATAATGGACAAAAACGGAAATTGTGGTTCTGTGGTTTATCTTCAAGATATAACACACGCAGTATCTGTCGCCAGAAAAGTAATGGAAGACACACCTCACGTTATGTTGGCTGGCGAAGGTGCCAAACAATTTGCCATTTCAAAAGGATTTAAAGAAGAAGACCTGTTGACGGAATCCTCAAAAAAAGCTTGGGAAGACTGGAAAGTTAAAAGCGAGTACAAACCCATAATAAATATTGAAAATCACGATACCATTGGTATGCTAGCCATAGATAAAAATGGAGATATTGCTGGTGCTTGTACCACAAGTGGATTGGCTTACAAAATGCAAGGACGTGTTGGTGACTCGCCAATAATAGGTTCTGGATTATTTATTGATAATGAAATTGGTGGCTGTGTTGCCACTGGTTTAGGTGAAGAAGTGGTTAAAACCGTTGGCAGCTTTTTGGTAGTAGAATTAATGCGCCAAGGCAAATCACCTCAACAAGCTTGTGAAGAAGCGATTAGGAGAATTGTAAGCAAACCAAACAGTAACTATAAAGACTTTCAAGTAGGCTATATTGCTGTAAACAAAAAAGGAGAAACTGGCAGCTATTCTATACATCAATGGTTTAGTATGACCAAATTTCAAGATGGGAAAAATGAGAAGATTCAATCTGATTTTTTCAATAAAACCTAAAGGTTTCATTCTATTTATCCATTAAAAATAGATTTATAACGTGTTTTTTTGAAACATAATATATGCTTAGTAACTTGCTATAAATTTTTTAAAAGCTCCCTACAAAAATGTCTACTATAAGAGTACTTATTGTTGAAGACGACCCAATTATTGGAGAGGATATTTATGATATGCTTACCAATGTAGATTATAGTGTTGTAGCTGTAGCTTATTCTAAAACAGAAGCTATAAGTTATATAAATGATGAGCAACCAGACTTAGTGCTTTTAGATATTAATCTAGATGGCAATTACGAAGGTTTTGATGTTGCTGCACATATCAATAAAACCCGAAGAGTTCCTTTTTTATATCTTACCTCGTATTCTGGCAAAGAAATTTTAGAGCTTGCTAAACCTACAATGCCAATGGGCTACATTGTAAAACCTTTTAATGAAAAGGAATTGTATTCTAATATAGAAGTAGCACTTTATAATTTTTCTAAATTCGTTTTGCCAGTTTCACTTGAAATAGAATTGGTTAATTCAAAAATAAATACTCCACTTACACAAAGAGAGTTTGATATTTTAGAGGCTTTATATGAAGGTAAGACTAACAGACAATTAGCAGAATCGCAGTTTGTAAGTATTAATACGGTAAAAACGCATATAAAGAATATTTATGAAAAAATGAACACTAATACGCGTTCAGAAACTATAGCGCTAATACATTCTTTACTGCACTAGCAATTATTTTGGAAGTACAAAAGAAACAGAAGTTCCATTGTCGTTTGTAATACTTACAGATGCTTTTAATTTTTTTGAAAGCGATCTTATAAGGCGCTGACCAAAAGATTCTTTCTTATCATTTTCAATAATATCGTTCTGCATACCAACACCATTATCTGCTACCTTTAAAGTATAGAAATCATCGCGTTCAGACATTTTTAGAGTTATCTCAGGCTTAGATTTCACATCTTTAGGGAATGCGTGCTTTAAAGAATTTGTTACTAGCTCATTAACAATTAACCCAAGCGGAATTACAGATTCTACATCCATTGTAACCTTTTCTGCATCAATCTTTAGATCTATATCGTTCTCACTTTTATTGTATGAATTTAGAATACTATCTACTAAGCCTTCAAAATAATGTTGAATATTTACCATGTTTAAGTCCTCACCAACATATAAATTTTTATGCAGAATTGCCATGGATTGCACACGGTTTCTCCCATTTTGGAGGACTTCTAAAACATTATCATCCTTCACATATTTAGATTGTAAATTAAGTAAACTCGAAATCATTTGAAGATTATTCTTTACACGATGATGTGTCTCATGCAATAAGAGTTCTCTATCCTTCAATGCTTTAGTAATAGTTTCATTTTTACTTTTTATTTTCTTGTTCATCTTTAACAGTGCCAAAGCTGCTATAGCTAATAAACCAATACCAATCAACGAAATAATCATTATAGATTTAGAACGTGATAATTTAGTCTCTTTAATTTCATTTTCTTTGCTCAACAATGCAATTTCTGCATCTTTCTTTTGTTGATTATATAGTGCATCTTTTTCTGCAATAATTTCTATAGACTCTTTAGAATAAATAGAATCTGTCATTGTTTTATAAGCCTTAAACGTTCCGAGTGCAGATTTGTAATCCCCTTTTTTCTCATATGCTTCGGCTAATAAATCATAAGCTCTCTGTTCTTGGTTTAGTGATTCGTGCTCTTCAAAAGAAAACACATCATTAAGTTGGTCTATGGCTTCATCATACCTATTTAGTTTTATTAAAATTTCACCCATATGAATTTTAGATTCACATAAGTTGTATGTACTACTTAGATTTTCTCGGATTTTTAATGCTTTTAAATGCTCTTCATAGGCTTCATCTAATCGGTTTTGTTCTTGCCTCAATAGCCCAAGAAAATCGTGGTGAAAGCCCATTTCTCTTAACGTAGGAAATACAACATTGTATTTCTTTTGTTTCATTAAATGATATTCTGCCTTTTCATATTCACCCAAGTCGGTATAGACCATACCTAGATTTGCGTTAACACTTGCCAAACCAGTACTATCTTGTATGGCTTCAAACTGTTTTAACGCTTTTAAATATTGTTGCTTTCCTTTTTCAAGCTGACCTACATTAAGGTAAAAACCTGCTAATGTGTTATTTATTCTGGCTTTTTGCTTAGCAGTACCAACAGCATCGTAAATTTCAGCAGCCTCTAATAAGTGTTTTTGAGATTCTACATTATTACCAAGATACATGCTAATTGTTCCTATAAAATGCGAGCTGATTGCAATATCTAGAGAATCATTATTTCTTTTTGAATAAGAATTTATACCTCTATAATAATCTAACGCTGTACTATAATCGCCATGCCATCTATGACTCGCAGCAAAAATGTAGTTATTTCTACGTATCTCGTTACTATCACTTTTAATGTAATTGGTTTCTAAATTTTCTGCAATAGATTCCGCTTTATCTGGATCTCGTTGTACCAAATACTCTCCTAACAAGAACAATGACTCTTTTTTAACACTTTTAGACACATTACTATCTATAATGTTCTGCAAACTGTCTTGATAAGCATCTACAGGTGCATCTTGGCAAAAACTAAGATTAGCAAACACTAAGCATAGACCAAGGAAAATTTGATTGATTTTCATGTAAAACTATTAGTAATACAAAGTTAACAAACCTATTGAATTCTAAAATCACCCAAAAGGATGAAATAAAACTTTAGACAATTTAAGAATTTTACGCCAAGCTATTAATCAATTCTCTACGCCATGAATAATTTTAACCAAAAGGATTCAAAAGATACATTAAGTAAAACTCCATTTAAAAATTTTGCTATAGGTATTGTTGTTATGCTTATTTTTTTAATTGGCCATAGCCTATTTGCACAAGTTGGTGTTGGTAACACAAATCCGCAAGCACAATTGGATATTAGTGCTTCAAACACTACTTCACCAACAAATCAAGATGGTATACTGATACCTCGAGTCACAAATTTACCGGCTGATGCCTCTATGACCACAAACCAAGATGGTATGATGGTTTTCTACACTGGCTCTGGCGAGTCTGGCAAAGGCTTTTATTATTGGGATGATGATGCTAATGATTGGGTATTTCTCGCTTCTGGAGCAAAAAATACATTAGACCAAGCCTATAATGAAGGTGGTGCTGGTGCTGGTAGAGTTATAATAGCAAATAATGGTGCTGTGAGAATAAATGGAGAAGACGGTTTTCTAGTAACAGGAACCCAAGGAAGTGGTGATTTAATTGATACAGAAGTTACTGGAGCTGGGACAAAAATGTTTTTTAATCCCAACAAAGCCGCCTTTAGAGTTGGGCATGTAGATGGCAACCAATGGGATAATACAAATATTGGAGATTATTCTACCGCAATGGGAAATAGCACGACAGCTTCGGGTGACTATTCTACTGCTTTAGGTTTTAATGCCACAGCTCAAGCTTATGCTAGCTTAGTTTTAGGGCGTTATAATGTTCTCGCAGGAACTACAAATAGTTGGGTAAACGGCGAACCGATACTTGTTGTAGGAAACGGAAATAATGCTAGCAACAGAAGAAACGCCTTTACTGTATTAAACAATGGAAAAACAGGAATAGGGCAAAACAATCCTCAAAGTCCATTACATGTTGGCATTCAGACCTCTTTTGATTTAAGCTATGCAAATACTGGCCAAGATGGTCTTTTTTTAAAAGGTAGTGGTAACAACAGTGGTGTGAATACGGTAGGAAGTTCTATTGGCTTTGGTCCTCCACATACTGCGCGTGTCAACCAAAGAAAAGCTGCTATTGCAGCCATACAAACGTCTGGTGTTGCAGACCATGTAGGTTTAGCTTTTTATATACATGCCAACAATATTAATTTGTCTGATATGATCGAAGCCATGCGAATTACTCATGCAGGTGTAGGAATCAACAATAATAATCCAGATGCATATCTTGATGTTATTGGTACCTTTCAGTTTGAAGATGGTAATGAAGCTGCTGGTTATGTATTAAGCTCAGATGCTAATGGAAATGCATCTTGGACAGATCCTAATACGTTAATTTCAGAAAGTGATGACCAAAACATACAAAATCTCGCATTTAATAGTTCTACAAATATTTTAACTGTTGGGATAGAGAATGGTACTTCACAAACCGTTAACTTATCTGACTTAGATAGTGGTGGAGACATTACTCAAATTACTGCTGGCACAGGTCTTACTGGAGGTGGAACAACAGGAGCAGTAACTATAAATGCCGTTGGAACAAATGGTATAACGACTAACGCAAATGATTTTAGACTTGGTGGAAGTCTGATTGAAAATACTACAATAACGCAAAACACTATGTCTATGATTTTTAATCTGAATAGCACAGGTGATTTTGAAATACAAAGTAATGGTTCTGATGCATTTTTTGTTGAGAATACAGGTGATATTGGTATAGGTAACTCAAATCCTATGTATCCTCTTCACATTACAGAATCTGTAAATGGTACTACACGTGGTGTGTTTATAGATAAAACAGATAATTCAGCTTCTGAAACATCTGGGCTATATGTTGAAAAAACAGGAAATGGATCAGGAAGGAATCATGCTATTTTTACAGATGTTGATGGCTCTGGTGATGGTCAGAAATACGGTATCTTCAATAGAATTACTAGTTCAGCAAATGGAGGGCAATATGGAACACGAAATTTTTTAAGTGGAGCAACTGCGTCTTTTCAATTTGGAACTTTTAATAATTTAGACAATAATGGTACTGGTAATCAATATGGAGTTTACAATGGCATGAGAGGAACAGGTGCTGCAAATCTCTTTGGCGTATACAATGAGTTTGAACGTGCTTATTCTGGCGTTAATATTATTACAGGCGTAAGAAACCGATTTACCAACGGAACGCCTGGCACCAATGGAATGAATGGTGTCTACACTGATTTTACCACATCTGCTAACGGTACTTATTATGGTGTTCGCAATGAATATACCGCTGCTGCTACAGGTACAGGAACTAAATACGGCTCTTATAATTTAATTAATGACTCTGCTGGTGGCACTCATTATGGTGTATATAGTGAGGCAACTAATTCCACAGGTTATGCTGGTTACTTTTTGGGTCGTTTTTCTGTGGGTACAGCAACCAATACTAAGCTAGAAGTGAATGCAGTTGGTGATACTTCTATGGGAGGAGATCAAGTTTGGAGAGACGGTAATACCAGTGGTACAATATTAGCCCAAATGCTAGATGATGGTAATGATGCTAGGTTTATTCTGAGAGAGAATGGAGCTATTTCAGTTGATCTAGATACAAATACTCAATTTGTGTTTAACGAACAAGGATTAAATAGAGATTTTAGAGTGGAGTCTGATGGCATTTCCAATATGATTAGAGTTGATGCAGGAAACAATAGAGTTGGCATAGCTACTGGAGCTCCTGATGCTATTTTAGATATTGAAGGCAATAGCACCGGCACAGTAACACAATTAGAAGTTACAGAAACTGCTTCTGGTGATGGTAGTCGTATAAAATTTAATAATTCTGTTGAAACAGATGAGAATTGGATTCTATATGGTAGAGCAGACAACACTATAACAGACAATCAGTTTAACCTATATCATTCTAATGCTGGTAATGTATTTACTGCTTTAGGAAATGGATTCTTTGGTATTAACGAGGCTAGCCCAGACACTAGATTACATTTAAGACACAATAACAGTGGTGCAAATGGTGGTTTTAAAATTGAAAATGCATCTGGTGGGAACTATTGGAGGTTATATACAACTTCAGCTACTAGTGGTGACTTGAGACTTTATAGTTCTGTATCAGGAGGAACTACTATTATTGGAGCATTTAATGGCGCTTCAGGAGCATATACAGCTTTCTCGGATAGAAGATTAAAAAAGGACTTTAAAGACCTACACTTTAATTGGAAAAAATTTATGGAGTTAAGCCCTCTTACTTACCAATTAAAAAATCAGAATAACGGAACACGTTATATAGGTATGGTAGCACAAGATGTTCAGAAAATTTATCCTGAATTAATTACTTACCATAAAGAAGAAGATGTATATCATATGGACTACAGTGCTACAGGTGTAATTGCTGTAAAAGCTGTACAAGAGTTAAAAAAAGAAGTTGACATTTTAAAAACAGAAAATGCAATACTAAAAGAACAACTTAGCAAACTAGAAGCTTTAGAGGCAAGAATATTAGCTTTAGAAAACAACAACTCTAGTGCTATAACTATATCAAAAAATAATGAAAATAATACAACGGAAGATTAAATAATAATTGTAAAAGGTGCAATTATGTTTTTGGGCGAGAAAGCCGCAGTAGGGAGCGGCTTTTTCGAGCTCAAAATTCAAAAAAGTAACTTCAACATATTACATAAGAATTTTAACTATCAGTTAATTTTTAATTTTAGTTTTTGGAAAGGGTCGCTGTAGGGAGCGGCTTTTTTAATTTTAAGTACTTAAATATATGTAAAGACACCAATAATTCACCCAAAAGGATGAAATAAAACCTAAGAAAATTTAAGAATTTTACAACAAGCTATTAATGAATTAAAGTCATGAAAAAAATTCTCCCTACTCTATTTATCTTATTAAGTTTAGGCTTGTATGCACAAGTTGGTATTGGCACAACAAACCCAGACAGTTCAAGTATTTTGGATGTTGAATCTGATGACAAAGGTATTCTAATCCCAAGAATGACAGCATTAGAGCGCATTGGAATAACATCACCAGCCGAAGGCCTAATGGTGTATCAGACTGACGATGTTAAAGGATTTTATTTTTATGATGGCACTTCTTGGGATCGTATGTTAAAAGAAAGTAAAGACCCTGTGCCAACTGGTGCTATATTTAGTTTTCCTCTAGAAACTCCACCAACAGGTTACTTGGTTTGCGATGGCAGTGCTGTTAGCCGTACAACCTATGCCGATTTATTTGCGGTTTTAGGTACAAGTTATGGAGCTGGAGATGGTACTACAACCTTTAATCTGCCAGATTATAGAGGCAAATTTCTTAGAGGTTACGATAATGGTGCTGGCAATGATCCAGACGCAGCAGCACGACAAGACAGAGGAGATGGCACTACTGGTGATGCGGTAGGCACTTTACAAGATGGCGAAATGGAAAGTCACTTGCACCAAGTGGATCCTCCTTTAATTTATTCTGATTATGCAGGTAATCATCAACACAATACTGCAAGCCAGTCCATCACTAGTTATTCAGCTGGTAATCATAGTCATACATTATCAGGTTCAGGCTCTAGCTATACCGGTTTAAATGGGAATCACAACCATACGTTGAGAGGAAGAGTTTTAAGTTTAAACCTTTCAAACACTTGGTTGGGTACCGATTACTTTTTAATTGAACCAACTGGTGGGGCAGACACATATAACACAGCCAATGATGGGGATCACACTCATACTACGTCATTACCTTCTTCCACCAACAGTTCAGGGAGTCATACACATAATATTAATATTCCTGGTTCAAACACTTATCCTTCTGGCAGCCATTATCACAATGTTGACATTCCTAATTTCTCATCTGATAGTACAGGAGGATCTACTGAGAATAGACCATTGAATATTACCGTAGTGTATTGTATAAAGTTTTAACTATTAATTAATTTTTAATTTTAGTTTTTGGAAAGAGTCGCTGTAGGGAGCGACTTTTTTATTTTTTAATTAATAAATCACCCAAAAGTGTGAGGCCTTAGGTACTTTTTTAGTGGATATTTGTACAACTATTAATTTAGTACAGAAAAAATCATTAAAAGGGAATTTGCAGTAGGGAGCAATTCCCTTTTTTGTTTAAAACCATTTTATAGTAAGTTTGGCAAGTTTCTCTTTAAGGTTAGTATATGGCGGAAACAATAATTCATTAATACCAAAGGTATGCTGCTTTACCACTGCACGCTGGTTACTAAAGGCTTTAAAACCATAAAAACCGTGGCTTTTACCTATACCACTGTTATTTATTCCGCCAAACGGTAAGTTATGGTTAGCATAATGAATCACATTAGTGTTGATACACGTGCCTCCTGCTCTTGTATTTCTAATTATCTTCTTTGTGTTTCTTTTACTGTTACTGTAAATGTACAACGCTAATGGTCGTTCTTTGGAGTTGATATAAGTAATGGCTTCATCTAATGTTTTATAGGTAACGATTGGTAAAACTGGTCCAAATATTTCCTCATTTAATAATGAAGCCTCCTCACTTATATCTGAAACTATTGTTGGCGCTATATATTTTGAATCGGCTTCTATCTCACCACCAACATCTACTTTGGCATTTAAACTTTTAGCATTTTCTAAATGAGTTTGTAAACGCTCAAAATGCTTTTGGGTTACAATCCTTGCATAAGAATCTGATGTCTTAGGCGTATTTGTAAAATAATGTTCTATCCATTTTTTGCAAGCCTTGGTAAACTTCTCTTTTACAGTTTCATCTATTAAAATATAATCTGGTGACACACATATCTGCCCTGCATTCATAAACTTTCCCCAAACAATTCGCTTTGCAGCTTTATCAATATTAGCAGTACCATCTATTATTGTTGGAGACTTCCCACCCAACTCAAGTGTCACTGAAGCTAAATGTTTAGCTGCAGCAGACATCACAATTTTACCAACATTTGGTGAGCCAGTAAAAAAGATATGATTAAATGGTAATTGTAATAATTGAGTGGATGTTTCGACTTCACCTTCTACTAATGCCACATCTTCTTTTTCAAAAACAGTTTTTATAATTTCAGTCATCAAAGCTGAAGAATTAGGTGTCATCTCTGATGGTTTTATAATTACAGAATTACCTGCTGCAATTGCAGACACCAAAGGTCCAAAGGTTAAGTTAAAAGGAAAATTCCATGGTGAAATAATTAGGCAGACACCTTTAGGTTCATAAATATAATAGGAGCTTGAGCCTAGCATGGACATGGGTGTATCTACCTTTTGCTTTCGCATCCATTGACGTAAGTTAGACTTTGCAAATTTAATTTCGCTTATAATCGGATAAATCTCGGTGAGTTCTGCTTCTACTCTAGGCTTGTTTAAATCTTTGTGTAAAGCTTCAATAATTTGATCTCTAAAGGTTACTTCAATAGCAGTCTTCAGTTTTTTTAATTTCTCTATTCGAGAACTGTAAGGCATAGTCCCTATTTTTAGTTGTAGGGATTGTTGTTTTATAAATAACTGATAATAAGGGTTTTCATTAAAATCTATACTGTCCTTTTTCATGTGCATTTAATATAATTATACCTGTGCATTTCATCGACGACATCTATAAAGCATCTCTTTTGAACTGAAAATCAACGTTTTTAACTCAACAAAGCAACCTTTTTAAAGGGCTAAAAGCTCATTTTATGTATTTCATCGATGTTTTTGACTAACAAATGTCAGTTATCTAATTATCGCCTTGTTTCGTCCAAAAATTTCACTTAAAACTAACAAACCGATGTTTCTTTGAACCGAAATTAAAACAAAACGATTTAATAACAATGAAAAAAGGTTTAGTCATATTAGCTTTCTTAACAATGTCTCTAGCAGGATTTGCTCAGCAGGACGTTGTAAGTAACAGTGGGACTGAATTGGTTGAAACTATTAAGCCTGAAAAGCCAGAAGTTGCAAAAGCTACTATATCTGCTAGAGCAAAGGCTAAAGTTTTAAAATTAAATCATAAGAAAAGTAACGAGATTATAAGTATTAAAGCTTACAGAAAAAGTCTTCAAATTAAAGTTAAGACAAAGAAGCTTTGCTAATTAATATGCTATTAACCATTGAAAAAGCCAAAACGAATGTTTTGGCTTTTTTTTATGAAATCAAAAAACTACAGAAACAATTCCATTTCATATTGATCTACTGTATTTACCAATCCAAATTTCTCTACCGCTTCAATTTTATAAATTAGTCTATTATCTATATTATTAATCCTAACTGTTGAATTAATAGATTGTATTGCCAAAAATAAGTTTTGCCAATGTCTATTATTATTTCCCATAACTTCAAACTGAGCGATATAACCACTTTCAGAATTAATTACAAAATAAGATTGCAGCTCTCCTTGAACCTGTACTTGAAAATAATCGTAATTTCCCTTTACTAAACTCTCTCTTTGATTATCCCAAGAATATAAATTTTGATTTTGAAACTCATTAAATTTCATATCACTATATGCAACTTCTCTCAAAGAATACTTCATTTTGTTCTGAATTGAAAGTATTCCCTTATAACATTTGTAGTGTTTACAGATTTTAAACCCTGTACCTTCGTAAGATTTTATAGCTTTTTCATTCTCTGTAATGACTTCTAGTTGACATTTTGTGACTCCATTTTTCATTAAACTTGGTATAGCATAATCATAAATATCCTTTACAATTCGTTTACCTCTATATTCAGGTATTACTCCTGTGCCAGAATTATAAGCTGTTAAGTGCCCTTGCCTTTCATCAATAGCATTGATAATAAAACCTACTAATTTATCACCATCAAACATTCCATAGGACAGGTTATATTTTACACCTGCAGCCTCCCAACGCTCTCTATAAAAATTGTGATCTGTTGGCATTTTAACAAAATAATTCTGAAATGCTGAGAGAAAACAATCCATTAAAACCTCAAAAGGTGTATCTGTTAAAGTTCTAACCTCCATTTTGTTTAGATTAAAATATAATAATGGAAAATTACTAATTGCATTTTAGAATTTTATAAGTATTTTCCTGTTAATAAAAAGAATTTGTATTTTAGTAAGGACTATTAATCTCAATTGTGACGAATCTTATTAATATTTGTTCCATTAGATTAAGTAAAACTAACCTCTCCCTACTGTTATGTTTAGTCAGCTTAATTTCTAGTGCCCAAAAAAGAATTTTTAGCCATTACGGTTTACCAGAAGGTTTACCACAAGAAACTGTTAATTGCCTAACTAGTGATACCAATAATTTTATATGGTTTGGCACTAGTGATGGTGTGGTGCGATTTGATGGTACAGACTTTTTTGTTCCTCCTGTTGATGTCAATTCTGGTTTAGATTTAGCTGGTTGGAGAGTCGGTGCTATTTTGACTTCAGACCATATTGTTTATGCTGGCACAGGTCAGAAGGGTATCTTGTCGTATAATACTTCTACCAGAGCTATTCAACAAATAGGCTATAAAGACAGTAATTGCAGTGCACTGTACAAGTCTAGTGCTGGAATTATTGCTGGTTACTTTTCTAATGGAATAGGTCTCATTGATGAATCCCAAAACTTTAAATCACTTCAATTCTCTATAACTGAGCCAAAACGAATTACTAACATTATTGAATACAAGGAGCAAATTTATCTGGGAACAGATGAAGGTGCGCTATACTATTTTGAGGTAAATAACCTTAAAGAGAACACCTCTATTGAACTAACTCAAGTTGCCACGGATGTTACACAAATCAATGAGTTTAAAGAATACAATGGTATCTTACTTGTAGCAACCGATGATGGATTAAAAAAGCTACAAAACAATACCTTAATTGACATTCGCAGTGATTATTCTGCTACAGATAGAAATAAATTTAGTATTACTGATATTATTATTCATAATGAAAGTATTTTCTTAAGTACTACAAGTGGATTACTCGAAGGTAGTGTGGTGGGTTTACCCAATTCAATTAAAATCGATAAACAATATATTGGAACAGATAAGTATAATACCTATTCTATTAGCTCTAGTGGTATTAATGACTTACACTTGGTCAACGATATTTTAGCTATTGGTCATCTAACTCTAAATTTCACTAACCTCAATGCTATTAATGTTTTTGAAAACTGTACAGACAAGTACAAACTAGACAATCCTTCGGTCTTTGCAATATATGATGATAACGAATATAGATGGATTGGAACATCTAGCGGATTAGTTATTGAACATAAGCTATCTAAACAATTTCATATAAATACTGGTATTAGAGCACGAAGCATTGTTAAAAAGAGAAATGGTGATATTTGGGTAGGAAGTAGTCAAGGCATATACGCTTATGAACAAAATGGTCTCCCTTTTCATAAAACAACTCCGGTTCACTATTCAAAATTTATTTCAGATGATGATGTAGATTTATCAAAAAATGTGCGTAGTCTCTTTAAAGATAAGGATGATAAAGTATGGGTAGTAAGTTTTAATAAAGGTGTTTATCGTTTCACCAAAAAGGCATCTGAGAATACGTTACAATTCAATCCAATAATTAAAAAGGAAAAACTAAGCGAATTACCATCACCACTGACTATTAACATCAATCAGGATCATACTGGATCATACTGGTTAACATCGCAAAAAGGACTCTCTCGTATAAGGCTAGATGAAGCTAGTCAGCCAATGATTAAAAACTATTCTGAAAATGATGGTCTTATTACAAGTGGAGTATTAAGTACACTTGTTACAGCTAATGGCGATTTATGGGTTGCCACAAGAAAAGGCATCAGCCATTATAATTCTGAAAAAGATACTTTCATATCCTATGGAAAAAGAGATGGCCTTAGTAATAGTTTTGTGTACCATCTTCAAGACGATAAAAACTCAAATTTATGGATATCTACAAATGGAGGGCTTTTTAGATTTAATACAACAACTAAACAATTCGCTAATTACACACCTAAAGATGGTATACAATCCACTGAGTTTAATCTTGGAGCCGTTTTTAAGAATGAAAACGAAGATTTATTCTTTGGCGGTATTGGAGGCTTAAATAGATTCTCTACTGAAAACGTAAGCCAACTAGATAAAGAATTACCTATTGCCATTACCAGTATCACAAGTGAAGCATCGGCTTATTATACTATAGATAATAATGCGGACTTTAATTTTAACTATGATGAATTTCCAATTCAGATAAAATTCTCTGCTATAGACTATAGACCCAACAAAAATATTGAATATCAATATAGATTGTTACCAAGTAATGACAAATGGTCTAAGCTTAAAGATAAAAATGACATTCAATTACTAAACTTAGCACCTGGTAATTACAAGCTAGAAGTACAAGGATTATCGCGAGATATAGCCTGGAAAAGCACTCCGACCACGATGTCGTTTTCCATTAAACCTCCTTGGTATAGAAGTAATCTGGCCTACTTATCCTACTTGCTTTTGTTTCTCGCTATTGTTTATGCCTTTTATCGCATAAGCTTACAACGGCAAATTGCAGGACAAGAATCTAAGCGCTTACAAGATTTAGATGATTTAAAGTCGCGCTTCATTACCAATATTACGCACGAGTTTAGAACACCTCTAACCATTATTTTAGGGTATTTAGGTAATCTTAAGGAGCGTTTTTCTGATAAAGGCGACGTCAATAGTTCTCTAGAAACTATTGAGCAAAATAGCAACAATCTTTTAGATCTAGTAAATCAAATGCTAGATTTAGCAAAGCTTGAAAAAGGACAACTTAGCGTTAATTTGGTTCAAAATGATATCGTAGAGTTTATATCTCATATCGTTGATAGCTTTAAAAGTATTGCTACAGACAAAGGCGTGTCTTTAAAATTTTCCGCAGAGCCAAAAGACATACTTATGGATTTTGATGCTGAAAAAATTCGTCAAATAATAACAAACCTTATTTCTAATGCTATAAAGTTTTCGCCTCAGCATTCAGAATTAAATATTAAACTGAACAAAAAAGATACTTCAACTTTAGAAATCGAAGTTGCAGACCAAGGTTATGGCATTGCTAAAGATGAACTCCCTTTTATATTCGATCGTTTTTACCAAGTAGAAAATGCCGAGCACAAAGTGTCTCAAGGAACAGGAGTTGGTTTGGCTTTGACCAAAGAATTGGTTGAATTATTTAATGGTACCATAAAAGTAGCCTCAGAGGTAAACGAAGGCACCAGTTTTACTATAACATTGCCAATAAGCAATACTGCCGAAACTAAATCTATAGAGCAAAACGAACGCAAAATGAGTATTGGCACAGTCGTTCCTCAAATAGATGATGTCATCTCAGATGAAGATGCTAATTCCGTTCTCATTGTAGAAGACAATACAGATATGGCTCGCTACATTGCGTCGTGTTTAAAACCAGAATACAAAGTCACCTTTGCTAAAGATGGCAAAGAAGGCTTAGAAATGGCTAGTCAACAAATTCCAGATATTATAGTAACAGACGTAATGATGCCTATAATGGATGGTTTTGAGTTAACCCAAAAACTACAAGCAGATTCCAACACCAATCACATTCCAATCATTATGTTAACTTCCAAAGCAATGCAAGAAGACCGTTTGGAAGGGATTACTAGTGGAGCTGATGCGTATTTAACCAAACCATTTCAGAAAAAAGAATTACAACTGCGAATGCAAATGCTAATTACTAAGCGTAAACAATTACAAGAACGCTACGCAGTTAAATCGGTAGTTGTACAAAAGGAAGAACAACCAAAGCCAACTGATAAAAAACTCATCTTTTTAAACTCTGTTGTTGATGTCATTCATCAACATATTGAAGATTCAAACTTTGGAGCAACAGAATTAGCAAAATCTATGGCAATGAGTGATTCTCAACTTTACCGAAAACTAAAAGCTATTTCCAATACAAGCACAGCCATTTTTATGCGAAAAGTACGCTTAGAAAAAGGAAAGGAGTTACTGAAATCTTCAGAATTATCCGTTTCTGAAATTGCTTATGCTACAGGATTTAACGATCCAAACTGGTTTTCTAAAACCTTTAAGGATGAATATAAGCAAAGTCCAACAGAATTTCGTAATTAATTTATTATCAGTTAATTAAAATTAACTTGAATAAATAATCCTTGTCATTTTTCTTCATTTTGACAAAATACTCCTTGCTTTTGAAAAAATAATCAAGACGATTTTTACACTTCAATAATAATTTTGAAGAGCTATTAATCATTAAATCTCTTTGGGATGAAGACCTCTACATTTCTTGTGTCACTTTTAATCATTAATTCTAGTTTTTTGGCAGGTCATGTTTCCATTCAATTATTCGGAAATGTTAATCCGATTATACTAGGTGGAAGTGAAATTTTTCTTGGCTTGCTATACTATATCAATAGAATAATTAGAGATGTAAGAAACACATTTGATGTAGAGGTTAAACTTTAATCTTACATTTTTAAAACCCTACAATTATGAAGACAATTACAACTATAGCTTTTCTATGCTTTTCGCTCTTAACCTTTGCTCAAGTTGGTGTAGGCAATACAGACCCAAAGGCAAGTTTAGATATTTCGGCTTCTAACACAACAACACCAACCAATGAAGATGGTATTCTTATACCCAGAATTGCTAATTTCCCTACCACAAACCCTGGAGCAGACCAAGATGGCATGATGGTATTTTATACTGGCACTGCTTTATCTGGAAAAGGCTTTTATTATTGGGATAATGGGAGTGCTACTTGGGTTTCGGTAGTTGGTACAAAGAACACTTTAGATCAAGCCTATGACGAAGGTGGTGCTGGCGTAGGAAAAAACATCGATGCTTCAGATGGAGCAGTTCGTATAAATGGTACAGATGGATTTTTGGTTACAGGAACTTTTGGTAATGGAAATTCAATGGATACAGAAATAACTGGTAATGGTGTTCGCATGTTTTTTAGTCCTAATAATGCTGCGTTTAGAGCTGGTTGGGCAGATGGTAACCAATGGGATGCTACTAATATTGGTGATTATTCATTCGCTACTGGCCGCAGAAGCTTGGCAAGTGGTGACTATTCAGCTGTTTTTGGTTATGACAATGTAGCCACAGGAACAGCTTCTTTTGCCGCTGGTTTAAATGGTGGTGCACAAGGTGACTTTGCGGCTTCTTTTGGCGAATTTAGTTACGCAAATGGTGAAAATTCTTTCGCAGCAGGTTATCAAAATGTGGCCAGTGGTAATAGCACAATTGCATTAGGTTTCAACAATGATGCTATTGGTGATTTTAGTGTCTCACTAGGTAGAGATAATTCTACTAATGGAGAAAGAGCTAGTACCATTGGAAGTAATAATTTAGCATCTGGAGATTACAGTACTGCTATAGGATATAGTTCTGACGCAACAGCTCTTGGTTCTGTAGCAATTGGCTATGGCACTACAGCTAGTGGCAGTTTTGCCACAGCTTTAGGGCAACTGAATACAGCATCTGGAAATAATTCTTTTACTGCCGGAGCTAGTAATGTTGCCTCTGGTAATCATTCTGTAGGTCTAGGAAATAATAATACAGCTAGTGGACAAACGTCAACTTCATTTGGGCAATCAAATACAGCTTCAGGAGCTACTTCTCTTGCAACAGGTATAAACACTATCGCATCAGGTGCTTTTAGTTCATCTTTTGGGGTTGACAATTCAGCACCATCATATGCAGAGACAATAATAGGATCTTACGGCACAACCTATTCTACTACTAATTCAAATTTTTTTAACAGTGCAGATAGAATCTTCACAATTGGTAATGGTCAAAATGATACAAATAGAAGTAATGCTCTAATCATCTATAAAAGTGGATTAATGAACATTAACGACGAGTATAATATGCCATTAACTGATGGCACCAATGGCCAAGTCATGACAACAGATGGAGCTGGAAACATTACCTTTCAAGATGCATCACAAGATGCTGATTGGCATGAAGTAGGAACAACATCTGGAGCTAATAATATTAATGATAATATATTTACTCAAGGTAACGTAGGTATTGGCAGCACAACACCAAATGCTTCATTAGATATTAGCTATTCCGGAACTCAAACCAATGGAATAAGCTTAGATTATACTCAAACATCTGCATCAAATTCTTATGGCCAACGTATTACTGCTGAAACCACTAGCACAGGCTTTATTACAGGATTACAAACAATATTGCAAAACTCTAATTCTTCTTCATTAACTACTGCAACTTCAGTAGCTAACAACGCAAATGGAGATGAAAATGTAGGCATATCAACTGTAGTAAATGGTAATGGTGATAATAATACTGGTATATCAACTGTTGTTTCAGGAGCAAGTGATGAAAATATTGGAGGCTATTTTAGTGTAACCTCAGGCGGTATTATAAATACAGGTATTTTTGCGACAGCATCTGGAGGTGGAACCAACTGGGCAGGCTATTTTGGTAATAACGCAGGTAATGGTAATGTATATGTTAATGATTTATTGGAAGTTGCTTCTGCATTTCGTTATACAGATGGAAACGAAACCTTAGGCTATATTCTTAGTAGTAATGCCAACGGTGATGCAAGTTGGGTTGATCCAAGCTCAGTTTTTACAAACACTGATAATCAGAATTTAACAGCCGCTTCATTAACAGGCACAACTTTAAATTTAGGGATTCAAAATGGCACAGGAACTTCTATTGATTTAGGTGTATTACAAGATGGCACTGGTTCTGACAATCAAAACATAGAAAACCTGAGCCTTAATGGTAGTAATATTTTAACTGTTGATATTGAAAATGGTACAGCCGATACAGTAGACTTGTCTACATTAGACCAATCTGGAGATGTAGCTAGCAATCTAACTACTATTACCAATAATACCACAAATATTAACGCGAATACAACAGCCATTAACAACCATATTGCCAACGATGCAGATACTGTAATTGGCAACGAGGTCATCACTGCAGCAACCTTAAACGGAACAGATTTAGAAATCACCGAAGCTGGAAGTACGACAACTGTAGATTTATCTTCATTAAATGATTCTGGAACAGATAATCAAAACATACAAAACCTAAGCTTAAATGCTAGTAATATCTTAACAGTTGGTATTGAAGATGGTGGCTCTGATACGGTAAACCTATCATCTTTAGATCAGTCTACCGAAGTTTCAACTAATGCAACCGCAATTGCAAACCATATTGCCAACGATGTAGATACAGTAATTGGTAACGAGGTCATTACAACAGCTACACTCAACGGTACCGACTTAGAAATTACTGAAGCTGGTAGTTTAACAACAGTCGACCTATCTTTATTGCAAGATGGAACAGGTAACGATTGGAATTTAGCGGGCAATGCAGGCACAAACCCATCTACAGATTTTATTGGCACTACTGATAACGAGTCTCTTTCGTTTAGAACTAATAATACGGAAAAATTAAGGTTAACCACAAAAGGACAACTCGAATACTACAATACTGGCAGATCTGTCTTTATAGGCTATAATGCAGGAAGTAATGATGATCTTTCTGACAATGAAAATGTATTTATTGGCGAATTAGCAGGACAAGCAAATACATCAGGTTCGAGTAATACTTTTGTTGGCTATAGAACTGGTTTAGGAAACCAAACAGGCCTTAATAATATTGCTATAGGTTCTGGCGCTTTAGTTACTAATACTTCAGGTTCAAATAATATAGCGTTAGGTACCCAATCAAATTTTAATGGTTCTGGAAGCCGTAACATTACTATGGGTTTTGATTCTGGCAATAATTTAGGAACAGGAAATGATAACATCATAATTGGTAATCAAGCTGGTAATAGAGATAATTTAACATCTTCTCAAAATGTTTATATCGGATCCTTTGCTGGTGGTGGTACAGTAAATAATGGTAATCCACCATACTTCGAAAAAACAGGAAATGTTTTTATAGGTCATAATGCTGGTAGATATCAAACAGATAGTAACAGACTTTTTATCGAAAATTCAGATTCTAATACACCTTTACTTTATGGTGAATTTGACAATGACATCTTAAGAGCCAACGGTACCTTGCAAGTTGGCGACCCAAGTGGTAGTGGTTATGCATTTCCTACTAATGATGGCACAAATGGCCAAGTTATGACTACAAATGGTACAGGAGTTGTGACTTTTCAAGATTTACCAACTTATACAGATACTGATGACCAACAAATAGATACTTTTAATTTTAACAGTTCTACCAACGTGCTTACTCTAGAACTAGAAGATGATGGTCAAGTAGCACAAACAGTAGATTTATCAAATCTTAACCCAACCAAAGCTGTTGCAAGAATACTAATGAGTGCAGGACAAACCAATACAGGAGCTGGTACAACAAAGGTTAATTTTGATACAAGAGATTTTGACATTGGTGGAAACTTTAACCTTACAAATGATAATTATGTAGTACCAGCTGATGGTTTATATAGAGTTACTGCTCAAGTAACAGCTGATAATTCTACAGGCACAGGAATTTTTAGTGTACGAATTAGAGTTAATGGTGGGCAAGTACGAAGAGCAGAGTTTAACCATACTGGTAGCGGTCAAGTGGTAAGACAAGTGACATCTATTTTAAATCTAACAGCCGGACAAACTGTAGATGTAGCTTTTTCTAGACCAGCAGTTGGCGCTACAATTCTTGCCAATGGTGGCCTCACATTTTTCGAAATAGAACAACTATAACATATTAACCCATAATTGATTGTCTTCAATTATTTTTTAGAGCTTCGACGTCGCTAAAGCTATGTCGAACATACAAAGAAAGCCGAAGTAGGGATCGGCTTTCTTTTTGTTTATTATTTGGCAAGTCATTCTTTCATTTCAAGGCTGAAGTTTTGTAGTTTTATAGACTTCAAATTTCTAGAAAATGTCAGAACAAAAACGTCTCTTTTTAGTCGATGCTTACGCGCTTATTTTTCGTGGGTATTATGCTTTTATAAAAAACCCAAGAATTAACTCTAAAGGTGAAGATACTTCAGCCATTATGGGTTTTATGAATTCACTTTTAGATGTCATCAAACGCGAAAGACCAGACCATTTAGCGGTATGTTTTGATAAAGGCGGAAGTGTAGATCGTGTAGAAATGTACGAAGCTTACAAAGCCAACCGTGACGAGACACCAGAAGGTATTCGCACTGCAATTCCTCACATTTGCAACATTTTGGAAGCTATGCATATCCCAATTATGGTAAAGGAAGGTTTTGAGGCAGATGATGTTATTGGGACACTTTCCCGTCAAGCGGAAAGAGAAGGTTACAAAACTTATATGGTCACGCCAGATAAAGATTTTGCACAATTAGTGACCGAAAATATTTTTATGTATCGCCCAAAATCGTTTGGTGGCGGATACGAAACTTGGGGAATTCCAGAAGTACAGAAAAAATTTGAAGTCGAAAGACCAGAACAAGTTATTGACTTTTTAGGAATGATGGGCGACTCTAGTGATAACATTCCTGGTTTGCCTGGCGTTGGCGAGAAAACTGCCAAAAAGTTTATTAAAGAATTTGGTAGCATGGAAGGACTTTTAGCCAACACAGACCAGCTAAAAGGTAAGATGAAAGAAAAGGTTGAAGCTAATGCTGAATTAGGAAGGCTTTCAAAAGAATTAGCGCGAATTATGCTTGATGTTCCAGTGGAATTCAACGCTAAAGATTTCGAGTTAGATCATCCAGACATCGAAAAAGTAAAAGAAATTTTTCAAGAGTTAGAGTTTAGACGTCTTACTGATAATTTTATTAAAACGTTTACGTCTGAAACCGATAATTCAAATACAACAACTAATCAAAATGTCACTTCGAGCGCAGTCGAGAAGTCTCAAACAACAAAAGAAAAAGCATCTGCTGGCGCAGGACAATTCTCTTTATTTGGTGGCGGAGACGATAGCTCAAATTCTGAAACAAACACATCTTTTACAAGAAATACAGCCGAAAACACAAGTCACTTTTACCAAAGTGTTGCAAGCGGAATGGCAACAAAACTCTTTGTAAAAAACCTGCTCAATCAATCATCAGTGTGTTTTGATACCGAAACTACGGGCTTAAATCCTTTAACTGCAGAATTGGTTGGTATTGCGTTTTCTTGGGAAACTGGTAAAGGTTTCTACTTACCATTTCCTGAAAACAAAGACGAAGCTCAAGAATTAATTGAAGAATTACGTCCGTTTTTTGAAGCTGAAAACATTCAGAAAATTGGTCAGAATTTAAAATACGATATCAAGGTTTTAGCTAAATACAATATTGAAGTTAAAGGACCTTTATTCGACACCATGTTAGCGCACTATTTGATTAATCCAGACATGCGTCACAACATGGATGTACTCTCAGAAACCTATCTAAACTACTCGCCTATTTCCATTGAAACCTTGATTGGTAAAAAAGGTAAAAATCAGTTGTCAATGCGCGACGTGCCTTTAGATAAACAAACCGAATATGCTGTAGAAGATGCTGATATTACACTTCAACTTAAAGAACATTTTGAAAAAGAGTTAGGCGAAGCTAACACACAAAAATTGTTTGATGAGATTGAAATCCCATTACTACGCGTTTTAGCCGCAATGGAATTAGAAGGCATTAACCTTGACAAAGACTTTTTAAACAGCTTATCAGAGCAATTAAACACAGACATTGCCAACTTAGAAAAGAATATTTACGAAGCTGCTGGCGAAGAATTCAACATTGCATCACCAAAGCAATTAGGTGTCATTTTATTCGAAAAAATGAAATTGGTTGACAAGCCAAAAAAGACTAAAACTGGGCAATATTCTACCGCAGAAGATGTATTGAGCTATTTAGCTAAAGACCACGAAATCATTCAAAATATTTTGGATTTTAGAGGTTTAAGCAAACTTAAAAGCACATATGTTGATGCGTTACCGCTTCAAGTAGAAGAAGCTACAGGTCGCGTACATACAGATTATATGCAAACTGTTGCTGCAACTGGTCGTTTAAGTAGTAATAATCCTAATTTACAGAACATTCCTATTCGTACAGAACGTGGTCGTCAAGTACGAAAAGCGTTCGTACCTCGTAATGAAGATTACACATTATTAGCTGCCGATTATTCTCAAATTGAGTTACGCATTATCGCAGCGTTAAGTGAAGAAGAAACGATGATTGAAGCCTTTAAACATGGTGAAGATATTCACGCATCAACTGCTTCAAAAGTATTTAATGTTGCTATTGAAGACGTGACTAGAGAGCAACGTAGTAATGCGAAAACAGTTAACTTCGGGATTATTTATGGTGTGTCGGCATTCGGTTTAAGTAACCAAACCGATTTATCTCGTAGTGAAGCCAAAGAGTTAATTGATACGTATTATGAAACCTATCCAAAGCTTAAAAACTACATCAGTAAGCAAGTCGATTTTGCACGAGATCATGGTTATGTGCAAACGGTTTTAGGTAGACGCAGATATTTAAAAGATATCAATTCTAGAAATGCTGTTGTTCGTGGTGCAGCAGAGCGAAATGCGGTTAATGCACCAATTCAAGGTAGTGCAGCAGACATCATCAAACTAGCAATGATTAACATTTACGAGAAATTAGAAGCTGGTGATTACAAAACCAAAATGCTTTTACAAGTTCATGATGAATTGGTATTTGATGTCTATAAACCAGAACTAGATGAGATTTCAAAACTTATTAAAACTGAAATGGAAAATGCGTTTAAACTTTCGGTACCTTTAGATGTTGAAATTGGTCTTGGCGACAACTGGTTAGAAGCGCATTAGACATAAAAAAGCAGGATTAAATCCTGCTTTTTCGTTTTATATATTACACCTATTATGCAGTTTGCATTTCGTGCTTACCTTCATAGACTTCTTCTACTAATTTAGCATTAAATGCTGGTAAATCTTCAGGTGAGCGACTTGTTACTAAACCTTCGTCTACAACAACTTCTTCATCTAACCAATGCGCTCCTGCATTTTCAATATCGGTTTTAATAGAATTGTAGGATGTTACTTTTCGCCCTTTCAAAACATCTGCTTCAGCTAACAACCATGGTGCATGACAAATTGCTGCTACAGGTTTCTTGTTTTCAAAAAACGACTTTACAAAATCTACAGCCTTATCATTACGTCTTAAAATATCTGGATTGATGACGCCTCCTGGCAGCATTAAAGCATTATAATTACTCTGCGATACTTCATCTAGAGTTTTGTCTACTTTGTAAGCATTACTCCAATTTCCGTTATCCCAACCTTTAATTTCGCCAGTTTTTAAAGACACAATATGCACATCTGCTCCTGCCTCTTCTAACGCTTTTTTAGGTTCTCTTAATTCACTTTCTTCAAAGCCATCGGTTGCTAAAATTGCAACAGTCTTTTTTTCTAAATTTTCCATTATCATTTGTGATTTTTTGGGTTAATAATTCTCCATTCAAACTAACAGATATATCAACCAAAACCAAAAAATGTGGGTGGATTAACCTAGACTTAACAGCTATTGTTAAGGAATCTTAAATACTTATGAGTTAGCGCTTCTTCTTTTTACTTCGGAATTTAGCCTTATTCTTTCGTTTGTTAAAAGGTACAGCATCGTTAAAGGTGTTTTTAGTTTTACCAGGTTTATTTTTACGCCATTTTTCATCCTTTTTAGGCAACAAAACGTCAAGTAAATCTTGTCTTCCTAATTTATTAAGCGTGTTTTTAATCCAAGCTTTATTTTCATCTTTATACCAAAAGAAAAAACGGTGTTGTTCGTCTTTTTCCTTTCTGGTTTTTGGCGTGTTCACCTTTTTAAGTGTGTAAGGATGGTAACCACTGTAATAAATCACCGTTGCAACCGTCATTGGTGTTGGCGTAAAGCCTTGAACTTGCTCTAGCTGAAAGCCCATATCTTTAGTTTCGGCAGCAAGATTAGCCATATCTTCAACTTCGCAAGCTGGATGATTTGAAATGAAATACGGAATTAACTGCAAGTTCAGTTTATTCTTAATATTGATTTTATCAAAACGTTCTTTAAACTTATGGAAGTAACTAAACGATGGTTTTCGCATTAATTTTAATACTGGATCGCTAGTATGTTCTGGCGCTACTTTAAGTCGACCAGAAACGTGTTTGGTCATCACTTCTTCGGTATAATCGTCTAATTCTTTTGGATCTGCGTTTTTATTGAATTCTGGCACCAACATATCGTGTCTAATTCCAGAACCGATAAACGATTTTTTTACCTTTGGATGACTATCAACCGCTTGGTATAATTCGGTTAACGGTTTATGAGACGTATCTAAATTGCTACAAATTACTGGTGAAATACAACTTGGTGCAACACATTTATCGCAAATAGATTGTACTTTACCTTTCATTTGATACATATTGGCGCTTGGTCCACCAATATCAGATAAATAGCCTTTAAAATCTGGCATATTCGCCACTTTATCAACTTCTCTTAATATGGACTCTTTACTACGACTCGCTATAAATTTTCCTTGGTGTGCCGAAATGGTACAAAAACTACATCCACCAAAACATCCACGATGAATATTTATAGAGGTTTTTATCATCTCGTAAGCAGGAATTGGTCCGCGCTTATTGTATTTTGGATGCGGTAAACGCGTATAAGGCAAATCGAAAGATGCATCAATCTCTGCTTCCGTCATTGTAGGATAAGGCGGATTTATCATCAGTATCTTATTACCTACTTTTTGGAAAATTCGTCTTGCCGCCAATTTATTTGACTCTTGCTCTATCACTTTAAAGTTAGATGCGTAAGCCTTTTTATCTTTTAAACAGGTTTCGTGTGAGGCGATTTCAACATCTTCCCAATTTTTGTTTTTTGGGATATCGTTATCATCATTAATAAGAATTGCCGTTTGGTTAACAGTATTTATACTATTAAAAGGTACACCACGTTCTAGCAAACGGACAATTTCACGAAGTGGTTGTTCTCCCATTCCGTACACCAACATATCGGCTTTAGAGGTTTCTAAAATAGTTGGCATTAATTGGTCGCTCCAATAATCGTAATGTGTGACACGACGTAATGAACCTTCAATACCACCAATTAAAACTGGTGTATCTGGCCATTTTTCTTTTAAAATTTTACTGTAAACCGTTGATGCATAATCTGGTCTAAAGCCAATTTCGCCATTTGGTGTGTAAGCATCTTTATCGCGACGTTTTTTATTGGCGTTGTAGTTGCTAATCATAGGATCCATGCAACCACCAGTAACACCGAAGAATAAACGCGGTTTACCCAACTTAACAAAATCCTGAAGATTATCGTTAACATTAGGTTGTGGTACAATAGCGACTCTCAAACCCATACTTTCTAATAAGCGTCCGATAACTGCAGGACCAAACGTTGGGTGATCTACATAGGCATCTCCGCTAAATAGGATAACATCTAGGTACTCCCATCCTCGAATTTTCACCTCTTTGTTTGTGGTAGGCAACCAACTAGAAAGTCTTAATTCTTCTTGCATAACGGCACAAAGGTAAATAGAAAATGTATTCGTTCGTTTTAAATATCGTTAATAAGTGTGTAGAATTCGATTGGTACCTTATGATAGATTCTCTTTTTTGAAGTAATTTTGCATCTTGAAAGACATTATGAGCATCATATCAACAGATTTATCAAAAGCTGTAGAGCTTCTTAATAATGAAGAGCTTGTTGCTATACCAACTGAAACGGTTTATGGTTTGGCTGGCAATATCTTTTCAGAAAAAGCGGTAAAAGCTATTTTTGAAACTAAAGAACGTCCATTTTTTAATCCGTTGATTGTTCATATTCCTAGTATCGATTATCTCGAGACTATTGTTGAAGAGTTTCCTGAAAAAGCAAAACTCTTGGCTGAAGCCTTTTGGCCTGGACCCTTAACTTTGGTTTTAAAAAAGAAATCCATAATACCAGATTTAATTACTGGCGGAAAAGACACAGTTGCTGTTAGAATTCCTAATCATCCGCTTACATTAGACCTTTTGAGCAAATTAGATTTTCCACTTGCTGCTCCAAGTGCTAATCCATTTAATAGAATTAGCCCAACAAAAGCTGAGCATGTTGAAAGTTACTTTATGGATAAAATTCAAATGGTTTTAGATGGTGGTCCATGTAAAAGCGGTATTGAATCTACAATTATTGGTTTTGAAAACGGTGAACCTATTATATATAGACTTGGCTCTACTTCTATTGAAGCTATTGGAGCCGTAGTTGGAAGAATTGAAATTAAAAATAAAAAAGAGAATGCACCTGACGCACCAGGTATGTTAGAGCGTCATTATGCACCTAAAACGAAAACAATTCTCACCACAAATATTGCGGAAGCCATTAAAACTCATAAAGATTTAAAAATTGGTCTTCTAACCTTTAATGATATTTTGAATGATGATGCTATTCATTTCAAAATTGTGCTATCCGAAGGCAAGAATCTTGAAGAAGCGGCTTCAAAATTGTATGATGCATTGCATCAATTAGATCAACAAGACTTAGATCTTATCATTGCTGAGCGACTACCGGATTATGGTTTAGGAAAATCCATAAATGATAGATTAACAAGAGCTACTAAAAACTGATACTTCTCATTAGTTTCAACAATAATATTTCTTAACTTATTAAGCATAATATTGTGTTTGTATGTTAATCTAATACTTATTGCCATGAAAAATATTTTACTTTCTTTAGACTTTAATGGTGGAGAAACAATACTTGTAGACAAAACTCTAGAAATAAGTAAAAAATTTAACTCTAAAGTTTGGTTGATACATGTTGCGTCACCTGATCCTGATTATGTAGGTTTTGATGTTGGGCCACAATCGGTTAGGGATAATAGAGCCAATCAATTACGTGAGGAACATCAGAAACTTCAGGATTTTGCTAACGAATTAACAAGAGAAGGTATTAAATGTGAAGCTTTATTAATTCAAGGTAGTACGGTAGAAACCATACTAAAAAAAGCAGAAAAATTAAATATTGATCTTATTGTTATCGGTCATGAGATACATGGCCTTATTTACAAAGCGTTATTTGGAAGTGTTTCTGAAGGTTTGATTAAAAAAACTAATATTCCTGTCTTAGTTGTACCTTTAGATTAATTGTATTTTTACATCCATCCTAACATTACTGATTTTCAGTTCAAAAAAAACCATTTCAAGGTTTGTCAATCCAATTGTTTGTCGTAAATTTGCAAACTCTTTTTCGGAAGAGGAATGTTTAATCTTTTGTACCCTTTGGTGCAATAATAAATCAAATTAGTGTGGATACATTAAGCTACAAAACAGTTTCTGCTAACAAAGCTACCGTTAATAAGGAGTGGGTTTTAGTTGATGCTGAAGGACAAACTTTAGGTCGCTTAGCTTCAAAAGTAGCAATACTTTTAAGAGGTAAGCACAAGCCTAACTTTACGCCACACGTTGATTGCGGTGACAATGTAATCGTTGTAAACGCAGAGAAAATCAACTTAACTGGTAACAAGTGGACAGATAAAAGTTATATCCGTCACACAGGTTATCCAGGTGGTCAAAGAAGCTTGACTGCTACTGAGATGTTTGAGAAAGATCCAACCAGATTAGTAGAAAAGTCAGTAAAAGGAATGTTGCCTAAAAACAAATTAGGAGCACAATTATTCCGTAACTTAACTGTTGTTGCTGGTGCTGAGCACGCTCATGAAGCTCAAAAGCCAAAAGCAATTAATTTAAACGAATTTAACTAATGGAAGTAATTCACAAAATTGGCCGTAGAAAGACGGCTGTTGCCCGTGTATACGTTGCCAAAGGAAAAGGTAACATTACGGTGAACAAAAAAGACATGGCGGATTATTTTACTACTGCAACGTTGCAGTATAAAGTAAACCAACCTTTAGCTATGACTAACAATGATGGCAACTTTGATATTACTGTTAACGTATATGGAGGTGGTATCACCGGCCAGGCGGAAGCTATACGTTTAGCATTATCTCGTGCAATGTGCGAATTAGATGCTGAAAACAGAGCAATATTAAAGCCAGAAGGTCTATTAACAAGAGATCCAAGAATGGTAGAGCGTAAGAAATTCGGTCAGAAGAAAGCGCGTAAGAAATTCCAGTTCTCTAAACGTTAATATCCAACAACACTTAATTCAGAACTTGACTTTTTAAGTTCTGAATTATTTTATTTTATTGAAAACCGCTGTATAGTGCAGCAATTTATAAACCAGTTATTGTTGTCCATGACATCACTGTCAGGATTTAGTTTAGCATCTAAATGATTAAGGCAAATAAAAACCACTTAATCATTGCTAATTCAACAGAACGTAAACTATTACAAAAATGGAAAAAGTAGAAGTAAAAGAACTACTAGACGCAGGTGTACACTTTGGTCACCTAACACGTAAGTGGAATCCAAACATGGCTCCTTATATCTACATGGAGCGTAACGGAATTCACATTATTAACCTTTACAAAACAGCTGCTAAGATTGAAGAAACTTGTGCTGCATTAAGCAAAATTGCTGCATCAGGTAAAAAAATCTTATTTGTAGCTACAAAGAAACAAGCTAAAGATATCGTAGCTGAGAAAGCTGGATCTGTAAACCAACCTTACATTACAGAGCGTTGGCCAGGTGGAATGCTTACAAACTTTGTAACGATTCGTAAAGCTGTTAAGAAAATGTCTTCGATTGATCGTATGAAAAAAGACGGTACTTTTGAGTCATTATCAAAAAGAGAGAAATTACAAATAGACCGTCAACGTGCTAAATTAGAAAAGAACTTAGGTTCTATCTCTGATATGACACGTTTGCCAGGCGCTTTATTTGTTGTAGATACTTTAAGAGAGCACATTGCTATTAAAGAAGCTCAAAAATTAAACATACCAATCTTTGCAATGGTTGATACTAACTCTGACCCACGTCAGGTTGACTATTTAATCCCAGCAAATGATGACGCTTCAAAATCTATCAATAAAGTTTTATCTATTGTTTCATCTGCAATTCAAGATGGATTAAACGAAAGAAAAGCTGAGAGAGCAGATAAAGATAGCGGTAAAGCTAAAAAAGCTGAGAAAGCTCCAGTAGCAGCTCAAGAAGAAGAATAAAATAACATTTAGAAAATATATAAAAGTCGTTTAATTCGTTTCTTCGCAGAACATTAATTAATCGACTTTTTTAAATTAAACACTATGGAAAATACTGTAAAAATTACAGCAGCAGAAGTAAACAAGCTAAGACAAGCAACTGGTGCTGGTATGATGGATTGTAAAAAAGCTTTAGTTGAAGCTGGTGGTGATTTTGATAAAGCCATTGAAGTATTACGTAAAAAAGGACAAAAAGTTGCAGAAAAGAGAGCTGACAGAGATTCTTCTGAAGGTGCTGCTGTTGCTAAAATAAATGCAGATAACACATCTGGTGTTGCTATCGTTTTAGGTTGTGAAACAGATTTCGTAGGTAAAAACGAAAACTTCGTAAAATTAGCTAACGATCTTGCTGAAGCTGCATTAAACTACAGCTCTAAAGAAGAGTTTTTAGCTGCTGATTTTGGTGGTATGACTGTTGCTGAAAAATTAGTTGAGCAGACTGGTGTAATCGGTGAAAAATTAGATATCACTGCTTTTGAAAAATTAGACGCACCATTTGTTGGACAATACGTTCACATTAATAAAATCGCTGCTTTAGTAGGTTTATCTGCAAAAGTTGATAATGCTGATGTTTTAGTTAAAGACTTAGCAATGCAAGTAGCTTCTATGGGAGCAACTACTTTATCTTATAAAGATTTTGATCCTGCTTTTGTAGCTTCAGAAACTGAGGCTCGTATCGCAGTTATCGAAAAAGACAATGAAGAGCTTGCTCGTTTAGGTAAAACATTAAAGAACGTACCTAAATATATCTCTATGGCACAATTAACTCCTGAAGTTTTAGCACAAGCTGAGGAAGATGCTAAAGCTGAATTAAAAGCTGAAGGTAAGCCAGAGCAAATTTGGGATAGAATCTTACCGGGTAAAATGGAGCGTTTTATTTCTGATAACACGACTCTAGACCAAGAGCAATGTTTATTAGACCAAAAATTCATTAAAGACGAAAAGAAAACTGTTGCAGAATACGTTAAGACATTTGGCGATGTTGAAGTAACTGGTTTCAAACGTGCTTCAGTTGGATAATTCGTTATTCAAAATAATTTATAATACCAAAAGCCTTTCAATTATTGAGAGGCTTTTTTTTGGCAATTTTTTCACTTTTACAGATGCTAATAATTATGTAGCTTTGTTCAACTTTCAAATCAAGTAATGAAATACAAAAGAATTTTACTTAAATTATCTGGCGAGGCCTTAATGGGAGAGCGTCAATATGGTATAGATCCACAACGTTTAGCAGAATATGCACAAGACATTAAAACCATTACCGACTTAGGTGTACAAGTAGCTATAGTTATTGGTGGAGGAAACATATTTAGAGGTGTTGCTGGTGCTAGTAATGGTATGGATCGTGTACAAGGAGACCATATGGGAATGCTTGCTACGGTAATAAATGGACTAGCCTTACAAAGTGCTTTAGAGGATGCTAACATTCCTACAAGACTACAAACAGCTATTAAAATCAATGAGGTTGCAGAGCCATTTATAAGACGTAAAGCAATGCGTCATTTAGAGAAAGGACGTGTCGTTATTTTTGGTGGAGGAACCGGTAATCCTTATTTTACAACAGATTCTGCAGCTGTATTAAGAGCTATTGAGATTGAAGCTGATGTTATTTTAAAAGGAACACGTGTTGATGGAATCTACACTGCAGACCCTGAAAAAGATAGTTCTGCGGTTAAATTTGACCATATTACATTTGATGATGTCCTAAGAAAAGGGCTAAAGGTTATGGATACAACAGCATTTACACTTAGTCAAGAAAATAAATTACCAATTATAGTATTTGATATGAACAAAAAAGGAAACTTACTAAAAGTAGTTTCTGGTGAGACCATAGGCACGGAAGTTAACCTTTAGTTTTGGCTTAACTTTTGATAACTCACAATTAAAATTTTAAAATTATGGACGAAGACATTCAATTTATATTAGATTCTGCAAAAGAAGCAATGGACAATGCTATTAAGCATCTAGAAAAGCAATTGGTAAACATTAGAGCAGGTAAAGCAAGTCCTGCCATGTTAGGAAGTGTTATGGTAGATTATTACGGTTCTCAGACACCATTAAACCAAGTTGCCAATGTTAACACACCTGACGGAAGAACAATTTCTGTTCAGCCTTGGGAAAAAAGCATGCTACAAGAAATTGAGCGTGGTATAATGCTAGCGAATCTTGGTTTTAATCCTATGAATAATGGAGAAACTATCATTATCAACGTTCCTCCATTAACTGAAGAACGTAGAAAGGATTTAGCAAAACAGGCTAAAGCTGAAGCTGAAGATGCTAAAGTAGGTGTTAGAAATGCGCGTAAAGATGCCATGAACGATATTAAAAAGGCTGACGTTTCAGAAGATCTACAAAAAAATGCAGAAATCGATGTACAAGAACTCACCGATTCTTACGTTAAGAAAATAGATAAAATTCTTGATGTAAAAGAAAACGAAATTATGACGGTTTAAAGTCATCTTGCTTTAGATTTAGTTTTTTTGGTAAGACAAACTATCTGAAACAAATTTCAGGTAAAGCGAAGTTTTTATATTGAGCTTTTCATATTAATCCATTTATATGCTTAAGCATACTCTTGCTATTTTTTTTCTTTGTCTTGCAACCTTCTGCATGGCTCAAAATCCTATTCCCAAAGAAAGTGATTCTGCTAAAACAGCTAGAGATTCTATAAAAAAGGCTGAATTCTTAAAAAATATAGGAAACGGTTTTTTACCTGTTAATTTCTTTGATTTAGATTTAAGATACCTAATAAAGTTTAATCAATATGAAGGTTTTAGAACAGGCCTAGGTGGTATTACAAACAAGCGATTTTCTGAACGCTATCGTGTAAATGGTTATGGTGTTTATGGCTTTAAAGATAAACGCTATAAGTACAGTATTGGTGGTGGATTTAGAGTTAATAAAGCTACCAATACATGGATCAACTTTGCTTATACTGATGACTTAAAGGAAACAGGGAGTTCTACATTTTTAACTGACAAACGCTTCTTCACTTTCTTTGAGCCTAGACTTCTTAACATTGATTTATTTCATAGGCACATTACAAAATCCATAGGAATACAGCACAAAATATCTAACCATTTATTATCTGAAACACAATTTTCAACAAGTAAAATTAACCCTACATATAATTACAATTTTGTATTAGGTGGCGAGTCTTATAACACGTTTGATTTGAGTACAGCTAAATTTAGCTTACAATGGAGTCCTTTTAGCAAATTTGAGTTAAAAGAAGACCAAATTGTAGTTACCAAAGATGGTTATCCTAAATTTACATTACAATTTACACAAGGTTTTAAATCTGTTTTTGGTAGTGATTTTAATTTCTCTAAGTTAGATTTTAGAACTATTCAGCAATTTAGGCACAGCAATGATTCTAAAACAAATATTACTCTTGTAGCAGGTATTGCAGGTGGAGAGACACCTCTTACACATTTGTATCACGCCTATCCAAATAATATTACCAAAGAAACCATACTGCAGCGTTTTTCTGTGGCTGGACTTAATAGTTTTGAAACCATGTATTTTAATGAATTTTTTAGTGACAAGTTCTCTACCCTTCAACTAAAACATTTCTTTAAACCTTTTAAAATTTCAGAGCGTTTTAAGCCACAATTAGTGCTTATTTCCAGATATGCCTTAGGAGACATGAAAAGCATCAATAGACACCAAGGAATAACCTTTAATAGGCTGAATCATCTCTATTCTGAGTCTGGTTTTGAAATCAATAAACTTCTGCTTGGGTTTGGATTGAGTTTTGCCTATCGCTATGGCGCATATCATCTTCCTAATTTTGAAGATAATATTGCTTTTAAATTTACTTTTAATATTTCTTTATAAGCTATTAAAAACAAAAAACCCTTCCAAATTCTGGAAGGGCTTTTCTAATAGATATTATTTGATTTTGTTACCATCTTTATCAAAAAAATGATATTCAAGATATGTGTAAGCATCTCTGGGTATAATCTTTACCCATTTTTTGTGTTCAAAGAACCACTTTGTACGTACCGATGGATAACCTTTGGTTAAAAAGGCTGCTATAAAAGGATGTGCATTTAAGGTTATCTTTTTATAGTCTTTTTTAATAATCCTTTCTAGGTCTTGCTTAATACGTTGCACTACTTTAATTGGTGCTTCTATTTCGTCTCCACCTACGAGATTAGGATTTTCTTCTTTAGTTTTAATATTGCGCTCTGGCCTAACGCGCTGTCTGGTAATTTGCACTAAACCAAACTTACTCGGCGGCAATATTTTATGTTTTGCTTTGTCATCTTTCATCTCTTCACGGAGATGATTGTAAAGTTGTTTTCGGTTTTCTGCTCTGCCCATATCTATAAAATCAACTACAATGATTCCTCCCATATCACGGAGGCGTAATTGACGAGCAATTTCTGTTGCAGAAATTAGATTTACTTCTAAGGCTGTGTCTTCTTGGCTTTTTTCTTTGTTAGAACGGTTACCACTATTTACATCTATAACATGCATAGCTTCGGTATGTTCTATTACAAGATAAGCTCCTTTAGCCATAGAAACGGTTTTTCCAAAAGATGTTTTTATCTGGCGTTCTATACCATATTTTTCAAAAACTGGAATGCCGTTTTTATAATACTTTACGATTGACTCTTTTTTCGGTGCAATTTTTTGCACGTAATCTTTTACTTGTAAGTACAACTCTTCATCATCTACAACA
Source organism: Winogradskyella sp. ABM4_392 (assembly GCF_056160445.1). NCBI lineage: Bacteria > Pseudomonadati > Bacteroidota > Flavobacteriia > Flavobacteriales > Flavobacteriaceae > Winogradskyella > Winogradskyella sp. ABM4_392. Next base: position 114,791 of record NZ_JBSWXE010000001.1, read on the forward strand.
ATACCAGAGAATGAATCATTAAAAATATCTCTAAGAATAGAAGACGCTTTGTTCATTTCTCCTAAAACTTTTGTTGGGTGATGTGCTTTGTACAACTTTTTACACATTGCTGTCCATCTTGCCAGCAAATTCTGTAAATCACTATCTAGCTCGGCAACTTTTTTGCCTTCTGCTACAGTACGAATAATAACACCAAATCCTTTAGGTGTAATACTTTTTACTAATCGTTTTAATCTATCTTTTTCTTCTTGAGATTCAATTTTTTGAGAAATTGAAATACGATTAGAAAAAGGTACCAAAACAATGTATCTACCTGCAATAGACAATTCTGAACTAATGCGAGGTCCTTTTGTAGAAATTGGTTCTTTTACTACTTGTACTAAAATTGATTGATTAGATTTAAGCGCATTGGCTATACTGCCATTTTTGTCTAAATCTTTTTCAAACGGAAAGTCTTTGAGACTGTAATCTCTTAATTTTCCTGTGCTTACACGTTTAATGAATTTTAAAAGTGAAGGTAATTTTGGTCCTAGATCATGATAGTGTAAAAATCCATCTTTTTCGTAGCCCACGTTAACGAAAGCTGCATTTAATCCTGGAATAACTTTACGGATTTTGGCAATAAAAATATCGCCTACTGCAAAGTTGTTATCCTCTTCATCTTTATGTAATTCAATAAGTTTTCCATCTTTTAATAAGGCAAAATCAACAATATCTGAACTCGATCTTACGATTAATTCTTTGTTCATAATGTTAATTTATATCTATCTCTTCATTGAGGTAGATGGATTTTACTAAATTATTTGACACAGGATTCCGATAAAATATCGGAAAATCCAAACAAATTAAGATGTACTCTATTAAATACACCTAATTTTATATCAAAGAACGCTTGTTAAAACTGAAAAAAGTAGTCTAAAAACTACTTTTTCCCAGCTTATTTCTTTTTGTGACGATTAGCGCGTCTACGTTTTTTACGCTTATGCGTCGCTACCTTGTGTCTTTTTCTTTTTTTACCACTTGGCATAATGAATAATGCTTTTTTAAATTAATATTTTGTTTAATGTCTTTAGTTAACTTCAACATTAGATTTTACACCTTCTAAAAATACTTTAGCTGGCTTAAAAGCTGGTATGTTGTGAGCTGGAATTTTGATAGTCGTGTTTTTGGAAATGTTACGACCTGTCTTTTCAGCTCTAGTTTTAATAATAAAACTTCCGAAACCTCTTAAATATACGTTATCACCACTCTCTAGAGATGATTTTACTTCTTCCATAAAAGTTTCTACTGTAGCTTGTACGTCACCTTTCTCCATACCTAATTTATCAGATATCTTAGCTACTAAATCGGCTTTTGTCATTGTTATTAGTTTTAGGGTTACTATAAATCTTAAGGGATGCAAATATATGTAATTTAATTTCAATATTTCAAGCGTAATTAATTAAAATTTAACGTAATAAAGATTTAATTTTGCTTTAGCATTTAAAAATTCAATGGATTTTAAAAACAAACTAACTTACTGGTATTCAAACAATAAAAGAGATTTACCCTGGAGAAACACTAAAAATCCATACCATATTTGGCTCTCAGAGATAATTTTACAGCAAACACAAGTTAAGCAAGGATTACCTTATTATGATGCTTTTATTAAGCAATATCCTACTGTTTTTGATCTTGCAAATGCATCTGAACAAGACGTTTTAAAACTATGGCAAGGGCTAGGCTACTACTCCAGAGCAAGAAATCTTCATACCACTGCTAAATATGTGGCGTTTGAACTTAATGGTAATTTTCCGGATAACTACAATGGTTTAATAAAACTTAAAGGTGTTGGTGATTACACAGCCAGTGCTATAGCTTCAATAGCATTTAACGAAGTTGCAGCCGTAGTAGATGGTAATGTTTATAGAGTACTATCGCGTTATTATGGCATCAATACGCCAATAAACTCAACAAAAGGTATAAAGGAATTTAAAGAGCTAGCATCTTCGCTTATCGATAAAAATGAACCAGCAACCTTTAACCAAGCTATTATGGAATTTGGCGCCACCCAGTGTAAACCAAAAAATCCGTATTGCATTGTTTGTCCTTTAAATGAAAGTTGTGTTGCTCTTCAAAAGAATTTAATTGATTCATTACCTGTAAAACTAAAAAAAACGAAAGTAAAGAACAGGTTTTTCAACTTCTTAGTGTGTATTGATAAAAGAAAGAATACTATACTCGAGAAAAGAACCTCAAAAGGTATTTGGCAAAATTTATATCAATTTCCATTAATAGAATCTAATAAGAGTTTATCTCCTGAAGAATTTCATTTGCTCAACATAGAAGATTCTATTTTACGCAATCTAGAGTTTGATTACTCCTTATATAATACAGAGGATAAAATACATAAATTATCGCACCAACATCTTCATACAAAATTCTGGATTATTGAAACAGAAGAGCTGTCAAAAAATACCATCTCAATTACAGATTTAAAAAGTTATCCTGTACCTGTGCTAATTGGAGACTTTATTGAAGCTTTTAATTTCTAATTCCTACAAGAATCACATTTTTTTCTTAATTTTAATTGTGTGATTACAAATTAAGTAACTTTGCAAGCTAAAACCATTTTAATATGTCAGGAACATTGAATAAAGTAATGCTAATTGGGCATTTAGGAGATGAAGTAAAAATGCATTATTTCGATGATAAAAACTGTGTTGGCCGTTTTCCTTTAGCAACAAACGAAACTTATACCAACAAAACCACCAATGAACGCGTAACTAATACCGAGTGGCATAATATAGTGGTAAGAAATAAGGCTGCCGAGATTTGTGAAAAATACTTAAGCAAAGGTGATAAGGTTTATATAGAAGGACGTATTAAAACAAGAAAATGGACTGATGATAAAGGCATGGAGCGCTATTCTACAGAGATACAATGTACCGACTTCACCTTTTTAACCAATAAAAACGAACAGCAACAAGGACCATCTAATCCTGTTGCTCAACAACCATCTCAACCTCAGCAACCTGCTCAAAACAGTGTTGTTCCAGAAGAGGATGACGATTTACCATTTTAATTAAATTAATTTTATTTTGGATCCAGAACCCTCGGTTTTACTTTCAAATTTATTAGTTACCAATACATCGTTTATAACTAGTATAATTTTACTTATTATACTATTAGCCTGCTCTGCTCTTATTTCGGGAGCCGAAGTTGCACTCTTTTCTTTAACCAAATCTAACATAGATAAGGGTATTGAAGATAACTCTTCTGCCATGCAGTTAATTTCTTCATTATTAGAACGCCCAAAAAAGTTATTAGCTACTATTCTTGTTGCTAACAACTTTATAAATATTGCTATTGTTTTACTATTTGCAAGTATTAGTGAAAATTACTTTGAAAATCTTAACTATTCTGTAGATTTATATGTTTTTGAGCTTGAATTAGCCTTCTTCTTGAAGGTTGGTGTTGTTACATTTATTATACTTCTTTTTGGTGAAATTATTCCTAAGATTTATGCAAGTAGGAACAGTGTTAAGTTTGCTTCCTTTATGGCAAGACCTTTAAAGGTTTTGGATGTTATATTTTCTCCAATAAGCCTTCCAATGCGTTATACTACACTTAAAATACAGGAACGATTTGGTAAACAACGTTCTAATCTTAGCGTAGACCAATTATCCCAAGCTTTAGAGCTTACTAATGACGAGGACACCACGCAAGAAGAACAAAAGTTACTGCAAGGTATTGTATCTTTTGGTAATACAGATACTAAACAGGTAATGCGACCTCGAATGGACTTGTTTGCCTTAAATATTGACACTCCTTTTGACACTATCATAAAAGAAATAGTAGATAATGGTTATTCTAGGATTCCGGTTTATGAAGAAAGCATAGATGATGTTAAAGGTGTACTATATGTAAAAGACCTTCTACCACATCTAAATGAGAAAAAATTTAATTGGACAACTTTACTAAGAGAGCCTTTCTTTGTGCCAGAAAATAAAAAGCTAGATGATTTAATGGTAGAGTTTCAAACTAAAAAAGTACACTTAGCTGTAGTTGTTGATGAGTATGGCGGCACTTCTGGTTTGGTGTCTTTAGAAGATATTATTGAAGAAATTGTTGGTGATATAAGTGATGAATATGATGATGAGGATTTAGTTTACACAAAACTTGATGATAATAATTATAGTTTTGAAGGTAAAACACCTCTAAAAGATGTTTATAAAATCATTGCCTTAGAAGACAATGAAGCTGATGATTTTGAGAATAAAAAAGGTGATGCAGAAACACTAGCTGGTTTTGTTTTAGAAATATCAGGAGGGTTCCCAAGAGTTGGAAGTAAAATAAATTTTAAAAATTACGTTTTTACTATTGAAGCCTTAGAGCGCAAACGCATAAAACAAATTAAGCTTACGCTTTTAGATAATTTAAATTAAAAAATATCCTTCTTTAGAAGGACGTTATATGAAACGTATATTAATACCTATAATCAGTCTCTTTATGTTAGGTTGTGGTAATGATCCATCATTACCAAAACCAAAAGGTTACTTGCGTTTAGAGTATCCTGATGCCCAATATAAAAAAGTAACCTCATCACTTCCTTTTTCTTTTGATAAAAATGCTTTATCAGCATCAGTTTCTAAGGTTAAAACCTCGGGAAATGTTAGAGGTTTAGATGTAAAATACCCTTCATTAAAAGCTACGATTTATTTAAGTTATAAAACAGTAGATAATAATTTGGATAGTCTGCTACGTGATGCTCAAAATCTTACACAAAAGCATACCATGAAGGCAGATGAAATAACTTACAAACCTTTTGAAAATCCTGTAGATAAGGTTTATGGCATGTTGTACGAGGTTGGTGGTGATGCTGCCTCTCAATCTCAATTTTATGTTACAGATAGCACAGAACATTTTCTTAGTGGTTCTTTATACTTTTATGCTAAACCTAATTACGATTCTATTTATCCAGCATCAGAATATCTTAAAAAAGATATTAAGCGTTTAATGGAATCTATAAAGTGGAAAGAAAATTAAACTTAAGATTTTAATAATAAAAAAAGCAGCCGATTGGCTGCTTTTTTTATTACTATCACTATTGTAATTAGAAGTTATATCTAATTGCAAAGTTCCATGTTCTACCTAAACCAAAGTAACCTTGGTTAGCTGTAGCAATACCATTATATACTTGTCCATTTGACTCATAAGTACCAAGTGATGGGTCATCTGAATCAATTAAATCATCAGCTTTGATATTTGTAGTAAGCTCAGATAAATATACGTAGTCAAATAAGTTGTTAATGTTGACACGGAAATTAACCGTCTTATCTTTTTCTTTACCTACGAACATTTTATAAGACATCCCTAAATCAACTAAGTTGAAAGATGGTAACTCTAAGTTTTCTTTAACTGCACCAACATCTGCATATAACTTATCATAATATCTTATATCAGAATCTACAGAGAAGTTTTGGTTAATTTGCCAGTTAGCACCTAAACCTGCAGTAAACTGAGCTGCACCACCAACTTTTCCACCATCAAAATCTTGATTAAATGTATCAATAAGAACCTGCTCTTCATCTAATATTCTTGTTACACCTTCACCTTTATACTCCCAGTTACCTACAGACACAAATCCATTTACTCTTAAATCTGCCATTGGTCTAGCAACAAAATCTACCTCAACACCTGTATGTACTTGCTCTACACCTTGGTTAGTTGTAAATTGTAACTGATCATCAACAACGTTTGATGAAGTTACAACTCTATCTTTCCAAGAGGTTCTATATAAGTTAACATTAGCAGTGAAATATGGGCTCTTAAAAGAGTAACCTGCTTCTAATCCGAAGATTTTTTCGTTCTCTGTTAACGGGTTAACTAAGTTTGTAAAGTTTAAGTAAATATTATCGTGGTATGGCTGACGGTCGTAATAACCAACATTAGCATATACTCTGTGATCATCTGCAACTAAGTAACTACCACCAGCTTTTACGTTAAAACCAAAGTTGTTTACTTTTTCAGAATCTACACCATCTGTAATTCCTTCTGGTAATGGAACCGGGTCACCGTTAACATCTAAAACATTTTGACTAGAAGTGCCATCAATTAAATCTTGATCTGCATATTGGTAGAAATCAAATCTTTGGTGATATTGATTAGAAACAGAACCTTGGAAGAAAGCAGATAATTTGTCGTTAGAATATTCTAACTGAGTAAACAATCCACCGTAAGAGATTCTTTCGTCATTACTATATGCAATCTTTTGGTCTTCATCCCAGTTATATGCATTAGCAAATAATACTTGCCAAGGATCAGCAGATAAATCTTCTGTAGCAATAACTCGCTTATAAGTTCCAAAACTACCGTAAGTATCATGATTATTGTTTTGATCTCTTAAACGAATATTTTCTTGCCAAGATTGTAGGCCATGGAAATTCTCAACTAATCTAAAGTGCTTACCATAATAAGTTCTTAAGTCAAAACCAACATTCCATGTTAAGTTTTCAGATAACTGTTTTTCTAAGTTAGTTACTAAACCATACCAGCTATGTAAATTCATAGATGATCTAGTCACATAACCACCTCCAGCAGCAAAATAACCACCAGCACCATCTTCTACGCTCTCGTTAAATGCATAAATAGCATCATAATCTATTCTTCCTTCATCAGTACGGATACGGTTACCTCTGTTACCTGTTCCTCCACCTAATCCCCAAGATGCATATAATACAGTAGAAAGATTTGTAGTTTCGTTAATGTTAAAATCCCAGTTTAAATTAGCTACTGGCTTATGATAGAAGTTTCTTCTTTCTGTCATATACTCACCTTTGTAAGTTCCCCAGTTGTTATTGTATTTTCTACCATATTCTAAATAAGAAGATATAGCCTTAGTAAAGTTTTGGTCGTGTCTCTGAGGAGCACCTGTAATCAAAAAGTTAAAATTATGCTTATCATTAGGCTGGTAACCTAAAGAGAAGAAGTAAGTTTGACCTTGACCAAAAGTACCTTCGTTGTAACCATCACCTTGCCAATGAGAAAGCATAAAACTTGTTCCCCATCCTTTTTCATTTCTTCCAGTATTATAAGACAACGTCGTTTTTAAATAATCGTCATTAGCAATACCAGTGTAAAAATAACCACCTTCTCTTTTATCTGTTGTTCTGGTAACAAAGTTTACTGTACCACCAACAGAAGAGATTGCTAATTTAGAAGAACCAAGACCTCTTTGGATTTGAACAGCGTTAGCAACATCGTTCATACCAGACCAGTTAGACCAGTACATTTTACCATCTTCCATTCCATTGATAGGCTGACCATTTAATAGATATGCTGTATTATCTTGATCAAATCCACGAACACGAATATTAGAATCACCAAAACCTCCTGCTTGACCAGCAACATAAACAGACGGAGTATTAACTAAGGTCATAGTAATATCTTGAGCACCGATTTTTTGTTGAATTTCTGTAGCTCTAATTGTAGATACAGCAACTGGTGTTTTTCTGTCATCAGCTAAATCGATAATACCTGTACCAACAACAACAACTTCATCTAATGAATTGTCCGGGTTTAAAGTTATGGTACCTACATTTGTGTCTCCACTAAACTTGATAGTCTTTGAACCAAAGCCTACGTAAGAAATCACTATCTCTCCCGAATTAGATTGTGCAGTAAGAGAGAAATTACCATCAAAATCAGTAGTTGCACCATTTGTTGTGCCTTTTACTAATACATTAGCACCTGGTAATGGTGAACTTGTCTCGCCATCTACTACTTTACCTGTAACAGTGGCTTGAGCAAACGCTACTGTAGTGAATAGCATCATTACAGCTGCAAATAAAAATTGGTTAAATTTTTTCATATAAAATTTAAGTTAATTGGTTTCTATTAGTGGCGCAAAATTACATATAACAATGGTTATAATATTACCTAAATGTTAAGAAATTTAACAGTGCAATTTAATTATACTTTTCGCATATTATATGCATGCATAATTAATTTATTATATTTTTTTTAACAATTATTTGCGGTTTTCTTTATAAAAATCAATTAAATGTTGCGTTGAAGAATCGTGTTTAACTGAATTTGAACCAATGGTTAGCTCTTTAAGGATGGTTTTTGCTAATTGCTTACCTAACTCAACACCAAATTGGTCATAGCTATAAATATTCCATATGATACCTTGTACAAAAATTTTGTGCTCATACAAGGCTATAAGCTTACCTAAGCTTTCTGGCGTTAATCTTTGAATTAATATTGAAGTTGTTGGCTTATTCCCTTCGAAAATTTTAAATGGTAGTAATCTTTCTTTTTCAGAGTCAGATAGATTTGTTCCTTCAAACTCTGCCAATACTTCTTCCTTAGTTTTTCCATTCATTAAGGCTTCTGTTTGGGCAAAGTAATTAGACATTAATTTATCGTGGTGACCTTTATTACCGTGTAATGATTCTATAAAACCAATAAAATCAGCTGGTATCAATTTAGTACCTTGATGTATTAATTGAAAAAAAGCATGTTGTGAATTTGTACCAGGCTCGCCCCAAATAATTGTACCAGTTTGGTAATTCACCACATCACCAGACTTATCTACAAACTTACCATTACTTTCCATAATACCTTGTTGCAGATAAGTTGCAAATTGATTTAAATATTGCGTATATGGTATTATAGCTTCACTTTCTGCATTAAAAAAATTATTGTACCAAACTGTGAGTAAAGCCGATATTACTGGTATGTTTTTGTTAAACTCGGTAGTTTTAAAATGCTCATCCATTTTACGAGCACCTTCTAATAGGTTTTCAAAGTTATTATAACCTAGAGATAAGCTAATTGATAAACCAACAGCACTCCACAATGAAAAACGACCTCCAACCCAATCTTTCATTGGGAAGATGTTATTTTCATCTATACCGAAAGCTTTTACACTCTCAATATTGGTAGATACGGCCACAAAATGCTTAGAAATTGCATCTTCTGGTAAACGCTCTAAAAACCAAGTTCTAATAGAATTTGCATTAGATAGTGTTTCTTGAGTTGTAAACGTTTTTGAAACAATGACAAATAATGTTGTCTCTGGATTTAAATCTTTAACAATCTCTTTATGATGGTCACCATCTACATTACTTACAAAGTGTGTATTTAGATGGTTTTTGTAATACTGAAGCGAATCAACAACCATTGCTGGCCCAAGATCTGAGCCACCAATACCAATATTTACAATATCTGTTATGTTTTTGCCTGTGTATCCCTTATGCTTTCCATTTACAACAGCGTCAGTAAAAGTTTTAATCTTTTGCTTTACTTCATAAACTTCTGGCATTACATTTTTACTATCAACAAAAACTTCTGAGTTTTCTTCAGCTCTTAAAGCCGTATGCAATACCGCTCTACCTTCTGTAGCGTTAATAATATCACCTTCAAAATACTTGGTGATAGCATCTTTTAAATCTACCTCATTTGCTAGTTCAATTAAAGTATCAAGCGTTTCTTGTGTGATTCTGTTTTTTGAAAAATCCACATAAAAATCATTCCACTTTACAGTAAGCTCATCCGCTCTTTTAGAGTTAGACTTAAAAAGATCTTTTAGATGAGTAGACTTAATACCTTCAAAGTGAGCTTGTAATTTTTTCCAAGATTTTGTTGTTGTTGGGTTTGTAGATTTAAGTGCCATTATTGTATATCTGCTGTATTATCTTCTGTTATAGTGTTTTCAGTATTTTCAGACTCCGTTTCTAAAAAGAAAATATTATCGAGTCTTTGTTTTATAGGCTTAATATGTTCTAAATATCTTGCCTTTAAACTATCTGAAATTGGTTCTGCTTCTGGTAATTTTTGTTTAAAAGGATCAACTTGTTTACCGTTTTTCCAAAAACGATAACACACATGTGGTCCACCAGTATTACCAGTCATTCCAATATAGCCAATGATATCGCCTTGTTTAACGTATTGTCCTTTTTTAACAGTCTGTCTACTCATATGCAAATACTGGGTACTATAAGTAGCATTGTGTCTAATCTTTACATATTTACCATTTCCACCTCGTCTGGTAGATTCTGTAACTGTACCATTTGCCGTTGCCATAATAGGTGTGCCAATAGGTGCTGCGAAGTCGGTTCCTTTGTGAGGCCTAAGCTTGTAACCATAATAAGCTATTCGTCTTTTTAGATTATAACGAGAAGATAACCTTCCAAACTTTACTGGCATTTTTAAAAAAGCTCGTCTAAGATTTTTTGCCTCTTCATTAAAGTAGTCTTTAATACCTTTTATTGAATCTGTTTGAAACTGAAAAGCATATAACGAATCACCATTGTGTTCAAAATAAGCTGCTTTTACATCGTGCACTCCTGCATAGATAGAATCGTTTATGTATTTGTCTGTATAAATTACCTTAAATCTATCACCAGGCTGAAGACGTCTAAAATCTATGGTCCAAGCATATATATCATCTGCCATCTTATTTGCCAAAACCTGACTTAAGCCCTTACTTTCTAAGGTTAAAGAAATATTGTTTTCTATAATGCCTGTAGCTACTTTTTCTACATAAGTTATTGGCTTTGTACGTGTGTAAGCTTGTATAGAATCTTTAAAATCTATAACTACATAATCCTCTAAATTTTGCTGATAAATAAATGTTGTAGGCTTTTGAATGCTATCATTTACATTATTCTTATCATATAATAAAGTGTACGGTTTACCTACTTGAAGTTTTCTAGCAATATCAAAAGTATCTTTAGCTTTCTCTGCTATTTGAAATATTTCTGGATAGCCAATATTATTTCTCTCTAGTATAATACCGAAAGTATCCCCTTTTCTTACAGTATCTCTTTTGAATTCGAACTTTTTTAAATCAAAACCGAATTCTAGAATTTTTTCTTCTTGTTTCTTTTCTGCAATTTCCTTTTTATAATTCTCTTCAGAATTGTCTTCTTTACATGCATAAAAAAACACCGTAAAAACAGCAAGTACTAATAATCCCTTTAAACGCATTAATCGCTAATTATATATTATTTCCCCAATTTTCTAATTCTTCTTCTGACCATAAATCTGGAAAGAAGATACGTCTTTGATATCTTGGATGCATATACTTTTTCCAGTCACTTCCTCCAGTTGCCTCACCATCTCCAATTCCACTTTCTATATAATGCTTAGCAGCATTATAATGCGCCATTACCCAAGTTACATTAACCGTATAATCAAAATGACGCATGGCTTTTACCAAACCTTTATCTTTTTGATCTTCAGAAGGCAACTCTTTAAAACGAGTCCAAAGATTTTTGGTGTTGTATTTTTGCATAAATCTTAAAAACTCGTCCTTATAACGCTTTTCAAAATTAACTAAAAGTGTAGATTTTTTACCTGTTTTGTGATCTTTTCCTGCGGCTTGCCAGTATAAATGTTCAAAAGCGTGTGTATATGGAGTGTTTCGGTCAATATCTGCTCTAAATCTATAATCTATAAGATTGATTAACTCTGTAGAAGCAAATTCAATGAGTCGATACTGAGCGCTTTGAAAACCACTTGCTGGCGTTAGTGTATACCTAAACTTCATGTATTGTTCTACCTCCATACCTTCTCTCATAATATTGAAAGAGGTCGTGAGCATATCAAAATAACGGCTTATTCGCATTATTTTATTTTCAAAAAAGACTACATCTAGATTTTCTTTTTCGGCGACTTGAGAGATTTCCCAAAGGATCATTTTAAAAATGAGCTCATTTATTTGATGATAGGCTATAAACACCATCTCATCTGGTAAAGTTGTGCGCTGTATCTGAAGATTTAGCAACGCATCTGTTTGTATATAATCCCAATATGTAATCGGCTTGCTGTATAGCAAGCCGTATAAATGGTCATCTGTATCTTGGTCTATCTTAACATACTTCTCTTGAAGTTGTTCTAAAATCTCATCGTAATTTGGTTGGTCTGACATAAATTAATTATCAAATACTATCGGAAAGGCATGTTTTAATCCTTTAAACTCTTCTAAGTCGGCACGAAGCGAACCTACTGCTAAATCTGCCTTTATTTTTAGTGGGATTTTATTTTTATCTGCACTTACCCACAAAGTTAAACTTTCTTCTTCTTTAAACACACGACCAGCCATAACATAAGGTCTAAACTTTAAAGATTTTACCTTAACCCTTGAACCGTTGATGTCCACTTTTATTGTCTCCTTACCTAGATATTTTAGTTTAAAACCGTAGTTTTCTTCATCAAAAAACATATTTGTTTTTATTTCATCACCAATTTTAAGATTATCAGTGTCAATACTATTTCTTAAATAGTAATACATAGAAACCATATCCTGTACATCTTTCTCAGTTGCAATAGTCTTAATCTTTTTGTGTTTTTTATTATTTACAACAGCTTTTTGCTCCTCATGATTAAACTCAATCTCAATATCTTTGGTATGTCCTCCTTCATCTATCTTTCTAATAAACTTATATGGTGCACCAGTTTCTTTATCGAAATAACTTTCGTAACGATCTCTAACTTTAAAGAATAAGTTAACAGGACCTGTAGTTTTCCCTTTTCCAACAACATGATATACTGACTTACCATTAAGCTTTTTTTCATCAACTTTAAGCGTTGCCTCACCTGCCTTAAACCAACCACTGTAACTCATCCTAAACTTAAACCACTCACCAGACTTAAATGCAGGTTCTTGCTCTGAACTTGGTGCTTTAAGACCAACTAAAAAAACTAATATTGTAAGTATGTATTTCATAATATTCCGTTTGTAAATTTAAATAATGTAACTCAATTTTTGTGTTACAATTATCTTAATTACAATTACTATTCCAAATCTATTAAAACCCTGAAATACAAGCAAAAACATTGGGTTAATTTATTGTTTTTCCGATTTAGTGCTCACATTTTTAATATTTCTCGATAACAAAGTAGAGCAAACCACAACACATTAAGTATAGAAGTATTTATTTTTTGTGTTATGAATTTAAGAGTTGGTTTTTATTAGCGCGTTTAGAAATAGGGATCTAAACGCGCTTTGTTTTATAACGTTCCTCTTTTTGCCTGTTCTCTCTCTATGGATTCAAACAAGGCTTTAAAGTTACCTGCACCAAAACCTCTTGCTCCCATTCGTTGAATGATTTCAAAGAATAACGTTGGCCTATCTTCAACTGGCTTAGTGAAAATTTGAAGTAAATAGCCCTCTTCATCAGCATCAATCATAATACCAAGTCCTTTTAAAACTTCAATATCTTCTCTTAATTCGTGGCTAAATTCTTCTAATCGACCTGGTACAGCTCTGTAGTATTCTTCTGGCGGAATAGATAAAAACTCAACTCCTCTTTTACGCATTTCTGATACTGTTTTTATAATATCATCCGTTGCAACAGCTATATGCTGTACTCCTGGCCCTTCATAAAAATCTAAATATTCTTCTATCTGAGAACGTTTTTTACCTTCAGCTGGCTCGTTAATTGGGAATTTGATTCTTCCATTACCATTGCTCATCACTTTACTCATTAATGCTGAGTATTCGGTATGGATTTGCTTATCATCAAACGATAGGAAGTTAACAAATCCCATAACATCCTCGTACCATTTTACCCAAGTATTCATTTCTCCCCAACCAACATTGCCTACCATATGATCTACATACTTTAGACCTACTGGCTCAGGATTATAATCGGATTCCCATTTTTCGAACTTAGGCATAAATACTCCGTTGTAGTTTTTGCGCTCTACAAACATGTGTACCGTTTCTCCATAAGTATATATTCCTGCTCTTACGACCTCGCCAAACTCATCAGTTTCTACTGTTGGTTCCATGTAAGATTTGGCACCACGCTTAGTGGTTTCTTCGTAAGACTTACGTGCATCCTCTACCCAAAGTGCAACAACCTTAACTCCGTCTCCATGCTTTACAATATGGTCATTAATTGGATGCTTAGAATTCAAAGGTGTTGTTAATACTAATCTTATTTTGTCTTGCTTTAACACATAAGATACAGTGTCTTTACTTCCTGTTTCTAAACCTTTGTAAGCAAAAGATTGAAAACCGAATGCTGTTTTATAAAAATGTGCTGCTTGTTTGGCATTACCCACATAAAATTCCACATAATCTGTTCCTAAAAGCGGAAGAAAATCTTGAGCACCCTCAAAAATTTTTTCTAGACCGTATTCAACGGATTTTATTTCTTTTGACATCTTTTCTTTATTTATTATTCCTGTGACAACAGGAATCTATTTTGTTATTTTTTTATAATGAGATTCCTGTCTTTGCAGGAATGAAATTTACTCCAACCAAGATTTATAATAATCTTCGTCGGCAATTTTTAATGCTTCTTCTGTAACCTTTAATGGCTTAAAAGTATCTACCATAACAGCTAATTCGTCTGTTTTTACTTTACCAATACTGCGCTCCATAGCACCTGGATGTGGGCCATGAGGTATACCTGCTGGATGCAATGATATATGACCTGCGGCAATATCATTTCTGCTCATAAAATCTCCATCAACGTAATACAATACCTCATCGCTATCTATATTACTATGATTGTAAGGCGCTGGCACTGCCAATGGATGATAATCGTACAAGCGTGGCACAAAACTACACACCACAAAGGCATCGGTTTCAAAAGTTTGATGTACTGGTGGTGGTTGATGTACACGACCTGTTATAGGCTCAAAATCATGTATAGAAAAGGCATAAGGATAGTTATAACCGTCATATCCAATAACATCAAAAGGATGTGATGCATAAACCATTTCTATGATTTCATCTTGCTTTTTTATTTTTATTAAAAAGTCTCCAGATTCATTATATGTTTCTAATTCTTGCGGTTGACGCAAATCGCGCTCACAAAAAGGAGAATGCTCCAATAATTGTCCAAACCAATTTCGGTAACGTTTTGGTGTATAAATTGGTCTGTAAGACTCTACAATAAATAGACGATTATCCTCAGTATCAAAATCCATTTTGTAGATAATTCCTCTTGGTACTAATAGATAATCCCCATATTTAAAATCTAAATTACCCAACATGGTGCGCAACTTACCTGTGCCTTTGTGTACAAAAATAAGTTCGTCTGCATCTGTGTTTTTATAAAAATAATCTCTTGTAGATTCTTTTGGCGCAGCCAATATGATATTACAATCGCTATTAGTCAACACTATTTTTCTACTGTCTAAATAGTCATTTTCTGGCTTTACTTTAAACCCATGCAAACGGTACGATTGCATGTTATTTGCTTTAGCAATTTTTGGAGCTACACTGTATTGCTTTCTTATTTCTTTTACTTGCGTTGGTCTTTGTTCATGGTAACTATTGGTTGACATACCATCAAAACCTATAGTGCCAAATAACTGTTCGTAGTAAAAGCTGCCATCTGGTTTTTTAAACTGCGTGTGGCGCTTTGGTGGAATTTTTCCTAATTTATGATAAAATGGCATTTGTGTTTTAGTTTAATTGTTGATTTGTTTATTCGTTTATTTGAAGTAACCGAACAACGCTTTTAAAGGTACAAAAATTAAGAGATTTCTGGTTTAACAGAAAAAACAAAAATGCATACTTATTCTGGATTCCTTTTGATTAGGAAGTGTAAATGAAGTTTTAAGTTTTCCCAGAATGGTGTCATAGTGTTACAAAGTTTATAAATTTTAATTTAAAACCAAAACCCAAGGTTAAAAAACCAATAATCTTCACCTGTTTCTGGGGAATAAGTGTACTTAGCCTCTAATGGACCAATGAAGGTCTCCAGAGAATATCCTATGGCGTAACCTGTATAGTCAGGTGATGAAAGCCAATTACCAGTGTCAAATAGTCCGTTTTCTACATTGGCGTAATTTGCCGCCAGAATTATATGATGATTTTTTAACCATTCATAATCTAAAGTAAAACATGCTTTTACAAAACTATCACCTGTGATATCTACAAAATCATAACCGTAAAAACTATAAAAATTATTTATAAAATTTTCGGCATAGCCACCTAATGCAAAACCTAGAGTAGATGTTGAAGCATTACCAATTCTAAAGCCACCACTTGTCTCGGTTTTAAATGCGACTTTATCACTAAAGCTAAATGCATACCCTAAATCTGCTTTTGCTATAGAAAAAGGTTCAAAACCTGGAATAAAATCTGAGGCATTTAAATACCAATGGAAATCGCCACTAAAGTAAGCACCTCTTTTTGGAAAAACAGGATGGCTATAACTGTCATATTTCAATTTTCCAAAAACACTGAAATAGTCTGTGTTTTCAAACACAAAATCATCCTCCTGATTTTCTGAGAACAATGTTTCTGAAGTTATTTTTAATCTTTTATGCTCACCACCTAAACGTAAAGAAAAATCTTTTCTAAAAAGTGTTTGTAAATATACTTGATTGGTAAAATCTTGAAGTTTTACATCTATTCTGTTCAAATCATTTAAAAGTGGAGAACCTTCTTCTAAAGTTAATTGAGGATTAATATTTTTATCAAATTGATTATACCTTGATTTTATACCTAAGCTTATATAAAAACCTTTGTCTACAAAATAGTCAAAATTAAATCTGGAATTATCACCAAGAACAATATCCAAAGACGCTATATCATTGTCAAACAGCAATCTTTTCTTCGTAAGGTTTGCTAAAATGGCACTTTTATACAAAGCATCATAATGTATTCCTAATTTCAAAAACATAGTTGCCTCAGATTCTCGGATATTACCATACAACCTAAATTCATTTATGCTATCTGTTGGCTTTAACTGATATCTGAAAGTCTCAAAATTATTTGTTGCAATAACATTGTTTATTCGCTTTTTAAAATCCTCATAACTTAGAATTTCCTTTCCTCTTAATTTCAATTTACCAAGAAGATATGATCTTGTGTAGCGCTCATTGCCATCAATTGTTATTGACCTAATCTTTATACTGTCTACAATCTTTAAATATGGACGTGTAATACTATTTTTTTGAGATAATTTAATCCTATGTAATGCATCTAAGTTTTGCCTGGCTGCCGCTTCTCCATTAGCTATAATATCGTGACCTTCATCAAATGAAAGCACAGAGAAATTAGCAATATCTGGTTTTATATAAATATCAGCCATTGATGCTTTATTCTTCATGGCATTGATAGTTCTGAAATTATTAATCTGTAATAATATTTCAGGTGCAGTTTTCAAAGCCTCCTTATCTCTCAAATCATCTTGTACATCCACACCAATAATTATATCTATCCCTTTAGCTTTTAATTCTTCTATAGGAAAATTATTGGTTACGCCTCCATCTATCAAAATCTTGTCCTCAATAACAACGGGTTGAAAAATTGAAGGTAGTGCACCACTTGCTGTTACAGCCTCAGCTAAACTGCCTTTATCTAAAATTAAAGACTCACCTGTTTCTATATTAGTTGCCATACAAAAGAAAGGAATCGGAAGCTTTTCAAAATCTCTAACTTCATTTACAGGAAGCATGAGTTGATATAAAAGATTGTATACATTCTGACCTCTTGATAAACCTGAAGGTAAGTTTATTTTAAAGTTATCGAATGGCAGATTTATAGCATATTTTTCTTCACTTTCTCGTTCATAAAACGATTTTGCTTCCCTAGGAAATTCATCATTAATAAGTTCATCAAAATCTACAGTATTAAATAAGTCTTCCAATTGCTGGCCAGAATATCCTGTAGCATACAAGGAGCCTATTATAGCTCCCATACTAGTGCCAGCAACATAATCTATTTTTATTCCTAAGCTATCTATCACTTTTAAAGCACCTATATGTGCAAATCCTTTTGCACCTCCACCACTTAGCACCAAACCTACTTTTGGCTCTTTGGCTTTGGTTTCTTGGGCAATCAGTTTACTATTCCAAAAGAATATTTGAAATAGTAGAAATGTACATAAGCCAGTTTTTATGTAATGTTTGAGGTTTTCTTTCAACTTATTCTTTATGATAATAATTATAAACTTTACTTGCTCGTGACACACCTATTACTCCTTCTAACTCGTCAAGTTTAGCATTGGCAATACGTTTAACGGTTTTAAATTGCTTCATTAAATCTATAATGGTTTGCTCACCAACACCAGGAATGTTTTCGAGTTCTGTTTTTAAAGCTCCTTTACTACGTCTGTTCCTATGATGTTCTATACCAAAACGATGCGCTTCGTTACGTAATTGCTGAATGATTTTTAGTGTTTCACTTTTTTTATCTAAATATAAGGGAATTGGGTCATCTGGATAAAATAATTCTTCTAAACGTTTTGCAATTCCGATAATAGCTATCTTCCCTCTTAAACCTAAGATATCAAGACTCTTTAATGCCGATGATAATTGCCCTTTACCTCCATCTATAATTATGAGTTGAGGCAATGGCTCATCTTCTTCTAACAAGCGCTTGTAACGTCTATAAACTACCTCCTCCATAGACGCAAAGTCATCTGGACCTTCAACCGTTTTTATATTAAAATGACGATAGTCTTTTTTACTTGGTTTTCCATTTTTAAAAACTACACATGCTGCTACAGGATTTGTACCTTGTATGTTTGAGTTATCAAAACATTCAATGTGTCTTGGTTCTTCAGACAACCGCAAATCGGCTTTCATTTGTGCCATAATTCTATTGGCATGACGGTCTGGATCTACTATTTTTATTTGCTTTAGCTTATCCATTCTGTAATACTTGGCATTACGTTGCGATAAGTCTACCAAACTTTTTTTATCGCCAAGTTTTGGCACTGATACCTTAACTTCCTCTCCTAAATCTACCTTAAACGGTACAAATATTTCTTTAGAATTTGAATTAAAACGCTGTCTTATTTCAGTTATAGCAATCTCTAGAAGCTCTTTATCGGTTTCTTGTAATTTTTTCTTTAACTCTAGCGTATGTGACCTTATTATAGAACCATAACTTAATTGCAAAAAGTTAATGTAAGCATACGTTTCGTCACTCACAATTGAGAAGACATCTACATTACTGATTCTTGGGTTTACAATGGTAGACTTGGCCTGATAGTTTTCTAAAATTTCAAGTTTATCTTTGATTTTCTGAGCATCTTCAAATTGCATGGCTTCTGCATACTGTTTCATTTGAACTCTGAATTGCTGCAAGGAATCTTTAAAATTTCCTTTTAAAATTTCGCGTATAGCGACAATATTAGATTGATATTCTTCTTCTGTTTCATGACCTTCGCAAGCACCTTTGCAATTTCCTAAATGATACTCTAAGCATACTTTGTATTTGCCTGATTCGATTTTAGTTTCTGACAAATCGTAGTTACATGTCCGTAATTGATATAATCCCTTAATTAATCCTAGCAAGGTTTTTACGGTTTTCATACTAGTGTATGGTCCAAAATATTCTGAACCATCCTTAATCACTCTACGTGTGGGGAAAACACGCGGAAATCTTTCATTCTTTACACAAATCCAAGGATAAGATTTATCATCCTTAAGCATTACATTATACTTAGGCTGATATTTTTTTATAAGGTTGTTTTCAAGCAGTAAGGCATCACTCTCTGTCTCAACGACAATATGTTTTACAGAAGTAATGTTTTTTACCAGTACTCTGGTTTTACCATAATCATGGTGCTTGGTGAAGTAACTACTAACACGTTTTTTTAAATCCTTAGCCTTACCTACATAAATCAACTTATCATTTTCATCAAAATATTGATAAACACCAGGTTGGTGCGGAAGCGTTTTTATCTGTATATCTAGACTTGTTTTTGGCATTGTTTCAAAGGTAACAATTAGATAATTTTTTTATGTTTTTTGAATAAACTTTATGACTATCTTGCGCCACTTTTTTAAAAAATAAAAATAGACTATGAAGAAAGTTTTGGGACGCGTTGATAAAATAAACTTCCCTGAATTACATCTCAGTAATATTGATGTAAAAATAGATACTGGCGCCTACACTTCAGCAATACATTGCTCTAAAATAAAAGAAGAGAATGGTAAACTTTACTGCACCTTTGAAAGTAAAGGGCATCCTAACTTTAATGGTAAAGAAGTCATCTTTAAAAACTATTCTTTTACAGATGTTAAAAGCAGTAATGGTCATAGAGAAAATCGTTACAAAATAAAAACTACGGCTATATTCTTTGGAAAAAGCTATAAGATTAACTTAACTTTAAGCACTAGAGACGATATGAAATTTCCGGTCTTAATTGGTCGTCAATTTCTAAAGCAAAAATTCTTAGTCGATGTTGACTTAGAAAATCAATCGTTTAAACACACTGCTAATGAACATTGTCATTCTTTCGCGTAATTCGCAATTATATTCTACGCGTCGCCTAATAGAGGAAGGTGAAAACAGAGGTCATGAGGTTGAAGTTATCGACCCTCTAAAATGCGATATAATAATAGAAAAGGAAAAACCAACTATTTATTATAAAGATCGTTATTTAGACTACGTAGATGCTGTAATTCCTCGTATTGGCGCATCTGTTACTTTTTATGGATGTGCTGTAGTTAGACAATTTGAAATGATGAATGTCTTTACTACCGTAACCTCTGATGCTATTTTAAGAAGTAGAGACAAGCTACGCAGTTTTCAACGTTTATCTAAGGCTGGCATTGGTATGCCTAAGACTGTTTTCACAAACTACTCTAGAGATGTTGAAGAAGTTTTAGACCATGTTGGTGGACCACCAGTTATTATAAAATTGCTCGAAGGCACACAAGGTCTTGGTGTTGTTTTAGCAGAATCCAAGAATGCGGCTGAGTCTGTTCTAGAAGCTTTCAACGGATTACAAGCCAGAGCACTAGTGCAAGAATTTATTGCAGAAGCAAAAGGTGCAGATTTAAGAGCATTAATTGTAGATGGACAAGTTGTTGGTGCAATGAAACGACAAGGAAAAGAAGGAGAATTTAGATCTAACTTACACAGAGGAGGTAAAGCTAATCTCATTAGACTTTCGGAAGATGAACTAAAATTAGCCATAAAAGCAGCACGTGCATTAAAACTTCCTGTCTGTGGAGTTGATATGCTACAATCTTCAAGAGGTCCATTAATTATGGAGGTAAACTCAACACCAGGATTAGAAGGCATAGAAGGAGCTACCCAAAAAAACATAGCTCGTGCTATCATTACCTTTATTGAAAGGAATAGAAGATAAGTTTTATTAAAAAGTGACTATTGCTTTTGCAAGACATAAATATGAGCGAAAAGGAAGTACTACATATTTTAGGAAAAAAAGTTGCACTTGGAGAAAGTGCCAAGGTTAGTTTTAGTGTTGCCAAACTACACACTCAAAACACTATAGAAGTCCCAGTAATTATAGAACGTTCTAAAAAGCCTGGCCCAACGGTTTTAATTACTGCAGGAATCCATGGTGACGAGGTTAATGGAGTTGAGGTAGTACGTCAAATCATTTCTAAAGGCATCAATAAACCAAAAAAGGGAACTATTATTTGTATTCCTGTTATTAACGTTTTTGGATTTATTCATATGGACAGAGAGTTTCCTGATGGAAGAGACTTAAATCGAGTATTTCCTGGTGCTAAAAGCGGCTCATTAGCCAGCAGAGTAGCTCATAAATTGATGACTGAAATTGTACCACATGCAGATTTAATTTTAGACTTTCATACAGGTGGTGCAGACCGTTTTAATGCAGCTCAAATCAGAATTATTAAAAATGAAATTGTCCTTGACGAACTTGCTCAAGTTTTTGGTGCACCAATAATTTATTATTCTAAAAATCTTAATAAATCCTTTAGAAACACCTGCTACAAATTAGGGATTCCAATGCTTTTGTTTGAAGGCGGAAAATCCTTCCACATAGACAATACAGTAACAAACACAGGTGTTAATGGTACTAAACGTATTTTGAATCATTTGGGTATGCTCAACCGAAAATTCAAAGCCTCTAAACCTAAGAAAAACTGTATTAAAATTTTAGAGAGTAAATGGATTAGAGCCAGCCATTCTGGTATGTTTAAGGCTACTGTAAATGTAAACACTCAAGTAAAGAAAGGTGATGTTTTAGGCCATATTACAGATCCTTACGGTAGTTTTAACCATTTTGTAAAAGCACCTAATAATGGTTATATTTTTAATGTAAACGAATCTCCAATTATTTATCAAGGAGATGCTATTTTTCATATTTCAACAAAGATGAAATAATGACAAAATCTGAGCTTCGTAAAAAATATAAAGCTTTAAGGAAATCACATAGCTTAGAGCAAGTTGAAGATTTTAGTCTAGCCATTGCTAATCAATTATTACAACTTGATATTTGGAATAAGTCGTTCTATCATACTTTTTTGAGTATTGAAGAACAAAAAGAAGTAAACACAGAATACATCTTAAATATTCTAGCAGGAAAAGATAAAAACATAGTAATATCTAAAAGTAATTTTGAAGATACTTCTATGACACATTTTCTTTTAACAGATAATACTACAATCAGAAAAAATAATCATAATATTCCAGAGCCTGTTGATGGTATAGAAATTAATTCATCACAAATAGAAGTCGTGTTTGTACCACTTTTAGCTTTTGATAAAACAGGAAACCGAATCGGTTACGGCAAAGGATTTTACGACCGTTTTTTGAGCAACTGCAAACCTGAAACTATAAAAATTGGATTGTCATTTTTTGAAGTTGAAACCGAACTTTTTGAAATAGACGATAATGATGTTAGTCTAGATTATTGTGTAACTCCGAACCTAGTATATCAGTTTTAGAATCTTCTTTAAAAGCCTTTTTATTAAATAAAATCAGAATACCGATTCCTGTACTAATAGCCATATCTGCGACATTAAAAACAGGATCAAAAAAAGAAAAGTACTTTCCACCAATTATTGGTAACCATTCTGGCAAAACACCACTCCAAATTGGGAAGTGCAACATATCTACTACATTACCATAAAACACACCTGCATAACCTCCATCTTCAGGAAGAAACTCAGCCACTTGCATGTGACTATCACCAAATAAAATCCCATAAAAAACAGAATCTAAAATATTACCCAAGGCACCTGCAAATATTATAGAAATAGCAAATATTAATGTTTTAGATTTTTTCTTTTTGGTGACATCTACCAACCAAAAACCAATACCTGTAACAGCCACAATTCTAAAAAGCGTTAAAATAAGTTTTGCTGATTTATCTGAAATAAAAGTGAAGAAATCGCTCAGTTTAGTTCCCCAAGCCATGCCATCATTCTCCACAAAAGCAATTTTAAACCATGAAAACACAGTGACATCATCATTTAACGCAAAATGAGTTTTGATGTAAATTTTACTAATCTGATCAACTAGTAAAATAAGAATAATAATTATCGAGGCTTTCTTTAAAGACATAATATATTCCTGCGAAGGCAGAAATCTCTTGATGTTAAACAATATCACAAATGTAACGGATTATTCTTGTCTTGCAACTGAATAAGAACATTGATGTTCTTAAGCTCTACACAATAGACATAAAACAAAAAACCTCAAAGGTTTTAGAAACCTGTGAGGTCTAATCTAATATCGTAATTAAATTACTTAACTCTATCATGAGATCCCTTTTTTCAAAGGGATTCTGCTACTTCTGCATGTTTTTAGCTTCGATACTTAGCGTTGCGTGTGGTACAAGTTTTAATCGTTCTTTATTGATTAATTTTCCTGTAACACGACAAACACCATAGGTTTTGTTTTCAATTCTGATTAAGGCATTTTTTAAATCGCGAATAAACTTTTCCTGACGAATTGCCAAAGCCGAGTTTGCTTCCTTACTCATAGTCTCACTACCTTCTTCAAAAGCCTTGAAAGTTGGTGATGTATCGTCTGTACCATTATTATGGTCGTTCATATAAGCGCTTTTAATTAACTCTAAATCGTGCTCAGCTTTATCGATTTTCTCCTGAATTAAAACTCTGAATTCTTCTAAATCCTTATCTGAATATCTATTTGTAGTATCTGTTGCCATAGTTTTTAATGTTTTTGAATGAATAACTTAGTATTTACCTCATCGAAAGCAATTTCTATACCATCGTTTAAATTATCCATTAATTGTAATTCTTCGGTTAATGTCTCCGACTTGATATAATCTTCATTTGAAGCGATTGCAGCTGCAACTTGGGCATCATTTTGGAGTTGTACATCTATACGATCAGTAACTTCAAATCCAGAATCTTTGCGCAAATTTTGAATGCGGTTTACGAGCTCACGTGCAATACCCTCCTTACGCAGTTCTTCTGTGATTGTAACATCTAAAGCTACCGTTAAAGCACCTTCATTTGCAACAAGCCATCCTTCAATATCTTGAGACGTAATTTCAACATCATCAAGTCCCAAATTAATGTTTTTTCCGTTAATTTCAACGTCTAAATTTCCGTTTTGCTCGATTTTTTTGATGTCTTCTGCCGAAAACGCACTTATTGTGCTGGCTATCAACTTCATATCCTTACCAAAACGTGGACCAAGTGCTTTAAAATTTGGTTTTATTTGTTTTACCAAAATATCTGAAGCGTCTTGTAGAAGCTCAATATCCTTGATATTTACTTCGTGTTTTATCAAACTTGAAACCGCTTCTATCTCTTCCTTTTGTTGGTCATTATCAACAGGAATCATTATTTTTTGAAGTGGCTGACGCACCTTAATCTTCTCTTTAGCTCTTAACGATAATACTAAAGAAGATATTGTCTGCGCGTTTTCCATTTTGCGCTCTAGTACTTTATCAATAGTACTCTCATCTACTTTAGGGAATTCCGCTAAATGCACACTCTCAAAACCTTCTTTTTGAGTTACTGCATTAAGATCTAAATACAAACGATCCATAAAGAATGGCGCTATTGGTGCACCAAGTTTAGCGATGGTTTCCATACACGTATATAGCGTTTGGTATGCAGAAATTTTATCAGATTGGTAATCGCCTTTCCAGAAACGTCTTCTACTTAAACGCACATACCAGTTACTTAGATAATCTTGAGTAAAGTCTGAAATAGCTCGCGCAGCCTTTGTTGGCTCATACTCTGCATAAAACGCATCTACCTTTTTGATTAAAGTATTTAATTCAGACAAAATCCAACGGTCTAATTCTGGTCTTTCATTTAGAGGAATATCTGCTTCTTCGTATTTAAATCCATCTAAATTGGTATATAAACTGAAGAATGAATACGTATTGTAAAGCGTTCCGAAAAACTTACGCTTTACTTCCTCTACGCCTTCAATATCAAACTTTAAATTGTCCCAAGGGTTGGCATTGCTTATCATATACCATCGCGTTGCGTCTGCTCCGTGATTTGCCAAAGTTTCAAATGGGTCTACAGCATTGCCTAAACGCTTAGACATTTTTTGTCCATTCTTATCTAAAACCAATCCGTTTGACACTACATTTTTGTATGCCACAGAATCGAAAACCATTGTTCCGATAGCGTGCAATGTATAGAACCAACCACGTGTTTGGTCTACACCTTCTGCAATAAAATCGGCCGGAAATGCTTCTTTCTTGTCAATGAAATCTTTGTTTTCAAACGGATAATGCCATTGTGCATAAGGCATAGAACCAGAATCGAACCAAACGTCTATTAAGTCGCTTTCACGCTTCATAGGTTTTCCTGAAGGTGATACTAAAACGATTTTATCAACTACATTTTTATGTAGGTCTATTTTTTCGTAATTAGCTTCAGACATATTACCGACTTCGAAGTCTGCAAATATATCTTCAGGCATTACTCCTGCTCCAACAGCTTTTGCGATTTCACTTTTTAATTCTTCAACAGAACCTATGCACAACTGC
Source organism: Winogradskyella sp. ABM4_392 (assembly GCF_056160445.1). Classification (NCBI taxonomy): domain Bacteria; kingdom Pseudomonadati; phylum Bacteroidota; class Flavobacteriia; order Flavobacteriales; family Flavobacteriaceae; genus Winogradskyella; species Winogradskyella sp. ABM4_392. The sequence goes on from NZ_JBSWXE010000001.1 coordinate 140,470, forward strand.
TCTTTACCATCTTCAGTTCTCCAGATTGGCAATGGAATTCCCCAAAAACGTGAACGTGATAAATTCCAATCGTTAGCATTAGCCAACCAATTACCAAAACGACCTTCACCTGTTGATTTAGGTTTCCAGTTTATAGTAGTATTCAGCTCGTGCATTCTACCTTTAACGTCAGTGACTTTAATGAACCAAGAATCTAACGGATAGTATAGAATTGGCTTATCTGTTCTCCAACAATTTGGGTAGCTGTGCTTATATTTCTCAACCTTAAAGGCTTTGTTTTCTATTTTTAATTTAATGGCAAGTTCTACATCTACAGATTTCTCTGGTGCTTCGCCATCGTTGTAATATTCGTTTTTTACGTACTTACCTGCAAACTCACCCATTTCTGGTCTAAAACGACCTTGTAAATCTACAAGAGGCACTAAATTTCCATTCTCATCTTTTACCAACATTGGTGGCACTTCTGGTGTAGCCTGTTTTGCCACCAAGGCATCATCTGCACCAAAAGTTGGTGCTGTGTGAACAATACCTGTACCATCTTCGGTGGTAACAAAATCTCCAGAAATTACTCTAAAGGCATTCTCAGGATTATCGTTTGGTAAAGCGTAGTCTAGCAATTGCTCGTACTTGATACCAACCAAATCTTTTCCTTTGAATTCTTTAAGAATTGCCCATTCTTTTGGTTTTGCACCTTTAAAAAGTATATCTGGATCTTCGTGCTCTTCAACTTTCACTTTTCTTCCGACCTCTACAGCACCTTTATATGGATCTACAAAATGATTATGAAATAAATCCTTGGCAAGGATAACTTTATTCACAGTATTAGTGTAAGGATTTATTGTTTCGACTAAAACATAGTCAATCTTTGGTCCAACAGTTAAAGCTGTGTTACTTGGCAAGGTCCAAGGTGTAGTCGTCCAAGCTAAGAAATGAATATCGCCTTCATCTTGAAGGAAATCTGGCAATGTTTCAGCTATGGCTTTAAACTGAGCAACAACCGTTGTATCTGTAACGTCTTGATAGGTTCCTGGTTGGTTAAGCTCGTGCGAACTTAATCCTGTACCTGCTTTTGGCGAATATGGCTGAATGGTGTAGCCTTTGTACAACAAATTTTTATCATAAATCTGCTTTAACAACCACCAAACGCTTTCCATATATTTGGACTTGTAAGTAATATATGGGTCATCCATATCTACCCAATAACCCATCTTCTTGGTAAGGTCGTTCCAAATATCTGTATAACGCATTACGGCTTTTTTACACGCTTCGTTGTATTCTTCAACCGTAATTTTAGTTCCAATATCCTCTTTGGTAATGCCTAATTCTTTTTCAACACCCAATTCTACTGGCAAACCGTGTGTATCCCAACCTGCTTTACGCTTTACCTGGAATCCTTTCATGGTTTTGTAACGTGGAAAGATGTCTTTTATAGCACGAGCCAAGACGTGGTGTACACCTGGCAAACCGTTGGCAGAAGGTGGTCCTTCAAAAAACACGTAAGGTTCTTTGCCTTCTCTGGTAGTTACACTTTTTTCAAAGATATTATTAGCTTCCCAATAGCTATTGATGTCCTCAGCAACTTTTGGCAAGTTAAGTCCTTTATATTCAGGGAACTTTGTACTCATTATTCGCATTTCTTTTCGAGGTGCGAAATTAATGATTTTTTGCTAAAAATAAGGTGTGTTTATTGAAAACAAAAGGCTATCTTATTAGTTACGAAATAGCCTTTGCTTTTATTAAGTTTTGAATCTTACTTTACAATAATCTTTTTTGTTAGTACTGTATTAGTATCAGTGGTTAAGGTTATAATATATGCACCTGTATTTAGATTATGCAAATCATATTCATTGTAGCTTCCTTCAAACACATTGTTTATTGTATAAACTGACTGTCCTAGCATGTTTACAATATCAATTTGCTTTATTGCTTTATTGTTTGGGTTAAGAATTACCATTTTTTTTCTACCAATAGCGTAATACATGTCTAAATCCTCTATGATTTCATCTGTTAGAGATAAAGATGCTGCCTCTCCTTGAAAAACAATTTCTAATCTATTGCTAAACTCGCCTGCTTCAGACAAAAACTCGTATGGCTCCCCTTCTCTTAAATTATAATATGTATTTGTAAGATTATCTTTGAGATATATTTCCTGATTATCTGAAATGTTTTCGGTTTCGGTTAACTTAATTGTATAATTATATACACCTGAAGCATTAAGCATTAAAGGAACAACTTTATCTTCTTCTATGATACTATATGCCTGAATTGTATATCTATCATTTGCCATTACTAAATTAAGGTCGTCATCATTTTCTTCAGTATTTTTAGCTTCGTAACCATAATCAAATTCATCTGAAGTATTTTCACTAAAACCTAATAGCAATTCTCTTCTTGTTTGTGGACCATCTACTGAATTAAACTCAATACGAATCTTTTGCATAACACTCTCTTCTGAATCTGAACTGTCTTGTTCCGTTGAATTTTGAGGATTAGGGTTTCCTCTAAAAAACACTGACCCAGAACTATAAGATCCATTTGCATCTGATTCTTTTATAAATATACGTTGATCATTATTGAATACTATATTTCCATCCGCAACAATCTCAGTCATAAACCCTTGTCCTACTGGCAAATATCTTGTTGGTACTTTGGTACCATCTTGATTGCCATTTGTAGCACCTTCTATCCCAACAAATTGATATGCTCGTATTGCTCCTGTTTTATTAACCTGAGCATAACCTCCATTATACTCGTCTAAGATATGAGAGTCACCACTCCATTGTTGCCAAAGCTGAAGAGTTCCATCTATAACACCTGCATTATCATCTATAAATTTATGAATATCTAATGCTGATGGATAAGGATTACCAAGCAGATAGTCAGTTTTTGAAACTGCTGGTACGGAGCCATTACCTCCTGTATCTGATACTGGTACTATTATGGTTCCATTATTAGGTTTTCCTTCAAATAAGTATTGTTGTTGGGTGCCAACACCAGTCCCTTTTTGCGTGTAACCAACACCTGGTTCTACCGCATTCGCTGTGTTTAGCCAAGCCCAATCATAATAGGTAACACCATTTTTATAGGTGTATAACCAATACGTACTTATTTTACCAACTTCGTGATAACTATTGGTGAATTGAAAATTATTACCATTGGGTTGCTTTAACATGGAAATATTAAAGTCGGTGTTATTGTTATTATTTGATGATGTGTTGTTATCTGTTAATGTTGTTGACGATATACTTCCAATTGGTGAAGACCAATAGTTATACCAATACACACTACTATTACCTTCTTGGCGTCTTAAAATTTTACCAGATGCAGAAGTTACTAAATCACTATGTTTTGTTTGTACAAGCTGAGAATCTCCTTCTAAATCAATAGCTCCATTTAATTCTAAATAATAGCTGTTCTCAATTTTATTATCTCCAGTAATTGTAAACTTTTTATCATATTCTACAATTAACCCTAGATTAGTGTGAGAACTATTTGACGTAATGTTATTGTTAATTTGAACAATGCTCCAATCTTTATTTTCGTTAACCTCTTCAATATCCCAGACATCTCCATGTAACCAAGTCCCTTCAGTTGTCCAAGATCCATTAGCAATTGTCACATAAGGCATAGGTGCTGTTTGTTCTTGTACAGTAGTTATATTAACAAGCCTTAATGTCTTATTGTTTCCAGAATAATCTACAGTTGTGCTGTTTTTTATTCCAGACATAGGATAATAGCCGATTAAATTATTCCAAGAAACTGTTTCTAGTGTTTTAGTATCTATAACATCTTTTGGAATGATTTTTCCTTTTAAAACTCCATTATTGTTTTCAATTTCTTGATAAACCATTTGTTGTATTTGTTCCTCTGATAAGGCTTTATTGAAAACTCTAACCTCATCAATATTACCTGGAAAATATTGTTGATCATTCACAGAACGAGAGAAACGCCCAACTTCAAACTTACCATTCCAACTACTTGTTGCACTTAGTGTTTTTCCAATTAGATTAGTTTGGATTGTTTCTGTTACCTTAACTCCATCAACGTAAATAGTGACAGCACCTGATTGGTTTGAAAATGTCCCAGCTATATGATGCCATTCATTATAGTTAATATTTATACCATTAACCACATTCGTTGATCCAGTGGTTGTTCTAACAGAATACATTAACTTGTTACCATTAAAAACATATAGTCTAGATGCTGTATCTTCTCCTGCAATAGTAACATTTGTATTTCCACTATTAGATTGATCTATTTTTATCCAGGCCATTATTGTGACCTCTCCAAGGCCATTCATAAGACTATCACCTGTTAAATAATCATCTATACCATCAAAATCTATAGTTGCAGTAGCTGAAGGGTTAATATTGAATAAATCTCTATAATCTAAATCACCTCCAGAACTTAAGTCTCCATCTGAATCTGGTAATATTGAAATATTAGGGTTATTTATTTCGTCATTAACGTCTAATGGATCATTTGAGTTTGCTCCTTCAAAATTATCATCTAATCCATCAAAGTCTGAATCAGCACTTAATATTACATCAGGCATACCATTTTCTTCGATATCAGGTATATTATCATTATCACTATCAGAATCTATATAATCATAAATACCATCACCATCTGTATCTTCTGGCACTAAAAAAGTACCGTAGGCATCATCAACTCCATCTTCGTTAAAATCTACAAACAAATTTCCTACACCACTTGGATCTAAATAAGTTATTGTTGGCTGCGCCTCAATATTGTCAGGAATACCGTCATCATCTGAGTCAATATCCATAAAATCTGGATTAGAAATTCCGTCTGTATTTATAGGTACGTTTCCTGTACCAGCTGTTTGTGGTATTCCCATGGTTGCAACTAGTTTCCCAACTTTACCATCTGCCATACCGTCTTTATTGCTATCTGTTCCATTAGATTCTAGAACATCTGTAATACCATCATTATCACTATCTTTATCAAAATGATTAGGTATACCGTCTGAATCGAAATCTAAATTTGCGCATACTCCATGGGCATTTAGAGTACAAAAGTCCGCATCTTCGTAATTTGGTGTTCCATCAAAATCATGGTCTGCTGAAGGATCGATATTATTTGATTCATCTATATCTTTTATACCATCATTATCATCATCTAGATCATCAATATCACTCATTCCGTCCTTATCATAATCTGGCAAAGTAAGAATGAACATTTTGCCATCTCCATTATCATCAGTAGCAGAAGTAATTGTTGCTCTTGTAATTAATGAACCTGTTGGTGCAATGTCATCTAAGTAAAAAAGAGCTATACCAATAGTACCACCTGTATTTACTACCCTATCACTTAACCAATAATCAGTTCCTGTTGGTGGAGGGTTAATTGCTCCCACTGTACCCAATTGTCCAGCTGTTCCCGTACCACCAAAACCATACTCCGTAGATGTTTGGTTGATAAATGTTTCTCCTAAAGATTCCTCAATAGTACTGTCCTCCAAATAACCGAAAAACTCTATATGTAAGCAATTATTAGCATTACGTTCTGTAACTGCAATTATACCACTAGAACTTGCTACAATTCCTCCATCATAAAAAAGGGAAAGTTTTTGTGCATCTGTAGTTTCTTTTGCTGTGTAATCATTACAGATATTGTCACCATTTCCGTTAGCCTCGAAATAATAATTAAGATTTAGAGACCTAAAAGCATCTAATGCAGTTTCATCCCATGTTGGGCTGTCACTTTTATTTTCAACTTTAGTACCATTTTTTGTAATCTTATTAATGTTATGGCCTGCAGGACCAAGTTGTGTCATTTCATAACCAGAAGGGACGCCAAAATTGAAATAGATATTACCGTTAACAGTAATACTCTCAATAGTTGCCGGATGATTTTTATGAGTTTGCGTATCGCTCCATTGAAATGTTACACCAGACTGTATGCTAGGTGCGTTAGTTTGAGCAATTGCACTTGAGATAGCTCCTAAAAAAAGAAAATAGAAAATAGTTTTGTACATAAGCCTTATAGTTTGGGGACTAATTTTTATGCACTTAAAACAAGTTTTATGCCAATAGGATTATAAACTTTGAGGGAAGTTTGTGTGTTTTAAAATAGTTAGGGAGAAATTACACTCTGCAATAGTAATGATTAACAATGAGTTAAACAAATATAATATCGATAAAATGTATTTTTTATTCGATAAAATGACTTTTTAAGTAGTTTTCATATTACTTTTTAAATGTTGAGGGTTATCTTGACACTTTAAAAAAGATTAAGATAACCCTTAAATTTTTTATTATTTTTTCACTAAAATCTTTTTAGTTAATACTCCTTTAGTTTCTGTAATCAAACTTACAATATATATGCCTGTACTCATATTACTAAGAGTATATTCTATACGCTGATTTTCATTTTCAATAATTCTATTTTCAACCATTTGACCAGAAATAGCATACATTTCTACATTGCTAATCTTTACATTCTTTGGGTTATTAATAATCATTGTATTGGAGTTGACAATAAAATTTATATCAATATTTTCAAGTTCAAATTGAGAATGTGATAATGTTTGCGTTTTGAAAAATATCTCGAATCTATCTGTAAAAAAGCCAGAATCAGAAGAAAATTGAAATGCATCACCACTTCTTAAATCATAAATGTTCCCTGTGTATTTGTCTCTCAACCTAATACTCTGGTCACCCATATTGTCCATAGAAGTCAATTGAATAGTGAAGTCATAATTTCCCGTACTTTGTAGAACTAATGGCACCAATTTTTCTTCTGTAATTGGCCCATAGGCTTGTGCAAGCATAAGTTCTTCATCTAAAATTAAATTTAAATCGTCAGCAAGAACATCTAAATTTTTAGTTTCGTACCCATCATCAAAACTGTCAGATGTCATTGAGCTAAAACTCAATTGAAGTTCTCTTGCCACGTCTAATCCGTCTAAGCTGATAAATTCCAAAGTAAATCTTTGCATTTCATCTGCAACATTGTTACTTGATGTGTTTTGTGCAATTGAAACTTGTGTATAGCTAAAAGCTAAAAGAACAAATAGTGCAACGTTTTTCAGGTTAAGTAGTTTTGTTTTCATAGTATAAGGTTTAATGGTTGTTTGAGTCCTTTTTAACTATGTACTACAATAAAATTTTAAGTCTAATGGATTTTGTTCTCTGAGGGTGAGAATTGTAATTATCTGATTTACAATTACAATACAATAGTAGCCTCAAGAAATTTACTTGCAATTCTTATTCGATAAAGTGAAAATAAAGTCGTTAAACCATTAGTTTTTAACCAAAAAGACAAAAAAAATCGACAAACAGACACTCATTTCCAGGTAGTTAGACCAAGAAATCTACCAAATCCTCGATCTTAGAAATGAGTTGCACTTTAATCGAAGGGTTCTTTAACGTAATTTTATTGTATTTAGAAACGAAAATTGTAGAAAAGCCTAATTTTTCAGCTTCAAGAATGCGTTGTTCCACTCGCTGTACTGGTCTTATTTCGCCAGAGAGTCCAACTTCAGCCGCAAAACAGTAATCGCTTGGTAATGCCACATCTTCGTTTGAAGACAAAATTGAAGCCACAACTGCTAAATCTATTGCTGGATCGTCAACAGTGATTCCTCCAGTAATATTTAAAAAGACGTCTTTGGCTCCCAATCTAAAACCAGCACGTTTCTCTAAAACTGCCAATAACATATTTAACCGTTTAGCATTAAAACCTGTTGCCGAACGCTGAGGAGTACCATAAACTGCTGTGCTGACTAATGCTTGCACCTCAATCATCAATGGTCTTAAACCTTCTAAAGTTGCTGCAACTGCATTACCTGATAATTCTCCGTCTTTTTCTGAAATCAATATTTCTGATGGATTTGAAACTTCACGTAAACCAGAGCCTTGCATTTCGTAAATACCAAGTTCATTGGTAGATCCGAATCGGTTTTTATGTGCTCTTAAAATTCTAAACACATGATTGCGATCACCTTCAAATTGAAGAACAGTATCTACCATATGCTCTAAAATCTTTGGTCCTGCGATATGGCCATCTTTAGTAATATGACCTATTAACAATACTGGTGTTGCTGTTTCTTTAGCATACTTTATAAGCTCTGTAGTACATTCTTTTATTTGCGAAATACTTCCTGCAGAAGACTCAATATAATCACTATGAAGTGTTTGGATAGAATCTATTATTACCAAATCTGGCTCGACAGTTTCTATTTGCTTAAAAATGTTTTGGGTTTTGGTTTCTGTAAGAATGTAACAGTTATTCTCTTTAGGATTGATGCGTTCAGCTCGCATTTTTATCTGCTTCTGGCTTTCTTCTCCTGAAACATAAAGGGTTTTATAAGGCAAGCTCAAAGCTATTTGAAGCAACAAAGTACTTTTACCTATTCCTGGCTCACCACCCAATAGTGTTAGTGACCCTTGTACCATACCACCTCCCAAAACACGATTAAATTCAGCATCTTGCATATTTAATCGAGCTTCTTGAGCTGTGTCAATCTCATTAATTTTAAGCGGTTTTGAAACTCGCTTTGTTGTTGATGAGCTCGGTTTCCAATCGTTTTTTTCTGGTTTTTGAATAACCTCTTCAGCAATCGTATTCCATTGCTTACAAGAGTTACATTGTCCTTGCCATTTAGCATATTGCGTTCCGCAATTTTGACAAAAAAAAGTTGTTTTTACTTTAGCCATATTTATCTTCCGCGAAAGTGGAAGTCTTCTTAAATTAAGGAAAGGCTAAGTTAAAGAATTTCTTTATTTACAGCAGTAGTTACTTAGCTTTTAGTATGAATTATACTAATTACACGTTTCAAAAGAATGATGACGATGTCAATAAACAATTGAGATTCCCGTTTTCACGGGAACACGTTTTAATTGATGTCCTTAAACCAATTTACAAACGCCAAAAGTTTTATTATGTGTAGTTTTGAAGTTCTATTGGTTACTACCAAAGTCTTTGCTTTTTTAAATATAGCTTCAAAAAAATAATCTGTGGATATACCTCTTTTAGTTTTCTTCATTGTCCTCCTCCTCTTCTTCTTGTTCGTCTGTATCAACTACGGTTAGTTCATCTATTTTAGAAAAAATAAAATCCCTATCTATATGACTTACATCGTTTAACTCTAATGCAGACTCATATAGCTTTTTGGCTTTTTTGTTTTTACCAATTTTCTCTGAGTGCTGTGCTAAATAATAAGTTCCTAATAAAGATTCTGGATTAAGTTTTTTAGCCAACCTTCCTATTTTTTCCAAAGACTCTAAGTCGTTTCGTTGCTCAGCAACTTTAACAACTTTCTCAAACTCTTCTTCTGTAATTGACTTTTTTATTCCGAATAAATCTTCAATTCTATCGTATCTATCAACAAGATATTCGTCTAGTGTACCTTCATATGGCAGCACCTTTTCTTCTAACTCTTTTTCGCGAAGTGGTTTATACAGTTCAAAAATTTTATCAAAAGATCTTGCTATTGCACTATTAACCAAAGTATAATGGTTGTCGTTTTCAAAATCATCAAAATAATAGGTTAGGTACTGATTTTTTACTTGAGATATTTGAGAATCAGCATTTAATACAGCTTCTCTAATGTATGGTAAATCCTTGTCTGATGTTGCCATATAATAGAAAATATCATCTTTAAAAAACTCTAATCGTTTACCCAAATAATCCCTTACTGTACCAGACAAATCTGGGCTAATGCATACATATGCATTGAACAAAGGATCTTCTTTAAACAAATATGAATTAATAAAATTACCCATTAAATCATGACCTACTGCAACTCTAAACTTACTGGTGTTATACCTATTATCTAAGTATGGTATAAGTTCTTCAGAAACAAAATCATGGAAGCGTAAACCAGACTCTTTTGGTAGACCTGTAACTTCATCGCAATAGCCATCATAACGTCTTTCGCTACCTTGCACTACACCCACTATAATAGAACTTGGCATATCATCAAAATACGTTTGAAAATCTACTTGACCAGCAATAGGTTCAAATAAATAGTCACCATCAAAAACAATAATTAAGGGATATTTAATTTCTGATGAAGGATCGTAGTTTTTGGGTAACTTAATTTTAAGTTTACGAACTGCATTTAATTTTGATGAATTAATTTCATCATAGCTAATTTGCGCAAAAATTGGCATGCAAAGAAAACATGCCAAAAGTATTAGGGTAGCTTTTTTCATTTATAAGTAGGTTTGACTTGGGATATCAAACATACTAAAATATCGTTAAGTTGTGAATTTTTTTCGATGAAATGCAACTAGTCGTCCATAGCATCTTGAACGTCGTACATTTTTTCTAGCATCATTTCTTTATCAATATACTGAGAGGGCTCTAACATTAAGCCTGCTTTGTAACGGAGTAATGCTTTTTTAAGATTTCCTTCTTTTTCGTAGTACATACCCATATAATAAGCACCTAGCATAGATTTAGGAAACTCTTTATTAACCAATTTAGCCAGCTTTTCTAACGAATCTAAATCATCTCGTTTTTTACATGCTGCAGCAATAGCTCTAATATCATTTTCTGTCAGCTTTTTTTCAAAACCATAGAAATACTCAATGTTTTCGTATTTTTTTATTAGGTAATCATACGGTGAACCTTCATAAGTGAGTATTTTTTCTCTGTATTCTTTACCACTAATCGGCTTATAGAGTGTGAATATTTCATTCAATGCTTTTGGAATACCTCTTCCAACAAGAGAATAATGGTTAGCATCTTCAAAATTGTCGAACTTATAGTGGAGTTTCTCATTTTGAATAGACTTTAACTTGGCATCGCATTCAACAATATCATTCCTTAAGGCTTTAATATCTGCATCTGCAGTTGCCATGTAATAAAATGTTTCTTGCTCTAAAATAGATAAACGTTCTTGCAAGCGATTAACCATTTCTGGAGCCAAATCTGGACTTAGACTAATATAGGCTCTAAACAATGGTTTATCCTTAAAAAGATAGTAATTGATAAAGTTAGCACCAAGATCATGCCCAATAATAACCTTAAAGTTAGATACTTTATAACTTTCTTCTATGTAAGGAATTAATTCACCACTTAAAAACTCATAAAAATCAGCTCCTCCATCAGAAGGAAAATATGTAGTATCGTCGTAAGCAAAATCTACTTCGCGCGTTTTGTCTTGTTTAACACCAACCACTATACAATCTGGAATATCTTCCCAATACGCTTGATAATCAATATTACCTGCAACAGGTTCAAACAGGTAGTCTCCATCTAAAACAATTACTAATGGATACGCTCGTTCTGCTTCAGGATCATAATTTCTAGGTAGTTGAATCTTTAATTCTCTTGTACCATCTAATTTGTAAGAATCGATGGTCTTATAAATAGCTTGCGCATGGCTATTTATTAAAAAACATACTAAAAACAGGGAAGTGAAGAATGTCTTCATATTGATGGTTGACTTTAAAGTTAAAGCAAGGTAAAAAATATTTCTAAATACTTTCTTGCTTTCTATTATAGATTGGCAAATAGATTAAAGAAATACCACCAAGAATAATAATTACTAAAGTTTGTGTAGACCACATTATCCAACCAAAGGCTCTGCTTGGGTCTTCGGCAATATTAAATAGAGCAAATGCTATGACTATTGCTTCGGGAAATGAGCCTATGCCTCCATTGGTTGCAGCAATGCTAAAACTTGCTAAAATAAATCCTATTAAAATAGCTGCCAATGGTATTTTATCTAATTCAGGTAAGGCAAATGTTGTAACATAAAACATAGATAGATACATCACCCAAATGAAGATTGTATGAAAAATGAAAGACCATTTCTTTTTCATTTTAAAAATACTAAGTGCACCTTCCACCAATCCACCTATAAACTCTTTAATCTTTAATGCTATTTTAGAACCGCTTCTAACGACAAAAACATATATTATGATAACCAATGCAAAAAGAACTAATGCTCCTATTATTAAGGTTGAAGAATTAAACTTGCTGGCAAAAAACTCATAAATAAACTCAAACTCTAACACCAATGCCAAACCTATAATTAAAAAAAGCATTATAGTATCCGCAACACGCTCGGCTACTATTGTTCCAAAACCTTTTTCAAAAGTTACACCTTCATAGTTAGCTAAAATTGAAGCTCTTGCCACTTCACCTGCTCTAGGTATAGTTAAGTTGATGAGATAAGCCGAATACACCGACATAAAGCTATTGGCCAACTTTGGTTTATAGCCTAAAGGCTCTGCCATAAAAAGCCAACGATATGCTCTAGACAAATGGCTTAAAATCCCAAAGCTTACGCCAAGTATGATCCAAAAATAATCAGCATCCTTAAAATACTGAACTAACTTTGAAACAGAAATTTGAGATAATGAGTACCAAACCAGCACCACTCCTAAGAGTAAGGGAATCACAACTTTTAGGATGGATTTGAATTTGCTCAAACAAAATTATTTTAGAAGATTGGTAGCTTCGTCTGGGAACACTAAAGAGGGTTTAAACACTTTAGCTTCTTCAATATCCATAAAAGCATAAGTGATTAAAATTAAAATGTCACCAACTGCTACCTTACGTGCAGCCGCTCCATTTAATGTAATTTCTCCACTGTTTCTTGGGCCAGGTATACAGTAGGTTTCGAGACGCTCACCATTGTTATTATTAACAATCTGAACTTTTTCACCTTGTATAATATTGGCAGCATCCATTAAGTCTTCATCAATAGTTATACTACCAATGTAGTTAAGGTCTGCTCCTGTACATTTAACGCGATGTATCTTAGATTTTACAACTTGAATTTGCATGAGGCAAAGATAATTAATTTAAGGCGATATTGTCTATTAGTCTTATATCACCAGCATACACTGCAATAAAAGCTCTGTATGTCTTTTTTGTTGATTTACGTTTTACTGGTTTTAAGGTTTTTGTGTCTGCAATAATAAAATACTCTAATTCTAAAAGAGGTTGTTTATTAAATTGCTTCTCAACCCATTCCGTTACTTTTTTAGCACTTTTTGTGCCAAACTTAGTTTTGGCAGTTTTTAATGTTTTGTATATAAATGGCGCAGCATTTCTATGCTCTTCTGATAACCTAGTATTTCTTGAGCTCATGGCTAAGCCATCTTTTGCTCTATGAATCGGACAACCTATGACTTTTACAGGGATATGATAAAGCTCAACTAGTTTCTTTATGATTTGTAACTGCTGAAAATCTTTTTCGCCAAAGTACGCTCTGTTTGGTGTTACAATTTCGAATAGTCGTTTTACGATAGTGCCTACTCCATCAAAATGTCCATCTCTAAAAGCTCCCTCCATCTCATTTTCGAGCCCATCGAACTTAAAAGATTGAGATTGTACGTCATCTTTGTAAATATCTTCAACTGAAGGTGCGTACACTATAATTTTATCGGTACTAACAGTTTTTAGCAGCTCTACATCTGCGTTTAGAGTTCTAGGATATTTAATTAAATCTTCTTTGTTGTCGAACTGTGTAGGATTAACAAAAATACTAACCACAACAATGTCATTTTCACTAAGTCCTTTTTCTACAAGTGATAAATGTCCGTTATGGAGTGCACCCATTGTTGGCACAAAACCAACTGCTTTATTATTAGCCCTGAACTCATCAATAAGATGAGACAATTCAGATTTATTATGAAAAATTTTCACTTTAGTAACAAAAAATTAACGCGTGCAAACATAATATTTTACTGGCAATCTGCACAAATTTTTGTAATTTTGCATGTTTTTTACTTTTAATTTACAAAAGCAGCAGATTTATGAAAGATAAACGAATATTGTATGTGTCCTCGGAAGTAGTTCCATATTTACCAGAAACTGAGATTTCTTCAATGTCATTTGAAGCTCCAAGAATGGTAAACAAACAAGGAGGGCAAATACGAATATTTATGCCACGCTTTGGTAATATTAACGAGAGAAGACATCAATTACACGAAGTAATCAGACTTTCTGGAATCAACCTGGTAATCAATGACTTAGACATGCCTCTAATCATTAAAGTTGCTTCTATCCCAAAAGAACGTATTCAGGTATACTTTATAGATAATGAAGAGTACTTTAAAAGAAAAGCAACTTTAACTGATGAAGATGGAAAGCTATTCCCAGATAATGATGAGCGTGCTATTTTCTTTGCTAAAGGTGTTATAGAAACTGTTAAAAAATTAAATTGGGCTCCAGACATTATTCATGTAAATGGATGGTTAGCTTCATTGTTACCTTTATATCTCAAAGAATTCTATAAAACAGAACCGTTATTCACTGAAAGTAAAATAGTAACCTCTGTATACAATCAAAACTTTGAAGGTACGTTAGATAAAGGAATGATTAGTAAGGTGAAATTTGACGGGATAGATGAAGAAGCTATAAAGTCCTTAGAAAAACCTGATTATATAAACCTTATGAAAATAGCTATCGACAACTCAGATGCCATAATTAGAGGTTCTGAAGAATTACCTAAAGAACTAGACAGCTATATTAATGAATTAGAAAAACCTGTACTAGATTTTCACTCTATTGAAGAGTTTGCAGATCCGTACACAGAATTTTATAAAGAAACTGTATTAAACAGTTAATATGTCTATGAAGAAGAACAAATTTGCCCTTAATGCAGTTATAACCTTCCTTTTTGTTGGTAGTTTTATAGCCTGTGATAATGATTTTAATACCTTAGATTCAGATGTCTTAAATAGTGATGTAGCGACAAACTTCAACATAAAAAAAATGAGTGAGACTTACCCTGAATTTACAGATATCATCACTTATTCACAAACCTTAGGTCCTGTACAATCAAATAACGGTCCAGGTTTAAGCACTTTGGGTGTTTACGACGATGCATATGGCAGGGTTGAATCTAGTTTTTTAGCACAGTTAACCCTTTCGTCTTATGCACCGGATTTTGGAGAAGTAACTGAAGTAGACTCTGTTATATTAAACCTTCCTTTTTTTTCAGCAATATCTGATGTTGATGAAGAAGGAAACATTACATATGTAACAGACTCAATTTTTGGTAGTCAACCAATTACATTGAATATGTATAGAAGCAATTACTTCTTAAGAGATTTTGATCCAAATGCAGAATTCAATGAGTCCCAACCTTATTTTTCTAACAAATCAGCCTCTGAAAATGAATTAATTAGTGAAACATCATTAGAGGGAGAAGAAATAACAATTTTACCAAATCCAGACCCAACAACAAACAAACATATTACCTTAGACTCTAACGGAGATATTGTATTTAGTGAGAACGGATTTGTATTAACAACCACAGAAGGCGAAGGTGAAGAAGAGGAAACTACAGTGGTTAGACAAATTCCTGGCATAAGATTAAAACTAGATAACGATTACTGGAAAGAAACCATTTTAGATCAAGCCGACCCTGAAATAGGTGATCCTGTAGTTCTTAGCAACCAAAATAATTTCTTAGAATATTTTAGAGGCATTTACTTCAAAGCACAACCTGTTAATAACACGGGCAGCTATTACATCCTTAGTACTAGCGCAAATGCCGCAAGTATTACAATATACTATAAGAGAATATCAGAATCTACTGTAGATGATGAAGATGCCACAGAACAAGCTACGTTTACTATGAACTTTGGGGGTAACAGGGTTAATTTCTTAAATCCAACCTATAACGTTACAATACCAGATGGTGATGCTACCAATGGTGATAGTAGGTTATTCTTAAAAGGAGGTGAAGGATCTATTGCTAAAATAAAATTGTTTAATGGAGATGATATTGATGACGATGATGACACAATGAATACATTTGAACGCTGGAAAAATGAATTTGTTGAAACAGATAATGAAGGTAATTTTGAAAGCATTAAAAGAATTGTTAACGAAGCAAACCTTGTTTTTTATGTTGATAATGATTTTTTGAGTTCTTCTGGAGCATATGACCCAGAAAATGAACCACACCGTCTGTATTTGTATGATATCGAAAATAAAGGACCTTTGAGGGATTTTTCTAATGAGTTTTCTAACAATAGTTTACCTTCGATTTCAAAGATTAACCATCTTGGAGCATTAGAACGAGAAAATGATGATCCTGATGAAAATGGTGTAAAATATAAATTCAGAATTACAGAACACATAAATAATTTATTGATTAACGATTCTACCAATGTTGAATTAGGTTTAGCTGTATCATTAAACGTAAATTTAGAAGAACAGTTTATTCAAAATCTAACACAAACAACGGATAATCCTGATTTATCATCACCATTAAGTTCAGTTTTATCACCTCGAGGTACCGTTTTACACGGCAATAACACAAGTGACCCAAGCAGAAAGGTATATCTAGAAATATATTATACAGAACCAAACAATTAAATAAATTACCCTATGTGTGGAATAGTTGGTTATATTGGCCATAGAGAAGCCTATCCAATAGTAATTAAAGGACTTCAAAGACTAGAATATCGTGGTTACGATAGTGCAGGTATTGCTCTATATGATGGCACTGATATAAAACTCTCAAAAACTAAAGGAAAGGTTTCTGACCTTAAAGAAAGATTAGAGAATGAAATTTCAACTTCTGGTTCATTGGGTATTGGTCATACACGTTGGGCTACACATGGCGTACCGAATGATGTAAACTCTCACCCTCATTATTCTAACTCTGGTGACTTAGTAATAATTCATAACGGAATTATAGAAAACTATGATTCTCTAAAAAAGGAACTTATTAAGCGAGGTTATACTTTTAAATCTGATACTGACACTGAGGTATTAGTAAATCTTATTGAGGATGTAAAGAAAAATGAAAACACAAAACTTGGCAAAGCTGTACAAATTGCATTAAACCAAGTAGTAGGAGCATATGCTATAGCAGTATTTGATAAAAACAAGCCAAATGAAATTGTTGTTGCCAAGCTAGGAAGTCCGTTAGCTATAGGTATTGGTGAAGATGAATTTTTCATTGCTAGTGATGCTTCACCTTTTATAGAATTTACTAAGAATGCCATTTATTTAGAAGATGAACAAATGGCAATTATAAGAAGGCACAAAGACGTCAAGGTTAGAAAAATCAAAAATGATGCTTTAGTAGACCCTTATATCCAAGAACTTCAACTTAACCTTGAACAAATCGAAAAAGGAGGCTATGAACACTTCATGCTTAAGGAAATATATGAACAGCCTGAAGCCATTCTTGATACATTCAGAGGTAGACTTTTGAGCAATGAAGCATTAATAAAGCTTGCAGGTGTTGAGGACAACATGAAGAAATTCTTAGCTGCAGACAGAATAATTGTTGTTGCTTGTGGCACCTCTTGGCATGCTGGTTTAGTTGCTGAATATATTTTTGAAGATTTAGCAAGAATACCTGTGGAAGTTGAGTATGCTTCAGAATTTAGGTATAGAAATCCTGTAATAACAGAAAACGACATCGTAATTGCTATTTCTCAATCTGGTGAAACAGCAGATACTCTTGCTGCTATCAAATTGGCAAAGTCCAGAGGAGCATTTGTGTTTGGTGTTTGTAACGTTGTTGGTTCTTCAATAGCAAGAGAGACAGATGCTGGTGCATATACACATGCTGGACCAGAAATTGGTGTAGCATCAACAAAAGCTTTTACTACGCAGATAACAGTCTTAACGTTGATAGCCTTGAGGTTAGCTAGAGCAAAAGGCACTATATCAAGTTCAGAATTTAGACACCATCTTATAGAGTTAGAAACTATTCCTAATAAAGTTAAAGAAGCTCTCGAATCTGACGGATATGTTCAAACTATCGCAGATATATATAAAGATGCTAAAAACTTCTTATACCTTGGACGTGGTTATAATTTCCCAGTAGCATTAGAAGGTGCCTTAAAATTAAAAGAGATTTCTTATATACATGCTGAAGGCTATCCAGCTGCGGAAATGAAGCATGGTCCTATTGCTTTAATTGATGAACAAATGCCAGTTGTTGTTATTGCTACCAAAAAAGGACACTACGAAAAGGTTGTAAGTAACATCCAAGAAATAAAATCTAGAAAAGGTAAAATTATAGGAATAGTAACTAAAGGAGATAAAAGTGTCAAAGAGTTGGCCGATCATGTGATTGAGGTTCCCGAAACCATAGAATGTCTTACACCACTTTTAACTACAATTCCTTTACAGCTACTGTCGTATCACATCGCAGTTATGTTAGGAAAAAATGTTGACCAACCTCGTAACTTAGCAAAGTCAGTTACTGTAGAGTAATAAATTTTTTAAAATAATACTTAAAGCCTTAAAATTGAGAATTCCGCAATTTTAAGGCTTTCTATTTTTCAAATATTGCTATGCATGCATAATTTTTTGAGAAATTCTTACCTAATTTTCATATATTTAATTAAATTGGCGTCAAATAAATTAACTAATTCTCTAAAATGAAGACAATCTTAAAGCTTTTTACAATGCTTTTTTGCGTGGTATCTTTTGCTCAGACCACGGTTAAAGGAAAAATTATTGATGAAACTGGGTTACCCTTACCCGGTGCAAATATTGTGGTAGTTGGTACTAGCACAGGTACTGTTTCGGATTTTGACGGTAACTACACCTTATCTGTAGACCAAAATCCACCATTTTCAATTCGTGTAAGTTATACAGGTTTTGAAGCTCAAACTATCGAGATAACTAGTAATGAACAAACTGTTGATGTCACTCTCAAAGAAGGCAACTCATTGGATGAAGTTGTTATTTCTGCTTCTCGTACACCAGAGCGTATTTTTGAATCTCCAGTAACTGTAGAACGTTTTGGTATAAAAGAAATCAAGAATACCGCATCTGTAGACTTTTACGACGGTTTAGAAAACCTTAAAGGAGTAGACATAAATACTAACAGTTTAACCTTTAAATCCATAAACACAAGAGGTTTTGCTACATTCGCTAATACACGTTTCATGCAATTGGTAGATGGTATGGATAACTCTGCACCAGCACTTAATTTCCCACTTGGAAACTTATTAGGTATGACCGAAACTGATGTGCAAAGCGTAGAGTTACTACCTGGTGCTGCTTCAGCATTATATGGTGCAAATGCTTTTAATGGTATATTATTCATGCGCAGCAAGAACCCTTTTGATCATCAAGGCATAAGTGGGTTTATCAAAAGAGGGATTACTTCCCAAGAAGCAGCAGGTGATAATGATTATACTGATTTGGGTATTAGAATGGCTTATAAGTTTAACGAAAAATTTGCAGCTAAAGTGAATTTCGGCTACTTAAAAGGCACTGATTGGTTTGCTGTAAATGAAGACGATAAGCTTAATCGAGGACTAACCAGGGCTGATATTGATTATGACGGAATTAATGTGTACGGAGACGAGGTTAGTACCGATATAAATGGTGTAGCTCAAACTCTAGAAAGTTTAGGTTTAGCTCCCGCCGGATCTTCTGCATTAGTACCGTCCGTTGATGTAAGTAGAACAGGTTACAATGAAAGAGATTTAACCAACTATAATGCTGAGAGTATTAAAGCTGATTGGGGACTTTACTTCCGCCCTTGGGAAAATGATTTCGAAATCCAATATGTCGGTAAAGTAGGTTCTGGTAATACTATTTACCAAGGAGCTAACAGATATAATATCAAAAACTTTTTCTTACAACAACATAAACTTGAAATTAGAAATGACAACTTCTTTGTAAGAGGTTATGTAACCGAAGACAAAGCTGGTGATTCTTACGATATGGTTTTTACAGGTATTAATATCAATAGAGCTTGGAAAGATGATTCTACATGGTTTGGTGAGTATGTTGGAGCTTATATCGGAGCTACTTTAGGTGGTGCTACAGACACTCAAGCTCATGCGGCAGCTAGAGCTCAAGCTGATACAGGGCGTTATTTACCTGGCACACCTGAATTCCAAGCTGCTTTTAATAGAAGTATTAATGATCCTGATTTAACTACAGGCTCAAAATTCCAAGATAATTCGAAAATTTATCATGCAGATGCTAATTACAATTTTGGAGACTTAGTAGATTTCGCTGAAATTCAAGTAGGTGGATCTTACAGAAGATATCGTTTAAATTCTTTTGGAACAATTTATACTGATAATGACGGACCTATTAACTATTCTGAAGTGGGTGTTTATACACAATTGCAAAAATCCTTAGAATTATCTGAAAGTGTAGAACTTAAACTTACAGGTTCTTTACGATATGATAAATCAGAATTATTTGATGGATTTTTCTCACCTAGATTATCAGCAGGTTTTACAATTAATCAAGACCACAATATAAGAGCTTCTTTCCAAACAGGGTTTAGAAATCCAACGACCCAAGATTTATATATTGGCTTAGATGTTGGTAGAGCTATTTTAGTTGGTGGTGCGCCTGATAATCCAGCAAGGGATGTTAGAAATTACGATTTAAGTACTAATGGAACAGCAATAACTGGTCAGACTAATATCGATTTTGATGGTACTGGTGCATACAATAATTCTTTCTTTGCAAACTCAGTAAGTGCTTTTGCAGCATCTGGGAATCCAGCTGCTCTAGAAATAGCAAATTCTAACTTAGTAAAGCCTGAACAAGTAAGTTCAATAGAAGTTGGTTATCGTGGTAAATTAGATGGTATTATTGTAGATGCTTCTGCGTATTATAACCAATATCAAGACTTTTTAGCTAATGAAACCGTTATTGCACCTTTTTATGGTGATGTAGAATTAACCCAAACGTTACCAAACGGTACACCATTAGCTGTAGCAGCTATTGCTAATGGAGACTTCCAAGCTTACCAAACCTATACTAATTCAGACGAAACTGTAAATTCTTATGGTGCAGCAATTCAAGTTTCTGCAAAAGTGTTTGATGGTTTTGATTTAAGCGCAAACTATACTTACTCTAAATTAGATTTTGATGTAAAACAAAATCCTGACTTTAGGACTAACTTCAACACACCAGAACATAAGGTAAAAGCATCTTTCGGCAAAACTGAATTATTCAAAAACTTTGGTTTTAATGTATCTTGGAGATGGAGTGACAATTATTTCTGGGAAGCTTCTTTTGGCGATGGAGATGTACCATCTTTCAATGTTCTTGATGCACAAATCAACTTTAGAGTCCCAAGCTTAAAATCTACTTTCAAAGCGGGTGCTACTAATTTATTACAGGACGAATACTTTACTGCATTTGGTACAGGTTTCATCGGTTCTCAATATTACTTGTCTTGGACTATAAATAACTTATAATAACGGAAAAGAAATTAAGATGAAAAAAATTAAATATATAGCTCTATCATTACTAACCCTAGGAATGGTAGCTTGCGAAAACGAACTAGTAGAAGATTTAAGAGACAGAAACAGCTTTGACTCTGAGCCATTACCAGAATTAACTGCCGGCTCAGCAGATTTTTCAAATTACGTTTCTATAGGTGCTTCTTTTACAGCTGGCTTTACAGATAATGCTCTTTTTATGGCCAGCCAAGAGAATTCCTTTCCAAATATTATGGCAAGCAAGTTTGCCAATATTGGTGGTGGTACTTTTACTCAACCTTTAATGAGTGATAATTTTGGAGGCCTAGCTGCTGGAGGAATGAGAATTACAGACCCAAGACTAGTTTTTGGCGGTGCAGGTCCTGTTCCTCTTGAAGCTGTCATTGGTCCTGTTACGGTTTCAACAGACATAGCTTTAAATAATCCTACTGGACCATTCAATAATTTAGGAATTCCAGGTGCTAAAAGTTTTCATTTACTAGCACCAGGTTATGGTAATTTAGCTAATTTCCCTTCTGCTGCAAATCCTTATGCTGTTCGTGTTACAGGAAATGCCCCAAACGCAAGTATTTTAGAGTTAGCTGTAGCTCAAAATCCTACGTTCTTTTCAATATCTGAAGTAGGAGGGAATGATGTTTTAGGTTATGCACTTTCTGGTGGAGATGGTACAAATCCAATAACTGACACAGCTACCTTTGATGCATCTTTAAATGCTTTAGTTGCTGGTTTAACTGCAAATGGTGCAAATGGTGTTATTGGTAATCTTCCTAATATTACGAGTTTATCTCATTTTACAACTGTGCCCCACAATCCAGTACCTCTGGACGCAGCTACTGCAGGTTTTCTAAATAGTGCTAGTGCATATGGCGCTTACAATGCTGGTGTTGCTCAAGCTTTAGCTGGTTTAGTACAATTTGGTCAAATAACACAAGAAATGGCTGATGCAGAATTAGCAAAAAGAACAATTACTTTTTCTGCCGGTGAGGGAAATGCTGTAGTAATTTTGGACGAGAGTTTAATTGACTTAACTAGCTTGAATCCTGCACTTATAAGCATGAGACAAGCAACGGCTGAAGATTTGATAGTTTTGCCTGCCTCAAGCTTTATTGGAACTGAGGCTGTACCTGGAAACCCACAGACAGTTAATGGCGTTGCTATTCCATTAGCAGATAAATGGGTTTTAACACCTGAGGAGCAACAAGAAATTGCTGACGCGACAGCAGCTTATAATGCAACAATATCATCTGTAGCGAGCTCTAATGGCTTAGCTTTAGTAGATTTAAATTCTATTTTAGAACAAGCGTCTTCTACAGGAGTTATGTTTGGAGACTATAATATGAATACAGATTTAGTTTTTGGTGGTTTAGTGAGTTTAGATGGTGTACATTTAACAGCAAGAGGCTATGCTTTAATGGCTAATAGCTTTTTACAGGCTATTGATGCAACTTACGGTTCTAATTTTGAAGCTTCTGGTAACCTTGCAGATGCAGGTGATTTCCCAACAAATTACTCCCCAGCTTTACAATAGAAACAGCTTTTATTTATAACGAAAAAACACGCTCAAATTGAGCGTGTTTTTTTTATTCAAAAAAGAACTATTTTTTTAAATAAAACTATATCTTTGCAGCGCGAAAAATACACGTATTCAACATAATTGAAAAGTGTTGTTTTTCAGATTTAAATTATTGCAAAACAAAAACATATAAGTAATGTCTAAAGTTACAGGTAAAGTTGCACAAATTGTAGGACCAGTTATCGATGTAGAATTTGGTGCTGGCTCAGAACTTCCAAAAATTTATGATTCATTAGAAATTAAGAACCAAGATGGTTCAACGTTAGTATTAGAAGTACAGTCACACATTGGTGAGGACACTGTAAGAACTATCGCGATGGACTCTTCTGATGGTTTAAGTAGAGGTACAGAAGTTGTTGCAACTGGTGCACCAATCCAAATGCCAATTGGCGAAGATGTTTACGGACGTCTATTTAACGTAATTGGTGATGCTATTGATGGATTAGGTGATTTGCCTAAAGCTGGTGAAGCAGGTTTACCTATTCACAGACAAGCTCCTAAATTTGAAGAATTATCAACATCTACTGAAGTTTTATTTACAGGTATTAAAGTAATTGATCTTATAGAGCCTTATGCTAAAGGTGGAAAGATTGGATTATTTGGTGGTGCTGGTGTAGGTAAAACAGTATTGATTCAGGAGTTGATTAATAATATTGCAAAAGGTCACGGTGGTTTATCAGTATTTGCTGGTGTAGGTGAAAGAACTCGTGAAGGAAATGACCTTTTAAGAGAGATGTTAGAGTCTGGAATTATCAAATATGGTGATGACTTTATGCACTCAATGGAAGAAGGCGGATGGGATCTTCAGAAAGTAGATAAAACTGCTATGAAAGATTCTAAAGCTACTTTCGTTTTCGGTCAGATGAATGAGCCTCCTGGAGCTCGTGCTCGTGTAGCATTATCTGGTTTAACTATCGCTGAGTATTTCCGTGATGGTGCTGGTGACGGACAAGGAAAAGATGTACTTTTCTTCGTAGATAACATCTTCCGTTTTACACAAGCTGGCTCTGAGGTATCTGCACTTTTAGGACGTATGCCTTCTGCGGTAGGTTACCAACCAACATTAGCAACTGAGATGGGTGCAATGCAAGAGCGTATTACATCTACTAAGAAAGGTTCTATTACTTCTGTACAAGCGGTATATGTACCCGCAGATGATTTAACGGATCCTGCTCCTGCAACAACGTTTGCTCACTTAGATGCAACAACAGTATTATCTCGTAAAATTGCTGAGCTTGGTATTTATCCTGCAGTAGATCCTTTAGATTCTACATCAAGAATTTTGACTCCAGACATTTTAGGTGATGAACACTATGACTGTGCACAACGCGTAAAAGAGTTATTACAACGTTACAAAGAATTACAAGATATTATTGCTATCCTTGGTATGGAAGAATTATCTGAAGAAGATAAGTTAGCTGTATCTAGAGCTAGACGTGTACAACGTTTCTTATCTCAGCCTTTCCATGTTGCTGAGCAGTTTACAGGTATACCAGGTGTATTAGTAGACATTAAAGAAACAATAAAAGGTTTTAACATGATTATGGATGGTGAATTAGATCACTTACCAGAAGCTGCTTTTAACCTTAAAGGTTCTATTGAAGAAGCTATTGAAGCTGGTGAGAAAATGCTTGCTGAAGCCTAATATAAATTCTTAGAAAATTAAATTATGCATTTAGAAATTGTATCACCAGAAGCTACGTTATTTAGTTCAGAAGTTGATTCTGTAGTAGTACCAGGTATAAATGGTGAATTCGAAATGTTATCAAATCACGCTCCTATAGTTTCTATCTTAAGTGAGGGTACTATTAGAATCAATACGCATTCTCAAAGTCATTTAGTTTTTGATGAGTTGCATGGAGATGTTGTTCCTCATGCTGACGATAATAAAGTGTTAACCGTAAAGATTAACTCAGGAACTATTGAAATGAAAGACAATAAACTTATCATTTTAGCTGATTAAGAAATAATATTCTTTCAAAATAAAAAAGCGCTAAACATTATGTTTGGCGCTTTTCTTTTATAGCCGATTTAAAATAGAATCCATTATCCAAGCAGTATGTGTTGCGGTTTTACCTGTAGAAGGATGCTCAATACCTAATTGCAAATACTTCAATATATTTTCAACGTGATATTGTTGAATGTGCTTAGGGTTTTCAATAAAAACTTGTTCTATATTATCACTTTTTATTACTTCAATTGGTTCTTCCCCAAATACAGAAAATGATAACTCCCCATCACTACCAACAATCCTAACTTTATCTTCACGTTTATAAGTACCAAAACTCCACATTCCTGTTCCTAAAACACCATTCTCATGTTCCCATGATGCTGAAATAATATCTTTTGCCGTGTATAGTTGTTGTTGGTTAGAGCTAATGCCTTTTGCTTCTTTTATATCTCCCAGTAAATAAATGAACAAGTCTAATCCATGACTTGCTAAATCATCAAAGTAACCACCTGGTGCAATCTTAGCATCGGTTCTCCAATTATAAGTATTAGATATATCTAAATCGCTTGGTGTACGACTCAAGTACCAACTTATATGCCTCACCTCTCCAATAGCAGTTTCTTCTATAAGTGATTTCACTTTATTAAAACGAGGTAAAGACCTACGATAATACGCTACAAATAATGGAAGATTCTTTTCATTAAAAACAGTTTGTATCTCTAGACACTCTGCATAACTCGGCGCCATTAGTTTTTCAATACAACATATTTTACCTGCCTCAGCGACTTTCAAGGCATAATAATGATGTGTATCTGGTGGTGTTGCAATGTAAACTGCGTCTACTTCAGGGTCATTGATTAAGGCATCTGCATCATTATAATAACTTGGAACATTATGCCTTTTGGCATAGTCTTTTGCTAAAACTAAATTTCTGCGCATTACAGCAATCAAATCAAAACCATTTGTCATTTGGTAGGCTGGTCCACTTTTAACTTCGGTAACATTACCACAACCAATAATTCCCCATTTAACAGTTTTTGCCATTCTACATCTGTTTTACAGCTTCTAATTCTACCTTAAGTTCTTGAAACATGGTCATAATACTACTTAACTTCAGTTCCTTCTCATCGTACTCTTGTGTATTAATACAACATGTAAATTCCCAAAGTTCTAAGATAGTCTCTTTTGATACAAAATAAGGTTTGTAAGACTTATTATCTGAGCTCAATAATAGTAGATTCTCATCATCCGCGCTATACACACGCTTATAAACCAAACCATCATCCTTTGTTAGAACAATATAGGTTCTGCCGTTTTTAATATCATTAATATCCTCCACATACTTTGCCACGACAAAAGCACCATCTTTAACCGGTAACATAGAATCTCCTTTTATAGGAAAGGCACGGTGTGTTCCTGTAGGTAAAAACGGTAACTTTATTTTTTGAAGCTGTTCTATATATTCCGGATCATCATAACCAGATAAATATCCTGCCGACGCTTTTGCTGGAATGATTTCGATTAAATCTTCATTGTCTTCATTAACCGTTACAGGAAATAAAACGCGCTTATTCCCTATCTCAATAAAAGAGGTGTCCTTGGCTTTCCGCAAATCTTTACGAACCAGGATGTCTATAGGTATATTAAAATAATTTGACAGATCTATTAAGCGTTCAATTGGTGGTTCGCTTCGTCCTTCTTCATAAGATCCTACCATTGAGCGTGTCCATCCTAAATCGTCTGCAAAACGCTCTTGAGATAGCTTCTTTAAAGATCTAAGATGTTTTATGTTGGCTTGTATTGGCTTCATCGAAATAATTTTAACACTATTTACTACAAATATAAGCAATATATACTACATATGGTAGCTAATTTTGTTAGTCCCATGTATTTAAACTGTCATACATATTACAGCCTGCGTTACGGCACCATAAAACCTGAGCAATTACTTGCTATTGCTTCAGAAAACGGTGTTCAGACTTTGGCGCTAACCGATATTAATACGACCTCAGCATGCTTAGATATTGTACGATTATCAAAAAAATACAAGGTAAAACCTGTACTTGGTGTCGACTTTAGAAATAAGGCAGAGCAACAATTTATTATCATCGCAAAAAACAACCAAGGCTTTCAAAATATAAACGCATATCTATCAAAATTTCTTCATAATCAAGATTTAAAAATTCCTGAACAACCTGATGACGTTTTAGAAGATTGTTTCATCGTCTATCCTTACCAAAAAGGAAAGCATTTTGAACTTAAACAAAACGAATTTTTAGGAATTACACCTAAAGACTTCAACCAATTAAAATTTTCTAAATGGAATGCGCACCGAGAGAAATTGGTGGTTTTAAAAACAGTCTCCTTTCAAGATAAAAAAGGCTTTAATACGCATCGCCTACTACGTGCCATTGATAATAACACCTTACTGAGTAAACTTCCAAAATCTGAAGAAGGTCATGAAGATGATAAGATGTTACCATATGATGCGTTGTGCGAACTTTATAAAGATTACCCTTCTCTATTAAAAAACACAGAACAGCTATTAAACACTTGTTCTATTCATTTTGATTTTGAAAATCCACAGCCCAAAAATCAGAAATGCCTAACCGCTAACGAAACCACCGATTATACATTATTAGAGCAATTAACCTACAATGGCATTTCTTATAGATATGGAGATAATCCAGATCCTAAAATATTCGAGCGCATTAAAAAAGAGTTAGACATTATTAAACAAAAAAGGTTTGTCTCCTATTTTTTAATCAATTGGAAAATTTTAGAATATGCGCGCAGCAAAGGCTATTACTATGTTGGTCGTGGTAGTGGAGCCAATAGTATTATCGCTTATTTATTGCGTATTACAGATGTAGATCCTATTGAAC
The DNA here is from genome assembly GCF_056160445.1 of Winogradskyella sp. ABM4_392. Classification (NCBI taxonomy): domain Bacteria; kingdom Pseudomonadati; phylum Bacteroidota; class Flavobacteriia; order Flavobacteriales; family Flavobacteriaceae; genus Winogradskyella; species Winogradskyella sp. ABM4_392. The sequence continues at coordinate 168,052 of NZ_JBSWXE010000001.1, forward strand.
TCGACTTATATTTTGAGCGTTTTATCAATCTCTTTAGACAAAATCCACCCGATTTTGATATTGATTTCTCTTGGAAAGACAGAGATGATATTACTGAATTTATATTCAAAACCTTTAAAAACACAGCTCTTATTACTGTTTATAACACCTTTAAATTTAAAGCTTCCGTACGCGAATTGGGTAAGGTTTTTGGGTTACCAAAATCTGAAATGGACAACCTAACCCGTGGTAAGTTTAATTTTAATCAATTAGATCAGCTATCTCAACTCGTAATCAAATACAGTAAATATATTGAAGGTTTTCCGAATTATTTGGGCATACATGCTGGCGGAATTTTAATTTCAGAACAGCCCATTCATAATTATGGAGCAACGTTTATGCCTCCAAAAGGGTTTCCAACCACACAATTTGATATGGTTGTAGCAGAAGATATTGGTCTGTATAAATTCGATATTTTAAGTCAACGTGGCTTAGGGAAAATTAAAGATGCTGTAGAAATCATTGATCAAAATTATAACAATCAATCCCCTTTAGACATTCATGATATCAAACGTTTTAAAGAAGACGAGCGTATAAAATTCTTACTAAAAAACGCCAAGGCTATTGGTTGTTTTTATGTAGAATCTCCTGCCATGCGTATGCTATTAAAAAAATTACAAGTAGATAATTATTTGGGGCTAGTAGCCGCAAGTTCGGTCATTAGACCTGGTGTTGCAAAAAGTGGTATGATGCGAGAATATATTTTGCGCTATCGCTATCCTGAAAAACGAAAAGAAGCGCATCCTGTACTGCAAAATATTATGCCAGAAACCTATGGTGTTATGGTCTACCAAGAAGATGTTATAAAAGTTGCTCACATGTTTGGCGGATTGGACTTGGGAGAATCCGATATGCTGCGACGTGGTATGTCTGGTAAATTTAGATCTCGTGAAGAATTTCTTAAGGTAAAACAAAAGTTTTTTGATAACTGTATTGCTCGTGGTGAATCTAAAGAACTTACGGCTGATATCTGGCGGCAAATAGAAAGTTTTGCTGGTTACGCATTTGCAAAAGGTCACTCAGCTTCTTATGCCGTAGAAAGTTATCAAAGCTTATTCTTAAAGGCATACTACCCGCTGGAATATATGACGGCTACTATTAATAATTTTGGAGGTTTTTATAGCACAGAACTTTATGTACACGAAGCACGAATGCACAATGGTATTATTGAAGCTCCTTGCATAAATAACTCATACAACCAAGCAATTATCAAAGGCAAAACTATCTATTTGGGTTTTATGCTTTTGCATGCCTTAGAAGCTAAAACTGTACAGCGTATAGTTACAGAACGTGAGAAAAACGGAAAGTTTCAATCTTTGGATGACTTTATAGAACGTGTTTCTATTTCCATTGAGCAAATTTCAATTCTTATAAAAATAAATGCTTTCAGGTTTACAAAAATTAATAAGCGTGAACTGCTTTGGGAAGCTCACCTAAAAATTAGCAAAACCATAATTCAAGAGCATGTCGTAACGCTATTCAAAACCAGACGCATTAATTATAATACTCCAGAATTGCCTAGTACAGCTTTAGAAAATGCTTTTGACGAATTAGAACTGTTAGGTTTTCCCCTTTGCAATCCTTTTGAGCTTTTAGAAAACACCTCTTTAAGCAAATTAAGAGCTAAGCACTTGCAAAAGTTAGAAGGTAAACTAGTAATTATAGAAGGTTATTTAATTACAACCAAGAACACCAAAACAGCAAATGGAAAATTAATGCACTTTGGCACTTTCTTAGATCGCGATGGAGATTTTTTAGATACAGTACATTTTCCTCCAATTGCCTCTAAGTATCCTTTTAGAGGAAAAGGCATTTATGCCATTACAGGAAAGGTGATGATAGAGTTTGATTGTGTCTCTATTGAAGTTTCCAAATTTGAACGTCTTGCAGTGATTGAAGATCCACGTTATGCTGTAAAGTCAGCAAATCCAACATTTCAAAGAAAGAAAAGTTTTAACGATTTGAAAAAGACACATAATCCGATTGGATTTCAAAATAGAATATCAAAAAATAATACCACCAATGTCACTTCGAGTGATTTGTGAAGCATAAGCAAATTGTATCGAGAAGTTTTTATCCATAGCGAAATTCTCGATACAACAACTTTTTCGCTAAGGCTACAAAATTGCCACTCGAACTGACGTCAATTGTAAAATATAAGAATGAACAACAACCGTAGCATCGTACATATGGATTTAGACACTTTTTTTGTGTCTTGTGAGCGTCTAAAAGATAGTCGTCTTATAGGTAAACCTGTGCTTATTGGTGGTACAAGTGATAGAGGTGTTGTGGCTTCGTGCAGTTACGAAGCTCGTAAGTTTGGCGTACATTCTGCCATGCCTATGCGTATGGCAAAACAGCTTTGTCCAGAAGCTATTATACTTAGAGGTAATTCTGGTATTTACACTAAATTTTCTAATGATGTTACCGACGTCATCAAAGAAAGCGTACCGCTTTATGAAAAAACCTCTATTGATGAATTTTATATAGACCTCACCGGAATGGACAAGTTTTTTGGATGCCACAAATTAGCTTCAGAACTACGCCAACGTATTATTAAAGAAACCGGACTTCCTATTTCGTTTGGATTATCGCTCAACAAAACTGTTTCAAAAATTGCAACAGGCGAAGCTAAACCTAATAATGAAATTCGTATAATTTCAGGAACTGAAAAGCCTTTTTTAGCTCCTCTTTCGGTAAAAAAAATTCCTATGGTTGGTAATGTTACTTATAAAACACTTTGCGATTTGGGTGTAAAACGTATTAAGACTGTACAAGATATGCCTATGGAATTAATGCATAAGGTATTGGGTAAAAACGGCCTTTCTATTTGGAAAAAGGCCAACGGTATAGACAATAGTCCTGTAATACAATACCACGAACGCAAATCCATCTCTACAGAACGCACCTTTGGGCAAGACACCACAGATATACATAAATTAAAAGGTTTAGTAATTGCCATGGCAGAAAATTTAGCCTTTCAGTTACGTCGTGGTAATAAACTAACTGCTTGTGTAACGTTTAAGATTCGGTATTCCGATTTTCAAACCTACACGCAACAACAACGTATTCCGTACAGTGCTATGGATCATACTATAATTCCGGTAGTTTTAGATTTGTTCCAAAAACTTTATAACCGTAGATTATTGGTCAGACTTATTGGTGTAAAGTTTAGCCATTTGGTAGAAGGTGGCCATCAAATCAATTTATTTGAAGATAATGAAACACACCTCAACTTAAGTAAAGCTATGGACAAAATGCGTGAACGTTTTGGTGACAGAGCCGTAATGTCTGCTGCAGGAATGGAAGCCAAAACCATTAGTCGTTGGAATCCATTTACTGGTGAGCCTCCTCCTCTACTTGCTAATAGACATCGCTAGTTAATCCTCTACATATTCTAAGATATCCCTCGGTTGACAATCTAGTGTTTTACAAATAGCTTCTAAAGTTGAAAATCGAATCGCCTTTGCCTTACCTGTTTTTAGGATGGATAAATTGGCTGTAGTAATACCTATAGTATCAGCTAATTCATAACTTTTTATACCGCGTTCTGAGAGTACCTTATCTAAGTTGATTACTATTGGCATAATTATATGGTTAGCTGATTCTCTTTTTGAATCCTATGACCTTCCTTTAACAGCATGCTTAAAACTAGTATTGACAGTCCTGCGATAAATAATGTGAAGTTAAAATCTAAACGTGGAGTCATTCTTACTTTAATATATTTTACACTATTGTTTAAAGGCTCAATTGCAAAGTAATTAACTTGTTCACCTAAAATTGAATTAGATATTACAGAAATAAAAACCATCAGAATAATCAATATACCTAAAACCTGTATTGACTTAAATAATTTATGTGAAAACTTAATACTTGTAATTAATGTCCTAAAAATTTTCTTAAGAATAAAGAAAATGGCTATCAACAAAATAAAATTCGCATAGCTTCTAAAGATTATAATAATTCTATCGAAAAGCTTTTTAGGTTTTACACGCACATAGCCTTCACCTTTGTATATATCAGAAGTAAGCTCTAAACTATTTTCCAATCCATAATTATAGGGACCAACAATTGATTTGAATCTTAAAGAATCTTCTAAGGTTATTTTATCTGTATATTCGATAACCCAATGAAATACTCTACTATCATTTTTCTCAATCTTTTGTTTATAATCATCATAAAGAATATCATTAAACATTAAATCCTGAGGTTCTATACTAATATCAACAGGCAACTCATAACCAAAAGAGCTGTGAAACTTAGAATAAAAGGTACCTATTTTACCATTGTTTGTAAAAATTTCTATGATTAATGTAAATACAAAGACTGTAATTAATATATAAAAGAAAATATTACATATTAGATATAATATATCTGTAAAAAAAGATGTTACCTTCATAATTATCGTTTAACGATAACAAATATAAAAAATTATCGAAAAACAATAATTTTAAGAATAAATCATAATAACATGGCAAATTTATTTGCTTTCAATATTGCCTATATTTGAGCTATGCAAAACACATTCACAACTATAGCACGTTACACCTACTCTTCTGAAGCCGAAATCATAAAAGGTCGTCTCGAAGCTGAAGGCATTAAAGTATTTTTAAAAGATAGCATTACCATAGATACCGATCCTTTAGTTAGTAATGCCATTGGTGGTGTAAAATTGAATGTTTTGGCCGAAGATGAAAGCAAAGCGAAAGCTGTTTTAAATTCTATTTCGGCTTATACTTTAGATGATAATGGTAATGCTGTTACCTGTTCTAATTGCGGTAGCAACAATATTAGCCTCTACTCTACTATTAATAGTTTTAAATCCTTGGTTCATTTTATAATAGGTTTTGTTTTTGGCTCACTTCCGCTAAGCGCACGTTACGAGTATAAATGCGATAATTGCAATACTATTGTTAACTTTAAAAAGCAATAATCCTATCATAGGCTTGTTTTAACCTAGACACTACAATCTCAATTTCATCTTCATCTAAATGCCCAAAACCAAACCGAATAGCACAGATATCTTTATCTTGATATAAAATCGTTTTTGGTAAAAACACATCTAAAACTTCCGCTTCATTGGCCAATTGCACCAAAGAAATTTGTTTTAAAAATATTAACCAAATTGCTAAACCGCCTGAAGGTTTTTCAAACTGAATAACATCTTCAAATTGTAGTTTTAGAGCGTCACACAAAACATCTCTTCGTCTTTTATAGGTTACGATATTCTTCTTTAAAAGTCTGTAAATTTCACCTTCAGCAATTAATTCCGATAGCATTTGTTCTTGTATAATATCTCCTTGCTCATCTAAAAGCGTCAAATAATTATGAGCTTCTGCAATGAGATTTTCGGGAGCTACAACAAATCCAGATTGAAAACTTGGAAAAAACGACTGTCCCATTTTTCCCAAATAAATCACCATACCATTAGGATCTGCCGTTGCCATTGGTAGCATAGCAGAACCATTATACTGAAAATCATAATCGTAATCGTCTTCAATTATTGCAAAACCATAATCTTTAGCTAGCTCTAATAATTGAATACGTCGTTCTGCACTCAAGGTTTTTGTAGTTGGGTAATGCCTATGCGCACTTACATACACACATCGAATTCGATTTTTCACAAAATGCTGCCTTATATAATCTACATCGAGACCGTCGTCATCCACAGGAATTGTCCTAATCGTAGCTCCTACTTCTTGAAAAATAGTGTTAGACGCATAATGACTCAACTGGCCAACCAAAACCAAATCATTCTGCTTTATCAGCAATTGCGATACAATGTAAAGACTCATTTCAGAACTGCGTGTATTCAGAAGGTTATTAGGCTTTATATGAAATCCTCGTGTGGCATTAAGATAATTACACAATTGTGTTTTAAAGACTGAAGTTGATGACGTTGTAGTTCTGTTCCATTTTTGAATGAGTGGTTTACGCTTCATAGCTGCACTATACCATCTCGAAAATTGATGTGTTGGATGCAAACGTAAATCTGGCTTACCATCATTAATAAGGTATTTGGCTTGTGTTTGCTGAAGATTGGTCGCCAAATGAAACGACTGTTGAAACGGAAAACCAGCCTCCTTAGGATAATGATACGCCTGATGTACTTGCTGTGTAGAGGCTTTAATTTTTGCTGTGGCTCGCTCTGGCAGCAACACAAAAGTGCCTTTATTCGCAATGATTTCTACCCAACCTTGAGATGCCAACTCATCGTAGATTGCAACGGCTGTGTTTCTATGCACCTTTAAAAGTTGACTTAATGTTCTTGTACCTGGTAATTTTGCGCCTTTTACCAAATAACCACGTTGAATAGCATTTATAATTTGCTGAGACACCTGAACATAGACAGGTTGCACGATAGTTTTATCGAAACTAATAAGCTGTTTTAAAATCGCTTCAACCGGACTATTCATTCTTTTAAAAGTGGACTATTTTAATAGTCCGGAAAGTTACGACTTTTGCACTTTCAATTTAAAACAAAACATGAGAAAAAAGATTAGCGCTTTTGCATTACTAATTATGGCTGTTTTTCAGCTTAAAGCACAAGAAGTCACACAACAACTAGATTCAGTTACATTAACTGGTACACGCATCGATTTGCCTTTTAAGGAAAACTCAAGAACGATAAACATTATCACATCAGATGCTATTAAAAAAAGTGCTGCTGTAAACCTTGCAGATTTATTGCAGCAAGTGGCTGGTGTAGATATCAGAAGACGTGGTACAGGTGGCAGCCAAGCTGATCTTTACATAAGAGGTGGTGGTTTTGACCAAACACTTCTACTGATTGATGGTATAAAAATGGACGATGCACAAACAGGTCACCACACCATGAATGCTGCTTTACCGTTAGAAGTTATTGAGCGTATAGAAATTATCAAAGGACCTGCAGCCAGAGTTTTTGGTCAGAATGCTTTTAACGGAGCTATAAATATTGTGACTAAGAAAAACCTAAACAATTCAACTTCAATAAATGTTGAAACTGGATCTTTTGGACAACTTAATGGTAATGTTACTGCTGGTGTAGATTTAGAAAACTCATCGCATATTGTTCATGTTGGCAGAGTGACTTCTGAAGGTTACCGAATTAACACCGATTACGACAATGCCAATTACTACCTAAAAAGTACGTTCAATAAAAATGCACAAGCTATTGAAATGACAGCTACATTTCTTGAACGCAAGTTTGGTGCACAAAACTTCTACACAACAAATCCTACATTTAACGAGTACGAAGAAACCCAAAATAGCTTAATTGCATTTGGTACAACGTTTAGAACTGAAAAATTTAAAATTCAGCCAAGAGTTTACTGGAAACGTAATCAAGATATCTTTTTATTACGACGAGATGAACCAGAATTTTATAGAAATATGCACATCTCTGATAAAATTGGAGCGGAAACAAATGCCTCTTACACTTCAGAACTAGGTGTTACTGGTTTTGGTGTAGATCTTTCTAAGATTTACCTAAGAAGTAACAACTTAGGAGACCGTAACCGTTTTATGGCTAATGCATTCTTAGAGCATCGCTTTAGTTTGTTAGACAACAAACTAGACATTACACCTGGTGTTGCTTTGACTTATTTTTCAGATTTTAAATTTCATGCATTCCCAGGTTTAGATGTAGGTTATGATATTACCAACAACTTCAAAGTTTATGGAAACATCGGTTACACCTACCGAGTACCAACCTACACCGATTTATACTACAACGATCCTGTAACTAGCGGAAATGAAGATTTAGAACCAGAAGAAGCGTTTGCACAAGAGCTTGGCTTAAAATACGTCTCATCAAAACTTACAGCAAGTATCGCTGTATTTAACAGAGATGCAGATAACCTAATCGATTATGTAAGAACGTCTGTGACCGAAGATGTATTTACTGCACAGAACATTACCGAAGTTAACACCAAAGGTTTAGAATTTGATGCAGCATACAACTTTAATGTTAGCAACTACAAACAAACTTTAGCGTTTGGATACTCGTACCTAGATGATAATATTTCGGACCAAAACGAAGAATTATCACGCTATTCACTTAATACATTGAAGCACCAATATATTACGCGATTAAGTACACAGTTATTTAAAAACGTAAGTCAAAACATTGTTTACAAATATGCCGAACGTACAACAGGACAAACCTATAATGTTTGGGATGCTTCAATCGCTATACGATTTAATCAAGCGGAATTTACAGTAACAGCAAGCAACATTTTTGATGCTGACTACATTGAATCTGGCTTTACACCAATGCCTCCAAGCAATGTGCTTTTTGGTTTACGATATACGTTTAAATAGATAAAAAACAACATATCATACTATAAATCCTGTCCTAACCGACAGGATTTTTTTGTTGCTATTGTAACAAAATTCAAATAAGTGCTACATATTATATGTAAGCTTATCGCTACATCCGGAATAGCGATAAAATTCAACCATCACATTCTTATCAAGGCTTTAATCCTTTAAAAATGTATCCTTTAGTTTAGAATTTATTGTAAGGTATTTCAATTAAAAGTACTAGATTTAACGCTATGAACATCTTTAGAAAGCTATTCAATTTTTTTCAGGCTAAAGCTAATACCATGATTGATAATCAGTATGAGCTTGAAGACGCCATTGAAGAACAACTGAATCGCTTAAAAGAAGAACTTTCTCATACTACGGAACATTTAAATAAAGTAAAAGCGCTCGCAATTCGTGTAAAAAATGACAATATCGAATATGCCACTAAAGCAAAAAAAAGCGAAAATGAAGCTGTTGCTATTTTAAAAAAAGTACAGCTTAACCAAATTGATGTTTATGAAGGAGATCGCTTAGCCAGAGAAGCTTTGATAAAAAAAGAAGCATTATTAGCAAAAGTGAAAGCTACAACAGCAGAACGCGATAAATTAGATTATAAAGTTGAACTGTTAAAAGGAAATGTAGCTGTGATTGAATCAAACATTTCAGACTGGGAAAAAGAGCTAGATACTTTAAAGGCTGAAATTAAAATCATTGAAGCCGAACAAAACATAAACAAACAAATGACACATCTAGATGCTCAAAGTATTGATGATAGATTGAAATTTTTAAAAGAAAAGACACAAGAATTTCAAGACTTAAAAGCGCAACCAGATGATTATATAAACTTAGATGACGCTATAGATTTCACACTAGATGATACCCTATCTAAAGCTAATGAAGATCTAAAAAAATTAAAAGAAAGATTAGGCATAAAAAACAGTAATTAATCAGTTATTTTACAACACGCGCTCAAAATGAGCTCATTTTAAAACCACAAGCCATTGGAACAGTATTTTGACATCGTATTCTCACAAGTTAACATTACGCTCAGCATTTTGTTAATCCTCCTGATTTTATATTGGGTCGTTACCATGTTTAGTGGTATTGATTTCGACTTAGATGTCGACGTAGATATCGATGTTGACATTGATGCCGATGTGGATATGGAAGTAGAAAGCGGTCTGGAAAGTGGCAACATAGATTTTCAAGATGTTAGCAATGTAGAAGTAGACCGTCAGCATGTCGTAAACAAAAGAACTCGAAATTTAAAGTGGTGGCAAGTTGTGTTAATCTATTTCAACTTTGTTGGCTTACCATTTATGTTCACCTTTACCTTCTGGATTTTTAATTGGTGGCTCATATCTGTTATCACAACAACGCTAACCAAAAATTACGATACCAGTCTTGGATACGTTATTGTTTTACTGGCAATACTACCATCATTGTTTCTTACAAAAATCGTAACAGTTCCTTTTAAATCCTTCTTTAAAAATTTAAATAAAGATGGTGACAAAGCTATTGACTTCATAGGTTTAGAAGCAAAACTTCTATCTACTATTTCAGGAGAAAAAATGGGCAATGCCGAAGTTATAGTCGATGGAAACGTAATGACGATCTATGTAAAATCATTAGACACATCAGAACTTAAATTTCATGAAAAAGCACTAATAATTAAACAATCCGAAGACAAAAACTACTATTTAGTTGCAAAACCAAACCTTAATTAACATTTAAAAACCAAATAAAAAACCATGGAAGGAATCTTACCTCTTATTTTAACCGGACTGGGAATTATTTTATTCCTAATCATTGTGTATTTCGCAATCATTGCGATGTTTTACAAAAAAGTGCCACAAGGCCAAGCACTTGTCAGAACAGGTTTTGGCGGTACAAAAGTAGCCACAGACAAAGGCTTGTACGTGGTTCCTGTATTTCATCGTGTGGAGATTATGGATGTCTCTGTAAAGAAAATTCAAATAGAACGTTTGGGCACAGAAGGTCTTATCTGTAAAGACAATATGCGTGCAGATATCAAAGTTGCCTTTTTCGTTCGTGTAAATAATGAAGTTGAGTACATTAAGAAAGTAGCACAAACTATAGGTGTAGATCGTGCATCTCGTATAGAAACTTTAGAAGACCTTTTTGAAGCGAAATTCTCTGAAGCCTTAAAAACAGTTGGTAAGAAGTTTGAATTCATTCAGTTATATGAAGCGCGTCGCGAATTTAGAGACGAAATTGTAGACATTATTGGTACAGATCTTAACGGTTACACACTAGAAGATTGCGCTATCGATTATTTAGAACAAACAGCTGTTACGCATTTAAAACCAGATAATATTTTAGATGCAGAAGGTATTAAGAAAATTACTGATCTTACAGCTGAACAAAATATTAAAGCCAATTTAATAAAGCGTGATGAAGAAAAAATCATCCGCAAACAAGATGTAGAAGCGCAAGAAGCTATCTTAGAATTGGATAAGCAATTGGCTGAAAAAGAAGAACAACAAAAACGTGAAATTGCTAACATAAAAGCTCGTGAAGAAGCTGCAACTTTAAAAGTAGCAGAAGAAGAGCGTTTAAAATCAGAAACTGCACGTATAGCAACCGAAGAAAAAGTAAAAGTTGCCGAAGAGAACATGCAACGTCAAATCATTGTTGCAGAGAAAAACAAGCAACGTACAGATGCTATAGAAAGCGAGCGTGTAGAGAAAGACCGTTTATTAGAAAGAACCGAAAAAGAGCGTATTGTAACGTTGGCTCAAATTGAAAAAGAGAAGGTTGTTGAAGTTGAGAAAAAGAACATTCAAGATGTTATTAGAGATCGTGTTACGCTAGAAAAAGGTGTGGTTGAAGAGCAGGAAAACATGAAAGATATCGAAGCTTTCAAAACTGCTGACAGAGCAAAACAAGTGGCAATAACTAACGCTGAAGCGGCTGCTCAAGAAGACTTAATTAAAACTATTAAATCTGCTGAAGCACAAAAAGAAGCTGCAAAACAAAAAGCTGAGGAATTAAACATAGAAGCACAAGCGCAAAAAGAAGCGAGTGAAAAAGAAGCGGAAGCTCGTAAAACACTTGCTGAAGCAAAAGCAAAAGAAGAAGCTACAATTGGTATGTCTGAAGCGCAAGTTATGCATGCAAAAGCGGAAGCTAGCGAAAGACAAGGTGTTGTTGATGCTTTAATCATTCAGAAAAAAGCAGAAGCTGAAGCGAGCGGAATTACTGCAAAAGCAGAAGCTAAACGTTTAGAAGGATTGGCAGAAGCACAGGTTATTAAAGAAAAAGCGATGGCAGATGCTTCAGGAATTGAAGAAAAAGCGGAAGCTATGAAGAAGTTAGATGGTGTTGGTAAAGAGCACGAAGAATTCAAACTTAAACTTGATAAAGAATTACAGGTTGACTTGGCTAAAATCAATATCCAGAAAGAAATTGCTGACGCACAAGCTCAAGTAATTGGTGAAGCTTTAAGAGCTGCTAAAATTGATATTGTTGGTGGTGAAACTATGTTCTTTGAGCAAATTATAGGGCAAATAACAAAAGCTAAGGGTTATGATCGTTTGGTACAACACTCAGAAACTGTAAGCGAAGTAAAAGACGCCATACTTAGTAGCGATGATGTAAAAGGAAACCTACTCGATAAAGTAAAATCCTTTGCAGATAAATATGGTATAAGTTCAGAGGATATTAAAAACTTAACTATTGCCAATTTACTGAGCAACCTACAAGATAAATCTGAAGACAAAAGTGAACAAACGATGTTAAGTAATCTATTCAACCTGGCAAAAGGTATGGGATTATCTAACAAGAAGATGAATGATTTATAAAAGTTGTAGGGCTGTTTAAAAAAGTTCTCTTTTTTAAACAGCCCTTTCTACAAACCTTTAAGAGACGAGTAGTTAATTATGTCTCCTCGAGCGCAGTCGAGAGGTTTTAATTGAAATTTTAAACATTATTAGGTCTCGACTTTAGTTTATCCTGAGCGCAGACAAAGGGCTCGACCAGACATCAAATTTGTGATGATATTTTGAATGCACTATAAAGAACTTTTATAAAAAATGGCAGACAACCAAACTGATGATAATATAGCTTTAGATTCTGGAACTTACGAAATCATTCAGAGTCGTTTACTAAAGCAAAAAAACGATTTACAAAACCGTTTACATCGCCTTAACGAAGCGCGTAAAACCGTTTTCGGATCCTTAGAGACACAGCTTATTGCTAACGATCGTATCAATACAGAGCATAACTGTATTGCCAGAGATATCGTTTCTATAGGAAACCAAAGCTTATTTGGCTATAACGTGCATTTTGGACTACGTACGTCTATTTCGTTAAGTGATGTTTTTAGCGTTTATCAGTTTCAGCGACACGATGATGCTTTCAGGTTTGAAGAAAGTCCAACAGGATTGCAAATTATTGATGATCCTGTGTTTAAAAACGACTTCGAAAATCTCTATAAATATTATCGAAATACCATTTTTTCAAAGTTTGCCATTATCGGTAATTATCTCCACATGGTATTTCAGTTAAGCGAATCGGTTTCGGATATAAAAACATTCAAATGGCTTATTAATGGTAACACTTTAGAATATATAGATAACCGCAGTGAGCACGAGTATAAGTATCCTAAACAATATGATTTTATCTGGAATGAAGCTGGCCGAGATCATCAACGCAATGGAAAACACGCACATGTTTCTATACTAGATAAGGTTTTTGTAGAAACTATTGGTGGAGATTTAACTATTAAAGTCGAAGATAACACAGATGATGGCAAAGGTATTTATAGTGAAGATGTTGAGCATAAAGACCAAACACTTGATGATGGTCAGTATCGTTATGCCGATTTGGGAAATCTTATTGTTTTAGAAATAAAACCATTTCAAGAACAACCACGATATTTTGTTTACAACCATAAACTTAAAGTTGTTGAAAAAGTGGATTCCATTGCACAATCTGCTGTTTTGTTACCAGACGATCAAGGTATTATTTTTCCGAGCGGCTACTATCTGCAAACTGGTGAATACAATGTGTTTTCAAACACAACGTATCAATTAAAATTTCAGCAAAAAATAACCTCTCCCAACGGAGAAGATCACCTGTATATTTACTACGATCCTAAGGAGGCTGTTTATGTTTTAATGTCGTACAACGTCATTGATCAGGAAGTCAAAACACCTATTATCTGTAATGGATTTACAATTTTAGATAATGGCGAACTGTGTTATTTCCGTACTGAAGAAGAACAAACCAAGCATCACATGATGCAAATATGGCAAACACCATATTTAAAAGGCGATATTATGCCTTCTGAGCATCAAGACACGTTACTTTATAAAATTGGTAATAAGGATATTGTTAAGGCCATGGCCGAAACTAACGAGCTTATTACACTACTTAATAAGGAAGATAGTTATGATGGGTTATATGATGATATTGCACGAGTATCCAAAGATATTTTAGATGCTTATTATTGGATTTCTAAAGAAGAGACTCAACAGCTAAATATACCTTTGGCGGAAATTAATAAAGCCTCTAATGCTGCTATAGATGAATATGAAAAGGTAAAACAATTACGTAAACAAGCTGAGCAAGAAACCCTTTCTATTTCTAAGAAATCTGAGGAGCTTTTTAGTAAGATTAAAAGCACGTCATTTAAGTCTATTAACGATTTTGTAAATCTGCTAACACAATTGCGTTCCATAAGAGGTGAGGCTATTGGATTGTACGAAGTTCGTTACGTAGATCATGATTTCATAAAAGGTATTGAAGCTCAAATCTTAGAGCAAAACGACACCATTTCTAGGCGAGCAACAACATTTCTTTTAGATGATAAAGCTTTAGAACCGTACCATAATGCCATTAACGAAAAGCAAAACACATTAGAGGAGTTAAAAAAGGTTATTGAGATAAAAGCCTTAGAAGAAGAGGTCAATAAAATTGCAGAAGATTTAGAACTGCTCATCGATATTGTATCAAATCTCGATATTGAAGACACCTCGCACTCTACCAAAATTATTGAGAATATCTCTTTGATTTTTGCGACAATCAATCAAGTTAAAGCAGCAATTAAAAACAAATTAAAAGCTGTTGGCAAAAAAGAAGCGCAAGCCGATTTTACTGCGCAACTCAAGCTTATTGACCAAAGTATCATCAACTATATTGATATTGCCAACACACCTGAAAAATGTGATGAATTTCTCACTAAGGTTTCTATTCAACTTGAAGAATTAGAAGGCAAATTTTCAGATTTTGAAGAATACATTTCCGAAATTATTGAAAAACGAGAAGAAGTTTATTCGGCTTTTGATAATCGTAAATCTAGCCTTGTAGAAGCTCGAAACAAAAAAACAATTGCCTTACAAAATGCGGCACAACGCATTATAAATGGTGCACAAAAAAAGGCACAATCTTTAGACAATATTGCTGCTATAAATGGCTATTTTGCCAGTGATCTTATGATAAATAAGGCACGTGATATCATCGGTCAATTAAAAGACCTTGGCGATATTGGTAAATCTGAAGCCATAGAAACAGCGCTTAAAGTCGCGCGTGAGGATGCCTTACGAAAACTAAAAGATAAAAACGAACTCTACGAAGATGGAGACAACGTTATAAAGTTAGGAAAGCACAAGTTTGGTGTTAATAAGCAGCAATTAGATGTAACTATCGTTTTTAAAAATGATGAATTATACTATCATCTTACAGGTACCGATTTTTATCAAAAATTAAATCATGATATACTTAACAACTCAAAAGACATTTGGAATCAAGAATTAATTTCTGAAGATCAACAAGTATACAGAGCTGCTTATCTTGCCTATAAGATGTTCTCTACTGGTGATAAAACAGTACTAAATAAGCTAAATGATGCTGAGTTACTAAGCCATGTACAAGATTACATCAGTGGTGATTATTCAGGTGGTTATGTTAAAGGTGTTCACGATTTTGATGCTACGCAATTTCTAAAGGTTTTATTACAAAAACATCTGGAATTAGATTTATTAATCTATCCGCCAAACGTAAGAGCTGAAGCACAATTTTTCTGGAATAATCTTTCAGAAGAAAGTCTAAACGCATACAATCACGACTTAAAAAGTGCAGGTGAAGTCTTGGCTGTTTTTCCTAACAGCAAGGAATATAACTTTATCATTGATGAGCTAGCGGAAGACATTCAAACTTCAAGAAAAATTGAGGCTAATAGTGCCAAAACTATTGCAGAATACCTTTTTAACGAACTCAAAGACAATGACGCATTTACAGTTAGTAGCGAAGCTTTAAAACTAAAAGATGCTTTTGAAAAGGAATTAAAAGCACAAAAAGCTACCGAAAAATTCAAACAACGTCTTAACGATAGTGCTACTCAAAAAGATCGTATAGAATTGGTAAAGCATTGGGTTTCGGCATTTGCAAAAGCAAATAAAAACACATTGGTTCCTTATGTAAATGAATGTGTGGCTTGTATTCTGTATAAAAACGATAGCGCTTCTAATACTGCTGTTGCAGAAACTGAAATTAAAGACTTAAAAGGCGTCCACCCTAGTATTATTGATGGTACCTTTCAATTTAGCTATCATAAATTCTCTGAAGAACTAGAACATTTTAACAGTGTAAAAGTTCCTGCATTTGCAGCTTTTAAATCGGCAAAACATGAGGTTATAGAACAACTCAAGGAACAGTTGAGATTAGATGAATTTAAACCTCGCGTATTAAGTTCTTTCGTTAGAAACAAACTTATAAATCAGGTGTATTTCCCACTTATTGGAGATAATTTAGCAAAGCAATTAGGTACAGTTGGCGATACCAAGCGTATAGACCGAATGGGTTTATTGCTACTAATTTCGCCACCTGGTTATGGTAAAACAACATTAATGGAATATGTAGCCAACAGACTTGGCTTAATATTCATGAAAATTAATGGTCCTGCCATAGGCCACGAAGTTACCTCTGTAGATCCTGAAGCTGCAAATAATTCTGCTGCCAGAGAAGAGCTTAAAAAATTAAACTTAGCTTTTGAAATGGGTGATAACGTGATGTTGTATCTAGACGATATTCAGCATTGCAATCCTGAGTTTTTACAGAAGTTTATCAGTCTATCCGATGGTACACGTAAGATTGAAGGTGTTTACCAAGACAAACCTAAAACTTACGATTTAAGGAGTAAGAAGTTTTGTGTGATTATGGCTGGAAATCCATATACCGAAAGTGGTGAAAAATTCCAGATACCAGATATGCTTGCGAACCGTGCAGACATATATAACTTAGGTGATATTATTGGAGATACAGCACACTTGTTTGAGTTAAGTCTTATTGAAAATGCCTTAACAAGCAATCCTGTTTTACAACAATTAAGCACCAAATATTTTGATGATGTGTATACCTTAATTGACCGTGTACAGCATAACACAGCAGACGCAGAACTTAAAGGTAATCATAGTAATCAAGAGGTTGCAGATTATGTTTCTGTGCTTGAAAAAGTCATTAAAATAAGAAACACAGTCCTCAAGGTTAACGAAACCTATATTACCAGTGCAGGTATGGAAGACAGCTATCGTACAGAGCCTAGTTTTAAGCTACAAGGATCGTACAGAGACATGAACAAGTTGGTTGCCAAAGTAGTGCCTATAATGGATGATAAGGAGTTACAAACCTTAGTATTATCGCATTACGAAAACGAATCACAAACCTTAACTAGCGCTGCGGAAGCTAATCTTTTAAAGTATAAAGAATTAAGTAATTCACTAACCGAAGAAGAATTACAACGTTGGGAAGACATTAAAGTGATTTTTGCAAAAAACAATAAGCTGAATAGTCTAGGTGGTCAAAACCAGATGTCGCAAATTATAGCACAGATGGCTGACTTTACAGATAATATTGAAGGTATAAAAGAAATACTGAAACAAGGATTTTTAGACAAAAAATAAAATTTAATTATAAATACAAGAGGTTGTCAGATAAGTTAAGTTTTGTCAATCTGAATTTAGTTCAGATTCTAAAAAAGTATAAAATCAATTCTTTGAGATTCTGAAACGAGTTCAGAATGACAGATTATCATAATTTTCAGACAACCTCTATCTTTTCACCATAGGATTTACTAATCAGCAATAAGTTATTTTTTATCATACAATTTAAACCAATTGGTAACGTTTTCTTAACTTTGGTACTCTAAAGTTTTAACCGTTGCAATTAGACCTTCAAGACATACCTCGCGTAAAGACAATTACGAAAGAAGATTTTATTAAAAATTACTTCAAGCCACAAAAGCCTGTGGTTATTGAGCGTTTTATTGAAGATTGGCCTGCCTACTCTAAATGGAGTTTAGACTACATGAAAGACGTTGCAGGAGACAAAACAGTTCCGCTTTACGACGATAGACCTGTAGATTACAAAGATGGTTTTAACGAAGCTCATGCTAAAATGAAAATGAGCGACTATGTAGATCTTCTAAAACGTGAGCCTACAAAATTCAGGATTTTTCTTTGGAATATTTTGAAAGAAGTTCCTCAACTTCAAAACGATTTTAGCTATCCAGACTTTGGATTACGATTAATGAAAGGCTTACCAATGCTGTTCTTTGGTGGTAGAGATTCGTACACCTTTATGCATTATGATATTGATTTGGCGAATATCTTTCACTTTCATTTTGAAGGTAAAAAACAATGCATCTTATTCGACCAAAAGCAGAACAAGTATTTATATAAAGTACCTCATTCTTTAATAACAAGAGAAGATATAGATTTTGCCAATCCAGATTTTGAAAAATGGCCAGCATTAAAGCATGCTAAAGGTTGGGTTTGTAACCTTAACCATGGTGAAGTACTCTACATGCCAGAAGGTTACTGGCATTATATGCGTTATCTTACACCTGGTTTTTCTATGAGTTTACGTGCTATTGCACGTAATCCTAAAAATTTAGGCAAAGCACTTTACAACATATTTTTAATGCGTAATTATGATAATGTAATGCGACGTCTAAGAGGTCAGAAATGGATTGATTGGAAAAATGAAAAGGCGATAACAAACACAAAGCCTTACGTTTAGTTTTCTGACATACAATCTATTTGTATATTTGCGCACATTTTTAAAAAACTCAAATCATGAAAAATATTGTATTAATAGCAGCATTGTTATTATTTAGTTTTGGAAACGCTCAGGCTTTTGAAGGAAAAGGAGACCAAAAATTTCAAGTTGGTGCTAACTTTCAGGATGAAGCAACTGGCATTAATTTAACTTACGACTATGGTTTAGGAGATAATATATCTGTAGGTGTTTCGTCTTCTTATGCTTTAGGTGTTGATGATGTAATAGCTGATGTTGCTGATTTTGGAGATCGTTTTGACTTAAAAGCAAGATTTAATGCCAACCTTGGTAATGTTATAGATATTGACCCTAATTTTGATTTTTACCCTGGTCTTAGTCTTAGCTTAAAGAATTTTGGCGGACATCTTGGTGCTCGTTATTTCTTTTCTGAAGGATTTGGGATTTACACTGAAGCTGCTTTCCCACTAGCAAAATATGATGCGGACGTCGATTTATTTTACAACCAATTTACATTTAATATTGGTGCAAGTTTTAATTTATAACTATTGTCATTCTGAACTTGTTTCAGAATCTGAGACGCTACAGAAATGAGATGCTGAAATAAATTCAGCATGACAAAATACAAGAAGCCTTTTCTTATATCTGAAAAGGCTTTTTTTATAAATATTCATTGAGTTTTTGATAAACAAGATGGCTTTCCCAACCTCTGTAGAGCAAGTAATCTGCAACTTTTTTCTTTTTCTTGTAGATGTTTTTTTCCTTAACCTGTGCTATACGTTTCTGGGTCAGTTCGTCTAAGGTTTCAAAATAATCCGCTTCATCAATTTCTCTTAGAGCCACATCAATAGCATACTTAGAAATATCTCTAAACTTTAATTCTCTTATTAACCGGCTTCTTCCCCATTTTTTTATTCTGAATTTTCCACGCACAAAAGCTTTAGCAAACCGTTCTTCGTTTAGAAAATTATGGTCAATAAGGTGCACTATAATTTTATCTATAGCTTCAGGAATCATTTTCATATCCTTTAATTTTGCCCTTACTTCTTTATGGCAACGTTCTTGATAAGCGCAGTAATTTTCAAGTTTTTTTTGCGCTTCATCGACAGTATAGGTGCTTTGTAGGTTCATTTAGCGAAAATAACAATTTGTTAATATTTTACAATGTATAACTACCTGTTAATTAGGTATTTTTGAATTACATTTGTAAACTGGTTAATGGTTAAGCTTAATCCCTATGAAAAAGAATTACTTACTCCTCACACTACTTGTTTTTGCCTTAAACATAGGGTTTGGGCAAGGCTCTGAAACTTTTACAAATCTAAATGCTCCAACTGGTAGCTATGGTAACGGCTCATACGTTGGTGATAGCGGTGTTACTTGGACATATGATGGAGCTAGAACGGTTACATCAACTTATAATATTACTGGCACTTCGATTGGTTTTGGTAGAACTTCTCATGGAACACGATTAGCATCAGCCACTTCGAATACCAATGGTGTTGGAGATCTAACTTACAGTATAAGATCTTACTTTACTGGCGGTACAGCTGCTGAAAGAACAGTTGAAGTGTATGTAAATGGCAATTTATATGACAATTATACTTTAGCTGCTGAAGGACCTGCATATACTAGAACAATTACAGCCAATGAAACCGGTGCAGTTCTAATAGAGTTTAGATCAGTTGGAGATAGACAAATTGTAATTGATGATATTTCTTGGACATCCGCTTCAACGAATACTTACATTGAGTTTGACGCTCCCACATCAACCTTAACTGAGGATGGTGCCTTTATAGATGTATGTGTTAGTATAACCAATCCCTCAACTACTGCTGCCACCACTGTAGATATTAGCTTAGATGGTGGTTCAACTGCAACCAACGGAACAGATTATGATGATGGTGCTGGTATACCAGCTGCTATTGTATTTCCACAAACTTTAACGTTTCCTGCAAACAGTAGTGCAGACCAATGTATAACAATCTATATTTCTAACGATGATAGTATTATTGAAGGGGATGAAACCGTGATTTTAAATCTTTCTAGTCCTACTGGTGGTGATTCAGCTTCTTTAGGCTCTACCACTTCACACACTTTAACAATACTTGACAATGATTTTTACGATACTTGTGCTACTTCTGTAACACTACCTGTTAATACCTCATGTGTTAACCAATCTTTTACAAATGTTGGTGCTACCGATAGTGGAGTCGCAGATCCAGGTTGTGGTGCATATTCTGGTGGTGATGTTTGGTTTAACCTTACGGTTCCTGCTAGTGGGTCTATAACTGTAGAAACTTCTGCTAATGGAGGTATTACAGATTCTGGTTTGGCATTATATTCTGGAACTTGCGGTTCTTTAACTCTTATAGACTGTGATGATGATTCAGGAACTGGAAACATGTCTTTGATTAATGCTACTGGATTAACACCTGGCTCAACAATCTATGCACGTGTTTGGGAATACAACAACAATGACTTTGATACTTTTAATATTTGTGCCTATTATGCACCTGAGATTGACATAGAGAGAAATACAGGCACCTCTATTCCTAATGGGGCTGCAGCTAACGCTGGTTATAATACTGTTTTTGCAGCAACAGTTATTGGTAACTCTTCTGCCCCAAAAACATTTCATGTTAGTAGTGAAGGTTCTGCTGACGTAAACTTAACCAGCATAACATCTTCTAATCCTACAGAGTTTTCAGTGTCTCTGAACCCAAGTCCAGCAACGGTATCACCAGGTACTGAAGTAGATTTTGAAATCACATTTTCGCCAAATGGTGTAGGATTGCGTACTGCTACAATTACTATTGTGAGTAATGATGCAGATGAAAACCCATATACCTTTAACGTACAAGGAAATGGAGACTGTGCTGCTGGAACATTAACATTTTTACCAGATAATGGACCTGTTAATACCATAGTAAACGTTACTACAAGCTCTACTAATTTTGGAGGCTCTACTACAGCTACTGTTAATGGTGTTTCTGCTACAGTTACTGTAATTTCAAATTCAGAGTTAGAGGTAACCATCCCTTCTGGCGCATCAACAGGAAGCTTAGAGATTAATGATGATTTGGGTTGTGTAAGTTCTGATCTATTTACAGTAATTGACCAACAGATTTCTAGCTGTGAAGGCAGTTCTGGCACAACACCCTTAGATCTATTCATAAGCGAAGTTACTGACCATGGAACTGGTTCACATTCTTACGTTGAAATTTTCAATGGAACAGGTGCTACGATTGACCTTACAGATTACGAAATTAGAATTCATAACAATGGTGCTACAACTGCTACCAGTACCATCCCTCTTACTGGTTCTGTTTTAAATAACGATGTTTTTGTTCTAGCCTTCGGAAGTACTAATGCTACAGATTTTCATGCAACACACGGTTATGACCAATCAGATAATGCTAGTGGTATTAATGAAGACGATAATATTCGATTGTATTATACACCTACTAATAATTGGGTCGATGTATGGGGAGACACATCTGGTAGTGCCTTTACAATAGCTTCGAAAGACTACACATATCGTAGAAAAAACTCAGGTATCACTGCACCAAACACTTATGGAGATACAACATGGAACCCAACCGATTGGGATGCCTTTACTCCTGTAGACTATAGCGATATTGGTACATATGATTTCTCAACAGGAACGCCTCCTACATTCAATAACATATCTAGTACAACAACTGCATGTAATGAAGTTACAGTTACAGTTTCTGCAACAGAAGGCTTTGTTACTGGTAATCCTTTGGCATATTATTGGTATGCTTATGATCCTGCAAATTCAGGTCTTGGTTGGCAAGCCATATCTAATGGCGGAATTTATACCACAACTCCAGCATCTCCAGATTTAATAATTTCTGATCCTAATAGTGTATTAGATTTTCAATTTTATTGCCAAGTAAGAGAAGACGATGCAACCTGTTTCACCGCTTCTAATGCCATAAAAATCAGTTACGGCACAGCAACTTGGGATGGAACTAATTGGACATGGAATGATGGTACAGCTATTGACACAATGCCAACAACAAATGCCATTGTTATAATTGATGGTGATTATGATACAGCTACAGGAGGTGTTGAAACTAGTTTTGAGGCTTGTGAATGTACTGTTAATTCTGGAAATACACTAACTATTGAAAACAACACCTACGTATTAGTAGAGAATGATTTAACCGTTGACGGTAACTTAGTTGTGAAAACCGATGGCTCTTTTGTTCAAATTAACGATACAGCTACTGTTGGAGGAGATGTACTAACGGATAAAACAAAAATTAGCGTAGAAAAAGAGACTGCTCCTTTAGCGTCTTATTTAGAATATACCTATTGGAGCTCACCAGTTGCTAATGAAGTTATTAGTGATGGTCTTTTTGAGGCTTTTACAAGTAGAATATATTCATTTAATGGTGCCAATTTTAGAGACTCTACACAGGAGTCTAATAATGATAATACTACAAATCCTGGTCAAGACGATATTGATGATGACGGAAACGATTGGCAGTTTGCAAATGGAGCAACTGTTATGTCGCCAGGTATAGGATTTGCTGCGATGCATAGTCCTACAGGTTTTGTGCCTTCGAGATTTTTATACACTTTCGAGGGTCCATTTAATAATGGTATATACAATATTCCTATTTACAGAAATGATGCCGAATTAAATGATAACAACTGGAATTTTATTGGCAATCCATACCCTTCTGCTATAGATGCAGACTTATTTTTAGCGGCTAATGCCAGTATAGACCAAACTGTAGGTGCTACAAATGGTGCCATATTCTTTTGGTCTCATAATACCGCTGCAGATGGAAACACAAATGGTAACGAGAACGAAAATTACGCGCAAAGTGATTATGCTATTATAAATGGTTCTGGACAGACGGCAGGTGGAGATGGAGTTATACCTAATAGGTACATTCCTTCTGGCCAAGGCTTCTTTGTATCAATGGATGATGGAGCTACAGCTTCAGTACATAGTGGAACTATAATGACAACAGATGTTGTTTTCAATAACAGCATGCGTGTAACAGGAAATAACAATCAGTTCTTTAGAACCGCTCAATACAATAAGCTTTGGTTAAATCTAACCTCAGACAATGGTGTTTTCAATCAAGTTTTAGTAGCATATGTAGATGGAGCAACTGATGATGATGATGGTATGTATTACGATGCTTATAAGAATCTATCAACTGACTTATACTCTGGTATATATACTACTTTAGATTCATCTAGTGACAAAAAATTTGCTATTCAAGGGAAAAATCCTAACAGTTTAAATATTGATGAAGTTATTCCATTAGGATTCAGTACTAGCATTGAAGAAGCAACCATCTATACCATTTCAATTCATACAACTGAAGGTGCTTTTATGGGTGGAAATGATATTTTTATCATTGATTATGACTTAAATATTATCCATAATCTGAAAACGGCTGATTATAATTTTACAGCTGATCAAGGAGAATTTAATGACCGTTTTGAAATTGTATTTACACCTGAAGCACTATCAGTAAATGATAATACTATAGCCTCTAACGATCTTATCATCACCGAACTTAACAATGGAGAAGTACAGATAAAAGTTAATGCACCATACACCATAGAGCATGTAGAAATCTTAGATGTATTAGGAAGACGTATTTACAATTTAATCGGAAATGATTCTATTGAAGTTTACAACTTATCTAAGCTGAGTAAAGCAGCCTATATTGCTAAAATTACACTATCTAACGGACAGGTGATTAGCAAAAAAGCGATAAAACAACGATAGCATAATATAAAACATAACATACTTAAAAGACCTCTGTTAATTGAGGTCTTTTTCTTTTAGAAGGCATATTGTATCGCTATAATTAAGTTTCTACCTGCTGCAGAAATACCAGAAGAATATGGTCTATAGCGTTGGTCTGTAATATTTTCTATACTTCCTGTTAGTGTCAGTTTATCTTTATATTGGTACTGCGCTCTTAAATTGAAAGTATACCAAGAAGGTGAATAAGGGTTACCATTAGAATCCTTAGCATATAAGTAATCCTTTGACAACTCAGATGGCGCTAATTGATTAAAAGACAATTCATTATTATACACTAAATAGGCATCAAAACTTAATTTGTCTTTTTCCCAGATAAGATGTGTTCTTCCAAAATTTGGAGCTACATGTCTTATTGGCACCTCTACTCCGTTGTTGTCTTCTGTACCTCCAATAATATTATACTGAGAGCGTAGTTTTAATGTTTTAGAAAAATTAACTTCAGCACCAACTTCAAATCCATAAATCCAAGCTTTAGACGCATTTTGTATAGCTTGTACTGTACTCAATTCACCATCATAAACTATTTCGGTTTCGCCATCTATATCATAATCTCTTCTTATGAGTGCATTATCTAAGAAGGTATAATATGTTGCCATATCCAGTACAACTTTATTGTCAAAATTTAATCTTAAACCTAACTCACCACCATAAGCATACTCAGGCTTTAAATTATTATTTGGCACCACAACAGAACCTGGTTCAGAATCAAACACCTTACCAATATCGTCTATATTAGGTGCTCTAAAAGCTGTTGAGGCGTTTAGTTTCCATTGTATCATATTACTTGGTGACCATGTAATTCCCGCAGTACCTGTAAGTGCTCCCGTATTGATATTAGTTTCGTTAAAAGGAAGATTTAAAAAGTTATTATTAGCGGTAAAATCTGCCTTAGCAATAATTTGATTATATCTTAAACCCGACTGAAATACAAATTTAGAGTTAGGCTTATATTTTAAACTCGAATAAGCTGCCAAAGATTGCCATGTTGCACCATCTGGATAGCGTGTTACATTTGGGACTTTCGTGTTGGCTTCAATATTTTCTTCAAATCCTTCAGAGCCTACACGATTAAACAAATATTCTAATCCATAGGACATTGTTGTCTTAGGACTTAATTTTTTCTCTAAATCTAAGTTAAAAGATAAAACATCTACATGCTCTTCCCTTACTTCGCGAATTACAGATTGAAAATCTCTGTCTTTTCTACTTTCTTTGAAGTTTTGAAAAGCTAGGGTTGCTTGGATTTTGTCATAAATATTAGAACTGCTGCTTGTTTTAGTAACCTGAAAATTACTCATAAACCAGCGTTGTGGCCCATAATCCCATTCTGCTGACCTTAAAGTTTCACCTCTTGGCCTCACCAATCTATCATACCTTGGATAGTCTGATGTTGTGGTAAAAAATAGACCTAAATCAAATTTTAGATTATCTCTGGGCTCATACCTTACTTTTTGCATAAAGTTGATTTGGCTATATGCTGTTGGCACTTGTAGCTTTGGGTTACTATTCGCTATAATAACATCTTGCCCATTTTGCCTAATAACATACTCTGGTCTTAAATAATCTTCAGGCCCATGGCTTCCCATTCTTAAATCATCAAAATCTGTATAGCTAAGATTGGTTAAAAAAGCCCATTTTTTGTAGCCTAAATTAAAATCGATATGTGACGTTTTTTCATTATTGGCACTTGCATAACGCAACATGGCATTACCGCTAATTATTGATTCATCTTTGTATGATAATTGTGGTTTTTTAGTATAAAAACTCATAACACCACCAATGGCATCACTTCCATAAACTACAGATCCTGCTCCTAAAGTGACTTCAGTATTTTGAATTGATAAAGGATCTATAGAAATGACATTTTGCAAATTACCTCCTCTAAAAATAGCATTGTTCATACGGACACCATCGACAGAAATAAGTAATCTATTGGTAGAGAAACCACGAATCATTGGGCTACCTCCTCCCATTTGGCTTTTTTGAATGAATACATTACCTGTATTATCTAGTAAGTCTGCACTGGTTTGCGGATTGGCAAAGGCAATTTCTTTAGCATTTACAGCAACAATAGATTGCGGAATATCTTTTTTACTTTGCTCAAACTTAGATACTGAGATTACTATTTGCTTAAGACCTTCTACTTTTGGTTTTAAATATACAATGAAGTTATTCTGAGAAATTTCAAACTTTCTTATCTCTAATTTTTCATATAAGAGGTTCTGAAAATAGATAACCTCTCTATCATTAAACTTATCTAAAACAGCATTACCATCAAAGTCTGTAACCTCGTATTTGGTTTTCTTTAAATTGTATAATGAAACACCAGAAATAGGCTGTTTAGTGCCTTCTTCTAAAACTGTTATGGTTTGGGCAAATGTACTATGGAAGCATAAGCACAAAAGGATACTAAAAATGATATTACATTTTAGTTTTATATACATCTTCATTAAAATCTTTGCGTAATAATTGGCTTAATGAAACACTTCATTTAACACTTGTAATGACTTCGGTTTCTTAAATCCATCCAAATGTAATTCAAAATAATGCAATAACACATTTAAAAACTCTTGTCTTTGTTTTGCACTTATTTTAATACTGTGTAATGCATCAAAATTTGTGCCTAATAGCTGTTTTAACAATGTTAAACTTTGTCCTGAAATTGAATAAATACTGTGATTGTTAGACTCAAAAATTCCCGATTCTAAATTAAAATAAGGTAAGTCTAAATTTTTATCTTCGGGTTGAAACCCAAGATATCGAGTGAGTTTCAGCAAAAATAATAAGTGAAAATTTGAAAACCTTTCTGAGGTATCGAGGTATTGGAAAGCTATTTCGAGATAATTAAAAAGTGCTTCATTTTTTTCTTCTTCCCTTAGAGCATTAGAGAGTACTTCTGAAAGGAATAATACAATAGAGCTTTTATATATATTAGTATGTATACTACGATATATGTAACTAAACTTAGCTTCTTTTATTCCTTGAAGCGATCTGTTAGATTTAAAATTTTCTTCGAATTGGAGTTGAGATAACGCTTGATAATAAATGGTCTTACTACTCCCTTTCTTAGATTTTAAAACCCCTCTCAGAAGATAGCTTACAATTCCACGCTCTTTAGTGTAGCATTTTATAATAAGGTCATTATCCCTATATCTCAATTTTGAAAGAACAATGCCATGGTTTTTTGTAAGCATTTTATCGCACTATAAGAACCTTTAGAACTTTTGTTTCAAACGAATCTAGATCTGATATCATTACTAAGTACACACCTGTTCTAACAATAGTATTTGCTAGATTTTTACCATTCCATACTGCAGTACCTCCATCTACAGCAAAGTTATAGTTAGCACTAGATGATCTTAAATTTACATTAGACTGAGCTTCTGCAACAAGGTTGCCTTCAATATCTGTAATCTTAATATTTACGTTTTCTGTTAATCCACTAATTTTAATTCCTTTATTAATATCATTTAAGTCATTAAACCCAAGTACGTTGTATTCTGGTCGTACAGGGTTTGGATATACAAAAGCATTCTCTAGTGTTTCTTCTGGTTTTGAGCCACCAGCTCTGAAGGAAAGCATACCTTTAGTTGTAGCGATATATACAATTCCATTATTTGGATCCAAAGAAATATCAGTAATGCGATTAGATGGTAACGGAGAATTATCCTTGGTAAAATGATAAATAGTATTCTGTCCATCTGGCGAAAAATAAAACACACCCGAATCTACTGTACCAACCCATTTATTATTAGATCCATCAGCCTCAATATCTGAGATGGTCTGAGATTCAAGCAACTCTTGTGCAATACCATCCTCTAAAATTATGATAGAATTCAATGTAGGATTTGGATCATCGAAAAACCCTGATGTATTAAACAGCACCCTTAATCCAGAAAACGTACCTACCCACAATTGATTTCGATTATCAATTTCTAAAGCTGTAATTCTTGGAAAAGGTAGGTTTTGTTCTTCTGATGAGATATTTTTTAAGGGATCAGGTAAATTCTCATTATAAGCATATAGCCCATTAGAATAACCTCCTATCCATTTTGTTCCATTATTGTCAATCGCAACATCAAAGAAGCCAAACTCATCTAATAGAGCATCCTCAATGATGGAAGAGAAATCATAGCCTTGCCAAATACTAGAATTTGGATCATAAGACTTTAAAGGGTTCGGTGAGCGAGATGATAAAGACCACAATACACCATTTCTATCAAAAATAGATGCAGAAACTCTAATGGTTGTGGAGCTATTTGCTATAGACTCTAAACCACTATTATCCTCATTATAAAGTATCGTAGGTTGAAAATCGTTGATTTCTAATAAACCATCCCTAAATGAACTTACAAATACTTGATTTGGATTGAAAGGGTTAACTGAAATCTCAGAAAGATTTTTTGCACCCAATACACTATCATATGGAATATTTTGCCAAACATCATCCATGTAGTAACTCAATCCTCTACTTCTTGCAGGTGAAGGGCTAAGAGATTCTGTATAGTCCCCAAAGCTAGCCCATACAACTTCAGACTCAGCATTCAGCCTAAATATTTCATTAAATAAAGGTCCGTTTGGTTTTACATCTGTATAATTAAACTCATCACCAATAACAGTCTTAAGAACTCCGAAATCTTCAGATCCTATAAAAATCTCATTGTTTATTATGGTTGCTGAGGTAAAACGTGTGTTATTATAATCCTCGCTTGTTACATAGCTTCCAGTAAGTGCTGCTGTTTCGTCAAATACCTCAACACTATTAAAATAGGATATGATTAAAAAATTATTATTGACTTCGGTATCCTTTGGCAAAAAAGGTAATGATAATAACTGTTGAGAACTGGTATTTGTAATTTCAAATAGAGCTTTATTTGCTCTTACCGCATATGCTTTATCAGCAATAGTATTAATACTAACAAAATTACCCCCTAAAACCGTTTGCCATTGTGCAAAATCTATAAGATTGGGATTATTTAAATCCCCTTTTTTTAAACCATTACCACTAGAACAAGCTGCAAAAATCTCATTGTTTAATACTGTAACTTGGTTAACTATAATTTGTGATCCTCCATTACCTAAAAAATAAGTGTCTCCAAATTCTAATCTTTCTAAGTCATAAACGGAAACACCATAATCTGTAGAAATGTAAACAAAACCCTGATGTTCATAAAGATGATTAATTGATTTATTGGCTGGTGTAATATTTTCTTTCTCTAAAATATCTACAACAGTTAATACCGAGTTATCGGTTTCAGAATATACTTCTAAAAGGCCTGTTTCATAACCAACAACTAGATATTGAAATTCTTCACTATAAAGGATAGTAGTGATCTGTTCACCAGAAAGTCCTTCAACAGTTGTTATTGTAGTTATTTCTTCGGTTAAAGTATCATATTCAAACACTGCATTTTGTGCTGCAGCATATATCTTGTTAGTACCACTAACAACATCTACAATATCATTATAGGAGAAATGTGCTTGCCATAATGCAGAAAAATCTTGTGCGTCTATATGAAAGGATAAACCAAAAAAGAAAAGTAAAAGTCTAAAAACAGTTTTACGCATTATAAATTGTTTGCTCAAATATATTTAATACTAACGATAATATTACGCTAATCATATAATATGTAACAAAAAAAGCTTCCATTTGTTAATGGAAGCTTTTTTATATTTTGAATTTTTAATTATATAACTCCTTGAGCTAACATTGCATCAGCAACCTTAACAAAACCAGCTATATTAGCACCTCTAACATAGTCAACTGTACCATCATCATTCTTACCATATTCAACACAAGAATCATGAATATCTTCCATGATATCCTTTAATCTTGCATCAACCTCTTCTCTTGTCCAGCTTAAACGTAGTGAGTTCTGGCTCATTTCTAAACCAGAGGTAGCTACACCACCAGCATTAGATGCTTTACCTGGTGCAAATAAAATCTTTGCATTGTTAAACTCATGAATAGCTTCTGGTGTTGATGGCATATTAGCACCTTCTGACACACAAATACAACCATTATTTATTAATGATTTTGCTTCTTCGCCATTTAATTCATTCTGAGTTGCACAAGGCAAAGCAATATCGCATTTAACAGACCATGGTCTTTCTCCTTTAAAATATTTAGCATTAGGATATTTATCAACATACTCACTAATTCTGCCTCTCTTATTGTTCTTAAGATCCATTACAAACTGTAACTTTTCTGTATCAATACCATCTTCATCGTAAATATATCCGCCAGAATCAGAAAGCGTAAGCACAGTAGCGCCTAACTCAATAGCTTTTTCTGCAGCAAACTGAGCTACATTACCAGAACCAGAAATAACCACTTTTTTACCATCAAAAGAATCTCCTTTAGTCTTTAACATATTTTCAGCAAAGTAAACGTTACCGTATCCTGTTGCCTCTGGTCTAATTAAAGATCCACCCCAAGATTGTCCTTTACCTGTTAAAACACCTGTAAATGTATTGTTCAATTTCTTATACATACCAAACATAAAACCAATCTCTCTTGCACCAACTCCTATATCACCTGCTGGTACATCTGTGTTATGTCCGATGTGTCTGTACAATTCAGTCATAAAGGCGTGGCAAAAACGCATAATCTCGTTATCTGATTTTCCTTTAGGGTCAAAATCAGAACCACCTTTACCACCACCCATTGGTAGTGTAGTTAAACTATTTTTAAATACTTGCTCAAATGCTAAAAACTTAAGAATACTAGCATTTACTGTAGGATGAAAACGCAATCCACCTTTGTATGGACCAATTGCAGAGTTCATCTGAACTCTATAACCTCTGTTTACCTGTATTTCTCCTGAATCATCTACCCAACTTACCCTAAACGAAATTAGTCTTTCTGGCTCTACCATTCTCAAAAGAATATTTTTGCCATTGTAGATATCATGTTTGGCAATGTAAGGTATAACTGTCTCAGCTACTTCTTGAACCGCTTGTAAAAACTCAGGTTCGTGCCCATTTCGCTCTCTTACAAGATCTAAAAAAGCTTCAATTTTATCTTTCATATAAAAAATTGTTAAGAAATTGTGATTTATAGGGCGCAAAGATACGTTATCTTTAAAAATAAAGCCTTATTTTTTTTATATTCTCAATTATTTTTTAAATATTTAGATTTTGTAATAAAATTCTTCTCCCTAAAAGAAATTTGCATTTTATCCGTTTTATTTTGTAGTTCGTCGAGTTTTTATATATTTGTTCGGCAACCGCTTAATCATAAGTGTTATATGGCAAAACATATTAATAAACTAATAATCTTGTTTGGGTTGATATTTACAATTCAAACTTCTTCTGCCCAATTGGGTTTTTCACACGAAATAGGTGCATTTATAGGAGCGGTTGCGTTTCAATCTGACTTTGGTGTTAGAAATGATTTTGAAACCAATTCTGGTAACACTGGTATTGCCCTAGGGATAGTTCACTACATTAACTTTGCCTACAGAGCCGACTGTAATTGTTATACAACGGATACTTATTTTAACGACCATTTTAAAATTAGAAGTGAAATTTCCTGGAATAAAACTCCTCTAGAGCATTTTGGAAAGTGGGTAGATGATGCTAGAAATAGCGTCCAAGCAGATCAATTAAGAGCTCATACAGGCGAGGCTCAAAATTGGGATATAGGTATGCAATTAGAATACTTCCCAAGAAGTATTAGAGCTTTTTCGGCTGGTGCCTATTCTTTTGCTCCGTTTGCTGCCCTTGGTGCTCATTTTGTATCCTTTAATCCAGATGTTGAAACAACTTATGGCGATGGTAATCCACAAAATAATTTTAATTATTACAGCTATTGGAATGATGTCTCTAATAATGAACCTTTTATAAGTACGGAATCTGGTTCAACATGGTCTGTAGTTGCCAGTGTAGGAACTCGTTACAAACTTACAATACTGTCTGACTTATTTGTAGAATTAAGATGGCAATACTATTTTGATGATTTTATTGATGGATTAAATCACAAACTTCCATCAAACAAAGCTAATGACTGGAACCTTTGGCTAAACTTTGGTTACATTTACTACTTAGATTAACATTGAGAATTAACTAACTGCCTGTTTTAAATCGTTTATAAGGTCTTCCTTATCCTCTATTCCAACACTCAATCTAATTAAGGAATCTACTACTCCTGTTTTTTCTCGTTCTTCTTTTGGTATACTTGCATGTGTCATACTTGCAGGATGACCAGCTAAAGACTCTACTCCTCCTAGAGACTCAGCCAAAGTGAAGATTTTGAGGTTTTCAACTATTTTAATAGCTTCCTCATAATTGTTTCCCTTTGTGGTAAATGAAACCATACCACCAAAATCTTTCATTTGCGATTTTGCAATGTCATGATTAGGATGATTTTCAAAGCCTGGCCAGTATACGTTTTCAATTTTTGGATGATTCATTAAAAACTCAGCAACCGCTTTACCATTTTCACAATGACGCTGCATCCTAACATGTAATGTTTTTATACCTCTAAGAACCAAAAAAGCATCCTGTGGACCGCAAATGGCTCCACTTGCATTTTGAATAAAATATAGCTTCTCTGCTAATTCTTTATCTCTAACAACTAAAGCACCCATTACCACATCACTATGGCCTCCTAAATATTTAGTAGCTGAGTGCATTACAATGTCAGCTCCCAACTCTAATGGTTGTTGCAGGTATGGAGTTGCAAACGTATTATCTACAGCTAATAACAGATTATACTTTTTAGAAATTTCTGAAACAGCTTTTATGTCAATGATATTCATCATTGGGTTAGTTGGAGTTTCAACCCAAATGAGTTTGGTCTTTTCATTTATATATTTTTCAATTTTATCTACATTACCCATTCCTATGAAGTGAAACTTGATTCCAAAATCCTCATATATTTTAGTAAAAAGCCTGTATGTACCACCATACAAATCATCAGTAGAAATTACCTCATCACCTGGCTTTAACAATTTTAAAACTGCGTCTATTGCCGCTAATCCTGAACCAAAAGCCAGCCCGAAATTTCCATTTTCTAAACTTGCGAAGGATTGTTCAAGAGCGTGTCTTGTTGGATTGTGAGTTCGAGAATACTCATAGCCTTTATGATTACCTGGTGATGTTTGAGCATATGTAGTGGTCTGATAGATTGGTGGCATTACAGATCCATAAGCTGCATCGTGCTTTTGACCTCCGTGAATAGTTTTTGTGTTAAATTTCATTATAATTTCTAAATGGTTTATCTTAATCGTGGTAACTTTACAGAAACAAGATTCTTTAAGGCATAACAAATTTAATCTATAATTCGTTCTTAAATAAGCACTACAATACCTTTAATGAATGATTAACAAAAATCACATTTCGCTTTTATTTCTATACTTAGCTTTATTTTTTTCATGTAGTAATGAAACTAAGACTATAAGTTTTGAAAACAATTCATATGAAAATCATTACGAAGCCGATATTTCTGTTTCTATCGATGAAGCTATTGGTAATAGTGAAGTGAGCAAGATTATAAACTTCAAAATAAAAGAAGCCATAATTTCAACACTAAGTGATGTCACAAAAAAAACAAGTCTAGAGTCTGTCTTAGAAGATTTTGATGCTGAATTCATAACTTTCAAAAAGCAATTTCCTGAAGCATCTCATCCTGCTTGGGAACTACACATAGAAACCGAAAAGGTATATCAGTCAGAAGAAATCATAACTTTATCCATTAACACCTATGAGTTTAAAGGTGGTGCTCACGGAAATGATAAAATTAAGTTTTTAAATCTTAATGCTAATACAGGTGAGGTCTACAAGCTCAATGATATCCTAGACAATTCAGACGGTTTTAAAGCACTTGCTAAAGACTATTTTTTAAAATCTATCGATGCAGATGAAGAAAACAATCAAATAGAAGATTACTTTTTTGGGAAACCATTTCAGTTACCTGAAAATATTGGCTTTAGTGACGATGGTTTAGTATTCTTATACAATGTGTATGAAGTTGCTTCTTACGACCAAGGTTATACAGAGTTTGTTATTCCGTTTGATGCGGCTGCCTCTTATCTAAAAGTTAAGTAAGCATTCTATAAATAATCGTATTAAAAGTCCGTTCTTTGCAACGCTATAAATACAAGCTCAAAAACGCTATGAAAAAAATCTATCATCTAAGTACTTGTGACACTTGCAAAAGAATAATTAATGAACTTAACCTACCAGAGGATTTTCAGTTTCAAGATATAAAGACCGAAGCTATTACAGAAAAACAAGTTGAGGAAATGCGCTGCCTAACTAACAGTTACGAAAGTCTCTTTAGCAAACGTGCAAGACTTTATAAAGAATTAGATTTAAAGAACAAATCTCTAACAGAAGATGATTATAAAAACTACATACTAGAGCACTATACATTTCTTAAAAGACCTGTAATAATTTTTAATGATACTATTTTTATTGGCAACTCTAAAAAAGTAGTTGAAACAGCTAAAAAAGCGATACATGAATAGCAGAAAATATGCTTTGGCAGCATTGTTTGCAGTTCAGCTTATTTATGGTCTTAACTATACCATTGCCAAAACCGTAATGAATGAAAATTACATTAAACCTTTCGGTTTTGTTCTTTTGCGTGTTATTGGTGCCACTGCCCTATTTTGGTTAGTAAGTTTCTTTTTTCCTAAAGAAAAAATTGAAAAAAGAGATTACATTAAGTTTTTTGTTGCAGCTATTTTTGGCGTTGTAATTAATCTATTGTTCTTTTTTAAAGGCTTAGAATATACATCACCAATTCATGCTTCTGCTATAATGACTATAATACCAGTTATTATTCTGGTGTTATCATCTTACTTTTTAAAAGAAAAGATTACAGCTATAAAAATTGTTGGCATCATTGTAGCACTTTGTGGTGCTCTTGTTTTAACCATATATGGTAAATCCGGAAGAGCAGGAGATAATGTTCCTCTTGGTAATTTACTTATTTTACTTAATGCCATATCTTATAGTATTTATGTTATTCTTATTAAAAAACTAACCGAAAAATACCACCCTTTCACCTTTATAAAATGGCTGTTTTTAATTGGGTTGATTATACTTATACCTTTTGGCTATACAGAATTAACTGAAGTTCAATGGCAATCATTTACACCTTATATTACATTCTCTGTAATCTTTGTTGTTGTTGGCGCAACCTTTGGTACTTATCTATTAAACCCATACGCACTTAGTCAGCTAAAAGCTTCAACAGTAGGTATTTTTATTTACCTTCAACCTGTTATAGCAGCACTTTTTGCATTAGCAGTTGGTGCGGATTTTATAGATGCCATAAAAATCGGAGCTATGGTTCTTATTTTTACAGGTGTTTATCTGGTATCTGTAAAGCGAAAACAAAAAAAGTAGTTTGTCTCTTAATTCCGAAATATTTAAAACTGTTGACTCTATTCCTAAATCCTATTGGGAGAGCCTCAATTGTACAAACAATATTTATTATTCGCCAGAGTTTTTAAAGGCATTTGAATTTGCCAACAGAGATATTGAGTTTAATTATATTTTTATTTTAAAAGACGGCGAAGCTGTAGCTTTTGCTAACACTCAGATTGTAACCATTGGAATAGAAACTATTACCAAAAACATTGCTATGTCTCATAAATTGAGAAACATAGTAAACAACCTGTTTTGCAATAATCACATCAGAGTATTGTTTTGTGGCAATGTGTTTTTAAGTGGAGAATATGGTACATTTTTAAAGGAAGGAGAACCAAAGGTGGAAACTTTTAAAGCCATTGCAAAAGCTGTAAAAAAGCTCTATCGCTGCAAACGCCTTAGTACTGTTTTTATTAAAGATTTTGAAGACGAATCTCTCTACATTACAGATCATTTAAAGGCTTTTGATTATGCTTCGATGCATGTAGAGCCTAATATGATTATTTATCTTGATTCTGCATGGAAATCTTTTGAAGATTATACTTCAGCTTTAAAGTCTAAATACAGAGTGAAAGCCAATAGAGCTGATACAAAAAGTGACGTTTTAGAATCTAAACTCTTAAGTGAAGAAGACATCAAAATGTACTTAGATGAGCTACAAGCTTTATATCAAAACACAATAGATAATGCAGATTTTAATGCTCAGATACTAAACCTAAACACCTATACTCAACTAAAAAATACTTACAAAGACAATTTTATTGTTAAGGGTTATTTTGTGGGTGGAAAGCTTGTAGGCTTCTTGTCTGCAATGCAAAATGGTGACCATCTTGATGCGCATTTTATTGGTATAGACTATTCAAACAATAAAGAATATGCAATCTATCCTAGAATTTTAAATGACTATGTTCGCTTAGGAATAGAAACTAAATCCTCTCAAATAAATCTTGGCAGAACAGCTTCTGAAATTAAGAGTACACTTGGCGCACAACCCAAGACTTTAACCTGTTATTGCAGGCATAAATATGGTTTACCGAATAAAATCCTTAAGCCCTTTATAAAAAATGTTCATATAAAAACATTCAAGCAACATCAACCTTTTAAGTAATGTGTTTGCCTTTTCAACTCAAACTTACAATTCTATTTATTGATGATATCTAAGTTTTTCAACCTCAATTGATTTATCAATTTCATTCATTAAATCTTCTATTAAAAAATGATGGAATCTTCTAATAGAAATTCTTTTATCATATAAACTATCGCCAGATATTTTTATATCAAGGCTTAGTCCATCAAAACCTTCATTTATATATTCTCTTTTTAATGTATCTAACCGCTTGTTTTTTAAAAAAGAAAATAATCTATCCGCGTTTTCTTCTTGCAGTTTAGTTGAGTAAAGTAATTTATTCTTGCAGTTTTCGAAATCACAATTATAGTGAATATGAAGGCTATCCTTACTTACGTTGTATGTTAACCAGTGACCATTCGAACCGTCAAAATTTCTTATTTGAATATTAAAATCACCTACTTTTGTATTCTTTTGACAAGCTATTATCAAAACAAAAAAATTAAAAAATAATGCTTTTTTAATTACCATTTTCATTTTAGAAATATAGCTCATTTATTAATTTTTTGTTTTTATGATATAACAATCTATAAGTTCACATTCTTCGGTCTCACACCATGTTTCCTAGTATCTTCTTTGGTAAGCACTTTATAGTTTTCAGACTTAGGAAATGTATGTGCCAACTTTAATAATTCGTCTGGCAAAGCAGTCAGTTTTCTAGCTTTTAAATCTATCCAAGCACCTTGCATTTCGCAGTAGGCTAAATTCTCACCTTTATGGTTATAAAAATTATGTTCAAACATAAAAAGCATTCCATCTTCACTCAAACCAGACACTTCAATAGTAACCGTAATTGGCGTACCAATAAAGGACTCTTTAAAATAGTACATATGCTCATAGAATACTACAGGTCCAATATTATGCTTCATAATTTCTGGCATAGAAAAGCCTTGTTCGCTAAAAAAAGACATCCTTGCATGACTCATAAAATTAGTATACGCAGAATTGGCTAAGTGACCATTGGCATCAACATCGCTCCAGCGGATTTCAAATTGTTTTTTGTACATGGTAAATTTTTGGTTTTGGTAAACAAAGTTAACAAACCTTATTATGCATGCATAAGAGTTTCTAAAAAATTTAAAATAATTTCAGAACCGTTGATTTTTGTACCTTTGCCCAACTTTAATCGCATCTTTTAATGATACAATCCATGACTGGTTATGGGAAATCAGTTTTACAACTCCCAACCAAAAAAATATCTATAGAACTAAAATCACTTAACAGTAAGAATTTAGACGTTAATGCACGAATGCCCTCTATGTATCGTGCTAAAGAATTAGATATAAGAAAACTTCTGGCTAAACATTTGGTTAGAGGAAAGGTAGATTTTTCGCTTTATGTTGAAATTACTGGTGAAGATACCAGTTCTAAAATCAATAAAACAGTAGTAAAAGAATATATTAAACAACTGAAAGATGTGGTTGATGGAGATGACGTAGAGTTATTAAAAATGGCTGTTCGCTTACCTGATGCAGTGACTACAGAACGTGACGATATTGACGAAGAAGAATGGTTGAAAATTGCGGAAGGTATTAATGAAGCTATATCTAAAATTGTAATTTATAGAGAAGACGAAGGAGCAATTTTAAAACAAGATTTTACGGATAGAATTTCAACGCTAAAAGAATTGCTAGACAAAGTTATTGCAATGGATCCGGAGCGTATTGAAGGTGTTAGAGCGCGTTTAGAAAAAGGTGTTGCGGACATTAAGGAGAAAGTTGATGAAAATCGATTTGAGCAAGAACTGGTTTACTACATAGAAAAGTTTGACATCACTGAAGAAAAAGTAAGGTTAGACAACCATTTAGATTACTTCATTAAAACTTTGAATTCTGACGATTCTAACGGAAAAAAACTTGGTTTTATCTCTCAGGAAATTGGTAGAGAAATCAACACTATTGGTTCAAAATCTAATTATGCACCTATGCAAAAGCTCGTGGTGCAAATGAAAGATGAGCTTGAAAAAATAAAGGAACAGTTATTGAATGTGCTTTAATTAAAAACAAATTACGTGTCTAAAGAAGAATTAAAAAAACAAGGCAAGCTTATTGTATTTTCAGCACCTTCAGGTTCTGGCAAAACCACAATTGTTCGTCATTTATTAAAACAACCAGAATTAAATTTAGAGTTTTCAATATCTGCAACATCTCGTGATGCTCGTGGCAACGAAGTGCATGGTAAGGATTATTACTACTTATCATTAAAAGAATTTAAAAACAAAATTAAAAACGATGAGTTTTTAGAGTGGGAAGAAGTTTACAGAGATAATTTTTACGGCACACTAAAAGCTGAAGTTGAGCGCATTTGGGCAAAAGGAAAGCATGTGATTTTTGATATTGATGTCTCTGGTGGACTACGCATAAAACGAAAATTCCCAGAGCAAACTCTTGCTGTGTTTGTAAAACCACCCGATTTAAATGAACTGGTAAGACGTCTAAAAGATCGTGGTGAAGAAAGTCCAGAAAAAATAAGCATGCGTGTTGCTAAAGCACCTGCAGAGTTAGCAACTGCTCCACTTTTTGATGAAATTGTAGTTAACTCTAATTTAGACGAAGCTCTAGAAAATGCTTATAAGTTAGTATCTGATTTTATAAACAAATAGCATGAAGGTTGGTTTATATTTTGGTACATTTA
This sequence comes from Winogradskyella sp. ABM4_392, assembly GCF_056160445.1. Classification (NCBI taxonomy): domain Bacteria; kingdom Pseudomonadati; phylum Bacteroidota; class Flavobacteriia; order Flavobacteriales; family Flavobacteriaceae; genus Winogradskyella; species Winogradskyella sp. ABM4_392. The sequence continues at coordinate 207,390 of NZ_JBSWXE010000001.1, forward strand.
ACCCAATACACATTGGTCATTTAACAATTGCAAACCACCTTGCTGAACACAGCGATTTAGACCAAATTTGGTTTGTAGTCACTCCTCAAAGTCCATTTAAGAAAAAGAATAGCCTGCTAGATAATCGACAACGCTATGAAATGGTTTATCGAGCGACTGAAAGCTATTTAAAATTAAAACCTAGCGATATAGAATTTGGATTAAAACAGCCCAACTATACCATAGACACACTTATATATCTTGAAGAGAAATTTCCTGATTATGAATTTGCCTTAATAATGGGAGAAGACAATTTAAAGAGCTTTCATAAATGGAAAAACTATGAGTTAATACTAGAGAATTATAGCGTTTATGTATATCCTCGTATATCTGAAGGCAAAACAGATACGCAGTTTAAAGATCACCCGAAAATTCATCATGTAGATGCGCCTATTATGGAATTATCTTCAACATTTATAAGACATTCTATTAAAGAAGGTAAAAACGTTCGTCCTATGTTACCGCACTCAGTTTGGGAATACATTGACGAAATGAATTTTTACAAATAAAATTCCACATTTCTCAGGAACTAGAAATGATAAAAAGCATTTTCTAAATGCTCAATCTTGTAGGCTTTGTTCTCTTTAACAATGGCGATAATATCGAATCTAACCTCAACATCTAGGTCGTTTTCAGTTACATATTCGTCAACTGCTTTTACGAGGTTTTTTATTTGTTTTGGCTTTACAAAATCTTGAGGATTACCAAAATCTAACGAACTTCTTGTTTTTACTTCAACAATCGCCAAAATATCACCTTTTTGAGCAATAATATCTACTTCGGCTTTATCGAAACGATAATTTCGCTCTACAATATTGTAGTTTCTTTCCAATAGAAAATCAACTGCTAATTGTTCGCCTTTTTTACCAAGTTCGTTGTGTTGTGCCATTTTATTCCTGCGAAAGCAGGAATCTCAATCCAGCTTTCTTCGTATTAAAACACTTCTTATTTATAAAACAAACTACTCTTTTCCTTCCCAACCTTCAACTCCACTTCTCTACCCAGCACTAATGCTCTATTATCTTTCTCATGTCCAGCTGGCATATTAAAAGCTATTGGAAAATCGTAGCCTTTAAGAGCATCTAAAATCAATTGCTCTATAGAAGTTCCCCAAAGCGTTGTGTTTTTTCTCAACTTAGACATATCTCCAACAATAACTCCTTTGCAATTATCAAAATAACCTGCACGTTTCATACTTTGTAGCATTCTATCAATATGATATTTATACTCACCTATTTCTTCAATAAAAAGAATTTTACCTTCGGTATCTAAACTTGTATCAGAACCCAGCATAGCATGCAACATGGTTAAATTTCCACCAATCAATTGGCCTGTTGCTTCACCTACTCTGTTATATTTAGAACCATCTAAAACATAATTTTCAGGATTACCGAACAGAGCAGCTTTAAAGGTATCTACAGATGTTTGTACTTCAGTAATATCTTGAGTTAGACTCACACACATTAACGCATGAAGGGACTCAAACCCTTGATTATGCAACTGATTATGTAGTGCCGTAATGTCACTATAACCTATAACCCATTTAGGCTTTTCTTTAAACTTTGTATAATCTAACTTATCTAAGATTCTCACGGTGCCATAACCACCTCTTGCACACCAAATAGCACTTACCGAAGGGTCATCCATTACATTTTGTAAATCCTGACAGCGCTCGTCATCTGTACCTGCAAAATGATCGGCTTTGCTAAACACATGCTTTCCTACAATAACATTTAAATCCCAACTTCTTAACATACTATCTGCCTGTTTAATTTCACGTTCTCTGTTTTTTAGTATTCCTGAAGGTGCTACAATAGCAACAGTATCACCTGCTTTTAGGTAGGCAGGTCTTATAAGTTTATTATTGGTCATTTTAAATGAATTATCCGTTTGATTTTGAGTATAACCATATTGTATTATACCTAAACTAAGTGTAAAATAAAGAAGTAGTATTGAGTTTTTTAAATCCATGAAAACTGCTTTTTGTAAAGATAAAGGTATTGTTTTAACCAAAACCATTTTAATATACCTTATGCCAACCTAAACCAAAGGTTAATCCTAAACCAAAGTAGCTTTCTTTACCTAAGCTTCCGAATAATTTTATTCCTATAGATCTTGATAAAGCCGTTGGTTTACCTACAGGAATCAATGCATAAAACACTCTATATCTCGATTTTTTTCGTTTAAAAAACTTGAATGATACTTCATAAGGAAAAGCTATATAATTAAGACTTGACCTTATACGATTCCCTTCAACCTCTTTTCTATAAACCGCTGTATTTGTTGAAATTCCTCCAGAAAAACTCAATGAAGAACCATCAAAAATTAATCTTCTTCCATAAAGAAATGCATACTCTGTAAAAGAGTTTCCTTGAACATAAGCTGGAAAAATTAATGCATTAGAAATCCCTCTGTTTCTTTCTTTATTCTTAGAAGCTAAGTAATTATTTCTAAATGTAAACAGATTTCCTTTTGACTGATAATTTAAGCTGTAACCAACAACAAGACCATCTGCGCTTCCATTACCAAAACCCAAAACTGTTTCGATGTAGGCTATTGGGTTTTCTTTCCCCTTTTCTTTAGTCTCTTGAGCATAAGCTAAAGTGGCACAAAAAATTGCACCAATGATTAAATTAATTTTTTTCATTGCTTTTCTTTCAAAACTAAATAAAAAAAGGTTCAATTTAAAGTTAGAGACCATTATGTTTCAATACAAAAACTTAATAGTTATTTTTGCTGATTAAACTAAGTATTTATGTCAAAGAGATATACCATCACAGCTGCTTTACCATATACCAATGGCCCAATACATATTGGTCATTTAGCAGGTGTTTATGTGCCAGCAGATATTTATTCGAGATATTTAAGATTAACAGGTAATGATGTTGCTTTTATATGTGGAAGTGATGAGCATGGTGTTCCTATTACAATAAAAGCAAAAAAAGAAGGTGTAACACCACAGGATATTGTAGATAAGTATCATGCTATCATTAAAACTTCATTTGAAGATTTTGGTATTTCTTTTGACAACTATTCACGTACCTCAGCGAAAATTCACCACGATACAGCTTCAGAATTCTTTAAAACGCTTTATGATAAAAATGAGTTTGTAGAAGAAGTGTCTGAACAGTTATACGATGCTGAAGCCAATCAGTTTTTAGCAGACCGTTTTGTAATTGGTACGTGCCCAAAATGTGGCTACGAAGAAGCTTATGGAGACCAATGTGAAAACTGCGGAACAAGTCATAACGCAACAGATTTAATTAATCCGAAGTCTGCAATTACAGGCAACACACCAACTTTAAAAGAAACCAAACATTGGTTTTTACCTTTAAATAAACACGAAGATTTTCTAAGAGAATGGATTTTAAAAGGTCATAAAAAAGACTGGAAACCTAACGTTTACGGCCAAGTAAAATCTTGGATAGATGATGGACTACGTCCTAGAGCAGTAACCAGAGATTTAGATTGGGGAATTCCTGTGCCTGTAGAAGGTGGAGAAGGCAAAGTGCTTTATGTTTGGTTCGATGCACCTATTGGCTACATCTCTGCCACCAAAGAATGGGCTGCACGTGTAGGCAAAAACTGGGAAGATTACTGGAAAGACGAGGACACCAAACTGGTACACTTTATTGGTAAGGATAATATTGTGTTTCACTGCATCATTTTCCCATCAATGCTAAAGGCTGAAGGCTCTTACATTCTACCAGAAAATGTGCCTGCTAACGAGTTTTTAAATTTGGAAGGCAATAAACTTTCAACTTCAAAAAACTGGGCCGTTTGGTTACCAGAGTATTTAGAAGATTTTCCAAATCAGCAAGATGTTTTGCGTTATGCATTAACGGCTAATGCACCAGAAACTAAGGATAATGATTTTACATGGAAAGATTTCCAAGCCAGAAACAACAATGAGTTGGTGGCTATTTTTGGTAATTTTATTAATCGTGTTGCTGTACTAACCAATAAATATTACAGCGGAGAAATTCCGCATCCGGCAGAATTTAAAACTATAGACGAAGAAACCTTGGCAGCTGTTAAAGCGTATCCTGCAGTAATTGCAAGCTCTATTGAGCGTTACCGTTTTAGAGAAGGTAGCCAGGAATTAATGAATTTGGCACGTCTCGGAAACAAGTATTTAGCAGACGAAGAGCCTTGGAAAACCATAAAAACAGACGAAGAGCGTACTAAAACCGTAATGTTTGTCGCTTTACAAATTGCTTCGGCTTTAGCTGTGTTAAGTGAACCGTTTTTACCGTTTACGTCTGATAAATTGAAATCAATTTTAAACCATTCTGAACTTGATTCTGAATTGACTTGGGAAGACATTTCAACAACAGACGTTTTACTTCCTGCAGGTCACAGCATTCAATCCGGAAAACCAGAATTATTATTTTCTAAGATTGAAGATGATACCATACAAAAGCAATTAGATAAGCTTGAAGCTAGTAAAAAAGCCAACGAAGCTGCTAACAAAAAAGTAGAGCCTCAAAAAGAGGAAATTACTTTTGATGATTTTACAAAATTAGACCTTCGAGTTGGTACCATTTTAGAGGCTGAAAAAATGCCAAAAACTAAAAAATTACTGGTTTTAAAAGTCGACACTGGTATCGATACACGTACTATTGTTTCTGGTATTGCAGAAAGTTTTTCACCAGAAGATGTCATCGGCAAACGTGTTACTGTTTTAGTCAACTTAGCACCAAGAAAACTGCGAGGTGTAGAGAGCCAAGGTATGATTTTAATGACCGAGGATGAACATGGAAATTTGGTGTTTGTAAACCCTGATATTGAAGGTGTCTCTAATGGATTAAAGATAAGTTAAAGTCTTTCATTTATGGCCTGATTTTTGGTATTTTCTATAGGTTTTAAATATTTATATCTCCTAAATTACGTTGCCATGACGATTAACCCTCTCCAAAAATGTATTTATATCAGCTTTTTACTATTTGCTTTTTGTTCTCAATCTTTGATGTCTCAAAACGATATTGATGGTATTACAGAAGCTTATGAGGATTATGTAAATCTGCCAAGAGAAGTTGTTTATTTACACCTTAACAAAACCACTCTTTTTGTAGGAGAATCTCTTGGTTTTACAGCATACGTTCTAAATAAAAACGACAAAAAACCGTCATTACAGACTAAAAATCTTTATGTAACCATTGAGGATAACAACCAAAAAATCATTAAGCAAAAAATGGTAATGGTAGATAACGGAGTGGCATCCAATATTTTTGAAATAGATTCCCTTTTTTCTAACAAAACCTACACGATAAAGGCCTATACCAATTGGATGAAAAACTTCAACGAAAACAATTTCTTCGTCGAAAGTTTTAAAGTTGAAAGTATTGAAACCTACCAATCTAAAAATAACACTGCAACCACTATTGATATCGATGCTCAGTTTCTGCCCGAAAGTGGGCATTTGCTCCATGGTGTAGAAAATGCAATAGGTGTGGTTATTAAAGACCGTAATGGCTATGGTTTAGATTCGGCACTTGGTGAAGTTGTGGATAAGAACGGCACAGTTATCACAACATTTAAAACCAATCAATTTGGTATCGGTAGTTTTCCGTTTATTCCAGAATATGGTTCTAACTATTCTATTAATGTTAACCATGAGGATAAGTCGTATCAGTTTCAGCTCAATCAAGTTATAAAAAAACAAGGTATAATCCTTTCGGTAAAGCGCTTTAAAAACAAGTTCTTAGTCAGTGCCAAAACCAATGACAAAACTTTCAATACTATTAAAAACAAACGCTATTCGTTGTTCTTGCATAATGGTGATAATTATGACCTAATGGATATTTATTTTACAGACGAACCTACTGTTACCAAAACTTTGGAATTAGAAGGCAGTCCTGGTATCAATATCTTAACCTTATTTGACGACAACAACACACCAATTGCAGAACGTTTAACCTTTAACTATAACGGAATTAACGTAATTTCTTCAGAAAGCTCACCATCAATAACCCAAGAATTAGATTCGTTAAGTATAAAACTAAACTTTGGGAGCTTAGATCCTCTAGGCACTCATAACATTAGCGTATCTGTACTGCCACAACAAACACAATCATACAACAGATCTCATAACATCATCAGTTACAATTTTTTACACCCTTATCTTAATGGCCCTATTGAAAACGCCAAATACTATTTTACGGACATTACAGAAAAGAAAAAATACGAGTTAGATAATCTACTACTTACCCAAGGTTGGAGTAGTTACGACTGGAATTCTATCTTTAATAATCCACCCGATCTAAATTTTGATTATGAGCAAGGCATAATACTAAAGGCCAACTATGCCTCTAGCAATACCAATGAGAGTGGCCAGCCCAATGATTTAATGTACCATTTTAATGAAAGTGGATTCTTGTTAGCAGAAGCCGATACTAACAGCCAAAGCTACATCATAAAAAACTTGTTTCCAGAAGAGAATCAAAACATCAGTTTGTCTGAAGTCGCCAATTCAAAAGGCTTAAAACCTGCTCATATATACCCTCAGTTTTTCCCAAGAGAAATACCCGACTTCAAAACAGATTACACAAGGGAAATTAAGCCAGCTATTGAAATAGAAACGGAGCCTGACTATGTAAGTAATGTTGTTTTTGATAACTCGGAAAAAGTTGAAAAATTAGATGAAGTTGTAGTGAAATCTAGTCCTTATAAAGAACAACTAAAAAGAAGGGGTGAGTTAAGTAGAGGAAGATTTGGTAGAGTAAGTGTAGTTAGTGAAGAAGATGAAAAACAGTACTTTACACTTTGGAATTACCTCTCTTTCAAGGCATGGCAACTTTTAGATCCAAGAGAGTATGGTCCTAACGGTCCTAGAAATAATGTTGGTGTAGATACTTTGGGCATGATGAGTCCCTCTTCCGTAAATTTTTATTTAGACGATATGTTGTTGGCAGACCTTGCTATATTAGATCCAATTCTTATTGAAGATGTTGATTTTATTGAGGTTAATAGGTTTGGTCTGGGCGAAGGTTTTCGAAGTCCAAGAGGCTCTATTAAAATCTACACCAAAGACCCTAAAAGAGTCAAGGCACCTAAAAATATGACTAAAACGTATTCCTTTCCCTTAACATTTAGTAGCAGAAAAAAATTTTACACTCCTAAGTATAAGTATTATGAGGATGATTTCTACAGCCACTATGGTGTAATTGATTGGAAACCTAATCTAAGAGTAGATAGCAATGGACAAGTTTCATTTAAAATAGAAAAACCTCAAGTACAAATAACCTTGTTTATTGAGGGAATCACAAATGATGGCACGTTTATTTTTGAGGAAAAATCGATATCATTAAATTAGACGGAAAATTGTCTAGTCAATGCTCAAAATAGCATACCACCCAATCTATAAACATCCATTACCAAAAGGACATCGTTTCCCAATGGAGAAATATGAATTATTACCACAGCAGCTACTCCACGAGGGTACTTGTAGTGACAATAATTTTTTTAAGCCTGAAAAACCAAATGACAAATACATTCTGGCTGTACACACAACAGAGTATTATTACGATTTGGTAAATGTTACTTTAGACCAACGTGCCGCGCGTAAAATAGGATTTCCCCTAAGCGAGGTTTTAGTTGAACGTGAGGTCATCATTGCAGATGGCACCATAAAAGCAAGTGAATATGCCCTAAAACATGGTATAGCAATGAACATTGCAGGTGGAACTCATCACGCCTATACCGATCGTGGTGAAGCATTTTGTTTACTCAACGACCAAGCAATTGGTGCACGATATCTTCAGAAAAAAGGATTAGCAAAAAAGATTCTTATTGTAGATTTAGATGTGCATCAAGGTAACGGTACCGCAGAAATTTTTCAGAATGATGATTCTGTATTTACATTTTCTATGCATGGTAAAAGTAACTATCCTTTTAAAAAAGAGTTGAGCGATTTGGATATTGCATTAGATAACGACACTAACGATAATACCTACCTCAATATTCTAAAAGATACACTTCCTAAACTTATAGACGAGCAACAACCAGATTTTATCTATTATCTTTCAGGTGTAGATGTTATTGCTTCAGATAAATTAGGAAAACTCGGCATGAGTGTAGAAGGCTGTAAAGAACGTGACCGTTTTGTTTTACAAACCTGCAAAGACCAAAGTATTCCTGTAATGTGTAGTATGGGAGGAGGATACTCAGCAGACATAAAAATCATTGTAAATGCCCATGCTAACACCTACCGATTAGCTCAAGAAATTTTCTTTTAAAAATTAACTCTAAAAACCAGATTAGGTGTAATTCCTAAAGATTGCTGTTGAACTTCTGTTACAACATCATTATTAGTGCGATAAAAACTATTTATAGTGTTTTCACGATTTAAAAGATTCCATACAGAAAGTCCTAGATTAGCACTGGTAACTGAGCTTAATCTAAAATTATACAATGCCGAAACATCTACCCTTAGATAGTCTTTAAGTTCAGACGAATTAGTGCTGTTGTAATTAATTTCGCCATTACTAAGTTCATTTCCTTCAACAGGAGTTGTTGTTGGTCTGCCAGAATTCCAATTTAAACCTGCGGACACTTTTAACTTACCTGAAGTGTAATTTGTACCAAGCGTAATAGCATGCCTAATATCGTAATTACTAGGAAAAGTAGCCTCTGGTAAATCGCTAAATGTATAATCGCTATTCATAAACGAGTAGCTAAGCCACGAATTGAAATTATTTAAACGCTTTCTAACTATAAAATCGAGACCTCTTACTTCGTTAAATCCACTTGTTCTTACAAATTCATATTGATTTTGAAATCCTTGGCTTTGCGTGGTTATCCCTTTTATCTTCTTGTAATACCCTTCTGCACTTATTAACCAACCACTTTTATTGTAAGACAAACCCAACGATGCTTGCCGACTTTGTATTACAGGAATATCGTTGTCGTTAGACAACTGCCATCTACGTTTTTCTATACCTAAAAAATCATTCTGAAAATTTATAATTTGAGAACTATTTTGGTGTTTAAATTCTCCTAAAACTTCTACAGAAAAGAAGTCTATAAACTTATGAGAAAAACTTAATCTTGGTTCTAACAAATGTTTGCTAAACTTGTCTATGTAATTATACCTTAAGCCATACGTAAGATTAGTCTTTTTATCATTAGATTTATAAGAAAGTTGCGAAAACACACCATGCGTTCTCACCACCTCAGACACCAATAACTTAAAACGTGGTACATCTACATCGTCTAAATTTGTCATTTTTGTTTCTACAAAATGGTAACCACTAAGTAATTGTAGCTTATTATTAAACTTATGATTTACCTTAAGTTTTGCACTGGTTTCAGATATCTTATTTTCTTGTAGAAATCGCTGCGAATCTAAGAGATTAGCATTAATAGATTTTAGCTTATAATCTGTTTCGTAAGCTTCAAAAACGGTTTGCCATTTTGTGTTCCAAACCTTAGAATACGAAATTGCACCAGCAATACTATGTTGAGACAGGCTACTTTCTCTGGAATCCTCAATAGCATTTACTGTGGTATTCTCATTAAAAACCAACTCATTAGTTGCGTTTATAAAATTGACTCTTAATATTTCGTTTTTATTTATCTTATAAATCCAACGTAAGGACGCATCATAAAAATCGAAAGTTTTATCAGAGTTTGTAATACTCATGGTATTATTTTCTACTTCTGTGTCTTGCGATATACGCTCAAAAAAATTGTTATAGGTAGGAGTCTCAGTAAAATCGCTCAAAGCTTTTCTGGCCGCAACTTGCAATGACGATTTTCTGCTAATAGGCACATCTACAAAGCCATTGGCATCAATAAAATTCACACCAATGTTTCCATTAAAAGCTTCATTAATACTTTTCTCGGTTTCCATAGAAATTGTTCCTGAAACACCATCTGTAAACTCTGTGGGTGACCCATTTTTGGTTAAAGAAACGCGTTGTGTTATCTGAGGATTAAACATGGAAATAAGGCCGAAAAAATGACCGGATTGATACATTTTTATATCATCCCACAGAATTAAATTCTGGTCGTTAGATCCACCTCTTATATTAATGTTAGAAACCGTTTCATTAATACTTTGTATGCCAGGAAACGCTTGTACAGCTTGTAAAACATCTGTTTCTACTAAACCAGGTAAGATGTCAAATTCAGAAACTTTAATTTCAAAAGAACCATTGCTTAGCTTGTTGATTCCTTTTACAATGTAACCAGACACCATTACTTCTGATAGTTTTTGCAAATCAAAAGCTGGATTGTTAGCTATAACCAAAATCATATTATCTTCAGTAATTTGATACTGAAAATCGGTTTGAATTTCCAGATAGTTCAATACTTCTTTTAAGGATAGCGTACTTTTTGGTGGTTTAATTAAAATACCAGAAACAGTATCTTCGGCAAAATTAAACTGAACTTTATAGCGCTGTTCTAATAATGATAAAATTTCGGACAAGGATTGCTTGCTCTCAGTCTCTTGCGAAAAGGCACAGAAAGAAAAACTAAAACTAAGAAGTAGTACTAGTATGTACTGCTTAATCTGTATCGCCATAAATTAGCACTTGGTTAGATGAACTAATTTTATAGGTTAAACTCATAGGCTGAGTTATGGCAGAAAGGGCATTTTCTAAATTTTTGTGAGTAAATCCACCAGAAAACAATCGCGTTGTTTTAGTGTCTTTAAAAGTTACTTTTACATTAAATTGGCGCTCTAACTCAGAGACAACTTCTTTTAAAGGAACAGCTTTAAAGCTACTTCTATTTTCAACCCATTCTGGCTGGATAACTTCTACCTTATCTTGACTAAATTTATTGTTTAAAATACGGTATGTATCTCCTGCCAACAATTGTCTTGTAATTGTATCTGATGAGACTTTAACAATACCTTCGTAGCATACAACTTCAAAATAATCTGGTCTTGCTTTTACATTAAACTCAGTACCAACAACCGTTACAACACCTTGTTTTGTTATAACATCAAATGTTTTTCCTTTGGCTACTTTAAAATAAGCTTCGCCTTCTAAATTTAGCTGTCTATTATCGTACCACGATTCTTTATCATATGTAATTTCTGAATCTGCATTCATCATTACACGAGACAAATCAGGAAGTGTTATGGTGGTTTTTTTAGCTATTTGAGTGTGTTGTTCAACCATGCTATCATTCATAAACATGGTAAAATAAATTGCTAAGCCTATAACCAAAACACTTGCAATTCTTAAAGCTGGTTTTAGCCAGTTAAGACGTTTTACGGATGATCTTACTTTATACTTTGCTTTAAATGTTTCAAAATTGTCAATCTTTGAAAATTCTGAAGCTTTAAAGTACTTAGCTTTATCAATAATTTCTTGATTGAAGGCAAAGTCTTCTCGCTTACTAAATGCGTCTTTCTCAGCATCTGTAAGTTCATTATTCAACCATTTTTTTAATAAATCGTCTTCAATCATAAATTTACTCCTTAAACATATAACAACTCAGGTTTCAATTCTCCTGATTATTTTATTTTAAAATTTTCAAGCTCTTTTTTCAAAATATTAAAAGCGGTATAAATCCTATATTCCACCACCTTTTGCGTAACACCTAACATCTCTGCAATCTCACTATGTTTTTTTCCTTCAACCTTACTTAATAAAAAAGCTACGCGTTGTTCTTCCTTTAAACTAGCCAGTACATTTTTATACTTTTCCAGATATTGATCTTGCTCTAAGATAAACTCAGGCGTTTCGTTTGTGTAATGTTTGGGCTTAACCTTTTGATGATTTAAAACCACTTTTTGGTGCTTAATTTCGTTAAGCATCAAATTATTTGCAACCGTAAACAAGAAAGACTTTGCCTTAGCAAAAGTTACTTGCTTACAATTATCCCACAATTTTATAAAAGCTTCTTGTGCTTTATCTCTAGGATTATATTGAGCGCCATATTTATAGTATAAAAAGTTGTGTACGTCATCTGAGTATTTATTGTAAACACGCTCAAATGCTGCTTCTTCACAGATATTTTCATTAAGGCTTTTTGGCAAGGCTAAATAGTTTATGTAAAGGTATATAAATATTTTTTTTGAAAAAGTTCAGTAGTTTTTAAAAGTGAGTTGTTATATATTAAATGGCAATAAAAAAATAAGCCATCATGAAACTAAAAACACTATTAATTCTATTAATTACAACTTCAATTCTATTTTCTTGTAGAAAGGAAGAGACTGAGTTTATCCAAACACCAGAGGATGAAATTTTAGAAGCAAATTCTAATATTTCTGCATTAATAGAGAGAATGACCTCTAATGATGGGTCACTAGATAATATTGTAGATAGAGCTAATTGTTTTAATATCGCTTTTCCGTATACAGTCATTGTAAATGGTGTTAACGTTGAGGTGAACTCTCTAGAAGATTATGCCGTTATTGAGTGTGTTTTTGACCAATCGGACTCAGACACAGACACTTTAGATATCTCATTCCCTATTACTATTGTTTTAAGTGATTTCTCAGAAGCTACAATTAATAGTTTAGCAGAATTCAATACTTACACCAATAATTGTAATGGTGAGGATGAAGCAGATAACGATATTGAATGTATAGATTTTAATTATCCTATAGAAGTTTCGATTTTTAATCCCAATAATGAGTTGTTAGATACCAACACCATTGAAACTGACAATGAACTTTTCAGCTTTGTTGGAAGCCTTAATAATGACACCATTACAACCTTTAATTTTCCTATTTCGGTTACACTTTCTGATGGTTCTGAAACCAACATAACTAATTTTGAAGTGTTAGAATCAGTCATCCAAAATGCCATTGACACATGTGATGAAGATGATGATTACGATTACTCTGATGATGATTGTGATGATTGTAACATTTCTGATATAGAAGACTTACTTGTCAATTGTTCTGATTGGAATGTTAATCGATTAAAACGTAATGCTATAGACTACGATAGTAATTATGAAGGCTATGATTTTAATTTCTTCAACGATGGAACCATGTCTGTATTTTGGAATACTACTACAGTTTATGGAACATGGACAGCTTCAGGCTCAAATAATAATTTAGAGATAATAATTGACGTGCCTGCTTTACCATTATGTAATAACAATTGGATTCTGCAAGAGATTAAAAACTGCACTAATGATACTGAAATTAATCTTATTGTAGGTGGAGATGATAGGCTACAATACTTCAACAACTGTAACTAAGAAAACTATGAAACGTAATTGGATAGCTTTAATAATTGTTTTAATAATAACTGCCGTTATAGGCTATAATTACATCTATCAAGACCATAGAGATATTGAAAACGAGAAAGCTGAATTTTCAATGTCTTCAAACGAGATTGCTAACAAATTTATTGATAATACACCTGCTGCAGAACAAAAGTTTTTAAACAAAACCATTGAGGTTTCAGGATTAATAACAGACATAAATAGTAATGACATTACCATTGATGATAAAATATTCTGTCAGTTCTCTAACAATCTTGAAACCTCAGTAGATAAAAACGAAAACATAAAAATAAAAGGACGTGTCATTGGTTATGATGATTTATTAGAACAAATAAAATTAGACCAGTGCACTATTATTAACCAATAAATTAAAAATCATGAAAAAGAATTACCTTCTTAAAACAACAGCTTTATTAGCATTAGCTTTATTATGTTTTTCTAGTTTAAGTGCTCAAGTAAGAATTGCTAAACTAGATCCAGCTACAAATTCTGTAACACTAAAAAACTACGGTAGTGCAAACGTCCCTATATCAGGATATTGGTTTTGTAACTTCCCTGCTTATGGACAAGTAAGTTCTATGACTTCTGTTACCAGTTTAGATCCAGGTGAAGAAGTAAATATTGCAAGCTCTATAAACTTTGCGGTAGCAGATGGTGAATTTGGGCTATACAATACAAATAGCTTTGGCTCTTCTACTGCAATGGAAGACTACATGCAATGGGGAAGTGCAGGTCACCAAAGAGAGTCTGTTGCTGTTGCTAAAGGTATTTGGACCGCTGGCACTTTTATAAATCTTGCTGCACCTTTTGCTTATAGTGGATCAGGTACAGAAAATGGTGCTGATCAATGGATAACATTTAGAAGTGTTAGAATTTCTAAGCTAGACCCAAGCACCAATTCTGTTGCTCTTAAAAATTTCGGATCATCAACTGTAAATATTTCAGGGTATTGGTTTTGTAATTTTCCTGCCTACGGTCAGGTAAGTTCTATGACTAGTACTGTAATGTTAAATCCTGGTGAAGAAATAAATATTGCAAGCTCAGTTAATTTTGCTGTTGCTGATGGTGAATTTGGACTTTATAACACTAATAGTTTTGGGTCTTCAAGTGCATTGGAAGATTACATACAATGGGGAAATGCAGGTCACCAAAGAGAATCTGTTGCTGTTGCTAAAGGAATTTGGGACGCTGGCACTTTTATAAATGTAGCACCTCCTTTTGAATATACTGGTAATGGTTCGCAAGATGGAGTTGCTTTTTGGAGTACGCTAGGTATTGAAGATTTTGAGCAAGTCGGCAATATAAAACTATATCCAAACCCTTCAAATTCCATTCTTAATATAACTGCTCAAAATGCTGGTACAAATGGGACTATAGAAATCTATAGTATTGTTGGGAAAAAAGTATTGAGCCAAAAACTAGAATTAAGTGAAGCGACAAAAATTGATGTCTCTGATTGGGATAGTGGTTTGTACTTGGTTAAAATTTTATCTGATACTGGAGAAGAAACCAAACGATTTGTAAAGCAATAATTTATAAAAATTTCTACTAAGAAATAATCTGAATTACATAATTTAATTACTTAAAAATGAGATACTTACTTATGCTCATCATGCTATTTGCATGTCAAATTTCAAGTGCTCAAGGAGATGACTTATTGAGTGAAATTGACACTGATTCTGTTGGAGATCAATATGCATCCGCAGCTTTCAAAGGTCTGAAAATCGTAAACTTTGAATCTACAAAACTTGTTGCAAAAAAAGAATTAACCTTTATTGTTTCGCACAGATTTGGTAGCATAGAAAATGGTTTTGATAGTTTCTTTGGGCTAGATGATGCTGTTACCAGACTAAACTTTGTTTATGGTATAAATGATGGAATAAATGTTGGTGTATCTCGTAGCTCATTTCAAAAAATTTATGAAGCATCTGCTAAATACAGACTAGTAAGACAAAAAGAAAATGGTTTTCCATTTACCATAGTTGCCTATAATTCAATTTTAATAAATACCGCATTAGAAAAAGAAAATTTACCAAAGTTAGAATTTAGGGATCGTCTTGGTTATACAGCGCAATTGCTTATATCCAAAAAAGTAAGTTCAAAATTGTCATTGGAAGTGGCACCAACATTTTTTCATGACAATTTTGTGGCTTATGACGAACAACACAACTCACAATACGCTATTGGTTTCGGAGGACGACAAAAATTAGGCAAGCGTTGGTCTATAAACTTAGATTACGGATGGCATCTTAACAGAGCTGATGGCTCACCTTTTAAAAATCCGCTTTCTATTGGTTTTGATTTAGAAACTGGAGGACACGTATTTCAAATGCATTTTTCTAACGCTCAAGCCATGAATGCCAATGGTTTTCTTGGTCAGGCCACAGGAGATTGGAGCGATGGTAACATCTATTTTGGATTTAACTTAAGTCGTGTATTTTAAAAAATTAGTAATTATGAAGTTTAAATACCTCTTATATTTTGCAAGCTTACTCTGTTTAACTAACTGTTCGTACAACAGTGAAGATGACTTAACAGAGGAAATTATTATTGAAGAATTTGTAACCTACGAAGACAATATCAAATCTATTATAGATACCAATTGTATTTCATGCCACAGTAGTCCACCTACAAATGGTGCGCCAATGTCATTAGAAACTTATGACGATGTTGTAGATGCTATAGAAAATAGAGATTTAATTGGCCGCATTTCTACCACAGATGCTGGTTTTGTAATGCCATTTGGAGGTCCAAGATTACCACAAAACTTAATAGATCTTGTTATTCAATGGGAACAGGAAGGTCTACTAGAAAACTAAAATAATACGTTATGAAAAAGATTATATTTTTAGCATTATTCTTTTTGAGCATAAATGCAATCGCACAAAGCAAATACCTAACCAAAACAGGGCAATTAAATTTTGAAGCCTCTGTACCTTCTTTTGAAGAAGTAGCTGCAAAAAACAATGCTGTTACTGCAATTTTAAATACTGAAAATGGAGAATTTGCAGCTTTAGCTTTAGTAAAAGGTTTTCGGTTTAAAAATGCTTTGATGGAAGAACACTTTAATGAAAATTATGCCGAATCTGATGAGCATCCAAAAGCTACTTTTAAAGGAAAGATAGATAGTTTGGATTTTGATGATTTAAGTAATGAAGAAAGTAAAACTTCAATTGATGGTTCATTAACATTTCATGGAGTCACAAAACAAGTTAAAGACATTCCTTTGACTCTAAAAAAGGAAGATGATAAAATTATGGTAACTGGTAGTTTTACAGTCTTGGTCTCAGATTTTGATATTGAAATCCCAAAAATTGTTGCCAACAAATTATCTAACGAAGTTGATATAGATTTTAGGTTTGAATTGGTTAAAAAATAGAATTCTATTCTAAAACCAAAAGCGCTAGTTAGTACTAGCGCTTTTTTTATTTGGCTTACTATCATTACGTTTATTCCTAAAATCTAAAATTTCTTTTTGGAAAAACTCTCTTCTTTCTTTTGGCAAGTTGTAAATAGCTTTTGGATTATTTTCAAGTACTATTTGCCTGAAAGTTTTTACAAACTCAATAGAAATCTTTAACTCTATTATATCTTTAAATTCTTTTGTTAAAAAGGTTTCCAAAATAGAGAATTTTTCATTCTGAATGTTTTTATCATGTTTCAATATTGAGATAATTATTTTACTCAATATTTCATAATCCATAACATCAAAATCTTTCAATAATTTTTTAGACTCCAAAACAACTTCATAATTTAAGTGAAAGTACTTCTTGGGTAATTCAAAATTATATGATAAAATCAAAAGTAATTTAGTTAATTCTTCTTTTGGATTTAACTTTAATGATTTTATTAGGATTTTTTTAGCTTTATTATAAGCGTCATTATGAATAAGCACACCACCAAAAACAGTAAACACCCTTGAATCTTCAATATCATAAGCAATGACTTTTTCAAGGATAGACTGCCACCAAACATAGTCTTTCGACGATAGAAGGATTATGTTAAGTATCTTGAATAAATCTTCCTTTATAGGATTTTGCTCTAGAGATTTATAAAGCGTATCAATGGCTTTATCGTAATCTTTGCTTAAAATGTACAGACTCAACAACAAATCATAATACTGGTAATTTTTGACACCTATTTTATCACTAACACCTTCTAAAACATATATTGCATCTTTAAATTTTCCTTCATCTATCAAGAGGTTAAACGTTTTTATAAGTTTTTTCCTAATTTCATCACTTATTGTTTTAGACTGAAGTTGCTGTTGAAGTTTAATCGCTTTATCTCTTGCTAATATCTCGAAGTTATATTGTCTTTTTTCTACTGGATCTAAACAATCTTTGAATATATTTGAAAAATGAGCTTTTTGGTCTTTTAGTTCATTCTTATCATAATAAAGAGCTAAAAAATCTATAAATAATGCGCTAATTCCTTCCTTATGTTCCCCTATTTCAATGCTTATTCTTAATAGAGGTTCTGAAATATCATATAATTTATTTCTTTTATCGTCTGGATCAACAATTGTATCTACCAATTTTTTCTTAGACAAATCACTTAATTGCTTAGAAAGAGATTTTGGGTCTATAAAACATTCTTTAGCAATGTCAACTCCTTGCTGAGGATTCTTTGCAAGGGCCAAGAATCGAATAATTTTTTGCTGTTGAGGAGGTTGGTAACGAATATAGGTTTCATAGTAAGGCTTTAAGTCATTCAATGTTTTGATAAACATTATTGAAAGATTGGAAAGTACATCAGATTTTAAGAATTCATAAAATGTAATAAGTAACCTATGGTTCCCTTTCACCAAAGTGTTAATTGCTTTTACTTGAGCTTTCCCCTTATTCTCTAGATGCTTAATAACATCATTCCTCTTTTCAATTCTAGCTAAAGCTTTTAATAACTGAAAGGATTCTTCTAAAGTTAGAGGTTTAATATTAATCTCATCAAAGAAGCCATAAAAAGGTTTATCCTCTTTTCCAATATCATCACTCAATGCTTGAGAAGTAGCAATAATACTTATTCGGTTATTTTCTTGAAGCCAATTTCTTAGCTTTGATTGCCCTTGTTGTTTTAAAGCATCAAGTATATCATTAAAATTTTCAGCTAAAATTAATAATGGTGTGCCACTTATATATTCTCTTATGATTCTTTCTATAGTATCTTCTTGTTGTGAATTGGGCGTTTCTTGTAATATCGCAAGTTGGCTCTTCAAAAAATCTGCATCTTGTTCATTCCATCTGATAAAGGCATTTAAGATTCTAACCATAAAATCTAAATAACCCGAGATACCATATTCCTCCTCTGCAAAATAGGCAACTTTTATTTTACCTTTTTTAATTTGAGGTTGTATTCTATTATGAAGCACACTGAGCATATGGGTTTTTCCTGTCCCTCGAGCTCCAATAATAAGAACTTGATGGTTAAGACCATCATTAGAAATATTTTTTACTCTGTTTTCTAATTGATTTACAATTTTCTCTCTTCCTACTAATAAAGCTTCAAGAATTTCTGGGTTAACACTTTTTGCACTAAATGAAAGCACAGAACCTAGGCCATGTTGATTTTCCACCATTTTTTTACTAGTTTATATTTGAATGAGTAATAGTTTGAATCGTCTTTAAATTCTTTAATTAAGTAGTTTTCAGAATGAAGTGTATAGAGACTGTTTTTAACCTTAGTCTTATCTAGCTTCAATTGCGTTATTATAGTTTTTTCATCAACTAAATCTTCTGAAACTGACAAAAAATCTAAGATATTAGCCATAGTAAGAGCTTCTTCTTCTGAGTAATAAATTCTTATTCGTTCTTCTAGTTGCTTCAATACTTTACTATATTGAGGTTCGTTTAATAAAACATAATAAGCTTTGTCTATGTTTTCTCTGCTAATTATATTATTACACTCATTCCTAATAATACTAAATAAGATATTTATATAAAAAGGAAGCTTTTCTGAATACAAGCATATCAATTCAAGTAGGTCATCTTTATTCTCACCTTTATCTATCTTAAAATCATCCAAAAGCAAACAACCACTAAGAAACATTGCTTCTTCTGTCTGCATTGCACCAATTGAAAACGGAAACATATCATTAAACGGCTCACCAGTATAAGCGTAATCTTCTTTGAGCTTTTTTAGCACTACTTGCATCCCAATAGATCCACAAATTACAAACCTTACATTCCCTTTGTCTTCTAATAACTGCCTATTTGCCCTGATTGTATCCAAAAACTCCTTAGCTTGTTCTGCTTTCCCATTCTGTATCCAATCCCATATCATTATTGGAAGCTCATCTAATATTAAAACTAATTTTTCTCCATCATCTTGGTCTCTGTTGGCAATGTCATGCAAACATGCTGTCAATGCTTCTTTCCATTTTGACTTCCACTCTGGTAACTTAAAACTTATTGCTCCAACATCCACCTCGTCTGGTTTAACACTATTATATATATTTCTAATGGAGTTCCATGCTATTTTTAATTTACCAAAGGGCTGCTCGACTCTTAGCTTTTCCATTAAGGTGTCAATAAGCTCATTAACATCTTTTTTACCTTGTAATGTAAAGTAAATTACTTTCTGATTTTCATGGGATAAATACGCATATTTCTTTAAAAACAAAGTTTTTCCCATTCTTCGCACCTCTTCAATAACCACGCTTTGCGCTTCTAAAGTCTTCTTAAGCCTTTCGATATCATTTTTTCTTCCAACAATTTTATCTTCCGGAATAGTTCCTTGTGTTGGTGATAATTTATAAATCTTACTCATATTATTTTGTTCACACGCAAATATACGACAAATTTATCTTACGACAAAATTATCGTACGATGTTTTTACCGTTCAATTCAAGGGTTGGAATTCTATTCTAAAACCAAAAGCGCTAGTTAGTACTAGCGCTTTTTTTGTACACCCACTTATTTTCCAGAGAAAATCTCTTTCAATTGTGTTACCATATTTCCATTGCCTGATACAGTGATTTCACCAATCTTTTCGGCAATTTTTTCAACATACTCCATTTCTTTTAGTTTGTACAACATATCATTCTCCTCCATCAACTTTGCTGTGTTTAACAAACTACGTGTAGAAGCTGTTTCTTCACGTCGCATAATAACATTGGCTTGTGCTTTTTTTTGTGCAACTAAAACCTGGTTCATAATATCCTTCATTTCACCAGTTAAAATCACATCTCTTATACCGCAGTTTATAACGGTAACACCTAACTTTGATGCGCTTGTTTTTACGTCTTCAAACACTGCTTCTGCAATATTATCTTTACGTTCTAGCAATTCATCTAAAGTGTAAGCACCAACATAAGCACGCAACACCAACTGCATTGTAATGTATAATTGCTTTTCGTAATCCTTGTTTTCTAAAAGTGCTTTTTCTACATCTTTAACTTTGTACTGTGTGTAAAAGTTGATACGAATAGCAGCTTTATCTTTAGTTAACAATTCTTGTCCTGCAATTTCTAATTGAAGCTGACGCAAATCGGTTTTAGCAATTTTTATAGAAGTATCATTTCTCCAGAAACGGTATGTACCACCTCCGAGTGTCTTTGTATATACATCGTCTACTAACAGTACCGCTTTTTCGTAAGCAGCAACTTCAAAAGTTCTGATGTATTTGTTGACTTCATAATTGCTGAAAAGCGACTTATCTAAGTTTTCAGTAATGTAAATTTTGCTTAAATCTACACGTACGTACTCACGCTCAATCAGACCTTTCCAGAACACATAACGACCAGCGGTTAGGACATTTTTAAAGTTTCCTTTTTCGTAAAGTAAAACAATCTCTCCGTCCTTTACCTCTACCACATCTAACATAGCAGCTAAAACCTCATCTTTTAAAAGAACTTCTAATGCTATTGGTGCAGTAAAACTAGTGCTCAAATCATACATTAGTACACGCTGGTTAAAACCTAACCAGTGCAAACCTTCAGTAATTACTCTAACGTAATCACCATTTTTGAATACCAAACCTACTTTTCCGGCATTAATTCTTACTCGTAACATCGTTTTTAGTTTTTAATTAAACATCATCTTTGCCAACTAAGGCGAATTGGTAATACTTGTAACGGACGGATTACCAGCTTCAAAATAGTATTGACGAGTTCAACACTTTTTTTGAAGTTTATCTTTATTTCAAATTTTATTTTTTAAAAAAACAGCAGATTGCAAATCATCTCGTCTCCACGGAATTACTCATAGTAACCTCAGCCATAATCAGTGCGATGACAGCGAGCTAAAAAAGGAAATCATATTGATTTTGTCTTTTAACCTTTAGTCATAACAGTAACTATTTTTGAAATTACAAATCAGTAATTCAAAGTACATCTGAGATTGCTTATTATTGAACACTAATAGTTACTATTAAAGCCAATCTACAATCTACTATTTCGTCATTTTTATTGAGTAGTGTGACGGACTACTTGTCTATCAGTTTCATAAGATGATAAGCTTAGATCCTACGTTATAAGCGTAGTGCTCTACCGTTGAGCTACTCATTCTTAAATGAGATCGGATTCGAACCGACAACACCTAAAGAGACATTCTTTAAAGAATGCCAACTGTTCGCTAGAACCAAAATCTAGTGCGTTTCCATTTCCGCCATATCCGAAACCGGATAGTGGGACTCGAACCCACATGAACTGATGGTTTTTATTTTGGTAAAAAACCGAACCTTCAAGTCTAGTTGAACATAAAAACGAGATACATCTCTGCATCGCATTATGCAATAGTGCCATACCGAAACACCCAACAAGACCAGCTTGATATTTTTAAAAAAAGCGTTCTGAGAATACCTTCGCTTTAGGATAAACTTTCCTAGGATTATAGCCGTAGCCCTTCCCTAGTTTTCCACGCGCTTCTCATTGCTTAGAGAATTACGTACTTATCCGATGCCTTAATACATTGTAACCGTTCGGCAACTTAGACTTGGCCTGCATAGTGGCTTAACACCACGCTTTGCAATTACAAGGGTTGGCTCCCTCACCATTCATAGACGTCCTCTCTTGAGGCGGCCTATTAGAATGTTTACCGCACAATAAAGGCTTGCGACCTCTACCGCCCCATATATTTCAATGGGTTTAGGCAACTACTAACTGCTACAATGTCCGAAGTCTTTTGCTTTTCGCTGTATCTAAAGTACAGTGCTCTACCAATTGAGCTATATCCCTTTTCGGTTTGGACACTAGGACTCGAACCTAGACTTAAAACTTTGACCTAGAAGAAGGGCTTCGGAAATGGCTTCGTAGATTTTAGCCTACAAAATACCAACCTTCTCCTTGTGTGTTTCCCAACACACGGTAAGTTAAGTCGCCGAACTGTTTCCAATCGGGCAACTTTTATACTGCAATACGCTCCGCAAGGTTGGATGACCTTAACGTAACCCATTACTACAACTTTTCCTATTGATGTCTCCACCTCAAGCCTCTTTAAGATTGGCTATAGATTCTTAAAATACCTCAGCAGTCGCCCCTAGTAATTAGTAACCTACGTTTGTTGCTTGCTTACATGCACTATTTTCTGAAGAAAACAGTCTCCATTTGCAGTGCCTGCAAACAGATTTATCCTTGTTACCAAGTTTATCTAAGGACGATAAGCCGCCCCAACATTCAACAATAAAAATTGAGAGTGCTGATTTTTTTTTAATGATGAAACTTATTATCTAAGTCTCATACAATGTCAATGAACTTTGTTGTGGAACAGACAGGGCTCGAACCTATATCGCCAGATCTTCAATCTGGTGCATTGACCATCTTTGCTACTGTTCCAAAGTTTTAGTGCCTATCAAGATTCGAACTTGATCTAGGTGGATATACCTCCTGTGCGAGCCATTACACTATAGACACTTTTTTTGATAACCTGAATGGATTTGAACCATTACCTCAAGAGTCAAAGTCTTGAATGCTGCCATTACACCACAGGTTAATATTGCAAGCTCAATAGGTTTCGAACCCATACCTCAAAGTCCGTAGCTTTGAATGCTATCCATTACACCATAAGCTTATTGTACTCCACCCAAGACTCGAACTTAGACTTAAAGGTGCTTAAAACCTTTGCCTATTCCTTTTGGGCTAGTAGAGCTTCAGTACAGGAAGAGAGATTCGAACTCCCAATTTCTCGATTCTAAATCAAGTGCGTTTACCATTTCGCCATTCCTGCAAATTGTTGAGATACTAGGATTCGAACCTAAACTTTTCGCCTTATGAGAGCGATGCTCTGCCAATTAAGCTATATCTCAATTTGTACTCCGTAAGGGAATTGAACCCTTAATTCCACATAGAAAGTGTGGCGTCCTAAACCATTTGACCAACGGAGCAAAGTGGAGAGCAAAGGAATTGAACCTTCATTACCAAAAAGGTAAACTTACTTAGCAGGTAAGCGCAACAAACCAATATTTGCCTACTCTCCAAACTGCAGTACCGACGAGACTCGAACTCGCAACTTCTCGGGAGACAACCGAGTGCTCTACCATTGAACTACGATACTAGTTGTGGGAATCATAGGATTCGAACCTATTAAGCCTATGCATCAGTTTTACAGACTGACTCCACTCTCCTACTTGGACGCATTCCCATTAAATCGGCAAACCGAGATTTGCCGATTTGTTTATTCTCCTTTCTTTTTAATTACAATAAATTATTCAACCGATTCTGAAACCAACTTTTTGGTTGTGCTTCAGTCTCTTTTTTGGCTTGATTTTCTAATATTCTGTTTTCGTTTGCCTGTGCTTTTCTTTTCTTTTTTACACGAGACAACACATTATCAACAAAACTTATAAAATCATCATTCAACGCTAATTGCTTTGCTTCTTTTAAAGCACGTTCTGCGTCTTCAAACTGAGTCATACTCTCAAACAATTGGCCTTGTGCCAATGATATACCAGCCTTATCTATACCTTTTACGGTCTTCGCAAAATCAATAACTTTTTGAGCTTCTTCAAAGTCCTCGTTATTAGTTAATAACCGTATGTAATCTGGATAAATATCTGTTAAATCCAATCTGCTCGCCAAGGCACTTTCGTAATATGTCTTAGCTGTTTCGTAATCACCCAATTGTTCTGCATATACTTTTGCCATTAAGTGCAACGCTTTAGCATTTTCTGGGTCGTAAGACAAAGCGTAGTGTAATGCTTCTACTGCTTTTTCTAATTCCCAAGGGTAAGCTTCAATTGCTCTAAACAAGTGTATGTTCTGTAATATATTTCCCATTTTTCTCTTTATTCAATAGTTAATACTGTCTTAAATGCATCGTTTAAAATGATGCCTTTAAAACTGTTTGTATTTGATTAAATCTTAATGTTGAGACATAAAAAAATCCGAAACAGTTTTATTGCTTCGGATTTTTTTCTGGAAGATGATCTGCCTATTTATAAGCAGATTTTTCAGAAATATACCGAAGCCATTTTTTATATGACTCGAGGTCACGTCCAACCATGCTTGTTGGTTGGTTAAAATTTTGAATTGCTATACAATGCTTTAGCATGGCTTCTTGTTTTTGTTTTTATTGTTTTAAATGCAAATCTGTTTGTTTGATTCTGCGGTGCAAATATAAAGTTGAATTTTTGAAACTTCCAAATAAAATTTAAATTTAATTTATTGATTATCAGTTATTTATGCTTGAATTTAAACAAAGAAAATCCTGTCCGCATTATGCAGATACTTGAAGGTTTTTCGCAAACGTTTGTCTCCCAATTGCTTAATCTTCAAAGCCTATATTTTAGTTTTTAAAATCTTGTTTCAATTAGTTTCGATTTTTTTTTCAGTTTTCATGTTTATTTCTATCAATCGCTTTGTTTTTAGATAAAAAAAGCGCCCAATTTCTTGGACGCTTGTAATCTATTATAATGGTTTAGGTCTAAATCATCTTTTAATGATGACTAAAATAGATACATAACGTCCTTAATCGTTGAAATAATTCGATACTATTTCCACGATAATCCCACTGACACATCAGTGATTTTGGTGCTCTATGTACTATTGTTGTTCTCATTAGTGCTACAAATATGAAATAATTATGACGTAAAATCAAAAATCAAGTCCAAATTAGATTAAATCTGAATAATCAATATCACCAACTATTAACTAAGTTTTAAGTTATTAGTTATTATTTTTATAAAAAACTAAAGGGTTATGTTATCAAAATCAATAGAAGCAGCATTAAATAAACAAATACGTATTGAGGCAGAATCGTCTCAGGTATATTTAGCAATGGCTGTTTGGGCCGAAGTAAAAGGATTGGAAGGCATCTCAAATTTTATGTACGATCAGTCTGATGAAGAGCGTGAGCATATGCTAAAGCTCGTAAAATTTGTTAATGAGCGTGGTGGGCATGCACATATTTCGGAATTAAATGCACCTAATGTAACTTTTGATTCGTTTCAGGAAATGTTTCAAAAACTACTTGAACATGAAGTTTTTGTCTCCGAGAGTATTAATGAGCTTGTCCATATATCTCTACAAGAAAAAGACTATGCCACACACAACTTCTTACAGTGGTATGTTGCTGAGCAAATTGAAGAAGAGGCTGTAGCCAGAACTATCTTAGACAAAATAAATATGATTGGAGATGATAAAGGAGGCCTTTATTTATTTGACAGAGATATACAGCAATTAACCGTAAGCTCTGCCGCTCAGACACCTGGACCAGGTATTTAGTGTTAAAGTTTATTTAGAACAAATTAAAATAGTTATTTTTGCCCAGTTGATTTTTAGTCAATATGGGCAAAAAGAAAAAAGATAAGAAGCTTAAAAAAGACCGCATTAAAGTTCTTGAAACTTCTGGTATAGAAACTTTAGGTAAAGTAAAGTCTAAATGCTGCAAGAAATACAAAAAGGCAGAACACAAACGTTGCAAAAAGTGCCCTTGCTTTGATCTTCTTAAAAAAGTAGCTTAGAAAGAACTTACTAAGCTAATTTTTGATTCCTAACTTCCCAAAAGTCACACCTTAAAAAATATTCTATTTTTATGTAATTTTTAATTTAAAACCTTTTTTTTAATTGAAAGTCGCACTACAATTATATCAAAACACAATCTATAACAATTAGATTTCTATTTTATTTGTTAGTGAGACACTTTTAAAATATGATAGCATCAGACCAATGGGTAACCTACATGTGTATTTTACTAGCAGTTTATGCTTTAGTTATACTCTATTTTGTAGTTCGTGGAGCACGCAAAAACACAGATATTAAAGACTATGCTGTCGGTAATTTAGGTTTTCCGGCTTGGGTAGTTGGTTTGTCTTTAGCAGCTTCTATGACGAGTGCAGCCACGTTTATAATCAATCCTGGTTTTATTGCGCTTTACGGTTTTTCTGGTATTATTTCTTTTGCAATTGTTTTACCTATTGCTGCTTTTATTTCGCTTATTGTTTTTACTAAAGGTTTTGTAAAGCAAGGAAATGCAGTAAAGGCAACCACCATGGCACAGTGGATTGGCAAACGCTATAACAGTAAAAACTATGCCTTTTTCTTCGGAATTATAGCCTTGCTTTTAATCACTTTTATTGTGTTGATTAATGTAGGATTAACGCAGGTTATTTCTAAAGCATTGAACGCAGATCCTTTTTATGTTTTACTTTCTATCACAGCTTTTGTATTTGGTTATATGATGTTTGGTGGCGCCAACTCTATGGTTTATACCAATACTATTCAAGCTATAATTATGTTTATTGTCGCTTTGATTTTAATAGGTTCTGGTTGGGAGTTCTTTTCAGGAGGTATAAGTGGTATAGTAGAAAAACTCAACGCAATTGATCCTAACTTAACCAAACCAACTAACGAAAGTAGCTTTCTTTTTAGAGATTATTTTGAAATTATAATAACCCAAATAATTATTGGTGTGGCAGTGGTTTGCCAGCCTCATATTATTACTAAATCACTTTTACTAAAAGATTCTAGTAAAATAAATAGCTATTTATTTAGTGGTATTGTTTTTATGATTGTATTCTTTTTGGTTGTTGTTGTTGGTTTGTATGCAAGAATCAGTTTTCCTGATTTTATGGTTGACGGCAACACATTAAAAATGGATGAAATTATTCCAACCTATGTGGTTACCAAGTTTTCGGTTGGTGTAGGTTTAATAATTGTTGTTGGCTTAATTTCAGCAGGACTTTCAACTTTAGAAAGTTTAATTCAATCATTATCCATCACTATTACTTCAGATATTATTGATCCTATTTCAAAACATAAGCTAGGAAACAAAACTATAATGGTAAATAAAATAGTGATTGTAGGTCTGGCAATTGTGAGTTTTGTTTTAAGCTGGCAACAAATTAAGTCGCCAGATGTAAGCGTAGCTATTTTTGCTCAAAATGGTGTTTATGCCTATTTCGCCGCAGCTTTTGTTCCTGTCTTATTCGGTACATTCTTAAAAAATGTAAGCACACGCTCAGTACTTATAGCCAGTATTACAGCAATTGTAGTGCACTTTGGCATTTACTACGGAAGATTAACACCATACATGCAAGAACCTGTAAACAATCCTGGAGTATCTGCTGCTATCGGAATTGTTTCTTCGTTAATTATAGGATTCGTATTTTACAAACTAGATTTAAACAAACAACGTGAACACGCTAGACTGGACAGCTAAATGGGCAGATTACACGCCAAATAAAATTGCACTTACCTCTTACGATAGTGGTGAGCAATATTCATTTAGCGATCTTAATACTTACGCTAATCGTTTAGCAGAAAAGTTTAAAAGAATAGGACTGCAAGAAGGAGATAGAGTCGCCATTTTAGCAGAACATGGCTTAGAATATATTGTGCTATTTGTAGCTTGTCAGCGTCTTGGAATTATTCTGGTGCCTTTGAATTACAGGTTTCCAGTTAACGAAATTCAGAAGCTGATTTTAGACTGTACTCCTACCCTTTTTATTTATAGTAATAATCATTTTGAAAAATTTGAAGAGCTTAATATTACAAGCAACCACATCTTCAATATTAAAGATGTAAGACATTTTTATCTTGATGACACTATAAATGTTGAACCTAGAACATACAAAATAAAGGAAAGTAGTCCGTTATTTATATTCTATACTTCTGGTACAACAGGTAGACCAAAAGGTGTCATCTACACCAATAAAATGCTATTTTGGAATAGCTTGAATACGTCTATGCAATTGGGAATTACGTTTAGAGATTCTACCATAAACACGCTTCCACCCTATCATACTTCAGGTTGGAATGTATTCTTAACACCATTGTTGCATAAAGGAGCACATATTGGAATGCTAGAAAAATTTGACCCTAAAAAGGTACTTCAGCTTTTAGAAGCCAATAAAACAACACTTTTTATGGCATTGCCGACTATGTTGTTAATGATGCAAAAAGATCCAAGTTTTAAAGCCATTAGCTTAAAAAAATTACGATACATAATCTCTGGAGGCGAAAAGGTCCCACCAGAATTAGTGTCACACTGGAAAACCGAAAAGAACATTTACATAAGGCCTGGTTATGGCCTCACAGAAGCAGGTCCTAGTATTACTTCGCTTCATCATAAAATGGCACAATTAAAACCTAACTCCATAGGAAAACCCAACTTTTATCTCGAAACTAAAATTGTAGATAAAAACGGTAAAGTTGTAAAAAATAACACGATTGGTGAGCTCTGTATTAAAGGAAACATTGTAACTCCTGGTTACTGGAACAATTCAGTAAAAACCAATAACAACATTAAAAGAAGTTGGTTGTTTACAGGTGATTTTGCCTATAGAGATCATGAAGGCTATCTTTACATAAAAGGGCGTAAAAATGACATGTATATCTCGGGTGGAGAAAACATTTACCCTCAAGAAATTGAAACACATCTCGAAGCTCTTGATGGTATTAAAAAAGCAGTTGTGCTAAGCGTGAAAGACGAAAAATGGGGAGAATGTGGCATTGCTTTTGTAACCTCTACCAATAAAGCGTTAACAGCTCAAGATATTAGAGCGCTTTTAAAAGAGAGACTAGTCTCTTTTAAACATCCTAAATATATCTTTTTCTTAGACGATATTCCATTAACAAGTATCGGTAAAGTCTCAAGAAAAAAATTATTGAAATATTTCAATTCGGTAAAAACATAACACAGATGAAACAACTAAAATTAGTTCTATTATTCACACTAATTAGCACTTCAATTTTTTCACAGCAAGAAACAAAACCCATGAAAGAAGTCCTTTCAGAATACAAGTTCGAAACAAAATCAATCACCTTAGATAGTTTAAATATTAGCTATGTAAAGGAAGGTAATGGAGAAAAAACACTATTGTTTTTGCATGGCTTAAGTAGTAATTCTGATGCGTGGTCTAAAAACATTGAAGCCTTAAGTAAAAACTACACGTGTATTGCTTTGGATTTACCTGGCTATGGCAAGTCTTCTAAACCAAAAGCAGACTATACATCTACATTTTTTGCTGATGTTACTTACCAATTTCTGCAAAAATTAAAATTGAAAAACGTTGTTTTAGTGGGTCACTCTATGGGAGGGCAAGCCAGTGTAAAACTTGCAACTACTCACCCAAATGTTATTGATAAACTCATCTTGGTAGCACCTGCTGGTTTGGAGAAGTTTACTAAAACCGAAGGTGATATGATAAAAAACATCTACACTTCAGATATGGTAAAACATACCACAGATGAACAAATAAGAAAAAATTATGCCCTGAATTTTTATAAGCAACCCGAAGATGTTTCTAAAATGATTGAAGACAGAATAAAGATAAAGTCCTCTTCTGACTTTGATGCACATTGCGAAGCCATTGTAAAAAGTGTTTCTGGCATGATTGACGATCCTGTTTTTGAAGATTTAAAAGAT
Organism: Winogradskyella sp. ABM4_392; assembly: GCF_056160445.1. Classification (NCBI taxonomy): domain Bacteria; kingdom Pseudomonadati; phylum Bacteroidota; class Flavobacteriia; order Flavobacteriales; family Flavobacteriaceae; genus Winogradskyella; species Winogradskyella sp. ABM4_392. The sequence goes on from NZ_JBSWXE010000001.1 coordinate 237,425, forward strand.
ATCAGCCAAAAGACATTAGTCATTTTTGGAAAAAACGATATGCTTATTCCAAATCGTTATTTTCACCCTACTTTATCAGTGGAAAAAGTTGGCGAAATTGCTGAAGAACAAATCAAATCGATAACTGTAAAATACATTGATGAATCTGGTCATTTTGTTCAATTTGAAAAACCTGAAGACGTTAATTTATTAATCAAAGAATTTGTAAAAGAGGATTAATTATTAATCATATAGCGAAAATGATAATGAGATGTTCCATGTGACCATTGAAAAACAATAAATATTAACACTTGAAACAGAAACTCAAAAAATTTACAGAGTTTAGTAAAACCATTCTGCCTCACGAGGCTAATTACCTTAAGTCCGTAATCCAATTTACTGACGACGAAAAACTTAAAATTATAAATCTTTTAATTTCTAACGCTTTATCTAAGTTAGAATTTAAAGATTTTGATACTGCAATTAACAAAAGAAAGTATTCCTACATTAAGGACTGGGTAGAAAAAAAGCTAGCCAATATAGATGTAGATGCCACTATAGACTGGCTAATTACCCTAAAAAAGAAAATACTCACAGACGCTATTACCTCAACTGAGGAACTAGAGTTTCTTCAGTATGTAATACAGTATAAAACTGTTGAATATAATTTTCAAAGTCTTTACGGACTTGCTAAAGAATACAAATCTTATTTATTGGTAAGAATGCGCTACAAAGACCATGAGATCATCGCAGATTTTTTGAACAATTACGAATCAGCCTATAAAAAATCTATTGCCATACATGAAAAACTCTATGCAGCAACAACCGAAATCACAAACCAATATACACTAAATAACAACGAAACCAAGCACTTAGAATCTTGGCTTTTCGAAGTTTTTAATGACGAAAATCTTGATGGCAAAAACAGGTATCAAGCCTTTGTTTTATTAGCTTTTATGTACACGAATTATAATGAGAACGACAAGTTAAAGTCTTTATTCGATGAGATAGATGTTCATTTTAGTAAAGGCGAAATGTACTCCAGACGTCTACTCTCAAATTATTATGCCAGTAGAGTGTTACTACATTCTAAACAAAATGAATTTAAGGAAGCAGAATATTACGGATACCTCTCTATTCGTCAAAACAATAATGACACTTTGATGTATGTAAATAATCTGGCAGCTATTCTACTTCGTAATGGCAATCCAAAACAAGCTTTTACCCTTTTTGAAAACTATAAAGACTTGTATAGAGATGTCCACAATTACCACCAAAAAATTGGTTTTTGTTCGTATTTAATCAGAATTCATGCTGAATTAGGTAAAGCAGAACTCGCAGAAGCCACTGCTAAAACCTTTCTAAAAAAATATAAAAATGAAGTACTTCAACATCGTTGGCATCATTTTTTCACATCTTATATTAATATTTTAATTGCTGAAGAAAAGTATGATGAAGTCTTAAAATTGTCTTCAAAATTCAACCTTATTGAAAGAGAAAAAGAACGTTCAAGAAAAATAAATTATGTGCCAAATGTTTCATGGAGTATTTCGCTTTCGAGATATATGGAAGGTAAAATAAATTCAGATCGTTTGCTTGATGAAATCAAAGAACCGCTAAAGCATATTCAACCTACTTTAAACCAAAAACAATTGATGTTTAAGGTTATAGATAAGCTATCTAACAACCTTCCTGAAGCGTTTTTAAAGCTAAAGTCACACATCTAAAAATATTATTTAAATCTCTGTTTTACAGACGATTAAATTATTTTTATTTTTAAATCTTTAGAAAAAGTCACATTTTATTACTCACTTTTTTAAGCGTACATGTTTACGATTTCATAATAGATTGCAGTAAAATGTAACTAAACAACTAATCTATAATCATGAAAAAATTATTACTATTACTAACCTTTATTGGCTCTCTGTTGGCTGGTGCTCAAAACACCGGAAAAATAGAAGGGAAAATAACTCTTGAGGATGGTATGCCATTATCTGGTGCCACTGTTTACATTAAATCTTTAGACAAAGGAACTGTAACTGATTTTGATGGAAAATATACCATTGATGATGTTGCCGAAGGCAGTTACGATATTTCCTTTTCCTATGTTGGATTTGAAACTATAACTCAAAGTGTTACGGTTTCAGCAGGACAAACCACAACTACTAACGTTTCTTTAAAAGAATCTGACAGTATGCTAAATGAAGTAATTATCACTTCGAGCAAGCAACCACAAAAAATAACAGACGTGCCAGCATCTGTAAGTGTTATTAGAGCAAAAGATATACAAGAATTTCCAAGCTTTAATATTGGTGAGCTCGCTGCAAGACAAAAAGGTGTGGATTTTGTGCGTACAGGTGTTTTAGGAACTGGTATAAACATAAGGGGTTTTAACTCTGCTTTTAACTCTAAAAATCTTCAAGTTACGGACGATCGAATTTCTATGTTAATTGCAACAGGTTTACCATTTGGTACATTTTCTACAGTAACAAAAGATGATATAGAGCGCGTAGAAATACTTTTAGGACCAAACGGAACACTATATGGGCCGAATGCTCACAACGGTTTAGTAAGTACTATTACAAAAAACCCAAGAACATCAGAAGGAACTACCTTAGTTTTTGGTGGAGGTAGCCAAAACGTTATCACTGGTCGTTTACGTCATGCTCAGGTAATTAATGATAAGCTGTCTTACAAAGTACATTTAGAAAGAACAGCTGGTAGAGAATTTCAGTATGTAGATTCTGTATATGTTGGCACAACAGCTTACACAGAGAAGAATCTAGATAGAGATTTTGACATATTAAGATATGGAGGTGCAGTACACTATAAAACAGGTAAAAAATCAGAATTAATAGGATATTATGGGCACAGTAACAATACTAATTTAGGTGTTACTAATGCTGGTAGAAACCAAATAAAAGACTGGACTATGGATTTAGCTCAGTTAAAATTTGTATCAGATCGTTTCTTTGCAAATGCATATTATACTTGGAGTAGAACTGATGAAACCTACGCTATAAACCAACGTACACAAAACTACGTGTCCTTCATTGAGAACGGTTTTTCTGAAGAAGAATCTTGGAGACGTGCGTTATATGAGCAATGGGTACCTGCTTTTGGTATAGCTATTCCTAGAGGAGCTTTGTTCAAAGATGCTTCAGAGCGTTTTAATGCAGAAGCCCAATACAACAATAATTGGGGAGATTTTTATCTTACTGTTGGCGCTCAATATCAAAAAGATATGGCAGACTCAGAGGGCACTTATTTGTTAGATCAAGATGGTCCTATAGAGATTGCTCAAACAGGTGTTTATGGCCAATTTGAATATAAAATGGATTCTGGGTGGAATTTCTTGTTAGGTTTACGTGCTGACAACCACGACTTATATGGCACAAACTTTCTACCAAAAGCTGCGATTACAAAATCTATAGATGCTGGTACATTTAGATTAACTTACGGACGCGGTATGGCAGTACCATCTATCCTAAACCTAAAAGGAAACTTATTTGGAGGATTAGTTTTGGGTAATGGAGAAGGTTTTACATTAAGTAACGATACAAAAATAGATCCATTAGAAGTAGAAACCATTAATTCTTTTGAGCTAGGTTTTAAAGGTCAATTATCCGATAGATTATTTTTAGACACAAGTGTTTACTACAATATGTCAGAAAATTTCATAAGTCCGCTACGTAATATTGTAGATGCAGCCAATAATGTTTTTGCTACTCATATTGGCGATACTCCAATAGACGAGGTTTCGCCTGGAGCTAGTGCTTCACCATTTTTGCTAACCTATAGCAATTTTGGTAGTGTAGATACCTATGGATTAGATATTGGTTTAAATTACTATTTCTCAGATGCAGTAAGAGCATCACTTAATTATTCTTACTTTGGAAGAAGTTTAGATACTGATGACTTAGCAAACGATGGCAACTTAGATGGTGTGGTTTTAGAAAGCGAATTACCAATTAATACACCTGCAAACAAGCTTAACTTAGGCTTACATTATACTAAGAACAAATTTTATGGAGCTGTTTATGGTCGCTGGATAGAGGACTACGATTTCTTCTCTGGGATAAATGTAGCTGCAGAAACTCAAGATTTAGATGGAGATGGCATAAATGAGATTGTTGAAAATGCTCAAGTAGGAAGAACATGGAACTATGGTCCTTTAGGTGGATTTGTTATTGATGCCAATTTAGGATATAGCCTCAACGACAATGTATCTTTTGGTTTAAATGTAACCAACCTGTTTGACACTGATATGAGAGAGTTTGTGGCATCACCTGCTATAGGACGTTTAATTTCATTTGAACTTAAATACAACGTTAACTTTTTTAAAAACAGAAAAAATAACGACGATTAAGTTCTAGAAGATGTCAAAAATTAAAGTCAATGACATAAGCCTAGACTATGAAGATTATGGTAGTGGTAAAGTACTACTTATGCTTCATGGTTTAGGTTCAACAAAAAAAGACTGGGATGCCCAAGTACCGTTTTTCTCTAAAAATTTTAGGGTTATAGCTGTAGATCTTAGAGGACATGGTGATTCTACAAAACCACAAGATGCATACGGAGTACCTTTGATGACCGAAGATATTAAGTGCTTTTTAGATGCTTTGGATATTAAAAAAGCAACTCTAATAGGTTTCTCTATGGGAGGAGCTGTGGCTTTTGACTTTGCAGTAAAGCATCCTGAGTATTTAGATAACCTTGTAATAGTCAACAGCGGTCCAGATTTTAATGATATGGGACAAATAGGCGAAGACTTACTCAATGGTCGTACAAAGTTTCTAGAAACCAAAGGTCTTGATGCTTTGGCCAAAGAAATTTCATATAACATGTTTCCTGAGGCATCTCAAGTAGATTTAAGAAACGAATTTGAAGAACGTTGTAAACAAAACGATTACAATGCCTATTACAAATCCTTTACTACTTTAATGAATTGGGGTTTAGGCAAAAAGCTAAAAGAGATAAAAACCAGAACATTAGTAGTAGCTTCAGACATGGATTATACACCAGTTTCTTTTAAAGAAGAGTATGTCTCAAGACTACCAAACGCAACATTAGTAGTCATAAAAAACTCAAGACATGGTGCAGTTATAGATCAACCAGAGGCTTTTAATAATGCGTTGCTAAATTTTTTAAACGATGAATAGAGTTGCACTTATTACAGGAAGCACAAGTGGTATAGGCCTTGGTATTGCAAAACATTTTGCAAAAGAAGGTTACGATATTATGTTTCATGGTTTAGAAAAAAATGGCGGTGAGATTGCGCAGTCTGTAGGTGAGGAACACGATGTTAAAACTTCGTTTTCTAATGCTAATATGTTAGAAGCAAAAGCGATAGAAAATCTAGTAAAACAAACGATTGAAACATTTGGTGGGCTTCATATATTAATCAACAATGCTGGTATTCAATTTGTATCTCCTATTGAAGAGTTTCCAAATACTAAATACGAGAACATCATTGCTATAAATATGAATGCCGCTTTCTATGCATCTAAAGCAGCTTGGCCTCAAATGAAATCGCAAAATTTTGGTAGAATTATCAATATTTCTTCGGTTCATGGTTTAAGAGCTTCAGAATACAAAACTGCTTATGTAGCAGCAAAACATGGTGTTATTGGCATGACCAAAGTAATGGCATTAGAAGGTGCAAACCATAATATAACATGCAATGCTATTTGTCCTGGTTATGTAAAAACACCTTTGGTAGAAGGGCAAATAAAAGACCAAGCCAAAGCGCATGACATGTCTGAAGAAGAGGTTGTCGAAAAAGTAATGCTAAAAAAACAAGCTGTAAAAGAGTTTGTACCATTAAAGGCTATTGCTGATATGGCATTGTTGTTAGCCAAAGATAGCTCTACAACAATTACAGGTACATCTTTTGCGCTAGATGGTGGGTGGAGCGCACAATAAACAAGGAGCAGTATTATATAATTTGATATGAGTTAGTTAATTGGGAAAAAGTATTATTTCAAATTATTAAATACAAATTGTGAGTGTAAACTTGCAATATATTAAGACATCAGAAGAATCTTTTAAGTGTTTCATTTATCTTCTGATGTCTATTTTTATATGATTATACTTTTATTTTCCTAGCATTAACAACTCATTACAAACTACTTCGGTAGTGTAGCGTTTCATGCCATCTTTATCTTCCCAAGAGCGTGTTGTTAGCTTACCTTCAATGGCTACTTCTTTACCTTTGGTTACAAATTTCTCAACGATTTGAGCCGTTTTTCCCCAAGCTACAATATTGTGCCATTGTGTGTCTGTTACTTTTTCTCCATTAGCATTTTTGTAACTTTCGTTAGTAGCGATAGAAAACTTTGCCAGCATTTTACCAGACTCAAGGTTAATGATTTCTGGATTGTTTCCTAAATTACCAATCAACTGTACTTTGTTTTTTAATGTGTTCATGTGTTCTAAATTTTATGTGTTAAACAGTTAATACAATTGAACCTCTAATGATTCAACACTGCAAAGATGAGATGGCTAACAAATTTTAGTCGGTAGTTACCTATTTAATTTCGTTTGTAAATGTTTGTAGTCGTTTGTAAATGTATAATGCTTTGTTATTAGAGGCTTTTGTTGTAGATTTAAGTGTGTTTATAAAACTTACTTATATATCGTAGTTGTGCACAATTAAAACCAAACTATGGCAATCACTGATAAATTTGACAATTACTTAATCGCCGAAGTAATAAAAGCGTATCTGATTGACGGAAGAAGCCATAGGAATATTCAAAGAGAAATACTTGATTTACCAGCACCTGCTCGAGGTGGTGGATTTGTAGTAATGGAATTATTACATCATTTCAATATTCGCGGAGATAGAAAAGGTATTTTAAACAAACATTCAATTTCAGAACTTCGGGAAAATAATGATTCAGATTTTACAAAAGCCTTAGATATTATCGACGAACTGAATATTGTAAAAGAGGAAGCAGAAAAATACTTTGTGCGAAATCAAGAAATTAATAAAAATAATAATCCGACTGAATCAAAAAGCGAAATCAAAGTACGAGCTTACCAAAATAAACTAAGAGAAATAGTATTGGACAATTACAATTCGACTTGTGCAATTTGCGAAATAAACAAAACGGACTTGCTTATATGTAGCCACATTAAACCTTGGACTGTAGATAAAGAAGAAAGGTTAAATCCAAAAAACGCGATTTGTTTTTGTGTTTTACACGACAAAATGTTCGATAAAGGATATTTTTCGTTGGACTCTGAATACAATATTATTTTCGGAACAAAGTCTGACGAACAAATTGAAAAGCTTTTGACTGGTTTGAAATTTAAAAAACCGAAAATCAATGAACCTGATGAATCATTTTTGGATTATCACTTTAATGAAATATGTAAATAACTGTGCACAACAACGGCTATAGTTCATTACGGCTGAAATTCCTAATCGGAATTTCGAGCCTTTTTGCTAAATTTATGGTTACGGCGGAATGATACTCGCGTACCATTCCGTAACGAAACCATAGCCAAAACCGTTACCCAACATTTGACAAAACATTGAACATTACATTTCGAAACATAAATTGGACTAAAAAAAGCGGAATTCTGATTATCGGAATTTGTTTGATAGGAATGTTACTAAATTATTTTGTTGAATTCTACCGAGGAACTTGGATTTATCAATATGGAAGTCTGATTTCGTTGCTTCTTTTTTATGGTGGGGTTTTCTGTTCATTAATCAACACTATATTTTTGATTTCAAAGCATAAATCTGAATTAAAAAATAATCTGATTTGGATTTTGGTAAGTGCTATCCCCTTTTTGTACATAACAATAATGATGACCATAGCATTTACAGCTAATTACGAATTGGAACGGAACTTTTGACTATGAAACAAAGACCTATATTAATTTCAGCTATAATTCTGACCTTGATAATTGAACTAATCTTAATTATTTTAGTTTATAATAAGGTTGAAACTGAAAGACTACCTTCCCAAATTGGGAGACTGACTTTTCAACTTATTTTAATATTTTGGGTGTTGAGCAGTAAATTCAATGTTGGATTATTTTTATTAGCTGGTTATCACATTGTTTCGGGAATATTTGGATTGAGTTCCAAAGGTTCGACTGAATTGTTTGGACAAATATTAATTGGATTTCACATCATAATCGGAATAGTAATTTACTTTCACGATTGGATTGAAAACAAAATCGGAATAAAAAAAATGTTGGGTAACAATGTATAACCGCAATAACGGCGGATTCGACTACGTCCGAATCCACTCGGAATTGCTAACGTCAGTGCTAAACCGAAAATCATTAACTTTAAATCCGTAACTGACAGTTATACGAGACCGTTACAAGCAATTAAAATGAAAAATCTAATTTCAATATTACTGCTTAGTATCATTTTAGGATGCAATAGTCCTGTGAAGAAATCGGAGAACACTTTTGAACAAGAATTTGAAGAGACCTTTAAAGACGAATTAAAGAACTTGAAAAAATGGAGGAATCAGGCGATTGGAAAAAAGTAGAGCCTAGTGGTGGAGAATTTCAATGTCCTTGCTGTGACTACTTTACATTAAGCAAAAGAGGCGAATATGAAATATGCCCAATCTGCTTTTGGGAAGACGATGGAATTGATTTAACTGAAATTGATAAACATTCAGGCCCTAATCATATATCCTTAAGAGAAGGACGTCTGAATTTTGAGAAATATGGTGCTTGTGATTCAATAATGATCAAAAATGTGATAACTAAAGATCAGAGAGAGAACTTCAAATTTGAAAAAAGAAAAATAAAATAACCGCCAACAGCAATGGATATAAAGCTTAGGCCTTACTATCCACGCCGTTCCTACGCTTCATAAACGGAACGTTAATAGAAACGTTAGAACAAAAACTAAAAGAATTAATGATAAACACTTTTTTAAGAGCTAAACATTGGCAATTATTTATTACAATGTTAGGAATACCTTTACTTTGTCAATTTTATTTTATGTTCAGTATATTTTCGGAATTTGAAACGAAAACAAATCCTGACATCAAAAATATCATGAGTTTTTTCCAATTTTTTCCAATAATAATGATTCTTTTTACTGGAGTCTTTTTCGGATGGTTTTGGTCAATTGCAATTGGACTTCAAAAAAACATTTCAGAGGAAAATAAGCATAATGTGAAAAGATTTAAAATCTTATTTTTTATCCCTCTCTTCTATACCATTTTCTTTATGATTTATTTGAGCCGTCTTTATTCTGGAATCGGAACAAATCTATTCCCTAATGGAGGCTTAATACTTGCTATAATTTTACCATTTCATCTGTTCTCAATGTTTTGCATTTTCTACTCAATGTATTTTGTTGCAAAGACAATTAAAACTGCTGAATTACAAAGAAAAGTTGGATTTGGTGATTTTGCCAGTGAATTCTTCTTGTTATGGTTTTACATTATTGGAATTTGGATTATTCAACCCAAAGTGAATAAACTTTATGAAAAAGGAAACATTGTATAACCTTACACTTTTCGTATTTATCCGTAACTGATAGTTATACAAGAGCATAATATATAAGTTGATAAACGCAATGAAATTAGAAATCCCATTTAACGAAAGTATCTATTCAGAACAAACTACATTGAACTTTAACTTGGCTTGGGATGAAAATCTTAAGAAGAATAAAAAAAGACTTTATTGGGCAATTCCTTCCATAATTTTTGGTGTATTTTTAACCTATCAAGAGAATTATTTAGGGTTCTTATTTTTGGGAATCGGAATACATTATATAATAAATTTTTACGATTATTACAGTTATTATAAAACGAATAAGACTAAATATTTAGAGCTAGTCAAATCAGAAATTGATGGGCAAAAATCTGCAAACCAAGATTCGATTTGGGAATTTAAAGAAGACTATTTTCGATACAAGTATTACAAATATGATGCGAAATTTAAATGGAATGCTTTTAAAGGTTATAGAATAATTGAGAAAAATTTATTTCTCGACCTTGAAGTTGGAAATAACTCATCTTACATTTTGGGAGAATCAGAAGTCGGAAAAGAAAAGTTTGAGGAAATAATTGAATTTGTTAAAAAGAAATTTGAATAAAATCTCGTTTACAATAACAACTATAAATAATTACTAATTCTCACCCATTATGTCTGTAATAAGAAAATCCACAACGCTCACAAGGATAACTTGGGTGGCCAATAAATTCACCGCAAGGCTCTGTATGCCCAGAATAATTTAATTCAATATTAAGGTTTTCTGTCTCTGGTTCTAAAACTTGTAATGTCATAACTAAAAGGTTTTAATGATTTATACACTTATATCGAAATCATTAAAAAATGTCATCAAAATTTAGAAGTATTTGTTGATCTTAACTAAATATTAGGAAACAAAAAAAGCACCTCCTAGCAGAGGTGCTTTGTGTTAGCTATTAATTTTAATAGTTCAATGGATTATATTAAGATTTCCCTTATAAATCTTAACGCACCAAAAATAAAGAATAATAATCAGATACATGGTAAAATTTTATAAGAAAAATCTTTCAGTTTAATTACAAACGTTTGTAAACGAATATTTTGTAATTTGTATTATTCAAAAATCAGCTTATGCATAGAACGTGTCCTGAATGTGGAGATAGAATTATTGGTCGCATTGATAAAAAGTTTTGTAGCGACAGTTGCAGAAATGCACATAATAACCGTATTAACAAAGACTCTAAAAATCTAATACGCAACACCAATAATAGGCTAAGAAAAAACTACAGAATTTTAGAAGCGTTAAATCCTAACAAAAAGACCAAATGCTCTAGAGCCAAACTCATAGAAAAAGGGTTTGACTTTAACTATTTTACAAGTATATACACCACAAAAGCAGGTGCTATATATTACTTTGTATATGACCAAGGTTATCTTCCCTTAGAAGGAGATTATTATGCCTTAGTAAAACGAGATGATTAACCTTTTGTAGTACTATTCCAGTTCTCACCTTTAAGTTGTAAGGCGGCTTTAAGAATATCTTTCTGGCTAATCTGGCCTACCAACTTACCATTTTCTACAATAGGAAAACGTCTTCGTTTAGAGTTTAAAAACTTATTAGCTGCGTCAAAAACGTCCATATTACCATCAATAGTTTCTACATCTCTTGCCATGCGTTTTTCTACATTATCGTGTTCTAATGGCATATTATAATACCGACTTTCACTTAGTTGTTTTAGACAGTCCCCTTCTGATATAATACCTACCAATTCTTGCCTCTCATTAACTACTGGTCCACCAGAAATTTTATACTTTATCAAAGACTCTACCACTTCTTGTACCGTTTGGTCTGGTTTAAACGTTATAAGATTGGTCGTCATGTAATCTCTTACTTTTAGTGCTGTTGCTGGTGCAGTATTCTGTTGTTGCTTGCGTGCACCTTGAAAACTTTTTATTCCCATAACATTTAATTTTAGTGTTTATTTAAAGTTACTGAAAATTAATCGGTTAGCAAAATGAAAAAAATCTTAAGCAATTGTTATGTATTTTTATCTTAAAATTTTTATCGCATCTTGAAGACACAAATTAGCATTATTGGTTGTGGTTGGCTCGGTTTTGATTTAGCCCAAAGCCTTATTAAAGAAGGTTACCACATTAAAGGCTCAACTACCACAAAAGATAAGCTAATAAAGTTAGAAAATGCCAATATTGAAGCCTATCACATTCAACTAAATGAAAATGGTATAAGTGGTAATTATATTGATTTTTTAAAAGGAAGCGAATCGGTTATCATTAATATTCCTCCTGGCTTAAGAAGAAATACTAATAAAAATCATGTGGCTGAAATACAGCATTTAATGGATGCTATAACATCTCAAAATATCAAAAACATTATTTATGTAAGCTCTACTTCTGTTTTTAAAGACGATACCAATTTCTCAACTTACAACGCTGATTCTGTCCCAAATGCAACATCCAACAGTAGTAAGCAACTTATTACTATTGAAAACATGCTTAAGGAAAACACCAACTTTAATACTACAATTATTCGTTTTGGTGGTTTATTTGATGCGCAGAGACATCCTGCCATGTACTTAGCTGGTAGAACAGACCTTTCAAACCCAGATGCTCCCGTGAATCTTATTCACAAAGAAGACTGTATTAACATCATTTCTCTAATCTTAAAAGATAATATCTGGAATCATATTTTTAATGCAGCATTTCCTGATCATCCTACCAAAAAAGAATACTATACTGCCTTTTGCAAACAACATCAATTAGACCTGCCGCAATTCAACACTTCAGAAAAAAGTGAAGGAAAAATTATTGCAAGCACCAAAGTGGAACAACTTTTGAACTACAGCTTTAAACAGGCACTATAGAAATTAATAGTTTATTAAGAGCTATATTCTCAAAATTTTATAGTTTTAGCCCTCAAAATTTTATTTATAATGAAACAAATTACAATTGCAGTTGTTATGCTTTTCTCGGTAAGTGTTTTTGCCCAGACTAATGCAGATTTAAAAGCACACTACGAGGCTTATTACAAGGAGATGAAAAAGCAAGGTGATGTACAAGGTATTATTAATGCATTAACGCACCTTAATATACTAGAGCCTTCGGTAGCAAGAAAAGACACGTTAGCTTATTTATACCTTTCTGAAGGTAAATATATGCAAGCTCTAAACACTATTGGTGTAGAAAAAAATGCTTCAGATTCTGATATGAATGTTGAAGTAAAAGCTTTAGCACTTAAAAATCTTAATCAGCCAAAACTAGCCTTAGAGCATTATGAGATTTTATTTCAAAGAAGTCCAAATGTATATTTAGCTTATGAAATGGCTGATATGAAAATTCAAGTAAATGATTTAGCCGGTGCAAAATCTAATATTGAATATGGTTTGGCTAATGTAAAAGACGACATGAAACGAGCTTTCTACGAAACTCAGCAACCTTATGAAACGTCTATGAAGGCTGCGCTTCTTTGTTTAAAAGGTTTACTAACGTTTACCGAAAACAAATCAGCTAACATTGATGCTTCCATAAAGCTTATGAACGATGCACTTGCTATAGATCCTAATTTTAATTTGGCAAAAGTTAGTAGACAAGCATTAGAAAGTCAAAAAGCGCAACAAGCTGCTGCTAACAAGAACTAAATTCTTTAAAAATATTGAATAAAAAAAGCTGCCCAATAGGCAGCTTTTTTAGTTTTAATTCATCTTTAGTTTACCATATTCTTACACGCTCTTCTGGTGGTAAGTACATAGCATCACCTTCTTTAATATCAAATGCTTCATAAAAAGCATCAACATTCTTTAAAGGCTGTGTAGCTCTAATATGACCTGGAGAATGTGGATCTGTATTAATTTGCGTTCTTAAAGCTTCATCTCTAATAAGTGTTCTCCATACTGTTGCCCAAGACATAAAGAAACGTTGTTCTGGTGTAAATCCATCAATATCATCAGGTCTTCCGTTTTCTTTATAGTATAATTGTAATCCGTCATAAGCACCTAGTACTCCACCTAAATCACCTATATTTTCTCCTAAAGTAAAAGGACCATTAACATAAACACTATCCAATACTTCTATCGCAGAGTACTGGTCTGCTAATGCTTTTCCTCGCTTTTCAAATTCAGCTAAATCTTCAGGTGTCCACCAATTATTTACATTACCATCACCATCAAAACGCGCACCAGAATCGTCAAAGGCATGAGAGATTTCATGGCCAATAACAGCACCTATTCCACCATAGTTTACAGCTTCATCTGCTGTGTAATTGTAGAAAGGAGGTTGTAAAATTGCTGCTGGAAAAACAATCTCATTGTTTAATGGATTGTGATAAGCATTTACCATTTGTGGTGGCATTCCCCATTTTGTTTTGTCAACAGGCTCGTTGATTTCGCTTAAGTTTTTGTTTTGAGACCATGCACCTACAGCCAACATGTTTTCAGCATAAGAATTTCCTTCTTTTACTTGTAGATCTGAGTAATCTTCCCACTCATCTGGATAAGCAATTTTCACAGTAAACTTATCTAGCTTTTCAATGGCTTTCTTTTTGGTTTCATCACTCATCCAATCTAAATTGGTAATTCTGTTTTGAAAAGCCGTTATAACATTTTCTATCATTTTCTCAGCCTTCTCTTTTGCTTCTGGTGGAAATTTTGCCTGTACGTAAAGTTGACCTACAGCCTCACCTACACTTCCATCTACAGTGCCTAAAGCACGTTCATCTGCAGGACGCATCGCTTTAGAACCGTTTAAAGTTTTTCCATAAAACTCCCAATTGGCTTTTTCAATTTCTGTAGTTAAATAACCTGCTGCACCGTTTAAAGTACTCCAGTCCATCAAGGTTTTAATGTCTTCTATTGGTGTTGACTTTAAAAATGCATCCATAGCTTTCATATACTTTGGCTGCATTACCAAAAGCGTATCTACTTTCTTTTCAATTCCCATATCGTCCATAAACTTTTGCCAATTGATAGATGGTGCCATTTTTTGTAAATCAGCAACTGATGTTGGGTTGTTGAAATTTCTAATATCTCTACTAGCAACTTTATCTAAACGAGGTTCAGCAAGCTGTGTTTCCATAGCAAGGATTTTCTCAGCCGCAACTTTAGCATCAGCTTCAGAGTAATTAATGTATTGAAGCATTCTTGCTACATGGTCTACATACTGACCTCTGATTTCTTTAGTTTTTTCGTCTTGATCTAAATAATAATCGCGCTGTAACCCTAAACCTGCTGGGAACAACCAGGCCATATTCATACTACTGTCATTAAGTCCAGGATTAGAAGCTATTCCTGCAAATGGCGCTCCTACTCCTAGTGTTGAAGCATAAACTGTTTGCATATCGTTTAAGTTCTTAATACCATCTATTTTGTCTAATAATGGCTGTAATGGTTTAATACCAGCTTCATCTCGCGCAACTGTATCTAACTCAGATTCAAAAATCAACAATGCTTTTTGCTGGTCTGAGCCTTCTTTGTATGTTCCTAATTCTTTAGATGTATTTAAGATATTTAATACATCTTTTCTAGTAGATTTACGCAAAACACCAAATCCTCCCCAACGTGTTTCATCGTCTGGAATGGTATTGGTTTCTAGCCATTTTCCGTTAACATACTTGTAAAAATCTTCTTTTGGACTAACGCTTGTGTCCATATTTTCCAAAATAATACCTGGAATTTTCTCTTCTGCCATGGCAGTGTCTTTCTTGGCTTCTTCCTTACATCCTAATACAGTAAAGAAAGCCAAACCTGATATCGCTAGAACGCGACTAAGATTGGTTTTCATATGTTTTTAATTGTTTGATTAATTATGGTCACATGCAATTCGCTATTGATCATTCTAGAAGACGAATGAATTAAGAATATGCGCGTGTCATAATTTGGTTTTAGTTAATTCGAGTTAAACGTAATTAGTAATAAGACCGTTAGAACAAATAAATGTTACAACATTAAAAAACTTTAACACAAATAAAGTTCTAGAATTCCGACTTTATTTTCTCATATAAATCGCGCTCTAACTTCTTATTTATTTGATAATTAAGATTAGAAAATGCGACTAACACTTCTTTTACACTTTGTAGTTTTAGTTGGTCGTCTATGTTATCTAGTATTAAATTTTCATTTAACCGTAAAAGTGTAGTTTCAATAATTGCAGTTCTCGATACGATAGGATTTGTTTTAAGTAAACTCGGAGTTTGTTTTTTAAACTCATCAATGAACTTTGTGAGTAGCTCCTTATCTCCATTAAAAAATGACAAATCTGCTTTTTTGAGATAATTAATCTGTATGGCCAATTCTTGATATTTTTCCCAATCTGCCACAGCTTTTTCACCTCTTGGGCTCAATACATAATCCGTGTATTTAAAACCTTCTATTGCTTTAGCTGTAATAACTGGTTGTTGAGTCGTATTTTCTTCAGTAGTATCTTCAGAAGACAACTTATCATCACCACAATTTATGAATAGGAGAAAACATACATTAAGAAGGAAAAATCCAATTCTCATAACCGCTTTTATTTGATGTAAATATACTTAAACTATTATTTTCAATTCATAGTATATTCTTAAAATATAGATTATCAACTTTTTACTTAAACATCGTTTTTTTTGAAAATTTTAATTTTTGAACATCTAAATTCTTCATATTTTTGAGAATACTTTAATTACACTTATGCCTTCTAGAATATTAATCATTGGAGCCTGTGGACAAATAGGCACAGAACTAACCACCAAGTTAAGGGAAATACATGGTGTTGAGAATGTTATTGCCAGCGACATTAATACCCGAAAATTAGATTTAGTAAACTCTGGTCCTTTTGAAATTATTGATGCCAAAAATTTTAATGCCATCAAAGATTGTTGTATCAACTACAATATCGATACAGTCTATCTTATGGCCGCGCTTTTAAGTGCAACAGGTGAAAAATATCCTATGGAAGCTTGGGATCTTAACATGAATTCGCTTTTTCATGTTTTGAACTTAGCGAAAGGTGGCACCATTAAAAAAGTATATTGGCCGAGTAGCATTGCTGTCTTTGGGCCAACAACTCCAAGAGACCATACACCTCAGCACACGATTTGTGAACCAACCACTGTATACGGCATTACCAAACAAGTTGGTGAGCGTTGGTGCGAGTATTACCATAAAAAATATGGTGTTGACGTGAGAAGTATTCGTTATCCTGGCATTATTAGCCATAAAGCTATGCCTGGAGGTGGTACGACAGATTATGCTGTTGAGATTTATCATGAAGCCATCAAATCTGGCAGATACGAATGTTTTCTTTCTGAAAACACAAGCCTACCTATGATGTTTATGGACGATGCCATAAAAGCAACTATAGATTTAATGGAAGTACCTTCTGATAATTTAAGTATTAGATCATCTTATAATCTTTCGGCGATTTCATTTACACCAAAAGAAATTTTTGAAAGCATAAAGCATCACATTCCAGACTTTAAAATTACTTACAAACCAGATTTTAGACAAGCTATTGCTGATAGTTGGCCATCATCAATTGATGATTCTGTGGCACGAAACGATTGGAATTGGCAACATAGTTTTGACTTGAATGCAATGACAAAAGTGATGCTGGAGGAATTGAAGAAGAAATATAATTCTTAAAAACAAGAAGATAACATAAACAAAAAAGCCTGATAAAATTATCAGGCTTTTTTTGCTCCTCAGGTTGGGCTCGAACCAACGACCCTCTGATTAACAGTCAGATGCTCTAACCAACTGAGCTACTGAGGAAGGTGTTTTTTCGCTTTAGCGAGCGCAAATATAAATTATTTTTTAATCTCTGCAATATGAAAACTTATTTTTTTATTGTGTAATTGCTTTAAATATATCGTTACCGTTTGCAAACAATACTAACGCTATTAAAATAAAGAACCCAACAATTTGCGCACGCTCTAAGAATTTTTCGCTTGGTTTACGACCAGACACCATTTCATAAAGTAAAAACATTACGTGTCCTCCATCTAATGCTGGTATTGGTAATAAATTAAGTATCGCTAACATTATAGATAAAAAGGCTGTTAATCCCCAAAAATATGGCCAACTCCAAACTGGTGAAAATTGATCGTAAATTGCTTTAAAACCTCCTAAACCTTTATAAGCTCCTGTGCTTGGATTAAAAATAGCCATTAATTGGTCTCCGTAATTGCTAATGGTTTTAGTAAACTTTCTCCATCCAGCACCAAAACTCTCACCAAAGCTATACTCTTTTCTAAAGATGTCATAGTACCCTAACTCTTCAAAACGTTTTGGGTTATTATAAGGTCTTATTCCAAATCTACCTTCATTATCAAGCTGAAGCTGCATTGTAGATTTGGTATTGTCTTCATGAAGAATTTCAGTGGTTACACTAGTGTTTTTTAAGTCACCTCTCACTTCATCAAGCTGATCATAATATTTTAAAGGCTTGCCATTAATACTTGTAATAACATCACCTCTTTTTAAGCCTTTATCTTTGTTTAAAGAAGAGTCAGCAACTTTACCAACCATAAATGGTATACGGTATTCAAAATTAGTTTTTACACCACTTGCAGAATATTGCCCTAAAAAATCTTCAGGTAAATCAATGGTTTGTTCTTTACCATCTCTACTTATTGTGATAGACTGGGCTTTAATCAAGTTAAAACCAATGTCAGAATCGTTAATAATTGGCTCATCGTTTATAGCTAAAACCTTGTCTCCTGTCTTAAACCCTAAATCACTTAAGAGTGGGTTTTCTATTGAATAACCGTCTTTTAAGCTTTCAACTTTAACATCAGAATCACCATAAACAAAGGATATGGCTACATAGATAACATATGCTAAAATAAAGTTTACCGTTACACCACCAAGCATAATAATTAAACGTTGCCAAGCAGGTTTAGATCTAAACTCCCAAGGCTTTGGTGGTTGTGCCATTTGCTCTTTATCCATGCTCTCATCTATCATTCCGGCGATTTTCACATAACCACCTAAAGGCAACCAACCAATACCATAAACGGTATCACCGATTTTCTTTTTGAATAGTGAATACTTTACATCAAAAAAGAGATAAAATTTTTCGACCTTAGTTTTAAAAAGCTTTGCTGGTATAAAGTGACCCAACTCGTGTAATACAATAAGAAGGGATAAACTTAGTAAGAATTGGGATATCTTAATTACAAATTCCATGTAGTCATTTTCAAATTTCGATTGACAAAAGTAATGTTTTCAAGGCATTTAGAAAATAATTGTATTTCCAAACAGAATATTTTTAACAAGGAATTATAAATCACTGTCTTACAGTACTACATTTCTGTTAAAAAAATTCAAGAAAATTTACCTTAATCGTATCTTTGCAACTCATAATTTTTGAAGCTTAATCTATGTCTTTCCTCTCTTTTTTTAAAGAATATAAAAAATTTGGAATTTTCTTTACCGTATTGTCACTTATCATACTAGCAATTATCTATAATGTTCTTAATGTTCCTACGCCTCTCCCTATTTATCAACCTGCTATGGTGAGTGAAGAGTTGGTAGATAGTACTATTCAACATCAGGCAAAATACCATAAGATTGCAGATTTTAGTCTACTTAATCAAAATGGTGATATAATTACACAAGACACCTACAAGGATAAAATTTATGTTGCTGATTTCTTCTTTACAACGTGCCAAACTATTTGTCCGATAATGACCGACCATATGTACCAAATACAAAAAGAAATTATTAGTGATGATGAAGTGATGCTACTTTCGCACTCTGTAACACCAAAAATTGATAGCGTTGCACAACTAAAAAAATATGCCAAGAAAAAGGGTGTCATTGACCGTAAATGGAATTTAGTAACAGGTGACAAAAAACAGATTTATGAATTGGCAAGAAAAAGTTACTTGGCTGTAAAAACAGATGGTAATGGAGATGAGTATGATATGATTCATACCGAAAACTTTATGCTCATTGATAAGAACCGTCAGATAAGAGGCTTTTATGATGGCACCAATCCTGAAGACATCAAAAAAATCCTTGAAGACATCAAAATCTTAAAGCAAGAAGATTAAATTCTTCTAAAAGCACTTTAAACACTTGAATATTTAGCTTACTTTTGCTTCTTTAAATTCAATCTAAATAAGGATAGCTTGACACTTGCAGATTTAAAACGCGGAGAACAAGGCATCATAAAAGATGTATCATCGATTCATATTCCATTAAAGTTATTAGAAATGGGATGTTTGCCTGGTAACACTGTTGAGCTGGTTCAAGTAGCTCCTTTTGCTGATCCTATGTACCTCAACATTAATGGTACACACCTTGCCTTAAGAAAAGAGACTGCAATACACATAGAAATAGAAATCGTCAATGGGTAAGCAGATCAACGTTGCGTTAATAGGAAATCCCAATACTGGTAAGACCTCAGTATTTAATGCTTTAACAGGTTTAAACCAAAAAGTTGGTAATTATCCTGGCATTACTGTCGAAAAAAAAGAAGGCATTTGCAAACTACCTCGTGGTGTTAAAGCACACATCATAGATTTACCCGGAACGTATAGCCTCAATGCTTCTTCTTTAGATGAGAATGTAGTTATTGAATTATTGCTTAATAAAAACGATAAAGATTTCCCAGATGTTGCTGTAGTAGTTAGCGATGTAGAGCATCTTAAACGAAATCTTTTACTCTTTACACAGATTAAAGATTTAGAAATACCAACCATTTTGGTCATTAACATGTCAGACCGAATGACTTACAAAGGTATTTCCTTAGACATCCCTTATTTAGAAAAGCAACTGAATACCAAAATTGCACTTGTAAGCACCAGAAAAAACAACGGGATTTCTGAACTAAAAGAACTAATCACCAATTTTAAAGAGCTTTCTACCGAACCTTGCATGAATGCATCTTCAATAGATGAAGCTTATTTTAACAATCTCAGAAAAGCATTTCCTAATCAGTTACTATATAAATTGTGGTTGGTAATTACGCAAGATGTCAACTTTGGTAAAACTGACAGAAAAACTATTGATGACGTTAGCAACTTTAAGACAAAAACCAAAGCCGATTTAAAACGTCTTCAACAAAAAGAAACAATTAAACGCTATCAGTTTATAAACGACACCCTTAAAAAAGGGCAAACAATTGACTTAAAATCTGCTAAAGATTTAAGAATTAAACTCGATAGAATTTTAACGCACAAGGTTTGGGGTTATTTGATATTTGGAATAATCTTACTTACTATTTTTCAGGCAATTTACGATTGGTCTAGTGTACCAATGGATTTTATAGATGAATCGTTTGCCGCTCTAAGTGAGTGGACTAAGAGCGTTTTACCGCAAGGAGCTTTTACCAATTTGTTGGCAGAAGGTATCATTCCTGGTTTGGGTGGTATCGTTATTTTTATACCTCAAATAGCCTTTTTATTTCTCTTTATTTCAATCTTAGAAGAAAGTGGGTATATGAGTCGTGTTGTTTTCCTAATGGATCGCATTATGCGTCGTTTTGGGCTTAGCGGAAAAAGTGTTGTGCCTCTAATTTCTGGTACTGCTTGTGCCATTCCTGCAATTATGGCCACACGTAATATTGAAAGTTGGAAAGAACGTCTTATTACCATTTTGGTAACACCTTTTACAACATGTTCTGCTAGGCTACCTGTGTATCTTATAATCATTGCATTAGTAATTCCTGAAGGCAGAATTTTAGGTCTCAGTTATCAGGCATTGACATTAATGCTCTTGTATTTAATTGGTTTTGGTGCTGCAGTTGGATCTGCTTGGATACTCAACAAAGTATTAAAAATTAGAAGCAAAACCTTTTTTGTGGTAGAAATGCCTAATTACAAAGTACCATTGGTGAAAAACGTTGCACTTACTGTTTTAGAAAAAACAAAAGCCTTTGTGTTCGGTGCTGGTAAAATCATCTTAGCTATTTCGATAATTTTATGGTTTTTAGCCTCTTATGGACCAGGAGACGATTTTAATAATGCTGAAGAAATTGTAACAGAGCAATATGCTTCTAACAATTTTTCGGATGAAGAATTACAACAAAAAATAGCATCTCATAAATTAGAACATTCCTTTATTGGTATCACAGGAAGAGCAATAGAACCAGCTATTAGACCTTTAGGTTATGACTGGAAAATTGGTATCGCCATAGTATCATCATTTGCAGCACGCGAAGTATTTGTTGGTACTCTTGCAACCATTTACAGTGTAGGTAGTGATGAAGAAGAGACTATAAAAAACCGAATGGCTGGCGAAGTAAATCCTATTCTTGGTGGACCATTATTTAATTTTGCCTCAGGTATTTCCTTACTGTTATTTTACGCCTTTGCAATGCAGTGTATGAGTACGCTTGCCATTGTTAAACGCGAAACCAATTCGTGGAAATGGCCATTGTATCAATTAGTAGTAATGAGTGTTTTTGCTTATATTGTAGCATTGGTTGCATTCCAAATATTAAAGTAGATGAATGATATTATTCAAAACATACTAGTTTTCTCGGCACTTCTGGTTTCTTTGGGATTTCTAATCAGAAAATTCATCTGGAAACCTAAAAAAGCATCAAACAAATCTTGTGACTCTGATGGTTGTGGGTGCAACTAATCTACCATAACTGACATATATCAAATTTTCTTTTTAAAAATTCACTAACTTTGTTTTTGTGAATAAACTGATTTCCATACTATTATCAAGTTTTATACTTATACAGAGTTTTCAAATAAGTATAGATGATATCATGCAATTAGATGAACTCATTGAGCATGCTCAGTTTCACAAACAAGAGTATGGTGATAATTTCTTTGTGTTTCTTTCTAAACATTATGGCGAATTAAAGGCCGAGCATACAGAGCACAATCATAAAGAGCAAAGTGACCATGAACAACTGCCGTTTCAATGTCAAGGTCAGCATGTTTCGCTTTTAGCTATTGTTCAATCGCCTTTTCAACCTTCATCAGATACTTTTGAAACAACTTCAAATACCGAAGCTAACTTTCACTATCTAAATCTATACGCTTCCATAAGCGACACACAACTCTTACAGCCACCACGGCAAGCATAATTCATTCTAAAATTCTTCCTGTTTATAACCTATAATCAGGCACGTTTCAATTTTATTTTATGAACTATGTTAGAACACATTATTAGGTTAAGCTTAAAGAATAAGCTTATCGTCTTCCTGTTAACAGCATTTATTATTGGTTTCGGAATTTTCTCTTTAACTCAAATTCCTATTGGCGCTGTACCAGATATAACCAACAACCAAGTACAAGTCATCACCACATCTCGTAACTTATCTACGCAAGATGTTGAGCAATTTATTACCTATCCTGTAGAGCTAGAAATGGCTAATTTACCAGGTGTTGAAGAAATCCGTTCGGTTTCTAAATTTGGACTTTCGGTAGTCACCATTGTTTTTAAAGATGAAATGGGCACATATCTACCAAGACAATTAATTGCAGAGAAAATAAAGTCTGCTTCAGAGTCCATTCCTAACGGTTTTGGCTCGCCAGAAATGGGACCAATTACCACTGGTTTGGGCGAAATATACCAATACATTTTAGATGTAAAACCTGGTTATGAAGACCAATATTCCATTACCGATTTGCGCACCATCCAAGACTGGATTGTAAAACGACAACTCTCTGGTATTCCTGGTGTAGTAGAGGTTAATACTTGGGGCGGATTTTTAAAGCAATACGAAGTTGCCATTAACCCAAACAAGCTAAATGCTATGAATATTTCGGTGTCCGAAATCTACGACGCATTAGAAAAAAACAATAGTGTTGCTGGTGGTGGTTATATCGAAAAAACTGATGAAGCCTATTTTATTCGTGGCGAAGGTTTGGTTAAAAACCTTGAAGATATTGAGCAAATCGTAGTCAAAAATGAAGGCGCGCCAATTTATATTAAAGATGTTGCCAAAGTAGGTTTTGGAAGTGCCACACGTTTTGGTGCTATTACTGGTAATGGCGAAGGCGAAAAAGTGCTTGGGCAAATTATGATGCTAAAAGACGGAAACTCTAAAGCCATTATCGACGCTGTGAAAACGCGCGTAAAAAGTATTGAAAAAAGTTTACCAGAAGGTGTTTACATCAACGGATTTTTAGAACGTAGTGAACTGATTGGCAAAACGACCTTTACTGTATCCGAAAATTTAATTTTAGGCTCACTCATTGTCATATTCGTTGTAGTGTTATTGCTTGGCAATTTGCGTTCAGGTTTGGTAGTTGCGTCTGTTATTCCGTTGAGTTTATTATTTGCTATTTCAATGATGAATATTTTTGGTGTAGATGCCAATTTAATGAGTCTTGGCGCGATAGATTTCGGGATTATTATTGATGGCGCAGTGATTATTGTCGAGTTTATTGCTTTTAGAATTATTACCGAAAGTGAAAAACTAAAATTACTCACAAAAGAAGCAAAACAGTCAGAAATCGATCAAATTACGTTAAAAAGTGCCTCAAAAATGATGAATTCTGCCATTTTTGGACAATTAATCATCTTAATAGTCTTTATTCCAATTTTATCATTAAGTGGTGTAGAAGGCAAAATGTTTAAGCCAATGGCGTTGACATTCAGTTTTGCGTTAGTTGGTGCAATGTTACTTTGTCTAACATACGTTCCCGTAGTGTCTTCTTTATTTTTGAAACCTAAAGCACCAAGTGAAAATAATATTTCTGTTAGATTAATGAAAGTGCTTAACTCTTGGTACAAACCATCTATACACTGGGCTTTAAACCATAAAAAAATAGTGATTGGTTTAGCAGGAATCTTACTAGCTTTTAGTGTCTTTTTATTTAGCAGAATGGGTGGTGAATTTATTCCAACTTTAGATGAAGGTGACTTCGTAATTCAACCTGTTTTAAAGACAGGAACATCGCTTGGAAAAACCATCGAAATTACCACCAAAATCGAAAAAACACTGTTAGAAAATTTTCCTGAAGTTGATCAAGTAGTTAGTCGTATTGGTGCTGCCGAAGTCCCAACAGACCCAATGTCTATGGAAGAAAGTGATGTGATTATAAAACTGAAACCAAAAGATGAATGGGTAAGCGCAGAAAGCAAGGACGAATTAGCCGATAAATTTAAGGAAGCACTAAGCATTATTCCAGGTATGGAAGTGGAATTTACACAACCTATTGAAATGCGTTTTAACGAGTTAATTACAGGTGTTAGAGCCGATGTTGCTATTAAAATTTTTGGTGAAGATTTATCCATTTTAGCCAATAAAGCAGACGAAGTCAAAGAATTAATTAAAGATGTTGAAGGCGCTTCAGATATCATCATTGAAAAAGTTGAAGGTTTACCACAGATGAGTGTGTCTTTCAACCGAAGTAAAATTGCGCGCTACGGACTTAATATTTCAGATGTTAATCAAGTGATTTCAATGGGATTTGCTGGCGGTACTGTTGGTCAAGTTTTTGAAGGCGAAAAGCGTTTTGATTTAGTGATGCGTTTAGACCAAAACAATAGAAAAAATTTAGCCAGTCTTCAAAATTTATATGTCGATACACCAAGTGGAACAAAAATTCCGCTTAGCGAATTAGCAGAAATCACATACACCATTGGACCTGCAAAAATTTCAAGAGACGACACAAAACGTCGCATTGTGGTTGGTATAAATGTTCGCAATAGGGATTTGCAATCAGTTGTAGACGATGTAAGAAGCATAATTGACAATCAACTCAAATTACCTGTTGGTTACAACATAACTTATGGTGGGCAGTTTGAAAACTTACAAAGCGCCAAAGCACGACTCTCTGTAGCTGTACCAATTGCTTTAGTTTTAATTTTTGTCTTACTCTATTTTGCGTTTGGCTCTGCTAAAGAAGCATTATTAGTTTATACAGCAATTCCGCTAGCTGCAGTTGGTGGTGTACTATTATTATGGTTACGAGATTTGCCATTTAGCATCTCTGCTGGTGTTGGTTTTATTGCACTTTTTGGTATTGCAGTACTTAACGGTATTGTCCTTATTGAGCATTTTAAGGAACTAAAAGCACAAGGCATTACCAACATAGAAGAGCGTATTAAACGTGGTGCTACAGACCGTTTACGCCCAGTACTGCTTACCGCATCTGCTGCTGCTTTAGGCTTTTTGCCTATGGCAATTTCGACATCTGCTGGTGCCGAAGTACAACGTCCGTTAGCAACTGTAGTCATTGGTGGATTAATCACTGCAACTATACTGACCCTACTTGTTTTACCAGTGTTATACGCCTGGTTTGAAACTAAAAAAGATATAAAAATGAATAAAACAGCAATCGTTAGCGTAATTGGTTTCTTTTTTATGCTGAATGCTAATGCTCAGCATCCATTAACTATTGAAGAAACTTTAATGTTAGCAATAGAGAATAATGCCAGCTTAAAAGCTTCAAATCTTAAGGTAGACGAAAGTAATGCCTTAATAGGAAGTGCTTTTAGTTTTGATAAAACGTCTATATATTACAGTTATGACGAAAATAATTTAGCCATCAATAACCAACCATTAAAGGTATTTGGTATTGCTCAAGATTTTAAGTTTCCAACAGTTTATTTTGCTGATAAAAAGGTGAATAAAGCAAAAGCTAGTTTAGAAGAAACACATTATAATCTTCGTTTTGAGCAATTACAAAAAGCTGTTTATGCCTACTATTATCAATTAAGTTATGCTAAAAACAAGGCGAAAACCTACAGATATTTAGATAGTTTATATCAAGATTTTGCGAGTAAATCAAAACGTCGTTTTGAACTTGGCGAAACTAATTATTTAGAGATGATAACCGCCAAATCCAAACAAAAAAAGCTAGAAACCTTGTACAAACAAGCTTTAAAAGAAGTTTCGTTTTCCAAAGAACAACTCAAAAGTGTCGTGCAAGTTGATAGTTTAGAGATTGTTGACCAACCGCTTGAACAATTACAAATTGAATCGATTTCAACACAAAACAATGTTGGTTTACAGTACTTTGAACAAGCGAAAAATTATCAAAACGCTATCTATCAACAAGAAAAACAAAACCTATTACCAGACATTAGTGTAGAGTATTTTCAAGGTACAAACGACCAATTAAACACCAATATAAAAGGGTATCAATTAGGGTTGAAAATTCCGTTGTTATTTTCTGGTAATGCTTCAAAAATAAAAGCTTCAAAAATTGCTAAAGACATTATTACAGAGCAACAACAAGATCACAAAACCAAGTTAAACACTAAGTATAATGCGCTTTTGGCGACTTTAGCGCAATACGAAGAAGCTGTAAACTACTATAATAATGAAGGTGAAGACCTTAAAAATCAAATTATAAAAACCGCAAACCGTACGTTTAAAGAAGGTGAAATTGACTTTTTTCAATACATACAAAGTCTTGAAACCGCTAGCGAAATTGAATTATCGTACCTAGAAAATTTAAACGCTTACAATCAAACCGTAATACAAATTAACCATCTTACTCTAAATATCAACTAAAATGAAAGCCCATAATGGGCATTTGACAAATAAAGACCAACAACTTTAGAAAAGTAAATAACTGAACCAATGGTTCTTGAAAATTTTAAACCTATGAAAAACATATATACATTTCTTTTTTCGCTTTTATTTTTAGCCTGCGGAAATAAAGAAAACAACACAGAAACGGTTGAAAACACAGCAACCAAAAACAATGTGATATTGGTAACTAAAGCTCAATTTGAAAGTGAACAAATGGTTTTAGATAGTTTGAAAACACTTGATTTTTCAACAGGAATTAATGTTACCGGAATGATAGACGTACCACCAAAAAACAAATCTAGCATCAGTACTTTTGTTGGTGGATATATTTCTAACACACCTCTTTTAATTGGCGACCAGGTTAAAAAAGGACAACTTTTGGTAAGTTTAAAAAATCCTGAGTATGTAGAAATTCAGCAAAACTATTTAGAAATAGCTGAGCAACTCAATTATCTAAAAGCTGAATTCAACAGACAAAAAACACTTTTTGATGAGGAAATTACTTCAGAAAAAAACTATCTAAAAGCGCAAAGCACTTACAAAAGTAGTTTGGCCACTTACAACGGACTAAAGAAAAAATTACAAATGATGAATATAAGTCCTACAGCTGTAGAGCAAGGACGTATAACCTCAACTATAAATTTATACGCACCAATTAACGGAAACGTAACGAAGGTAAACGTTAGTAATGGCGCTTATGTTTCTCCAAACAATGTGATTTTAGAAATCGTGGATATAGACCATATTCATTTAGAATTATCTGCTTTTGAAAAAGACATTATGCGCATCAAAAAAGGTCAAAAAATTCGGTTTAAAATTCCTGAAGCTTCAGAAAAAACTTTTGAAGCAGATGTACATTTAGTCGGCACAACCATTGATGAAACTACTAGACGTGTTAAGGTTCATGGGCACGTAGATAAAGATTTAGCTAATTTTATTGTCGGAATGTTTGTAGAAGCTAATATCATTACGGACAGTAAAAAAGGGATTGGTTTGCCAAACGAAGCGATTATTGAAGAAGGTAAAAGCAAATATGTACTAGTTCTAGACGAAGTAACTACTGACAATTACCAATTTAAAAAGCTAAAAGTCAATACAGGCCAACAGGACGAAAACGCTACAGAAATTTTAAATCCTGAAGCTTTTCAAAACAAGCAAATATTAGTTAATGGGATTGGGATGTTGCTGGAAACACCAACTGAAGAGTGAGTCTCTTTACCCAAGACCTACATCTAAAGTCATCATAATAATAAAGCCACCAATAAAGCCAAGTGTGGCTAAATCAGTATACTTATCACGTTGGGTTTCAGGTATGACTTCCTCAACTACAACAAAAATCATTGCTCCTGCAGCAAAGGCTAAAGCATAAGGCAAAATAGGTTGAAAGAATGTAACAGCAACTGCACCACAAACGGCAGCAACAGGTTCTACAATGGCAGAAAGTTGTCCGTACCAAAAACTTTTAAATTTGCTAACTCCGTGACGTCGTAATGGCATAGATACCGCTAATCCTTCTGGGAAATTTTGAATACCAATACCCAAAGCTAAAGCTACTGCACCACCAATAGTGGCTTCTGGTATACCAGCAGCAACACCACCAAACAGCACACCTACCGCCAAGCCTTCAGGAATATTATGCAAGGCTATTGCCAAAACCAAAAGTGTTGTTCGTCTCCAAGGTGTCTTTACACCTTCCTTTTCTTCTTCTTTAAAATTAATGTGTAAATGAGGTAGTAACTTATCTAATCCAAAAATAAAGAGTGCTCCAAGTGAAAAACCAACAACAGCTGGAATAACCTTTACAAAGCCTTCACCTTCGCTCATTTCTATTCCTGGCGCTAATAAACTCCAAAAACTTGCGGCTACCATAACTCCACCTGTAAATCCTAACATTGCATCCAAGAGTGCCCTATTCATTCCTTTAAAAAAGAACACCAATGATGCGCCTGCAGCAGTAACAATCCAAGTAAAAAGCGAAGCGTATAAAGCTCCTAAAACAGGATCAATAGTTTCAAAATAATGTATAATACTTTCCATTTGTTGTTTGATTAATTGGTTTAATTAGTAGTTACTATTATTTGTCTAATGTGCTTTTACATAAATATTGTTTGTAATGGACTTAGACATTACCATTTCTTTCTTATTAATTTTTAAAGTCATAGACTGATCGAATTCTTCTTTATCCTTAACTTCTATCTCAGTGCCAATACCTATTTTATGCTTATCAAGATACTTTAAAAATTCACTTGAAGAGTCTAGCACTCCAACACAAGTATAGGTTTTGTCTATTTGCGCAATAGACAAAACAATCTTCGCTGTACGTTGTATTTGTCCATTCTTATCTGGAATAGGATCTCCGTGAGGATCGTGGCTAGGAAATTTTAAAAAAGCATCTAACTCATTAATCAGTTTTTGTGACTTAATGTGCTCTAATTGCTCTGCCACATCATGAACTTCATCCCAAGAAAAATTCAATTTATCTACCAAAAAAACTTCCCAAAGTCTATGCTTACGGATAATATCTGCTGCAGTTAATTTTCCTTCTTTGGTAAGATTAACCCCTTTATATTTTATATAAGTAATGAGGTTTTTTTCAGCTAATTTCTTAAGCATATCTGTTACTGAAGAAGCTTTTGTCTCAATCTTTTCAGCAATAGCATTGGTGCTTACTGCGTTTCCTTCTCTACTTTCTAGATGAAATATTGTTTTGAGATAATTCTCTTCTGATAATGTAATCATAAGCTTTAAAACTTTATACAAATATACTCATAATTTTATTTAAGTAAATATTTTTTTAGTCTTGTCTAAATTTTATTTTACCTTTGTTTCAAATTTTGTTATGGTGTATCGAATACTAATTGTTTTTCTTATTGTTTTTCAACTCGTAAATGGTCAAACTACATTTAAGATAACAGGAAAAGTAACATCTGATAACGAGCCTATTACCTATGCAAATGTTTATTTAGAAACTACGTCTTATGGTACTAGTACAGATGCTAACGGATATTATGAAATTAAGAATATTCCATCAGACAGTTATACAATTGTGGTTTCAATGACTGGTTATATTACCCAACGTAAGACCATTAAAATTGAAGAAAATTCAACATTTAATTTTGACCTTGAAACTGAATCTTTAGATGAAGTTGTTATTACAGGTACCCGAACCTTTAAACGAAAAACAAATTCGGCTGTCATTGTAAATATTCTTAACAGTGAAAATTTAAACACATTGCAGGCGTGTAATCTTTCTGAAGGCTTAAAATTTCAGCCTGGATTACGAGTAGAAACCGATTGCCAAACCTGTAATTATACACAGTTAAGAATAAACGGACTTGGTGGTGGCTATTCTCAAATTTTGATTAATGGCAGACCTATTTTTAGCCCATTAACTGGTCTTTATGGATTAGAGCAAATTCCTGTAAACATGATAGAGCGTATAGAAACCATTCGTGGTGGAGGCTCTTCGCTTTATGGTTCTAGTGCTATTGGTGGCGTGGTTAATGTGATTACCAAAGTCCCTAAAACCAATAATTTTGATGTAAGCTATACCTATCAGAACATTAACGGAAAAACGGATGACCACATTGTATCCGGTAATGCAACCGTAGTTTCAAAATCTGAAAATGCTGGTGTTTCATTGTTTATAAACAATCGTAATCGCGATTTCTACGACCATAATGATGATAATTTTTCGGAATTAACCACATTAAGGAACACGTCTCTAGGTGCTAATTTCTTCTTCTTACCTTCAGAAAATCAAAAGCTTGAAGCCAGCTTTAGCAAACTCAATGAGTATCGTTATGGTGGCGAAATGGTAGACCAACCAGCATATTTAACCCAACAAGCAGAAGGAAGAACTCACGATGTTCTTATGGGTAGTGTAGACTATCAACTAAATTTCAACAATGACAATAGTTCTTTTATATCTTATTTTGGTGCTCAGCAAACAGACAGAGACCATTATACAGGTATTTTTCCGGATGATGAAACCGAAATAGATACACATATTTCTAATCCACCATACGGAACTTCAAAAACTGTGACTTTGCAAGGTGGGATTCAATTAAACCATAGGTTGAAAGACTTTTTGAATGGCACCAATGTGTTTACTGTTGGTACAGAATATTTAGTTGACGATGTATTAGATGTGATAGACTCATACAATTACAAAATTGACCAAACCACAAAAAATCTTGGTACATTTTTTCAAAGTGATTGGGAAATTACACCAAAGCTAAATCTACTTTCTGGTTTTAGAGTAGACAGCAATAATTTGGTAGATAATTTAATCTTTAGCCCTAGGTTTTCTCTTCTGTACAAGTCTGAGTCTAACTTACAATTAAGAGCTACTTGGAGTACAGGTTTTAGGGCACCACAAGCTTTTGATACCGATTTGCATATTGCTTTTGCAGGTGGAGGTGTCTCTAGAATCTCTTTAGATGATGACTTAAAGCAAGAACGTTCTAATAGTTTCAGTGCCTCAATTAATTACGATAAATCAAGTGAAAAGTTTATTGCTGGTTTTACACTCGAAGGGTTTTACACTAAACTCGATGATGCTTTTTACCTCAACCCAATTGGTGAAGATGAGTTTGGACAGCTTTTTGAAAAGCAAAATGGTGATGCTGCTTTTGTGCAAGGTATCACACTCGAAGCAAGAGCAAACTATAACAAAAAAATGCAATTAGAAGCTGGTTTTACCATTCAAAAAAGTGAATTTAATACTGCTGTAGAAACTATTGAAGGTCTAAACCCTAGGCGA
Organism: Winogradskyella sp. ABM4_392; assembly: GCF_056160445.1. Lineage (NCBI taxonomy): Bacteria > Pseudomonadati > Bacteroidota > Flavobacteriia > Flavobacteriales > Flavobacteriaceae > Winogradskyella > Winogradskyella sp. ABM4_392. Next base: position 269,076 of record NZ_JBSWXE010000001.1, read on the forward strand.
GAATTCTTAAGAACACCTAATCATTATGGATTCGCAACCTTAAGCTTTATGCCTAATGATAGATTTAATAGCAACCTAAATTACGTCTATACAGGAAATATGCTAATTGCTCATTTTGCAGGTGCGCCAGAACAGCTGATTAATGAATACAAAACCACACCTTCTTTCCACGAGTTTAGCTGGAGAAATAGTTATAAATTTTATCTCAAAAATCTCGACACTTCATTAGAATTTTTTGGTGGCATTAAAAATATATTTAACGCCTATCAAAATGACTTTGACACTGGTAAAAACAGAGACAGCAACTACGTTTACGGACCTGGTATACCTAGAACATTTTTTATTGGGTTAAGGATTTTATCTATTTAGAGTTGTATTCTTACAACCTATAAACAATACTTTCATGACATCCTTATTTAAAAATTAGAGTTAAGTTTTATGAGCTCCTTTTTCAGTTCGCTTAACGACACCTCTTTAAAATCAATATTTTGTTCTTCTGAAGTTGCTTGTGTTTTGAACTCTTTAAGACCTAAAAATATTTTATCACCCTTTTTCTTTATACCTAGTAGAATAACCTCTTCGTTAACAGGTACTAAACCGAAATCATAAAATCCGTTTGATGCTCTACTTGGCAGAATTGAGCTTATCGACTTAAAAATCAACTTTACATTGGCATCTTCAGCATTACTAATGTTAATGTTATATTTAATCTTACTTTTTCTGCTATTTATAAAACGGTCGCAATTAATCCAGCCTAGCTGTGTTGTTGAAAGCGTATAACGCTCAATGTCAGATTTACTAATTTCTGAAATGGGTTTTGCCTCAATTTCTTTTTGAACTTTTTTTCTATTTCCTATGATTAATGCAGAGTCTCTTTGAAAAGTTATTCCAGAATTTCTGGCAGTACTAATTGAATTTTCATCACCTAATATTCTATAGGCTATAGGAAAACGGTATTTAACAGTAACATACCTACTATTTTTTTTGCCAGGAACTACTTTTGGAAACAATTCTAAAACTCTTATTGCTTCTGCAGCAAGCGCATCATACTTAGATCTGGCTTCTATTTTACCTATGTTTCCTCTTCTATCAATTTCAAAAGATACGTATATGTTTTCTTTAGTTGTTAGGTTTAGCCTCTCGCCTATTTCGTAATTAAATTTTCTAGCTACAAACTTTGTTATTTCTTCATTAAAACATTGCTTTAATTGTTCATTATCTCCTGGCTCGCAATTAGGATGTCGAGGCACTACATCTAAAAGCTCAAAGCTTGAATAGCTGTCAGTATTCTCATAGTATTCACTAGACAAACTAACTTCTTGTGATGTACTTTTAAATTGACCTGTGATAATCTCTGTAGATTCTGGCAAAATCCAATTCATCACTCCATCAGTTTTCAATCCATTAAAAAGTTGCATATTCTTTTTACCATTGTTATTAAACACAATTTCTAATTCTTTACCTGGTTTTAATTTTAAATTAGAATTGTTCTTCTTGGCTTCTATGTACAACATGCCTCCTGTTTCGAGAATTTGGTCATGAGATTTTGTACTTAAATCTGCTAAGAGTACATCTGAGAGTTTATAATACTCCGTAACTTCTAAGCTAACATTTCCTGTCACCTCTTTTTGAGTTTTAGAATTGATAAAAGCATTGGCAGGTATTGAAATTTCGGTGCCTTCTTTTAAGGTGACTTTATAATCTTCACCAGAATTAAAAGATACTATTTCTGCTTCCTTTTTAGTTGAATTGAAAAAAGATTCCGTGTTTTTGGAAACTGGTTTGACAGCTTTATCAGTCTTACTTTCTTTCTGAACATTTTGCTGTACTTTTTCTATCTCTATTAAAAGATTTGGATTGATAACAATGGTGTCGTTTTCCTTTTTAAAATCATCATTTTCTGGAAATGCTAATTTGAATTCTTCTATCGTATAACTACCAATTACTTCTTTTATAATGGTATCTTTTACAATTTCAACTCCTCCAAAAGCTTTGGTTCTTTCTTCAAGAACAATCTGCTTTTTATAATATTTAACTGCAATATATTTTGGGATAGAATCTTCTAAAGTTTTATTTAAAACTGAATCCTTAACAACTTCTAAAGAGGTGTTGTTATTACTTTGTTGTTCTCTGCTTTGGGAATTAAAAAATAAACTGTATCCTAGTATTGAAATTATAATCAATAGAGCAAATCCACCAATATATTTTAGCCATTTACTTATGAGGTAGTTATTCTTCGAACTTTTTATTTCTTCAAGTAATTCTACACGCTCAATCCCTTTTATAATTGTTTGGTGTTCCTCAAAAAACTCATAGAATGTTGCATCTGTTTTAAGTCTGTTTTCAAAAGCCAATCTTTCAGTTTCAGAAAGGCTATTATTTAAATACGTGTTGATTAAATATATATCTTTTTCCATAGTATTTCCGAATTAAGATTGAACAGTTTTTGATTGAGTTCTGTAGATGTCTTTTGCCTTTTGCAAACATTTGTATTTTTGGTTTTTTGCGACTTTTTCGCTTTTAAATCGCATTTGCTCTGCAATAACCTTAAAGGTCATTTTCTTTACATAAAACCATTGTAGTAACTGTTGACATCGTTCTCCTAATTCGCGAAACGCTTTTTCTGCCGACTTATATTTTTGCTCTTCTAAAACAGCATCAAATATTGAAACGTCGTCACTTTGTAAATTGTGTAGTTCTTGTTTGGTAAATTTTCTTTGAGTGTCTTTCCAAACAAATCGAGATACTGAGTAGAGATAAGTGTAAAATGAAGATGTGAGTTTAAAATCTGACTTTTCCAGATTTCTATTAAGAATGATTAACGCTTCCTGAAAAACATCATTAGCGTCTGCTTTTGTCCCATTGTTGGACAGAATGAGTTTTTCGATACGTGGATAGAGTTTGTACAACTCCCTAAACGCTTTTTCGCGTTTACCATTTTTAAACAATGCCATTATTTTGTCGTCGCTCATAAGAGTGGTTTATTTATTAATGGCGTTTTGCTTAAAAGGTCACCTAGTTATTTTTGTTTTTTCTGCCTACCGAACACTTTATACTGTTTACTAATCTATTTAAACCCTCTCTCTTTCTGAATATGTTCGTAAGCCTTTTGAACCTGTCTAAATTTTTCTTCTGCACCTTCTTGATGCTCTTTTCCTAAGTGCCCAACACGATCTGGATGATATTTCTTTGCCATTTTACGATAAGCTTTTTTAATAGCGTCATCAGAGGCATTTTTATCTACTTCTAGAATTTTGTAAGCGTTGTTAGTTTCATCATAAAACATCGCTTTGATGCTTTCAAAATCTTTTCTGCTAATACCTAAATAGCCAGACATGGTGTAGATTTGTTTAATCTCTACCTCAGCTACATGACCATCTGACTTTGCAATACCAAATAAAAAGTGAAGTAATTGTAAGCGCGAAGCATGATCCATCATTTGCTTAATCTGTAAGCATACTTGACGCATAGATATATTTTGCTTGGAAATACGCTTAAACAACTCAAACGCATGATTAGCGCGTTCTTTGCCATACATGTTTCTAAATTGCTGACGCACAAAATCTAGTTCTCTTTGGTCTTGTTTACCATCAGCTTTGATGATAATTGATGCTAAAATTAACAAACTAACCTCAAAATCTCCAGATTGTGTTTGTGGTTTTTGATCTCTACGTGTTTGTTTTGGTCGCTGACGATATGGATCACGATTACGGTTTCTACCTGTTTGACGTTCTCCTAATAAAGGGGTTCCATTATCAGATAAATTATCTATAAAACTCCCTAAAGCCACTCCTATTATAGCACCTATTGGGCCTCCAAAAGACCAACCAATAGCGCCTCCAATCCATTTTGCAAAACTCATTTATAACTATAGATTTTATGAATGTGTAAATCTGCTAACACTTTTTTTATACTTTTTTAAAAAATTTATAAGCAGATTCACGAGGTCAAAAATATAACCATTTTATTATACCGAGTAAATATACTATTAGTTAGTGTATTACTGATATTAATTGTTACACATTTGGTATCTTTGCACTTTAAATTTGATAATTAAAAAGAATAAAATATGTATCCAGCAGAATTAGTAAAACCAATGCGCGAAGATTTAACCAATGTTGGTTTTGAAGAATTACATACAACTGAAGCTGTAGATAAAGCTTTAGCTAAAGAAGGTACAACATTAGTCGTTGTAAATTCGGTTTGTGGATGTGCAGCAGCAAATGCAAGACCTGGTGCTCGTATGAGCTTGGAAAATGCAAAACGCCCAGACAATTTAGTTACTGTATTTGCAGGTGTAGACAGAGAAGCTACTGATAAGGCCAGAGAATATATGATACCTTTTCCACCAAGTTCGCCAAGTATGGCACTATTTAAAGATGGTGAATTGGTACACATGTTAGAGCGTCACCACATAGAAGGTCGTCCTGCGGAATTAATAGCAGAAAACCTTATGGATGCTTACAATGAGCATTGTTAGAAAACAAAACACTTTAAAACAATAACCACGAATAGTTTCGTGGTTTTTTTTGTGCTTAATAGGCATTGATTTACTTTTGTGGTATGCAAAAAATTTTGGCTTATCCTATTACGATTTTATACTTCATTTGCTTTGGATTAACCTTAGTAATATTTCATCCTATACAATGGTTTTGTAAAAATGTGTTTGGATACAAAGCTCATAAAATCAGTGTAGATTGGCTTCAGTTTTTTATTATGCGTAGCCTAAATGTATTAGGCACAACCTTTTCTTTTACCAATCCTTACAAAATTGAAAAAGGTGTCCCATTAATTATCGTTTCTAACCACCAAAGTATGTACGACATACCTCCATTAATTTGGTATTTGCGAAAACATCACGTAAAGTTTATAAGCAAAAAAGAATTAGGCAAAGGCATCCCTAGCGTGTCCTATAATTTACGTCATGGAGGTTCTGTACTTATAGACAGAAAAGATGCCTTAGGCTCCATAAAAGCAATAGAAAATTTTGCAAAACGCATAGAAAAGAACAAATGGGCTGCAGTTATTTTTCCTGAAGGCACAAGAAGTAGAGACGGAAAGCCAAAACCTTTTAAAACCAAAGGTTTACTTACTATGATAAAATATGCGCCAAATGCATTAATTGTTCCAATTACCATTAATAACTCATGGAAAACACTTAGATATGGTAAGTTTCCTATGGGTTTAGGTGCTCGTATTTCTTTTTTGGTACATCAACCAATACAAGCTAATAAGTATGAAGATAAGCTTGAACTAATTAATATTGTTGAAGCTCAAATTAAAAGTAGTATTGAGTCATAGAAGCCCTTATAGGCATTTGGCAATCAAAGGGCATATTATAACAGTTGATTTTTAAATCTAAATAGATGGAAAAACAAAGCTTAATAGAAGCTACAAAAGACTTTGTAAAAAAGGAACTTGAACATGCTGAAGGCGGTCACGATTGGTTTCACACACTTCGTGTTTACAATAATACCAAACTCATTTCAAAAAAAGAAGATGTAGATCTTTTGATAGTTGAACTAGCTGCTTTACTCCATGATATTGCAGACCCAAAATTTTATGATGGAGATGAAACAATAGGCCCAAGAAAAGCTAGTGAATTTCTATTAAAGCATAATGTAGATAGTGCAGTTATTGAGCATGTGACCCAAATTATTGAGAACATGTCTTTTAAAAATTCTTTTGATTTGGATGTCTCCTTTAACTCCAGAGAAATGGAAGTTGTACAAGATGCTGATAGATTAGACGCTATTGGCGCTATTGGTATTGCTCGCTGTTTTAATTATGGTGGATTTAAAAACAGAGCTCTGTATAATCCTGATATTTCACCAAATCTTAATATGACTAAAGCCGAATACAAAGCAGCAGAAGCACCAACTATAAATCACTTCTACGAAAAATTATTGTTGCTTAAAGACCAAATGAATACCAAAACCGGAAAGCGAATTGCTTCAGACAGACATAAGTTTATGGAAGACTATCTAAAGCAGTTTTATGCTGAGTGGAACGGAGAACAATAAAACTCTTTTACTGAACAATTAACTTTACCTCACTCCTATACTTTGAGGCACTTTTCCCTGTAAATTCTTTAAACAATTTATTGAAATGTGAGAAGTTATTAAAACCACACTCAAAACTAATATCTGTTATACTCATTTGGCTTTCTGTAAGTAATTTGGTAGCATGTACAACTCTATATTCATTTACAAGTTTGGTAAATGTTTTTCCTGTTACTTTTTTGAAATATCTACAAAAAGCAGGAACCGTCATACTCACCTTATCTGCTATTTCATCTAGACTTATGTGTTCTTTAAAATTTTCGTTTATGTGCTTAAAAATCGTATCTATTTTTGCGCTGTCTTGTGGTTCTGTTTCAAACCTATAACCGTCTGCATTCAATATAGTATAGTCCTCTGCCTTGGCTAGACTATGTAAAACCTCAAGTAGAATAAGAATTTTTTTAAAACCTTCCTTTTCAGACAGCTTTTCAATTTTTTTACCAAGCTTTTGTTTAGTAGGAATACCAAAAAGAATTCCACTCTTGGCGCGCTCAAATAAATTATTGATTTTTTCCATTTCTGGAATATTGAAGAAGTGCTCTCCTAAAAACTCTGGCTTAAACTGAACAATGGTTTCCGTACCATAAACAGTAAGTCTGTCTGTAAAACCATTATGCGGTAAATTAGATCCAATAAGTAAAAGCTGGCTATTATTAAAATACGACAAATGATTACCTATATGTCGCTTTCCCTTTCCTTTATTGACGTAAACCAATTCTATTTCTGGATGAAAATGCCAAAATGGTTTCTTTTCACCTACATATGCTCCATGCTTAATAACTTTCATAGAGCTTCCAAACTCTGGACTAATTTTTTCTAGTATAGGTTTTCTTGTACTCACTGCTAATATTTTAGTACAAAGTTACTGTATTAAAAAAATCAAACATATATAAAATTACCACTATTATATACTATTTTAACCATATACCTACTTAAAATTTTATTTTGGGTTAATTTTACATATAAATATGCCAAAATTGTTGTTTTCAGCTACCTCCTATCATAATACATTTGTAGTGTTAATTCAGTTTAACCTTAAAAAAGGAAAAAGATGAAAACATTAATTAAAAGTATTTTGGTAGTAGCAGTGATGTTGGGAACATACACAAGCTATGCAAGCGAGACCTTAAAGGATTTACCAACATTTAAATTTGTAAATGAAGGGCATAATCTTTCTGTAACTAATGATTCGGGTGAAGTTATTTTTAGTGGTCGTATTAAGCATAACGGAAATCTAGTTAGGCTTTTTGATTTTAGCCAACTAAGCAATGGAATATATACTGTAGAAATCAGTAAAGATTTTGAAATTGAAGTTGTTGATTTACAAGTAACTAACAAGAGTGTTAAAATCTTAAATGACACCCAGACAAAAATTTATAAACCAGTTATAAGATCTGAAGAGGGTTTACTTATCGTTTCAAAAATTGGTTTAGACACTAATGAAATGGACGTAGAACTTTACTTTGAAGATGAGTTAATTCATACAGAAAATGTTGAGGGAAAAGACGTCTTAAACAGAGTTTATAAATTAGACAGCACCATCTCAGGTGATTATACTGCTGTCATTAAATCTAATGGCAGAGTGTACACTAAGAATTTTAGGATATAAATTTTGATTGTTTATATATTAGTTATTTTTTTACTTCGGAAGTGGGCATAAAGCCCACTTTTGTTTTTTTTAGAATAGTTTCATTTGACCATCTTTATATTGCTCATGTAAATTAGTATTTAGCTTAGGCATAGATTTATCTTTAAAATATCTTAACCTTGCTAAAGCAATAAGATCATTAATTTGTTTTGCTATTTGTCCTTCACCTCGCATTCTCACTCCATATCTGCTTTCGTTAAGAGTTCCTCCATGACAATTTTGAATTTGATGCAAAACCTTATCTGCTCTATCTGGTAGTGTTTTTCTAATCCAATCTGTAAAAATCTCACCAATCGCTCCGTTTAATCGCACAATAGTATGCGCAATACTCAGTGCGCCAGCTTCTGATACTGCCTTTGCCATTGGAAGAATTTCGTGACTGTTTATTGAAGGGATTATTGGAGCTAACATCACATTTACAGGAATTCCGTTATCGCTAAGTTCTTTTACTGTTTGTAATCGCCTTTTTATAGTTGCGGTACGTGGTTCTAAAATACGTCTCGTTTTCTCTGATAATGATGTTATTGATATATTTACAGCAATTAAATTATTTTTAGCAAGTGCTTTTAAAAGTTCTATATCTCTTAGTATAAGCGCATTTTTTGTGATTATTGCTACAGGATGTTTATACTTTAAAAAGACCTCTAGGCATTGTTTTGTTAACTGAAACTTTTGTTCTGCTGGTTGGTAACAATCAGTATTCCCAGACATTACAATAGTATGTGCTCTCCAACTTTTCTTTTTTAAGAGACTCTCTAAGAGTTTTGGCGCATCCTTTTTAACCAGGATTCGTCGTTCAAAATCTAAACCTGCACTAAAACCCCAAAATTCATGACTATTACGGGCATAACAATAGATGCAACCATGTTCACAACCTTGGTACATATTCATTGAATAAGCCATACCAACATCTGGACTTGTAACCTTGTTAACTATGGTCTTAGGAAAGACATTGAGATACTGCGTCTTGTTTTTATCTGCTATTTCACCTTCTTTATGACAAAACTCTAAGAAATCATCACGCATTTCATGAGACAACTCAAAAAAACGATTGTGAACATTTTTTTGAGCTCCACGACCTTTAACGACTTCTTTATTAAACATATTTAAATTTTATTTGTAAAAATACAAACAAAACTAAATCAAAACAACAAACATATGTTTAATTTATTAACATCTAAAGATGTTATACCTAAAAAAGTTGCAACTATTTATTTCCCTGGAAAATCAGCCTTACGTTTTTCTAAAAATGCTGTTGTACCTTCGGTAAAATCGTCAGTACCAAAACAATCTCCAAAGGCTTTAATTTCTACTTCATATCCATTAATTCCATCTTTATAATTGGCATTTACAGCTTTAATGGCTTCAGATATGGCAACGGAAGAATTGCGCATTATTTTACTAGCTATACTTTCACAAAACTCTAATAACCCTTCTTGTTCAACAACATGGTTTACCAAACCAAAACTCAAAGCATGATTAGCATCTATCATCCCAGCTGTCATTATCATTTCCATAGCTCTACCCTTACCTACTAATTGTGGTAATCTTTGGGTACCTCCATATCCAGGAATTACTCCCAAAGATGTTTCTGGTAAACCCATTCTGGCATTGGTACTAGCAACTCTAAAATGGCAAGCCATTGCTAATTCTAATCCACCACCTAAAGCAAAACCATTAACGGCTGCAATTACTGGAGTGCCTAAATTTTCAACAAAATCGAATAGAAGTTTTTGTCCTTGTGCCGCTAATCTTCCACCCTCTGTAACATTGAAATCTGCAAACTCACTAATGTCTGCACCTGCAACAAATGCTTTTTCACCACTACCAGTAATAATAATTACTTTTGTGTCTGCATCTTTATTAGCTTCATCAAAAGCCTCGTGTAGCTCTTGGATGGTTTCTTTATTTAAAGCATTTAGTTTTTTGGGCCTGTTGATGGTAATGGTGGTTATACCATTTTGGTAATCGGATAGTATGTTGTTAAAAGACATAATGTTTTATTGATTTAATCTATGAATCGTTAAACAAATTCGGAATGAAAAATTTACTCTTTAGGAAAAGACACAGTAAACAATGTACCTTCTCCTTCTTGAGATGTAAAGGTAATACTTCCTTTAAAGGTTTCCACAATATTTTTCACCATTGCCAACCCTAAGCCCATTCCACTTGATTTTGTGGTGAATTTAGGCTCAAATATTTTTGATTTCGTCTCTTCTGTAATTCCTGTTCCATTATCTTCAACAGTGATGTTAACATTACCTTCAACAGAAAAAACTTTGACTTTTATAGTTGGGTTTTCTGTATCTTCTGGAATAGCTTGTATAGAATTTTTTACCAAATTGGTAACTACCCTAATAAGTTGTGTTCGGTCGAATTTGGCTATAATTTCTTCCGCATCAGCTTCAAAAGAAATGTAATCTTCATTAAAAATATCTAATGCCAACTTAACGATATGTACTACATTAAGATTTTCTGATTTTTGAGCAGGCATCTTAGCAAAGTTTGAAAATGCCGAAGCAATAGAACTCATAGTGTCAATCTGCTGAATAAGTGTATTACTATACTCATCTACTTTTTGATGAATATTCTCATCATTAGGATCAAACTTGCGCTGAAAGCTTTGCACACTCAATCGCATTGGAGTTAAAGGGTTTTTAATCTCGTGTGCTACTTGCTTTGCCATTTCTCTCCAAGCTTGTTCGCGCTCACTTGTGGCCAATTTCACAGCACTAGCTTCAAGCTCGTCAATCATACTATTGTATGAGTTTACGAGCGTTTCTATCTCTTCGCTAGTAGATTCTACCTGTATTTTTTTATTGCGCTTTTCAAGTCTGGTTTCATTCATTTTATCACTAATAGTCTTTAGTGATTTTGTAATATATTTTGAAATAAAATACGCAAACACAATTGCCGCTAGTATCATGGCCAAATACGCATAACCTAAACGCATTAAAAACTCATTCAACTCCTTATTTAAAAAGTCGTCATTTTCTAAATAAGGTAAATTGAGTATAGCTAGGTTTTTAAATTTCTTATCGGTTATATAAGAATATGATGATTGAAAAACCTCACCATTTTCCTCTTGTTTAATAACATAACGATGCTCTGCAGTATTGGATAAGGCGTTTAGGATTTCTGCATCTAAGCACTGTTCTGTAGTGTCTCTCTGTATTGTACGTTTAGAACTTTTTAGCAGTTCGCCTTCTAAATCATATAAATTAATCTGAAGGTTGTGTATAGCGTCAATATCAAAAATTGCGTCTTTAAATATTAACGGAATATTCTCTGTTGTAACAGGATAAGTCGTTTCTTGTATGGTGAACTCGATACTTTTCCTAATTGCCTTTTCTTTTCGTTCTAAGCGTTCTCTGTGATAATCTCTAGCTTCTTCGTTATACTGATATATTGTTACCGCAGCAATCAATACAGATGCTAATAACACCAAGAGTATCATAGCAATAAATATTCGAGATCGTAAAGAGAGTTTTTTAATCTTCATCAGCTTATTAATGGACTAAATATAGCAATAATCAAGCCAATTAGGCATCTGGGTTTTTTTCGCGTATGCGTTTATAAAGTTTAAATCCTAACATTATAAGTATCCCAAGAACTACGATACCAACAACACCAAAAATCCAATTAATGGTACTTTTTAAAATGACCAAAAAGACTACTGCAAAAAGAATAAAGGTTGCTCCTTCATTCCATATTCTCATAAAATTTGAAGTTACTTTTACTTCATCATTTTGAAGTTGCTTATAGTAAATATGAGTTTTGAAGTGGTAAATAAATAGTAAAACTACAAAGGCTAATTTTACATGCATCCATCCTTGCTGAAACCAACTAGGCATTAAAATCATTAGCCAAATCGCAAATAACGTTGCAAGAATTGCTGATGGCCAAGTAATAATAAACCACAAGCGCTTCGCCATAAGCTTTAGCTGCTTTCCTAGAATTTCCTTTTCTGGTGATGGTTTATGAAACGCTTCTATTTGATATACAAACAATCTCGGAATGTAAAACAAACCTGCAAACCAAGTGATAACAAAAATGAGATGTAGTGATTTTATGTAATTGTAGTATTCCATAGATTTATTTTGTCACCCTGAACTCGTTTCAAGGTCTATCTTATTTTTTTATTAGATGCTGAAAATAAATTCAGCATGACAAATTTAGACTTAATCCTCAACAAACAAATAATTCAACTGTTTAGAATTAAAGGCTGCATTGAATGCTTTCACCTCATCATTAAGAATTGAGTTAAACTGTGACAATTGCGTTTCAATTTTTGAAACAAGTTCATTTTTAACAGCAACGTCCTGATCGGTTGGCGCAAAATCTCCCATGCTTACCAAAGCATTGAGATGCCCTAATTTATTAGTCAACTTAATTGGAAAATTCAAAGGATCTTGACCGCTTCTGTTTTTAGTTTGATATAATTCCTTTTCAATGTTTGAAAGTTGCTCTTCTAAAGCTTTGGCTTTTTCCACCAGATCTTTCACATTCTCATCGTCTTTATATTGCTTTTGAAATGCACTTAACTGGCCATTAATATTTCTTATTTTTTTGATAGACTTATGCGCTTTATCCATAGTTTCGTTAACATCTTTTACAAACTGAAACTGTTTTTCCATATCAGCAAGCGTGCTTTCTGCCCTTGGATCTGCAAGAATTGTAAATGGTTTTGATTGCTCATTTCCATTGACATTTAAACTCACTTTATAGTTACCAGGAATTGCTCTTGGTCCTTCTAAACTTGCCCACCACAATATCATACCTGGTAAACGTTCTGCTCCATCATAAGTCATATCCCAAACAAACTGATTTGCTCCATTTTCAACTTTAAGTATATTTTTTTTGTCTTTAGTTGAAAATGTTTTAATAGTGTCTCCTTCTGTATCGAAATAGGTTAGAGACACCTTGTCGTCTTCCTTATAATCTTTTAAATTGAAATATGTGATAACACCATTTGGATGATTAGCACCAGAAGTTAAACTACCACTTCTTCCTCCACCTCGCACTCTGTAAGTGTCTTTTGGTTGAAACAAGACAGTTTTGCTTAAATCTGCATCGTATAATTGATGAATTACGGTTAAATCATCAATCATCCAAAGACTTCTACCTTGAGTCGCAACAATTAAATTATTGTCTTTTATCGTTAAATCGGTTATTGGCACAATTGGTAAATTCAATTGAAATGGCTTCCAGTCTTTACCATCGTTAAACGAAATATACATTCCTGTTTCGGTGCCTGCATACAGTAAACCTTTACGTTTTGGATCTTCTCTTAAAACTCTGGTGAAATGCTCTCCGTTAATACCATTTGTTATTTTTTTCCAGGTTTTTCCGTAGTCAGTGGTTTTATACAAATAAGGTGCAAAATCACCTGTTTTATATTTTGTACCAGCGACATAGCAAGTACCTTCATCAAAAGCACTTGGCTCTATACTATTAATCATCATCCAATTTGGCATTCCTTTAGGTGTGACGTTATCCCAGGTTTTACCACCATCTTTAGTAACGTGAATTAAACCATCGTCACTACCAACCCAAAGCAAACCTTCTTTTAAAGGAGATTCGTTCGCTGCAAATATTGTACAATAGTATTCTACAGAGGTATTATCTTGAGTAATCGGTCCGCCTGAAGATTTTAATTTTTCCGGATCGTTTCGAGTTAAATCTGGACTAACAATTTCCCATGATTGTCCTTCATTTTCGGTAACGTGAACATGCTGAGAAAAGGTGTACAATCGGTTTGGATTATGCTTAGAAAACATAATTGGGAAATTCCATTGAAAACGATACTTCATGCCTTCTGCACCATGACCCATAGGATTGTCTGGCCAAACATTGATTGCTCTTACTGTTCCTGTTTTATGATTCACTCTTGTTAAGAAGCCATCATAACTTCCTCCATAAACAATATCGTTGTCCTCAGGATCTACAGCAATATGTGCTGATTCTCCTCCTGCAGTACTTTCCCAATCGTCTTCAGTAATTGAATATCCATCTGTTCTATGCGGAATTCTTATAGTAGAATTATCCTGTTGTGCCACATATATACGATAAGGAAATGCATTATCTGTAGTTACTCTATAAAACTGTGATGTTGGTTGATTGTGATAGGTACTCCAAGTCTCTCCGCCATCGTATGTCACTTGTGCACCTCCATCGTCACCAATAATCATTCGATTTGGATTTTCTGGTGCAATCCATAGATCGTGATGATCTCCATGTGGTGCGTTGTAGGTATTGAAATTCTTTCCGCCATCAGTACTTTTATGGTAGCGCACATTAAGTACATAAACCGTATTTACATCTTTGGTATCTGCATAAACTCTGGTGTAATACCAAGCGCGCTGACGTAATTTTCTTTCGCTATTTACTTGTGTCCATGTTTCACCACCATCGTCACTTCTGTATAAACCTCCTTGGTCTTTATTTTCAACAATTGCCCAAAGACGTTGATTATTTATTGGCGATACTGTTATACCAATGATACCCAAAGTGCCTTCAGGAAAACCTTTATTAACCGATATTTCGGTCCAGGTTTCACCACTGTCTGTACTTTTCCACAAAGCAGAACCTTCACCACCAGAACTTAAACTGTAAGGTGTTCGTTGTACACGCCAAGTTGAAGCATACAAAATCCTAGGGTTTGTAGGATCCATTATTAGATCTACAACACCAGCATGTTCGTTAGAAAATAAGGTCTTTTTCCAAGTTTTTCCACCATCTGTGCTTTTGTAAACACCTCGTTCTTGTGTTGGTTTATAGATGTTACCCAATACACCAGCATAAACAATATTATGATCGGTAGGATGAATTGCAATACGTGGTACGTGCCTACTTTGAGGTAAACCAGATGCTTGCCATGTTTTACCAGCATCAACGCTTTTCCAAATACCATAACCTGAAGATACATTTCCTCTGACGGTTTTTTCACCACCACCAACGTAAATAACATTTGGGTCGCTTTTAGAAACAGCTATGGCTCCAATGCTTCCTCCAAAATATCCGTCTGATATGTTTTCCCAGGCACGACCTCCGCTTGTAGTTTTCCAAATACCTCCACCAGTAGCTCCAAAATAATATAAGTTAGGTTGATTTGGCACTCCTGTAACAGCAGCACTTCTTCCACCTCTAAAGGGTCCGAGCAATCTGTATTCTAAGGCTCCATAATCGGATTCTTGAAAGTCTTGTGATTGTAGATCTAAGCTAAAACATGCTATTAAAACAGCTAACAAATAAGATGAAAATCGCATAAAAATTAGTAGTTGGTTAAAGAACACTAAAATTACGGATTTAAAATTATTATACTTCCTTCGGTATTAACTTTAACTTTACTTCTCTATGCAAAAAATAAACGGTAACAATGGTTGCTAAAACATCTGAAATAGGAAAGGACATCCAAACACCAAGTTCACCATAGAATCTTGGTAGAATAAAAATCAAAGGGATAAAGAAAATTCCTTGACGAAGCAGTGTGAGCAATAAAGCTGGTACAGCCTTACCTATAGCCTGAAAATACGCTGCTCCTATTAATTGAATACCAATAATTGGTGTTGCCGCAAACACCCATCGCATGGCTGGTGGAGTTTCTTTTAATACTTCTGTATCCTGTGTGAAAAGCCTAGTAATAGCATCTGGAAAAAGCATTAAAAAAACAAAAATAACAGCAGCTAATAAAACACCATACTTTATCGCAGTCATTATAGATTCTCTAACGCGTTTGTAGTGTTCTGCCCCATAATTAAAACCTGCTATAGGCAAAAACCCTTGTGTTATTCCATAAACTGGGAACAATGCAAACATGAGCATTCTTCCAACAATGGCGTATGCTGTTACAGAAGTTTCACCTCCTAAATTGAATAAAATATTGTTCATTAATAAGTAAGTGATACTTACAATAGCTTGCCTTGCCAAGGTTACAAAACCCAAACCACCTATCTCTTTAATGATTGGAAAATTCAATTTATAAAAACACTCAGTAATTTTTAATTCTGAATTATTGGATAAAAAATACCAAACAATAAAACCCAAACATAGCATGTATGAGCCTGTTGTCGCCCAAGCTGCACCATGCATACCGTAACCTAATATTTTTATAAAAATGTAATCTAAAATAAGATTGCCAACAGAGGGAATCATCATGGCATACATTGCAAATTTTGGTTTTCCTTCTGCACGAATTACGGTATTTCCCATCATGCACAAGGCCAAAAATGGCACGCCATAAAGAACAATAACATAATAGATTTTTGCAGGATCAAAAATTTCTCCCTTACCACCAAACGCTGGTATTATAGAATCTACAAAAAACAACCCTGGAACAACAAATGAAATCGTAAATAAGAGCGTTAAGGTTATTTGATTGCCAAATGTAGTTAGTGCCTTTTCTCTGTTATTTGCACCTAGTGCTCTAGAAATAATTGAAGAACCACCAATACCAATAGCCATACCTAAAGCCGCAATAAAAAACGACACTGGCAATACCACATTTATCGCAGCAATAGCATTAGGCCCAATCCAATTACCAACAAAAATAGTATCTACAAGAATGTTGAGCGACATTACCAAAATACCTATAGAGGCTGGTACAGCTTGTTTTACAAGCAATTTACCTATTGGTTGACTACCTAAATCTTGTGAGGATACTTTAGCCATTTATTACACCGCTAAAGTTTCAGAGGTTGCCCATTCTTCAATCATATTAGTTAATACTTGTGCAAAATCATCTCTATCGTTCAGACAGGGAATTACCGTAAACTCCTTTCCTCCTACTTCGTGGAAGATTTCCTCACCTTCCATGGCAATTTCTTCTAAAGTTTCTAAACAGTCACTAACAAAGGCTGGAGTTACAATGGCCATTTTTTTAACACCTTCTTTTCCCATTCTTTCTATGGTTCTGTCAGTATATGGTTTTAACCACGGATCGAAACCTAATCTAGATTGAAAGGTTGTAGAGTATGTTCCATTTTTAAGTTTTAATTTTTTAGCAACATTTACAGTGGTAATTTCACATTGATGACGGTAACAAAACTCATGTTGAGGACTTCCCATTTTAAAACAACATTTACCATTCATTTTGCAATTACCATTGGTTATATCACTTTTTCTTATGTGACGCTCTGGCACACCATGATAACTAAATAAAATGTGCTCGTAATTTAAACCGTCTAGCTTTTCGGCAATGCTTTGTGCTAGAACCTCTTTGTAATCTTCTCTGTGATAAAATGCAGGAGTTCTAGTTATTTTTAATTGCGGAAAGTGCTCTGCAACCAACTCATCTACTTTTACATCAATCGTTTCTGTAGTTGCCATGGCGAACTGAGGATATAATGGGATTGTCTTTACTTCTGTACAACCTTTATCAACCAGTTCTTGCAGTCCTTTTTTAATACTCATGCTTCCGTAGCGCATGGCCAAAGCAACAGGATAATCTACCTTATTCTGCACCTTTTCCTGAAGTCTTTCGGACAACACAATCAATGGCGAACCTTCTTCCCACCAAATTTTTTGATATGCTTTGGCCGAAGCCTTTGGTCTGGTGTTTAAGATGATTCCTTTTACCAATAATGTACGTGCCCAAAGGGGAAGATCTATTACGCGTTCATCCATTAAGAATTCATCCAAATATTTCTTTACGTCTTTTGGATTAGGGCTATCTGGCGAACCTAAATTAACTAGTAAAACTCCTTTTTTCATATTCATTTTTTCTTATAACAAAAATACAACCCTTTCGTAATAGAATAAAATCACTAGTATTAGTTTTATTTATAATGCTATGTTAAATACTGTTTTTACTTTTTTTGAGTTGTTATATTTAACAAGTAATAACCATGATTTTAGTTTTTAAACGAGTTTTAGTGATTGAGCATGGCTATTTCAATGATTTAAATATCTTTACAAGTCCTGATTATAAAGTACAAAATGAAAAAAATTCTTACAGCCCTAATATTTACAATTTCAATAACAGCTTTTTCTCAACAACAATATCAAAGTCTGCTTTGGGAGATTTCTGGTAACGGATTAGAAAAAACCTCATACTTATATGGCACCATGCATGTAAGCAAAAAAGTGGCTTTTAGGTTAGATGATGTGTTCTACAAAGCGCTTAATGAGAGTGAATGTGTTGCATTAGAATCTGACCCTATCACATGGCCAGGTTTTAACTACGACATGATGATTGATGAAATGGCCTTTTACAACAACTATAGACAAGGCTTTTACACCAATCTTTTTAAGCTTACTCATCCTGAAGAAATGGCTGTTAGAGCTTCGGTTAGGATGGATAATGGCGCTGTCAATGCTTATTTGTATAGAAAAAGTAATGCTGCAGATAATTTTGAAGAAGAAACTTATCTAGACATGTTTATCTATCAGGCAGGAAAGAAAAACGGTAAAGAAATTTACGGTCTAGAAGATTTGGCTGAGTCTCGTTACTTAACTACCAAGGCGGCTTATAACGCAAACAAAAAAGATATAGATCCTTGGTTACAAAAACTATACGCTAAAGAGAATCCTTATCTCATACAAGAAAATCTTTATCGCGACAGAAATTTGGATCTTTTGGACTCTATTGGTGCTGGTTCTAATACAGAGTTTTACAGAGAAAATATGCTCTTTATTAGAAACGAGAACATGGTAAACTCATTGGTGGATTTAATGCCTAAAAAATCTGTATTTGCTGGCGTTGGCGCAGCACATTTACCAGGTGAAAAGGGAATGATTAATATGCTTCGTGAAAGAGGTTATACTGTTAAAGCTTTAATATCTGAGCAAACTGATTTTAGTAAAACCGAAAAAACAAAACTAGATAGCCTTTTTATAGAACCTATTCTAACAAAGCACATTACACCAGACGGTTTTTTAAGCTTAAATACTTACGACGAATTACGCGAATTCTCTTATGGAGGACAGAAGTATTATTTAGATCCAGATATGACAAATGGTGCTTATTTAACAGTAAACAGAATTAGTCGTTTCACTTATTTGCCAAACGAAAAAGAGAACATGACACTTAAGGAAATAGATGATTTATTGTATGAAGATATACCTGGTGATATTGTAAAGAAAGAAGAATTAAAAGAACCTTATCCTGGACTAAGCATCGTTAATAAGACTAAAAAAGGTGAATTTCAGAAATACCATATTTACCAAACACCTCTTGAGATAATCATTATCAAATATGCAGGTCGAAGTGATTTTGTGCTTAAGCATGAAGCCAAAATATTTAACTCAATAGATATTAAAACACCTACAGATTCTATAATAACGTTTGTGTCTCCTGCTAAAAAGTTTCAAGTTAAGTTTCCTGAATATTACGTTACAAGTAACATGGCTAATAAAGGAAAAAAGTTATTAGAAGGTTATAAAGATGATGCTTACTATTTTGTTGAAGAATCCACACTTCATGACTTAAGCTATATCGAAGAAGACAGTTTTGAAGCTAAGTATTTCCATCATGCGCTTTATTTAAATTATAAACTTGAAGAAGCTGAAGGTGGATTCAAAAGAGGTGATTATAAAACTTATGAGTCTCGTGCTGTTTTAGACTCAACATCTGGCAAAAATTTACACTTAAAGACAATTGTAAAAGATGGTAGCTACTACCTTTTAGGCTATGTTGGCACTAATACTGATGACAAAACTGAATTTTTTAAATCTTTTAAATTCAATAAAACAGATTATTCAGGATTTGAGAAATTGGTAGACACTTCACTTCATTTTACGGTAAACACCAATGCCAAATCTCCGTTACCAAATCCTTATGGTTATGGATACTATGGTTCTGATAAAGACGATAAAGATTATGAAGAAAAAACAAAGTCTACCACCTACTCTACAAAAGCCAATGAGCAAATAGAAATTACCAGAACCAAATTTCATGACTTACAAATGTTTCATAACATTGATAGTCTTTGGAAAGATGTAGATCGAAAAGCCAATGGAGCTACTCGTTATTACACACCAAAAAAGAAATTTAGAATTTTCAATAGGTCTAAGTCCAATAAAGATGGTATCTACTCCTACACATTTAATTACACAGATAGTAATAGTGCCAAGCAAGTAATGGTAAAGAATATTCTTAAGGAAGGTGTACTTTTTGAGTTAAAAACATTAATAGATTCTATTAGCGGACCCTCTAAATTTATAACTGAATTTTACGATTCCTTTACACCAATAGATACCTTAATGGGTAAAGACGTACTTAAAGATAAAACCCGTCAATTTTTTGAAGCACTAAAAGAAAACGACAGTATAATTTTAGAATCTTACGACCTTGTTAAGTTCAAAAAATACAATAGTAGAGATATTGTTTCTGTATTAAAAGATTTTGAATTCGATAAAGAACGTTTAAATATAAAGTCGCACTTAGTAGGTCAACTTGTAGAGATAGATCTTAAAAACAATCTAGACTTCATAAAACAATTTTACTACGACAGTTACTCAGATCCACAAACTCAGTCTGCGATATTAGAAGGTTTATTTGACACCAAGAAGAAAGAGAACTTTGAGTTGGCTATGGATTTAATGGAACGCGATTTACCACTTGGAGGTATTGGCAGTATTTTTTATAGCTACGCAAAGAAAGATTCTTTAGAACTAAAAGCCGATTTGTTTCCTGAAATTTTACAGTACAGCACTATTAGCGAATACAAGGAAGCACTTTACGGTTTGTTGGCTCGTGTTAAAGATTCTGGTTTAGTCAAAACAAAAGATTACAAAAAATATAAAAACCAGATAATAAATGACGGTAAGATTGAAGTAAAACGCAGTCTAAGTAACAGTGGTTATGGTTACTACTCAGACGATTTATCAACTTACGTTAATTTAATTTTTCCTTATCGAAATGAACGTACTGCCAAAGACTTTTTTGAAAAAATGCTCAACGTAGATGATACCTCAGCACTAACAAGGTATTATGTGCTATTGGCTAAAAACAAAGAAAAAATCCCGAGCGAATTAAAAGAGAAGTTGATAGAGGATGAAGAAAATCAATACAAACTTTTAGAAGAACTGGACGAGGCCAAGCTCTTTAATTCGATAAAGTCACTTAATATTAGTCAGCAACAATTTGCAAAATCTAAACTGTTAGGTAATGCAGATTATGAGAAAGAAAAGGATTCGCTTGTCTTTTTATTGAAACACGATTTTAAAACTGATAAAGGCAATAAAGATGCTGTAATGTACTTCTTTAAAATAGATAAAGATGATGACTACTCTGGTAAGTCCGAAGTACTACATTATATCTCTTTTATAAAACCAAAAGACGGTAAAAAACTCGTTGTAGATTATTATGATATAAGTAATAGTTATGGCACCACAGTTGATGAAACCAAAGAACTAGAAGAACAATACGAAGAAATCATTAACCTTGCGATTTACAAAGACCGAAAACGCGTAACACCAACCTCGCGTGGTTATAATGGGTATTATGATTATTAGGTTTAATAAGAAAAACTTCGTCTTTGCTAGTCTTTTTTTACTAGTAAACGGACTTGGTTTTTCTCAAAACTTAGATAGCTTACAATTAAAAAAGTTTCAGAAACAAATAGACTCTATTGAAATTTCTTCTGATGATTTCAATAAAATAAAACAGCATTTCAATTCTAATAATAAAGCACTAAAATTAATTTCTGAAAACTCAGCCAAAGGGATTAAAAGTCATATAGAACTACTTGAAATTTTAGAACTATCATATGATGAAGCTAAAGTTAAGTATGGAGAAAAGAACTTAAAAACTCTGATTTTATCTTATCAAAAATCCAACGAGATACTTGAAAAATTCAGAAAGTTAGACTCAAGCTTTCAAGCTAAAAATGATAGTCTAAAGTTGAATCAAAATTCTACTTCTAAAAAAATAGAGTTTAGTGATGAGCTCAAAAAAGAGCTTGAAAACTATAAAAAACAATTAGATAGTTTAAAGAAAAACTAAAATTACTACTACCTTAACCAGAAGCCGTAATATACTTCTTAGGCGTCGTTCCAAATTTCTTTTTAAACGCTGCAATAAAATGGCTTGCTGTACTGTAACCTACCTTTAGCCCAACCTCATTAACGTTATGGTCGCCAGACTCTAAAAGTTTGCGAGCCACCTCCATTTTATAGTCTAGTAAAAAACCATAGACCGTATCACCATAAATTTGCTTAAAACCTTCTTTTAGTTTTTTGAGGCTTAATCCAATAGTTTCTGATAACTCTTGTAAAGTTGGAGGTTCAGCCATATTGGCTATAATAATATCTTTTGCTTTTTTAAGTTTTGCCACATTAACCTCATCGACTAAAAATGGACATTGCTCAACATCTGCATCTTTATTTCTATTAAAATACAAACTCAAAAGCTCATAAACCTTTCCTTTGAAATACAGCGGTTTTATCGTTTGGTTAAGATTAAAACTTATCATTTGGTTTAATACTACAGCCATAGATGGATTGATATTTCCGTCTGTATAGTACTTTTTGTTTTTATTCTCATCTGATAAAAAGGTAACGTAGTTAGCATCTTGAGAAAACAAACTATGAAACTTTTTTATAGACATTACAAAAGATACCAACCAAGAATGTGGCTGCATTTCTAAATAAATTGGTAAATCGCGTTGCGGATTATAGAGCAGTAAAGATGTTTCCTCTTTAATATTTAGTGTATACGTTCCGTTATTAAACACAAAATTAGCTGAACCTTTAGTGCAAAAGTGAAATTGTATATATGTGCTATCAATCTCACGTTCAAGAATTTCAACAATATCGTTTTCATTCTTGTGCGTTAATACAAAAAAGCCATCTTCAATAAAAGTTTCTTCAAAAGTACCTATAGCGACACTTTTTGAAGCTGTATTTTCCAATTTCATTTTCTTGTTATTTAGATTTGTTCTAAACAAAGAGCTAAAAAACCCTTGATTTTACTATAAAAATATGACAAAAATCATGTTTTTTGAAAAAATAACCCTAAAAAACCAGAAACGACACTTTAAGTTCTTTTAGCGTTATTTTTTTTGTAGCATCAAACATAAATTTGCTCTGTTAATTTCCAAGTCAGGTAAACGAGCGAATGCAACAACACAAAAACACATACTTTTATGCCATTGGTCTCAGCTATCAAAAAGCTGATGCCGAAGTGCGTGGTCATTTTAGCCTAAGTGATACTGCTAAACAAAACCTATTAGCGGAAGCTAAGCAAAATGGGATAGAAAGTCTTATTGTAATTTCTACATGTAACCGAACAGAATTATACGGTTTCGCAGAACATCCATATCAACTTATACATCTACTTTGTGAAAACACCAAAGGTACTGTAGAAGAGTTTCAAGATGTGGCTTATGTACACAAAGGTAAAACCGCTATACATCATATGTTTAGAGTTGGCTCTGGTTTAGACAGTCAAATCTTAGGTGATTTTGAAATTATAAGCCAACTAAAATTTGCAGCAAGAGCTTCAAAGAAAGAAGGCTTATTAAATTCTTTTACTGAGCGTCTTGTAAACTCTGTAATTCAGGCAAGCAAACGCATCAAGAACGAAACCGAATTATCCTCTGGTGCAACATCAGTATCTTTTGCTTCTGTTCAGTATATTATGAACAATGTAGAACATATTTCAGAAAAAAACATTCTACTTTTTGGTACTGGTAAAATAGGGCGAAACACTTGCGAAAACTTAGTGAAGCACACTAAAAACCCGCATATTACCCTTATTAATAGAACAAAAACTAAAGCTGAAGAAGTCGCAGGGAAATTCAATCTTATTGTAAAAGATTACGAAAACCTTGAAACCGAAATTAACAATTCTGATATTGTAATTGTTGCTACAGGAGCACAGAATCCAACGGTTTTTAAAAATCTAATTACCACAGAAAAACCATTATTAGTTTTAGATTTATCTATACCAAAAAATGTAAACGAAGATATAAATGAGTTAAAAAATGTATCTTTAGTACATATGGATGATTTGGCTAAAATTACAGATGACACTCTAGAAAAGCGCAAAACATTTATACCAAAAGCCGAAGCTATAATAGAGGAAATTATGGCCGATTTTAATACTTGGCTAAACACCTTAAAGTTTGTACCTACAATCCAAGCCTTAAAACACAAACTTACCGATTTCAAAAATTCGGAATTAAACACACAACGTAAAAAATTAGCCGATTTTAACGAAGATCAAGCAGAACTGATTACCAACAATATTATTCAAAAAATAACTAATCAGTTTGCGCACCACTTTAGAGAAGACAACGATACGTCTGATGAGAGTTTAGAACTCATCAAAAAAATATTTCAGCTAGAAGAAACTTCACAGAATGAACTCACTTAGACTTTTTGAATTGAAGCGAAAATTAGATATTTTTTGTTCTTTTGAAAGCTTTTTTGAGTTGCATAGCCTTAGCTACGGAAGAAAAAAAAGATAAAAATAGGGCTAAAAAGAGCAATTTTTTAGCCGATTGAAAAAGTGTAAATGAGTTCAAAATCTAAAATTATTCGCATTGGCACACGCGATAGCCAATTAGCACTATGGCAAGCTAAAACTGTACAATCGCAGTTAGAACGCTTAGGTCACAAAACCGTATTAGTACCTGTAAAATCAACAGGAGATATTGTACTAGATAAACCGTTATACGAATTAGGTATCACAGGTATTTTCACCAAGACTCTAGATATCGCCATGCTTAATGAAAGCATTGATATTGCAGTACACTCACTAAAAGATGTTCCTACAGTTTTGCCAAAAGGTATTGTGCAAGCTGCTGTTATAAAACGCGGCAATGTTAACGATACTTTAGTGTTTAAAAACAATGAAGAATTCTTATCAGCAAGAGATGCTGTTATAGCTACAGGCAGTCTTCGTAGACGAGCGCAATGGCTTAACCGCTACCCAACACATAAAGTTGAAAATATACGTGGCAACGTTAATTCAAGATTGCAAAAACTTGAAGACAACGAGCATTGGAATGGTGCTATTTTCGCTGCTGCAGGTATTGGTAGATTAAACATAAGACCAGAAAACGCTATCAATTTGCATTGGATGATTCCTGCTCCTGCACAAGGCACAATTATGGTTACTGCTTTAGAAAAGGATGAAGAGATCCTAGAGATTTGCCAGGAAATTAATCATGAAGAAACTCAAATTTGCACAGCAATTGAGCGCGAATTCTTAAACCGATTGGAAGGTGGTTGTACAGCACCAATTGGAGCCTTAGCCTTTATTAAAAATGAAGAAGTTAATTTTAAAGGCATTCTCCTTAGTAAAGATGGCACCAAAAAAATAGAAATTGCTAAAGTTGTGCCTTTAGGCAAACATGATGATCTAGCAGAATTTTGTGCCAACTATATTATAGGTAAAGGTGGTAAAACGCTTATTGACCAATTACAACGTAGCGATAAGGAAACCAATATTTATTCTACCAAAAAACTTACAGATGACCAATTGTTATTGTTTCATAATGACGTTGTTGCTGATAGTAATGATGCGATTAAAATCAGCCTAAATCGTATCCCAAAAACAGTTGTCCGTAATGAAATTAAAAATGTAATTATTACCAGCAAAAATGCTGTTGAAGCTTTGCTTCATAATTTTTCGGCAATAGAATTACAATTCAAAAATATTTATTGTGTTGGCAGACGTACAAAGCGTTTGGTTGAAAAACGAATAGGCAAAGTCACGCATACAGAATCCAACGCTAAAAAATTAGCCAACTATTTAGTTGAATATATTGAAGGCACAGAGGTTACCTACTTTTGTAGTGACTTACGCTTAGATGATTTACCAAATATTCTATCTGAAAATAACATTACAGTTAACGAAATTGAAGCCTACCAAACCAAGTTTGATGCTGATAAAGTTGAAGCCAATGTAGATGGAGTAATGTTTTATAGTCCTTCAACAGTAGAAAGTTACTTAAAACAGAATAAAGCCACAGGTATTGCATTTTGTATTGGCGAAACCACAGCAAAAGCAGCAAGTCAGTATTTTGAAAATGTTCGCATTGCAAAAGTACCAACTGTTGAGAGCGTTATTGAGTTGGTGAATGAGCACTATGTTTAATTGCTATTGGCTATTGGCTATTGGCTATTGGCTAAAATTTAAATTAATACAGGCTAAGAAAAATAAAAAAAGATGAGAAACTTTAGACAACTTGAAATTTGGAAAAATGGGATTCAAATAGTAAAACAAGTCTATGAACTTTCTCAAATGTTACCTTCTGAAGAAAAATTTGGATTACGCAGTCAATTAACTAGAGCAGCCACTTCAATCCCTTCAAACATAGCAGAGGGTTGTAGTAGAAATAGTGAAGTAGAATTTAAAAGGTTTCTTGAAATAGCAATAGGTTCTCTTTTTGAAGTAGAAACACAATTAATAATTTCTGAGGAACTAGGATTTATTCAACCTGAAAGCTTAAAACCCATTTTTGATCTTTTAAGTAAAGAAGCTAAAATGATAAATAGTTTAATAAATAAAATTAAAAACAGCTAAAGGCTAATAGCCAATAGCGAAAAGCTATATGATAAAGAACGACCTATACCTAAGAGCATTAAAAGGAGAAGCTGTAGAGCGTCCACCTGTTTGGATGATGCGTCAAGCTGGTAGATACCTTCCGGAGTTTATGGAAATTAAGGCCAAATACGACTTTTTTACTCGTTGTCGTACTCCAGAATTAGCAAGCGAGATTACCGTACAACCTATTCGTCGTTATGGTATGGATGCTGCCATTTTGTTCAGTGATATTTTGGTGATTCCGCAAGCCATGAATATTGAGGTAGAAATGAAACCTAATTTTGGTCCTTATTTACCAAATCCTGTGCGTTCTCAGAAAGATGTGGATAATGTTATTGTTCCAGATGTTCATGTTGAGCTAGACTATGTAATGCAAGCTATAAAAGCCACTAAAGAATTACTTAATAACGAAATTCCGCTTATTGGTTTTGCAGGTTCGCCATGGACAATTTTGTGTTACTGCGTGCAAGGGCAAGGTTCTAAAAACTTTGACAAGGCTAAAGAGTTTTGTTTCACAAATCCTGTTGCAGCTCATAATTTACTTCAAAAAATAACAGACACTACTATTGCTTACTTAAAAGCGAAAGTAGTTGCTGGTTGTAATGCTGTTCAGATTTTTGATTCTTGGGGAGGCATGCTATCTCCTGTAGATTATCAGGAATTTTCTTGGCAATACATCAACCAAATCATTGAAGCCTTAAAAGATGATGCTCCGGTAATTGCTTTTGGTAAAGGCTGTTGGTTTGCACTTGGTGAAATGGCAAAATCTAATGCGTCTGCTTTAGGAATTGACTGGACGTGTTCTGCTAAAAACGCACGTTACTTAACTGGTGGAAATATTACATTACAAGGTAATTTTGACCCAACACGTTTGTTTTCACCTCCTAGTGAAATTAAGAAAATGGTGCACCAAATGATTGATGAGTTTGGAAAAGACAAATACATTGTAAATTTAGGCCATGGAATTTTACCAAATATTCCACTAGATAATGCCAAGGCTTTTATTGATGCTGTGAAGGAATATAGAAGCTAACCCATCCTCACCTTCCCAAAGGAAAGGAATATAAATGCTCCTTAACTCGGTAAGTTATTTTGTTGTAACAAATTATGTAAAAAAACGTCTATTGTTTTGAGATTAAAATCAATTGAAAATTAATATCTTCATTTAAACAATTAACAAATTCCCTTTCCTTCGGAAAGGGTTAGGGATAGGCTTTATGATACAAGACATATATAGAGGACTTCAGGTTTACACAGGTGCATACGGATTAATTTCAAAATTAAAATTGTGGAAATACTTCGTTATTCCTGTAATAATAAGCGTTGTTGTATTTGCTATGATTTTTGTTTCAGCCTACGGATTGTCAGATAATCTTGGAGAATGGATGGCTGGCATTTGGATTTGGGAAACCGGAAAAGCAACGTTTACAGCCATTTCAACATTTATTGGTGGCATTGTCATTTTTGCAATTGGTCTAATTCTGTATAAGCACATTATAATGGCATTGTCTTCGCCTTTTATGAGTCCTGTTTCAGAAAAGATTGAAGCTTACTTTACTGGCAAACCTGCCAAGAATTACGTGAGTACGAATTTTAGCAAACAATTGGTAAGAGGTATTAGAATTGGTTTACGAAACCTTTCAAAAGAACTGCTTTATACACTACCAATACTAATACTTAAGCTTATTCCTGTTGTAAATATTTTTTCAACCGTTTTACTCTTTTTAGTTCAGGCGTATTATGCAGGTTTTGCCAATATGGATTACACACTCGAACGTCATTTTAAGTATAAAGAAAGTGTTGCGTTTATAAGACAGCATAGAGGTTTGGCTATTGGCAATGGTATTGGGTTTTTACTATTATTACTCATTCCTGTGATTGGTGTTATCCTAGTATTACCTTTGAGTGTAACCTCAGCATCAGTTATTGCAGTAGATTTATTGTTTGATGATGACGAAGAGATTGGTTTTGAACCTTTTGACAAAATAGATCTTAGCTAATGATATTAGGTTTTAACGATTTTGAAATTAGTGCTGTACACGAAGGTGATGCTTGGAAAATTTGCGACTTTTGTGTTGCGAATTCAGATCGATTAAAACGCTTTTTTCCATTAACGTTGCAACAGAATTTAAATCCAACATTATCACAATTATTCGTCGATAAAAAGGTGAAACAATTCAGAAATAACGAAGAATTTTTATTCACCTTAAAGCATTCTGAAACCCGTAAACTAGCAGGTCTTATCTACATTAAAGAGCTCAATTGGGATGCCAAACAAGGAGAATATGCTTATTGCGTAGACTACAACCTTAAAGGCAAAGGATTAATGTCTGAAGCCATTGCAGAACTTAATAAATATGCGTTTAACACACTGGGTTTAGAAACCCTTCAAATTATAACGCATAAAGACAATATTGCCAGTGCTAATGTTGCTAAAAACAATAATTTTGTGTGGCAAAAAACACTCATAAATGGATTTACTCCACCTGGTGAACAGCCTTTAGATATGGAATTATATGAATTATATAAATCATAGATTTTGAAAGACAAATTTTACAACTACATACAAGAATTACAAGACACCATAACCTCTAAACTTGAAGCTATTGATGGCAAAGCAAAATTTCAAGAAGATCTTTGGAAACGACCAGAAGGCGGAGGCGGAAGAACTCGCGTTATAGAAAATGGTAATGTAATTGAAAAAGGTGGAGTTAATATTTCTGCTGTTCATGGTGCGCTACCAAAAAGTATGCAAGCCTATTTTGGTGTGAAAGATGCTGATTTTTTTGCCTGTGGATTAAGTTTAGTCTTACACCCAAAAAATCCTATGGTGCCAACCGTACATGCTAATTGGCGCTATTTTGAAATGTATGACCAAGACGGCAATATCGTAGATCAGTGGTTTGGTGGTGGACAAGATTTAACGCCTTACTATTTGTTTGAAGAAGACGCAAAACACTTTCACCAAACTTGTAAAACTGCTTGTGATAAACACAACACGGACTTCTACCCAAAATACAAGGCGCGTTGCGATGAGTACTTCCATAATGTGCACCGAAATGAAGCTCGTGGTATAGGTGGTTTGTTTTTCGATTATTGCAAAGCAAGTGATGATATGACCATGGAAAACTGGTACGATTTCGTCACTGAAGTTGGTAATAGCTTCTTAGAAGCCTATGTGCCAATTGTAGAAAAGCGTAAAGATTTGCCATACACTCAAGAACAACGCGATTGGCAAGAAATACGTCGTGGTCGTTATGTGGAATTTAATTTAGTACACGACAAAGGCACACTTTTCGGACTTAAAACCAACGGACGAATTGAAAGTATTTTGATGAGTTTGCCACCACATGTGCAATGGGTCTACGACCATCATCCTGAAAAAGGAAGCGACGAAGAAAAACTGATTGATGTTTTACGAAATCCTAGAGAGTGGGTTTAGTTCTACTGCCACACTGTAGAAGTATCTAACTTATTTTTTAGTTCATTAGACCTGTGGAATAATTTGGCTTTTAATAGCAATCGTCTACCTTCAGATTGTCTTGTGTAAACCAGCTTGGTTTTTCCCATGTGTTTTACCCAATGCTTCAGAAAGCACTTTGCGTCCTCTTTGTTTTTACCAAAGACTTCTGGAACTGGATAGAAATTTTCAATATTAAATCCCTTTTTGAAAAAATTGGTATTGATAATAATATATCTTGGTGATGCTACTGGCTCTAAAAGTTCAGTTAAGGTCTTAACAAAAAAGGCTTCTTCATAATTACTAGCACCTTTTAAATTACAAACCACAGCATTAGAAAATAATTTATGAGAATAAACTTTAATCCTATTTCGATCTGTATTTAAAAGTTGCATCTCATCCATGGTATCAACAATTGCTGATCCCATATTTTTGATTTTTCTGTGTAAAAATCCATGTCTTAAATAGTAAACTGTAACCTTGTAAAGTTTGTAGCCAAAGAACACCAAGGCAATACAACCTATAAATTTTAATACTGAAAGAATCTCTGTTGGAACTGTAAGATTAAACGCTAATAAAATACTTCCGAAAAAGAACACTATTAAAACCAAAACTATTTCGATAAAGATTAACTGCGATGCTTTTGCAAAATAGAACTGTCGTTGTGCTTTAAACTGAGATGTTTTAAAATCTTGAAGTTGCACTTGTCTGGTTAATTTATTGCCTTCACCTATTGAATTTTTCCAATTCACAAAAGTCTGCGCTCTTCCCACAGAATTGGTTACACTTGATGCATTTAAAGTCTCTAAATCTTCAACAGATATTTCATTTGGGATACCCAAACGTTCAAAACCATTTGTGATGTATGATAATTTTGTGTTGGTAATACCAACAAAGGCCTCAAACCTTCGTTTTAATAATTCTAACTCTTTTCCTCCAAATTTATCCGTAGGATCAACACAAGCCAAATGCCAAATGTTGCTGGTTTTTTGAGGATTATTTGCATCTCTTCTAATGGCTCTTCCTCGCATTTGGTTAGACGATACAAAAGACCCAACAAAAGAAGCCAATATTAAACTGTTAATAGATGGTGCATCCCAACCTTCGCCAAGCAAGGCTTTTGTGCCTATTAAAACTTTAAAAACACCATCTTCAAAAAGCTTGGTAATGATACCTAGAAGGGCCTTTCTCGCTTTATCAGATCCTGTAACTAAGACAAAATTATCGTCTCCTTTTAAGGTTGTAAACACATACGAATTATCACCACCATAAGCTTCAATAGCGTGCATTTTTGAGTAATGAATTATAACAATAGTACCTGTAAGTACTACCAAATCCTTGTTATCTACAGAGCTTGTTCGCAGATAATGAAAAATAGGAACAACACCTATCTTATTAATTTGCTCAAAATCCTGATTTGAAGTGTTTAAGAATTCTTTCCTAACATAGTCCGTTAACACCACACAGCGTAAATCATCTTTAAGCGAGAGTCGTTCTGAGTTTACAATTTCTACAATACTTTCAAGCTTACTAGGACTAAAAGCCAATGATTTGTAAACCGTATCATTACCTGATAGATTGACCTTGTTTTTCTCTAAAAGATTAAGTTGTCTTAGTTGTTTTTCGAGTTTTGAAAGATATTCTTCATAATCTTCAAGTTGTTCTCTGTCTTCAACTAAAAGGTTTTGCAACAGAATTTCTAACCATTCAATATCTAAGTTTGGAAAACTAACATTATCCGTTTTACTCAATCCTAAAATGCTCAATCTATAATTATCTACAGGAATATTAACTGCATTAAGTGTTATAAGAAGTGATGAAAAAAACGTGGTATTGGCATAAATTGCATCTTCATAATCTTCTGGATTGGTGTAAAAGCGATGATTTTCAATAAGCGAAATAAACGTCTCATCGCTTAATAAATCTGCTTTCAGCGCTTCAATATTATCTCTATATTCTTGAATATGATGCAACTCGGAATCATACGGTTTTGAGAAGTAAACAAAATCTTGATGTGGACTCAAATCCTTTTCCCTTATAAGACTTGGCACTGAGATTTCATCATCTACATCACCACAAAGCGTAAAATATTTACTTACCTCTAAACTCGAACTATCGTAAGGTGGTGTTGCTGTTAATGCTACTATAAAATAAGGTTTGCTCTTTTTTAGAGCGATTAAACAGTTCCACCATGCATTTTTCAAATGATGTGCCTCGTCTAAAACGAGTGTTTCAATATTGTGCGTTTTAAAAAATTCAAGAAAATCAGTTTTATCCTCAAATGATTTGTAAAATGAATGCAACGACTGATAGGTAGAGAATGTAATATCGCTTGGATTTTTCACATCAAACGAAAAAGCTTCAAACGCTTTTTTATCTGTAAAAAACGACTGCAGTCTATCTTGCCATTGATTTCTAATCGTCAATGTTGGCGCAAGCACAAGCGTCTTTTTTCCTATTCGCCTTAAAATTTCAATACCTAAAATAGTCTTACCAGAACCAGGTGGCGCAATAACATGAAAATGCTGATCTGAAATGTGTGTCTCAAAATTATCTAATAGTTGCTTTTGGTAGCTTCGCCAAGGAAATTGAAATTGTAAAAGACTGAGACGTTCTGACACTCGTAAATGGGTTATATTGATTAACTTTGTATTTGCTAAAAATAAGCATATTCACTTTTATATTCAGATTTACAATTATGTTCCCAATACGAAGAAACCGAAGATTAAGAACAAGCGAAGCCATTAGAAGTTTAGTTAGAGAAACCTATATAACACCAAACGATTTTTTGGTACCGCTTTTTGTGGTTGAAGGCAATGGTGTAAAAGAAGAAATTGCTTCTATGCCTAATTACTATCGTTTTAGTCTGGATTTACTTAAAGACGAAGTAAAAACACTTTGGAGTTTAGGATTAAAATCGGTTTTATTATTCGTAAAAGTTGATGATAAATTAAAAGACAATAAAGGGACTGAAGCATTAAACTCAAATGGATTGATGCAACGTGCCATACAAACCGTAAAAGCCGTTTGCCCAGACATGTTGGTAATGACAGATGTGGCTTTAGATCCGTTTTCATCTTATGGACACGATGGTATTGTAGAAAATGGAAAAATTATCAATGACGCTACCGTTGAAGTTTTAGCCGAAATGAGTATTTCTCATGCTGAAGCTGGAGCCAATTTTGTAGCACCAAGCGATATGATGGATGGTCGTATTCTTGGTATTCGTGAGGCATTAGATCAATCTAACCTAATCGATGTTGGGATTATGAGTTATTCTGTAAAATACGCCTCAGCTTTTTATGGACCTTTTAGAGATGCTTTAGATTCAGCTCCTGTAGATATGGTAGATGTGCCAAAGGATAAAAAAACGTATCAAATGGATTTTGCTAACCGTGAAGAAGCACTTAGAGAAACCGAAATGGATATTAGTGAAGGTGCTGATATTGTTATGGTAAAACCAGGACTTTGCTACTTGGATATTGTAAGAGATATTAAAAACACTTTTGATGTACCTTTAGCTGTTTACCAAGTATCAGGTGAATATGCTATGCTTAAAGCTGCTGCCGAAAAAGGTTGGTTAGACCATGATGCTGTAATGTTAGAACAAGTCACATCTATTAAACGTGCTGGTGCAGATATCATAGCAAGTTATTTTGCTAAGGATGTTGTGAGATTATTGTCTTAAGTTCAGTTCTAAGGCTAAAGTTTTATTATTTGTTGCTTTTCACTTATTTTGAAAATATGCCTTCACCTAAATCTAATCCCCAATTTATTCCAAGAATTGTAACGAGATTATCTTCATCTTGAAAATCTTTACCGAAACCTCCTATAATATTTATTTTTTCCGTAAGCTGATAAGATATATTACCAACAGATCTAAATTTATCGCTTGCATTAGTTCTCCTCAAATACTCATATGATACTTTTAGTTTGTTAAGCTCTAATTCTAATTTACCACCGATATCCCAGAAATCCTCTTCAAAATACATACCTTCAGAATTAATATTGAATCCATCATCTACATACCTGCTTATTCCAAAAATATGAGCATAGTTTTTTTCATCAAACATTAAGGCTATATCAGCTGTAAACCAACTACCGAAACGATTAGCAGTACTGGCATTAAACTCATTTTCCTTGAATAGAACACTATATGCTATTGCTCCATCAACCCGAATTAGAGGCTTTATTTTCTTTGGGTTAAACACAAAACTTACTACTTTATCACTAGTTTCTTCAAAATAGTCCTTAGCTAAATCATTGCTGTTAGAATAGACACTTAAGTATTGAGGATATGATACAAAAAACTGTTGAGCTGCATTAATATATGCACTTGGAATAGTTTTGTTATTAATATAAGCCTTGCACACTATATCATCTGGGACTCCCAAATAAGGCGGAGCTCCCTTAGTTGAATAACTACCAAGATAATAATTAAATTTTTCTAAAATTTCATTAGAATAACCGTCATCAAGTTTGTTAACTACCTTAATTAAGTCTTTTGTCCTTTTGGGTCCATAATATTCAAATAATGTAGTTCTAAAACCGAATGCTATAACTTTTTTCTCTGACTCTATAGACTCATACTTTTTTTCTATAAACCCTAAAGAAATAGAACTGTTAGTTCTGATAGAATTTAATGGATCTATTCTTATGTTATCTTTACTCTTCTTTTTAATCCCTCTATAGGATTCATACGACTTGTCTTTATGGTCTAAAAACCAATAAGGATTTATTTCCAAAGCAATATTACTGTTAGAAAAACCATTGGACAAGTAAAGCCCTAAAGCTTTGATATTTTCAGGTGTATTTATCTGAGTTGGTGTTTCTTCTAATAAACTAAAAGCAGGATTGGTAGTGCTTTCAAAATTAAAATCATTAATACTTTTAGATTCTTGGTTATTTTGACTAGTAACAAAATTTAAAAAGAATAAAACCAATAATAGAAAATTAAATAACTTTTTCATGATTAAGAATTTTGGTTTGCTATAAATAATTTATGAGATTCTCGAAAATTTTTATTTAATACAATTTTTATTCTCTTAACTACAGAAAACTTAGCGCCTTCTTCGTTAAAGAATTCGTCTTCAAAATCAGCCATTGTAGATAAATATGTGCTTCTAAAATCTTTGTCATGTATACCATGAGTAACAATTGTAGATTTCATTATTTTTTCTTTTTGAGGAATTAAATCAGAGTCAACAAAAAACTGATTAGTGATACTTAATATTGCCCTTTCCTGAGCTTTATTTTTATTAAACTTAGCTTTTTCTTTTGATCCATCTATCCTATCTAAAAGGATAAAGTCACTCAAATCGTTTTCTTTCCTTAGAGAAAAAGAAACGGTTTCGAATCTTTTAGCAATTGATGTATATGTTGACTTAACATATATGTTTTGCTTATTTTCATAAGTCTCAAATGTTTCCATATTCTTAATTTTTTAATTCTTTAATATCTACAATACTTTTTACATTAAATATTTCTCGTTTAAAATCTGTATACTTTGGTATATCTAGATTAATACTTTTGGAGACACCTTCTTCGTCTAAATAATTTATTGAATAGGTTCTATCTTCTAACAGCTTTGCAGTAACTGTGATTTTTTGGTCAGTCTTACTAGTGATGATATGAAATTTTTGTGCTTTCTTAAACTCCTTGTAAATTTCATTCTCAATTTTTAGAAGATCATCGGCTTCCTTCTTTTCAACATCGGCCAATTCTTTTTCTTCTTTCTTGTCATTTATCTCAAGATTTAGATAATATATAGTGATTGATCCACCCAATAAAACAGCCAGAGTTGCCAGTACGATCCATCTTTTTGACCGAATAATGTCATCTTTAAGACTAGATATTAACTTATTATAAATATCATTAATCTTCAATGGACTCCTTAGATCTAATGTCTCAAGCGGAATACTTTGTCCAACTGAAATTTTAAATGTTGCCACATAAAGCAGAATAGTTGGCAGAAAATAGCCAACATAAATCCACGGACATACTGATTTGAATAACAGTAAAGTTGTTAAACCTGCAGTGGTATAAAATCCTGATAAAAACTTTAAATAAGTACTATAATTAGTTAGATGTTTATTAAGGTTAGTAAATGATTCTTTTACAAGTTTTTGACCTTCTTCAAGCCAAAATTCATCAAATGTCTTTAGCTCGCTCATTTTAGTCTTTTTTTAGATAAACTCTTTGGTTATTCTTCGTCTCACAAGGACAGCTCACAACTATGTAATCATTTATTATTCCTTCCGACACAACCTCTCTTTTTATAAAAGTTTCGGTTTTTATCTCAGAAACAGGTCTGGTAACAGCTGTATAAATGGAATCTACAATAACATTGAATTCTTTTGGACAATCATTTTTTTGACAAGCAACTTTCTGTATTCTATAATTGGTAGTATTAGCACTCATAATCTAACATATTAAATTATGCTACTAAATTAGGTCTAAAGGGAAGGGAGATAAATACCCAATATCAGGTATTTTACACTTGTAAGTTATTGAATTTTAGTTTGAAAACAAATTTTATTGTTTTTATTTTTTTCAGCATATATAAAATCTTTAGGTAATAGATTTCATTTCGTAAATTAGCACTAACTAAAACTTTAATACATTAATGGGCTTACTCATATTCTACGCTATAATTTCTATTTTCTTTTCCTTTTTGTGTTCTATTCTCGAGGCTGTTTTACTAAGTATCACACCAACATTTCTTAATGTTAAGAAGAAAGAAGGTAAAGCTTATGCTGCAGAGTTAGAAGAACTCAAAAAGGATGTTGATCGTCCACTTATAGCCATTTTAACCTTAAACACCATTGCGCACACCGTTGGTGCCATCTTGGTTGGTGTACAAGCAAAAGTGGCTTATGCAGAATTATATGGTAATACTAAGAGAAGTATTCTTGGCATAGAATTTACCGAAGATGTTATGGTTGGTTTAGTTTCTACTGTAATGACTATTCTTATTTTAGTCGCTTCAGAAATTATCCCTAAAACAATTGGTGCAACCTTCTGGAAACAACTTGCCAACTTTACAGCAAAGGCATTAAATGTTTTAATTTTTCCATTAAAATGGACAGGTATTTTATGGGTATTACAATTAACCACAAAACTTATAGGTGGTAAAGGTCATGGTAGTGTCTTAAGCAGAGAAGGATTTGTAGCAATGGCAGATATCGCTCAAGAAGAAGGCGTTTTTGAAGAAAGTGAAAGCAAAGTCATTAAAAATCTGCTCAACTTTAAAGAAGTACAAGCTAAAGACATAATGACTCCTCGTACCGTTTTAAAAACTGAAAACGAAACCATGACGGTTAGAGACTTTTTTGAGGCTAACTCTAACATACGTTTTTCTAGAATTCCTGTTTACACAGAGAACTCTGATAATATAACTGGTTTAGTTTTAAAGGATGAAGTCTTTAAAGAAATGGGATTGGGTAATGGAGATAAATTACTGTCTGAAATAAAGCGAAGTATTATTATTGTAAACCGAAGTCTTCCTATCCCAACATTGTTTGAACAACTTGTTGAAAGTCGAAATCACATGGCTCTTGTAGTAGATGAATATGGCTCTGTAAGCGGAATCGTAACTATGGAAGATGTTATTGAAACCCTTCTTGGTCTTGAGATTATGGACGAAAGTGACAACGTATCAGACTTACAAATGCTTGCCAGAAAAAGTTGGGAAAGCAGAGCAAAACGCTTAGGTCTTATAGAAAATGATAATCCTGAAAATTAATGGACACTTGTTTTATTGAAACGCCTATTGGTTATGCCAAAATTTGTGGTGACCAAGATGGAATTTCTTCAGTTTCAATAATAGACAAGCCTGAAAATACTTCTGATAGTATTCCTGAATCTCTATTAGATTGTGTATCTCAACTTAAAGCATATTTCAACAATCAGCTTAGAACTTTTGATTTAAAATTAAATCCTGAAGGCACAGATTTTCAGAAAAAAGTCTGGAAACAACTTGAAAAAATCCCTTACGGAAAAACCATTTCTTACCTAAAACTCGCTAAACAACTAGGTGATGCAAAAACTATACGTGCTGCTGCAAGTGCCAATGGTAAAAATCCACTTTGGATAATTGTGCCTTGCCATCGCGTTATTGGTACAGACGGGAGTCTAACAGGTTATGCTGGTGGTTTACACAGAAAACAATGGCTGCTTAATCACGAAAGCGAACACAAACAACAAACACTTTTTTAATGTATAAATCTGGTACCGAATTTTTAAAACGGTTTTTTAAAGTATCTACAATTTATAAGTACGGTTTTAACTGGTCACCAATGTATCGTAGATCTACAGCCAAACTGATTGAGGTGAGCGACGATTTACACCATGTGAAAATTAGGATGAAACTCAACTGGAAAAACAGAAATTACGCTGGTACCATTTTTGGAGGAAGTATGTTATCTGCCACAGACCCTATTTATATGATTCAGCTTATACAAATCCTAGGAAACGATTATGTGGTTTGGGACAAAGCTGTAGAAGCCAAATACAAAAGACCTGCAAAATCTACAATTTATGGCGAATTTAATTTTTCAAAAACCGAAATAGAAGATCTCAAAACTAGAGTTGCTCAAGAAAACGAAATAGACCTTTTAAAAACCATGTATTTGGTAGACGAGGAACAAAATATAATTGCTACTTTTAAAAAAACACTTTACATCGCTAAAAAGTCGTTTTATAAAGAAAAACTAAAAAACCGTAAAAAACACTAATATTTCCAC
Source organism: Winogradskyella sp. ABM4_392 (assembly GCF_056160445.1). Taxonomy (NCBI): domain Bacteria; kingdom Pseudomonadati; phylum Bacteroidota; class Flavobacteriia; order Flavobacteriales; family Flavobacteriaceae; genus Winogradskyella; species Winogradskyella sp. ABM4_392. Next base: position 307,486 of record NZ_JBSWXE010000001.1, read on the forward strand.
ATGAAATTCTTAAAAAAGCTATTCAAATTTTTAGTTATACTTATTGGACTAACTGTCGCTGTACTTTACATAACAGATACTGATTATTTATTAAAAGCTGTTAGAACTATTTATTTAAACGGACATACTACAGCATTTTTAGAAGACTACCAGTATTTTGATAATAAAGAAATTAAAGCAAGTGATAATCCAGAGCCATGGCCAAATCACAAAGATTACAATTCCGTAAAGCCAACTGATGAACTTTCTAAAGCAAATAAAGATTGGGGAACTATTGCTTATGTGATTATTAAAAATGACAGCATTTGGTTTGAAGAGTACTACGATGGTTTTGGCGAAGACTCAAAATCCAATTCCTTCTCAATGGCAAAAAGCTATGTCTCAGGTATGTTGGGCAAAGCTATAATGGATGGTTATATAAAAAGTTTAGACCAGCCTGTTTGTGATTTTCTTCCTGCATTTTGCGATGATAAAGCCAAAAAAATGACCATCGGAGACTTAAGCAGTATGGCATCTGGTACTAATTGGGATGAGCGCTATTATTCACCATTTTCAATTACAACACGTGCTTATTTTGATGATGATTTAGCAAAGGTCTGTAATGGCTTAAAAGTTGTTGAAGAACCAGGACAAGCCTTTAAATATGCTAGTGGTGACACACAAATGCTTGCTATGGTGATTGAAAAAGCAACCGGTAAAAAGTTATACAAATACTTAGAAGAAAGCTTCTGGAAGCCTCTTGGAAGCGAAAACAATGTGCTTTGGCAGGTAGACAGTGAAGACCATGATTTAGTAAAAGCCTATTGTTGTATTGCCGGAAATGCAAAGGATTTTGCACGCTTTGGGAAGTTATATAAAGACCATGGCAAATGGAATGGCAAACAAGTTTTAGATTCTGCTTTTGTAGCTAAATCCATTACACCTCGTTTTGCTGAAAGTCCTGAATATGGTTATGGTTGGTGGATGAAAGATGTTAATGGTAAAAGCTTTAAGATGATGCGTGGTCACTTAGGACAATACGTTATTGTACAACCTGAAGACAATGTCATTATTGTAAGACTTGGACACCAAAAATCCCCAGATGCTGGTATTGGTGCCTTTACCTATGATATTAGTTTATATATTGATGAGGCTTATGAAATGTTAGGTTTATGATATCTTAATATTCTGTTATTTAACAAAATATAAAATAAGTTTCAAGGATTTTAGTATTTCTTTAGATTGACAAAACCAATCAATCATGAAAAATAATTATCTCAGTCTGCTAACAATCCTTTTAGCCTTTTTTATTAATGCGCAAAATCCTAACAATTTTGATACTGAATTTGACTCTGGATCAAAAATATCTATCACAGAACTAGATCAAAAAAACGTAGAAGATTTAGAGCTTTTGGGGAGAATTTGGGGGTTTTTAAAATATTACCACCCAAAAGTAGCAAATGGTAATTATAATTGGGATTATGAACTCTTTAGAATTCTACCAAGTTATCTTGATGCCAATTCAGATTCTCAACGTAACGCCTTACTTGTCTCTTGGATTAAAAAGTATGGCGAAGTAGAACCATGTAAGTCATGTGAAAATATTAGTGATAATGCCTTTTTAAAACCTAATTTTTCTTGGATTAAAGACGCTTCAATTTCTAATGAATTACAAGATGAACTTCAGTTTATTCTAAAAAATAGATTTCAAGGCAATCATTTTTATATCGATGTTTTTCCAAAAGTTGGAAATCCTAAATTTATAAATGAAGCTTCATATTCTGATATGACTTATCCAGACGATGGCTTTAGGTTGCTTACTGTTTATAGGTACTGGAACATGATTAACTACTTTTTTCCGTACAAACATCTTATGGATAAAAACTGGGATACCTGTTTAGAAGAATACATCCCAAAATTTATTAATGCAAAAGACCAATTAGAGTTTGAAAAAGCAGCACTACTAATGATTGGAGATATTAAAGACACACATGCCAATCTTTGGTCTAAAAGCAGTAAAATACAAGAAGCTCGTGGTGAATTCTATGCTCCTATACATGTCAAATTTGTAGAAAATCAATTAATAGTTGATGCGTTATTTGATGGAGACAAAAGCAAGAACTGTGGATTACAACTTGGAGATGTCATTACACATATTAATAGTGAAAAAGTAGAAGATTTAGTTGATAAAATGAATAAATTCTACCCTGCTTCTAACCAACCTACACGATTAAGAAATATCAGTTTTGATATTCTGAGATCTAAAGACAAATCTATTAACCTAATTATAAATAGAGATAACAGGGATATTTCTATGACACTTAATCTATATAAAGAAAAGGAAATATCAGGATATTACAGATGGTACAAAAAGCGAGAAGAACGCAGTTATCATAAAATTAATGAGAATATTGGTTATGTAACGCTTCAAAACATTACTAAAAAGGATGTTAGCGCGCTTAAAGAAGAGTTTAAAGACACCAAAGCCCTGATTATAGACATAAGGAATTATCCATCAACATTTGTTCCCTTTACACTAGGTAATTATACAAACTCTAATCGAGCTGAATTTGTTAAATTTACTAAAGCTAACCTGAGATATCCTGGTGAGTTTAAGTTTGACGAAAGTCTAAAGGTTGGTATAAAAAGAAGTTGGTCTTATAAAGGTAAAAAAGTAATTGTTTTAGTAAACGAAATTACACAAAGCCAAGCAGAATATACAGCTTTGGCATTTAGAGCAGGGGACAAAACTACAATTATAGGAAGCACAACAGCTGGTGCAGATGGTAATGTTTCCAGAATTGATTTACCAGGAGGATTACGCACCTCAATTTCTGGTATTGGAGTATATTATCCTGATGGTACAGAAACGCAGCGTGTTGGAATTGTACCAGATATAGAAGTAAAACCAACCATTGACGGAATAAAGAATGGTCGCGATGAGCTTATGGAAAAGGCATTAGAATTAATAAACGAAAGCTTATTTACTAATAAAAATGATTAAGACATATGATCTCAAAACTCAATCTTGAAAACATATTATTCCTAGATATTGAAACCGTTCCTGAGACTGAAAAGTTTTCAGAACTAGATACCACAAAGCAAAGTCTTTGGGAAGCCAAATCTAGATATCAACGTAAAGAGGAATTTTCAGCTGAAGAGTTTTATGACAGAGCCGGAATTTGGGCTGAGTTTGGTAAGATTATCTGTATTTCTGTAGGGTATTTTAAAATGGAAGGTGATATCCGAAATTTTAGGGTGACTTCTTTCTATGGTGATGAAGTTAAAATTCTTAAGGATTTTAAGAATCTCATCATTTCTCATTTCAGCCAAAATAAGCATTTGCTTTGTGCGCATAATGGTAAGGAATTCGATTTTCCTTACATCGCTAGACGTATGATAATACACAATATTGAACTCCCTTACAAACTCAATCTCTTTGGAAAAAAACCTTGGGAAGTACCTCATCTAGACACTTTAGAATTATGGAAGTTTGGTGACTATAAAACGTATACTTCTCTTAAACTATTAACTAATGTGTTGGGTATTCCTTCACCAAAAGATGATATAGATGGCAGTGAAGTCTATCGTGTATATTACGAGGAAAATGACATTGACCGCATCATTACCTATTGCGAAAAAGACACTGTTGCTGTAGCACAAGTTTTCTTAAGGTTGCGAGGAGACGAATTACTTCATGAGACTGAAATAAAACACATTTAAAAAACAAAAAAGCTCAAGTAAATAACTCGAGCTTTTTCTTATCTGTTTTTAGAATCTTATCTTATAATGAGCTTCTTAGAAACAACTTTATTTGTGTTTTTAAGCTGTACTAAATATACTCCTTTTGTAAACTGATTTGTATCTATAGTATTAGTCGTAGTTCCTTCTTCTAAATCACGCTTAAGAATCTCTCTTCCACGTATATCATATAGCGTAAACTCGGTAGATTCATTTATTTGACCTTTTACAACTATACGTCTAGGATTATCTAAACTCATCACCTGAATCGTGTCTAATCCTGTTTCGTCTACACTTAAAGTTCCTTGGTTAAATCTTAAATAAAAACGACCTATACCTTGTAAATCTGTAACAGTTGTTAGTGTATAATCATTATCATTAAGAAGTGTAAATGTATTGTTCTGACGATCTTCTAAATAAATATCTACATCGCTTGGCAACAGGTTATTAGATAAACTTATTGTTAACTGTTGTCCTGCAGCAGCATTAATACCTAGAGGAATAATTGCATTATTAGAAATATCGGAATTTGAAATAGCTTGAACTGCCATATCTGTTCCATCATTCTCTTCAACTAATTGTGAATAAATACTAAAGCTTGGTGCAAAACTTCCAAAAGTTCTGGCATCATAACCTGGATCTAATCCTAATGACGCATTATCTGATACATAAAATTCAGAATGATAAACATCAGAATCATTTGTAAGGTTCAATTTAAAATAAGAGATATTATTTCTACCTACAATAAAATCATCAGAATTGCCTACTGTTCTCATAGCAGTTGTAAAACTAATGTTTCCACCTCCTGCTACAGAAGCCACTAAAAATCCTTGTCCTGGTGTTATTACAGCATTAGGGTTTAAATCTGAATATGCCTGATTCCATATTGTCCATCCATTTGCAGCGTTTCCGTCATAACCATATATACCAACACTTGGTGCTGCCAACAGCGAACTGTTAGCCGTTAAGAAATCTGCTAAAGTGATGTAAGAAGGATATGGGTTACCAACTAGGTTCCACTCAGGATATGTTGGCCCAGAAACAACAACTGGTACATTAATATTTCCTGTGTTTACAGTTCCAACAAATTCAAATGTAGAATTATTAGTTGATGCAGCTCTATATCCTGTACCAGCGTCTAATGTCGCTGTTTCTGTATTAGAATATAGTTGATATGTATTTGTTGTTTTATCAAACGGACCAAATAAGTATTGTGTTCCACCTCCATTACTAACAATATTACTATTATTACCTGCAAACACATTAAATGCTTGACCAGAAACTGGAGGAGCAATTAAATCATTAGCATCTTCCTCTCCTATAGCTGCAGTGTTATTTGTGTGTCTAAAGTATCTTACATTACCAGTGACTGTACCATTTGGTATTAAACTTGAATAGTTATTAGACACAGAACTTAATGTTAAGGTTCCGTCGCTAACAATATCGCCATTCACAATCATAGAACCAGTTGCATCAACTACTGTTTCTGCACCTGTTCTTATAGTAAAGTCGTTTATTTCTATATCTGTAGTTATTATACTAGTACCATCGGCAACTAAAGCATTCTCAGCTCCTGTAGTATTATCAGGTGCATAAGGTGTCCAAGCGTTATTGGTGTATAATAAGCCATCAAAACCTATATTAACTGTATAATCTTCTACCTCGCCAAAATCAAAAGATTCACAAGACGTAGGAATTGCATCGTATTTTAGAGAAACACGCATTCTTGTTGGACCAAACAACGCATCCATTGGGACAGAAATATTTCCTAAAACAGGATTGTCTTGAGATGGTGCTTGTGAGAATACATCTTCACCTGTATCGTCAAAATCTCCATCTTGATTAAAGTCTATCCAAATAGCATATCCCTCATCATAAATGGTACCTGTCCAAAAAGGCGTTATAGAAAAAGGATATGTATTTCCTATATCCAAATCAATACTTACGCTAGTAAAGTCAGAATAACCAGTACTTGTTGTACCAACACCAGAGTTATTACTTACTCCATTTAATGTAACGTTAGAAATATACTCGTCTCCTGTACTATTTCCATTAGAATTACAATAAACTAGTATCTGAGGACCTATTCTAAATTGATCTATAGCAATATCACTTGCAAATCCGCCTCCGGTTACACCTGTAAATCTGAATTTAACTGTTTGTCCATCGTAAGCAGAAAGATCTTGCTGAACAGTATTCCATTGATTTCCCTGATTCCCACTTTGGGAGAATAAAGTTGTCCAATTGGATCCGTCATCATTAGTGATTTCGAGTGTTAAGCTACCTGTGTCAGCGCCGAACATATGATTATAAAAAGATAAATAAGGATTGCTTGCTGCACTTAAATCAAAACAAGGGCTTACTAATACAGCTGTTGCATTTGCTCCTATTTCTCCAGGTGTTCCATTAGTAGAAGCTTCTATGTAAACATAATTACCACCAACTGTAATATCATCTGTAGGACCCGTTCCGCTACCATTGGAAGGTGTTGGTCCACTATACACAATCCAATCTCCATCATCTCCACTTGCTTGCGTCCAATCTCCTAATCCAGAATCATAAGTTTCTACGTAAGGGAATGTGTTTACAAAAGCTCCAGTACATGGAGGTATTGCTATCGTTGAAAACAGCAAGGTTGTTGAATACGAAGAAGTCGTTGATGTACAAACACTTCTGATTTCTAATTCATAATCTGTAGATGGTGATAAACCACTTAATGAATAAGTATTTGTTGTAACACCACTAATCTCTGTATATGGTGTTGTACCTACTTCTCTATATCTAATGTCAAAAGTTGCACCAACATTGGCATCCCAATCAATTGTAGCGCTGTCAAAACTAACAGTTGATGCCACTAGACCTGTTGGTACTATAAGATTACATGGTATTGGAGCTCCAATCGTAAAATCCGCATCAGAAATATCGAAAAAAATGTGGTTAGAGCCTCTAACCATTATTCTATTCTGACTTCCTTGATTATTAGGTACAACAACATTGTGAGAGCCATCATTTGTTACTCCTGTAGCTAAAGTGATTGGATAAGTATCTCCTCCGTCGGTAGATAAAAAGATATCTACATTTGCCGCATTTATCCCATTACCAGTTGTACCTGCTACATCCCAAGTGACTGTTTGGGTAGTTCCTGCGTTCCAAGTTACATTGGTATTAGGTGAGTTGACTACAAAAGGGCCTGCAGTACCATTTACATTTATTACAACATCATCGCTATTGTTGGCTCCACCTCCTGCAACGTTATCTCTTACAGTTAATCTAAAGTTTAATGTTCTCGCTACAGTTGGCACTGCTTCCCATTGCCAAGATGTTGTACCGGTTTTAATGGTCTCTAATCTAGGAAAATAGCGAAATGTATTCGAAGTAGGCTCATATGCTCTAAATGCCACACCTGTTGTGGCTGTTGTACTTGGATATGTTGTAGAAGCATTATTCTCGTCCATTTGTTCCCAACTATACGTCAAAGCATTTGCAGGTGTATCTGCGTCAGTTGCAGAACCTTCTAAAATAAATGCAGTACCTCTAGGTATTGTATAGTCTAAACCAGCATCTACAACAGGGACTGCATTACCAGTAGCTGTGTTAGTTTGACAGCTTGTTGATTTAACATAATCAGTAACCTGCTCTATCGATACAGCATGAAAATTTGGGGTAACGTTGGGCTCAACATCTGTTGCTCCGGTAATCCCAGCATAACTCATTATAGTGGTACCACTACCAGGTTCTACTTGTACATTAGTGCCTTCATTTCCATTAAATGTCCATGTATGGTTAGCACCAAATTGATGCCCCATTTCGTGTGCCACATAATCAACATCAAAAAAATCACCAACAGGATTGGTAGCCGAAGTCCAACCACTTCCTTTTTGATTATTAACACAAACACAACCTATACATCCTGCATTACCATTATTCTGAAGGTTAGCAAATAAGTGTCCTATATCATAGTTAGCTTCTCCAATAACTGAAGTTAAAGTAGATTGTAATTCAGAGTTATAATTACCTGTTGTATTACCATAAGGGTCAGTACCAGTATTAGTATAAATAACATTAGTTGTATTAGCTATTAAAGTCATTGTAACACTAAAATCAACTTCGAAAATTCCATTAACTCTAGTCATTGTTGTGTTTATAGCAGCTAAAGCATCTGCAACAGACCCACCGTGAAACTGCGTGTACTCGCCTGTTGCCGAAACCGCTAAGCGATAAGTTCTTAAAGTTGAGTCATCTGCATTTCTAAAAGCAGTATTAGATTGAGAATCTACTGTTTGTCTTATACTAGCAGAAACTGAACACTCAAAATCATCATTATAATCGATTCTTTCTGTTCTATTAAAAACTATATAGTTGTTTGAATTTCTACCCAAAGGTTCAATAAAAGTGTTTTTACCATTAGCAGATAAAATCATACCACTAAATCCAAGATGAGACAAACTAAATCTCATGATTGAAGAAGGATTATCAATACCCTGAGCAACAAAAGATCTAATCTCTGGGTAATTTGCCTGTAAATCTGGATGCATTATTGAGGCTTCCTTTACTAAAAAACGTTCTAATTCTCCTTCAGAGTTAGGAAACGATAAAATAGTATTAGATGTATTTGAAGTATCACCTCTTTGAGCAACACCAACTAAGGATTGTCTTAGAGCTTCAGTATTAAGATTAAACGTTTGATACTTTTTTAAGGATAGATGATTTTCCTTCTTAACTGAGTTGGTATTAATACTTTGTTTTTGCCATAATACCTTATTCTGCGACCACATCATCGTCGACATCATCAATAAGATTATAAGTAACTTTATTTTCATAACATTTAAGAGTTAATATTCTTTTTAATCTATAAATACCTACTCTATTTCATTTTAAAACAATGTATGGAAATCCCATGCATTGTTTTTCTAAAAAGTAGGTTAGGTTTATTTGTTGCATAAAATACGAAAATAGCCTGGAATATTTCCAGGCTATTTAAAAAAAGTATTTTAAAATCTATCTTATAACTATCTTTTTAGTTATTCTATTTTGTCCGTTATTAAGTTCTACCAAATAAACCCCTTTTGTAAAACTTACTGTATTTATTGAATTAAAAGTACTGTTTGCGGCCAAATCTTTACTTAATATCTTTCTTCCGCGTATGTCGTATAATCTTAATTCTGTTTCATCGCTAAGAAGACCTCTTACTACTAATTGTTGCACATCAACATTAGTATAAATCTGAAGCCTATCAAGCTCTGAGATTGTTGTTGATAATGTACTCTGACCAAATCTTAAGTAAAATCTTCCAGTATCTGATAAATCTGTACTAGGTGTAAAGGTATAATCAGAATTATTTAAGTGTGTTATTGCGCCTGTTACAACATCTTCTAAATAAATATCTTGAGTAACATTAGTACTTTCTAAGCTAATTACTAATTGTTGTCCTTGAGTAGCATTAACACCTAAAGGAATTAGTGTTGAATCTTCAATGTCATTTAAGCTAATAGATTGAATTGCCATATCTAATCCTTGATTATTTTCTGCTAGCTCAGAATAGATTGAAAAGTTTGTTGGTGCACCACCAAAATGCTCTGCATCATATCCTAAGTCTAATCCTAAAGATGTATTATCATTAAAATAGATTTCTGTTTCTGATACACTTCCTGAGGTTGTCATTCTTAAAATTGAGTGACCAACATTATTTGTTCTACCTGCTATGAAATCATCTGAACTACCGATAGCTCTCATTGAAGAGGTAAAAGAAATATTAGCTCCACCATCTTTTGATGATACGAAGAATCCTTGACCTGGAGCAATTAAAGTTCCTGGGTTAGCATCTGAGTATGCTAAATTCCAAATTGTCCAATTACTTCCGTTAGAATTGTCAGCATCGTATCCATAAACAGCAGCACTAAATGTATCTAACTCTGAAATGTTTGCTGCTAAGAAATCTGAAAGCGAAATATAAGTTGTGTAAGGGTTACCTATTAAATTCCATTTGTCATAATTAGAGCCTGTTTTCTCAATAGGAATTGTAACATTACCTGTACTTACATCTCCGGTAAAAGTAAATGTCCCATCATCTGTAGACGCAACTCTGTAACCTATACCAGCCTCTAAGTTTGTTACCTCGTTATTTGCATATAACACATATTGGTTAGAAGGCTTTTCAAAAGGCCCAAATAAATATTGGGTTTGTCCTGTATTTGATAAAACATTAGAATTATTAGATAAGAAATTAACGAATGTTTGTCCACTTACAGGTGGTGCAATTAAATCATTACCATCTGCATTGGAGTTAACATGCCTATTATATTCTATGTTTCCTGAAACGGTTCCGTCTAACATTAAACTAGAGAACTCATTAGAATCTGAATTTAAAATAAAGTCACCATTGTTAGTTATGTTTCCTGCGACTGTTACAGATTGGCTTTTATCAACATTTATTGTAGCACCAGAGTTTATGGTAATGTTGTTTACACTAATAGCAGCGTTAACATTGTAAGTACCATCTTGTATAAGAACGTTTTCTGTAGATGTAGATCCATTTGGTGCACTTGGATCCCAAGTACCACCAGAATAACGTAAACCATTATATTTTACATTAACGGTGTAATCTTCAACCTCACCATCAAAATTGGTTTGACACGACGTTGGGTTACTGTTATATCTAGTTGAAACTCTCATTCTCGTCGGTCCAAAATTCATACTTTCAGGAATAGTAATAGATAATGTAGGCAAAGCTCCGTTTGATACATTGTTGATATCTCCTAAATCATATTCCTCTCCACTATCTCCAAAATCTCCATTTTTATTCCAATCAATCCATGCGAATGCATGGGCTGTATAGTTTCCATCTGTATTAACTCTAACAGTAAGATCTACTGAAGTCCCTTGGGTAACATTTGTACTAATGTTAGTAAAATCTTCGTATCCGTTATCCTTTGTTGGACCGTCAATATTATCTATATCACCAAAAACTACTCGTGTAACTCCCGTTTGGTATTGAGTATTCCCTGAAGAGGTACAATAACTTACCGGTAACGTTGTAAAAGAGAAAGCTGTAGAATATGCTGACGCATTTGCGTCACATAAAGATCTTACTTCAAATTCATAATCTGTATCTGAGCTAAGTCCTGAAAGATTATAAGAGTTAGTTGTTAAGCCTAAAACATCTGTCCATGCCGTAGCACCTACTTCTCTATATCTTAAATCAAATGTAGATCCTGTAGATGTCCAGCTTAAAGTTGCAGAATCTGCTGCAATAGAAGTGGCACTTAAACTAGCTGGTACAGTAGGTGTTAATGGTGTTAGCAAAATATCAGATAAATCTACTGTTGAGTAATCTGAAATTGATTGACTGTTTAGTGTAACTGATTGATAACATGGTGCACTAATCATTAAATCATAAGTACCTCCTTTAATTGGTCTGTAAAAATCACCATTTGTATCTGAAGAAACTTCTGATCCATAAGCATCATGACCTACAACTGTAATTGTTGCGCCTTCAATTGCATTAGTCGTTACGGCATCCTTTACAATTCCTCTAAATCCATAAGTACCTTGAGTTAGATAGTCTAATAAAGCATCTCTGTTATAGTACCAATAATCTACTAGAGAACTTTCTGGTAAAATTTTAGTATCTGATAACTCAATAGTTGTCTCTCTACATTGTTGATATACATTCATATAATCTTGGCGACCACCAAAAACTCTATACCATTCAGCCCCATGTGTTACTCCTGGGCTTTGTCTATAATAATTATGCCACGCTTGACTACCTGCATTTCCATCCCAATCATCATCATCTGTCATGTAAGACGACTTGTTATTATATGTTGGTGTTGATGTATTACCAGCATTAGCATCTGTTTGACAATGTGTAGCATATTCTACACCAACAAATTCATACCAATCTGTATCTGCATGTTCATATTGAGATGTAGCATATGCATTATCAAAAGGATAGTTAACAAGCTCTGTACCACCATGAAAGTTTGCTGCAATCACAAAATTATGTTGATCAGCAAAGTTCATAAATGCAATAGTTTCTGTTTGATATGCTTCACCATCTGGATGTGCACCCGCAACATTATCTGGATAATTTCTATTTAAATCTATATTATTACCATTACCTCTTCTTGCTTGTGTAACAGAGGTGTTAGATGCACTATTATGATATGTACCATCTGGGTTTGCACTTGGGTTAATCCAAATTTCAGCATTCTCTACTAAATTTTTAACCCTTGCATGATCCGCATGACCAGGATCGCTATACACCGTTAAGATATAATCTATTAAAGTTAACATCATAGGGTAACCAGCAATTTCATCACCGTGCATAGAAGATGTAAACATCAGCTTTGGTTCTGCTTCGTCAACAGAAACATTATCAGAAATTTTAACGAATAAAAGTTCTTTATCGCCTTGTCCCGTGGTTCCAATACTAATTTTTTCAACTAAAGCTGGATAGTCATCTTCAAAATCTTGCATCTGTTGTGCATATTCAGCATAAGTTGGATAACTTCCTAATGGAAATGTAAGTGTAGACATCATATTCCTACTTGCGAGAGGTCTATTATCATAAATGACCGACTCATCAACTTCATTTTCGTTTTCAGGCACTTGGTAAGGAATATTCAATGCTTCAAAAAGCCTAAATTGTTCCTCATTAGCCCAAGCCTTTACTGTATTAGTATTTGTGTCAAAATGAACTATTGAAAGATTATTTTCAAAGCTCTTCAAATTAGCAACATCAGTAATTTGGAAGGTAAATGTTAATTCACCCTTAGTTTCAATGTAGTTTTCTGCTTTTATTTTTTCTGCATTCTGAGCATTTATTGTAAACAGAAATAAGAGGGTAGCGGTTAAAGCTAAAGTAATTTTTTTCATTTGTTTTGGGGCTTTAAATGAATATTTGTGTCGGCTAATATATTATAAATTATTTCAAATAACAGATAAAATGCATAAAAATTCGATGAAATGCATATTAACAAATACTTAAAATACCGTAAGTAACTGACATATAAATGTTTGAAAAATAAAGTCCAAACAAAATTGTTTGGACTTTATCATTATTTATAAAGAAGAAGAACTACTGTTTAATGAACTTTTTAGAAATTACCTCATCACCAGCGTTGACTTCAATGAAATAAACACCTTGAGTAAGTGACTCTACATTTATTTCTTTAACAGCATTTCCTCTTAGCACTGTTTGGCCAAGCATATTTACAATACTGTACGAAGTCTCAATATCTCTATTGCCATTAAGACTTACATGTAAGATATTTTTAACTGGGTTAGGGTAGATTGTAAGTGACGCTAATGCCAATTCATCTTCATCACCTAAAATATCTGTTCTAGTTCCAAACTCTACCTTTCTTGTGCCAGAACAAGAAGTTTCGTAAACCTTAACATTAGAGAATGTAGAGGTGTTACCTGAACCAGCATCATTATCGTTAATAAACACAAGTCTATCCATTGTTCCTGTATAAGAATCACCAACAGGTATTACATAAGTAGTTGTACCACTAGTATAATTGTCGTAGTTAGTAACACCATAATTCTGTGTTCCATAGAATTTAAAGTAGAATGAAGACGTTAAGGAATTATCATTTTCAAATCCTATTCCATGTATTTCGCCTTCTGATGTACTACTAAACTCTAATTCTATAACAGTATTAGCTGTAACAGTGTAAGGGAAATCAATATACTTCCAGGTGTTATTAGTTAATGTAAGTGATGCGCCTCCACTACCAATAGAGTTTGCACCATTACTATCTTGAGTAGAGAACGAGTTAAGCGTATAATCATTAAAGTTTAAAGTATCACACTCTGTTCCTCCACCAGAACCATCTGTACTTAATTGTAAGTCGTCTATTGCAATATCACTAGACCAACTAGAACCCGTTGTACCAACAAAACGTAAACTTACAACCTGACCTACATAAGAACTTAAATCTACAGACTCTGAATTCCACTGATTACCTTGGTTTCCAGATAATGACCATAAGGTAGACCATGTATCTCCTTCATCGAGAGATGCTTGTAAAGTTATTGAACCTACACTTGTACCATACATATGATTTTGGAAACTAAATGTAGCTTGTGACTCACCCGAAAGATCAAAACAAGGGCTTTCTAAAATAGCTGTAGCATTTGCACCTATTTGTCCTGTGCTTCCATTAGTAGATGCCTCTAAGAACATATAGAAAGAACCATCAGCACCAGAACTTGGCCCTGTATTAGAAGAAGGTGTACCATTAGAATCATTTACCCAATCTCCATCATCTCCACTTGCTTGTGTCCATCCATCACCAGACTCAAAACTTTCAGTATAAGGGAATGATGTCACAGTAGATGTACATGTAGAAGGCACAACACATGGTGCACAAGAACCACCGCAATCAACACCTGTTTCATCACCATTTTGAATACCGTCGTCGCATGTAGGTGCAGCACCTCCACCAACACAGAATTGAGTTGCTTCTGAACTACCAAAAGAACCACCCGAAGCCAAAGAACCTGAAGCGTCTGTTACTGAGTAAGAGCCATTTCCGTAAGAACAGCAAATACCATCACCATATGCATCGTTTATTGTAAATGTGTAACAACCATCTGGCAAACATAAATCCTCACTGATTGTAGAGCCATCTGGCTGAGAACCATAAGTTCCACCCGAAGCTACTGTTTGACCAGAATCATTAGTTACTGCCCAAGATGTTTCTTCAGGATAGTTATCAAACGTAATAGAAACATTAACTAAGTTATCGTTACATCCTGTTTGACATGGAGCACATGAACCACCACAGTCAACACCTGTTTCATCACCATTTTGGATACCATCTGAACATGTTGGAGTTGTTCCTCCTCCACTACATTTATCAGATAAGGCTAGACTTCTTCTTACACCTCCTGGTTCTAAAATAGCACGCATTCTGTCTTTTTGTCCTTGAGTAAATAGGTTCATACAAGAGTCATCACTATAATCCATATAGTTTTGTACCATATCAGTAGTTCCACAAGAAACATGTCCTGTTGCACAACCATAGTTTGCCGCATCTGATGTTGGCGTGTCGCTAACAAAATCATCAGCACTACAATTTCCATCACCCCAAATGTGTCTTAAGTTTAAAAAGTGACCAACCTCGTGAGTTGTTGTTCTTCCTAGGTCAAAAGGAGCTGACAGGTAAAATCCAGATCCTCCTGCACTACTTCCAAAATATTGAGGACTCATTACAACACCATCAGTAGAAGCACTACCACCAGGGAATTGAGCATACCCAAGGATACCTCCTCCGATATTACAAACCCACATATTAAGGTATTCTGATGTATTCCATGGATCAACACCACCTTGCGAAGAACTTTTCATAGCATCATTAGTTCCCCAAGATGTTCTTGTAGATGATTTTCTGGTAATACCATTAGTAGTATTACCGTTAGGATCTACAGTTGCCATACAAAACTGTATCTGTGTGTCAGCTGCTTGAGACCAAGTATTGTCCGCATCAGAATTCATTCGTCTAAAATCATCATTTAATACCTGTATTTGAGACAAAATCTGCGCATCACTAATATTCTCATTAGAATTACTGTAAATAACGTGTACAACAACAGGTATGGTAATAATATCACCATCAATTCTGTTTTGTGTCATTTGAGAAATCTTAGTCTGAGTATACTGCTCAATTTCTTGCATCCTATTTTCTAAGCCTGGATCAAGCTGTTTTCGATACTCTAAATTTTGCATGGTTGAACATTCCCTTTGTTGGGCTAACAAGCTTCCAAAAAGTAAGAAGCACATAAAAACTAATGTAATCTTGTTTTTCATGTAAAATGTTTAAATAGTTAATGGTTATTTTGTTAAAAATCGAATGAAACTATTAAAATTTTGTTAATATAAAAACTCATCGAAAACGTTTTCGATGAAATACATCAACTTTAAAAATTATTACGTTTTTACCGTAAAGCGTTTGAAGAAAATGACTACATTTACTTATGGCAAACAAAAAAATGCTGAGTGTAAACGGCTTGAATATTTCTGCATTTAAGTCTAATCATGAACATAAAATCATTAATGATATATCTTATGATATTTTTGAAAATGAGATTGTAGCTGTTGTTGGTGAGTCTGGCTCAGGCAAATCAGTGTCTTCTCTTGCTATAATGGGCTTATTGCCAAAACATGTTTTGAAAACAACTTCTGGCAGTATCCATTTTGAGGATAAGGATTTAACACATACTTCCGAAAAAGATTTTCAAAAAATACGAGGTAATCAAATTGCGATGATTTTTCAAGAGCCAATGAGTTCTTTAAATCCTTCGATGCGATGTGGTAATCAGGTTGAAGAAATTTTAAAACAGCATACTAACTTATCTGCTTCAGAAATTAAAGAAGAAATTTTAGAGTTATTTGAAAAGGTAAAATTACCCAATCCCAAACGAATTTATAAGTCCTATCCGCATGAGATTTCTGGTGGGCAAAAGCAACGTGTTATGATTGCGATGGCTATTGCTTGTAAACCAAAAATCCTTATTGCTGATGAACCCACAACTGCTCTTGATGTTACTGTACAAAAAGATATTTTGTTACTTCTAAAAGAGATACAAAAGGAAACAAAAATGAGTGTTTTGTTTATATCTCATGATTTATCCCTTGTCTCGGAACTTGCAGACAGAGTTATAGTAATGTATAAAGGCGAAATAGTTGAACAAGGTGATACTATTTCAATTTTCAATCAACCAGCACATAATTATACTAAAGCACTAATAAACGCTAGACCTTCAGCAGACTACAGACTTAAAAAGCTACCTACAATTTCGGACTTTATGAGTGGTGAAATTAATGAAGACATAATCTCACAAGAAGATAGAAGTATTAATCATAAAAAATTATACGCTCAGCAACCTTTACTTGAAGTTATCGATATTGAAAAAGTTTACCTTTCTAAAAAAGGAATGTTTTCAAAAGACATAGCATTTAAAGCAGTAGATGGTGTTAGCTTTAAAGTATTTCCTGGTGAAACCATTGGTTTGGTTGGTGAGTCTGGTTGTGGCAAATCTACTTTGGGCAATGCCATACTCCAATTAGATAAGGCAACTTCAGGTATTATTAAATATAAAGGACAAGACATTACAAATTTAAATACGGAAGAACTTAGAGCCTTAAGAAAAGATATTCAAATTATATTTCAAGATCCATTTGCATCACTAAATCCAAGAATGACTGTTGGAAATGCTATAATGGAACCTATGAAAGTTCATAACATTGGTAATTCTTTTGAAGACAGAAAAGAGAGGGTCTTAGACATTTTAATAAAAGTTGGCTTAGAAGCTTCAAGCTTTTATAAGTATCCTCATGAGTTTTCAGGAGGGCAAAGACAACGTGTTGGTATCGCCAGAACCATAGCGCTACAACCTAAGCTTATTGTCTGCGACGAATCGGTTTCTGCTTTAGATATTTCTGTACAAGCACAAGTACTTAACCTATTGAATGATTTAAAATCTCAGTTTGGGTTTACCTATATTTTTATATCTCATGATCTTGCTGTAGTCAAATACATGGCAGACCAATTACTGGTAATGAATAAAGGTAAAATTGAAGAAATTGGAGATGCAGATAAAATTTATACTTCTCCTGAAAAGGAATACACTAAAAAATTAATTCATGCTATCCCAAAAGGGTTATAGCATGAATATTTTCTTAGTTAACTTTAAAACACCTGAAATTACTCTCATGGTGTTTTTTAAATTCGAAAAAAATACATTTTCGTTTAACGTAGGTTCTGGTAGATTTGATTTGGTTTTCATAAGCTTTAGTTTATGCTAGATTTGGGGCAAAATCTGTAAATTAAGTTTATGGTAAATTAGGGTTAATTTAGTTTTTGATTTGGGATGACTAATATCTAATTATTTTTTAATTTATCTGACAAAATACATTATAAATCGATGAAACGCACATTTTTTTAACATTTGTAATCTATTTCATCTATTTTTCTTACAAAAAAGCCACATAAAAATATGTGGCTAATTTTTCACTTATATATACAAGTTACTAAATCTTCATCTCAGGAATATCACCTTCTATAATTAAATGTCCTTCTGTGGCATTTTTTATTTCTTCTACAGTAACACCTGGTGCACGTTCTAACAACTTAAAACCTTTTGGAGTAACTTCAATCACAGCTAAGTTAGTGACAATTTTCTTTACACAACCTACACCAGTTAATGGTAAGCTACACGATTTTAAAAGCTTTGATGCTCCGGCTCTATTAGTATGCATCATGGCAACAATAATATTTTCTGCACTTGCAACTAAATCCATTGCGCCACCCATTCCTTTTACCATTTTACCTGGTATTTTCCAATTAGCAATATCACCATTTTCAGCAACTTCCATTGCTCCAAGTATTGTTAAATCTACATGCTTACCTCTTATCATAGAGAAGCTCATTGCAGAATCAAAAAAAGAAGCTCCTGGCAATGTGGTTATAGTTTGTTTGCCTGCATTAATAACATCGGCATCTTCTTCACCTTCATATGGAAATGGACCCATACCAAGAACGCCATTTTCGCTCTGAAACTCAACTTCAATATCTTCTCTTACAAAATTTGCTACCAAGGTTGGTATACCTATACCAAGGTTTACATAGTAACCATCCTTCACTTCTTTTGCAATTCGTTTTGCGATTCCGTTTTTGTCTAACATAATTTAGCTGCGTTGTCTTACTGTTAAATTCTCTATTCGTTTTTCATAATGAGACCCTTGGAAAATACGCTGTACAAATATTCCAGGAATATGTATTTGATTTGGATCTAACTCTCCAACAGGAACAAGCTCTTCTACCTCAGCTACTGTAATACTTGCTGCACCACACATGTTGGGATTAAAATTGCGTGCTGTACCTTTAAAAATAAGATTCCCTGCAGCATCACCTTTCCAAGCTTTAATAAACCCAAAGTCAGCTTTAAAAGCATGCTCAAGCACATACATTTTACCATTAAACTCTCTTGTCTCTTTTCCTTCTGCTACTTCTGTACCATAACCTGCAGGTGTATAAAATGCAGGAAAACCAGCCTGTGCTGCTCTTGCTCGTTCTGCCAAAGTTCCCTGAGGAATTAACTCTACTTCGAGTTCTCCTGAGAGCATCTGACTTTCAAATTCGTCGTTCTCACCAACATACGACGAAATCATTTTTTTTATTTGTTTTTGTTGAAGTAATAACCCAAGACCAAAATCGTCTACTCCTGCATTATTAGATATACAGGTTAAGCCTTTTACATTTAACTTAACAAGTTCTGCAATGGCATTTTCAGGAATACCTGATAAGCCAAAACCACCAAACATAAAGGTCATATTATCCTTTACACCTTGTAAAGCTTCAGTAACATTAGCTACTTTTTTATTAATCATAATTGCATATTTTTCCTTTTGGAAAAATACAAAACAATGCTATAAATTAATAGTTTCTTGTAAAATAAATAAGGGTGTGACTATGGAGTCTTTATTCGAAATCTATCTCAATTTCTTCATCGTTTGTCTCGTCATCAGTATCATCACTAAGGTCTCCTTCATCTTTTACAGTACAATCTATATTGATTAATAATTCTGAAGGTTTTTCAAACTTAGCTTTGGAGACATTGAGTGTTTCATCTGCATAACAAGCTTTCATATAAAGTCCCCAAATTGGTAATGCCATAGATGCACCTTGCCCATAAGTAATTGATTTAAAATGAGCAGCTCTATCTTCTGCACCAACCCAAACTCCGGTTACTAAATTTGGTACCATTCCCATAAACCAGCCATCACTTTGGTTTTGGGTCGTACCTGTTTTACCTGCTATAGGATTAGTTAATTCATAAGGATAGCCAGTCATTATCTCTCTATACATAGCATTCCACTTATCAAAACCTTTGTGTCTAAGTCGTCGCCCTGAACCTGCTTGAGTTACCCCTTCCATAAGGTTGACAGTAACATAAGCAACTTCTTCGCTCAATACATCTTTGCTTTCTGGTGCCACCTGATAAAGTACTGTTCCATTTTTATCTTCAATACGCGTTACCATTACTGGTTTATTGTAAACTCCTTTATTAGCAAAAGTAGAATAAGCAGCTACCATTTCATATACACTAATATCAGGAGTACCCAAGGCTATGGCTGGTACTGGTAAGATATCTTGCTCCACACCTAATTTTTTGGCCATTTCTACTACTGGTTGTGGACCAATTTCATTCATTAAACGTGCGGTAATAGTATTTGTAGAACTAGCTAAAGCATCTTTTAAGGTTTGTTTACCAGAATAATTACCATCCGAATTTTTAGTTGTCCAAGATTCTGGATTACCAAATTTATTGGCCTCAATAGTGATTGGAGTTCTTGGGAACGAATCGCAAGGCGAAACCTGTAACTGATCTATAGCTGTAGCATACACAAAAGGTTTAAATGTAGAACCAACTTGTCGCTTACCTTGCTTAACCATGTCGTACTTAAAATGCTTATAGTTCATACCACCAACCCAAGCTTTAACATGGCCATTAGAAGGATCCATAGACATCATTCCTGGGCGCAAAAACGATTTGTAATAACGCATAGAGTCTATAGGTTTCATAATGGTATCTACTTCTCCAGGTTTTCCATCTACCCATTTAAAAATTCTCATTTCAACAGGCTTGTGAAAGGACGCTTCAATCTCTTTATCAGATTTACCTTGTTTTTTCAGAATTCGCCATCGTTCACCTCTTCGCATTCCTGCTTTGAGTAAATCATTTACTTCAGATTTTGTTAATTCTAAAAATGGTGCTGTTGGATTTCTGTCTGGTGTGTTTTGGTGGTCAAACTCTGCTTGTAATCTTGGCATGTGCAAGGCAACAGCTTCCTCAGCATGTTTTTGCATGCGTGAATCTATAGTTACAAAAACCTTTAATCCATCACTTGTTATGTCGTATTTGCTTCCATCTGGTTTTCTGTTGGATTCTTCTTTAACCCATTCCTTCATGAAACCTCTTAAATACTCTCTAAAATATGTAGCAATCCCTTGATTGTGTGTTTCTGGTGTGTAGTTTAAATCTAACTCTGTGGCTTGTAATGAATCTTTAACTTCCTCAGAGATATACTCATATTTATGCATTTGAGACAAAACCACATTGCGTCTATTTTTTACACCAACGGGATTCCTTCTTGGATTGTAAAGTGATGAGTTTTTAAACATCCCAACCAACATTGCAGATTCTTTTAGGTCTAGATCTTTTGGCTCTTTACCAAAATAAATCCTTGCCGCTGAACGTATTCCATCACCATTGTTACCGAAATCATAGATATTAAAATACATAGCAATGATTTCTTCTTTGGTATATTGTCTTTCTAATCTAATTGCAATAACCCATTCTTTTATTTTTTGGGTTAATCGCTCAATTGTGCTTTGAGATGCAACTCCTACAAACAACTGTCTTGCCAATTGTTGAGAAATGGTGCTTGCACCACCTCTACTCCCTAAAAAGAAAAAAGCACGCAAAGTTCCTCTACCATCAATACCTGAATGTTCATGAAAACGAGCATCTTCTGTTGCTATTAAAGCATCAACCAAATTCTTTGGCAAATCTTCATAACTAACAGGTGTACGATTATCATTAAAATAAAATTTACCCAAAGTAACACCATCTGATGAAATTATTTCTGTAGCTAAATTGGTCTCAGGATTCTCTAATTTAGTGTGATCTGGCATTTCTCCCAAAAGTCCCCAAGAAGCAAAAAGAAATAATAACACTACGGCTAGTACTCCTCCTGTAAAGAGCATCCAAAACCATCTTACATACTTTGAGAAATCTACTGTTACTGCTTTAGATTTTGTTGTCTTCTTTTTTGCCATAATCCTTATTTTTGAGCCTGTTCTACCCTAAAACCAATATCCGTAATGCCTTCTAAATTTTCAACTCCGTTAACCTCGCCATTTTTTCGCATAGCATGTCGAATACTTACATTGTAACCTCCTTTTTCAGTAAATTTAAAAGGAGCTTTATATCCTCTATACCAAAGTTTGTTTTCTTTAATATCTGTAAATCCTGAACCCAAAAGTTCTCCGCTAGGCGCAGCCATTTTATACTCTAAAGTATCCGTTACTGCCTTACCGTTTGGGTAACTTAGCTCTACTATAAGAAACAAATTACTGAATGCGTAATCATTATTGTTTCTAAGATTGACGTAAAGATTATAATTATTGGTTGTGTCTGGTGCTTTAAAATTAAAGGATGCTACAGAATCTTTATGCCATTTATCTGGAACAGATTTATACTCATCAAACACTGCATTAGAATCGCAACTTGCTGCCAAAAACAAACTTACAAGTGCTAGTAATAACCTATTAGTTCTTCTTTGCATTTTGTTTTTGATTGCGGTTTTTGTTACGATTTTTGTTTCTGTTCCTATTCTTATTACGTTTCTTTTTAGGTTTTGGATTATCGAAGCGTGTTAAACTATCCTGCCCTACAACGTTTTCAAATTCTGTTTTAGTGTCTTGTATGTGTTCTGCAGCATATTCTTCAAGACTTGCAACTTTTTCCTTTTTCTTATTTTTTGCAATTATTTCATTGGCTTGTTCAGTGGTAATAACGTGCCAATTCATCCATTCGCCTTCATAGGCATACCACATTAAGCCTTTAAAAATATCTGTCTTCTGACAGACAGCAGTTCCTTTTTCGGTATATAACTTTGTATCGTTTTTAGGAAAAGACTTCAGAGCATCTAAATAGGCATCTAGTTCATAATTAAGACAGCATTTAAGCTTACCACATTGTCCTGCTAATTTTAAAGGGTTTAAGGATAGTTGTTGATATCTGGCTGCTGAGGTACTTACGGATCTAAAATCGGTTAACCAGGTAGAGCAACACAATTCTCTTCCACAAGAACCAATTCCTCCAAGCCTTGCTGCTTCTTGTCTAAAACCAACCTGACGCATCTCAATCCTTGTTTTAAACTCTCTTGCAAAAACCTTTATTAACTCTCTAAAATCTACACGTTCTTCTGCTGTGTAGTAGAAGGTCGCCTTGCTACCATCTCCTTGATATTCGATGTCAGAGATTTTCATTTTAAGATTAAGGTCTATGGCAAACTGACGTGCTTTAACCTTCATTGGTTCTTCCTTATCTCTAGAGCTCGACCAAATATCTATATCTTTTTGTGATGCTTTGCGGTAAATTTTTAAGACATTCTCTGAGTCTTCAATGTCAATTTTTTTACGTTTCATCTGTACACGCACCAATTCACCGGTTAAGGTTACCATACCTACATCGTGTCCAGATTTTGCTTGAGTAGCAACAATATCTCCAATACTCAGAGTAAGATTTTCGGTGTTTTTATAGTATTGTTTTCTGCCGTTTTTAAAACGAACCTCAACACCTATAAAAGGTTCTTGTCCGTTTGGAAGCGACATATTAGCCAACCAGTCAAAAACTGTGAGTTTATTGCAGCTATCTGTGCCACAAGTCCCATTGTTTTTACATCCTTTTGGCTGACCATCTTTACCAGTTGCGCAACTGTTACAAGCCATATAGAATTATATATATTGAATCTAGACTATCTAAAGTCTAAATAAAGGATTCATAAAATTATTAAAGAGTAAAGATACTATTATTTCTTTAGTTAACTACAGCTAGTATTTAGAAGTCGGAAACTCTTTTTTAGAATTACCTTTCAAACTATGCTCACATATTTTTATCCTTCCGATGTGGTTATAAACCAATACTTAATAATCATGAAAGCAAAAATTACTTTACTAGCTATTATTATAGCCTTTAACATGAATTATTCTCAAAATGCACCTTCTGAGGTCTTCGGAGGGGAATTCGTTAGACCTGCAGAAAATTCAGAATGTTTAACTTCTGAACAACGTAATACTATTTATAAAGAATTAAACGAAAATATTGCACTATTAAAGCGTAATAACAACTTAGCGTTTTCTAATTCTAGTAGAGGCAACCATCCTCTTTTTATATGGCCTGTACAGAAAGCATCTAATGTAAATTACAGTTCTATTTGGGGAATTTCTAATTATGTAGATCACAATCCTAATACACCAAATCAGCTTACGGATTACAATTGTGGAACAAAAACTTACGACACTACAAGCGGCTATAACCATCAAGGCATTGATGTTTTTTCTTGGCCTTTTTCTTGGTATGCTATGGATAATGACCAAGTAGAAATAATTGCTGCAGCGCCTGGACAAATAATTGCTAAAGGCGATGGAAATTTTGACCGTAGTTGTGATTTTAGCACTACAACTCCATGGAATGCTGTGTATGTTCAACACAGTGATGGAAGTATTGCTTGGTATGGTCATTTAAAAAATGGCTCTTTGACCACTAAGAATATTGGTGATATGGTAGCGGAAGGTGAATTTTTGGGCATTATGGGAAGCTCTGGTGTTTCTACGGGTCCTCATTTACATTTTGAAGTACATACCGATAATACTTATAACCAATTAGTAGATCCTTACGCTGGTACTTGCAATACTTTGAATGTAGACTCTTGGTGGCAATCTCAAATGCCATATTTAAATCCTGCTGTAAATGCAGCACTTACTCACACAGCAGACCCAGTGTTTAATGCATGTCCGACTACTGAAATCCCTAATTTAAGTGATCAGTTTGATCTAAATGAACAGGTTTTCTTTACTGTTTTTCTTAAAGATCAGGAACCTGGTACTTCATTAAATCTTAGAATTATAAAGCCAGATAATACAGATTTATTTAATTGGAATTTCGATTTAACCGACTACTACCAACTTTCATGGTGGAGATGGAATGCTTTTCCAAATATTGAAGGGGAATGGAAATGGGAAGTTACTTATATGGGAGAAACAACAACACACACTTTTAATGTTGGAACTTTAAGTGTTGAGGAAGCAACTTTAGAGAACTCCTCCATTTTTCCGAATCCTTTTAATGATATTGTAAACATTAGTTCTGCTGTTAAAATTGAAGAACTAAAAATTGTAGATGTCTCAGGGAAGTCTGTTTTAAGTCTAAAAGAAAGCAATTCAGAAGGTATAAGACAAGTTAACTTATCGCATTTATCTAACGGATTGTATTTTGTAACACTTTTTGGTGAGCAAAATGAACAGAAAACCATTAAACTCATGAAGAAATAAGTAAAATATTGTGAATTAAAAAAGTGCTTCAGTAATGAAACCGAAGCACTTTTTTTAAACATCTTTCACCGTTATAATATTTACTGGACAAGCTTTTGAAGCATTTTGACATGACTCTAAAATCTCATAATTTTTTGACTTTAGCGTGAAAAACCCTTTCTTTTCTTGGGCATGTAACAGCACTGATTTTCCATCTCTTTTAGACATCTGAAATTGTTGTGGCGCCAATTCTACACAGTAATTACAACCAATACACTTATTACGCTGTAAGGTGACGATAACCATTAGACTTCAACTTTATTTTCTACAATTTTGTATAATTTATCCGATGGTCTTATTCTAAAATCTAATGGAATGGTTATAGCATCTCCTTTAGTGCCTTTTTCTTGTTGTTTATCATTGACCAGCATCTCTTTCAACTCAAATTCTTTAGCTCCAGTTGTAGGTCCTGTAATTAAAATTGTATCACCAAGAGAAACGTCGTAAGCTTCAATTTTAAACTCGCCGATTTTAGCCTTTGGAAAATAATGTACTCCTTTACCTATATAAACTTTCTTTTGGGTAGCGTGACTGCCTGAACCTTTGCTCCACTCTCCTAACTTCTGCCCTAAGTAATAACCACTCCAAAATCCTCTGTTATATACTTTTTCTAAATCTTGCATCCAAGAAATAACTTGTTCTTTAGAGTATGTTCCGTTTTCTAAACTATCTATGGCTTCTCTGTAGCATTTAATTACTTTCGCTACATATTCTGGCGCTCTACCTCTTCCTTCAATTTTTAAAACCTTAAT
The DNA here is from genome assembly GCF_056160445.1 of Winogradskyella sp. ABM4_392. Lineage (NCBI taxonomy): Bacteria > Pseudomonadati > Bacteroidota > Flavobacteriia > Flavobacteriales > Flavobacteriaceae > Winogradskyella > Winogradskyella sp. ABM4_392. Next base: position 333,128 of record NZ_JBSWXE010000001.1, read on the forward strand.
GCCTGCATCTGCTACTTGATCTAAAAAGTCTATGGTACATAAATCTTTTGGTGACATTATATACTCATTATCCAACTCCATTTCTATACCTGTTTCCTGATCTACAACCGTATACTTTTTTCTACAGTTTTGCTTACAAGCACCTCTATTAGCAGAAGAATTATAAGCGTGTAAACTCATATAACATTTACCAGAAACTGCCATGCAAAGTGCGCCATGACCAAAAATTTCTACCTCTACCAATTTACCTGAAGGTCCTTTAATTTGTTCTTTCTCTATCTGCTCTGTAATGTGTTTTACTTGGCGCAAACTTAACTCTCTACTCAAAACCATAGTATCTGCAAACATGGCATAGAACTTTACAGTTTCAAGATTGGTGATGTTTATTTGAGTTGAGATATGTACTTCCATATCAAACTCTCTAGCTATAGCTATAACCGCCTGGTCCATAGCTATAACTGCAGTAATATCTGCTTCTTTTGCTCGTTTTACCAACATTTTTACGATAGATAAATCATGATCGTAAATAATGGTGTTTAGCGTTAAATAAGTTCTTACATTTTTGGCCTTACAACGTTGAGCAATTTTTTCTAAATCGTCTAATGTGAAATTTATCGATGCTCTGGCGCGCATATTTAGCTGCTCTACTCCAAAATATACAGAATCTGCTCCATTATCTAACGCTGCCTGAAGGGATTCAAAATTTCCTGCAGGCGCCATAAGTTCTATCTTTTGCATCTCTTTGTACTTTACTCTTAATTAAATTCTATCTCGTAGTTGAGTTTATTGGATAATGATCTAAGCTTGGATTTAGTTTTAAAAACATTAGATAACAATAATTTACTCCATCCTATCTTTTTGGAGAACTCATTAAAAGATTCTTCACGCCAATTAAAGCCTTCTTTCCAAAACTTATTAGGTGATACATAACAGAACGTATAATCAAAAACAAAACTAGAGTCATTTTCTCCTTTTAATACAGATAAACTATCTGGTGCCATTAAAGTAATGTGATGACTAGAGCACTGTTGCCTAACATTTTTTATGAGGTCTAAATAATCATCCTCTAAAGAAGAAACATCAAAGTCATTATACTCTGTATTTCCTATCTTTTGAATTGGTCTTAATTGAAGAATATCGAAACTTTCTCCATTAAAATGCCTAAAGAAATTCTTGAGTTCGTAAAAGTTATCTTTATTAAAGGTGTAGTTTATCCTTACCTTAAAATCGTAGGTCTTTTTAAGTTCAACAAAGGCATTTAAAGCATTTTGAAACTTCTCGTAACTGGCTTTTTTCATGAAGCTTTCATAACTCTCTTTAGTCACTCCATGAAGCGAAATGGTAAACTCATTAAGTCCTGCTTTTACAAGTGGTTCAATGTTTTCTTTAGTTAGTAAGTTTGCGTTTGTTGTTATAGAAATATATGGTACTTTATATTGTTTTCCTAATTCTACAATTCTTACTAAATTTTTATATAATGTTGGCTCGGTACCACAGCCTATTTGCAATTTTAAAGCACGATTAAAAATCGTTTTTGCAACCTTCTCTAAATCGTCTTCCTTAAACTGTCCTTTAAGTGTTTTTACATAGTCTGCGTCGGTAAAATAACACATTTTGCAGCGTAAATTACAAGCTAATACAGGATCTAAATTCACCGCTAAATAGCGCTTATTGAATTTATGTAGCAGATAAAGCCCTAGAAACTTAATTCTATGGCTTTTTATTTTTCTGTTGAGCTGTAATAGCTTATAAATATTCATATTTATTTAGCGGTATTACTTTGTGCTTCAAAAATGTTTCGCAAATCCTTTTTGTATGGTAAGTGATCGGCTCTACCCTTTTTAAATATATCATTGCTGTTACCCTGTCCTTTGCGTAGTGCTTTTTGTTCCTCGTATGGCAGTTTTATAATTTCCTGGCAATGTGAAGAGCAACAATTTTCCATTTTTTCTTTACACTCATCACATTGAATAAATAATAAATGGCAAGCCTCATTCACACAATTAGTATGTGTATCTGCTGGTTTTCCACATTGGTGGCAGTTAGCAATAACATCATCACTAATACGTTCTGAGCGTCTTTGATCGAACACAAAGTTTTTACCTATAAACTTGTTTTCTAAACCTTCAGACTCTACCTGACGTGTATAATTTATAATACCACCTTCTAGCTGAAACACATTTTTAAATCCTTTGTGTTTGTAATAGGCACTGGCTTTTTCGCAACGAATTCCACCAGTGCAATACATCACTAATTTTTTGTCTTCCTTGTGCTCTCTAAGATCTTCTTCAATTAAATCTAAAGATTCTCTAAAGGTATCAACATCTGGTGTAATGGCATTTTTAAAATGACCTATTTCACTCTCATAATGATTTCGCATGTCTACTAAAACCGTATCTGGATCTTCAATAAGCGCATTAAATTGCTCTGCGTCTACATGAACACCTTTGTTGGTTACATCAAACGTGTCGTCGTTAAGACCGTCAGCCACAATTTTGTGACGGACTTTTACTTTTAATTTCAAAAAGGCAAAATTATCATGCTCTATAGCAATGTTTAATCTTACATTTTCTAAAAATGTAATAGTGTCTAAATGATTTTTGAAGGCTTCAAAATTTTCTGCCGGAACGGATAGTTGGGCATTAATACCTTCGTGGGCTACATAGATTCTACCCAAAACATCTAACTCATCCCATGCCAAAAACATGTGATTTCTAAATATCTGAGTATTGCCAATTTTGGCGTACTTATAGAAAGAGATCGTTAAGCGCTCTTTTCCCGCTTTTTCGATAAGTTCTGCTCTTTCTTTAGCACTTAAGTTATTGTACAGTTGCATGCTATACTAATTTTTAAGGTTAAAGAATTTGTGCAAAGGTATTATTTTTAGATAACTTGCATAAAAAAGCACCTTGAATTTACCAAGGTGCTTTTCTAACTAACCACTAACTTAAAACTTTTTGAAAAAGTAAATTAATTTGTGCGCTTAGCTGTTGACGTTGTCAACAGCCTTGCAACACATATCTTAAAATTTAATAATTGAAAAATTAAAGATTTATTCAGCCTGTCTCTAATTTTAACTTAAGATATTCATAACAATTTTTTCCTTTTTCATTTAATAGATGTAAAAAGTGTAAAATGGTTGCGTCGTAAAATTGAAAAAATTAAAATAAGTGGTATTTTTGATATCAATTTAATTAGAACATAGAAAGAAATGAGTAGTGAAAAAGATGCAAAGTTAAAAGCGTTAAAATTAACATTAGATAAATTAGATAAAGCTTACGGAAAAGGAACCGTAATGAAAATGAGTGATCAAGCCATAGAGGATGTAGATGCCATATCGTCTGGTTCTTTAGGTTTGGATATTGCTTTAGGTGTTGGTGGGTATCCTAGAGGTAGAGTTATTGAAATATATGGGCCAGAATCTTCTGGTAAAACAACATTAACGCTCCATGCTATTGCTGAAGCCCAAAAAGCTGGTGGCATTGCTGCTTTTATTGATGCCGAGCATGCTTTTGATCGTTTTTATGCAGAAAAGCTTGGTGTAGATTTAGAAAACTTAATTATATCTCAGCCAGATAATGGTGAACAAGCTCTAGAAATTGCTGACAATCTTGTACGTTCAGGCGCTATTGATATTGTAGTTGTTGATTCTGTAGCTGCATTAACTCCAAAAAGCGAAATTGAAGGAGAAATGGGAGATTCTAAAATGGGATTACATGCACGCTTAATGTCCCAAGCCTTAAGAAAGCTAACAGCCTCTATCAGTAAAACCAATTGTACCATGATTTTTATTAACCAATTACGTGAAAAAATTGGTGTAATGTTTGGTAACCCAGAAACCACAACAGGTGGTAATGCCTTAAAGTTTTATGCGTCGGTAAGATTAGATATTAGACGTTCAACCCAAATTAAAGATAGTAATGGAGATGTAATGGGTAATAAAACCAGAGTTAAAGTTGTAAAAAACAAAGTTGCACCACCTTTTAGAACTGCTGAGTTTGATATTATGTACGGAGAAGGTGTTTCTAAAGTAGGTGAAGTTTTAGATTTAGCAGTTGAACACGACATTGTAAAAAAGAGTGGTTCTTGGTTTAGCTACGAAGACACAAAACTTGGTCAGGGACGAGACGCTGTTAAGTCTTTAATTAAAGATAATCCTGATTTAATGGACGAATTAGAAGAAAAAGTTCGAGCCTTAATTAATGATAATCAATAAGTTATAAAAAATCCTGTAAAAAAACAGGATTTTTTTATTTTTTTAGACGCAACCCTTTTACATTTTTCGCATCTACAAGATGGAATTAATTATATAATGTAATGAAAAAGTATGTTTTCTTCCTTCTAATAAGCTTCTACTTTTTTACATCTTGTAGTGTAGAAAATGACGACCCTATTGTGCGAACAGAATTTATGCCTATAGTTAATGTAGCCGTTCCAGACCATTTTGTTCAAGGTCAAACGCATGAAATTCTGATGTCTTATGTAAAACCTAGTTCTTGCTACGTTTTTAATAATATAATTTTTGACATTGAAGGACATGAAAGAACTGTGTCTATCTTAAACACTGTTTATGATAATCCAAACTGCGTAACGCAAGAAGAACTTACAACAGTAGCCTTTGATTTAACAGTCTCTGGAGACGAGGTATATTTATTTAAATTCTATCAAGGAAAGGATGAATACGGTGTAGATCAATATCATTTGGTAGAAGTTCCTGTTGTTGACGGAAGAAACACAAACGAAATTACAAACAGATAATTATTAATTAATTCCAATAAAAATGTGAGTTTAGAACAACTCATTAAAAAGTGTATAAATCAAGATGCTAAAGCTCAAAGCCAATTATACAAGCAATATGCAAGTAAATTATTTTCGCTTTGTCTTAAGTATTCTAAAAACTATGCTGAAGCAGAAGACAATCTGCACGATGCATTTATAACTGTATTTAGTAAAATAGATCAGTATAAAAATAAAGGTTCTTTTGAAGGTTGGTTAAAACGTATAACAATTAATACATCATTGCAACGCTACAGAGAAAATGTTGGAGTGTTTGATATTGTTAACGAAGGTAATATTGAAGATGTTACAGTAGATATAAATGATGAAGAATTAAGTATAGATTTTTTGCTAAAAATCATACAAGAGCTGCCAGACAGATATCGACTAGTATTTAACTTATATGTTTTAGATGGTTATTCTCATGTAGAAATAAGTGAGCTAATCAATATTTCATCAGGAACCTCAAAATCTAATTTGGCAAGAGCCAGAATGATTTTAAAAGAAAAAATAGAAGATTACAAAGCGAGTTTAAATTCGCAATCGTTATAAAATGAACGAAGAGAAAAATATAGACAGACTTTTTCAGGAAAAGTTTAAAGACTTTGAAGTAGCTCCTAACGATGCTGTTTGGAATCGTATAAGCGAAAGTCTTCCTAAGAAAAAGAAAAAACGTAGAGTTATTGCTCTGTGGTGGCAAATTGGTGGTGTTGCCGCAGCAATTGCTTTACTTTTAACTGTAGGCATTTCTTTATTCAACTCATCCGAGGATAGTGAAATGTTACCTACAATTGTAGATACCGAAAAAACGAACAGTAATTCCAAAAAAGATAGTGAATTAGAAAACCCTAAGGATACTGATGAGATCTTAGATAGTAATACAGGCATTAATATTACTGATTCTAACGAAAATGAAACTCCTTATTCTAACGAAAATGAAAAATCTGCAATAGAACAAAACAATAGAAAAGAATTAACCTCTTCTAAAACCAATAAGTCGAAAGGTGTTGCAAATTCAACTGAAAATAAAACTAAAGCAGCTTCTAACTCACATAAGAGTTTAACAGAATTGAATAACGAAGACAATAACAGCAAAGTCGCTTCAAGCAATGAAAATTCTGAAAACAAAATAGAAGATGAAATCATTAACGATTCTGAAATAAAATCTGTTATAAAGAATACTGTTGACAACAAGAGTTCTGCAATAACAGATAATACATCATCTAATGGTACTGAAAACTCTACAAATACTGAAAATAACAAAGAGCTAGAAAAAGACACCTCCTTATTAAAAGAAGATAACCAAAAAGAATCTATTCTAGACGCTATTGCTGATAACAGCAATAACGAAGAAAATATTGATGAAAAAGAAAAAGAAGATGAACAAAACAGGTGGAGCATTGCACCAAATGTTGCGCCTGTTTATTACAGTTCTCTTGGACAAGGATCATCAATAGATCAGCAGTTTAACAACAACTCTAAAAGCAGCAATGTTAATATGAGTTATGGCATTACGGGTTCTTATGCTATTTCTAGTAAGCTAAAAGTCAGAGCTGGTATTAATAGAGTAAACCTTAGCCAAAGTACCTCAAATGTTTTTGCATTGAGCGGTAGTGAATTTGCTACAAGAAACTCTGAGATATCTTCAATGGGTAATATTAACCCTAGGGACGGCTTTGAAAACATTTCATTAATGAGTACTGATATGTTTGATAGAAATACGATTCCTGAAATTTTTAACTCAAGGTCATCTGGAAATATAGATCAACGTTTCGGATTTATTGAAGTCCCTTTAGAGTTAGAGTATCGTTTACTAGACAAAAAGTTCAGTCTTAATGTTATTGGTGGTTTTAGCACATTCTTCTTAAGTCAGAACGAAATCTATGCAGATGTAGACGGTAGTTCTACGTTAATAGGTGAAGCCAATAATATGAACTCTACAAGTTTTAGTGCCAATTTTGGTTTAGGGCTTGATTATAGTTTGTCTAAACAATGGAATTTTAGTCTTGAACCTCAGTTCAAGTATCAGATAAACACATTTAATAACACATCAGGTAACTATAGACCATTCTTTATTGGTTTATATACAGGATTGAGTTATAAGTTTTAGGTTTAAATTTTAGGTTAGGTTATTGCAAACAAACAAAGCAATGATGAATGCAATGATGACAAAAGCTACTCGTGGTTAGGGTGGCTTTTCTTTTTTATTCAACTTTTGGCAAATTTTTATTTAGTTCTGATAAAATAATTGCTTTTGCTTCTTGATTTAAAGCTTTTGTATCTTCAATTTTTAAATGTTCTGTTTGAAGAAACCGATGAATTTTAGCTCTCATTAGCCCAGGACCTCCACTGAAAAATGTGTAAGAAAATCGTTTTTTGTTATCATAAAATGTTAATGGCACTATAGGAATCTGGTGATTAATGGCTAAACGAAATGCACCATCCTTAAAGTCATCTAACACTATGTGTTCTTCAGGTACTCCTCCTTCTGGAAAGATACAGATACTCAGCCCTTGTTTTAATCTTTTTTGAGCTCTTAAAAAAACAGCTTGTCTACTTTTAGCACTACTTCTATCTACCAAAATGCATGTACGCTTATAAAAAAACCCAAATAATGGAATGTTAGCCAATTCCTTTTTACCTACAAAAACAAAAGGGTTTTTCACGGCTACCAACATTAACATAATATCTGTCATAGATGTGTGGTTGGCAATAAACATGTAGCTCGTCTTAGGGCTAGGAATTTCTTCCTTTATAATCCTATAATTAAAGCCCATTCCAACAAGAATAAACTTAGCCCAAAACCTTGCTAACTTAAAGAAGAATGGATACCATTTCTCTTTAGATATTGAAATTAAAAGAATAGGAAATAGTACGATAATTGGTAACGCTACTAAAACATAGAACCAGATACGGTACAAAACCCAAAAAGGATACTTAACTATTACCATGGCATCAAAACTAAGTATTTAATTCAAATAGCTTCTAATAGTTCTTTCAAAAATTTATCTTTGCTTTCTAATTAGAATTTAAGTTTAATAACGAAGAGATTGCTGCTTATTACTTGTTACCAGACTGAGTTTATTAAAGTCTTTTAGTAAATAGAGCAGAATTAAAAAGATACCTGCCTTCGCGGGTAATATTATGGCAAGAATACTGACAGGCATACAAAGTACAGGAACACCTCATTTAGGAAATATCTTAGGTGCAATTTTACCAGCAATAGAGCTATCTGGTGAAAGTGATAATGAGTCTTATCTATTTATAGCAAATCTGCATACGCTAACGCAGATTAAAAACGCAGAAGAATTAAGACACAATACTTACTCTGTAGCTGCTACATGGTTGGCATTAGGGTTAGATGTAGAAAAATCTGTGTTTTATAGACAAAGTGATATTCCGCAAGTAACTGAGTTGGCTTGGTATCTCAATTGTTTTTTTCCTTATCAACGCATGAAACTAGCACATGGTTTTAAAGACAAAGCAGATCGTTTAGACGACGTTAACTCTGGTCTGTTTATGTATCCAATGCTTATGGCTGCAGATATTTTACTATACGATGCAGAGATTATTCCTGTTGGTAAGGATCAGGTTCAGCACATAGAATTTACAAGAGATGTCGCTTCTCGTTTTCATGCAAAAATGGGCGAGGTATTTGTTTTGCCAGAAGAAAAACTTCAAGAAAGTACGATGCTTATTCCTGGTACAGATGGTGAAAAAATGAGTAAAAGTAGAGACAACTTTATCAATATCTTTTTACCGGAAAAACAACTACGTAAAAAAGTAATGTCTATACAAACAGACAGCACACCACTTGAAGAGCCAAAAGACTGGAAAACCTGCAACTGCTTTGCGTTATATAAGATTCTTGCATCTGATGAAGAGGTTGCTAAAATGAAAGCCAATTACGAAGATGGTAATTATGGTTATGGTCATGCCAAGCAAGCACTCTATGAACTTATTTTAGAACGTTTTGATGAACCTAGAGAGCGTTATAACTATTACATGAATAACCTTGATGAACTCGATGCTATCTTAGCAAAAGGAGCTGCTAAAGCCAAATTAGTTGCAGATGATGTACTGCAACGCGTAAGAGAAAAGGCTGGATATTAAATAATCTCAAACTGCTTCCCAGGTAAAGGCCTTATCACACCTTTCAATTCCATATTGAGTAATATTCCTGCTAATTTATAAGTAGGAATGTTACACTCTATAGCAATGACATCGAGGATTTCTTTACCTTTTGTTTTTAGATAGTTATATATTACTTTTTCGTCATCATTTAACTCTACAAATAATTGCTTTTGTACAACGGGTTTTTTCTCGTCTTCTAATTGCCAATTCAATATGTAGGGAACATCTAGTGGATTAGACAATAAATGTGCTTTTTGAAATTTTATAAGATTATTGCAACCCACGCTCTGGCTGTCTGTTATTCTTCCAGGCACAGCAAAAACCTCTCTATCGTAAGATGTAGCTATATCTGCTGTAACGAGACTACCACCTTTTTCGGCCGATTCAATTACAATGGTAGCTTCACTCAATCCGGCTATAATACGATTTCGTTTTAGAAAGTTTTTTCTATCAAATGTGTCTGTACTCCAAAAATCGGTATAAAATCCACCATGATTTTCTACCTCAGCAACATATTTTTTATGAACCTTAGGATAAATTTGATTTAGTCCATGCGCTAAACAGCCAATCGTTTGCAATCTGTGTTTAATGGCTGCTTTTTGAGCTGTAATATCAGTTCCGTAGGCAAAACCTGAAACAATTACAGGATTGTAGGGCACTAAGGCTTCGACTAATTTTTCGCAAAAGGCAATACCATTAGTAGTTATTTTACGAGCTCCAACAATACTAATTATGTGTTTTTGGTTTAAATTAATATTACCAGACTGAAATAACACTATTGGTCCATCAATACAATGTTTTAGTCTTTCAGGATAAGTGTCTTCGGTAAAATAATGGACTTTGATGTTGTTGTCTTTAATAAAGCGCAATTCATTTTCAGCTTCTTCAAAATGAAAGGCATCAAAAATTCCTTGAATAGTTACTGTGCCAATACCATCAATTTTAAGAAGATTAGATTTCTTCTCTTTTAGAACCGCTTCGGCAGAACCACAATGATTAATTAATTTTTTAGCTGTTGTTGCACCTATTTTTGGTACATGTTGTAGCGCTAAAGCATAAATTAAATCTTGTTCTGTCATTTAAAATATTGGTTTTCAAACCTACAAGAAACTAAATTTTTCTGATGTTAATAACTAAACCTGCTCAAACTTTTTTCACTTTTAAAAATTTTTAACTTTGTTTTTCTATGCAGTTAGAAACTTACATCAGCGATCTTTTATACCGATACGATTGTATTACGGTGCCTCAATTAGGTGCTTTTTTAACTAATCGTGTTTCGGCAAGAGTACATAACTCTACACATACATTTTATCCACCAAAGAAAGTATTGTCATTTAACGAACAATTACAAAATAATGATGGATTACTAGCTAATTACATTGCCGAAGTAGAAAAAGTACCTTATGCTACTGCTAATGACAAGATTTCTAAGCAAGTAAAAGCCATAAAATCTTACCTTATTGAAGGGGAAACTATTCAATTTGAAAACATTGGAGAGCTTGTTTTAAATACTGAAGGTAAAATAGTATTTAATCCTTCTAGCCATATCAATTACTTAACAGATTCTTTTGGTTTATCTCACTTTACATCTCCAGATATAAAACGTGAGGTTTACAAAGAAGAAGTTGAAGCTATTGAAGAAACTGCTCCTATTGCATTTACACCAGAAAAGCGTTCTAACAATAACTGGTTAAAATATGCTGCTGCAGCTGTCATAGTTTTAGGATTAAGCGGTTTTGGTGCATTTAAGTATTACAACAATACCATTGAAAATCATAATCAGTTAGCTCAAGAGGAAGCTAATGCACAACTAGATGCTAAAGTACAAGAAGCTACTTTTGTTATTAGTAATCCGTTGCCTGCTGCTACGCTATCTCTAGAAAAACAAACCGGCAATTATCATATTGTTGCTGGTGCATTTAGGGTTGAATCAAATTCTGATAAAAAGGTGGATCAACTTAGAGAAAAGGGGTATAAAGCTAGAAAAATTGGCAAAAATCGTTATGGCCTTCACGAGGTAGTTTATGCTAGTTTTGAGACCAGACTTGAAGCTCAAAAAGCACTCTATAAAATCCGTCGCGAGCATAACAAAGATGCTTGGTTACTGATTAAGAAATTAGATTAACCTTTTCTTATCCTTTTATTTACTTAAATCAGCATATCTTTGCAAAAATTTTAAAAATTTATGCAAGCAAGAACCGCATTTCAGTCTAAAACAGTTGTTACAGATCTTGTTTTACCTAGTGAAACGAACCCATTAAATAATCTTTTTGGAGGTGAATTATTAGCTCGAATGGATAGAGCAGCAAGTATTTCGGCTAGGCGACACTCAAGAAGAGTTGCGGTTACAGCCTCAGTGAATCACGTGGCTTTTAATCGTTCTATACCTTTAGGAAGCGTGGTTACAGTAGAAGCAAAAGTATCTCGTGCATTTACAACCTCTATGGAAGTTTATTTAGATGTTTGGATTGAAGACAGAGAAACTGGAGAAAGTATAAAAGCCAATGAAGCTATTTACACATTTGTTGCTGTTGATGAAACAGGTAGACCTGTAAAAATCCCTGAGCTTATCCCAGAAACCGAACTAGAAAAAGAGCGTTATGATGCTGCCCTAAGGCGAAAACAATTAAGTCTTGTTTTGGCTGGCAAAATGAAACCGGCTGACGCTACTGAATTAAAGGCGCTTTTTGAGTAGTAGATTCTGAATCAAGTTCAGAATGACAAAATTGATTTGAAACGAAAAATTGCTATGCTGAACTTATTTCAGCATCTTAGTTTTAATCCAATTAAACCTTTTCTAAAACAAATAGTCTTATCATCAACCAAATGTATTAATGATGAGATATTTAGTTTACACCTTAGTTTTAGTATTTGCTTTTAATTTTAGCTCTTGTGCAAGACGTGTTGTTGTAGCACAACCAGCAACAGTAACCGTAGTTAAGAAATTACCAAGACAACATAGAGTGGTTAGAGTAAAAGGAAAGCGCTATTACTTCTTCAACGGAAAACACTACAGAAAAACCAGAAATGGATATGTTGTTGTAAAAATTTAATTTTTAGCCAACCAATACTCTGGATTAAGTTTTTGGTTATTCTTATAAATTCTAAATCCTAAGAGTGTTTCGCCTGAGGTTTTATTTGTAAATGCCTCACCAATAGCTTGTCCTGTTTTAATTTTATCTCCTTTTTTTACGTAGATTTTTGAAAGATTGGTGTAAATAGTTAGATAATTACCATGTCTTATCATTATTGCTGGATTTCCCCTTTTAATGACAAGTATTTCAGAAACTTCACCATTAAAAACTGCTTTAACAGTTGCATTCGTAGTTGTTTCTATCTTAATTCCTGGATTATTGACCTCAACAGAACTGTCTGTCAAAGATCTTCCCTTGCCATATTTTGCTTTAATCACACCTCTTTCAACAGGCCAACCTAATCTTCCTTTATTTGCTTCAAAGCTTTCTCCTACAATTTTATCTGCTGGTGTTAAAACAAACTTTCCAGTTGAGGTTTTCTTTCCTGCTTTTTTATTTGATGCGGCAATAGCTTCGCGAATCAATCGATTTATTTCTTTATCTAATCGATCTGCCTCTTGCTGTTTTTGTTTTATTTGAGAGGCAAACTTTATCATGTCTGCCTTAATAATTGCCATTAACTTTTCGCGCTCTTCTAATTCTTTTTCTAGTTCTCGTTTGGCAATTCTATTTTCCTGAATTAATTTGTCTTTATCCGCTTTTTGCTTAGATAATTCTAAGTTTAGGTCTTGTAACTCTTTTGTTTTATTCTTTATCAGTTCACCTTGTTCCTTTTGATAATTAGCATATTGTCTAATGTATTGCAAGCGTTTATAAGCTTGTTTAAAATTATTTGAAGACAATAAAAACATTACTTTACTCTGCTCTGACTTACTTTTGTAAGACTTTACAATCATTGCTGCATAATCATCTTTTAACTCTTGTAATTGTGCTCTAAGGCTTGTTATTTCTTGCTGATTGGTATTTATCTCTCTTGTAAGTAAGTTGGCTTGTTCGTTAGTTATTCTTATAAGATTTTGTCTACGTTGTACCTTATAGTTAAGGTCTTCAATTAATGAGATTTCAGATTTCTCTTCTTTCTTTTTACCAGCATAAAACGCCTTAAACTGTTTTATTTCTTTTAGTATTTGCTGACGTTGTGCTTCAAGCTTTTTCTGTTTATCGCTTTGCGCAATTAAAGACATTGAGGACAATAAACATCCTAAAAAGAATACTATGTAAAAACGTTTTTTCATTTATTCTACTTAATAACTATTTCTTTATATCCTGCAGGTATTTTAAAAGGAAATCTAACGTCTTCATTCAATGTCAATGATTTAAATTCCATCGTGATGGCAACTTCATCAGAATCTTCAACAGCAATAATTCTAATATCTTTTGGTAAAATTTGCTTTTTCACCTCTTGATATGCTGTATAATCAACCTGAAGAATACGTTTTTTTAATTGTTGAAACAATTGTAAACTATCCATTTTAAAATGTGATGGATTGATTAAATAAAACAACTCTAATAATGCATTTTGATCTTTTGGTTGTAAAGCATATGAGTTTTCGTTTACAGAGACCTTGTGTGGTTCTTCCTTTAAATCAAATATAGCCTGACCTAACAATATATTCTGTACTTTATTGAAATCTAAATCCACACCTACAAAATCACTCAACAATTTATAATCTCCATCAAAGTATTCGTTATCAAGTTTGTTGTAAAAACGCACTTTGTCTGGTGTTATCATCATACGTGCTAAACCAAGCTTGGCGCTTAACCATATCACTTTATCTTTTTCTATTCTAAGGTTAAACGTTGAGCCATTCTCTTTTTGGTTTTGAGTAATATCAATTTTTACCTTGCCTTGGAGTGTCTTAAAATCTGCATCGCTTTTTTGATGTTGTTTTATCACTTGCTTAGCCGAAAGCTTATCACTTGCTTCGCCTGAAGCCACAATGCTTTTGGTGGATTTGCAGTTTGTAACAAATAACAGCATTGCTAAGGCAATTACGATTTTAAATGTATGGTGTATTATATCGTTTTGTTTTTTCATTCTTTAATGAGATTCCCGCTTTCGTGGGAATTTTATTGTTGTGCTTTTAAGTCTCTTGCTTTTTTAGCAAACGCTTCAGACTTAGTTATATTATTAAGACCTTTATAAGCTATGCTTAATTCCGTATAAAAATCGGACTCCATTTTGGGATTTTCTATTAAATAATCCAATCCCATTTCTAAGTTATCAATCGCGTCTTTAAAATTGCCTTGTTTATTGTTTGCTACTGCGTTTACTAAATATAAAATAGGCTGTGCAGGATACAGCTCCAATGCTTCTTCACTATCCTTAATCACAGCATTATAATCTTGAAGATCTATTTGTAACAACAACACATCTTTTATTAGCTTAAAGTCATTTGGGTCTTGCTTAAGCGCTTCTTTAAAGTTTTCTAATGCTTTTGCCTTATCTCCAGACTTTAAATAGTATTGTCCTAAATCGCTGTGTGTTTGCGCATCTTTATTATCATCTATCAACGATGTGATCTCAACTAAATCTGATTCATATTCTGGGTTATTAGCTACAAAACCAACAAAGTCTTTTAATACTTTAGCCTTAGCATCTGCATTGATTTCAGGGCTGGTTAATGCTACTTTTACAGAATTTATAGCATCCTCTACTTTGCCGTCTTGTAAATAGAATTTATACAAAGCCAAGTGTACAAACTTTGAATCTGGCTTAATCTCCAACAGATTTTGAGCGGCTTTGTAAGCCTTTTTTCTATCACCTGTTTGGCTATATCTGTAAATGAGTTTTAAATGATTTTCTTCGTTATTTGGGTTGTTTGCTATACGCTCTTCTAGGTTTTCTATACGATCATCTGCATTGCCAGTAATACTGTATATATCATTTCGCATAGCGTCTCTTGCTTCACTAATTCCTAACTCTTCATCTAATTCATCTAAAAGTTCTAAAGCTTGTTTATAACGCTTTTCTCTAACGTACAAGGCTGCTAAATCTTCTTTGTAATCTGGATGATACTTCACCAATTGCTTTATAGTCTTAATAGCATTGTCTATGTCATCTTGCTGAAAATACACATCGTACAACTCATCTAAAAACCACTCGTTGTCTGGTTGCATACTGATGGCTTTTTTAAGGTTGTTCTCAGCAGCGCCAAAGTTTTTGAGTTTATTGTAGTTTTTACCAAGCTCAAAATAAATGACAGGCTTTTTAGAGTCTAGGTTTAAACATTTGTGAAGTGCCTCAACCGCTCTTTCGTAGTTCTCAATCCCTTTTTGTTTTAAGGCTTCAAAAAAATGCTCTTGAAATTCGTCTTCAACATTGCCTAAGTCGTCATCTGGTCGTTTGTTGAAATCGACTTGGGCCATAGCAAAGCTTGGTACTAAAAATAGTACTAGTAGAAGTTTTGTTATGTGGTTTAATTTCATATTTAGATTCTACGATTTGGCTTCGACAAGCTCAGCCTGACAACTGCTTGATTTCAAAAGTTGTTCCAAACTTGTGTTTGGCTATGATTTTCCACTGTAATCGAAAGATAGCAAATTGCAATGAATATCAATTAAGTATTTTAGTTGCAATGAGCTATACTCGGTGTTGTTGTGCGTTTTTTATTCATTTGGATACATTCTTATGTTTTCCATTTCAACTGTTGGTGGATAAACAATTTCAAAGTCTATTGATTGAAAATCATCATAGCTTACGTCAAAACGTTTAAGAATTAGATAATTACTCCTTATTTCATTCCACTCATAATTTTCTATAGTTTCTTTAGTTAAAAAGAAAAAAGATAATGTATCATTTAATGCATCATCAAAAATTTTATCTTGTGTTTGAAATCCACCTAATCTAAAAGTAGACATAGGTAGGATTCTGTTTGTAGTATTTTCAGTACTTAATGTAGTGTCAGGATATTTATAGTCGATAGTAAAATATAGTTCAGAATCTGATTCGTTACGTACATTAAACTTATAGGTTTGCTCCACTAATTCCCCACAGCTAAATAATGTAATCAAAATAAAAATCAGAATGAATTTTTTCATTTTTAGTACAGTTTTTACATAAAGGTGCTCCGACTAAGGATGAAGAGATTCCTGCTTTCGCAGGAACTATTCCATCACAGTATAATCTCCAATGCTAATCTTAGTAAAATCGCCATTATACTTCACGTGGTTACCAATCATAGCTTCGTCTAAATTAGCGTTTTTAATAGTCGTCTGATTCTGTATTAAGCTATTTTTAACGGTTGAATTTTCAATAACGCAATCTTTACCTATAGAAACGTTAGGGCCAACCGTAGCGTTCTTTAAAACCGTTCCTTTTGCGATGAAACACGGTTCAATCACTTTTGAATTCTCTAAAACGACAGAATCGTCAACTAATTGCTCTTCTCCATCTGCTTTTAAGAAGCCTAGCATCTTGGTATTAGTTTCTAAGGTTACGTTTTTGTTTCCGCAGTCCATCCACTCATCAACCGTACCTGTTTTGAAGATTTTACCATCTGCCATCATACGTTTTATACCATCGTTGATTTGGTATTCGCCACCATTCATAATGTTTTCATCTAAAACTTCTTGAAGCTTCGCTTTTAAAACTGCGACATCTTTAAAGTAATAGATTCCGATTACGGCTTGGTCACTTACAAAAGTTTCTGGTTTTTCTACGAGTTCGACAATCTCTTGATTGTCGTTCAACTTTACCACACCATAAGCTTCAGGATTATCTACTTGCTTTGTCCAGATAACACTGTCTGCACTTGGGTCTAAGTCGAACTCTGCTCTAATTAAGGTATCTGCATAAGCAATTACCGCAGGACCTGAAAGGGATGGTTTAGCACTCATAATAGCGTGACCAGTTCCTAACGGTTGGTCTTGTCTGTAGATAGATGCTTTAGCGCCTAAATCCTCTGCCAATTCCGTTAAACTCTCAACTACATCATCTCCAAAAAATGCTGGGTCTCCAAGAACAAAAGCTACCTCTTCAATAGGTTGCTTTAATACTTTTGCTATGTCTTTTACCAAACGATGTACGATGGGTTGACCTGCTACCGGAATTAATGGTTTTGGAACTGTTAAACTATGTGGTCTTAGACGCGAGCCTCGACCTGCCATTGGTACTATTATTTTCATTTTATGAGTTTATTCGTTGATTTGTTTAGTCGTTTATTTGGTTCCTGTGCTTCCAAAGCCACCTTCTCCTCTATCGGTTTCTGATAGTTCTTCAACTTTTATCCATTCTGCACGTTCGTGCTTTGCAATTACCAATTGTGCTATGCGCTCTCCGTTTTGGATGGTAAATTCTTCATTAGAAAGATTTACTAAAATCACTCCTATTTCACCTCTATAATCTGCATCTACTGTTCCTGGTGCATTGAGCACTGTGATTCCTTTTTTTGCTGCTAAACCGCTTCTTGGCCTTACTTGTGCTTCATAACCAATTGGCAATTCTATAAATAAGCCCGTGCCTACTATTGTTCTTTCTAATGGTTTAAGAATTCTATCTTCGGTAAGGTTAGCTCTTAAGTCCATACCTGCCGAGGCTATGGTTTCGTAATGTGGTAAATCGTGAATGGATTTATTTATGATTTTAATTGTCATCTTCTTTTTAGTAATTGTTTGAGTTCTTTTCTTTCTAATAAAGCAATACCTGCAATAAAAATAAGCATTAAAGCAACGTTGAAAAAATAGTTGCCTCTTAGATATTTAAAAGACACGTAAGATAGTGCTATTGCAAATCCTATATAACCTAAAATTCTTGAAATTTGATAAGGTACTTTATAGTGTTTTTGCCCTAATACATAAGACATAATCATCATTATTGCATAGGCTATAAGTGTTGTCCACGCTGCTGCCATAAAACCAAGTTTTGGTAATAAAATAACATTAAGCACAATGGTTATAACAGCTCCTGCAATTGAAAAATACATTCCAAATCGTGTTCTGTCATTGAGCTTATACCAAATTGCCAGATTAAAATAGATGCCTAAAAACAAATTAGCAAGCAACACAATTGGTACAATTTCTAAAGCAACCCAATATGCTTCGTCTCGCACAATTAAAGCTTTAAAAACATCTATAAACCCAACAATGAATAACAGCATTAATGCTCCACAAATAACGAAGTATTTCATGATTAGTGCGTAGGTATTTTTGGCATTTTTTTCTTTGGCATGATTAAAGAAAAAAGGCTCTGCTCCTAACCTAAAGGCTTGAATAAAAATAGTCATAAACACGGCTAGCTTATAACAGCCAGCATAGGCTCCATTAATGTCTTTTCCTAGCACATCTGGAATTAACCATTTATCAAAATTCTCGTTAATGACATAGGCAAGACCTGCAATCATAATTGGTAAGCCATAATTAAGCATTTGTTTGAATATCGCTTTGTCAAAAACCCATTTCGTTTTCAAAAAATAAGGTAACAACAACACTATTGTAACAGTACTTGCAGCAAGGTTTGCAATGAAAATATATTTTACTAAATCTGTTTTATCGTATCCTGAAAACTCAATATTGAACTTTGGAATTGCCCAAAGAAAAAAGAAGTTAAGAACCACATACGTAAATATGTTACTTAGCTTAATAAGTGTGAATTTAATTGGTTTCCCTGTTGCTCTTAAATAAGCAAATGGTGCTACCACTAAGGTGTCTAAAACCAATACTCCAATTAGATAATTAAAATAGTCTAAGCGAAGATTTACAAATTCTGCTAAAGGTTGATTAAAAATCATCACAACGGCAAACACAAACAATGTAGAAACCAACAGACTTATTAAGATTGTAGAATAGACCTTGCTTTGCTCTTTTTGCTTGCTGAAAAACCTAAAAAATGTTGTTTCCATACCATATGTAAGCAATACATTAAAAAATGCAGCATACACATAGAAATATGTATTGTCTGAATAGCTGGCAGTATCTAATGTGTCTGTGTGTAGCGGTACAAGTACAAAATTCATGAGTCTAGGCAACACCGTTGCTAAACCATAAATTATGGTGTCTTTAAAAAAGGTTTTGAGTACGCTCAATTGCTTAATAATGAAATCGCTTCAAAAATATTAAATATAAATGGGTCTTTGGATACTTAAATAAAAAAGCCTCACTAAAAAGTAAGGCTTTCTTCTGTTTTTAATATTTTAATTCTCCTCTAATTCTTCATCTAGAGTTGCCATGCTATTTGAAGCGCTTCTTGAGTAAATAGATGGAGGACCATTTTCATAGTATGTTCCCGCTACCTCGTTAATTTGGATCACTTTATGATATTTTAATTTACCATTTTCTGTATAACTAATAACACACTCATCATCTTTGAGGTCAAAAGGGTAGTCTGCAGGTTTTTCAGCTTTCTGAAATGTATAATGACGAGAAGGATTTTTTAATACCGAAGTGTATTTATTTCCATTTTTAACAAGCTTTCCTTTTAAGTTTCTAAAATAAATCTCGTTTAAAACTACATTGTCATTAACATTAGAAACAGGAACAAAAACATTGATTCCTGTACCTCCAACTTTGATTCCTGCATACCATTCCTGAAATACTACAGACTTCACTGTAAAAGGTGTTTGTTGTTCAAAATTGGTTGTAGCTACCTTAGGACTAGCACATTGAAATAAAGAAGACAATGTACAAGTAAAAATAATGGCATATACTGCCTTTTTTAGATTCTTCATTATAAGTAGGTTATGATTTGGAAAGACAATATATATGAAAATTATTTATTTTGTCGTTGATTTTTACATATAATCGATAAAAAGCTTTAATATGTAAGATATTTTACCGAAATGTTGTGGTTTATAGTTTTGAATTAAGAAAATATTCTATTTTAACAGGACTAAATTTTATTATAATGATAGGTACAACAAAGCGATTAATTACGGAAGAAAAAGTAAAAAATTCATCTTGTTCTCATTGTGGTGAACAAAACACACTTTTTGCTAAAGTATTCTCAAAAATGTTTATTTTAAAAATATTGCCTTTTGTTTATGGTAAGTCAACAGAGTTATCATGCTCAAACTGCAAAAAAGTTTATGATAGACAAGATACTATTGACGCTGTTACACAAAGAAGAATTGATATAATTAAAGATGATGCACAGCACGCCTGGTTTTTATATTTAGGCTATGGTTTCATAGCTTTTGTTTTTATTGTTGCTATTTTTAAAGAACAATAACTACTAAAAAACCCAACTCAATGAGTTGGGTTTTTTATAGTATAGTAATTATGCTTAGTTTATATTTAAAGTTCCCAATCTAGATCCTTTATTGTTAGATCCATAGATTATATATTCCTTATTGCTTATACCAAAATTTGTCAGCGGTTGAATTACGATTTGCTTTTTCTCAAAATCTTCTGGATCAACACGCTCTAATTCGCCAGTGTGTTCATCGAAAATGAAAGCAACCGGAATCATTTTATTTACATTTCTAACCTTTTTTACGTCATCCATGTCAGTAATCCCGATATTTTTTGGATCATCGTTAACAACCAAAGTAAGCTTACCGTTATGATATAATGGAAGTGAACTTAAATACTCTGGGCCACGACCTAAAACAGTTAATGGAAACATTACAGATGCAGATACTGTTACATTACCATTACTAGCAAATCCAGCGAGACCAATACTCATTTGTTGTACTGTAACCTGTTGTTCTTTAGGCACAACGTTGCTCCATTGCAAAGTTCCATCTTCATTTAAAGACGTTACGATAATCTCATTGGCTATATAAGTAATTGGTGTGAATGCTAAAGGTCCAATCCCAGAAGAACGACCAACCACTCTTAAGTAATATTCTGACAATATCATTATACCTCCATTGTCCTTTTCTATTAAATGCGTATTTCTATAAAATGGTTTTAAATCTTTACCCTTTTTTGCTCTTCTCTCACCTATCAAAGTTTTCTTTACGTCAAAAGTAAATTCGTTAAATGTCTTTTTGGTAATAGTTTGATTTTTATAATCTGCAGCAATATCAAAAATTCCTTCAAGACCAGATTGAGCTTTTCCACTGGATTTTAAATCTGAATAAAAGCCTATAAGATGAACACTATTATCCTTCGTTTCTATAAGGTTACAGTTTAAAGCCTTTTTCCCAGATAAGTTTATTGTTAGTTCTTCTTTCTCGTAGTTGTTCTTAGCTTGATAACTATGGAGTGTTATATTGTTAACCGTTGTTTTACCTTTTTTATCTCTATAACTCTCTGTTGTAGAAATAAAGACATCACCAAACTCATTGATTGCAAAGTCAGAAAAGTCAAACGCTAAGTCTTTTCTATCATCAAATGTCATAGAATAATCATCATTTAATACTGAACTTAGATTCTTGTCTAACAATGAGAACTTATAGGTTAATTTTTCTTCTTTTTCAATGATTCCTACATGAGAAACAAAGTAATTTACATTATCATAAGATGTATCAAAAACAAAAACACCTCTGTTCTTCTTGTTTTTAACATCTACAGTAAGAAGTGTAATAGTTTTACCCAGCTTTAGGTTACTGAGAATCTCCTTTGCTATGAATTTGTTTTGCTTGCTCTTTTTGTCATAATAACTTGCCATGACATAAGCTTTATCTTCAACAACCGCAACGTCTTCAATAAATACTTTGTTGCCGTTTATTTTTTCTAAATCTAAAAGAACACTTTTCTGAAACTTTTTGGTTGTATTATCAAAAGATTGTAAAAAGTATTTCTTCTTTTGGTTAGCTAATCCGTAGATAGTGTTATCTACAACACCTGCTATATGTATTAGACTTCCGTCGTTGTTTTCTATTTTATCACCAAAGTTTAGAGAAACATTACCAACTGTGTGCTGTGCACGAACAAAAGTAAAGGTTAAGATAAAACTTAAAATTAAAAGAGTTTTTTTCATGTTTAAATTGTTTGAATAGTATGTTTTGTAAATAACTTCAAAATAATCCTAAAAACAAAATCCCAGACTTTTTAAATCAAAGTCTGGGATTATATTATTTAGTAAATGTCTTAAGCCTAATTGTTAAGTGCTTCAGCTCCACCAACAATCTCAAGTATTTCGTTGGTAATAGCTGCCTGTCTTGCTTTGTTATAAGTTAATTTTAACTGATCTCTAAGCTCTGTTGCATTGTCTGTTGCTTTGTGCATTGCTGTCATACGCGCACCATGCTCTGAAGCAAAAGAATCTCTTATTGCCTTAAACAACTGTGTTTTTAATGACTTTGGAATCAATGTTTCAACTATTTCTTGCTTAGAAGGTTCAAAAATGTAATCTAAGTTTACATTGGCATCACTCTCTACAGGAACAATTGGTAAATACTGTTCGGTCATTACAATTTGAGTTGCTGCATTTTTAAAGCTGTTGTAAACCAATTCAACCTTATCAAAATCGCCTTCGGTGAATTTATTCATTATCATTTCAGCAATTTCAGCAACATTATCAAACGTTAAATCATCAAAAACTTCACTTTTGTTTGCAATGATAGTTCCTTGTTTACCAAAAGCATCATTGACTTTTTTACCTATTGCAAGAATAGAAACATCTTTACCTGCATAAGTCTCAGACAACAATACATTAACTTGCTTAATAATGTTAGAGTTAAATGCACCTGCTAAACCTCTATTTGAAGAAATAGCTACCACAAGTACTTTGTTTACATCTCTTTGCTCAGCAAACTTACTTCCACTATCAGCATCTAATGTAGCGCTTAAGCTTTGAAGTAATTCTGTTAACTTATTAGAATAAGGACGCATTGCAGTAATAGCATCTTGAGCTTTCTTCAATTTAGCAGCAGATACCATTTTCATAGCACTAGTAATCTGCATCGTTGAAGATACCGAAGATATTCTATTACGTATTTCTTTTAAGTTTGCCATTTTTCAAGTTATGAGTATTGAGTGATGAGTTATGAGTTCTTAATAATAGCTACCAAAATCCTAATTAACTCTTCACACTTATTTTTCAATTCAGTTGGTACAACTCTTCCTGTTGCTTCTAGAATTTCTAACCAATATTTGGTTTCATCTGCCTCTTTTAAAGCTATACCAAATTTATTTTTAAAATCTTTCTTACTAACTCCTCTTTGAGCTTCTCTTGTATTGGCACCAATACTTGTTCCACTTTTTAAAATTTGAGAAGCTAACTCAAAATCTTTATTTTCTTTTAATTTATCTGCAAAGTGTACTATTTCAACAGCAAATTGAAAACTTTTAATCCGTATAGGGCTGTTTTCTAGTGACATTTCACTTCAATAAATTATTTAAAGTTAGTTATTCAAAACTCTGAACTCCTAACTCTAAACTCTGAACTTTTATTTAAACTTCGCAGATAAATCTTTTGCCACTTTAGTTAAAGTATCAATAACCTCATCTGTTAATTTACCAGCTTTTAATGTATCTAAAGTATCTCTATGCTTAGCATTTAAGTACTCTATATAATCTCTTTCAAATTCTTTTACTTTATCTACAGGTACATCTCTTAGTAAGTTCTTTGAACCTGCGTAAATGATAGCTACCTGATCTTCTACAGTAAATGGATCGTTTTGAGCTTGCTTTAAGATCTCTACGTTACGCTTACCTTTTTCAATTACATTTAGTGTAGCTGCATCAAGGTCAGAACCAAACTTAGCAAACGCTTCTAATTCACGGAACTGTGCTTGGTCTAATTTTAATGTACCAGCTACTTTCTTCATTGATTTAATCTGAGCAGAACCACCTACACGAGATACAGAAATACCAACGTTAATTGCAGGACGCACACCAGAGTTAAATAAATCTGACTCTAAGAATATCTGACCATCTGTAATAGAAATTACGTTTGTTGGGATATATGCAGATACGTCACCAGCCTGAGTTTCGATAATTGGTAATGCCGTTAAAGAACCACCACCTTTTACTACAGGTTTTAATGATTCAGGTAAGTCATTCATGTTCTTAGCAATATCATCATCTGCAATAACTTTTGCAGCACGCTCTAATAATCTAGAGTGTAAGTAGAAAACGTCACCTGGATACGCCTCACGTCCTGGTGGACGACGTAATAATAATGACACCTCACGATATGCTACAGCTTGCTTAGATAAATCATCATAAACGATTAAAGCAGGACGACCAGTATCTCTAAAGTATTCACCAATAGCAGCACCAGCGAATGGCGCATATACTTGCATTGGTGCAGGATCTGATGCGTTTGCTGCTACAATTACTGTATAAGCTAAAGCACCTTTATCTTCTAATGTTTTTGCAATGTTTGCTACTGTTGAAGCTTTTTGACCTACAGCAACATATACACAGAATACTGGCTCACCAGCATCGTAAAATTCTTTTTGATTTAAGATGGTATCGATACAAACTGTTGTTTTACCAGTTTGACGGTCACCAATTACCAACTCACGCTGACCTCTACCAACAGGAATCATAGCATCTACAGACTTAATACCTGTTTGTAATGGCTCATCTACTGGCTGACGGAAAATTACACCAGGTGCTTTACGCTCTAGTGGCATTTCGTATAAATCACCACCTATTGGTCCTTTACCGTCTATTGGGTTACCAAGTGTATCAACAACTCTACCAACCATTTCTTCACCTACTTTAATAGATGCGATACGATTAGTACGTTTTACTGTTGCACCTTCTTTAATTTCTTTTGAAGGTCCTAATAATACGATACCAACGTTATCTTCTTCAAGGTTAAGTACGATACCTTCTAAGCCACCTTCGAATTCTACTAATTCTCCGTATTGTGCATTAGAAAGTCCATAAGCACGTACAATACCATCACCAACAGTTAATACTGTTCCTACTTCGTTTAATGAAGCACCTGCTTCAAAACCTGAAAGTTGTTGTTTTAAGATTGCTGATATTTCAGCTGGTTTTACTTCTGCCATCTTTTATTTAGATATTAGATGCTAGACGTTAGACGTTAGACGTCAACTCTAACTATTCTTAATTTAATGTAAATTCTCTTTTTAAATTATTTAGTTTGTTAGCGATGCTTGCATCATATTGCAAATCGCCAACTCTTAGGATAAAACCTCCCAGAATAGATTCATCAACCGTGTTTTCTATTTCGGTAGTTTTACCTGTAAGCTCTTTTACTTTAGCCAACACTTTTTCTTCTAATTCCTTGGTTAATGGTGTTGCTGAAGTTACCTTAGCTATTTGTGTGTCCCTTAACTGATCGTATAATTGTGTGTATTTATTAGCAACATCTCCTAATAATGCCACACGCTTATTTGCAATTAAAGTATCTATTAAGTTTGTTGTAGCAGCATTAGCATTTTTAAACACTGAAGTTAATACTGCTTTTTTGTCTGCAGATCTAACAATAGGATTTACCAAAACTGCATTTAACTCACTGCTTTCTGCAATAGCATTTGCAATTTGCTTCATATCAGTATTAACAGCTTCAGCCACCTTATTATCGGTAGCTAAACTAAGTACTGCTTTTGCATAACGTATTGCTGCTCTAGACTCTGCCATCTATAATTAGTTTAAAGTGGTTTCACCTAACATATCTTCAACAAGTTTTAATTGCTTGTCTTTGTTAGATAACTCTTCGCGTACAACTTTTTCTGCAATATCGATAGATAAACCTGCTACGTGGCTTTTTAATTCTGCCATTGCTGATTTTTTCTCAGTTTCAATAGCAGCTTGAGCTTGCTCTATCATTTTGCCAGCTTTTTCTTGCGCTTCGTTAGTAGCATCAGAAATGATTTTATCTTTCATCTCTCTAGCTTCTTTTAAAAGTGCTTCTCTTTCAATACGCGCTTCTTTTAATAAACGCTCGTTATCTGCGTTTAGGTTTTCCATTTCTTTTTTAGCATTCTCAGCTGCATCTAATGCACTTTTAATACCTTCTTCTCTATCGTTTAAAGAGTTAAGAATTGGCTTCCACGCAAACTTCACCATTAAAAATATTAATAGTAAAAACAGTATTGTTTGTACTACAAATAATCCTGGTGAAAAATCGTTTAATAACTTATCCATTATATACTTTCTTTAATTCTTTTAATTTTTTGTAAAACACGCTCCTGCAACCAACCGTTGCAGGAATTCGTGTTTATTAGTTTGCGTTTTCGATTCTTATTGTCCTAAGAATAAAGCACCGAACGCTAAACCTTCTAATAATGCAGCGATAATAATCATCGCAGTCTGGATCTTACCAGTTGCTTCAGGTTGACGTGCAATACCTTCCATTGCACTTCCACCAATTTTACCTAATCCGATACCAGCACCGATTACAATTAAACCTGCACCTACTAAATTTGGAATTGTCATAGCCAAATAATTTAAATTAATTAAACAAATCTATTAGTGATGATCGTGCTCTTCAACAGCCATACCTATAAATAATGCTGAAAGCATTGTAAAGATATAAGCCTGTAAGAACGCAACCAGAACTTCTATTAACGTGATAAAGAATGATAGCAAAAGAGATAAACTTGTTGCTCCTACAACACCAAATTTATTCTTTAATGTGAACATAATTGCAATTAAACTCATTACTACAATGTGACCTGCTGAAATGTTTGCAAACAAACGCACAAGTAACGAGAATGGTTTAATTAAGAAATGTCCTGCTAATTCTATTATCGCCAATATTGGTTTTACAAAAATTGGCACTCCTGGCATCCATAATACGTGTTGCCAGTAATCTTTTTTAGCACTAAATGTGTATATGATTAAGGTTAATACTGCTAAAGCTGCAGTAACTGCTAACTGACCAGTTACGTTAAAACCAAATGGCATTAAACCCACTAAATTCATTATCCAGATGAAGAAGAAAACTGTTAGTAAGTAACCTGTAAATCTTCTATAGTGTTTATCTCCGATGTTTGGTCTTGCAATTTCGTCGCGTACATAAACCACAAGTGGCTCTAACACTCTACCAAAACCTGTTGGGATACTTTTGTTTTTATATTGCTTTGCTAATCTAGAGAACCACAATAACATTAAAAGACCAATGATTAAAATCCCAAACACACTCTTTGTAATAGAAAAGTCTAAAACTTTGTGAGCATTTGTTGGGTGATGGTGATCGTCAAAATTAACAGTTGTTGCACCTTCTTCTAATTCATAAATTTTACTGTGAATTTTAACAAATCTAGAATCGTTTTTCTCTACGATAACATGACCAGCATCATCATGGTGAAACGCAGAAGACATAAATGTTGTTAATCCATTTTCTCCCCAAACTATTACAGGAAGTGGGAAACCAACGTGTTTTCTTTCACCATCGCTAGTGTATGAAAACAAATGAAAGTCGTGAGAATCTTTTAAGTGATGAAGGATGTAATCTTTAACCTCTTGCTCAGTATCTACAATTCCTCCGTCTTGCGATTTTACAGGATCACTAGCATAACCAAAAAATGTTGTTAACGCTAATACAATCAGTAAGTAAGATTTGATAGGTTTGTTTGCTATCTTCATTTTTTTCTTTTGAAAAATATTACTCTAGATAAATTCGGCGCAAAAGTACATAATTTATTAACAATTAAACCAATTTTATTGAGATAAATTAGAAAGAAGTTTTGTTTAGGATTTTTGCCACAAAAAACACCTCAATAAATAAGAAGATTGCCATAGGTATAATTAGTGCAATTCGTTGAGCATTAGTAAGGTCTACGGCAAAAACAGACTTATAAAAAATGACCGCAAAAACTGTGATTTTAAAAATTATAGCGCCTAGATAAATAAAGCCTAGCTGTTCTTTAATTTTGTTAATAACGCTTCCTATTTTGAATAAAAAACAGATAACTAAGGAAAAAAGCACGAAGAACAGATATACTTTTTTTAATGAAAAAGGGAGGAAAATGTTTTTTTCTTCAATAAAATTATTGTGAAGTAAATAGGTTGATACTCCAGCAATAGTAAAAATCAGAATGTAAGTGATTAGATTTTTAAGCATTACTCTTTAGAAACTTTTATAACCTGAGCAATTACCATATACATTGATGCAAAAACAGCCAACAATGTAATGCTCGGTTCAAATTTATCTGAGTTGTATTTAGAGTCTAACCACATACCTAAGTAATTGCCGGCATAAATGGTAAGTCCCATTTGCAATGCAACACCTGTAAATCTTAAAAATTTATTGTATTTACCCTTGTTGTCTTTGGGCTGTTTGTTCTGGCTGTTTTGGTTTTGCTGGTTCATTAGGTAATGCTTTTACAGTGCCTTTCATGCTACAAGTAGCATTGAAGGTTGCTCCAGGTTCAACTGCTAATTTACTTGTGTGTACCTCTCCTTCAATATGTGCAGTAGATTTTAAAGACAAAGTACCAGATAAGATTAATTTACCTGAAAATTTTCCTTCAAAATCAGCATTTTCACCTTGTAATGTGCCTTTAATAAAACCCGATTTACCAATCACTACTTTGCCAGAAGTCTTTACGTTACCTTCAACAGTGCCATCGATTCTAAATGGTCCTTGACTAGCTATATCACCAACTATTTTGGTGCCTTGAGCTATAATGTTTTGTTGTGTACTTGTTTCCATACTTGTTGCGTATTTAGATTTTTTGTTGTCTGAGGAAAACATCGTTGATTTGGTTTTAATTTACTCTAGTTTCAGGTATGCGTTTAGGTTTTTATGACGTTGAATAATAGCATAGTTAGGTGACGAAATAGCAAAGTACTCTTTTGTAATTTTAGGTTTTACAGGTCTGCCTCTACTATCCTTTTCGTCTGATTGTAATAATTGAGCAAAACCGCTTGCTCCTTGTATACTTGTAAGACCATGTACTACAACAAATGTTGTGTTTTCATCATATACATCAATTGATGTTGTTAGGTCGAAATATTTAATCTTTTTCTCAATCTCTTCGTTGAGCGTTTTTACAAAAGCATCTATATCCTCTCCTGAGCCATTTTCAAATTGATACACGACATTGAAATGAGTCGCCTTATCATCTTCTATAAATTCTTTTTTAGCCAATACAGGAATCGCATTATTA
This sequence comes from Winogradskyella sp. ABM4_392, assembly GCF_056160445.1. Classification (NCBI taxonomy): domain Bacteria; kingdom Pseudomonadati; phylum Bacteroidota; class Flavobacteriia; order Flavobacteriales; family Flavobacteriaceae; genus Winogradskyella; species Winogradskyella sp. ABM4_392. The sequence continues at coordinate 361,995 of NZ_JBSWXE010000001.1, forward strand.
AGCAGTTCTTGTGCTTTTTTGCCTTCATCTGTGTTTGGATAAGCCAGCGCAATGTAATCTATACCCTTTTTATATTCTTCGAAACCATAAAGGCGTCCTCTAGCAGAAGCTTTTAGAATCTCAAATTTTGGTAGGAAGTCATCTCCTTCTAAACGCTTAATTTGTTTTTCAGCTTCCGCAATAACCTCAGCATATTCTTGTTTTTCAAATTGTTTGTAAAGATTTGTATAGATGGCTTCAGGACTATTCTCATCTTTAGCCAATTCAGATTCCGGGTTTAGTAAGATTTCTGCATAGCGAGAATCTGGATAATTAGCCACTATATCTGACTTCATGGTTTCTGCCCTTCTAGATAAGCCTAGTTCTGTATATATTTTATATAAATTGTATTTAGACGGCAATATGAGGCGTTCTTCTGGTGAGTTTTCCAATAAGTCTTCAAATCGAGATTTGGACAGAGAAAGTTCTTTGAATTTCTCTCTGTATATGATACCTAATTGATAATATGCAAAGTTTCTTTCTTTGGCTATGCTATCAATGGCCTTCTGCTCTGTTGGTAAAGACGCTATATATGCTTCTGGATTATATTGATCTTCCTTACCAGTTACTGAAGCTATGGTTTCTGTTTTTCCTGAATTTTTGATTCCAGATTTTTGGTTAGAAAATCTCCAATTATCTTGAAGTTTTCGGTCTCCCCAAATCTTTAAAAACTCATTCTTTCCGTAAGCAACAGTTGTAGAATTATAGAAATAAAAACTACTGCCATTGTTAGCTCCTTTAGACGTAAACTCTCCAGGCAACCCTCTTGGGCTCATGTTGGGTCTTGAGTTCTTGTCTTTTGAAGCATTAAGCACCATGTTTTGTCTAGACTCTTGCTTTCTTAATTCATCTTCTTTACGCTGCTCTTCTTCAAGTGCTTTTTGTTTTAACTCCTCAGCGTGCTTAGTATAAATTGCTAGTTGTTCTTCTTTTGGTAAACTAACCATACGAAGAATACTATCGTTAACCTGAGCGACACCTTCGTAATAAATAACATCATCCAAATTTTCGCGCTTACGCTTTAGAATTCTGTACGGTTTTGTGTTTGGCGTCATTGCTGTTAGTGTACTGTCGTAATAAGCTCCTGCTGTTTTATACACGTTCTTATCAAAATACATATTACCAATAGTCTCATAATTGAGTGCTCTTAGGTATTTGTCTGATGTTATTTTCCGCAATGATTTATTATAATACGCTTCAGCTAAGCTATCCGAAGCTTTGTTACGATGAAATTCCGCAATTCGGTAATAAATCTTGTCTAGGAATGGTCTATTTTCTCGGTTTTCTTCTAACTCTGTTAGATATTCAAGGAACTCTGTATCATCACCCTCAGTTGAATCAAAATTATAAGACTTTTCAAGATGTGCATTAATATAAAACGCTCTAGGAATTTGTCTGTGCATATCAATAATGGCATCAAACTCCATATTGGCACTATCCTTTTCTTGGAATTCGTTGTAGAGCTGCCCTCTTATGTAATGAAAACGAGCCTTTTCACTTTTTACTTTGGTGTTTTCTGCTGCAATACCTAGCAACGACAAAGCACTGTCTTTTGCTTTAATGTTTATATAGGCTTGGGCTAAAGTCGCTGTAGCATCTGCTAAATCTTGACCTTCAATCTCTTCTTCGTCAAGCAGACGCTTTAATTTTTTAATGGCACCTTCATTATTATCTAAACGCATGTTAGATTTTTCGCGCCAGATTTTCACCTGATTTATTTTATCGCTGGTTGGATACTTGTTTAGAATATTATTGAATGCTGCCAAAGCAGGAACAAAACGCTGATCGTAATAACGTGCCTTACCTAACAGCAAGTATGCTTCGTCAATTTGAGGATTTTTCTCTTTACCATCGATATTCATTCCGTGCTTTTGAATGGCTTTTATGGCCTTTTCTTCAGCGCGTTCAAAATCTGCATTTTTAGATTCACCTGGCAAAAATATATCTTCGCTAACCTGCATACGTTCTACAGGTAATAATTTCCAGAAGTTCTCTGTGTAGGCATCATTAACAGCAAGTTTCCCTCTTTCTAAAGAAATATTGCCGTTATACAAAATGTTATATTTTGTTCCTAAAGCATGGAAGTTTCTATTGATAAAAGTGTCTTTTTTTCGGGAGCAACTTTGAGCAATAATCACTACCAAAAAAAGATATAATATGTGCTTAATTTTGAATTTCAACTTTTGTTCTACTTAAATTGGCATAATAGATAACTAAACTTTAGCGCTTTTAGTGTGCTAAGTGGTAAAAATAAGCATCTTTTTGAATTTACAGTGCTATTAAGCTGTTTTTCGAGAAAAGACAAAGCCTAGCCAAACAAAAAAGCCTGTGGATTTTTTAATCTTCACAAGCTTTTTAAAATTGATTGATTGGGTAAATTATTCCTCTTCTTGAGCGGCCATTCTGCCAGAAAAATGAGCTTCTAACTCCTTTAAGGTGGTAGGATTAGTTTCTAAATCTTTTACAACATTTCCTTTTTCTAAAACCACTATTCGCTCACAGACATCTGTAACGTGCATTAAATCGTGACTAGATACCAAAATAGTAACACCTTGTTTTTGTGCCAAATCTTTAAGAATTTGCTTTAAGCGTATTTGTGTTGTTGGGTCTAAATTGGCAAATGGCTCGTCTAAAATAATAACCTCTGGATTACCAATAAGTGCAGCTACAATACCTGCTTTCTTTTGGTTTCCTTTACTCAAATCGCGCAAGTATTTTTTCTTCCCAAGGATTTCTCCGTTGAAAAAATCTTCAAACTGCGAGGTTAGCGCATCTACATCTGCTTTGTTTTGTCCTCTTAGATCTCCTATAAAGTAAAAATATTCTTCTGGTGTTAGGTAACCTATCAAGAAGCTTTCATCTATAAATGCAGATGTAAAAGGTTTCCAGTCTTCACTTTGGTCTACTACAACTTCGTTACTGGTAATACTTCCTGTTGTTGGTTTAATTAAGTCTAATAATAAACTGAAATACGTTGTTTTTCCGGCTCCATTATTGCCCACCAAACCAAAACTCTGGCCTTTAGGGATGCTTAATTCTTCTATATTTAAAACGGTTGTCCCGTTATATGCTTTTGAAAGGTCTTTTGTGTGTATCATGGTTGTGTTGTGTAATTAGTTATCTTGACTAAAAGCGTCAATCATTTTGTATTTTGAATCAAGGTATTTTTGAGTAATAAACGTCATAAGTTTCTTGTGGAATACAATTCCAATAACTCCAAGAACAATTAGTGTTGCCACAGCTATTTCGAAACCTAACAACCAATTAATCAAGGCAAATAATCCCATTGGTACAAGCATTAATGGTATACCTATTAGCCATTGTACAGCACCTGTTCCTTGATAGTTGAAAGCTGCTTTTTTATCTAGATCTATCTTCTTTCTGTTGAAGGATCCTCCCCATAAAATGACGTGAGAATTAACTCCAATATTATAAATAGCTGCTGCAAAATGTGCGATTAATATTTTCCATCCGAAATAAACATATGGGATTCCCAAAACAAATAGAATCACAACGCTCATTATCATAAGAATAAACTTTGAACGTAAGTATTGCTCGTACTTAATATTTTGGCTCATTAGCATTTTATAGTAACCACTGTCCCAAGCTGGAATAAATTGTCCAAAATTGATAAGAAAGAATCCTGTTGAAAATATTCCTATAAATGCAAACATAAATTCCATTTCTCTATACATGGGTTGAGGATAAAAAAACAAGCCATATAGCACACCAATTATTAAAAGCATTGTCATGGATTTTGTTCGCTTATTTCTCCAAATTAGCTTTAAATCTAACTGCATAAAAGGTGCTATATCACCAAAGCGATTGGTCCAAGATAAATCGGCCGCTTTAACTTCGGTAACTTTAGATTTTAATCCACTATCTAAGAATAGTTTTTCTCTTAATATTTTAAAGTTATAAGTATAAAAAACTGCTAATACTGCTAATGGAATTAAAATAAACACTGGATTATTGGCAATGTATAAAAGACCATCTCCTATTAAAGATTTCAATGGTAAAATATTGAAATAATCTAAGCCAAACAGTGCTCCAACAATGGCTATAACAGGCAGGAATGACAACTCTGTTTCTGCCGAAAACGCTTCAATAATAAAGTTAAGGAAATTGATTATTAGTATTATAATAATCATCGCTGCCAACCAGGTTAAAACCAAAGATGTTGCATATCCGTTTTTTAACAATGAAATACTAAAAGGAATAATGGCAAATAATGGTAAAAAGTTAAAAAAGTTTAATGCTGATTTACCCAATACAAAATTGACGATAGTTGATCTTTTAATTGGTAAGGTTAATAATGGTTTTACACTCATTACAGGTAATTTCTGTAGAAAGAACCTCATCAAAATATCACCTATAAACCAATAAAAAATATAACTATTTGCAACGATAAAAGGATCTTGATCTGGTGCTAATTTCCCTATGATTTTAAAAAGGAATGCACCCATGAACAAAAAGATTCCAACAAAATATAATGCAAAAAAAATGAGAAGTATATTTAATACAATACTCTTCTGCCAATATGAAGACCGGAAATACTGCTTCCACTCTAAATTAAGAAAGTGTTTTATCATATTTGTGGTTAGTTTTTTCTATTAGTAAACTTAAACGTTAATTTGTTACAAACAAATTTAACTATACAACCATCCTTCCTTATTTTTGCTAAAATTTTTTTGCAATGGCACAATTTCATAACCTTACTATAAAATCTATTGAAAACGTTACTGAGCAATCAGTAGCTATAACTCTTGATGTTCCTGCGGACTTAAAAGACACTTTTTCTTTTAAAGCAGGCCAATACATTACCCTAAAAATTGATATTAATGGTGAAGCCGTTAGAAGAGACTACTCTATTTGTGCTTCTAAAAATAGCGGAGACCTTACCGTTGCTGTAAAGGCGGTTGAAAACGGTACTTTTTCTGTATATGCAAACAACACCTTAAAAGCTGGTGGCAACATTGAAGTTGCACCACCAAATGGTCGTTTTGTTTTTGAACCAAACGAAGCCAAGACTAGAACCGTTGCTGCATTTGCTGCTGGTAGCGGTATTACTCCTATTATAAGCATTGCCAAAACACTTTTAGAAGAAGAACCATTTAGTAATTTTATTTTAGTTTATGGCAACAAGTCTTCAAAAGACACAATGTTTTTCGCTGATTTAGTAGAAATGCAAGCCAAGTACGGTAATCGTTTTCATGTACATTTTATATATAGCCAATCTCGCGAAGAAGGTGCGCTTTTAGGTCGTATAGAAAAAAGCACTGTAAATCTTATCGTTAAAAACAAGTACCAAGGTGTAAACATTGAAGCTTTTTACTTGTGCGGACCAGAAGCTATGATTCATACCGTAAAGGATACTTTAATTGAAAATGGCATTAAAGAAAAGGCTATTTTCTTCGAGTTATTTACAGCTCCTATTGTTGCAGAAAATGAAAATTCGGTTGAAGATTTATCTGGTAGCACTAAAATAAAAGTTTTGGTAGATGATGAAGAGTTTGAGTTTGAAATGTCTAAAGAGCAATCTATCCTCGAAGCGACTCTAAAACAAGATATTGATGCTCCTTATTCTTGCCAAGGTGGTATTTGCAGTAGCTGTATTGCTCGCATTACAGAAGGTGATGCTAAAATGCGACAAAACAACATTTTAACAGACAATGAAGTTGCTGAAGGTTTAATTCTTACATGCCAGGCACATCCTACATCTGCAACTATTGTTGTGGATTATGATGATGTGTAAAAAAAGCCCTTCCCTAACCCTTCCCAAAAGGAAGGGAATAAAGCGGATAGTCACTTCGAGTGATTTTTAGATTATCGTCCATCAAAAGATATTTTGATAGATGGTATCTATGCAAAGCTTAAAAAATTGTGTTGTGGAGTTTTTAGATTCCTGCCTTTGCAGGAATTGTTGTCTTTACCTTTGAGACAACAGTTGCTACAGCAATGCTTCCTGCTGCGTTTTCGTAGCCTTCAGGATAGTTGTTACCGTAAATAGATGTTGGGATCTTTGGGTATTGACTTCTATCTGCTGTAAGTTGAAAATCTTCAGGTTGATTAAAAGGTACAAAACCAGCAAAAGGATGGGTAACTCCCCAAATCGTAATCACTTTTACACCAAACATTGCTGCTAAATGACCATTCCCAGAATCCATGGCAAGCATCAATTCTAAATTTGAAATTAGTGCCAATTCATCTTTAAAATCTAGTTTTCCTGCAACGGAAATAACATTGTTGTATTTGGCTTCAAAAGTATTGAGAACTTCGATCTCATTCTCGCCTCCGCCAAATAAGATAACTTTATAATCTTTGGACAATTCTGAAATAACTGCCTCCATGTTTTCAAGCGGATACATTTTACTTTCGTAAGCTGCAAATGGAGCAATACCAACTAAAGTTTCATTAGTATTGATTCCTAAACCTAAAACGGCTTTGGTTAAAGGTTTTGTTTTTGGAAATTTTGGCTGAGATAAATCAACTGGAAAGCCTAAAGTCTTAAAAACATCAACATAGCGTTGGTGTGTGGTTTTTAGTTGTTTTACTACTTCACCAGAAACTAAAGCCTTCTTCTCTGCTCTGCCTTTATCAATCTGAATTACTTTTTTTCCAAAGAAAAACAACTTCAAAATTTTACTTCGTAAAACGTTGTGCAAATCTGCAACGACATCAAAACCTAATGTTCTAAGTTCTTTCGATAGCTTATAAAGTCCTAAAACGCCTTTGTGTTTGCCTTTTAAATCAGCAACATAAACCTCAACATTTGGAATGCCTTCAAAAAAAGGTTTAAAAAATACTCTAGTAACAACCGTTACTTTTACTTGCGGATGTTGTAAGGTTAATGCACGCAACACAGGTACTGTCATAGCAACGTCTCCCATTGCCGAAAATCTTATGACGAGTATGTGAGTGGCTGCTGACATTTATTTCAGAATAGAGATCCTGAAACAAGTTCAGGATGACAATTTATTTTTGCCCTCTTAAAACAGGATTAAGCTCATCGTCGTTGTACATTTTCATCTGTTTGTAAACTTTCATGTACTTATCTCCGTTCGCAATATCTGTCAATAAATCGTCAATTGCCGTACTCAAATCTGTACGTTGCTCTAGTAAAACGTCTAATTTCTTTTGGCAAGCCGCTTTATGATCTTCGGTAGCGTCCTCTCTGACAGTTTCTAAATGCATGTGGTAGATTTTTAATGCCAAAATAGAAAGTCTGTCTATAGCCCAAGCAGGACTTTCAGAGTTAATCTTAGCGTCTGCTTTTACAGCAACATCTTTATATTTGTCTAAGAAGTAGCTATCGATATATTCAACTGTATCGGTTCTGTCTTGGTTAGAAGCATCAATCATACGTTTTAGTTTTAATGCTGCAACAGGATCGATATTTGGGTCTCTAATAATGTCTTCGTAAGCCCATTGTACAGTATCTATCCAACATTTTCTGTATAATAAATGAGCAATTACATCTTCGTTTTTATCATACTTATTTGTGAAAGGCTGGTCTACGGTATTTAAAACTTTATAGGTTTTAATAACATCTTGAAATATACTGTTTGCTTTATCTGAAAACATATCGAATTATTTAGTTTGAATATGCAAATATACTTTGAATTATTAACTTAGCCATTCAAGAAAAACACATCATCATGCAAATTCATAACCTTTCTGAAAGCCCTTCAATTTTAAATACTTTTATGTCTGAAATTAGAGATGTGAACATTCAAAATGACCGAATGCGTTTTAGACGAAATATTGAACGTATTGGTGAAGTTCTAGGTTATGAACTGAGTAAATCACTTCATTTTGAAGCACACAAAACAGAAACACCTCTCGGAAATCACAGTACAAGTTTGTATAAAAATGATATTGTGCTATGCTCTATCCTAAGAGCTGGTGTGCCTTTGCATAATGGCTTGTTAAACTATTTTGATGCTGCTGAAAATGCTTTTATTTCAGCTTATAGACATCACAAGCACAATCCTGAAAGCTTTGAAATCATTGTTGAATATTTAGCCTGCCCAAGTTTAGAAAATAAAACGCTAATTCTTGCTGATCCAATGCTTGCCTCTGGACAATCTATGGTAGCAACTTATGAAGCGCTTAAACCCTTTGGAACACCAAAAGAGGTGCATTTAGTCAGTGTTATTGGCGCACAGGAAGGTGTGGATTTTGTTTCAAAGCAATTTGATACAAATGCACATCTGTGGATTGCAGATATTGACGATACACTAAACGAAAAAGGCTACATTGTACCTGGTTTGGGTGATGCAGGTGACTTAGCGTTTGGTAATAAGTTACAGCAATAAACTAATGATAGGTACTATTATTAGTAATGAAATAAAGACTTCTTTAAACCATTTTTCTGAAACTACTTCGATATAATTTGCCATAATTATAGAAAATGGCGCAAACAGGAAAATGAACTCACTTCCGTTTTTCACTGGTGCTATTATTGCAATTAAGATAGCTATAACAGAAGACCATGCTATGAGAAAAAAAGACGGCTTTAGCTTCTTGTTTTTGTCTGGTATGCTTCTAAAAAAGTAGATAAGCGTCCACAGAAATGATGCAAACAAAACTGTGAACTTTATAATCAATGCCACGCTATTGTACACAGAATAATCTACACTTGCATAACGACTAAAATTAGTAGGCTTTATGTAAGTATCATGAACAATGATATTGTAAGCGAAAAGTAATAAGATTACAGTGGCAACACCAACAAAAGGAATAATAACATTCTTTAAATTGTTTTTTGAATGGTAGATTAATGCTACAATTACAACGGCAAAAAACAAAACAGACCAAAAGTGAAATAACGTAGCCATCATAACCCAAAAACCAGCATCGAAAAACTTTTTCTTTGTATGCAGGTTCGTTTGCAAACTAATAAGGCGTCTCAATGCAAAGAGCACAAATAAATTAGCAAAGAGCAGATCTGAATATCTTAAAGCTTCTGGAAACAATCCAAACAGTAATCCAAACGTCATTATTGCATAACCATTCTTTTTGGTAAGATTATTTTTTGAAATGATAAAGTCTAAAAGAAAAACAAAAAAGACTGCTACTATTAGCCTTACAGAAGTTTTTAAAGCCGTACTTACATCTGCAAATAGCTGGCTAAAATTAGAAACTACAAATAGGACAATAACAAAACCAGCAACCATTATAAAGTTTATAGGCTTAGATTTACTAAAAATGCTTGTAATCATTTACTGTTTTTGTATTTTTGCTATCCAATTGAGCCTTTCGTCTAATTAGTGAAGTTAAATTGGATGTGAGTATAAATATAATTTAATTCTCGCTAGCCGAGTAAATTTATAAAGTTATGAAGGATTTCTTTTACGCAATACAAGATTTATTTGTTGATGTATTATTTGCACCATTAGATTATTTAAGAGAGTTAGAGCTTTCTTCTTGGTTTGCAGCTAACACCATGTCATGGATTTTTATGGCTATTGGTTTTGTTGCCTTTGTTTATTGGATGAAGCAATTAGCTAAATTCAACGCTAACAACGAAGAAGATAAGAGTATTTCTTCGCACTCTTACCTATAGGTCAAAACCAATATCTTTGCGATAATACATCTTATCAAAATGTAGATTTTCTATATTTTGGTAAGATTTTTTTATGGCTTCTTGATAAGTATCTCCATATGATGTTACGGCCATAACACGACCACCAGAAGTTACCACCTTACCATTTGTATCTTTTGCTCCTGCATGAAACACGATAGAATCTTCAATCTTTTCTAGACCTGTAATTTCTTTACCTTTTTCGTAAGCTTCAGGATAACCTCCAGACACCAACATTATTGTTGTTGCAGCACGCTCATCTATATCTATAGCTACGTCTCCTAAAGTACCGCTTGCCATAGCCTTAAAAATATCCACCAAGTCGGTTTTTAATCTAGGTAAAACGACTTCGGTTTCAGGATCTCCCATTCTTACGTTATACTCAATAACTTTTGGGTCATCACCAACTTTAATCAATCCTATGAAAATGAAACCTACATATGGTAAGTTGTCTTTTTGTAAACCTTCAACTGTTGGCTTAACGATTTGATTTTCAATTTTACTTAAAAAATCGTCTGTTGCAAATGGTACTGGAGACACAGCTCCCATTCCACCTGTATTTAAGCCAGTATCACCTTCGCCAATTCTTTTATAATCTTTAGCTGTTGGAAGTATTTTGTAATCCTTTCCATCTGTAAGTACAAAACAACTCAACTCAATACCATCTAAAAACTCTTCTATAACAACTTTAGCACTTGCATTACCAAACTTAGCATTTACAAGCATATTGCTTAATTCTGTTTTTGCTTCGTCTAAGTCATCAAGAATTAAAACTCCTTTTCCGGCAGCTAAACCGTCTGCTTTTAAAACATATGGTGCATTTAGAGTTTCTAGAAACTTGTGTCCTTCTACTACATTGTCTTTGGTAAAACTTTGATATGCTGCAGTTGGAATATTATGACGCATCATAAATTCTTTTGCAAACTCTTTAGAGCCTTCTAGTTCAGCAGCAGCCTTTTGAGGGCCAATTACTGCAACATTTTTGAGGTCTTGGTCTTCCAGAAAAAAGTCGTGTACACCTTGCACTAACGGATCTTCTGGACCAACAACAACCAATTCTATATCATTAGATATTACAGCATCTTTAATGGCATTAAAATCGGTAACCGAAAGGTCTAAGTTAGTTGCTATTGCACTTGTACCTGAGTTTCCTGGAGCAACATAAAGGTTAGTGCATTGGTTGCTTTGCGCAATTTTCCATGCAAATGTATGTTCTCTTCCGCCAGATCCTAAAACTAAAATATTCATGATTGTGTTTTGTTTGCGCAAAAATAATTGGTTTTACGATGAAAAAACAATTAATTTACAGAAACCTTTTGGCCTTTATTCATCTTGCAATTATTCGATTTTTCATTAAAATTCAATGGCTTTGATATTAACAAGGCGAAACTAGCTTTGGGAAAAATTCAGACATTAACTGATGATGAGTTTGAGGGCTATTTAAATAACAAAAGAAGAGAAGTTGTTGCCTTTCATATACAAAACAATCCCTTCTATAAATCGCTTAGCAAAAACATTGACCTTAACGATTGGAAATCAGTTCCGGTGATGACCAAACGTCATTTACAGCAACCTCTTGAAAAGCGTCTTTCTGATGGTTATACAACCAAAAACACATATATAAACAAAACCTCTGGCAGCTCTGGAGATCCTTTTATTTTTGCAAAAGACAAATGGTGCCATGCACTTACTTGGGCAGAAATAATGAATCGTTTTGGGTGGTTTGGCATTGACTTTAACACATCTAAACAAGCTCGATTTTATGGAATTCCCTTAGATAAAAAAGGCTATTATAAAGAACGATTAAAAGATTGGTTTAGTAATCGTTATCGGTTTTCGGTTTTTGATTTAAGTGATAATGCTTTTGAAAGTGTATTAGCGAAGTTTCAATCTACGCCTTTTTACTATATCAATGGTTATACAAGTCCATTAGTGCAATTCGCCAAATTTCTTAAAAGAAAAAATATTGTTTTAAAATCTATTTGCCCAACTTTAAAAGTCTGCATCGTTACTTCTGAAATGCTTTTTGATAATGACAAAACACTATTAGAGACACAATTTGGAGTACCAATTGTAAACGAGTATGGAGCATCTGAATTAGACCTCATTGCCTTTCAGAATACAGAAGATCAATGGCGGGTTAATAGTGAAACGCTGTATGTTGAAATTTTAGATGACAATGACAATATACTGCCTTATGGACAAGAAGGGCGCATTGTAATTACCTCGCTTTACAACAAAGCACATCCTTTTATTCGTTATGATATTGGAGATATTGGAATTTTAAGTGAAGAAAGCACCTTACAAAAGCCTATTTTAAAAAAATTAATAGGTCGTACTAACGATATTGCTCGCTTACCAAGCGGGAAAACAGCTGCAGGACTAACCTTCTATTACATTACAAAAAGTGTTATTGAAAATGATGGTAATGTGTCTGAATTTGTGATAGAGCAATCAGAATTGGATGCTTTTAAAATAAAATATGTAAGCAAAAATGCGCTCTCTAATGATGAAAAAGAAACGATTAGTAAAGCAATGATTCAATATTTAGAGCCGGAAATTTCTATTACTTTTGATCGTGTTGCAAAACTAGATCGTTCAAAATCCGGGAAACTAAAACAGTTTACATCTTTCATAAATTAAGCCTATGAAGAATATAATGATAATAACGAGTTATTTTCCGCCAGAAATTGGAGCGGCTTCTAACCGTATTTTTCATTTAGCTGAAGGCTTACATTCTGATTACAATGTTACTGTTGTTACTCCTTTACCAAATTATCCTACTGGTAAAATTTTTGATGCTTACAAGGGTAAATTCAAAGTGAAGTCTCAGGAAAACAATATCAATATTGTTAGGCTTTGGCTATATGCTAGCAAATCTAAAAACAAATTTGTTAGGTTGTTTGCTATGCTATCTTACAGCATGAGTTTGGTTTGGTTTTTTATGTGGAATAGAATTCCAGATAAGGTAATTGTACAATCTCCACCACTTTTGGTTGCTTTTACTTGCATGCTTTTTTTAAGATCTAAAAAACGAAAACTCATCTTAAATGTTAGTGACCTTTGGCCTAGTGCTGGTTTTGAACTTGGCGCTTTAAAGCAAGGTTTTAGTTATAAGTTGTTGCAAAAGCTAGAACGTTTTAATTACAAATCTGCTGATTTAATCTTAGGACAGAGTAATGAGATCTTAACTCATGTTGGTAAGATTACCTCAAAACCGCAATTGTTTCTTTATAGAAACTATCCAAACATCAACCGACAAGACATTAATGAAACACCCTTAGATAATGATACTTTAAAGATTGTATATGCTGGTCTTTTGGGTGTTGCACAAGGTATTTTAAAACTCTGCCGAGAGCTTGACTATAAAGCTATAGAACTACACATCTATGGTTCTGGCGCTGAAGAAAACGACATCAAAGCATTTATTGAAAATAATAAAAACTTACCTATACACTTTTATGGAAGAGTTGATAGAGCCAAACTTCATAACGAACTTAAAAAGTACGATATAGTGATTATTCCGCTATTAAATAGAATCTATGGCTCTGTACCTTCAAAAATATTTGAATACGCTAAATTAGGCTTACCTATGCTTTATTTTGGCGGAGGTGAGGGTGAAGATTTAATTAATGAGAATAATTTAGGATGGGTTGCTAAAGCAGGTGATTATTCTCATCTTAATTCAACAATAAAATCTATAGAAAAAGAAAAATTGAATGTTGCTCTAAAACAAAAGATTCAAGAAACAGCTTATGCAAATTTTGATTTTAACACTCAGTTAGAATTACTAAAAGGAAAACTCTAATAGGCTTTTTCTTCTCCCTTTATAGCATTAACAAAGGTTTGAGTAATAATTTTTATATCGAGTAGCAGTGACCAGTTTTCAATATAAAAGATATCATATTTTACACGTCCTATAATGTCTTTGTCTGTTTCTACCTCTCCTCTAAAACCACTTACTTGAGCTAAACCCGTGATGCCTGGTTTTACAAAGTGTCTTACCATAAATTTATCAATTTTTTTAGCATACATATTGGTATGGCTAACCATGTGAGGTCTAGGCCCTACAACCGACATATCACCAAACAATACATTGAAAAACTGTGGCAGTTCATCTATACTGGTTTTTCTAATAAACCTTCCTACTTTTGTAACACGCTGATCTCCTCTTGTGGCTTGATGCAAATTAGCCCCCTTATTAGGAGTCATAGATCTAAACTTATAACAATCAAACTCCTTGTAATTGAACCCATTTCTTGATTGCTTAAAAAAGACTGGGCCTTTAGATTCTAATTTTATAAGTATAGCAATGATTGGTGTAAGCCAAGATAAAATAAATACTATTACAATACTAGAGAATAGAATATCAAACGATCGCTTAATAATCATATTAGCTGAATCCTCTAATGGGATATTACGCAAGGTAAGTACAGGAATATAATCATAGTACTCATATCTAAGTTTTTTAGAATAAATTTCCTTACTATCTGGAATAAACTTTAAGATTTTAAGGTTATTATCAGCAAAATCTACTATGTCTGCTATTTGAGCATTTGTAAGCTCTGATATTGAGCAATATATTTCATCAATTCCTTCCTCTAATATATAATCAAAGCATTCCGCAAGAGAATCCGCTTTTTTTCTAAAGTTGAATGTTCTCTTGTGTAAGTAACCATATTCTGGATTCTTATTAAAAAAATTCTCTAGCGCTAAGGTTTTTTTATTATAACCAAAAATTACTGTAGATCTGTAATTTCCCCCAAAAGAAACTCGATATTTTTGAAGGAGATAGTATACTGTAAATTTTAATATTCCAATTATAAAAAAACAAAGTAATGTATATTTTACTATCGGTCTTGGATAGATATTTAGCTCATGGTACAATCCAGAAAAAGCAAAAACAAACAGGCAGAAAAGTATCAGTTGCCTTAATATAAGAGATAAAATGTTAACAGGTCTTGTATATCTATATACTTCATAAAACTTTGAGTAAATAGATAATAATATCCACCCAATAGAAATATATAGTGAAAAAATCAGGAGGTTTTGATTAGGTAATAAATATAAAAAACCTATCCCGTTTATAATACTCAAATCTATCAAGTAAGATATAGGTCTTAAGTAGCCTGAATATCTTCCGTGTTTAAATAAACTCAAATCAAATATTAATTTGGACAATCAATAATTTACAAAAATATATCCAATAAACTACTAGCAAAGGTTTTGTTAAAAAAAATTGCGTTAATATTAAACTTTTAGTTTCTCTCTTAAAACTAAAATAATAAACTTAGTGTTTCCTATTAAGTAGCGTTTCCACATACGTTTAGGCTCTTGTATAAGTCTATAGAACCACTCTAATCCCGATTTTTGCATCCATATTGGAGCACGTTTTACAAATCCGGCAATAACATCAAAACTACCACCAACACCCATTATTAGGTTTACTTGTTTTAACGTATCTCTGTTTTCGAAAAGAAAATTCTCTTTTATAGGTGAACTTATACCAACGAATAGAATATTTGCTCCACTATCTGCAATTTCTTGTGCTATGGATTGCTCTTCTTCCTTTTTGAAATAGCCATTACGGTAACCAGCTATTATGTCTTTTGAATATTCTTCGGTATATCTTTTAACCACCTCTTTCACAATTTCTTCTTTCGCACCAAAAAAGTAAATTTTATAGTCCTTTTTATGTGCTAATTCGACCAATTTAATCATAAGGTCTATACCTGAAACCCTTTCTTTAAGAGGCTTGTTTAAAATTCTTGAAGCCCACACAACAGATTGGCCATCTACATTAATTATATCTCCTTCATTAATACTCTTTCTAAGCTCCAGATCCTTTTGTATGTCTACAATATGTGAGGCGTTTACTCCTACATGTAGTAACTGCTTTTTGTTTTCAATTGTTTGTTCAATTTTAGCAAGGGTTTCTTCCATGCTAAGATTATCCACATTAATGTTTAGAAAATTATATCGTGTCATGAATTTAGTTAGTGGGACTGGAAATTTTTTGAAAATTATCGTGCAACAAAAAGGTTACAAAAAAAACATAAAAGGTAATGCCCTTATGCACGTCTAAAATTGATTCGGTTAAACTTACGGAACTTATTATTAATATGAAAGATAGCGTTAAAAAATCTTTTTTTCTAATTGAAACGACTATTGGCAAAATGTAAATAACTATTAGTGAAATACCACCTCCTATTAATCCATTCCTAACAATATTGTCTAGAAATTGATTGTGTGGGTTATAACGATACTTATAACCCATTACAAATTTCATTTTTCGGTACTCTTTTACAAGTTCGTCAATAATATCTCCTGTCCCTGTCCCAAACCAAATATTATTCTTTATCACCTCAACTGAAGCTTCAATTTTTCCAAATCGTGAAGAAATACTCTGGTAGTTATCTTTATCAAACCCTATTTCATCAATCTCAATAAATTGATGAAATTTTTGATTTACTGATGGTACTGTTATTATTACTGCGCTTCCAACTATTAGAGTCAATGCGATTGCTATGGCTTTTTTTAGTTTTGAATTAAATATTAAGACTAGATATACAATTAATGAAATTATAGCTAAAAGAAAAATAATTCTTGCAGAGGTTAAAACTGCTGAAATAAGAAAGAACAGCGCAAATAATTGATATCGCTTTTTACTCTTTTTCTTGAAAAAGAAAATACAAATCCAAAACGCCACAATATTGTACATTCCCATATATGTAGAATGGTACATGTCTGTAGTAACAATCATATAAAATTTCGCCCCAAAATTAAAATAATAGAGAAACAAATAAATTAGATATATGTTATTCAGAACTAAACCTATGAGGTAATATTTCAAAACCTTTTCTCTATTTATATATTTATTTAGGCTATAGAAGATTAGAGGAAAGGTTAAAAAGCTCATGTTTTTGATAAAAAAACTAATTCCATAATCTATATTAGACGTGTTAATAAGCCCTATTGCATAAACTCCTAGCGGAATAGAAATCAAAAAAACCAAAGGGTTTAATGATGCAATACTTCTACGATAGACTATCAAATTAACAAGGCTAATTGCTGTTAAAATAATAATAGTTAAACTACTAAAATTGAGCTTTACCGGCAAAACAGTAAAAAAGACAAATAGTATTAAAAAAAAATTAGTTGATTTTAATATGATTCCGTTTATACTCATACATTATAATTAAAATCAAAGTGGTGTTAAAAGGATAATTTACAATAGCATTACCAAAAATCATTGGTACTATCAATAAAATAATAATATTGAAGTTTTTGCTCAAAGTAATATAAACTTTTCTAAAGAAGCCAAAAAATAATAGAATTCCAAAAATTCCATATTCTATCAATACTTTTATAAAATCATTATGTGGATCCTTATCCATAAATTCATAGGGCATATAGCCTTTGGTTAAATGGTCTACACCAACTCCAAAAAAGATCGTTAAAAAAGACTCGGAAAAAAATGTAAAAACAAGTTTTGACCAATAAATAATTCTCCAAACAAAAGAACCATGTGCGCCCGCTCTATTAACTCCATTAATTGTATAATTGTTTACTCTTTCCATTACAAAATCCCAGGTTAAAAAGTCAATTGAATGGAGTTGGTAGGCTATTTTCTCAGAAAGATTTATTGCAGTTAAAATAGATATAATACATAACGAGATAAAGGTAAGCTTTTTAAATAAAGATATTCGTTTAGACTTTAAAGCATTGTAACCCAATAATGTTAGAAGTACTAACAGTCCTCCCGTAGACTTTGTTGCTAATAATGAAATAAAAAGAATTACTATAGATATAAAATTAATTTTTTTGTCTTTAAAAGGCTTATAGAAAACTAAAAAATAAATAATCATAGATAGCACATAAGCTAAGTGATTAGAGTGTTGTAAAACATTTCTATAACGCCCCCAATCTGGAATATTTTGGTAATATGCCAAGGGTATTGTTAGAGTAAAATAACCAACTATTATTATAAAAAAATATTTAATGTCTGCTTTGGTCATATAAGACACCAATACTGCAAAAGAAAAATAGGCGAGAAATCTCAACCAACCTTTTATGGAAAATATTTTAATATCAAAATATAATAAAGACTGTATCAGAAAAAAGCCTAAGACAGCTATAACCACATACAAATAAATTTTGCTAATGGAATTTAAAAATAATTTCGACTCTTTTTGATAGGATATATAAAACACAGTAAAGAAAGGCATTACAATGTATAAGCCTTGATGAAAAAAAGCTGAAAGAAAAAAGCAAATAAGTAATACTATGACATTCACAAATTAGTACTTATGCATTTTTTTATTAAACATGTAGTATCTAAAATACTTTCTGAGTTCTTTATCTTCAATCCTTGGTTTTCTTTTAAGAGCACTATCAATATACCCAGCTAAAAACTCATATCCCATCTTAAATTTCCCTTTTGCAAGAGCTAGATATAATGATTTTAAAAACACATAAACGATAGTATGTCCTCTATAATAAGCATGATAACCCTTATTTCTTGAGTTACCAATTCTCACATTTATTTCTCTAGAAACAACCTTTGCCGACTTTAAGGTTTTTGTTTTCCAGCCCTTTAAATGTGCTAAAGCAACAGACACAGTATCTGCTGTATAAGCTATAAGATAACCCGCTTCGTTAAAACATTTTATTGACCATATTCGGCTATTTCCTTCAACAAAATTAGGATCTGAGATATGGGCTTTACCCTCTTCGGTATAAATAAGTCCACTAGTAATTCCTATTTCTGGATTTTCATTAAGAAAAGTTGTAAGCTTAAGGTAATAATCCTTTTCAGGAAATACATCACAATCTAGAATACCAATATAATCTAATGACTCATAGTACGAAGAATCTCTAAGGTACTGAAAACCTGTGTTTATTATTGTTGCATATTTTTTACCAACCCTATAAGTTTTATCTTCAAAATTAATATTGATGACTTTAAAATGCTCAACGTTTTTTACTTCTTTTACTTTATCTAAATACTCCTTAGTACCGTCAGTACTATCATTCTCAACAATTATTAAGCATGTTATACTTATTGATTGATTTTCAATTGCACTAAAGAATTTATCAAGATTATCTATTTCGTCTTTAACAGCCGTTACTAATGCTATATTGGGTTTTGTCTCAGTCATTATAGGTGTTTACCTTATTTAACGTTATTATTGGTCCTATTTTATTCTTTCTACCCTCACTTTTTTTATAGAGAAATATTTTCATTTTATTAATCTGATCTTCCTCTATATCAATGTCATTTAAAATGTATTTGTAGTTTTTTACTTGGGTAAACTTAGGTATAAAATCCCACTTTTCAATCCTTTTTTTCTTGTTATCATCTATAATCCAAACGGTCATACCTATTGTAATATCTTTGTCGACTGTGTTGGTATTTGCAGAATCATTCAACTTTAATACCAGAGTTTTAATATCTTCTTTTTGATCTCTTATAATTCCTAGTTCTCTTACTACAACACCTTCACTTATCTTGTAATTTAGCACATGCTTGTTACTAAGAATATCCAGTCCTCTTTCAAGATACAATTCGGTTTTTGGTTTACAAGAAATTACTATCAGTAGCAATAGTAAAAACGATAATATATTTATTGCTTTTAACTTAGGCACTTTTTTCTCTTTTTCTTTTTCTTATCTTATTTACAAAATAATAATATGCTTCGTTAAGAAGTGCTTTTACTTTATCTTTTATACCTATTCTGTGTTTTTTTGTAACGGTTGATTGGTAATTAAAGGCTTTCATTATCAAACTACTTTTTGCCTCTATAAGCAATATGTCGTGTTCATCTAAATCTAATTTCCACTTATCAATTCTTTGCCTATCTAGTGTTTTACCAACTAAAGAATGTTGCAAAGATGTATAGCTTGGTATCTTAAAACCATTACCTTCATGTAAATTATTAGAATAAGGGACACCTATAAACTCGCATAAACGATTCAATTCTGCTGGTGCATTTGTTAAAACATCCTCGTATCTAATTAGAGAGACTCTATTTGGAAATAACTTTTCTATTGACAAATACATTGCTGCGTATTCATTCCACTCTTCTGCCAATTTTAGTGCCGTATTAGCTCCCCAGTCTAAATTCTTAACTGAAGCATATACAGCTCTAGGGTCTCTAACAATAAAAATAAAATGGGAATCTGGGAAAAGATCGTTTAAGATATTAAAATCTAAAATACTAGACGGTGTATGGTCTATTCTTGTAACCTCAGTTTCATTAACTTCTGAATGAACCTTAACATATTGTTTAACAGTGCTTTCAATAACAGCACCATAATTTTTATATGTTACTGTTTCGGGAATGTTCTCAATATTATCTGGTTTAAGTTGCCACTGTTTGAAGCGATAATTAGATTTTAAGAAATTTTTAAAATCTTCTTTATTTAATTCTCTTGATGTTTTGTTTAAGTATTTATATACAAAATCGATAAAAAAATCAGATTCTGGAGTGGCTACACAAGACTGAGCACTACCGAGCATACTAGCTAACATGGTTGTCCCACTTCTCGGACATCCTGTAATGAACACATGCTTCATTTCTTTTTATTTTTAATCACTTTCACAACAGAATTAACTTCTTCTGAAATACCTAGTTGCTTCTTAAAACGCAAAAGTATAATTAATAAAAAGCCGAACACCATAAACAGGTATATTATTTCTGTTAGTAATAAATTTAAGCCCAAAGATCTAATTATGGATAGTATTGCATAAGCAAAACACAAAACAAAAATTGATAACAAAAAGGGCTTTATGTGAAGTGTTAAAAACCTTTTCCAGTTATCTTTAAAAAGAGAAAGGCTTAGATGGGCCATAAAAATAAAGTTAAGGAAAATCGCCAATACCACACCTATTGCTACACCTTCTATTCCCCAAAAATGACCAATATAAGAGAACGATAAAACACATATTGCGTAAATAACTTGAAATATTGCTCTTCTATATACATCACCTAGAGCTTTTACCAATGAATCTCCTATTTTATAACTCATTCTAAAAATGGTTCCCGCTGCTAAAATTTGAAATGGTACAATGACATCTGTCCAATTTTCCCCAAGAAGGATTAAAACCACTTCTCTTGCGTTTATTACCAAAACCACAGAAATAATCAGCGATGCATATGCCACAAGTTGAGTTGATTTGTAATACGCATTTTTTACTCTTTCAATATCTGTTTGTACCGAAGACAACGCCGGAAACAAAACTATATTTAATGATTGTCCTATTAATCTAACAGGAGCAACCATTAACTGATAAGCCCTACTGTAATAGCCCAGGGCGTCAGCATTTATCATTTTACCGACTACAAGTTTATCTGCCTCACCAGCAAAGTAGTTGGCGATTTTTGCTAGTGTATGACCACCTCCAAAAAATACTAAATCGTTAAAGCTCTTTTTGTTGAAAAAAGGAAGGATGGAGTGTGGTTCTAGATAAGAAACCATAATAGCTCTTAGTACTGCTTGTAAAATATATGCATAAACAAGCGCATATAACCCATACCCTTTGTATGCAAGGGCTACGCCTAAAAATCCAAAAGAAATTAAATAAGAAATTAAATCCGTAAGTGCGAAATGTTTCATTTTCATATTTCGCTGGAGTAATGATTGCGAAATTGAAATAAAACTATCAATTATAAAAATGGATGACACATACTTTAGAACCCTATCTAGTTGAGGCATTTCAAAGTAAGAGGCTATGTGCTCTGAAAAAATGACTGTTATAATACAAAAAAAAGCTCCTATTAACAGCGAGGTAGTATATGCAGTTCTAATATGTGCAGTTGTTATTGTTTTTTTTTGAACAATGGCTGCTCCCATGCCTAACTGAGAAAAGGTTTTAGAAAACCCAAGAAAGATAATAGCTATACTAACAACCCCAAATTCTTCAGGTGTAATTAAACGAGCTAAAATAGACAATACCAGAACTTGTAGTGCTGTCTGAGAACTACTGCCTACTATGAGCCAAAGAAACCCTGTAAATGTCTTCTTTTTTAAATCCTTTGCCATAAAAATTTGGGCTTAATTCCAATCAAACTTTTGCCCTATTAAATCAAATAAGTCTTCATTAGAGTTCTCAAACTTGGTCTTAAGCTCAGCTTTAATTTCTTTTTCTTCTGGATCTGCTTTCTTTTCCCATGCATTAAACTTTTTTTCAGTTTTAATTTCTAATGTTGGGTCTACATCTAAAAATTTCAGCACATCACTGACGGTTTCTGAAGTATGCTTAAAAAATTCTTTACTATCAATAATCTTAATGTTTTCTTGCTTGAAATATCTTTTAATTTCTTTAATCTGAGACGAATAGTCACCACGAGATTGATAAGAAAACCTTTGATGGTTATAACCAATATAATATTGATCTTTTTTGAACTTTTCTAATTCCTCATCCATTCTTTCGTTTTCTCGATTAAATGCTTCGCGCATTCCTAAAGTTTCTCTACCAAGCCTTACCTCATGATAATAATGTGATATTGCTCTACTGGCTGGCTCTCTGAGTAATACTATTATTTTCATATCAGAATTAAAATCAGCAATTCTTTTAATAGCATAAGGGTGGAACATGTAATATGGCGAAGCCTCTCCTGTTATTTTACCATTATTCTTTTTTAAAGGAAAAAAAGACTGGTACCATGATAATGGTTTATCGTAATTTAAATCAAAGTAGTGAACCTCTTTTTCTAAAGTTGCCTCTATTTCTGGGTGTTGAGTCAGGTATTTATAAAGTGAGGTTGTTCCTGCTTTTTGGGCACCTACTATTATAAAGCTTGGCCTTAATCTTTTTCCTCCAATTGTTCTTCTAACCGCTAACCTAATTTTAAGTATTAATCTTTTTAATTTAGTATTATTCATGTATAAAAAAGAATTATTTTATAGTATCTCAAAACATGTCACCAATTTATCTCCTGAAACTTTAAAAGCAATAAATTCAATATGTAAATCAATAAAGGATATTTGTTTATCTCAAAGGTTGTTTTTAGTGATTTAATAGGGTCTCTACAATTCTTTCACAAGCTTTTCCATCTCCATAAGGGTTGTGTTTATGGCTCATAGATTCATAGGCTTGCGTATCATTTAAAAGTAGAGTGGCTTGTTGAACTATTTTATTCTTATCTGTACCTACTAATATAACCGTACCCGCTTCTACAGCTTCAGGACGTTCAGTAGTGTCTCTCATTACAAGCACAGGTTTACCCAAACTAGGAGCTTCTTCTTGTACGCCTCCGCTATCTGTAATAATTAGATAAGCTTTTTCCATAAGCCACACAAAAGCTGGATAAGATAATGGCGAAATAAGCTTGATATTAGAAACTTCACCCAATAAATTATAAACAGGTTTTTGAACGTTAGGATTCAAATGTACAGGATAAATAATTTCGGCTTCAGGATAAGAATCTGCTATCTCTTTTAAAGCTTCGCAAATATTAATAAACCCTTGGCCATGGTTCTCTCTACGATGTCCTGTTACTAATATTATCTTCTTTTCTGGGTTTATATTTTGCTTAAGTTGCTTTATTTCTGAATCTTTGAACTCGTTTGAGTTTACTTTATTTACACTAAAAAATAAAGCATCAATTACAGTATTTCCTGTTACAACAATAGATGTATCAACTTTATTTTCGTTTAATAAATTTTGTCTTGAAGTTTCTGTTGGCGCAAAATTAAAATTTGACACGACTCCCGTAACACATCGATTCATCTCCTCGGGAAAAGGAGATTGCATATTAAAAGTTCTTAATCCTGCTTCTACATGACATACTTTTGCTCCCGAATAAAATGAAGCTATACTTGAGGCCATCGTTGTTGTTGTGTCTCCATGAACAAGAACATAATCTGGCTTGAACTCTTCTAAAACAGGTTTTATGTTTGTAATTATATCTGAAGTTAGTGAATATAGGTTTTGATTAGGCTTCATTAAATTCAAATCAAAATCTGGTGTGATTTCAAAAAAACTTAAAACTTGATCTAACATTTCTCTATGTTGGGCTGTAACACAAAGCTTCGTTTCAAAGTCTGATGGCATTTCCTTAAATTTCCTATACAAAGGTGCCATTTTAATGGCTTCTGGTCTTGTGCCTATAACAATTAATACTTTTTTCAATACTGTTTTTTTAAATTTTTAAGGTTTACTTCTTAATTTCATTTATCAGCTTCTTAGAAAATGTAATAGCTGGTTTGTGCTGTCCTTTAACCTTTTTTGTTTTAATAATGCTAGATGCCGAATCTCTTTCTATATACTTATTAAATCTTAAGTACTTGTTAATGTCTTTGTGGGAAGAAATATTAATAACATTATTTTTGTATGATATATTAATGCTTTGAATTTCAACTGTTTTAATCTTTTTATCTCCTAAGTTTATCGTTATTTTCTTGGACATATTGCCCTCATCAAATTTAGCATCTATATAATCGTAATTTGATGTTGGTTCTACCGTTTCAAAAAAATGAATGTTCTTTTTCTGAAGTTCATCAACCTCAATGTTATTCATCATTATTTTAAAAACATCTTTTTTATTGGTTTTAAACCTAAATTCTATTTCTAATTGTTCTGAAACTTTTTCTGTTTTAGCTTGATTAGATGGTTTTTCCGTCTCGTTTATTTTTGATTCATTTTTACAAGAAACAATAAACAATAACAGCATTAGTATTAATATTACCTTTTTCATGGTGTAAATTCTTTGTTTTTATACTATCATTCCTGCGGCAACGGTCTCATTGGTTGCATCATCTACTAAAATAATACTTCCTGTTGTACGGTTTTCTCTATAAGCATCAATCATTAATGGCTTTGTAGTACGTATTTTAACTTTAGCAATATCATTCATTGCTAAATCATTGTATTCACTATTACGCTCTAAAGTATTTATATCGTATTTGTAAACCACTTCTTTAATCATCGCTTTTTGATCGTTAGAAGTATGCTTAATAGTATATTTTGCTCTAGGTTTAGCGGCACTATTATTTAACCAGCATAACATCACCTCAATGTCTTGAGAAGGCTCTGGTTTATTGTTTGAACGCACAATCATATCACCACGACTAATGTCTATATCGTCTTCTAATGTTATAGAAACTGACATTGGTGCGTAAGCTTCTTCTAATTCTTTGTCATGAAGGTTGATGCTTTTTATTTTAGAAGTAAAACCTGAAGGCATTACTGTAACCTCATCTCCTTTTCTTAAAATACCACTTGCTACACGACCTGCATAACCTCTATAATCTATAAAACCTTCACGTTGTGGTCTTATTACAGTTTGTACAGGAAAACGCGCATCTACTTTATTAATATCACTACTAATATGCATAGTTTCTAAAGTATGCAGCATTGGTGCTCCTTGATACCAAGGCATGTTTTCTGATTTGTTTACAACATTATCTCCTAAAAGCGCTGACATTGGTATAAAACGAACGTCTTTAACAAGCATTTTTGAAGACACTTCTTCAAATTCTGAAACAATATTATTAAATACTTCTTCAGAAAAATCAACTAAATCCATTTTGTTTACACAAACAATAATGTGTGGTATTTGCAATAAAGACGCTATAAATGCATGACGCTTGGTTTGTTCAATCACACCATGTCTTGCATCAATTAGAATAGTTGCTACGTTAGCTGTTGATGCTCCAGTAACCATATTACGTGTATATTGAATATGTCCTGGTGTATCAGCAATAATAAATTTACGCTTCGGTGTTGTAAAATATCTGTAAGCAACATCAATGGTAATACCTTGCTCTCTTTCGTCTCTTAAACCGTCTGTAAATAGTGCTAAATCTACACCTTCATGACCTTTTTTCTTACTTGTGTTTTCAATAGCTTCTAGTTGGTCTTCAAAAATAGATTTAGAATCGTATAGCAAACGCCCTATTAATGTACTTTTTCCATCATCTACACTTCCTGCAGTTGTAAAACGTAATAATTGATTGTTGTCTAACATGTTATTCTTCATATGAGATGCCAAATATAATTTGGCATGACAGTTAATTTTTTATTTAATATTGATTAAAAGTATCCTTGACGCTTACGGTCTTCCATAGCAGATTCTGATCGCTTATCGTCACTTCTGTTTCCACGTTCGGTATTTCTCATACCAGCAACTTCAGCAGCAATTTTCTCTAATGTATCAGCATCAGATTCTACTCCACCAGTAATAGTAATATCACCTAACGTTCTAAAACGTATCTTTTTAGTCACCACTTCTTCATGGTCTTCTAGCACTAAAAATTCAGAATTTGGAATCCAAGAGTCTTGTCTCCAAACGACTTCGCGCTCGTGTGCAAAGTATAATGATGGAATTGAAATGTTCTCGCGTTTTATGTAGTTCCAAACATCCATTTCTGTCCAGTTACTTATAGGGAATGCTCTAAAGTGCTCTCCTTCAAAATGCTTTCCGTTGAAGATATTCCACAGTTCTGGTCGTTGGTTTTTAGGATCCCATTGTCCAAAATCATCTCTATGAGAGAAGAAACGCTCTTTAGCTCTTGCTTTTTCTTCGTCACGACGTCCACCACCAATAGCACAATCAATCTTATTTGCCTCAATAGCATCAAGTAATGTTGTAATTTGAAGTGCATTACGCGTAGCGTTTTTCCCTTTTTCTTCAGCAACACGACCTTCGTCAATAGATTCTTGTACAGAGCCAACAATAAGCTGCGCGCCTAATTCTTTGATAATATCATCCCTAAACTGAATGGTTTCTGGGAAATTATGCCCAGTGTCAACATGCATTAATGGAAATGGTATTTTAGCAGGATAAAATGCTTTTTTTGCTAAATGTGTTACCAAGATAGAATCTTTTCCTCCTGAAAATAAAATTACTGGATTGTCAAATTGAGCCCATACTTCTCTAAGAACAAAAATGGCTTCACTCTCTAACTCGTCTAAATAGTTTAAATAATACTTACTCATTGTTGAGCTTTAATTTTGGTGTTATATAATCTACTATCCGCTGCGCAGCTGCTTCTACGGATACACTTTCTGTTTTTATTTCAATATCTGGATTCTCTGGTGCCTCATAAGGCGCAGAAATTCCTGTCATATTTTTAATCTCTCCTAACCGTGCTTTTTTATACAGACCTTTTACATCTCTACGCTCACATTCTTCAATGCTTGTATTGATATATATCTCTACAAAGTTAACATCTTTAACAATACTTCTTATGTTATCTCGGTCTTTTTTGTAGGGTGACACAAACGCCGCAAGTGTTACCAAACCTGCGTTTACCATTAAGTTTGCCACCTCAGCTATTCTGCGAATATTTTCGGTTCTCCCCTCGGGAGAAAATGTTAAATCTTTATTAATTCCTTTTCGAATGTTATCTCCGTCTAGCGTAAAAGTTTTTATACCGCTTAGATATAGCTTTTGCTCTACAACATTAGCTATTGTAGATTTACCAGAACCCGATAAACCTGTAAACCACAATAAAAAAGAATTGTGTTGATTACTTTGTCTCCTATCCTCTATAGAAATTTGATAATTGTGAGGTATAATATTTTTGCTCATATTATTCTTTCTTTCTTTTGTTTAACCCAAAATTTACTTTATACCAGGCGCGCTCGTGTAGGTAGTATAAAATCATTTTAGTAATAACTTCCGCAAATCCTATTTGTAATGCTGCAAGCGGATTGCCAGAAATTATCCAAGCTAATGTCATCGTGTCTAAAGTACCTATAAATCGCCAAGTAAACGTTTTGGCAATGTGACGTTTTCTACTCTCTAAAAGAACGCCATCCTTGGATAAGTTAATTTTGTACCATACGCGCTCATGGAGATAATATAGTATAGTCTTGGTTGTTACTTCAGCTATGCCAATTTTTAAACCAGCTAGTGGGTCCCCTGTAATTACCCAAGAGAGAATTATGGTATCTAAAGTTCCTATTATTCTCCAAGTAATTGTTTTTGCTATATGTCTTCTATAAGAAACGTCTGACATATTACTTACTTACCAGAAAATAACTGTTTAATAAACTTTCTTTATTATAAACTAGTGGTTGGTTTGTAGCTTTTGAGATTACCTTTATTCCAACAGCATTACATATAGCTTGTCCCGCTGCAGTGTCCCATTCCATAGTAGGAGCATAACGCGGGTATACATCTGCATTTCCTTCTGCGACCAAACAAAATTTTAACGAACTTCCTTTAGAAACAATTTCAACCTCTTTTCCTTCTTTTTTTAATGTTTCAACAAAGTCTAAAGTGTCCTGATTCATATGAGATCTGCTACCAACGACTTGAATAAATTCCGAGGCATTATCCTTGGGTTGTAAAGGTCTAGATAATTCTAAAATCTCGTTTATTGTAAAATCGTGCGATTTCAACACTGCTTTAAATGCTTTATTTTCATCTACATTACCATAATAAAGTGTTTTTTCTGCAGGCACATATATTACACCTAATTTTGGCACTCCATTCTTTACTAGTGCAATATTAACAGTAAATTCACCATTTCGCTTTATGAATTCTTTAGTACCATCTACTGGGTCTACAACCCAGCAGGTTTTCCAAGTTTTTCTAATATTGTAATCCGTTTGTTTATTTTCTTCCGAGATTATAGGAATTGTTGTCGTTCTTAAGTATGAGTTAATAACATCATTAGATTTCTTATCTGCTTCTGTCAATGGAGATTTATCTTCTTTGTATTCTACATCTATAGCAGAGTCGTATACGTTCATTATAGCCTTTCCTGCCTTAAGAGAGGCTCTGATAGCTAAATCTAATTCTTCATTAATCATACTTACTGTATTTTTTGGGTTGCAAAGGTAAAATTTTATTCAACTTATTATAAGTCATTTACGAATCTATTGTTTTTTAATTCTTCAATAATTTCGCTAAGACTACTTTGCCAATCTTTTGTTTTTTTATAAATCAATTCTGTTTTGTCCATATTCAAAACACTATACTTCGGCCTTTTAGCAATAGTTTTATAATTCTCTGTTGCTACGATATTGAAAACCTTATTGGGAGGCAAATTTTTTGCTATTTCTAAGGCGTATAAGTACCATGTTGTGCTTCCTTTTGCAGAAAAGTTATAAATCCCATATGGAATGTTTTTCTTTTCTATTATATGAATAATAAATAAGGAGAGGTCTCTACAGCTTGTTGGTGTTCCTGTTTCTAGGGTTGTGATTTTTAATTCCGAGTTATTTTCAATTTTTGAAATAATTGTTTTTACAAAATTTTTTCCAAAGGCTGAATATAACCAGGAGGTTCTAATAATATAGTGTTCTTCTAATAAACTTGTGATATTTATTTCCCCTTGTAACTTTGATTTACCATATTGGTTAACAGGTTTTGTTTCATCAGAAGTTTTATAGGGCACGGTACTTGTTCCATCAAAAACATAGTCTGTAGAAATGTGTATTAATGTTACATTATGCTTTTTACAAACTTCAGCAATATTTTTCGCGCCTTCTGAATTTACCTTAAAAGCTATGTCACTATTTTTCTCAGCACCTTCTACATTTGTATACGCAGCACAATTAACACAATAGTCAAATTGATTTAAGCTAAAGATTCTGAATAGTTCTTCTTTTTGGGTTATATCTACTTCTTCTTTAGTAAAAAACTTGTAATTATTATTTTGTTTTTTCACTATAGAATGAAGTGTTTTCCCTAATTGCCCATTAGCTCCGACTACCGCTACTTTTATCATAATAATGCTTCTTTTAATGACGGAAGTATTAAGTCTTTATCAGATATAATTAAATCCTTTTTAGGTAACGGCCAATCAATGTTTAAATCCTGATCATTATAGATTATCCCACCCTCAGATGACTTGTTGTAGTAGTTGTCACATTTATAACTAAAAAGAGTTTGATTTTCTAATACTAAAAATCCGTGCGCAAAACCTCTAGGTACAAATAGTTGTTTCTTATTTTTTCCCGATAGGATTATAGAAAAATATTGTCCAAAAGTTTCTGAATTATGTCTCAGATCAACTGCAACATCTAATACACTTCCTTTAATTACCCTTACCAATTTTGCTTGTGCGTGTTGAGCTTTCTGAAAGTGTAATCCTCTAAGAACGCCTTTGGAAGATTGTGATTCATTATCTTGAACAAATTTCACATTTAAGCCAGTTTCATCAATAAAGGTTTTTTGGTTAAAACTCTCAAGAAAATACCCTCTTCTATCTTCAAAAACATCTGGTTTAAGAACATAACACCCTTTTAAACTTGTCTCTTCAACTAACATTTTATTCTTCTATTATACTCAACAAGTGCTGGCCATAGCCACTTTTGGTTAAATTTTTTGCAAGTGCTCTTAATTGATTAGCGTCTATAAAACCCATTTTGTACGCGGCCTCTTCTATGGCGCCTATTTTAAGACCTTGACGTTCTTCTATTACCTGAACAAATTGTGATGCTTGCATTAAAGATTTAAATGTTCCTGTATCTAACCAAGCTGTTCCTTTGTCTAATACACTAACACTTAATTTACCTTTTTCTAAGTAAACTTTATTAATGTCTGTTATTTCTAACTCACCTCTTTTACTAGGCTTAATCTTCTTCGCAATCTCAACGACAGAGTTATCATAAAAATAAATTCCTGGTACAGCATAATTAGATTTTGGATGTTTTGGTTTCTCTTCTATTGACACAGCAGTACCACTTTTATCAAACTCAACGACACCATATCGCTCTGGGTCGTGAACATGATAGGCATAAATAATACCTCCATCTGGGTCATTGTTCTCCTGAAGCAGTCCCGACAAACCTGTACCATAAAAAATATTGTCGCCTAATATTAAAGCCACTTTGTCTTCACCGATAAACTTCTCGCCTATTAAGAAGGCTTCTGCTAATCCTTTAGGAGATTCCTGAACTGCATAAACAAACTTACACCCATACTTCTTACCGTCACCTAATAATTTTTTGAATAGAGGCAAGTCTTGGGGAGTTGATATAATCAAAATCTCAGATATACCGGACCATATTAGGGTTGATATAGGGTAGTAAATCATGGGTTTATCATAAATAGGCATGAGCTGTTTACTAACCGCCAAAGTTAGTGGGTTTAAGCGTGTCCCTGACCCTCCTGCTAAAACAATTCCTTTCATTCTTTTTCGTATTTACTTAAATACCATTCTATTGTTTTTAAAATACCTGTTTCGAAATTCTCGTCAGCCCCCCATCCTAACTCGTTTTCTATTTTTGATGCATCTATAGCATATCTAAAATCGTGACCAGGCCTGTCTTTTACAAATGTTATTTGCTCTGAATATTTAGTTTCTTTAGGTTTTATCTCATCTAATATCTTACATATTTTATAAGCTATATAAAGATTATCCCTTTCATTTTTACCCCCTATATTATACGTTTCACCTGCCACGCCTTTTTGAAAAGTCAAATCAATACCTTTGCAATGGTCTTTTACATATAGCCAGTCTCTAATATTTTTTCCGTCTCCATAAATAGGAATATTTTCCCCTTTAATTGCTTTTCTTATTATTGTAGGGATTAATTTTTCATCATGTTGTTTGGGTCCGTAATTATTGCTGCAATTTGTAGTCACGACATTCATGCCATAAGTGTGATAGTAGCTTCTTACTATGAAATCTGATGAAGCCTTTGAAGCGCTATAAGGGCTATTTGGTGCATAGGGAGTGTTCTCAGTGAACAAACCTTTTTTTCCTAATGTGCCATAGACCTCATCTGTAGATATATGTAAAAATCTATTAGTTTCACAACCCTCTTTAGGCTTAAAAGGTGCTTCCATCCAATGATTTTTAGCCGTATTTAATAAATTAAATGTGCCATATATATTGGTGTTAATAAAAGCATCCGGACTCTCTATTGAGTTATCTACATGAGACTCTGCTGCAAAATGAATAACTCCATTAATGTTATTTCTTTCAAATAGTTCGCTAACCAACTCTCTATCACAAATGTCTCCTTTTACAAATCTATAATTCTGATTATTTGACACTTCCGTTAAATTAGAAAGCTTACCTGCATAGGTAAGCTTGTCTAGATTAATAATTTTAGTGTGCTTGTGTGCTTGTAAAAAAAAATCTATAAAGTTAGAGCCTATAAATCCTGCACCACCTGTAACTAAGACAACCTTATCCTTCATAGGACAAAACATATTTTATTAATTTTTTAATTAAATACACTAAACAAAGTAAAGCAAAAGCAATTATTGGCAAGACCAAAATATATAAATTCCATATACTGGTATATTTGGCACCAACGTCTTGAAAACTTGAAAGGGTGTCAAAATAAACGTCTTCCTCAACTTTTTTAGCATCCAATTTACTAAGGGCTTGACGTAGTTTATTTTCTTCCTGAAGTAATTCATATTCTTTAGTCTTAGTCTTTTCTTGAATAAAAGACATTCCGTCTCTAGTGGTATATGAACCCTCCTTTGTCTTAGATTCCTCTTCCATAACTCTAAGGTAGACTTTCTTAAGAGAATCAACTTCTTTTATGGAAGCAAGTATGCGCTTTCTTTCTATAGAGATTAATGAATCTCTTTTTTGCATTTTTTTAACCGAATAAGTGTTAGTGAAAGTAGAATTTAAACCCTCTTCTAATGATCTGAAAATATCTTTTTTATAAGATTTAACATTGATTTCAAAAACATCCCCAGAATAAATACTTCTGTTCTCTATAAACTCATCAAAACTTATATCTTGGGCTCTTACACTGTCTATTGATTTAACAAAATTATCATATTGCTTAATCTTGTCATTTTCATTCTCTGGTCCAGGATGAATATCAAATTGAATAATTTGTTTGGCTGATTCTTCGTCAATTTCAAAAATTGACATAAGCTGATCATAATCTTTTTCGCCGATTAAAGCATTGTAGTAGTTAATGTTTGTGACTAGTTGAAACTTTGAATCAAAATACGGTTTAACCAACATTTGAGATTCATAAATATCTTTTTCGGTTTGTTGCAAGACAAACCCCAACACAGCCGCTAAGAAAACTACTATAGCAACAATTTTAAAATTAGTTATTACAGCCTGAAGAGAATAAATAATAACCGAATAAATCGACTTGAAAACAGTTGAAATAAAATTGAAAAGTCTATCAAAAGACCTTCCTATCATGTTAAATAATTGTCCTAAATCAACTTCTTCGTTTTGAGTTCCTTTTGGTACTTCCTTACTCATGTATTTAAGAATTAAATATTTGTTCTAGTATTTTTTTTGTAATCACATATGTTGGTTTTACACCTGATGTTCCTAGTCCACCAGAAGCCAATGTGCTTCCTGTTTCTAAAGGATTATCACTGGCGTAATAAGCATATCTGACCGTAACATCCTCATTTATACTTCCTCGTACTTTTGATGCAGCTTGTATAGCTTTTTGATAATGAGCTCCTTCCATTTCTAAACCGATAACATTCCATGTGGATTTTTTAAAGAACTTTAAAATCTCTTTATTCTGTAACGATGTACCCAAAACTGTTATCATGGTCCCTTCATAAACATCAACTCCACAGTCTGCTAAATCATCTTTACTAAGTTCGTTTTTAAAAGGATAATTGTCTGCAGTACCTTCAAAAATATGAGCAGACGGTATCATAACATCTCCTTTGCCTCCTTCTAAAATTCCTGCTTTACCCATTATAGAAATAGACTTTACATCTAAGTGGACTTTTTCGCCATCAACTTTAATCGGTTTTAAAAACTCGTCTAAAGTCTCGTAAGCCTGTTCACCGAAGGCATAATCCATAACAAAAATTACAGCTTTATTTCCTTTATTCGTTTCTAAATAATTAAAATCTGTTTTAGAAAAATCTATTTTATCTGTATCAAAAATCTGAACATCTATGTTGGTTCCAGAAGTATCCTTAATGTAAAGCATTCCGTTTTGCAACGCAGATTTCTCTACTTTATTGCGCATTGCAGAACTTTTTGGGCTACTCAAGGTCTCAAAAACTTCAAAAATATTCTTTTTAGCCTCCTCGCCTCTAAGTGTTCCTTTGGCGAATAAGGAATTCATCACACTGTGCATATTAGCGCTAATAATATGAATTGGTCTTTGAAGTAAACCGTTTTTGTGTAATACAGATTTTATGTTGTCTGCCCAAACCTCGCCGTGGATATGATGCCCTAATCGTTCCCTTAAAACAGGGCTAAAAGTAATAGTTCTTTTATTGCCTTTTACTATTTCTTCTATAGCTAATTTCCCAAGCCAATATACTATATGTAATAATCGTTCTGGTTGACTATCTGTAGCAAATTTAGGGTAGGCTTCTGTTAACTCATTAAATGTTCTACCTAAAATATTAGCAGTGTGAGTAATGGCAATTTCTCGTTCTTTTTGAGTTAATTTTTTTGTTGAGATGACTGCATTTTCAAGCTTTTGCCAATCCCTTACCGTTGAACCTTCTTCATCAATTAAAACTCGCTTACTAATCTTGTGCGATTCAACAAACAAAAATGTGAGATGGGTTAAAATATCATAGATTTCTGAACGTCCACGAGTAATCTCAATATTCATTTGCTCATCGTCTATACGATAACAATTACGTCTTCTTTTAGGTGGTATAATTGGCTTAAAGTGAGAATTTGCATAACCTTCATCGCTTGTTAAATTAATAAAGGTGCATTCTTCAATACCTTGAGGTAAACGATCTATAACATAAAGCAAACCATCTAATTCAGCTTTCTCTTCGCCAATAGAGCCATATATTTCTGGTCTTAATAATAAAAGAGCCTCTCGCAAGGTTTCACCAGAAACACCCATTGGTTTGTAAAATCCACGATTAAATAGATGACGCATTGTAATATACATGCGTTCTATAGCATTAGAGCTTTCTTGTGCCCTTGTTCTTTCGTGTCTTTTTTTAGCTGTACTCATACTTTATTTAGCGTGCAAATATAGCTTTATTTAGTTAATTTAAGGTCATTTAACTTATTTGCTATTTTTCTGTCGTTTGATAGTCTCGGTATCTTGTTCTGACCACCAAGTTTTCCTATTGACTTCATATATGTTTGAAATCCATCTTTTTTTACCTTAGTAACAACCAATGGCCTTAAAACTTTTCCTTCAATTAAATCAAAGTAATAACTATTCTGTTTTTGAAGTGATATCTCTAACTTACGGATAAGCTCTGATTCATCTTTTGGTTCGTTTTCAAACTCTATAAACCATTCGTGATATGGCAACCCTTCAGAAGGGTTAATTTGTGGAGCTACAGTAAATTCGTTTACTGTAACATCAGTATTTGCCGTAGCTTCTTTAAGCGCTTGCTCTACTTCCTTGCCTATAACGTGTTCTCCAAAAGCTGAGATGAAATGTTTTATTCTTCCACTTACAATAACTCTATAAGGCTTTAAAGATGTAAACTCTACAGTATCGCCAATATTATAAGCCCACAAACCTGCTGTGGTTGATATAATCATTACATAGTTAACTCCAAGCTTAACATCTTTAATGGTAAAACGTTTTGGGTTCTCCTCAAAGAAGTGTTCTGCTTCTATAAACTCATAGAATATCCCAGAGTTTAATTGTAATAACATGCCCTTTTGGTCTTGTTTATCCTGAAACGCAAAAAATCCTTCACTTGCAGGATAAAGCTCTATGCTATCAACTTTTCGACCTATTAAATTTTCAAATTTTGCTCTGTAAGGTTCATAATTAACTCCTCCGAAAATAAACAAGTTGAAATTTTTGAATATGTCTCCAACTTTCTGCCCTTTCTTCTCAATCAATTTCTCAAAGTACATCTGTACCCAAGATGGTATTCCGGATATGATGCTCATATCCTCATTAACAGTCTCTTCTACAATAGCATTTACCTTAGTTTCCCAATCTTCAATGCAATTGGTCTCTAAGCTAGGCATTCTGTTTTTTTGAAGGTATTTAGGAACATAATGTGCCACTATACCTGATAACCTTCCTAATTTGATACCGTTTTTTTCTTCTAAAATTGGGCTGCCCTGGAGAAAAATCATTTTACCATTTACAAACTTTGCATTTCCTGTCTCATAGATATACATTAAAATAGCATTTCGTGCTGCTTCTACATGAGTTGGCATACTCTCCTTGGTTATTGGAATATACTTAGCTCCAGAGGTCGTTCCTGATGTTTTGGCAAAATAAATTGGCTTGCCTTTCCAAAGTATATTTTCTTCTCCTTTTACAACACGTTCTACGTAAGGTCTTAACGCTTCATAATCTCTTATTGGAACTAAATTTTTGAAGTCTTCATAAGATTGAATCATATTAAACTTATGATCTTTTCCAAAAACAGTATTTTTTGCTTCCTTGATAAGATTTTGAAACACCTTTTCTTGAGTTTCTAAAGGTTGAGAAGCCCATTTATTTATACGTTTTGCTATGAGTTTTGCAAACGGTTTTGATAGTGCTGCTTTAATCGATGGCATTACTGAAAATCAATAAAGTTGGTTGGGTTTACCGGATAACCTTTACTCCAAAGTTCAAAATGAAGATGTGGTCCTGTACTTAATTCGCCTGTATTGCCAGACATTGCAATAACTTCTCCTGCTTTTACCAAATCACCTTGAGCCTTCGTAATTGCTGCATTGTGTTTATAAACAGAAATTAACTCTTGGTTGTGCTCAATAATAACAACATATCCTGTTTCTACTGTCCATTCGGCAAATATCACTGTTCCATCAGCTGTAGCTTTTACAGGTGTATTGGTTGCAACAACTACATCCACAGCATAGTGTTTGTCTTCTATGTTGTAGCCTTCTGAAATGGTTCCATTTACTGGTGGAAACAAGACGAAGTTGTTTTGGTTTGAAGTGTCGTCAAAAAGATTGTATTTATCTTCCTTTTCTACCTTATCTCTTAGTAATGAATCTTCTCTATTCGTAGTTGTTTGAAGGATTTCTGGATCGTTCTTTGCCGCTTCAATAACAGAGTCTCTATCAAAATCTACTGTTGATACATCTCCTGTAAGTACCTTTCTAATAGATGCATAATAGCGCTTGTTAAGTTCTAGTTCTTGCACTAATGAATCTGTCTTATAATTAAGCATAGAAGCTTCTTTTTTGAGCTTTGCCGAAGAATAACCTGGTATATATTCTCTTAATGGTGTAAACGCAATTAGAAGTATCGTAAGGAAAATCAGTAAAATTGCAGATATTGATGTTAAAACAAACACATTGAGACGTGTTAATTTTATTGCAAAACGTTCTTCAAAAGTATCTTCATTTAATATAACAAGACGATACTTATGAAGCAGTTTTTTAGCAAACTTCTTTTCTTTTTTTTTCTTTTTTGCCATTAAAACAAAATTAAATAAAATAGTGAAACGACATTGGTAATAGTTATTAAAGTTAAAACAACAACGTTATTATTAAAGTTTAATTATTAACTTTGCAGTCTAAATTTGAAGTTATGATTTCTAGTAGTATATTTTTAGGAACTTTTGGGCCTTGGCAAATAGTATTAATTGTTGTAGCAATATTACTTTTATTTGGTGGAAAAAAGATTCCTGAATTAATGAGAGGTTTGGGAAGCGGCATAAAAGAATTTAAAGATGCCAGTAAAGACGAAGCTTCCGATAAAAAAGAAGAAAAATAAACATTTCGTATATTAAAAAAGCCAACTTATAAAAGTTGGCTTTTTTTGTTACTTAATCTTAATGGATTTTATAATCGATTCTAGCTCAAAAACATATTCTGCTTTTTGTAATGATGGTGCATAAACGTAACCATCAGCTATAAGATAACGTTTGTTTACTTTATCTTCTATTGCATATGTGATAAATGGGCCTGCCATTGTAAACCCCTTCATTTCCCAAATACCTCTTACTTCATAAGCTGGTTTATTATCTACAATGGCATCAAACATTCCTGGTGCGTAAGCATCATCTACTGCCATATAAATATCATCTTCTCCAGGTATTCTTGTTTTTGTAATGTTATTTCTCATTTTTACAATATCCACTACAGTACTATCTCCTTGAGATATTGTTTCTAATGGAACTTCATAAAACATAACCTCAATAGTTTTAGAGTTGCTAAGATTTTTTCTAATCCAAAAGAAATCATCATCGGCTTTTGCAATTCTGTAAGCAGAAGGAATATTAATAGTAAATCCTAATTTACTCTCTATTGTGCTTACATCTAGTAAATCTAATTTAATACGTCTTTGTTTCTCTTTGACTTCTTCTTTATTAAAAGCATCTATTATTTTATCCTTAGCTTCGGTAATTTGATAAATAATGTCATCATTTGTTTTACCTCCAACAATTGCTACCGTTTGGGGTTTTGCAAAGGCCTCATTTGCAATTTTAGTTGTAGGCTCAATAGTTTCGCCTTTTTCAATCTTAAGGATTATTCTGCTTCGTGTTGCAAATCCGTCAAATACTTGTGGCGGTATTTGGCGAAGTTTAAACATAGGTTCGTCTACAGGTAAACCATAAATAGAAGCTGCAAAGGTTTTTCTAATGGTTTCTCCTATTTTGCCTTCCCACAAATCGTTATCTATAACTACGGAAATGCTATTTAAGTTTCCATTAGATTCTGGTAAGTATCTTTTTTTATCGCCTTGCTTTTCTTCACCACAAGCTGTTAGTAATAAGCATAATACAAGTGCATAAAGCGTTCTCATAATTTATATTTTTTGTTGGTTTATTACTCCGACACAATAAGTGTCATTCCTATTTTGAGTTTATTACCACTAATATCGTTCCAATCTTTAAGATTTTGAACAGAAACTCCAGAAAATTTTTGCGATATACTCCAAAGTGAGTCTCCAGATTTTACCTTATAGGTTTTTCTGCCACTTGTGCTCACTGATGTTTTGGGCTTAGCAAGCTGAGTAGTTGCCACAGGTTTTCTTGGGTAGATAGTTAAACGTTGTCCTATTTTTAGATTGTTGCTTCGTAAACCATTCCACCGTTTTATTTGGCTAACCCTTACTCCGTAACGCCTAGCAATTTTCCCTAAGTAATCTCCGCTTTTTACACGATATCGCACCTTAGTATCTGCATTAAAAAGTTGCGGTAACGGTTTTTCACGTTTGTCCAATTCTGCTTTTGCAAAAGCATAAATTTTATCCTCGTTTGTAGTAAAAACACCTATGGCTTCTCTAGGTAACCGTAACGCATACGTTTTGCCTTCAATTTTAGGGATAATATCCAATTTGTAAGAAGGGTTTAAAAACTGAAGTTCTTCGATATTTACTCCTGTAGTTTCTGCAACCTGATCTAAAGTTATCATTTGCTTTACATGAATGGTGTCGGTTTGTATTAATTGAAAGGGAGGCCTTTCTGGCTTAAAACCGTGTTCTTCAGCATACTCAAAAATATACATGGTTGCCAAAAACGCAGGAACATAACCTGCTGTTTCTCGTGGTAGATTTGCCCTAATGTTCCAATAATTTTTATATCCACCAGATCGTCTAATGGCTTTATTTACATTGCCTGGACCCGAGTTATAAGCTGCTAGTGCTAGATCCCAATCACCAAAAATCTTGTACAATCGCGATAAATATTTTGCTGCTGCTGTTGTAGAACGTATTGGGTCGCTACGCTCATCTACATAACTACTTACATCTAAATCGTACTCTTTTCCTGTGCCAAACATAAACTGCCATAAACCAGTTGCACCTACTCTAGATCGTGCCCTTGGTTTTAATGCAGATTCTACAATCGATAGATACTTCATTTCGAGTGGAATGTTGTAATTATCAAATTCTGCCTCAAACATTGGAAAATAAAAATGACTTAATCCCATTAATCGTTCCAGAGACGTTCTTCTATGTTTTAAATAGCGTTTTATAACGCTTTCTAAAGACGGATTGTACTCTACATTAAATGGTGTTCGCGCATTAAGACGCTCTAATCTTGCCTTTAATGTGTCGGTTGATAACTCTGGGTAGTCAACAGGCTCATATGTAAGCTCTGTGACTGACTTATATATTGTATCATAAAGTGCATTACTGTATAATTCTTCAAGCCATTTTTGATCTAATTCTGCAGCTTCAGGATGATCCTTAAGGTCTTTAATATTGAGAGTATCTGGTTCAGCTGGAATAATTTTACCGCTATTAAGCGACTTTCCATCAATTATGGAATCTCCCGCTTTATGAGTTGGAATAATTGTATCGCTCTTTGTTTGCGAAAACCCAATAGTTAGCAAACAAAGAAGAAGTATAAAGATGTTGTATTTGTAATGCATATATTTAAAAAAAGACCTACTATACGTAACGTTGGTAGGTCTAAAAATAGTACTTTTTATAACTAATGCTCAATTTTAAAAAGTTGAGCATCTAATTTTAGTATTTCGATTACTCTAAAATTGCTGCAATACCTGGTAATGTTTTTCCTTCTAGGCTCTCTAACATTGCACCACCACCAGTGCTTACGTAACTCACTTTATCTTCAAAACCAAATTGTTTTACAGCCGCAACAGAATCACCACCTCCAACTAATGAAAATGCTCCGTTTTTAGTAGAACTTGCAATAGAATCTCCTAAAGCTATTGTTCCTTTTGAAAATGATTCTAACTCAAAAACACCAAGAGGTCCATTCCAAAGTATAGTTTTACTTTCATTGACAACCGTATCAAAAATTTTAAGTGACTCTGGTCCTGCGTCCAAACCTTGCCAGCCATCTGGTATTTGTCTTACATCGCAAATCTGCGTATTTGCATCATTACTAAAAGCATCTGCAGCAACAACATCTACAGGTAAATGAATTTTAACCCCTTTAGCTTCAGCTTGTTTTAAAATATCTAAAGCCAATTCCATTTTATCGTCTTCGCAAATAGAATCTCCTATTTTACCACCTAAAGCTTTAATGAAGGTAAAAGTCATTCCACCACCAACAATAAGGTGATCTACTTTATCTAAAATATTCTCGATAACTGTAATTTTTGAAGACACCTTTGCACCACCAAGTACTGCCAATACTGGTTTTTCGCCATCTTCTAATACTTTTTTAATACTCTCGATTTCTTTTGCTAATAAATGACCAAAGCACTTAGACTCTGGGAAAAA
Organism: Winogradskyella sp. ABM4_392; assembly: GCF_056160445.1. NCBI lineage: Bacteria > Pseudomonadati > Bacteroidota > Flavobacteriia > Flavobacteriales > Flavobacteriaceae > Winogradskyella > Winogradskyella sp. ABM4_392. Next base: position 402,593 of record NZ_JBSWXE010000001.1, read on the forward strand.
CTGTGCTACTATTGTTGTAGACGCATGTGCTCTATGTGCTGTACCAAAAGCATCATTTACATAGATATCTCCTAGTTTAGATAGTTGTTCGGCAAAGCCCTTATCTCCTTTTGTTTCCTCTTCATGAAAGCGTAAATTTTCAAGCAATAGGATTTCACCAGGTTGCAACGTATTGGCTTTTTCTTCTGCTTCTGCACCAACACAATTTGATGCAAATTTCACTTCAACACCAAGTATATCTTCAACCTTAGATATGATGTGTTTTAAAGAGAATTCATCTTGTTCTCCTTTTGGTCTACCTAAATGAGACATTAAGACACAACTTCCTCCGTCTTCTAAAATTTTAATAATTGTTGGTTTTGCTGAAACAATTCTTGTTGCATCAGTTACTTCAAAATTATCGTTTAATGGCACGTTAAAATCTACTCTAATTAATGCCTTTTTATCTTTGAAATTGAAATCGTTTAGTGTCTTCATTTTATATAAAATTTGTGTTACAAATATACACGCATATTGCTCAAAAGCCAACTGTATAGTTTTAATAAAAGCAGAAAATAACCAAGTAGTAACATAGTATAAGTGTATCTATTTTAAAACCATAAAATATTACTAGTTTTGCCACATGCAGTTTTCAAAGATTTTAGGACAAACCCACATTAAAAATCACCTCACTAAAAGTGTAGATGAAGGTAGAATTGCACATGCCCAATTATTTGTTGGTCCTGAAGGCTCTGGAACTTTACCAATGGCAATAGCCTATGCGCAGTATATCTTATGTAATAATACCAATGGTGAAAATTTAGGTGGCAATGAATCTTGTAATCTAAAATTTAAAAATTTCTCTCATCCAGATCTACATTTTGCTTTTCCTGTAACAACAAGCGACAAGGTAAAAAGTAAGCCTGTTTCTAATTTTTATTTGGAAGAATGGAGGCAACTCCTTGAAGAACAACCTTATGGAAATCTTTTTGACTGGTATAAATTACTTGGTGTAGACAATAAGCAAGGTCAAATAGGTGTCGACGAAGCTTATGAAATCGTAAAGTCTTTATCCTTAAAGTCTTACGAAGGTGGCTATAAGGTAATGATTATCTGGATGGCAGAAAAAATTAATACTGCTGCCGCTAATAAGTTGCTAAAATTAATTGAAGAACCACCAGAGAAAACCATTTTTATACTCATTGCAGAAGACGAAGAACAGATTATAAATACAATTAGATCTCGCTGTCAAATTTTACATTTTCCGCCTCTAGCAGAGGACGTTATTTCTGATGCTTTAGTTGAAAATTACCACATAGAAAAATCAGTTGCCAGTAGAATTGCACACCAGGCAAATGGCAACTACAATAAGGCTTGCGACCTTATTTACCAAGATAGTGAAGATATTCAGTTTGAAAAATGGTTTGTTTTTTGGGTACGATCTGCGTTTAAGGCTAAGGGTAATAAAAAAGCCATTCACGATTTAATTTCTTGGTCTGAAGAAATTGCTAAAACTGGTCGTGAAACTCAGAAGAAATTTTTGGCGTTTTGCCTTAATTATTTTAGACAAGCATTGCTTCTTAATTATAGTGCAAATGACCTCGTATACCTAGAACCGCGTTCTGAAAATTTTCAACTAGAAAAGTTTGCTCCTTTTGTACACGATGCCAATATTATGGATATCTCAAACGAAATACAAGATGCCATATATCATATTGAACGTAACGGTAGCTCAAAGATAATTCTTACAGATTTATCCATAAAGCTTACACGTTTGCTTCATAAAAAAAGCCAAGCATAAGCTCGGCTAATTTTGCTTTATTTAGTAAGTATTAATTACTTTTTATAATCTTCATTTAATGCCTTAATTACAGCATCTGTAATATCAGTAGTCTCAGATCCATACATTACAGAATTTGTTAAGTCACTAGTACCTAAAATAAAAGTGTAACCATTTGTTTTGCCATAATTCTTAACAAAGGTTTTAAACTTTGACATTGCTGAATCAATTTCAGTTGTAAACTCTTTTTCTAATTCTTCTTTTTCAAACTGAATTTGTTGTCTTAATAACGCATCTCTTTGTTGAAACTCCTGAGCTAATTCTTGTTGTTTTTTAGGACTCATCCTTTGAGCTTTCACGGCTGCGTTTTGATAATCAAATTCAAATTGTTTTACCAAACTGTCACGTCTTTTTATATAAGCGTCATTTTTGGGCTTGTATTTATCTTCAATATCTTTTTTAGCTTGATATTCGTTAATGGCTTTTGTTCTGTCTATAAATCCAATTTTTTGTTGCTCCTGGCAAGACGAAAATGAAATTAAAATAATTAATAAGGCAATTGCTCTTTTCATATTGTAGTTTGAATTAAATTTTTGCAAATGTATAAAAGTTGACTTGTGTTTTGGAAATTTTTTACACCATAGCCAAAATCTATGGTTTCTTTTATTTTAAATAATCAGCATCAATTAAACATAGGCTAAAATAAGACGTTTTAAGCCGCTTTTGGTTTTTAGTAATGCGATTATGTGTTTAAAAACAGAATAAGCTTTTATTAGCTGTAATATTAAATATTCTTAGATTTTAAGACATAAATGTGGGAAGAATACTCCTTAGTGCGGTTTCCTTTGAGATTTGAGCGCCATCCTATCCAAAATGCTTTAATAGGATTCATAAAACCAGATTTGTATTTTTCTGAAAGTAGACTCACATAATAAGCGTCAAATTTCATAGGTAAGATTTTTACCAATTTTAATTGTTCCTCGTGAAACAATTTTTCAATCGATGTTTTTGAAAAATGCCAAAGGTGTCGCGGCACATCATAAGCAGCCCAAAAGTTTTTATAATGTTGCGCATCGTAACTTTTAAAGTTTGGCACTGCAATTATCAAAATTCCGTTTGGCTTTAATAAATGCTTAAAAAGCTTAACGTGCATTTTTAAATCTGGTAAATGTTCTAAAACGTGCCAAAGTGTAATAACGTCGAAACTGTTTTCTTTTAAAGTTTCTAAATGTTGAATATCGAAAACCGAATTGTTGGTTTTAGAATTTGCAATTGTTCTTGCTTGTCCGTTTGGCTCTACTCCAACAACATTCCAATTATTATTTTTTGCGATTTCTAAAAAATCGCCTGTACCACATCCAATATCTAAAAGTGTTTTTTCTTCAGATTGAAATGAATTAATGAGTTTCAATTTTCGTTTTAAAGAAATCGTTCTAACTAAATGATATACTTTTTCAAACAGGTTTCGCTTGGCATCTGTGTGCGAAATGTAGTCTTCACTTTTATAATATTCTGAAAGTTTTTCGCCTTGAGGTTGCGGAAATGTTTCCAACAGATCCAATACCTCATTATGCAATAATTGAAACTCTTCTCCTGAAACGGAATGGTCTTTTACGGTTAGATATGTTGGTTTGTTATTCATATTTAGATTCTGAAACAAGTTCAGAATGACAATAATATTTTGTTTTTATTAGGTTGTTCCACGTGGAACTATTCTAAGGTGTTGTATAATTCTACTTGTAATAATTCAGAAAGTTCAAGTCCTAATTTCAATGTTTTAACCTTATCCTCAGACTCGAATACGATTTCATTTTTGTGTTCATTAAACAGTTTTATAGTGTATAGATTGTAATGATCATCTCCTATAATTTGTGGAGAGAAACCAAAAGCGTTCTCTCTAGTAAATGCTTGTTTGAACAACGAAATGTATGTTGGTTGAATAAACTGTTTCTTAAGTCTAAGGATTGAAATTCCAAATAATCGTATTTGAATATAACCAGACTTGTCAGATTTAAACACAAAATCAAAACTATAAGAAAGTGCTAATACAGGAAATATTAAAAGAAAAAACTTCTCTGGTTCTACATATGTAAGAATGGCAAAAGCAAGCAGAAAAGGATACCCTAAAATCCATTTTACGTTGGGATGTACAGTTTGCTTTAATACTACTTCTTTCATACTATCTACCTAAGTATACCAACAAAACAGAAATATCATTAGGCGATACTCCACTAATTCTTGATGCTTGCGAAATGGTTACTGGTTGAATTTCTGTTAACTTTTGTCTTGCTTCCATACTCATAGATTTCAATTTTGAATAATCAAAGTTTGATGGAATTTTCACATTTTCAAGACGATTTAACTTATCTGCATTGTTCTTTTCCTTTTCAATATAACCAGCATATTTAACCTGAATTTCGGTTTGCTCTATAATCTCAGAATCTAAATTATTCTCAGAAATATAAGCATCAACAGAAGCCACTTTTTGCATATCTTCAATCGTGATATTTGGTCGTGCATACAACTTAAACATCTTGTCTTGCTGCTTCACTTTAGCAGAATCTTTTGACTCTAAAATCGGATTTATTTCATCTGGCGTTACACTGGTATCTTTAAAAAACTGAACAAAATTTGAAGCTTTTGATTGCTTCTCTTCCATTCGTTTTAATCGTTTTTGAGAAGCTAAACCAAGTTCGTAACCTTTAGGTGTTAATCTAAAATCTGCATTATCTTGCCTTAAAAGCGTTCTATATTCTGCACGAGATGTAAACATACGATAAGGCTCTTCTGTACCTTTTGTAATTAAATCATCTATTAAAACACCAATATATGCTTCATCTCTTTTTAGTGTAAACGGATCACGCTCCTGAACTTTTAAGCTCGCATTTATACCAGCCATTAATCCTTGTGATGCTGCTTCTTCATAACCTGTTGTTCCGTTAATCTGTCCAGCAAAATATAGACCCTCAACCAACTTTGTTTCCAAAGTGTGCTTTAATTGCGTAGGCGGAAAATAATCGTATTCTATAGCGTAACCAGGTCTAAAAAACTTCACATTTTCAAAACCAGCTACAGAACGTAAAGCATTAAACTGAACATCTTCTGGCAACGATGTTGAGAAGCCATTGACATAAACTTCAACCGTATTCCACCCTTCAGGCTCAACAAATAATTGATGTCTGTCCTTATCCGCAAAACGATTAATCTTATCTTCTATTGATGGACAATAACGAGGTCCAACACTTTTAATTCTACCATTAAACATTGGCGACCTATCAAAACCTTCTCGAAGTAAATCGTGAACCTCTGGACTGGTGTAAGTCATATGACAAGAACGTTGTTCAGTCAAAGGTTTTGTAACATCTAAATATGAAAACTTCTCTGGATTTTCATCACCAGGTTGTTCAATCATCTTAGAATAATCTAATGACCTGCCATCCACTCTTGGTGGTGTTCCTGTTTTCATTCTCCCAGAATCGAAACCAAGTTTAATAAGGTCTTCTGTGATTCCTGTAGCAGCTCTTTCTCCTGCTCTACCTCCACCAAAGTTTTTGTCACCGATATGAATTAAACCATTTAAGAAAGTACCATTTGTAAGTACAACAGTTTTAGCTTTTACTTCTATTCCTAGAGAGGTTTTTACACCAACTATTTTATGGTTTTCTATAATTAAACCAGACACCATTTCTTGATAAAAATCGAGATTCGGTGTTTGCTCTAACAACAATCTCCAGTCTTCAGCAAAACGCATTCTGTCTGATTGGACTCTAGGACTCCACATTGCAGGTCCTTTGGATTTGTTAAGCATCTTGAATTGAATTGCAGAGGTGTCGGATACAATTCCGCTATAACCACCAAGCGCATCAATTTCTCGCACAATTTGTCCTTTTGCAATTCCACCCATAGCAGGATTACAAGACATCTGTGCAATATTTTGAAGGTTCATTGTAATTAACAACGTCTTACTTCCCATATTGGCAGCAGCAGCAGCAGCTTCACTTCCTGCGTGACCTGCACCAACTACAATTACATCGTAAACTTCATTAAACATTGTTGAATATTTTTAATGTTCCACGTGGAACAATTCTTCCCGTGTAGACAGGAATCTTTTTGTTAGACTTTTTTTATTAATAATTTAGACACATTTAAGAATCTAAAATATTTGCAAATATACGCTCAAATCGATTGACATAAAACCGCAATGTATTTGCTTAACGATTATGAGATTCCTGCTTGTGCGGGAATTAATTAACGCACACCTAAATAGTAGTCTTCCTTAGAACGCATCAGCTTAGCATCTTCTTCACTCTTGTCTTTATATCCACAGTAATGTAGAACACCGTGAATCATTACACGTGCCAATTCATCTTCAAAAGACACATCAAAATCTTTGGCATTATCTTCTACACGTTCTACTGAAATGTAAATATCTCCGTGTAGTTCTTTTCCTACTGAATAATCAAAACTGATGATGTCTGTTAACGTATCGTGATTTAAAAAATCGACATTGATTTTATGTAAATAATCATCGGAACAGAAGATGTAATTCAATTCTCCTTCTTTACAATTTTCTGAATTGATGGCTTTAGAAATCCACTCGGAAATCTTGGTTTCATTCTCTAATTTAAAATCGGTTTCGTAATTAAAACTAATCATTGTTTTTGAAATATTCTTGAATCTTTTTCTTAAAATGACTCTGCAAAGGTAGTGCTTGTCTATTTAATATTTCAGTAGTATTAAAGTATTGTTTTGCCGTTGGAATTTGACTAGGATTGTTAGTGTCAAAATCCTTCTTATTTGTTTCAGATTCACGCTTCGTATCCTGACCTTGTATAAAGGTGGCATTTTCTAATTTTAATAATTGATGCTGTACATCCATCATCTTTTGAAGCGTTTGATTTGTGAAACCGTAGTTCAATAAATCCAACTCTATATCTTCCATTTGCTTTATCAATTCGCCAGCAGATTCAATCTTTCCTTCCTTAGATAAACGGTCTTCTAGTGCCTGTCTTAATTGTTGTTGCTGCTGGTAAATTTTGAATAATTCTTCATTCTGTTCTTCTCTTCCACCTTCACCATAACCATCATTTTGTTCTTCTCCGTTACCATCTCCATTAGAACCATTTCCGTTCTTACCATTTTTCCCTCCTTTTCCATTTTCACCTTTGCCGTCTTTTCCATTTTGGCCCTCACCACCTTCTTGATTACCTTCTCCATTCTGTTGGCCATTCTTTCCGTTCTGTCCACCTTTACCTTGTTGTTCTCCAGACTGTCCATTCTCACCACTTTGTCCACTTTGACCTTGATTACCACTCTGTCCTTGCTCACCTTGTTGGCCTTGTTCTCCAGGTTGTTTTCCCTCTCCTTCTTTGCCTTCGCTACCTTCTTGCCCTGGCTTTTCGCCTTCGCCTTGTTGCCCTTCTTCTCCTTGCTTTCCTTGCTCGTTCTTTTTTACTCCTTCTTCCATTTGCTTATTAAGCTCTTCTTGGCTCATAATAATGTCTGGAAGTTGCTGACCTCCTCCACCTCCAGAACCCGAAGCGGAATTCATTTGCATCTCCATATTATCTAAAACATCACTGAGAAAACTCGCCAATTCATTACTCGCTGTAATGACATATTGCTGAGAAGACACACCTTGATATAAACGATTTTCAGTTAATTGATCAAGCGCTTTATCTATATTGAAATACACTTCTGTGATTTGCTCGTTTACCTTCTCAGAAATCTTAGGTTGACGTAAAGACAAGGCAAATAAACTATCATCAATGTGCTCAAAGTGCTCTCTTAAATTACTTTGGTTAATGATGTATTTACCGTATTTATTATTGTTGATGTCAATACTCTCAAAAGTATTCATCAACGCTTCTTGGTCGAAAGAAAACAATAGAAGATTCTCAAGAATTTGACGTAAAGCATCAGCATCTTCAGAGGCTTGGTCGCCTCCACCTCCGCCTCCACCAGACATCATTTGCATCATCTGCTCGCTCATCTGCTTCATCTTTTTAGCAGCTTTTTTCTGCTTTTCCTGAGCGTTTTGTTGCTGTTCTTGAGCTTCACTAGGTTTACCCTCACTTTCTTTTTCTTCCTTCTTCTCAAGCGCTTCTTTAGCTTCCTTTTGGTCAAACCTTACACCATCCTCTAAAAACTCATCTACAGGAACGTTCATCGGTTTTTGTAAACGTCTGTCTTCTTGTTTTAAATCTTCGATATCTTTTTGAAGCTTTTCGAATTCTTTGTTTAATTCGTCTTGCTTTTCTTTGGTGTTCTCATTGTCTTTGTTAGAAAGTTCTTCCTGCTTCTTCGCTAAATCGTCTAACTGATTGGCTATTTTTTCAGCCTTTTTCATCACATAAAAACGCTTGGTCAACTCTAAGAGTTGCTTCATACTGCGCTTTTTGTTTTTGTTTTGTTTGGCTAATTCTTCAAGCTTTTGGGTAAACTCTTCTTTATTGATTTTATCCTTCAACTTTTCTAATTCTTCAAGCAACTTTTCATCTTGCTTTAACTTTTCTTCATTCTCTTTTAGACGTTCTTTTAAGTCTTCTTTAAATTGGTCTTCTTTCTTTTCTTCTTGAAATTCTTCTAAATTATCCTGCAGCTTTTTGTTGAAATTTTTCATCATCTGCTCTTGCTGCTTTTGACGTTTCAGGAAGTCTTCAAACTTCTTTTTATCGTTGAAATTAAGCTCTTGCTTTTCCTTTTGGGTTTTAGAAAATTCTTCAAGCTTTTTGTCTTGCTCTTCTAATTTTTCAAACGTTTTGCCAATATCCTTTATCGTTTCATTCTGCTCTTGTAACTGCTTCTGCTCTTCTTCGTCCTTAGTTAATTTTCGATAACTAAACACACTACTTTTTGTGCGCTTATAATTGTGAATAGCGTCGTTATCATAAACCTCAAAATACAATTGGTAGCTGACGCCTTCTTCCAAATTAAATTGGTTTGGAAACGCACTCACAAACTCACTGAAATTAGATTTTGAAATGCTAATCGGCTCGATTACTTTCTGAGTTTCATCTTCTGTTGGGTAGTACACCAAATTCAATTTTGACAAGCCAAAATCGTCACTCGCCTGACCATAGAAATACATACTCTGATGGTCTAAGGAATCGATTTGCATTTTGATATTGAGCTCTGGGTGCAAATCCTTAACCACAGAAATATTATAAGCCAGATTTTCGTAATCCTTTAAATTCTCGTTACTGGTTGAAATGCTATAATTATAGTTTCTGAATAATCGCTTGGTCGCTTCAAAATTGTTATTGTCTTTTTTTGAAAACGCTAAGGTATCTTCAGCATAAATATGAACAGCATTTGTGGCTTTGGTCATTGCTTTCCAAGTGACTTTTGTCCCTTCTGGAACAACCGCAGAACCAGTACTTTTTAATACCTCATCTTGTTTTAGTGTGTAAGATGGATAGTCTAACAGCATTTCAAAATTGACCAAGTTGGGTGTGTTTACCACTTGTAATTCGTACGATTTTGAATTGACGTCGTTAGCTGATAAACTGAATTCTATATTGTTTTTTGGTAGATTAAATGTGTATTGAAATTCGCCTGGAGCAACTTGTTGCAAATAATACGATTGACCATTAAATTGAATCTGAGCATTCTCTGGAATAACATCACCTGCTGTTTTCACTTTTAACTTAAAGTCTTTACCTTCAATAGCTTGTAAGTTTTCATTCAATACAAAAAACTGAAAAGGTGCTGGTGGTTCGTATGCGGTTTTGTAATTTACAACACGCTCGTAACTATCACTAAACCAATCGATTTTTCCTGTGATGTAAGACAACAAAATGATGACTACGGGAATAGCTGCGTATTTTAAATACTTGGTGTTGGTCTTAAAATTGATTGCCGATTTAAACGGAATGGGTTGCAACTCTTGAGACTTCTGCTCTATGCTTGCCAATAATAAATCAGATTGTTGTGGACTTTGGTTCAGCTGAAGTACATTCAAAAGTTTATCATTGACTTCAGGGAAATGATTACCAATTAATTTTGAAGCAGTTTCGTAATCAATACCTTGCCTAAGATTGAATAAATGTGCTAACGGAATGACAATAAACTTAACAAATAACGCGATCTCAACGGCCACAAACACCCAAAATAAAATGGTTCTTGCTGTTGGGTTGAGCCAAAACACATATTCTACAAATAGCGTTATAATGAGATATAACAAGCCAATGGCGAAAAATAAAATTGCGCCTTTTAGCAATTCATTAGTGTAATATTTTTTAATGAATTGCTGTAGTTTGTTTTTTATAGTTTCGAAATTGCTCATTCTTGGCTGTTATTACTTTCTGTCGGTTCGAGCGCAGTCGAGAATCTCATTATTTCACAATAAAAACATCTCGACTGCGCTCGATGTGACAGAGATGTAACATTCTAACTTACTAAACTACAATTTTATTTTAATTGATGATTTCCTAAATTTGGTAAGATTGTGTTAATTTAGAGGGCTACTGTGTTAAATTACAGTGGTTCTAATATAGAAATAGATTCCTGCCGTAGTTTATCTTGAGCGTAGTCGAAAGGCAGAATGACAAATAAGATTATGAAAGACCTTAAATATTTAGCAGCATTTTCAATCCCAATAATGGCTGTTTTAGGGCTTAGTTTTCAGAGCTATTGGGTTTGGGCTACACCTGTTTTTGCCTTTGTTTGTATTCCTGTTTTAGAACTTATTTTTCCAGTAGATACTACTAATCTTCAATCTGAAGATGTCGATAATCGATTAAAACGTAAGATTTTTGATTGGCTGCTTTACCTCAACTTACCCATTGTTTATGGTATTGTAATCTATGCTCTGATTTTAGTTGCTCATCAACCTTTGGAAACTTATGAGTTTGTCGGACTCATTTTTTCCGTTGGTATTGTTTTAGGCGTTAACGGCATTAATGTTGGTCACGAGCTTGGTCACAGACAACAAACCAACGAACGCTTTTTGGGTAAAGCTTTGCTTCTACCCTCTTTTTATATGCATTTTTATATTGAACATAATTTTGGGCATCATCTTCACGCGGCCACACCAGAAGATCCTGCAACTGCAAAATACAATCAAAGTGTGTATTCGTTTTGGTTAACCTCAACTATTAGACAGTATTTTAATGCGTGGAACATTCAAAAAAAACTATTGAAGAACAATAAACAAACGTTCTTTTCTTTCAAGAATGATATGCTTTGGTACACTGTTTTTCAACTGTTGTATTTGGCTTCAGTTACACTGCTTTTAGGGACTACAGCTTTACTATTTGCCTTTTGCGCAGGTGTGGTTGGGTTTATTTTACTTGAAACCGTCAACTATATTGAACATTATGGTTTACTGCGTTTAAAAACCAAATCTGGTCGTTACGAGCGTGTAAAAGAAATACATTCGTGGAACTCTAATCACGTTATCGGTCGTATTGTGTTATATGAATTAACACGACATAGCGATCATCATTTTAAGTCTTCAAAAAAATATCAAATCTTAGATTGCCACGATGATAGTCCGCAAATGCCTTTTGGCTATCCAACCTCAATGGTATTGGCAATGGTACCACCACTTTGGTTTAAGATTATGAATAAGCGTGTGCCGAAAAGTATGATATTAAATTAGTTTTCAGTCTCAGTCTTCAGTTCCCAAAACTTTGAACTTTAAACTTTGAACTTTGAACTTCAAAAATTTATCTTTGCCACTGTTCTGGTTAGCACTTGCTTTTGAAGACACTTCGACTGCGCTCAGTGTGACAATCAGACTTAATTTTTGAAATTATATTATGTCAAAAAAAGTACGTGTGCGCTTTGCACCTAGTCCAACAGGACCTTTACATATTGGCGGTGTAAGAACTGCTTTATTCAATTATTTATTTGCCAAAAAGCACAATGGCGATTTTGTGTTGCGTATAGAAGATACCGATCAAAATCGTTATGTTGAAGGTGCAGAAGATTACATTGTAAAATCTTTAAACTGGTGTGGTATTCCGTTTGATGAAGGTCCAGGTAAAAACGAAAAATTTGGTCCTTACAGACAAAGTGAGCGTAAGCATTTGTACAAGCAATATGCTGATCAATTGATTGCTGAAGGTAAAGCCTATTATGCTTTTGATACTTCGGAAGAACTAAATGCACACAGAAAACAACACGAAGCAGAAGGCAAAACCTTTATCTACAACTGGCACAATCGCGAAAAAGGCCGTTTGGTAAATTCTTTAGTGCTTTCTGAAGAAGAAACTCAAGCAAAACTAGAGGCTGGTGACGATTATGTAGTGCGTTTTAAATCGCCACAAGATGAAACTTTGCAACTAAAAGATATTATTAGAGGCGATATTTCTATAGATACCAACATACTTGATGACAAGATTTTGTTTAAAAGTGATGGAATGCCAACCTATCATCTTGCTAATATTGTAGACGACCATTTAATGGAAATTACACACGTTATTCGTGGCGAAGAATGGTTACCATCATTGGCTTTACACAAATTATTATATGATGCTTTTGGTTGGGAAGCACCAGAATTCGCACATTTACCCTTAATCCTAAAACCAACAGGAAAAGGAAAATTAAGCAAGCGTGATGGTGATAAATTAGGTTTCCCTGTGTTTCCATTAGCTTGGACAGACCCAAAAACCAACGAAGTTTCCAGAGGTTATAAAGAGGATGGCTATTTTGCTGAAGCTGTAGTGAATTTCTTAGCCTTTTTAGGTTGGAATCCTGGTACTGAGCAAGAGATTTTCAATTTAGAGCAATTGGTAAATGATTTTGATTTAGCAAGAGTTAACAAAGCTGGTGCACGTTTTGATCCTGATAAAACCAAATGGTTTAACCATCATTATATGCAACAGCAGTTAGATTTGGAATTAGCAACAGAATTTCAATCAAAAAACATTTTGTTGAAAGATATTGATGTGAATTACATTGCTTTAGTTGTTGGCTTAATTAAAGAACGTGCAACGTTTGTAAGCGATTTTTGGGAACTAAGTCACTTCTTCTTTGTGTCACCTACTGATTATGACGAAAAAGCATCTAAAAAAGCCTTAAAAGAGGGAACTGATGAGATTTTAAATAAAGTAATCGAATTAGTCAATTCAACCGAAGATTATACGGTTGAAAATCTTCAAACCAATATAAAAGGTTGGATTACTAGCAACGAAATTGGCTTCGGAAAAGTGATGATGCCATTACGTTTAGCGCTTGTAGGTGCTTTACAAGGACCAGATGTGTTTAATATTATGTATATGGTTGGTAAAGCCGAAACTGTTAAGCGTGTAGAGGCTTTGGTGAAGACGATTTAAATTAAGATCCTGAAACAAGTTCAGGATGACAATTCATAAATTACTAAAATGTAATAATAGCAGTAAAGGCAATCATAGACTGGTTGCCTTTAAATTTGTTATCATTTGTACCAAGGTTAAGGTCTTCATCATTGAGTTTATTCAAGATATTGGTAAATCCATAAATATATTGCGCTCGCAATCTAAACGCACCAAAACCAGCTGATAAACCTACTGCTCCATTCACATTAAAGTTTGAAATTTTAGAAATATCTTCAGTTAAAAGTGTATCGTAATCCGATATTATGTAACCTTCTTTAGAACTATCTTTAAGTTCTAAATCTCCATTATACTGAAGCATTGGACCTAAATCTAAGGTTAAATTACTTCCTATCAACTTAGCATGAAATAAAAATGATAATTGTGCCGTAAGTAACTTGTATTCTACAAATTCTTCCATAGGATTAGCTAATGAAAAAGCAGCAATATCAATGTTATTTTCAGATAGAAGAATGTTGTAACTTACGTTATACCATTTGTGAGGAATATCTACTGAAGCAGATAAACCTCCTATAAACCCATAATTCTTTTTAGTCACAAAATTGTTCGTGATAATATCAAACTGAGTTACTCCTCCTTGTATACCAACACCATTTTTTATGGCATAACGCTTATGTTGGGCGTAAGTAAGTGTAACAAAAGCCATACTAATGACTACTAATAGGATGTATTTAAGTTTTTTCATGATTTACTGATGAATTGCCAGTAAATATAGTTTAAATTAGTACGAACATTTATTTCTAACCATTATTTAAAAAAATAATTATTTATGGATTTTCCGATTTTCTTAGTTCCAATTATATTTTTTGGACTTGTTATTTTAATTTCATCTTTCTTTATCGTAAAGCAACAAACTGCAGCAGTTATAGAGCGTTTTGGTCGTTATCAAAGTATTAGACATTCTGGTTTACAAATAAAAATTCCATTAGTAGACAGAATTGCTGGTAAATTAAGTTTAAAAATTCAGCAGTTAGACGTTATTGTTGAAACCAAAACTTTAGATGATGTATTTGTACGCTTAAAAGTGTCTGTACAATACATGGTTATTAAAGAAAAGGTATATGAGGCATTCTATAAATTAGACTATCCTCATGAGCAAATTACAAGTTATGTATTTGATGTGGTACGTGCAGAAGTACCAAAAATGAAATTAGATGACGTTTTTGTTCGTAAAGATGATATTGCGATTGCTGTAAAATCTGAATTGAATGATGCTATGATGGATTACGGTTACGACATCATAAAAACCTTAGTTACAGATATAGATCCTGATGCACAAGTAAAAGCTGCAATGAACCGTATTAATGCTTCTGAACGTGAAAAAATTGCCGCTCAGTATGAAGGTGATGCACAACGTATTTTAATTGTTGAAAAAGCTAAGGCCGAAGCAGAAAGTAAGCGATTACAAGGACAGGGTATTGCAGACCAAAGACGTGAGATTGCGCGTGGTCTAGAAGAGTCTGTTGAAGTATTAAACAGAGTTGGAATTAACTCACAAGAAGCTTCTGCGCTTATTGTTGTAACGCAGCATTACGATACGCTTCAATCTATTGGTGAAGAAACAAATAGTAACTTAATCTTATTACCAAATTCTCCACAAGCTGGTAGCGATATGTTGAATAACATGGTAGCTTCTTTTACAGCAAGTAACCAAATTGGTGAAGCCATGAAAAATGCCAAAAAGAAAAACGACGACGAATAAAATGAAAAATGTACTTGTTATACTATTTTCATTCTTAAGTTTTTGTTTGTTTTCTCAAACAAAAGAAGATGCTCTAAAAGACGCTAAGATAACATCTAAAGCAACGTTAGATGGAGAGTATGAAACGGTTTTAAAACACACTCTTCCTTCAGTCATTGAAATGATGGGAGGTAAAGATGTCGCTCTTTATTTTATAGAATCTACATTTGAAGGCATGAAAAAACAAGGTTTTGTGTTAGAAAAAGTAGATATATTAGGTGTTTCTGAAATTGTCGAAGAACAAAATCAATACAGGTGCATTGTTGAAAAATATACTGAAATAGTAATAGAAAATCAACGTGTAAAATCTAAAAGTTATCTTTTAGGAATTTATAATAAAGAAGGTAAATATTGGTGGTTTATTGAAGCAAAAGATATTTTGAGTGATGAGATTACTCAAGAAATTTTGCCAAATTTTAAAACTAATTTAGAAATACCTGACGATGAAATTTCTTTTGAATCTTTAGAAGATTAACAAAAAAACCGAAGTTTGCACTTCGGTTTTTTTATGCTTTAATTTATTATTTCCAACCACAAAGTATGGCTCCCATAATAGCTAAGGTAACTACCCAATAGCCTACATTTATTAAGATGTACTTCCATCCTTTTCTTTCAAAAAGCGCATTAATTCCTAAAACTGGTAGTACAAAAAATAAAGCTCCTATCGCGCCATGTAAAGATCCATGACCATAGTTACGATGCATGTTTCCAAACTCTGCCATAAATGCTTGAAATGATTCTGCATCAGGGTTTGTAAAGGCTAATTGTTGCGCTGCTACTTGATGAATTACCATACCATTTACAGTAAAGGCTAACATGAATGATAGTACCAATGTTAGACCAAAAATCACAGCAATATTACCGCTTTTCATTTTCTCTTCAGTCATACCTGAAGCTTTCATCCAAGCAGTTCCTAATACGCTTGGGTTGTACCATATAGCACCAATTAAAAGTGGAACAATGGCTGCAACCACAATAGCTAAAAAATTTAATTCCATAATCTTATTGTTTTAGTTAGTATTTTAAAAGTACAAAAAAACCTCTAAGTCTAAGACATAGAGGTTCTGTTGTTATTTTTTACTTTTATTCTTTGGTGTATATTATTCCTTTAAATAGTCGATTAAAGTATATTTTATTCTATTTTCCTTAAGAGCATTTTCAATTTTTTTAATTTTTGAATCAACCTTGACATCATCGAATGATTCTTGCCAATTAAAAGAAAATATTGGAAGTTTCCATTCTGAATAAGTCATTTTAGATACATTTATTGTGTCTTTGAAAAGTACCATTTTAGCACTCCAGCTATGAACATTTGCTGGCGATACTTCATAATTCGAAAAATCACTAATAAATTTACACTCAGAAATTGAATTCAAAGCATTAATAGTTGGTTCAAAAGAATCAGCATCAATCATAAATTGTACTAGCCAGTTATTGTTAAAAATATTTGCATTAGAATTAATTAAATTCTTTTGGATCTTCCCTCTGGTTTCATCACCCTGTAAACCTATTTCTAATCCGTTTTTAGAACTATTATAACACCCAAAAAAACAAGTTATTAAAATCAGATATGATAAAATAGTTCTAAGCATAACTTCTTATATGTCATTGGCTTCGCCAACTAAAATTTCATTCTTATCTTCTAGAGCTTTAGCTATAAATTCATTAATAGCGTCATTACGATCTAAGCCACTTTTAAGCAACTCTTTTAATGCAATCATTACAGCGATACGAGTACCTGCTTTTTTTACAGCAGTACCAAATAAAGGCTCTAAATCTTCATATGAGACATCTTTAGCTAAATCCATGATTTCTGCTTTTGCTTTTGCTTGCTTAGCTTCAGGATAATTAGTGTATTTTTTACCTAATTGCTGAATGATGCTAATTGCTGAACGCTTTTGTTGTTGTGGCTTGGCTTTTGCTTGCGCAGTAGCTTGTGGTTTCGGCTTTTGCTTAGCCCAACTATCTCTTAATCCAACCGTTTTATTAAACACTAGCTTTTCTGAAGTGGAATCTTCATCAACTACAAAATAACCCAATCGTTGAAATTGGAAGCGCTCACCCACTTTAGCTTCAGACAAACTTGGTTCTAAGTATCCTGTTCTAACATTTAAGGAATTAGGATTTAAAAATTCCATAAAATCTTTTTCCTTATCGCTATCTGGTGCTTCGTGCATAAATAAACGATCGTATTCTCTGACCTCAGCAGTTATAGCATGCTTTATAGAAACCCAATGCAGTGTTCCTTTTACTTTTTTAGATGTATCTGTATCGTATGTACAATGTATTTCGTTTACTTCACCGTTTTCATCCTTAATTACATCATTAGCCTTAATGATATAAGCGTTTTTTAATCTTACTTCACCACCAAGTTTCAATCTGAAAAATTTGTTACCAGCTTCTTCTTTAAAGTCTTCTTTTTCGATATAAAGCTCTCTTGAAAAAGGTACTTTTCTATATCCTGCTGAATCATCTTCCTGATTATTCTCAGCTTCTAACCATTCTTCTTTATCTTCAGGATAATTGGTAATAACAACCTTTACAGGATCTAAAACTGCCATGACACGATTTGCGGTCTTGTTTAAATCTTCTCGAATACAAAATTCTAAGAGTGAAACATCAATGACGTTTTCGCGTTTAGCAACACCCACTTTTTTAATAAATTCTCTAATTGAATTTGGTGTATAACCTCTACGACGTAAACCAGAAATGGTTGGCATACGTGGATCGTCCCAACCAGAAACCACCTTCTCTTCTACCAATTTAAGCAATTTACGTTTACTCATAATGGTGTAAGACAAGTTTAAACGTGCAAATTCGCGCTGTTTTGGTGGTAAAGGTAATTTGTCCTTAGCATAATCATATACATGGTCTCTAAACCAATTATAAAGCTTTCTATGAGGTTTAAACTCTAATGAACATAAGGAATGTGAAATTTGCTCTATGTAATCGCTTTCACCATGAGTCCAATCGTACATTGGATAAATACACCATTCATCTCCTGTTCTATGATGGTGTGCATACATAATACGGTACATAATAGGATCTCGCATTAGCATGTTAGGGTCTTCCATATCTATTTTTGCACGCAATACGTGTGTGCCTGCCGGAAATTCACCAGCTTTCATACGTTGGAATAAATCTAGGTTTTCCTCAATACTTCGGTCTCTGTAAGGACTATTAGTACCTGGTTGTGTTGGAGTACCTTTTTGCTCCGCCATAGCTTCAGAAGATTGGCTATCTACATAAGCTTTTCCATCTTTAATTAATTGTACAGCCCAATCGTAAAGTTTATCAAAATAGTCTGAAGAATAAAGTTCATTCTCCCATTGGTAACCCAGCCAAGCAATATCACGTTTTATAGCATCTACATATTCTTGTTCTTCTTTTGCTGGATTGGTATCATCGAACCTTAAATTTACAGGTGCATTATATTTTTCGCCCAAACCAAAACTAATGCCTATAGCTTTGGTATGGCCAATGTGTAAATAGCCATTTGGTTCTGGTGGAAAACGAAAACGCAGTTTATCTTTCGATAAACCGTTTGCTAAATCTTCTTCTATAATGTGCTCAATAAAATTGAGTGATTTTGTTTCTTCTGACATTTTTTAAAAGGGTATTAGGGATTAGTTAATAGGCTTAAGTTTTCCTAAAAATTAAATCTCTAAATTATCTCGCAAAATTAAGTAAAATGTAACATTAATGCACCATATGTTACTGATAGAATGTAAATAACCAAAATCAAAAAAATATGAATTACAAATGTCCAAAATGCGATAACACCACTTATGAACTTGGTGAAATGAGAGCCACTGGTGGTACACTATCTAAAATTTTTGATGTACAGAATAAAAAGTTCACTTCAGTAACATGTAAAAAGTGTACTTATACTGAGTTTTTTAAAGCTAAAACGAGTGCTATTAGTAATATTTTTGACTTTTTTACTAATTAAAGATTCCTGCCTTCGCAGGAATAATAGAAGGTTTATCTTTGCAGTATGGGAATAATAAAAGTTGAAAATATCCGCGTATTTGCTAATCATGGTTGTTTAAAAGAAGAAACTGCTATTGGTAGCGACTATCGAGTAGATGTTGTAGTTAATGCAGATTTATCTAAATCTTCTCAAACCGATAATTTAAGTGATACTGTAGATTATGTGTTTTTAAATAAGGTAGTACGTGAAGAAATGGCAAAACCTTCAAAACTACTCGAAACTGTTGCGCAACGCATCATAGATAGAATTCTTAATGAAGATAAACTAGTTTCTAAAGTTTCTGTTTCTGTGAGTAAAATTAATCCACCAATTGGTGGTGATGTAGAAATGGTAAGAATTAAACTTTCTGAAAAACGAAAAAAGTAAGTCTGTATAGGGTAAAACAGTAATAATTTATATATTTGCCCTCGCAATAAGGTGTCGTGGCCGAGTGGCTAGGCAGTGGTCTGCAACACCATCTACAGCGGTTCGAATCCGCTCGACACCTCAAAAAAAGCCTTTAACTAATGTTAAAGGCTTTTTTTAGTTTATAGGATTAACCTTATCTATTTGTTCCTTCCCTTTCTCGTAAAGTTCTGGAAATAATCCTTGTGACAATAGTAAAATACCAAAGCCAAGAATAACTAAGGCTACTATTTTCTTAGTTTTAAAAATACGTCTTGGAGTCAACTTATTTTTTAAACGTTTAGCAGCTGCAATTTTAAATAAATCACATACAAAATAGGCCACTAACATGGTGACTATAAAAACCGTTATACCATTCTTTGAAGTTGTTATTGTAGTCCCTATAACTATAAAACCTAACCAACCTAAAAGGACACCAATATTTATAAAATTAAGCAGGAAGCCTTTTGCAAAAAGCTTTCCATAATTCTTCTTTGGTAATTCTATACGATGATGTTCTCTAACTATAGATCTAAAAGATTTAGAAATCTTTATAAAAGATATTAAACCATACACCACGAGTAGAACACCTCCAAAAACTAATAATTTAGGATCGTCCTTAATCTTATCCAAAAGTGTATCTGTACTCATAAAAATGAGTAGAATAAAAACAACATCTGCGAGGATTACACCTAAATCAAAAATCAGAGCACTAGTAAACCCTTTGGTTGCACTAGTTTCTAATAATACAAAGAATACTGGACCAATAGTGAAGGCTAAAATAATTCCAAAAGGAATGGCTCTTAAGATATCGTCTAACATGTAAACTTGCGGTTTACACAAAAGTAGTAAACTAATTAAGAAATGTTAAACGAAACCTATTGAGATTTTTTAGTTGTAAGTCTTATTGAAATTATTATAAAGTATAGCATTACATGCGCTTAACTTTACCTCCTAAAACTTTGCTTTCATTAATTGTTTTAGGCTCACCGTAGATATAGACATTACCACCTGCTTTAATCCTAACATCCACAAGTTCTGAAGCATTAACATAAGCTTCTCCTCCAGCATTAACGCTTACTTCTGTTTGTTCTGTGCTAAATTGTTCACCATTAAAAATACCACCTGTGTAAATAGAAATATCTTGATTTTTTGAACTTCCTGAAACATTAATTATTCCACCTGTAACAGCTCTAAAATTAGCATAAGAAGTTTTAAGTTCTGCAGTAATTTCGCCACCTTCTTGAGTTTTTAAATCAATCTCAAACTGTTCAATAGGATCATTAACTACAACATTTGCTCCTTCATTAGCATCAATAACATCAACCGAAGTGTAATACAACTTTACAACAGTGTCATTACCATCGTAACTTTCTTCGAGCTTCATTCTTATTTTTAGCTTACCGTTTTTATTTATAACCTGGACATCCTCTTTATTATCACCTGCTATAATCACTTTATTTTCGTCAGATTTTATCATTTTGAGATTAATTAAATCATAGACTTTTACTGTAGAAAATTCACCAATAGTTTTCTCAATAGTATCTTGAGCATTTAAAGTTAAACCTATTACTAACGCTAATAATAAAGCATATTTCTTCATAATTTATTTAATTTTTGTTGTGCTAAGCAGCTACTTTTACAGCTGTTCCTGTTACGGAAACCATAGCATAATTACTTGTCATGAGTTCTATCTCAACCTTAATACCAACAACAGCATTAGCATTCAATTTTTTTGCATTTTCTTGTAATTGCTGAAATGCTTTTTCTTTTGTAGCATCAACACTATTTCTTATAGATACCAGGTATTTAGACATGCTAAAACCCATCACTATTTTCTCTTCTGCTAGTGCTACACCTGTAACTATACCAAGATAATCTACTATTTTGAAGTTTTCTATTGAATTGGTTGTGGTAAGAATCATAATTATTATTTATTTACAAGATGCTGAAATAAATTCAGCATGACAAATTTTAACTATACTAACGGCTTTATTCAGGTTTTCCAACTAAGTAAAAATCTAAATGTTTCTTCACTAAATCAGTATCTTTTACTTTGACAATAACCTCATCTCCAAGTTGATACATATTATGTGTGTTACGACCAATCATAGCATAATGCGACTGATCAAAATCGTAAGTATCGTCTTTCATGTCTCTAACACTTACCATGCCTTCGCATTTATTAGACTCTATTTCTACGTAAATTCCCCAATCTGTAACTCCAGAAATAACACCTAAAAATTCTTCGTCTTGATGATCTTGCATAAAACGAATCTGCATGTACTTTATAGAATCGCGCTCTGCTTTGGTTGCCAGATATTCCATGTTACTACTGTGTTTACATTTTTCTTCGTAAACTTCTTCGTTAGCAGATTTACCACCATCTAAATAGTGCTGTAATAATCTGTGTGCCATAACATCTGGATAACGACGAATTGGAGAGGTAAAATGACTGTAATAGTCAAAAGCTAAACCATAATGACCAATATTATGCGTTGTATATTCTGCCTTAGACATGGTACGTATTGCTAATGTGTCTACTAAATTCTGTTCTTTTTTCCCTACTACGTCTGTTAGAAGTTTATTTAAAGATGCAGCAACACTGTTTCTATCTTTAAAATTTAATTGATGACCAAAACGACCAACTACAGTTTGTAACTGTGCAAGCTTAGCTTCGTCTGGCTCGTCGTGTACACGATACACAAAAGTCTTTTTCGGGTTTTGCTTACCTATAAATTCTGATACTTTACGGTTAGCTAACAACATAAATTCTTCAATTAGTTTATTGGCATCTTTACTGGTTTTAAAGAATACTCCTACTGGATTAGCTTCTTCATCTAAATTGAATTTCACCTCAACCTTATCAAAAGAAATAGCACCAGTTCGCATACGTTTTGAACGCATCTTTTTAGCTAAACGATCTAAAACTATAACAGCTTCTGCAATTTCTGGTTTAGTGTTATACTGGTCACCTGTTAGCGAAACTTCCTTAGGAATTGTAGTGTCTAAATTAGACGCTTCGACTGCGCTCAGCGTGACATTAGGATTATTTTCTATAATAGCTTGTGCTTCTTCGTAAGCAAAACGTGCATCAGAATACGTTACGGTTCTACCAAACCATTGGTTTTTAATTTCGCACTTATCATTCATCTGAAACACTGCAGAAAAGGTATATTTTTCTTCATGTGGTCGTAACGAACATGCTCCATTAGATAAACGTTCTGGCAGCATTGGCACTACACGATCTACTAAATAAATAGATGTAGCACGTTCGTAAGCTTCATCATCTAAAACTGTTCCTGGTTGCACATAGTGTGATACGTCTGCAATATGAATTCCTATCTCATATAAGCCGTTTTCTAAAACTTTAAAGGATAATGCATCATCAAAATCTTTTGCGTCCTTAGGATCTATCGTAAAGGTTAAATCCTTTCGCATATCTCTACGCTTAGCAATTTCTTCTTCTATGATAGAAATATCTAGATCATTGGCAAACTTTTCTACTTCATAAGGAAACTCATGTGGTAAACCATACTCCGCTAAAATGGCATGTATTTCTGTATTATGTTCACCAGGTTTTCCTAAAACTTCTAATACTTTACCATAAGGTGAATCGGCTTTTTCTGGCCAATCTGTAAGTGTTACCAACACTTTATCACCATCTTCAGCCTTTTTAGTTTTATTAATTGGTACAAAAATGTCTTTGTACATTTTACTGCTATCTGCAACTACAAAGGCGTAATTTCTGTTTTGTTGAATTTGAATGGTACCTACATATTCAGTTTTAGCACGCTTAATAATATTGGTTATTTCACCTTCAATTTTACCTCGTTTTCTGCGTTTATAAGCATAGAATTCTACTTCATCACCATCTAAGGCTTTGTTAATATTATTAGATGCTATAAAGACATCTTCTTCAAAATCTTCTGAAATAACGTAACCATTTCCTTTAGAAGCTAAATCTAAAATACCTGTATAATACTCAGCTGTTACAACTGCTTTAAACTTACCACGATCTACTTGTTCTATTTCTTGTTTGGCAGCAAGTTTTGCTAAAGTTTTAATAATCTGGTTACGGCTACTAGCATCGTTAACACCGATAATAGCCGCTATTTGTTTATAGTTAAACGATTTGTTTCGTTCTTTTTTTAGGATACTTAGAATTGTATTTGTAAGGTTAGAAATCTTGTTTTTACCGGATTTCTTTTTTCTTTTTCTTGTCATTTAATTATGTAATCATATTCGTTTCCTAAAAGTGTTAGGAATTCTTCATTTAAAACTTAATAAAGGTGGAAGTGAAGTTATTAAGTTTATTACAAAGCTACACTATTAAAATTTAAAAGTGTTTAGATAAGGTTAAATAAATGAAAATTCACTTATTCACATTTATATATACTATTATCATTTTTCTTTTAAAATTTAAAAAAATAAATAATGGTTATTATAGGGTGTTAATTACTAGTATAACTTTTTGAAGAATTATTTTGATAAGTTGAAGTTTACACTTTATTACGGTTTAGTTAACATTAAATTTACATGTAACCACTTGATTTTTAAGAAAAGTAAAATTATTGTAAACAAGTGTTAATAACTCATGTTAATAGAAATGACTCATATTTTATTTTAAAAACACTGTTAATTTCGTCTGTTAGGAGTATGAATAACTTCCTCGAAAAAAATGAATATTAAATTTTGATTTTAGAATTCAATTCTTGTTTGAAAAAATTCTGCAACAATCCTAATTTTTATTTTTAAAACTTGTGAACACTTATTAACAAGTAATGAGAAATTGTATTAACCAGATTTTATTATTTGTAATTTTGCAGAGCAAAACAAACACTTATTAACATGACAATTTCCATCGGTAACGATCACGCAGGACCAGAGTATAAACAAGCTATAATACAACATCTTGAAAATAAAGGATATACCATTACTAACTATGGTACAGATACTGCAGATAGTGCTGATTATCCAGATTTTGTACATCCTGTTGCTAAAGATGTTAATAATGGAAATGTAGATAGAGGCATTTTAATTTGTGGTACTGCAAATGGTGTTGCTATGACTGCTAACAAATATCAAAATGTTAGAGCTGGTGTTTGTTGGATAGCTGAAATTACAGAATTAGCGCGTCAACATAATGATGCAAATATTATTTGTATACCAGCACGCTATACATCTATTCCACAAGCTATAAAAATGGTAGATATATTTCTAAATACCGAGTTTGAAGGTGGACGTCATAAAAGACGTATTGATAAAATTCCTTTATCTTGTTAATACCAATCCGTATTTTGGTATGGCATGAGTCATTCACATACACATAATCACTCTGATTTAAAAGGTAGAAAGCTATTAATAACAATAGTTTTAAACATTGTTATAACTGTAGCTCAGGTAATTGGTGGTTTAGTATCTGGTAGTTTATCTCTTATTAGTGATGCTTTACATAATTTCAGTGATGTACTATCGCTTATAGTAAGTTATGTAGCTGCAAAATTAACGCAAAAAAAAGCCTCAATTAACCGAACTTTTGGTTATAAACGTGCAGAGATACTAGCTGCTTTTATTAACGCATCTACTTTGATTATTGTCGCTATAATTTTAATAAAGGAAGCTATTGAGCGTTTTCAAAATCCACAGTCAATAGATTCTAATTTAGTTATATGGTTATCGTTAATTGCAATTTTTGCTAATGGCTTTAGTGTATTATTATTAAGAAAAGAATCTTCTAATAATATTAACCTTCGTTCCGCTTATTTACACTTATTAACAGATATGTTAGCAAGTGTAGCTGTATTAGTAGGTGGTTTATTAATGAAATATTACGAATTATTTTGGGTTGATAGCTTGTTAACATTGTTAATTGCATTATATCTAATTTATGTAGGCTATGATTTATTAAAAACATCAACCAAGATGTTGATGCTTTTTACACCAGAACATATTAATATTAAAGATGTTGTACGGACTGTGAATAAATTACCAAAAGTTAATAAACTACACCATGTACATATATGGAATCTTAGTGATCATGAGTTGCATCTCGAAGCTCATTTAGATCTTACAGAAGATATTAGTACTACAGAATTTAATGATCTATTATTACAGATTGAAGCACTCCTTCATGAAGAGTTTGATATCAATCATGTTACCATTCAACCAGAATACAATAAAGAAGATCCAAAAGAAGTAATTGTACAAGACTAATGTTAGATATACAAACCAAGACATTCAATCAATTGAATACAAGAGAGCTTTATGACTTGCTTCAACTAAGAAGTGAGGTTTTTGTAGTTGAGCAAGATTGTGTTTACCAAGACATTGACGAAAAGGACCAAAAAGCTTTACATGTTTTAGGTTACAGAGGTAGTAAATTAGTGGCTTATACACGTATATTTCAACCAGGTGATTATTTTGATGAAGCTAGTATTGGTAGAGTAGTGGTAAAAGAAAAAGAGCGACAATATGGTTTTGGCTATGATATTATGAATGCTTCAATAGAAGCTATTAAAAAGAACTATAAAACTTCAGAAATAAGAATTTCTGCTCAGACCTATTTAAAGAGATTTTATAATAATCTAGGGTTTAAAGAAGTAGGAGAGGAGTACCTAGAAGATGGTATTCCGCATGTTAACATGATTAAAAATTAATCTGTTGACTTCTTTATAATTCGTGTTACAACAATTTCCACACGTCTATCTAACTCTGGTTCGCCTCCAAGTGGAAATTTACGTCTTTGACCTACAAACTTCATTCTATAACGTTTAACACCTTTATCAGCTAAATAATCGTAAACTGTTTTCGCTCTAGCTAATGAGAGATTACGCTTTTTAGTTTTTCTATCTATAGCATCTCGTGAGCCTTGGGTACAACACACATGGCCTTCTATATTAAAGTAAATATCTGTACGTTCTACTAATATTTCTGCAATCTTATCTAATTTAGCTTTAGATTGTTTGGTGAGGTAACTATAACCTGTGCGGAATAAGATATTCTCTAATTGAATTTTATCACCTTCTTTTAATTCTCCTCGTAATAAATCTTCAGTAGTTTCTTTTTTAGGTGCTTCAACAATTTTTTCTCTTGGTGGATCATAAGGTTGTACGATAATTTCAACTTTACGGTTTAAACCACGAATTTTATAGAGATCATTATCATTAACAACATTGAGTAAAATTTCACCTTTACCATCTACATTGGTAATTACAGATTCATCAAATTCATTATTAGAAAATACTTCTTTTATAGCATCTGCGCGTTGTTGAGATAATACCATGTTATAAGAATCACTACCTCTATCGTCACAAAATCCATAGATAGATATCTTTTGAATATCCATATTTTCTATTTCGGATAAGAATAATAGAAGTCGGCTTTCTTCAGTTTCAGGAATTTCGTATTCATCAGTCAAAAAATATACCTGATGCTTTATCTCTTTTTGAGCAAAAGCAAACTGAAAACTTAGGCATATGATTATAATTAGGGACTTCATTTTTAATTAAATTTTCTAGTATTTTGAAAATTTATATAACATTAAATATAAATAATTTTTTGCAATACGTGTTTTTGTAACTATGCAAGCGTATATATATTACCTCAAAATATTAGCATACTGACTTGGATTATTGAGTATACTTAAAGCTTTTTTAATCTCTGTATTATTAGCTGTGTAATAGGTATATAAGCCTTCGCTATAAAAGTAACGTTTAATAATTTCGTCCGTTAATAAAGATTTTAATTGGGTTTTATTAGCATCTATAGCATTGGATTTATAAGCTTGTAACGCTGCTGATAAATTATGATATTCTGAATTTATAACTCCTTCTAATTCCTCTTCTTTAGCAATTTCCATTGCATCACTAATGGCTTTTTCTGTTTTAGTTTCAAAATTAAAACCAGTAGTTTTTAGGTAACTTTTAAAGGATTTAAATTCGCTATCAGATAGTTGAAACTCTTTTAAATTTTCAACTGAATTTTGATAGTAATAATCTGTTGCGAAGTTAAAAACTGAGTTTTCGCTTAAAATAGCTTTTGTTATTGGTGTTTGTTTAGCAAATTCCACTTCTATATCTGGTTGTACTCCACCACCATCATATACAGGTCTTCCGTTTTTAGTCTTAAATTCATTGTAATTTTCCTTTTTAACACGAGTGGCTTTTCCGTTTTCATCTCTATTCCAATAGTCTAAAGCTTGTATACAACGACCAGAAGGTGTGTAATAACGTGAAATAGTAATCTTCATTTGTGTACCATAAGTTAATGGTTTAGGACGCTGTACTAAACCTTTACCAAAGCTACGTGTGCCAACAACAACAGCTCTATCCATATCTTGTAAAGCACCAGAAACAATCTCGCTTGCCGATGCGCTTCGACCATCTATTAAAACTACTAATGGTATTTCTGTATCAATAGCATCGCGCTTTGTGTAATACGTTTTATTGTACTTTTTTACCTTAGATTTTGTAGTTACAACTAATTGATTTTTTGGTACAAAAATATTAGTGACATTTACAGCCTCGTGCAATAAACCACCTGGATTTCCTCTTAAATCTAAAATAAGTTGTTTAGCACCTTGGTTTTTTAAGGCTCTAAGCGCTCCTAAGGTTTCTGAAGATGCTTTGTCATTAAATTTTCTTAATACGATGTAGCCAGTTTTATCATCTATCATTGAGTAGTGTGGTACGGCTTTAATCTCTAATGATTCTCTAATAATTTTAACCGTATTGGTTTTGCCTTGTCTTTTATAAGTAATGTTAACTTCTGTACCAGCAGCACCTTGCAATAAATTTGCAGCATCATCTTTAAAATCTGAAACCACCACATTATCTACTTTAATTATCTCGTCTCCAGCTTTTAAGCCAGCTTTATCGGCCGCATAGTTTTTATAGGGTTCTACAATAACCAATTTATCTTTTAGCGTTAAAACTTTAGCACCAATACCTGTATAATCACCAGCATTATTTATTCTAGAAGCTTCTACATCTTGTTCGTTATAAAACTGTGTATATGGATCTAAATCATCTAGCATACTCTTTATAGCAGTATCCATAAGATCTCCAGGATTGGTTTCATCAACATAATTCATGTTTAACTCTTTAAACATTGTTGTGAAAATTTCAATCTGCTTAGCAATTTCAAAGAAGTCATTTTTAAAAGCTGTAGTGCTTAAAAAGATAACCACAGCAACTGCTGGTATTACTATTTTTTTATGTAGTAGATTCTTCATCTTTTCTTGTTTTATTTAAGAATTTCTCAAATAACAATTTCATTTTGTTATCTATTTCATCAAAATTTGTTCCATCCTTACTAAAATACAATATCATAAACGCATAAGATGTTGAACTATTGTTAAAATATAAAGGCTTATTAAGTCTATAGGCCTCTCTAAGTAATCGTTTTATTTTATTTCTTGCTACAGCTGTTTTATGAAGTCGCTTGCTTACAGATACACCAGTTTTTAAAATACTGTTGTCTTCAAATTCTGTTTGTAGAAAAATAAGTTTTAAAGGATAAACTGTTACGGACTTACCTTCATTAAACAATCGCTCAATGCTTTTTTTACTTTTTAGTTTGTCTTTTTTTCCGTATTTAAATTGCATTGGTAAATGATGAAGATAACTAATTAAGACTTTTTCGTTGAATAACACCTTCTAGATCAACAACTTTACTTTCTAATTCATGTAAACGATCATAGATATCTACTGGTTCTGGCATTTGTTTAGAAGCATACATGGTAACATACCAAACCTCAACAACCTCTTCTGTATTTATAGTATAAGTTGGATAGTTACCATCTTTATTGTCACTTTTTAAAATGAGTTTATCACGTTCAGCAATTCTATTAATAACACGCTTTAAGACAATACCATCATTTTTACTAACAATAACATAGACACGACCATCCTTAATATCTCTTAAATCTTCCACATATTTACCAAAGACCAAATCACCATCAAAAAATGTTCTTACCATGGAGTTACCTTTAACCTCAAAACATCGATATGTACCATTTGTAAGATGTGGCATATTGAAAGACGGTAAGGTTTCAATATATTCTGGATCTCCATAACCATTTAGATATCCAGCTCTAGCCTTAACAGGTACATAAATTACATTTTCATTTCCGGTTTGATTTACTGCAATTACTTGGGGCATTCCAGAATATGTTGGATTTATAGCAACCTCAGATTTTAGCATCACATCACTTTTTCCAAAGAGATAATCAGGATTAATATCAAACTCTTCAATTATAGATGACAATACATCATAACCAGGTTTGGTTTTCTTTCGAGATCCGTCAGATTGAGGACGACCATTAACAATGCTGTCTATAGTGGTACCTGTAACACCTATGCGTTTAGAAAAAGCAAAATTATTGAGATTAAAGTGATTAATGATTGCTTTTATTTTATCGTCTATTGCTTCCATAAGAAAAATAAATAAAACTTTTTACAAAATAATTTAAAATATGTTTGTTTTAATTTGTAAAATGATGTATATTTGTACTCTATTTTGTTGCTAATATAATTAAATTAGTAGTAAATTCAAACATTTGTAATAATATAAATGTTTTTTCTAGATTTTATTCCAAAGACGTCTTTAAAATCTTAGTAGAAATTCCATTAATCAGTAATAGCTGAATTATGGAATATTTAAAGTTTATGCCTTGTATTAAGGCGATTGTACACACATAACCTGTTGGAGAAGCGAAAATTAAACAGTTCTGTGTAAAGAACTTAAATGAATGTATAAACTTTAAAATTAAAAAATGAGTACAGAAATTAAACAAAACCTATTCAGGTTTGTGACTTTGCGAAATCCACAATTAATTGAAAAAAAAGAAAATGAAGACTATAAGGGCTTTGTTTTCCATCCAGAGCTAGATTCCCCAACGCCACTAAGTAAATTTTTAGATGCGATTAAGGAAGTAAGTAAAGAAGAAGAACGTGTTGCAGCCATAAAAAATGTTGCTGAAAGCTTCAGTCCATTAAAAAACAGGGTAGAGGTCAAATCTCTAAACACTGGCTTTTACCAATTTTCACATTGGTTAACGCGGAACAAAAATGTGTTATCATATACAGATATAAGTAAAAACACTGAAAACCTTAGCGTTTTAAAACCAGAAGAGGAAATTGTGTTGTGGGATAACCTCGTTTATCAAACAATTAATAAGAGCTCTGTATATGTAAGAGAGGCTTTAATTCAGATGTTAATTGCCAATAAATTCCTAAATGCCTTTTTAAAATTCTCTGAAGGGATTTCTGAAGAAATAACATTTACTGAAGACCAGGCACAAGAATTTACAAGACGTGCTAATGCAAGTGTTGTAATGCCTCAAAACCTTATTCTTACAAGTTCTTCTATCAAATCAAGTAACTCAAAGCAGCTCTCAAAAAACCAGCTAAGCACCATTAGTGATACGCTCGAAGTAGACTTAGCAAAAGCAAGGATTGATGCTTACAAGCAATTAAAGAAAGAGTTGCGACCTATTGAGGAAGCTTACACTAAAGCCAACAAAAAGACCTATAAAGAAGCGTTGGATAAATACAATTCAGATGTTCAAAAATTGTATGATGAAGCTACACCTGTAATTGTAGAAGAGACAGATCCTAAGACAGGGAAAACCTTTAGTGCTAAGACCTATCCAGATTTGGTCATACCGGATTTCTCCTTTGTTAGGGAAGAAGCAATTACTGAGGCATATATGACTGGCAAATTAGAAGAGAGCTCCCTAGAGTTATTTAAGTCCGAAGAATTAGATGCTTACGATGAGTTTTCAGAAGTCATAAAAGCTATCAATGAAAAAACAAAAAAAGAAAGTGAAGTAATTTTTGCCAAAACATCCAAATTACCAAAGGCTATAAAGATTGGAGGGTCTGTTTTAAGAACCGAGCAACCGCCATCTCCATACGATTACAATATCCCAAATATTATGGAGCTTATGCCAAGCGGTTTGGCGAGACCTCTTATGCTATTATTAAATGGTTTGCAGACTTCCCAAATTTCAAATGTAGAATGTACAATAGATTTTAATAACGGAGACTCTTTTACCCAACAAGGCTTTGTAACTGTTGGGACAAGTCTAACGACTATGAAATTGTTTCCAATGGGAGTTAGTTTTCCGGTAAATACCGATACATATACTTTAACGGGTAGTATTACCCTCGTTTCTGGTGAAGAGTTGACGTTTGTACAGGTTGTAGATACAAAGACGAGGTATAACTTAGGTAATTTTAACAGTACAGGTGATTCAAGCACAACTTCAGAAATACAGGGCGTCACTAGATTAGGGATAGGTGATTTTAGAAGAGTAGAACAAGAAGTCTGTTGTTATGTACCTGGTGAAGTGTCTCACATTGAGAATGTAATGAAAGGTGAGTTTAAAGAGCGAAAAAATAAAATATTAAAGCGAAGCGAAAACACGTTCACTACCGAAAATGAGAGAACTACCGAACAATTAAGGGATACGACTTCAACGGATCGTCATGAAATAGAACAAGAAACTTCCCAGATTATATTAGAAGATTCTGCCTTTGATCTTGGAGTAACCTTAACCACTTCTGGGCCTAATACAAGCCTGGGTGTTAACTCTAATTACGCGACTATCAATTCTTCAGAACAATCAGATTTTCAAGCTGTTAGCTATGCAAAAGAAGTTACAGAGAGAGCATTGGAACGTATAGTAGATAGGGTCAGAGAAGAGCGTATTACAAAAATCATTGAAGAGTTTCAAGAAGAAAATACCCACTCACTAGATAATGTTTCTGGAAGTGATCATTTAGCCGGACTTTACAGATGGGTAGATAAAGTTTACAAAAACCGAGTTGTAAATTATGGCAAACGCCTTATGTACGAATTCAATATACCAGAGCCTGCTGCATATTATATAAAGCAAAAAGCTAACGAAAATAATATTGATGATTCTAGTCTAGAAGTTCCTGTAGATCCAAGAGCACAGTTACTACCAGACGAAACACCAAATTTAAATCGCGTAGCTACCCACTTAGATATCGACGATTCTAATTATGCATTTTGGGCCGGTAAGTATAACGTCTCCATCACACCTCCTCCAATGGGAGAAATGGCCGTAACCAAGAGCTTTAAAGAAGAGCCACAGTCACAGAGCTGGAAGTCTTTTATTCACCAGAACATCCAGATTCCAGAGAACTATTACTGCAACAAAGGGAAGATAAGACTTGTAACGTCTCACGAAGGAGGCAACAACTTGTTAAAATTCAAATTTCAAATAGGTGAGGATAAATTTAGCTTCTCAACAACCACTATTAACGATGGCATGCATAGAAACTTCTATTTAGATAATAAGTTTGAAAATGAACTAAGCGTGTCTATTGTTGAGTATGATGCTGGTGCCTATGCATTCAATATTATATTAGAATGTAACTTAAAAGAAGAGGCTTTTGAACAATGGCAGCTAGAGACCTTTAATAAAATCGTAACTGCTTATGAAGCTAAAAAGGCACAATACGATTCTGCTCTTAAAGAACTTGGACAGAGCAGTAACAGCCTATTCTCCATTAACGGTTCTAATCCATTGTATTACAGACAGATTGAGCAAACAGAGCTTAAAAAGAACTGTATTTACCTTATGAAGGACCATCTTTCCATAGGTAAAGATTTTGTAAACGAGCTAACAAATGATGAAATGGTTCCACAAAATAACGAGGCGTTTGGTAACTATGCAGCGCTCACAAGTTTTATGGAGCAAGCGTTCGACTGGAAATTGATGACCTACCTCTTCTATCCATACTTCTGGGCAGACAAAAACAAATGGTCAGACCTTTTCGGCTTAGAGGACAATGACAATGTGTTCCAGGCATTCTTAAAATCTGGAATGGCACGCGTTGTTGTACCAGTAAGACCGGGATTTGAAAAAGCTATTATGAATTTCTTTGAGACTGGTGAAATCTGGGACGGAGGAGAGCTCCCTGTCTTAGACGATGAACTTTACTTATCTATTGATGAGGAGTTACAAGAGCAACAAGGCGTTGTAGAAGGCGATCCTTGGGAAACAAGAGTACCAACAGCATTAACTGTTTTACAAGCACAAAACGGAGCTATAGAAGGTAACGGACTCCCTTGTTATTGCGAAGACCACGAAGCTTCTGGAGTAGTAGTGGCTACATAATTAACACCTATAAAACAATTAAGTAAATTTTTTTAAGCATACCCTCTCGTTGAGGGAGGGTGTGCTTTTATGATTAAAAACAAACACAATGAGTACTAATAAGAAAATAGATATAAATACAATAGAATACTTGTCTTTTGAAGGCGGTGGCGGAAAGGGATTGGTATACCTAGGGGCTATTCAAGCATTAGAAGAAAAGCTAAGAGGTCAAATAGGACGTTCAATAATAAATATTGAAGAAGACTTAGAAGACAGAAAAATAAAGGGAATCAGCGGCGCTTCTGCGGGAGCCATCACTGCATTTATGTTAGCTATGGGTATGAGTTCTGAAGAAATAGAAGAGGAGATTAAGAAGCTGGAAGTGGGCAACCCGACACAATTACATAAAACCTATAATTTGGTAATTGAAGATTTTGGACTATTAAGCCTGTCTGGGTTAAATGGTGCAGAAACATTTCTCGATGACGCAAACATGTCGAATCGGTTCGTTACTAAAACAAAACGGGTTTTTAATTATGAAACGTTAAGGAACTATTTTAATAAAGAAAATTATATAGCTGAAGCGATTCAAAATTTCACTATCCCTAAAAGCGGTGTGCTAAATAACCAGGTGTTACAGAAATTATTTTTTGCTGACCCTAGAGGCAGGTTATTAAATAACAATGATAATATTGGAGGAGCATACTTAAATAGCTTACTATATCACCGAGGACTATTTCCCGGATTATTAGTTAGAAAGTTTTTTAAAAAGATGATAGACAAGTATTTGATTCAAAAAGTTAAAAAACAAAGGAATATCAATTTACCAAAGCCTGATAATTTAACCTTTTACGATTTTTTTAAATACACAGGTGTAGATTTAGTGGTTACAGGTGTTAATATCTCTCAGCAAAGGTCTTTGTACTTTTCAACATACCACACGCCTGATTTTCCGATTATTGAAGCCGTGGCTATATCCATGAATATCCCAATAGTGTTTAAGCCTATTTATGTAGACTATAAAGTTGATAGGGGCAGGGATGATAATTATAACCTGTACTACAAAGGCTTATTTGGTGATGGCGGCATGCTCAACAACTTTCCTATTCACGCGTTTAATGATTTAAAACAAAAAAGAGTAGAGTTTAAAGACCAAAAAGTTAATTATAAACTCAGTGGAACTACTTATAATAGTGATGTAGA
This sequence comes from Winogradskyella sp. ABM4_392, assembly GCF_056160445.1. Classification (NCBI taxonomy): domain Bacteria; kingdom Pseudomonadati; phylum Bacteroidota; class Flavobacteriia; order Flavobacteriales; family Flavobacteriaceae; genus Winogradskyella; species Winogradskyella sp. ABM4_392. The sequence continues at coordinate 437,129 of NZ_JBSWXE010000001.1, forward strand.
TTTTAACCAAAAAACCATAGGGTTCTTACTTGGAGACGATATTGCTAATGATATACCATTACCAAGAGCTTTTAATGAAGAATTTCCTGCGCTAGAAAATGTTTCAATCAATCAATTAACTAGCTACTTAGGGGACTTGTTCAAAACCTTTATGTCTTCAGGCTCAAAAGGAAGAATCCGGAACGCCATTGAGAATAGTTATACTATAGAGTTAAATACCGAAGGGATGGATATTTTAGACTTTGCGCATTACGACAATGATCAGTTTAGGTCAAATGTAATAAAGAAAAACCTATACGGCTTAAGAAACTTAAAACTAAAAAAAGAACTATTAAGTATAGCAGACGAATTTATGGATAAATCACAAATTAAAGTTTTAAGAATAGAAGAAGCCAAAAATAAAGTTTGTGACATAATTAGTAATTAATAGTATATTTGATACAATAAATTTTTTTAAAAAGTATGAAAACCAGATCATTAGCCCATATCCTCTTAGGTTTCTTTATTTTAGGCTGTACAGGTTTAGAACAGACCAACTTCGATTATGAGTTTAAGATATGTGAAGATTGTAATAACAAGGCAGATATTATTGCTTTTGAAAAGAAAAAAGGGTCTATACAAATTTCATTAACACCTGAGGAATTAGGCAAGGTTTTTAAAGCCTCTTCGGACACCTTATCAGAATCAACAACCCAAAAAGAAGACTTGTTTTCAGGGTTTAGCCCCAATTTAAATATTTTTTATGTCTACCAAGACCCAAAATCATCTGTTAGAGAGTTCACTTGCTATAGTTTTTTGAGGTCATTAGATATGGAAAATGAAGAGAACGCTGTATTTACGGGCACAGCAATCAAGTTCTTCCATGAAGACCCCATCATAGACAAAAAGGCACCGAGAAAATACAAGAATGGATTTTCGTGCAAGGAGCTTCGGTACCTCTACGATAGGGCAAAAGTAAAGGACAGCATTATAAAAGAAGCGTCGGCAAGGTTTTATTCTATAGAAAAGCTAGCTAGTACAGAAGGCGAAAAGCATGAGAACTGTAAGGACTTTATGATTAGTTTTTTATAGCGGTAAGAAAACCAAAAGCATTAAAAACACAAAAGCCACAGCCGACTGTGGCTTTTGCAACATATGAAAAAAGTAAAAACAGTTCTTTTGGCCATAGGAATAGTATCATTGTTGATATTCGCCTACAATTTGTTTATCTACTTATTTGTGTTAGATTACTTAACACTGGATAATGGGAAGCTTTTGCCCGTTCAGGGAGGAGAAATCACAAGGCGGAAAGTACTAAACTCAACATTGATATTCTTGGTTATCGGTTTAGTTTTGTTGATGGGCTATTTTATGTTGAGGAATAAAGGAAAAAGCAATAACAAACCTCAAGATTAAATAGTTGTTTTTTGGTGCTACAAAACCATAAAAAAAAGAAAGTTCTACAATACATATTCTACAAGTACCATTTTTAAGCCATAGCATAAGCCATGGTTTTTGCCCCTTGCTAGCACTCGCCTGAGATTAGCGCCAGCTAGGGCTCAAAAACTATAGTATCACATTCAACTATTGAAACTTTTAAAAAGAACCAGAGAATTGCAAATTTTGGATTTAGAGCCCAAAAGTTTTCTCATGAAACAATCTGTAAAACTCTAAGCGGTTTTGTTAATAAATAGAGTTAATCCAAAGAAAGGGAATATTTTTAGACCAAATTAAAAGCCATAAGAAACCTATGGCTTTTTTGTGTTTTATGACACACAGCTGAAGAGATAATAAAAATAGCGAAGCCCACAATGGATTAGAAAGATTGGAGTGACGAATACACAAAAGAGGAAATAGAATTAAAGTTTAAACGTATATTTCAACTGCACAAAAAAAAAATAGGAAGTATGAAATATTTAAAACCAATAATTATATTGTTTTTTTTGTTCAATTTAATGTGTTGCAAAAAATGGGATAAGTCGCAAGAAGAAATGGAAGACATAAGAACATATCAGAATTTAGGAGTTGACGGTTTTTATTATCTCAATAAAAACACACAAGACATCTCTGTTTTACCTTTAATTAAACCGTATTGTTTAATGAGAATTGTAGATGGGGTTTGGAGTTTAGACACTGAAAGTTTAGAAAACGAACTTGGGGGAATTATTGATCCTACCCAGTATTTCGGAGTTCAGAACATCTATATTTATGGCTACAAGCCTTATAAAAAGGGTAATAGTGGCTCTGAATTTGATGTGCCCCAAAAATGGTTTCTAATCAATACAGAGAAACATACGCTTACTTATTTTGATACTAAGGATACATTTAAGGCAGAACTCATGAAGCTTGAGTTAACAGAGGAGTTTCTTGGCCCAGATGAGATATATCAGTCTTTCAAAGAAAACCCCATATTACCATGGTTTCCCGAAGAGATAAAAAAGCAGATGAAGGAGGCAAAAAAGAAAATCGAATAAAAAACAAATAGGAATAGCCACAGAAACACTGTGGCTATTTTATTGCATATATGTATTTAGCCTTAAACATTCTCTCACCAACGCTCGTGTGCGATGAATGTTAAGAAGACAAGTAAAAATAAAAGTTAAGTGGGTATCCGTAGCTTTTATTATTTTAACCCAATTATTTCCATAAGAATGCTACTTGCTATAGACGTCAATTATAAATCTACCTATGCCAAAGCTGTTGGTGTATTGTTTCATTGGGAAGATGAGGTTCCGCAACGTATTATCACAGATATTATCAATACTGTTGCAGATTATGAACCAGGTCAATTTTATAAACGCGAGTTACCTTGTATTCTTCAATTACTAAAACTGGTAGATATTAACGCGCTCGAGGCAATTATAGTGGATGGCCATGTGTATATAGATAATGACAAATCATTTGGTTTGGGTGGTCACTTATGGCAAGCCTTGGGAGAGAAGATCCCAGTGATTGGCATAGCTAAAAAGGCGTTTCATAATACTGAGCAAGTGGCGACACCTTTCTATAGAGGCCAAAGTAAAAATCTGCTCTTTATATCTTGTATCGGTATATCTAAGGAAAAAGTTTTAAAAAAAATCAAATTACTACATGGATCTTATCGCATACCAACGATTTTAAAAACACCAGACCAACACACTAAAAATCAATAAAACAAATTACAAAATTTAACATATTTTATTTGTAAAATGTTTATTTATCATGTGTAATATGTTTATATTTGTGTTCGCTTTTCTAACAACGGTTATCCGTTTGTACAATAAATTTCGTGTTAAGTAGAAACTAATAAACCTAGGTTAAACCCTATTCTGGTTAAGATAATAACAACTAATGTAACCTTTGGTACAGGTTTGGTCTGCTTAAACCTTTAATTTAAACATATGTTTAATAACTAAGGAATAATTCTATTCCAAAATCAGTAATCTTTTAAACAAACAGTAAGATGAACATTATTAATAAAGCGCTATCAGAATATGGCGTTAAGGAAATTGTTGGCTCCAAAGACAACCAAAGAATTATAAGATATTTTACAGATTTAGGTTTTGATGGTAAAAAACTAAAAGATGAAACAGCCTGGTGTAGTGCTTTTGTTAATTGGGTTGCAAAAACCTGTGGTTATGAATACTCAGGCAAACTCACAGCACGCAGCTGGCTATCTGTAGGCGAATCTATCATCAACCCAGAAATCGGTGATATTGTGGTTTTTTGGAGAGAATCTCCAGAGAGCTGGAAAGGTCACGTAGGCTTTTTTATTAAGCAAACCAAGGGCTATGTATACGTCTTAGGAGGAAACCAACGTAACATGGTATGCATAAAGGCATACCCAAAAAATAGAGTGTTGGATTATAAAAAACTAATAAAACCATGGAAAAAGCCATAAAATTTTTATTCTGGTTACTTACGTTGTTATCACCAGTCAATGGTGTTATGGTCACCATGGTGTTTTTAATTGTTGTAGACTTTATTACAGGATCGTACGCCTCATTAAAAAATAGCGTGCCTATTAGAAGTTCTAGAATTGGACATACCATATCTAAATTCTTTATCTACAATTTGGTGATTTTAGCAGCATTCTTTTTAGAAAAACACATCGTTAACGAAGTGCCTTTTCTAAAGATAATTGCAGGCTTTATAGCTATAGCAGAGATAAAATCTATTCTAGAGAATTACAACGCTATTTATGGGATTAACCCATTTAAAGCATTAGCCAATCTTATAAAGTTAACACCCTTAAAAGACACTATTGAGTCTTTAACCAAAGAAGATTCAAAAGATAAGGATAAACAATAGTAATTCAGACAAGTATTAAAAGCCTAAGAACCTCTCTAACTGAATTTTAGTAAGCAAAATAAGTTAGAGAGTGAGGCTTTCTTTTAAAGCTAATCGTCAGTTCGAGTGTTCCAACAATTGTCGGAATGTATTGAGAACTAGCAAAAGAAAAAATAAATAATCATGAAAGCAGAGAAAACTATATTATATATCATTTTAGCAATCGTTTTGATAAACTTTTTTAATCGGAAGTGCAGTTCGCCAACCCAAGAACAATCACCCAAAGTAACAGTGGTAAAAGATACGATTTGGCAAACCAAAACAGATACATTTAAGATTCAAACGACCAACTATAAAACGGTTTATGTAGACACAACAAATGTTTCAAAAATTATTGAGGACCAAACGGGTAAACAAATGGTTACAGACCATTTTGCAGAAGCTAAAGCTTACAGAGATACGCTGAGCAACGACGATATAGATATTTTTAGCTATAGTTTGGTGGAAGGTAAGCTTTTAAATAGTGAAGTATCATACAAACTTAAAGTCCCTAGAGAAATTTCAGTAACCAAAACCATTGAATATCCCAAGACGTACAGAAGTGGTCTATATATATTCTCAGAAGCAGGCGGAAATATTTCTCAATTTGATAATCTTAGTCTTGGACTTCAATACAACCGAAAAGGAAAATGGTTTGCTAGTTACCGACTAAATCTTAATGCCATACAACAACCAACACATAATATAGGAATTGGGTTTAGGCTATTCAAGTGACAAAAGTCATGTTTTAAGCATTTTATTTAGAGTAACTTACAAGATACTAATCAAATGAAGCTTTATAATTATGGGACGTTTAGACGTAAAACAACTTAAAAGCCCCAAGGATAAAGCATTATATATTCGGCATCTTATAAGAGATTTAGAGGCTTTAGATATAATGCTAAAACAAGATTTGATTGAGAAAGAACCTATTAGAATTGGTGCAGAACAAGAATTTTGTATTACAAATAACCAATTTTTTCCCAACAATAATAATATTGAAGTTTTAGAAGCTATTAACGACAATCACTTTACTACAGAAATAGGAAAATACAATCTCGAAATTAACTCAGACCCTTTACTGCTAAAAGAAAATTGTTTTTCACTTCTACAACAACAGCTTGAAGATTTACTCATTAAAGCAAAAAAGGGTGCTAAAGCAAGTAACTCTAAAGTTGTATTAACAGGTATTTTACCAACCTTAAGATTGAAGCATATCGGTGAAAACTACATGACGGATAGACCTAGATATCACGTATTAAATAATTCGTTAAAATCTTCTAGACGCGAACATTTTAATATTCACATAAAAGGTGTTGATGAGCTTAATTTAATTCATGATTGTGTAATGTTAGAGGCTTGTAATACAAGTTTTCAAACCCATTTACAAATTCACCCAGATGAGTTTGTAGATAAGTATAATTGGGCACAAGCTATAGCGGGACCAGTACTCAGTATATGTACAAATTCGCCTATTCTTTTTGGTAGAGAGTTATGGGCTGAAACACGCATTGCCTTGTTTACACAAAGTATTGATACTAGGAGAAATTCATTTATACATCACGAGAAAGAGTCGCGCGTTAGTTTTGGTGCCGATTGGGAAAGAGGCACTGTAACAGATATTTTTAGAGATCATATTTCGCGGTTTAGAAGTTTGCTAACCTCAGATGAGCACGATGATAGTTTAGAAAAATTAGAACAAGGAGAGATACCAAAACTTAGAGCGCTACAGTTGCATAACGGGACCGTATATAAATGGAATCGAGTTTGTTATGGAGTAGGTGGTGGAAAACCACATCTTAGGATAGAGTGTCGCTATATTCCGGCAGGACCAACACTAACGGATGAGATTGCCAATATGGTGTTTTGGGTTGGCTTAATGCTAGGTCAATCAGAAGCGTATAATAAAATTCACGAAAAGATGGATTTTAAAGACGTTAAAAACAACTTCTTTAAAGCGGCTCGCAATGGCATGGAAACACAATTTAAGTGGAATAACAAACTCATTTCTTCCCAAGAACTTATTTTAAACGAGCTTTTACCAATGGCCATAAAAGGCTTAGAGAAAGCAAATATTTCTTCCGACGATATTTCAAAATATTTATCTGTAATTGAAGCTAGAGCAAAATCACATACAGGTGCACAATGGATGGTAGATAACTACAGAAATCTTCAAAAAACGAAAACTAATTTTGAAGCGCTTCAGAATATAACAGCATATATGTATAAACATCAGTTTGATGAGAAAACAGTTGATAAATGGGATATCTTTAATCCTGACGATAATTTAAAAATTGATGTCAGCAGAATCGTAAAACACAACATGAATACCAAAATGCTACTTGTAGACCAAAATGATAGTTTAGAGTTGGTAAGTAGCATAATGCAATGGAAAAATATTCACCATATACCAGTAATAAACAAGAAAAAAGAGCTCACAGGATTATTAACCTGGACGGATTTAATAAAACTTGGCGACAAAGATTTAGACTTAAGGGTTAAGGATGTGATGACTACTGACTTAATAACCATAACTCAAGAAGCGCCATTAAATAAAGCAAAAGATTTAATGCAAAAACATAAAATTAATTGTTTGCCTGTAATTAGAAATAAGGAGCTACTTGGTATTATAACATCTAGTGATTTTTGAAGCATGAACGTTAACCTACAAGAACATATCAAAACATTGGAAGCTTCAAACCGCATTTTTCATCATATAAAAGGAAAACAGCCAGGAGCAACAGTTGTATTTTTTGCTGGTATTCATGGTAATGAATTTGCCGGAGTTAGCGCACTAAATGCTGTTATTCCAAATCTGAATAAAAATTTTATCAGAGGAGAAATATTTGGTGTTTACGGCAATATAAGAGCGCTTAAAGCCAACAAGCGATTCATAGACTTAGACCTAAACAGATTGTGGACAACTAAACAACTTGAGCGCCTAGAAGCAGAAAAGAATCCTGAAAACGAGCTCCAAGAGCAAATAGATTTATTCAAGTTTATAAAAGGTGTTTTAGCTTCCACAGATAATCCAATTTATTTTATTGACCTACACACCACATCTAGCAAAACCTTGCCGTTTATAACCATTAATGACGCTCTAATCAATCGTAAATTTTCATCCTGTTTTAATATACCTGTAGTACTTGGTATTGAAGAATATTTAGAGGGACCACTTTTAAGTTATTTAAACACGCTTGGCTATGTGTCTCTTGGTTTTGAATCTGGACAACATACAGATCCACAAGCTGTAAAGAGCTGTGAGGCGTTTGTTTATTTAGTTTTGAATCACACCAACAACTTACTTAATCCTGAAAGCGATAAGATAAATGTGTATAAAAATGAATTAGAATGCGCTTCAAAATCTATAGACTCTATTTTTGAAGTTGTTTATAAATACCATATTGAGCCAGAGGAAAACTTTATGATGCATCAAGGATTTGAAAGCTTTCAATCTATAAAAAAAGGAACCATTTTAGCTAGTTCCGATGGTCAAGATATTTACTCAAATTATTCAGCAAAACTCTTTATGCCACTATATCAAAAGTCTGGAAAGGATGGATTCTTTATTATTAAAACAATACCAAAATTCTTTTTAAAATTATCAGAACTTCTAAGAATAGTAAAAGCAGATCATGTATTAACTTTTTTACCTGGTATTACCTGGCATGATAAGCAAAAGGGAATCCTAAAAGCCAATCTAAAAGTCACACGATTTTTAGCAAAATCTATATTTCATCTGTTTGGATACAGAAACAAGCAAATAGATGAAAATCACCTCTTATTATATAACAGAGAGCGCGTAGCTAAAAAGGCCATGTATAAGAACGAAAAATGGTACTAAAAGCAGTTATAATGGTTAATTTTTATCATAAAACTCTTTAAGTAATTCTGAGCTTTTCGCAGTACTATCTTTTACCATACCTTTTGGTGTCTTTTGCATTTTTAATTCATATTGATCGTAAACACCTATATAGCGTTTATAGTTTTCGTTTTTCAATACGTCGTCTAAACAATTATCAACTTTTTTATAAAAAGCATTTTTTTCTTGGGCAGTTAGTTTACTTAAGTTCCAAGGCTGAAGAAGTATTAGAATTTCATCATCTTCAATTCTGTAGTAATAGCCAACATCCTCTTTACCTAATTTTAGAGCCTCAGTATCTAAGCATTGCTGTAGCGCGTAACTTATAGGTTCAGTTTCTTTTGTAGGATAAAGTTCTGATTCTAGAAGGTCTTTTTTTAAGGCTTTTATCCAAGTAGGATCTGGTGCCTCTATAACATATTCATAATCATCTGTTGCATCTTCGGTTTTTGTCTCTTCATAAGCAGGATAATCAGTATCGTATTCTTCATCATAATCGTCATTAAAACTCGAATAGATTTTTGCATAAATTACCATGCAAATAATAAAAATCACAAAAGCCAGAATAACGAAACAACCCAAATTAAGCCATCTGGCTTTTTTTGGAGGGTTTTCAACAAAAGAATTTTGAATTGCTTTTTGATTATCTGGAGATAAATCTTGTAAATGATATGTTTTTTTACAGTGATTGCACTCTACCACAATAGCCTTCCCAGTAGAAAAAACAGGTATCCAAAATATGTGAAAATAGTTTCCATATACACTTGCAACAAATGAGTTTTCACTATTACAATGTTCGCAAGTTGTATTAGCATTTACTTTGCGAGACTCAATGCGCGCAGACCTTAAACCAAAAAATACAATCATATGTTATTCAGCTGAGTAAGTGTTGTTTTCACGATTAACATCTGCCATCATTTGTGAAGCATCAATTTCAACAGATTTAACGGTTTTCTTTGTATTAAATGAACAAGTAGGCATCGCCCAAGCCCAGTCACTTATTATAGTTGCTGAGGTTGGTTTTTCGCCACGCATCATTTGTAGCGGAATGTAAAATTCTTCAGTAGAACCATCTGTGTATGTAACAGAAAGGTCTATTGGCATTGGCATTAAACCAATGCGCTCTAACGTAATTGTATTGCCTTCAACAGATTTAACTCCGTAGTCTACCGTATTTGTAGTTTGAGCAAAATCGATAAGATACCAGTCTAACTCAAAATCTGTAACACGTTCTGCAGTACGTACAAAGTCCATTGGCTTAGGGTGCTTAAATGAAAAATCTTCGAAGTACTTTTTTATAGTCTTCTTTAGGTTTTCTTCTCCAATAACATAACCCAATTGTGCAATAAACACAGCTCCTTTACTATATGCCACTCTTCCATATACTTGATTATAGGCGTAACGGTCAGCGTGAGTTGTCATCGGTTGCTCATAACCAGAGTTAGCAAGTCCAATATAACCTCTGTAAGATCCGCTTAAGGGATTATCACTTTTACTAGATCCGAATTCATTTTCTGCTAAAGTAGAAATATAGCTGGTAAAACCTTCGTCCATCCACTCGTGCTTAGCTTCGTTGGTTGCCAGTAAAAACTGAAACCATGTATGTGCAAGCTCATGCGCAGTTACACCAAGTAAACTTCCGTAAGATCTTCTACCAGTAATTAATGTACACATAGCATACTCCATACCACCATCTCCTCCTTGTATTACAGAATACTGATCGTAAGGGTACTGACCTATATTTTCACTAAAATAAGTCATTAATTTTGCAGTATCTGGTTGAAGTTTTTTCCAGTTTTCTATGTACTTAGGCTCTAAATCCTTTTTGTAGTAAAAATGTAGCGTTGGCCCATTTTCCATTTCAAACGTATCGTGAATAAAATCTGGGTCTGCTGCCCAAGTAAAATCATGAACTTTTGGCGCTTTAAAATGAACAGTTTTCTTGCCTTTTTTAGCTTTCGTTTCACTTTGAATGTAACCCGTACCACCAACGACGTAATCTTTGTCTATGGTTAATTTTACATCAAAATCTCCCCAAACACCATGAAACTCTCTACCTATGTAAGGATCTGCGTGCCAACCTTCATCATCATATTCTGCTAATTTAGGATACCACTGCGTCATAGACAGTGCAACCCCTTCTTTATTATTTCTACCAGAACGACGAATTTGTAAGGGTACCTGGCCGTCAAAATCCATATCAAACGTTACACTTTCGCCTGGTTGAATCGGTTGACTAAGTTTCACCTCAAGCACTGTACCTACAGTTTCGTGAGCGATGTCTTTACCATTTTGTTTAAGAGAGTTTACTTTTATATAACCTATTTCGTTAGGTTGAAGTTTACTTATTCTATCACCAACTCTAGGATCTGGATCAGCTATGGTTCTAGACCTAACATCCATTTCACTTCCTGGCTGAAACGCGTTAAAGTACAAATGGTAATATACACGATTGAGTACATCTGGTGAGTTGTTTGTGTAAACTAGCTTTTGCTTGCCCTTATATTGAAAGGTCTCAACGTCCATATTAATGTCCATTGCATAGTCTACGTGTTGTTGCCAGTATCCATGAGATGAGGTGCTTTCACTAGTTTTAGAAGTGTTTTTAATAGGATTTTCGGTTGCACCACAAGAAAGGAACAGAGCAAAAACAGTTAGGTTTAGAAGCAATTTTTTCATTACAAAATGATTTTAAAAATTAAAAGGTAACTATTCTAATTTTCAAACCAGAATAGTTACCCATTAAAAGTTTCCAAGGGGTTTATTTTATTTTTGAAGCCATGATTAATGCATTGTATGCATTAGCAATTTTTCCTGATTTAGATAAATCTGCAAAAGGTTTTACGTTGTTAGCATCTCCACCTACAACAACTTTAGTTGTTAAAGGTAAACCAGAATCTAAAATAACTTGCTTTACTTGAGAAGCTGTTAGTTTAGGATATTGCGAACGAATTAAAGCGGCAATACCAGCAACACCTGGTGCTGCCATAGATGTACCTCCTTTAAAGTCATATTCGTTTTCTGGTGTAGTAGAATAAACAGAAGAACCAGGTGCAAATACATCTACATTTTTCTTTCCATAGTTAGAAAAACCAGAAACCATTTTAGAACCGTAGTTTTGCGTTAAAGAACCTACTCTAATGTAGTTATCTGCTACTTCCACAAAATTTACATTATCATCTGGGAAATTAGGTTCTACATCGATATTATTACTGTCATTACCAGCTGCGTGTACAAAAACCACATCATTATCTGCTGCATACTTAATAGCGTCTCTTACCCACTTACTATGAGGGGAAAATGACTTACCAAAACTTCCATTAATAACCTTTGCACCATTGTCTACTGCATAGCGAATAGATAAAGCAACATCTTTGTCGTACTCATCTCCATTAGGCACTACGCGTAATGCCATTATCTCAACATTATTAGCCACTCCATTTGCACCTAAACCATTGTTACGCTCAGCCGCAATGATACCTGCAACGTGTGTACCATGAGATTCCGATTTTTTTACATGCTTTACGTTTCCATTTCCATAACCAACGTCTGATAAATCATTGATATCATCTTTAGTTGTCCTACCGGAGAAATTGATGTTTAAATTATAGTTTAAACGCTCATTAATAGATTCTAAAGCGTTTTTAATTTCTTTTTTAGCATCTGCCATAGACTCTAAACCGTTGCTGTACATGTACTGAGCCATGCCTTTTGCTTGTTGTACAGCTTCATCTTGAGAGTCTATTGCGTTAACATCTTCTTTTGTGTAATCTTTTTTGCCTGTAGCCTTAGCTAATGTTTCATCAGCAGAAACTACTCTTTGGTAAATTTGATCGTATTGTGTTTTACGACCAGTCCATAATTCGTATTCTGATGCTTGTAGTGCTACAGCCTCATCATATCTTGGGTTTGAAGTGTCTTTGGCAGCAATCATACGTACATATTCCAATTGCTCGTCGTAGGCATCACCTAGGAAATTCCAACCATGAACATCATCAATGTAACCATTTTTATCGTCATCTTTTCCATTGTTTGGTACTTCACCTTTGTTGGTCCAGATAACATCATCTAAGTCTTCATGATCTATATCTATACCAGAATCAATTACGGCAACGATTACTTTCTTACCCTTTTTGCCTTTAATTATTTCGTCATAGGCTCTATCTACGGCCATGCCAGGAATGGTATCCCTTTCTAAATCTAGATGTCCCCAATTTTTCTTTTCAGCTTCAGTTAACTCAGTAACTTTCAGTGGAGAAGTATCAATATTTTCTACAGGTGTAGATAAAATATCTGCTGTACCACCACAACCCATAAATAGTGCTGAAGAAACAAATAGGTACGCTAATGGTCTAATGTTAAATTTCATTTGTTGATGTTTAGTTTTAATTAAATATTTCTTTACAAGTATAATTTTCGTTAAGTCTTACACCTTTTTCCGTATGCTTTACGGTAATAATTTCGTTATGTGCATCGTGCTCTAAAAAAAGGTAATAGTTTTCATCTGCTGCCATATTTAAAAACAGCTCTTTTTCATCTAAGGTTAGCAATGGTCTTGTGTCATAACCCATTACAAAAGGCAATGGCAAATGCCCAGCAGTAGGTAATAAATCTGCCATAAAACAAATGGTTTTTCCTTTGTAATTTATCATAGGAATCATTTGCTTATCTGTGTGACCATCTGCAAAGAAAATGTCGAAACCCAAAGCAGAGTTTTTCAAAATTTCATCTTTTGACAATGCCGTAAACTTTAATTGCCCACAGTCTTCCATTGGTAAAATATTTTCTTTTAAAAACGAAGCCTTTTCTCTTCTGTTGGGTTCTGTTGCCCATTTCCAATGATCAGCATTGCTCCAAAAATATGCATTTTTGAAAGCAGGCTCATAACCTGTCCGCTCTTTATTCCATTGAATACTGCCTCCACAATGGTCAAAATGTAGGTGTGTCATAAACACATCTGTAATATCGTCTCTATGAAAACCATGTTTAGCTAATGATTTATCTAGAGTGTCATCTCCCCAAAGATAATAGTAACCATAAAACTTATCACTTTGTTTATTTCCCATTCCTGTGTCTATCAATATCAACCGATTACCATCTTCAATTAACAAACAGCGTGCCGCAATATCAATCATATTGTTGTTGTCAGCAGGATTGGTGCGTTGCCAAAGCGATTTTGGCACTACACCAAACATAGCACCTCCATCTAGTTTAAAATTACCAGCGTTTATAGGATATAATTTCATAGTCTCGCAATTTACCAAATTAGCTTGTAAAAGAGAATAACCTTTTGAATTTATTAGGATTTTTACGGTTATAAAAAAAAGGCTATTTTCGAAATGATTTTAAAAACAACACTATGGTTGAGTTAGCTGGTATTATTATTCTTGGAATTTTAGCACAATGGGTTGCTTGGAAGTTTAAAATTCCAGCTATTTTACCATTAATACTTATTGGTCTTTTAGTTGGACCTATTGCTGCTGAATTTATAAACGAAGATGGAACAAAATGGATTGAACCTATTTGGAATGAGGAACAGAAGAAGGGCTTATTTCCTGGCGAAGGATTATTCTATTTTGTGTCATTGGCCATTAGTATTATTCTTTTTGAAGGTGGTTTAACACTAAAACGAAGCGAAATAAGAAATGTTGGGCCTGTTATAACCAAGTTGATTACGGTAGGTGCTGCAGTTACGTTCTTTGGTGCTGCGGTCTTGGCTCACTATTTATTTGGCCTCAGTTGGGATTTATGCTTCTTGTTTTCTGGATTAATCATTGTTACTGGACCAACTGTAATTACACCAATTCTAAGAAATATTCCTTTAAAACGCGATGTCTCTACAGTTTTAAAGTGGGAAGGGATACTTATAGATCCTATAGGCGCATTAGTTGCTGTATTGGTGTTTGAGTTTATTTTTGTTGGAGGTGAAGTTGGTTTTACAAAAACCGCATTGGTAGAGTTTGGTAAAATTATTCTATTCGGAACAACATTTGGGTTTACTTTTGCCCATGCTTTAGTGTTTGCTATTAACAAAAAATTCATTCCGCATTACCTTCTTAATGTGGTTTCCCTGTCGGTTGTGCTTTTGGTATTTATAGAATCTGAAATATTTGCACACGAGTCTGGTTTATTAGCTGTTGTGGTTATGGGAATGGTAATAGGAAACAGTAAACTAGACAATATTAAAGAGTTACTGTACTTTAAGGAATCTTTGAGCGTATTGTTGATTTCTATCTTATTTATACTCCTAGCTGCAAATATCAATTATCAAGACTTAATGTTATTATACAGGTGGGAAACTTTAGCTCTTTTCTTAGCTGTGGTTTTAGTAATAAGACCGCTGGCAGTTTTCATAAGCGCTCAAGGATCAACACTAAGAACTAATGAAAAAATGTTTATTAGTTGGGTTGGCCCAAGAGGTATTGTTGCTGCTGGTATTGCCTCTCTTTTTGGAAGTAAACTTAGGGCAGAAGATGTTGTTGGAGCAGAATACATCACTCCTTTGGTATTTATGATTGTATTGGGAACAGTATTACTAAATGCAACTACGGCGCGTTTGTTTGCAAGAGTTTCAGGAGTATTTTTATCTAAATCTGAAGGTATTTTAATCATAGGAGCATCTAGAGTATCTCGTATTGTTGCTCAGTATTTGATAGATAATGGAAGACATGTTGTTTTGGTAGACAGTAACCAAAATAATGTAAATGAAGCCCAGGCAATGGGTATTGAAGCACATACGGAAAACATTTATTCAGAAACATTACAAGACAATGTGGAGTTCAATGATATCGGCTATTTATTGGCATTAACAGGAAATGCAGACATTAACCGTTATGCAGTAGAAAAATTTGGTGCTCAGTTTGGTGAGAACGGCTCATTTAGATTGGCGTCTAAGGCTGAATTAGAGAATAGCTCCATTTCACCAGAAGATGGTGTATTTACATTGTCAGATGACTTCAATAATCTTATGGAGGTTACAGAAGAGTATCCAGAAATACACGAAGTTGCAGTAAAAGATTTAGATTCATACCACACTATTTTAGAGACAATTAAATCTGATAAAGATCAAATTCCTTTATTTCTTAAAACTAACAAAGGAGAAATACACATTATCCCTTCTATCGATGATGATGTAGAAAAAGAGATTGACGCTAAAAGTCTATTGGTGTATCTTGGTAAGGGAATTACAGATTAGTCATTTAGCTTTAAAATAGCCATGAACGCTTGCTGTTTCATTCCTGCGAAGGCAGGAATCTTAGCCTATGTTGAGAGATAGAGCTTAAAAGAGATTCCTTTTTTCAAAGGAATTAAGTTAATCATTCAATTTTAAAACAGCCATAAAAGCCTGTTGAGGTATTTCTACATTACCCACTTGGCGCATACGTTTTTTACCTTTTTTCTGCTTCTCCAAAAGTTTACGTTTACGCGAAATATCACCACCATAACATTTTGCCGTAACATCTTTACGAAGTGCTTTGATTGTTTCACGCGCAATAATTTTAGCGCCAATCGCAGCCTGAACAGGAATATCAAACTGTTGTCTTGGTATAAGCTCTTTTAGTTTTTCAGTCATTTTTTTACCAATAGTATAGGCATTGTCGGCATGTACTAAAGCAGAAAGTGCATCAACGGTTTGTGCGTTTAATAAGATATCTACTCTTACAAGTTTTGAAGCGCGCATACCAATTGGCGAATAATCAAAAGAAGCATAACCTTTAGACACAGTTTTTAAACGGTCGTAAAAATCGAATACAATTTCAGCTAAAGGCATATCAAAACTCAACTCAACACGTTCAGTAGTTAAATACGTTTGATTAGTAATTTGACCGCGTTTTTCTATACAAAGACTCATTACAGGACCAACAAAGTCAGCTTTAGTAATTATTGTAGCTTTGATATATGGCTCCTCCACACGATTTAAAGTTGAAGGTTCTGGTAAATCTGAAGGATTGTTTACAATAACAATTTCATCAGGATTTTTATTAGTAAAAGCATGGTAACTTACGTTTGGCACCGTAGTAATTACTGTCATGTCAAACTCACGCTCTAGACGCTCTTGGATAATTTCTAAATGAAGCATACCAAGGAAACCACAACGGAATCCAAAACCTAAAGCAGCAGAACTCTCTGGCGCAAACACCAAAGAAGCATCGTTAAGCTGAAGTTTTTCCATAGAGGCACGTAGCTCTTCATAATCTTCTGTATCTACAGGATAAATACCGGCAAAAACCATAGGTTTTACGTCCTCAAAACCAGAAATTGCATTTTTAGTGGGCTCCTTAGCATCAGTAATGGTATCACCTACCTTTACTTCACGAGCATCTTTAATTCCCGTTATCAAATAACCAACATCACCAGCTTTTATTTCTTGCTTTTTTACTTGGGTTAGCTTTAAAGTTCCCACCTCATCAGCAAAATAGTTTTTACCAGTGTTTATGAACTTAATATTTTGTCCTTTTTTAATGGAACCATTAATAACCCTAAAATATGTTTCTACACCTCTAAAAGGATTATAAACTGAATCAAAAATAAGAGCTTGTAAAGGTTCGTCTGGATTACCTTGTGGCGCAGGAATTCGCTCAATAATTGCTTCTAAAATATTTTCTACACCAAGTCCTGTTTTTCCACTTGCAGGAATAACCTCAGAGGGATCGCAGCCTAATAAATCTACAATATCGTCTGTTACCTCTTCTGGATTTGCACTTGGTAAATCTATTTTATTCAATATAGGAATGATTTCCAAGTCATTTTCTAAAGCTAAATATAAATTAGAAATGGTCTGTGCCTGTATACTTTGCGCAGCATCAACAATAAGTAAAGCACCTTCGCATGCCGCAATAGAACGAGAAACTTCGTATGAAAAATCTACGTGACCAGGTGTGTCAATAAGGTTAAGAATATATTGCTCACCTTTATAAGTGTATTCCATTTGGATGGCATGAGATTTTATGGTAATACCACGTTCACGTTCTAAATCCATGTTGTCTAGTAGCTGATCTTGCTTTTCTCTATCAGTTACAGAACCTGTAAAATCTAATAAACGGTCAGCAAGTGTACTTTTACCGTGGTCTATATGTGCAATGATGCAAAAATTGCGAATATTCTTCATTTCTCTTTTTCTAAAGCGACATTAAGTCTGCAAATATAATTGATTTCTGATGCTTTATAACAACAAAAAATAACAATTAAGCGTCGATAAACTGTGTAAAAACCATAATATAAAGTAAAAAACAATGTTTATATTGCAGTTACAAACCTAACTAATGATTGTTTACCTACGCTCTTATTTAAGCGCATTCCTTTTTGTGCTTTCTTTTAACACTTTTGCTCAGAATTTTTCCATTTTAGGCAAGGTCATTGATGCAGAGAACTCACCTATTGAATTGGCAAATGTGATCCTTTTACAGGGCGAAGAAAAAGAATTTCTAATAGGCACATCTACAGATGACAATGGCTATTTTAATTTGGTCAACTTAAGTCCAAACACATACTACTTGAAAATAAGTTTTATTGGCTTAGAAGAATTTGAGCAGAAAATTGTACTCACAGGCGATTTAGATTTAAAAACGATAATGCTTAAAGAAATTTCTGAGAGTTTAGACGAGGTAACGGTTGTTGCCAAAAAACCAACCATTACCCGAAAACCAGATCGCTTAATTTTTAATGTTGAAAACACTGCGCTAGTTGAGGGATCTACTCTTGGTGTTCTTAAGAACACTCCTGGTGTTATTGTTAGTGAGGGAAGTATAAATATTAAAAGTGCCTCAGCAGCAATTTATATTAATGGAAGAAGAGTTCAGTTAACTTCAGATGAACTAATGCAGCTTTTAGAGAGTGCGCCAGCAAACAGCATAAAGTCTGTTGAAGTTATAACCAATCCACCAGCAAGTTATGATGCCGATAGCGGTTCGGTTATAAATATTATAATGAGTAAAAATCTTGTAACCGGATATAGAGGTACTGTTTTTACAAATTACACACAAGGCGTATTTCCCAGGTATAATGCTGGTACAAGCCACTATTTTAAAAATGATGACATTAACATCAACCTAAACTACAGTTATACTAATCAAAAAATAAATAGAGATCAGGATGATACAATAAATTATCTCGATAACTCAGGTGATATTGATGAGATATGGAAATCTAATGTGAATAGAAACACATGGTCTGAATCACATAATCTTAATCTCAATTTCGATTATTTTATAGATGAGCGTAATACTTTAAGTTTTACCAGTACAGGACTATACACACCTTACTTTAAATACAAAATTCATAACAACACCAATATTTTTGATGCCGATAATAATTTCTTATCAAGCTTTACTGCTGATAATTTATCTAGAGACGACAAGTATAATGTAGGGACAGATTTAATCTATAAGCACGATTTTAAAGATAAATCTAGTTTATCTTTTAATGCGCATTACACGATTTATGATTATGCGCGCAACCAGAATGTATTTCAAGATGAGCCCTTAGAAATTAATGATTCACAATTTCATACTATTGCAAATCAGGACACTCAAATTTTAACAGGCAGGATAGATTATACATTACCGCTTAAAAACACATCTAGCTTAAGTGCTGGCTTAAAGATTTCTAACGTAAATACAGAAAGTGATATTACACGTCTTGATATTATAAATGGTGAAGAAGTATTAAATACCGAAAATTCAAATGCATTTGATTACGATGAAAATGTTTTTGGTGCTTATACCAATTATAGCAAGTCTTGGGATAAATGGGATCTTAATATCGGATTGAGAGTAGAGCAAACCAATATCGAAGGAAAATCCATAACACTAAACGAAACAAACACCCAAGATTACTTTAATTGGTTTCCTAATGCTAGTATAACTCACAATATTTCAGATGACGTTAGTGTTTCGGGCAACTATAAACGAAGTATTTCTAGACCAAGCTATACAGATCTAAATCCATTTACATTTTTTCTTAATGAGAATACTGTAGTTTTAGGAAATCCTAATCTACTGCCAACTTACACAGATGACTATAAGATTAGCCTAGACTTTTTGAAGAATTTTACCTTTTCATTTTATTATACAAATTATGAAGGTCCTATAGAAGAATTGCCAAGACAAGACAATGAGACCAATATAATTGCTTTCACACCTACTAACATAGACAAAAGAGTAGACTATGGTTTTGATTTAGAGTTTAATTATTATCCATCAAACAGGTTTAATATTTATGCAGCATCCTCAACATATAATATTAATGAAGAAGTGAATTTTGGGGAAGGCTTTGTTGAAT
Source organism: Winogradskyella sp. ABM4_392 (assembly GCF_056160445.1). Taxonomy (NCBI): domain Bacteria; kingdom Pseudomonadati; phylum Bacteroidota; class Flavobacteriia; order Flavobacteriales; family Flavobacteriaceae; genus Winogradskyella; species Winogradskyella sp. ABM4_392. The sequence goes on from NZ_JBSWXE010000001.1 coordinate 456,558, forward strand.
TAAATCAATGGTCTCAATTATTTATAATATCACCTGGCCTCACCCTTCTTAAAGATAACAGTCTAAATATCAATGCTTCATTTTGGTGGGTTGGAAAGAACCTTCAGAGCTTGCAAACGGTTGAGGATAGATTAATTTCTACAATTAGCGTTTCAAAATCACTTTTAAAAAACAAAGCAGTATTGTCTCTGAGTATAGATGATCCGTTTAACATGCAAGATTATGAAACAACAATCAACTATCTTAATCAATCAAGTCTAAGACTTGATGATATTGACAATAGATTTATAAAGGTCGGATTCAGTTATAAATTTGGAAACACCGAGCTCAATACTAACGAACGCACAACCTCAGAAGAAGGACGCGAAAGATTAAAAGATTTAAACTAATCTTGCCACTCTGCAATAAATAAATTAGTATCTCTGGTGCCACCATTATTTCGGTTAGACGAGAAAATTAAATACTTACCATCATTAGAAAATACAGGGAAAGCTTCAAAAGTATTACCATGGGTAACACGCCTTAAGTTTTTTCCGTCGATGTCAATCATGTAAAGGTTAAAAGGAAAACCTATTTCACTTTCAAAATTAGAAGAAAATAAAACTTTCTCACCACTAGGATGAAAAAATGGACTCCAATTGGCATTACCCAATTCCGTTAATTGTCTCATATCGCTGCCATCTGCATTACAGATAAAAAGCTCCATATCGCTAGGCTCTACCAATCCTTTAGCTAATAAATCTTTATATTCTTTTTGTTCTTTTTCCGTTTTAGGACGCGACGCTCTAAAGATAAGCTTACTTCCATCTGGAGAAAAGAATGCACCACCATCGTAACCAAGCTCGTCGGTAATTTGTTTTACGTCTGTACCGTCTATGTTCATGGTATACAGCTCTAGGTCACCACTTCTAGTAGACGTAAATACAATTTTATCACCTTTTGGAGAAACCGTTGGCTCGGCATCATAACCATCTTCAAAGGTTAATTGCTTTACAATGTTACCCTCTAAATCGGCAACAAAAATGTCGTAAGTATCATAGATTGGCCAAATGTATTTACCGTTTTCTTTTTTAGGAACTTCTGGGCACTCATCACCACCCAAGTGTGTAGAAGCGTAAATAATATGTTTGTTATCTGGTAAAAAGTAAGAGCAAGTGGTGCGTCCTTTTCCTGTGCTCACCATTGGCGGAGCAATACTATCTGTAAAAGTTTCGTCTGCGTTCATCAAAAACATTTGGTCGCAATTAACTCCCCATTTTACATTGTTAGACTGAAACACCAATTGTTTATCATCAAAGCTCCAGTAAGCTTCTGCATTATCTCCACCATAAGTAACTTGCCTAAGTGATTTAAAGTTGGTTTCTTCAGGATAAATTAAAGATTCGTTCATCTTTGTTGCACCAGAGTATCCATCTGTATCAGATGATTTAGCTTCGTTTTTACAAGATAGAAATGAAATACAAATAAGTAGAATAACAGTAAGTCTGTTCATGGTTTATAATTATTATATGTGGGCTTTAATACTTAATTTTGCAAAAATAAGATTTAGTGATGAAAAATATAGTGTTTTTGTTTCTTTTAGTAAGTGTGTTCGCTTGCAAGAAAGAGCCTAAAGTTGCAGAGAACAAAATAAAAGAAGATGTTTATTTTTTAGCTGATGATAAGCTAGAGGGGCGTCAAACAGGTACTGAAGGTGAGAAAAAAGCTTCTGAGTACCTAATTAAGCGTTTTAATGAAATTGGGCTAGAAGCAAAAGGGACAGAAGGTTTTTTACAACCTTTTTCATTTAAACCAAAAACAGACCCTCACAAAGAAGTTGAGTTTACTACTAATGCAGACAGCACAATTACAGGGAATAATGTAATAGGTTTTATAAACAATAATGCAGAGAAGACAATTATTATTGGTGCGCACTACGACCATTTAGGCTATGGTGGTGAAGGCTCGCTTTACAGAGGAGAAGAGAAAGCCGTGCACAATGGCGCAGATGATAATGCGAGTGGTGTAGCCATAATGTTAAACTTAGCTGAAAGACTTAAGGTTAAGAATGACAATGCAGAAATAAAGGATGAAAATAATTATTTATTTATGTCCTTTTCTGGCGAGGAAATGGGCTTACTAGGCTCAAACTATTTTTCTAAAAATCCAACAATAGATGCCAATTCTATTAACTATATGATAAATATGGATATGGTTGGTCGTTTAAAAGCTGATAGTACTTTGGCCGTATATGGAGTAGGTACTTCACCGATTTTTAAGCAAACGATAAAAGCGCATAATGATAGATTTAAATTGGTTCAAAATGAAAGTGGAGTAGGACCTAGCGATCATACTTCTTTTTACTTAATAGATGTACCTGTATTACATTTTTTCACAGGCCAACACGAAGATTATCATAAGCCAGCAGACGATTCAGACAAGTTGAATTATGAAGGGATGAATCTAATTTCAGATTATATTTTCGATATCATATCAGATCTCGATGATAACGGCGAATTAGCCTTTAGAAAAACCAAAAATGAAAGTGAAGAAACTCCTCGTTTTAAAGTAGGTTTGGGTGTTGTGCCAGACTATTTATTTGATGGAAAAGGTATGCGAATAGACGGTACACGAGAAGAAACACCAGCTTTTAATGCTGGCTTACAAAAAGGAGATGTTGTTGTAAAACTTGGGGATAGTACTGTTACAGATATGATGAGTTATATGCGAGCTTTATCTGTCTTTGAAAAAGGTGATGAAGCAGCCATTACTATTAAAAGAGGAAGCGAAACAATTGAAACTAAAGTGAATTTTTAAACCAGTCAACAAGACTTTTCACTTAAAAACAATATTTAATTGTACATTTAAGCCAAATCTAGATCAATTACAATGAAAAAATTATTATCACTTCTTTGTTTATTTACACTTTTCTTTGCCTTTACTTGTGAAAACGAACCTTTGGATTTTGATGCCGAAACAGGCGGAACGGATTCTGACTTATTAGGCGAATGGAATCTTGTAGAATTTGATGTTGAAGTAAGCACTTCTACTAATTTTCAAGGACAAGAGATTTCTTCGGACGTAGAAGTTTATAGCACAACTGTAGATTATACCTTAAATTTTACCGAAAGCAATTTTACTACAAACGGTAGTTATAGCTACGTAGCCGATATTATCGCTAATGGTATGAATATAGAAGGAGAACCTTACACACTAGAAAATGTTTCTGGCAGTGGAAGCTACTCTGTTAATGGAAATGAAATGACAGTAGACGGATCTTTCTTTGAGTTTTCTTTTGAAGGAATGGATTTTGCTGAGCTTAGTGGTGAACAAACAGCAACATTTGAAATATCTGATAATGGGCAAACATTAATATTTAGCCAAAACGAAACAACAACAGAAACCGATGCAGCAACAGGAGTTACTTCTACAAGCACCCAAGTGTCTAGTTCTGTATGGACAAGAGGTGCTAACTCATCTCCTGATTGTACAGCAGAAGAAGCAACCAATGAAGCTGCTACAGCATACAATGACGATAACACCAACGAAGATTTATGTATAGCGTACAAAGAAGCTTTAGAAAATCAAATAGCAGAATGTGGTGATCCTGACGGTAGTTTGCAAGATATAATAGATGATTTAGGCGATTGTTCCTCTGGCGCTGCCAGCTCTGGTGTGTTAAAGGTAACAACAGGAACCTTACCAATAGATTTCACACAGCAAACAGTTTCAATAAATGAAGGAATAATTACTGTTGAAGGTGTTAGCGAAGGTGGTAACTATCAAATTTATTTTCAAGTTACTGAAGGTGATACAGGCACAGATGTTTTTCAAAATTTTGTATTAACTATAAATGGTACAGAGTATTTTCCGTCTACACAGGGTTTTGATGATTTTACTTCAAACACAACCGCTAGTTCTGATAATGTTTTACAAGCAACATTTTACGGTATAGTAGAAAGTGCTGCTGGTGCTGACTTAAGCCTCACCCAAGGCCAAGCAGACGTGATGTACTAAACTTAAATAGAAAGAAGTTTAAAACTTCTTGTTTATACATAAGTGGATTTTAGATATAAATTATGAAACAAAAGCATATAGTAACTAAAATCCACTTAATTATTTCTGCTTTGGTTGTAATTCCTGCGGCATTCATTTATGGCTTTGTTCCTCAGTTCTTTTTAGACATTTCTCACGAAACAGTAGATGAACGCAATTTCTCAAAAGCAATTATGGGCATTTATTTGGCGTTTTCAACATTATGGGTTCTAGGTATATTTAAAAGAAGGTTTCTAAGTTATGCATTATTGTCAAATGTGTTATTTATGATAGGTCTTGGCTCAGGAAGAATAATAAGCCTCCTATTAGATGGTATACCCTCAATTATTTATGTTACAGGAACTTTTGGAGAGTTACTTTTAGGTTTTTATGGACTTTGGGTGTTGAATAGCAAATATTATAAAAAGGTGTAATTTTGCCTCAAAATTTTATACTTGGTAAAAATAGGTGACATAGAGCTAGGTGAGTTTCCATTGCTATTAGCACCAATGGAAGATGTGAGCGACCCTCCATTTAGAGCATTGTGTAAAGAACAAGGTGCAGACGTAGTATATACAGAGTTTGTATCAAGTGAAGGTCTTATTCGTAATGCGGCTAAAAGTGTCATGAAATTAGACATCTATGAGAAGGAGCGTCCTGTTGGTATCCAAATTTTTGGCGCTAACATGGAAAGCATGCTACAGACAATAGATATTGTTGAGAAATCTAATCCAGATATAATAGATATCAATTTTGGCTGTCCTGTAAAAAAGGTGGTTTCTAAAGGTGCAGGTGCTGGAATTCTTAAAGACATCTGTCTTATGGAGCAGCTTACTGCCGAAATGGTGAAGCGTACCAATTTACCGGTTACTGTAAAAACCAGGTTAGGGTGGGATCACGATTCAATAAGAATTGTCGAAGTTGCGGAACGGCTGCAAGATGTTGGCTGTAAGGCTATAGCCATTCATGGTCGTACAAGAGCACAAATGTATAAAGGTAATGCAGATTGGAAACCAATTGCTGAGGTAAAGAACAACCCGAGAATGCATATTCCTGTGTTTGGAAATGGTGATGTAAACACACCAGAACGTGCTGTAGAAATGCGAGATGAATATGGTTTGGATGGAGCGATGATTGGTAGAGCGACCATAGGTAATCCTTGGTTTTTTAAGCAAGTAAAGCACTATTTTAAAACAAGAGAGCATTTACCACCTATTTCTATGCGAGAACGTGTAGTAGCAGCACGTCGTCACCTGCAAATGTCTATAGACTGGAAGGGAGAAAAACTAGGTGTTTTTGAAACCCGAAGACACTACACCAACTACTTTAAAGGTATTCCAAACTTCAAGGAATATCGTATGAAAATGGTAACCAGTGATGATTCTAAAGATGTCTTTGATGCCTTTGATGAGGTCTTAGATAAATTTGGAGATTATCAGTTTGCCTAAGTCTGTATTAAGGTCTTAGTTATTCTTTGAGAAGCTAGTCGAGAAGCTATGATACCTAGTCCAAAAATGGTAATCAAAACCAAAAAGACATTAAAAACTTGCAATCGTACAGGATATGCCAATTCTGGTGTTAGCATAATTAAATCAAATTGCTGTTGAAAAAACACTATCAGTAAACCAATTACTATACCCACAATACCACTAATGATGGTCATGAGGCTGCCTTGCCAAAAGAAGATAGATTTTATTGTTTTTGGTTCCGTGCCTAAGTTAAAGAGCGTATTTAAAGACTTCTTTTTATCTAAAATCATCATAATTATTGCACCAATTACATTAAATAAAGCAATAATAATAACTAAGGTGAAAATGAGATAGATGGCGAGGTTTTCGGTATTTAACATTTTAAACAAAGCATCATTTAACTGTTCCCTGTTTTTTATGATAAATCTATTTTTAAAGTTAGTAGCTATAGCATTTCTAATGTCATCTTCATTTGCTTCACGGTGTATTTTCAATTCTAAAGCACTTATTTGGTTGTCTTTATAATTTAATAATTGTTTGGCTAGTGAGATGTCAGAAAAAATATATTTATCATTTAACTCCTCATTAATATCAAACAGGCCAACATTATTAACGTAAACAGCGTTGTAAGCACCTTTAATAGAACTAATCTGTCCTTTTCCAAGCTTGGGAACATATAAGGATAAGGCGGTTCTAAAATCTAATATTCCAAATGAGAGGTTATGAGAAATGCCCCAACCAGAAACAACTTCGTTGCTGTTTGGAGCAAACCAGTACCCTTTGCTAACCATTGAATCAATTTGTGTTACGTTTAGGTAGTTAGCGTCCACACCCTTAAGCGTAGCAAGTAAGTTCTTGTTTTCAGATTTTATTATGATGCGCTCTTCAATTATTTCAGAAGATGACAAGATGCCATTAATATGTTTTAGGTTGTTTCTATCTTCCTTGGAAAATATAAAGGATTTGCCCTCTACAGGAAGCAATTTTAAATCAGGATCCACAAATGATGAAAACTGAAGACTGTAATCTTTTAAACCTGCAAATACAGAAAGAACAATAAACAAGGCAGCAGAGGCAATAATTACACCTCCAGACGCAATTAAGGTCATAATGTTTATAGCGTTGCTACTGCTTTTAGAAAACAGGTAGCGTTTTGCTATATATAACGGAAAATTCACTTAAGATTTTTTACGCTTGTCTAATAAGTCTGTATTGTCTAACGGGTTGTCTTCACCCTTAAGAGAACGCTCTATACCGTCTATATATTCTAAAGAGTCATCAATAAAAAACTCTAAGTGTGGCATACGTCTTAATTGATGGCGTGTGCGCTGAGACAATTCGTGTCTAATTAATGGAGTGTTAGACCTAATACCTTCTAATAGTGCTTTGGCTTCTTTATTAGGAAAAATACTTAAGTATACCTTAGCAATAGATAAGTCTACCGTTACATTAACTTTTGAAACAGAAATAATCACACCTTTTAGCCCTCCAGAAGATGCGGCACGCTGTAACACTTCTGCTAAATCTTGTTGTAAAATACCTGCTATTTTCTTTTGCCTATTACTTTCCATATTGCAAAAGTAGATGATATTTAAAGATTATGGTATTTTTATATAACAAAAATCATAGTTTGAAAGAAATGAAATCCATTTCTTAGGCAGATGTTAGAATTCAACACTAAATAAGATGAAAAAAATTGAACATATTGGTATTGCGGTAAGAGATATTGATAAATCAAACGGATTATTCAAGGCATTGTTTGACAAAGCGCACTATAAAATCGAAGATGTTGAAAGTGAAGGTGTAAAAACATCGTTTTTTAAATGTGGACCCAATAAAATAGAATTGTTGCAGGCGACAAATGAAAATAGTCCAATAGCTAAATTTATAGAAAAAAAAGGCGAAGGGATTCATCATATCGCTTTTGCCGTAGATAATATCGAAGAAGAGATTAAGCGATTGACAGAAGAAGGGTTTGAAATGATCCATAAAGTTCCCAAGAAAGGTGCAGATAACAAAATCATAGCATTTTTGCACCCAAAATCTACAAATGGAGTATTGATTGAATTATGTCAAGACATTAGGGATTAAAATTCTTGTAGAGTTTTAAAATATATAGTAATATTGCAAACTCTTTAGAAATAAAGAGCTGGTAATAACCAATAGGTCCTATAACTCAGTTGGTTAGAGTATCTGACTCATAATCAGAAAGTCCCTGGTTCGAGCCCAGGTGGGACCACAAAAAGCTCTTCTTAGATAGAAGGGCTTTTTTGTTTTTAAATAATATTTATTTCATTTAGGATTGTTTAGACGTTCTAAGAATAAGAATTAATATTATATTTGCGTTAAATGTTCGTGAGTTTTTGTGCGTATCTTCCCTAATTTTAGCACATTTTAAGTATTTCATCGACAATATTTGCCGTTTAAAGACGTTTTTTGATTGTATTTGTTTTGTTAGATAGGTTTTTTTATTACATTTACGCACCCTTAATTGATGATATGAACAATAGTAAGGTATTTGTCCTAATCTTATTTTTATCCATGGGTTTTGCCTCTGGGGCACAAGGAGCTACACCTCCACCACCTATGCCTCCACCACCTCCAGGTCTTCCAATCGATGGTGGTGCTATTCTGTTATTTGCCGTCGCGTTAAGTTTCGGAATTTATAAAGCGTATAAAATTTCCAAGAAAACAGCTTAGTTTCTCAAGTCATTGAGACGTTTTACATATTTACCTATTACATCAAACTCTAGATTTACTGTATCACCAACATTTAAGTTTTTGAACGTAGTGTGTTCATAGGTATAAGGAATTATTGCTACAGAAAATTCGTTTATTTTAGAATTTACAACCGTTAGACTCACTCCATTTACAGTAATAGATCCTTTTTCTATGGTTATGTTGCTTAGAGACGGATCATACTTAAAGGTATAAATCCAACTTCCATCTTCTTCAATGACGGCAATACATTCGGCAGTTTGGTCAACGTGACCCTGAACAATATGTCCATCTAAGCGATCACCAAGTTTCATGGCGCGCTCTATATTTACAAGATCACCTATTTTCAACATTCCAAGATTCGTTTTGTCTAATGTCTCCTTAATTGCTGTAACCACGTAGTTATCATCATTAATAGAAACAACGGTTAAGCACACTCCGTTATGAGCCACACTCTGGTCTATTTTCAGTTCAGAAGTTATAGAGGTTTGTACTGCAATATGAAGATTTTCTCCTTCAGCAGTAAGATTTTTTATAGTTCCTAAATCTTCAATTATACCTGTAAACATAGTATCCGCTTTATTTAGTTAAATTTGCATTTGCAAAGTTAAGGACACAATTCAACACCTTTGCACCTTTTAATAAAAAAATAGGATAATTTGTAGTATGAAGAAAGAAGAAAAAGTTGTTGTAGGTATTTCTGTAGGAGATCTTAATGGAATAGGCCCAGAAATTATTATAAAGGCATATGAAGACAATAGGTCATTAGAGTTAAGCACACCTGTAATATTTGCTTCCGGAAAGACAATGCAGTTTTTTAAGAATCATTTCAAAAGCAAGATAAATTTTTTCAATATTGACACACCAGAAAAAGTAGTTCATGGCAAGGTAAATGTTGTAAATGTTTGGAAAGAACCTGTTAAAATTGAATTTGGAAAAGAAGACAAAAAGATAGGTGAATATGCTATAAAATCTCTAGAAGCAGCAACCAACGCTTTAAAAAAAGGCATAATAGATGTTTTAGTAACCGCACCAATTAATAAGCACAATATCCAATCAGACAAGTTTAAGTTTCCTGGACATACTGATTATTTGGCAAAGGTTTTAGGTGGTAAAAGTTTAATGTTTATGGTTGCTGGGAATTTGCGTGTAGGATTACTTACTGACCATGTACCTCTTAAGGATGCTGCCAATCACATTACTGAAGATTTAATTAGGGAAAAAATAGCAACAGTCACAAAATCTCTTAAACAAGATTTTGGCATCAATAAACCAAGGGTTGCGGTCCTAGCAATTAATCCTCATGCTGGTGATAATGGTGTTATTGGAAATGAAGACGATATTGTATTAAGACCAACACTAGAAAAGATAAGAGAAGAAGGAAGTTTAGTTTATGGTCCATATTCAGCAGACAGCTTTTTTGGTTCTAATAATTATAAAAGTTTTGATGCTGTGATAGCTTCGTATCATGACCAAGGGTTGATTCCGTTTAAAACAATAGCATTTGGAGGAGGTGTAAATTATACCGCAGGACTTAATAAAGTTAGGACTTCTCCAGACCATGGAACTGCATATGAAATTGCCGGAAAAGGACAGGCAGACGAGCATTCGTTTGTGCAGGCTATTTATACGGCTATCAGAATTTTTAAAAACAGAGAAGAGTTTAATTATTATTCAAAAAACCCGCTAAAAAAAGCTTCAAAATAGATATTAACAAAATTTGTTGATATCTGAGCTTTAAATAACTAAAAATTTATATATTTGCAGGCTCAAAATGAGTGTGGTAATGAAGGCATTAAAAGATTTTACGATTCAATTTGTTGGATTAAAAGAAGGAGAGCACAGTTTTGATTACACCATAAGTAATACGTTCTTTAAGAATTTTGAATACGAAGAGTTTAATGAAGTTGATGTAAAGATTGACTTAAAACTCATAAAAAAGTCAACATTATTGGAGTTGTATTTTGATGCATCTGGCTTTGTTAATGTTAATTGTGACCTAACAAACGAACCATATAATCAAGACATTGAAGATGAATTTAAACTTGTAGTTAAGTTTGGTTCTGAGTACAATGATGATAATGAAGATATCTTAATTATACCTCATGGTGAGTACGAGATAAACATAGCTCAGTATATTTATGAGCTTATTGTTTTAGCAGTACCCGCTAAACGAGTACATCCAGGTATAGAAGACGGCACATTAAAATCTGAGATACTTTCAAAATTAGAAGAATTAAGCCCTAAAGAGGCAAAAGAAGATAAAACATCAGAGGAAATAGATCCTCGTTGGAATAATTTAAAAAAACTATTAACGGATAAATAACATTTAAAATGGCACATCCTAAACGTAAAATATCTAGAACAAGAAGAGATAAAAGAAGAACACATTACAAAGCTTCTGTACCTCAAATAGCTACTTGCCCAACAACTGGTGAGCCACACTTATATCACAGAGCACACTGGCATGAAGGAAAATTATACTACAGAGGACAAGTATTAATAGATAATTCTGCTGAAGAAGAAAATTTAGCATAAGTATTATGCACGCATATAATAAAACGCTCACTTGTGGGCGTTTTTTTTATTTAAATTTTCTGAATAAGTGAAAAACCACTTAATTTGCATAATTATTTGCCAAAAAATGCTAAAAACCGAATAAAAACAGTTCATTTTTGTCATTTTTCAATACTTTTAATTAATCTAAAAGCTAATAATGAGTAAAATCACAGCGGCAATAACAGCTGTAGGAGGTTATCTACCGGATTACGTGCTTTCTAACAAAATTTTAGAAACCATGGTAGACACCAACGACGAATGGATTACAACACGAACTGGTATTAAAGAGCGTAGAATCCTAAAAGAAGAAGGTAAGGGAACATCATTTTTAGCCATAAAAGCAGCTGAAGACTTAATCCAAAAAACAGGATTAGATCCAAAAGAGATTGATTTGGTTATTGTTTCTACGGCAACACCAGACATGAAAGCAGCCTCAACAGCAGCCTATACAGCTACTCAGATAGGTGCAGTGAATGCATTTTCATACGATTTAGAAGCAGCCTGTTCTAGTTTTCTTTTTGGAATGTCAACAGCAGCAGCATACATTGAATCTGGTCGATACAAAAAAGTACTTCTTATAGGAGCAGATAAAAATTCATCATTTATAAATTATAAAGACAGAGCAACTTGCATCATTTTTGGTGATGGAGCAGGGGCTGTTTTGTTTGAACCTAACGAAGAAGGATTAGGGCTTCAAGATGAGATACTTAGAAGTAATGGCGAAGGACGTGAGTTTTTACAAGCTACTTACGGAGGTTCGTCATACCCTATTACACAAGAGGCTTTCGATCAAGGCAAGCACTACGTTTTTCAAGATGGAAGAACAGTATTTAAAAACGCTGTATTCAACATGGCAGATGTTGCAGAACGCATATTAAAAAGAAACAACTTAACAAATAATGATATTTCTTGGTTAGTTGCACATCAGGCAAACAAAAGAATTATTGACGCCACAGCACAACGAATTAACTTAGAAGACGAAAAAGTAATGATGAATATAGAAAAGTACGGAAATACTACTTCTGCTACTTTACCATTATTACTAAATGATTACGAATCTCAGCTCAAAAAAGGTGACAACTTAATATTTGCTGCCTTTGGAGGAGGGTTTACTTGGGGTTCTATCTATTTTAAATGGGCTTATAATCCCAACTAAAAACTAACTAACAAAAACTATTTAAATATTATGGATTTAAAAGAAATTCAGAACTTAATTAAATTTGTCGCTAAGTCTGGCGCAAGTGAAGTTAAGTTAGAAATGGATGATGTTAAAATAACAATCAGAACAGGATCGGACAATGAAACAACTATTGTACAACAAGTGCCTGTTCAAGCAGCAGCACCAGTTGTTCAACAGCAAGCTCCAGCTACTGTAGCAGCGGCACCAGAAGCACCTGCGGCTCCAGCTCCTGCAACTGACGATTCTAAATATATTACTGTTAAATCTCCAATCATAGGAACATTCTATCGCAAACCAGCTCCAGACAAGCCTGTTTTTGTTGAGGTTGGTACAGAAATTAAAGAAGGTGACGTTTTATGTGTTATCGAAGCCATGAAACTATTCAACGAGATAGAGTCTGAGGTTTCTGGTAAAATTGTAAAGGTATTAGTAGACGACTCATCTCCAGTAGAGTTTGATCAACCGTTATTTTTGGTTGATCCATCATAACAATTGAAAATTCCAATCCACTAATCCCAAACCCAATAATTTGGAATTTGGTGCTTGGAAGTTGAATTTTTAAACTAAAAGTTATGTTCAAAAAGATACTTGTTGCAAATAGAGGAGAAATAGCACTTCGTGTTATTAGAACGTGCAAAGAAATGGGTGTTAAAACCGTTGCAGTATATTCAACCGCAGATGCAGACAGTCTTCATGTTAAGTTTGCAGATGAAGCCGTGTGTATTGGTCCAGCACCTAGTAGCGAATCTTATTTAAAGATTTCAAATATAATAGCAGCTGCAGAGATTACAAATGCAGATGCCATACATCCAGGATATGGTTTCCTATCTGAAAATGCTAAATTTTCTAAAATATGTGAAGAACACGGTATAAAATTTATCGGAGCTTCTGAGGAAATGATTTCTAAAATGGGAGACAAAGCAACAGCAAAAGCAACAATGAAAGCGGCTGGTGTACCTTGTGTTCCTGGTAGTGATGGTATTATTGCAGATTACGAAGAGTGTGTTGTACTTGCCGAAGAAGTAGGCTATCCTGTAATGTTAAAAGCTACAGCAGGTGGTGGAGGTAAAGGTATGCGCGCTGTTTGGAAAAAAGAAGATTTAAAAGCAGCATGGGATTCAGCAAGACAAGAGTCTAAAGCAGCCTTTGGAAATGACGATATGTATATGGAAAAACTCATTGAAGAGCCAAGACATATCGAAATTCAAATTGTAGGCGACTCAAGAGGTAAAGCATGCCATCTTTCAGAAAGAGATTGTTCTGTTCAAAGAAGACACCAAAAACTAACAGAGGAGGTGCCTTCACCATTTATGACTGATAAACTTAGAGCAAAAATGGGTAAGGCAGCAGTTAAAGCAGCTGAATTCATTAAATACGAAGGTGCAGGAACCGTAGAGTTTTTAGTAGATAAGCATAGAAACTTCTACTTTATGGAAATGAATACACGTATTCAGGTAGAGCACCCAATTACAGAGCAAGTTATTGATTTTGATTTAATTAGAGAGCAAATTTTAGTGGCTGCTGGTGTTCCAATTTCAGGAAAGAATTATACACCAAATTTACATTCTATTGAGTGTAGAATTAATGCAGAAGATCCTTTTAATGATTTTAGACCATCACCAGGTAAAATAACAACACTACACGCGCCAGGAGGTCATGGAGTGCGTTTAGACACACATGTATATGCTGGTTATAGCATTCCACCAAACTATGACTCTATGATTGCCAAGTTAATTACAACTGCGCAAACCAGAGAGGAGGCAATTAATAAAATGAAGCGTGCTTTAGATGAGTTTGTAATAGAAGGTATAAAAACGACTATACCATTCCATAGACAATTAATGGAGCATCCAGACTACTTAGCAGGAAATTATACCACTAAGTTTATGGAAGACTTTAAAATAAAGCCTGAAGAAGAATAAAAAAGCGACCTAATGGTCGCTTTTTTGTTTTTCAGATTTCTCCATAGAATTAATAATATATTCAAATTGTTCACTTCACTTGAAGATATATCAAAGAATTTAGTTTTTTTTTGTAAAGTCTTAAGAGAACCAATACCTTTGTTATCACATTTAAAATATTCAATAATGAAAAATAATTACCCAAAGTTCTTTTTAAGCTTTTTGGCGGCCTTATTCTTTATGTCGCTAACTTATGCGCAAAAAACAGAGCTCACTTGGTCTATAAATAAAGACCAAATTAATAAAGAGGATGTAAGTTTTTATAAGTCAAAACCCAAACATTCAACGTTAATAAATATTAATATCGAAGAGCTGAAACAACAGCTGATTAATGTTCCTAAGCGTCAATTTTCAAATAAAAATGAAGGTATTGTTCTTCAATTTCCAAACCAAGATGGGAAGCCTCAATCTTATTTGGTACAAGAGGCTTCTGTAATGGAATATGAACTACAAATGCAATTTCCTGAAATAAGATCTTTTGTTGGAAAGGGTATTGATAATCCTGCTGCTATTATGAGATTTAGCATATCTCCTCAAAAAGGTTTTAGCGGTATGGTACTTTCTGATCAAAAAACAGTTTTTATAGAACCTTATACACAAGACTTAAAAACATATATGGCTTTTATAAATTCTGATGAAGATGACCCAAGAGAAAGTTTTATCTGTGAAACAGAAAACGATCCTGAAGGTTTTAAAATATCTAATACAGATGCAACTGCGTTAAGAAATGCTAATGATGGAACTTTAAGAACGTATCGTTTAGCTTTAGCATGTACAGGCGAATATGCTCAATTCCACGGAGGCACTGTTGCGGGTGCTCTAGCCGCTATGAATACAACCATGACAAGAGTAAATGGTGTTTACGAACGAGATTTGGGTGTAACAATGGTCATAGTTGCCAATAATAGTAATGTAATCTTTTTAAATGCAGCAACCGATCCATATAATAATAATAATGGTGGTGTCATGCTAGGTCAAAACCAAACAGCTTGTGATGCAAATATAGGTTTTGCAAATTATGATATAGGGCATGTTTTTAGCACTGGTGGTGGCGGAATAGCCCTATTGCGTTCACCTTGTACGGTTAATAAAGCACAAGGTGTTACAGGGTCACCTGTACCTCAAGGAGATGCTTTTGATATTGATTATGTTGCACATGAAATGGGTCATCAATATGGTGCAAACCATACCCAAAACAACAATTGCCAAAGATCAAGTGTTTCTGTAGAACCAGGAAGCGCTTCTACTATTATGGGTTATGCAGGTATTTGTGCGCCAAATGTTCAAAACAATAGTGATGATTATTTTAACGGTGAGAACATAAAAGAAATGTGGGCAAATATATCTTCTGGACCTAGTAGCACATGTTTTGCGGGTAGCGCAACTAATAATGTAGCTCCAGTAGCTAATGCAGGTGCTAATTATACAATTCCTTTATCTACTGCATTTGTTTTAAGAGGGTCTGCAACGGATGCGGATACAGCTTCTGGATTAACATATTGCTGGGAGCAAGTAGATGCAACTCCAGCCACAATGCCTCCATTGTCTACCAATACTGCTGGTCCCTTGTTTAGATCATTAGATCCATCTACATCACCAGACAGATACATGCCGCCATTAAGCACAGTTTTCTCCGGCTCTTTAGCAACCACATGGGAAGTTGTACCATCTGTTGGGAGAACAATGAACTTTTCACTAACAGTAAGGGATAATGAAGCTGGTGGTGCTGCTACAGATTCAGATGAAATGACAGTAACGGTACAAAATTTTTCAACACCATTTACGGTAAACACCCCTCCGACTTGGGGTGCAAACTCTAGCCAGCAAGTATCTTGGGTTGTTGGTCAAACAAGTTCGGCACCAATAAATTGTCAGACAGTAAATATTCTATTTACTACTAATGGAGGACTATCTTTTACAACTCTAGCTTCTGGTGTTCCTAATACAGGTACAGCTACCATAACAGTTCCTGGTGTTGGAAATACAACTAACGCAAGAGTTTTAGTAGAAGCGGCTGATAACATTTTCTATGCAGTGTCTAATACGTTTTCAATTTCAAGTGCTCAAGACTTCAGCATTAGTGCCACAAATGGAGATGTAACAATCTGTAATCAAGATACAGCCTCAATAGATTTTAGTTATGTAACCTCTAATGGTTTCTCTGAGACGACATCATTTAGCGTTTCGGGTGTGCCAGGTGGTGCTGGATCAAGCTTAAGCCCTATGTCTTTAAATTCCGACGGCACTGTAACCTTAAACCTAACAGGGTTAAATGCTTTATCGAGTAATACTTATACAATTACACTTACAGCTACTTCCCCTTCAATCACAAAACAAGCCACAGTAGATTTAACAATTACTGATGGTGTTTGTCCTTCTGAAGGTGATTTGAGTTTCCAAACAAGAACTACAGGTGTAATATTTAACACAATTAACAACCTAGATGCAGGTCCAAAGACGGCACCATATTCAGATTTTACAAATATTTCAACAGACGTTGAGGCAGGTATGGATTACGATTTATCTGTTAGAGCCAATTCAGATGGGAATTATCAGATTATAACCAGAGTTTGGATCGACTGGAACCAAAACTGTTCATTTGGTGATCCTGGTGAAGAATACGATTTAGATTTGGGTACTACAGCAAATATTGCAGATCAATTGACAGATGGATCTCCTTTAACGATTACTGTTCCAACTGACGCAGCAGACGGAACAACTATCATGAGAGTTAGTACAAAGTATACCGCACCAGGCGCTAATGATTTCCCAACATCATGTGAGACAGGTTTTGATGGTGAGGTAGAAGATTACTCATTAAATGTTATTAATAACCTTGGTATAGATGATAATGAGTTAGATAATTTAAGTGTTTATCCAAATCCAAATAATGGAACTTTCACCGTTGGCTTCAACCCAAAATCAGGAGACGACATTAATATCGAAGTATATGACATCAGAGGAAGAGCGATATTCACTAAAACCTTTAACGGCACAAATAGATTTGATGAAGTTATTCAATTAAATAACGCTCAATCCGGAGTCTATTTGTTAAATATTTCAGATGGCTCATTTAAGGTAACTAAGAAGATTATTGTTGAATAATTCTAAACGATAAAAACGAAAAGCTCCTTATATTTAGGAGCTTTTTTTTGCTATGAATTTATCGTATTGGGAAATAAAAACGTGGTTTAATACAATAGATTTTACTATTGTTGGTAGTGGTATAGTTGGGCTAAATGCTGCACTTTGTTTAAAAACTAAGTTTCCTTGGGCAAAAATAGTTATTCTAGAAAAAGGAATTTTACCTCAAGGCGCAAGTACAAAAAATGCAGGCTTTGCTTGTTTTGGTAGTTTAAGCGAAATCATCGATGATTTAAACACACACTCTGAAGAAGAAGTACTTGGTTTAATAGAAAAACGCATTAATGGCTTACAGTTATTAAGATCAAATTTAGGCGATGCCAAGATTAATTATCAAAATATGGGAGGCTATGAATTGTTTGCTAAAGAAAGCGAAGCCTTATTTAGTCTTTGCGCAGAAAAAAAGACATTCATTAATACGCTTCTTCAGCCTATCTTTAATGCAGATGTTTTTAGTTTTAAAGACAATAGTTTTAATTTTAAAAATATTCGATCTCAATACGCCTTTAACCAATTTGAAGGTCAATTAGACACGGGTAAAATGATGGAAACTTTACTACAAAAAGTTTTAAACTTGGGTGTAAAAGTTCTTAATAGTTGTACGGTAGAGTCGTTTTCATCCGATGTCAATTCTGTGAAAGTTAAAACCAACTTCAATGAATTTTCGACTTCAAAATTACTTATTGCTACAAATGGTTTTGCTTCACAATTACTTAATGAATCCGTAAAACCAGCAAGAGCTCAGGTATTAATAACAAAACCTCTTAAAAATCTTCATATTAAAGGCACATTTCATTTAGATAGAGGGTACTATTATTTTAGAAATATTGATGATAGAATTCTATTTGGAGGCGGTAGGAATTTAGATTTTAAAACGGAAGAAACAGAGCAGTTCGGACAAACAGCACTTATTCAGAATCGATTAGAATCGATTTTAAAAAACACAATTTTACCAGACATACCTTTTGAAATAGAACACAGATGGTCTGGCATAATGGGAGTAGGGTCACAGAAAAAAGCAATTGTAAAGGCAATTAATCACAATGTATTTTGTGGTGTTAGACTTGGTGGAATGGGTGTGGCAATAGGAAGTAGTGTTGGTAAAGAATTAGCAGATTTGGCATGTCAATAAAAGAGAAATTATTTAACAAATGCAGCGCAGCATTAGAAGTGCGTTTATCTGTAATTTCAAAAACTATTTCAGATTTAGAAACCTCATTACAATCTGAAACCAAAAGTAGTGCAGGGGACAAGCACGAAACGGGACGTGCAATGGTGCAATTAGAGCGTGAAAAGGTAGGTCAGCAATTAGCAGAATTACAAAAGAATAAAACCTTACTTCAAAGAATAAATCATTCGTCAAAGCATCACAATATAGCACTTGGCAGTATTGTTTTTACGTCTCAACACAATTATTTTATTAGTATAAGTGAGGGTGAATTAGATGTAGATAATACGACTTATTTTGCCATATCACCACAATCTCCAATTGCTAAATTATTGTTTGGAAAAACCGAAGGTGATACTATTAGCTTTAGAAGCAGTACCTTTGCAATTGTAAAAGTGATATAATAAATCTATTGATTTAGAACATTTTTTGATTGATGGCAAAACTAAAAATCTTTGTTAAAGCTCTAATTAAATTTAGAGTAGCAGTACTTGCACTTCTTGCTGTATTGATGGCCTTAGCAGGTTATCAAACAATTAACAAACTTAAAATAGATAATTCTCTAACAATTTGGTTTTTAGAGGACGATCCCAGTTATCAGGCATATATAGATTTTCAAGAAAAATTTGGTTCAGATGAAATTTATGTAGCCATGTTTCCTGTAGATAATGCACTATCTGAAGAAGCCAATAGTAAATTAATGGCACTTACCAAGGACATCGAGCGATTA
Organism: Winogradskyella sp. ABM4_392; assembly: GCF_056160445.1. Classification (NCBI taxonomy): domain Bacteria; kingdom Pseudomonadati; phylum Bacteroidota; class Flavobacteriia; order Flavobacteriales; family Flavobacteriaceae; genus Winogradskyella; species Winogradskyella sp. ABM4_392. The sequence continues at coordinate 475,501 of NZ_JBSWXE010000001.1, forward strand.
CCTTATGTAAAGACCTCTTTTAGTTTGGCTAAGGCAAAGTATCCACTTTATGCCAACGGTAACATTCAATTTTTGGAACTTTATAATAGTAAGCGAAGCGAAAAAGGTTTAAAAAGTTTATTTTCAAAATTACCAAATGTAACCTCGCAATTGGTTTCAGAAGATTATAAAAATTTATTTTTCTATGTACAGCTCAATCCAACACCTACAATAGAAACAAAGCGTAAAGCAATATTAGGTGAAATAACATCTGCAATAGAGCATCATTTTACAGACTATCATCTCACAGGTCCACCTGTATTAAATGAAGCCTATAGTAAGGGTATTTACAAAGAAAGTTTACTTTTTGGCGTGTTAACCGTTTTAGTCATTACCATTTTATTATTATTCTTACTACCAAGTAAACGCTATCTTTTAGTGTCCTTGTTATCGGTTGCCATACCAGTAGGTTTACTATTTGGCATTATTGCATCAATGGGTTTTGCATTAAATATGATCTCAATGCTCATACCAACCATTCTAATGGTTTATAGCGTTAGTGATGCCGTACATATCATAAATATTTATCACAAAGAAGGTCTTTCTAACAATATTAAAGATAAAGTAGATCTCATTTCTATAGCAGTAAGAAAGAGTTTAACACCTTGTTTTTACACTACATTAACCACTTTTGTGGGTTATTTTGCACTATTCTTATCTCCGTTGCCAGCATTTAAAAACATGGGAATCTTAACTTGTGTAGGATTGTTATTGAGCTTTTTGCTGGTTTACGTTATAACTATAATTGGGTTTAGTTTTATGTCGCTAAATTTTGAAAAAGCAAAACCGGTTTTAGCATTACAATCAATTAATCAGACGAAATTTATAGATTGGATAAACACATTTACAACACAGTATAAGCGCACAATTATTGTAAGTTTTACAACCTTGTTATTGTTGGGTTTATATGCTGTAACTAAGATCAAAATAGATACAAGGTCACTCGATTTACTGGCTGAAGGAAAGGCAAAACAGGATTTAAGAATTGTTGAAAATCAACTAAAAGGAAGCTCAAGATTACAGCTAAATGTTTCCACAAAGAACGGTGAACCAATTTTAAGTAAAGAGGCTTTGGGGCAGTTAGAAGATTTTCAGAATAAGCTTGAAAAAAATCCATTAATCATAGCTCCGGTTTCGATTGTAAATATTAAATCATTTTTAGAAAAACGTTCGCCTGTATTATTTCAAAGTAATGTCTCTGAACTTAAAATAAAGTCCACTTTATCTAGTGTAGACACAAATGACAATAGCTTTTTCAAATTATTTTCTGAAGATTTTTCCACAGCAGGTATAACACTTAGTTTACCTGAAATGACAACCTCAGAATTAGAAAAAATACTTGTTGATGTAGAACAAGATTTTAAAGCAAGCTTTGAAACTGACGATTTTAACCTAAAAATAAACGGCTTTGCTGTTGTATTTGCACAGTTAAACAAGTTTATACTAGAAACACAGTTTAAATCATTTTTTGCTGCCTTTTTCGTCGCATTTATATGCTTATTGGTTTTTATTAAAAGTGTTAGAACAACGCTTTTGGTTTTAATCCCTAATATTCTGCCTTTAGCGATTTTGGCCATAGCAATGAGTTTATTAGATATTCCGTTGGATGTATCTACAGCTATGATTACTCCAATAATGTTAGGTATTGCAATGGATGATACTATACATTTGGTTTATAAATACCGACGTAGTAATACAGTCTCTGGTTCTCCAAAAGAGCGTATGGATAGCGCAATGCGGTATACAGGTGGCGCCTTAATATCCACAACTATTGCACTGGTAGGCGGTTTCTTAATTATAGCTTCTAGCGCGACACCTTCTGTAAGTGATTTTGGAATTTTGTGTGCGGTAACAGTGGGAATAGCGTTGATCACAGATATATTTTATTTACCTGCTTTGTTAAAGCAGTTTGATAAATAGCTTATTTCAAAAAGAAAAATAAACTTCCTCTCCTTTTGCTAATGACTTATTGTGGTAAATAAATATAGACTGTTTATTAAATAAGGCTTCTAATAGCCAAGAATTGCCATTAAAATAGGATTGTTTTATAGTTGCTTTTAATTCGGAATTATTTACAATTTTAAGCTCATGCGCGTAATATATTTTGCCGTTAATTACGTTAAATTCTTCAAAGAAAGAAGCGATTAAGGGCAGCTTTGGATTTTTATAAAGGTTTTGAGGTTTGTCTTTGGCAATGACTTCTTTGTTATCTAGGACAATCATATCATCAGCAAAACCCAACACATCATTTTTATCGTGTGTTGCAACAATACAAGTAATGTCATTATCTTTTAGATACCTAAAAACGCTTCGTCTTAAGCTTTGTTTCTTAAAATTATCTATGTGGCTAAAGGGCTCATCCAATAATAAGATTTCCGGTTGTTTTGCTAAGGCTCTGGCTAATGCTACACGTTGTTTCTGTCCGCCAGATAGGGTTTTTACCTTTGTTTTTGCAAAACCTTCTAGTTCTACAACCTTTAAAAGCGCATTTGTGCGTTTTTCTTTTTCTTCTGGATAAAAACGCGACAGATGTTTACCAATATTATTTTCAACGGAAGTATAAGGCATTAAATCAAACTCTTGGGTAACAAACTTCATAAAATCGTAGCCAATCACTAAGTTATATTTTGGGCCAAGAATTTCAGTGTTTTTCCAAAATATCTGTCCTTGTTCTAGATCGTATTCTCCAAAGATAAGTTTAAGTAGAGTGCTTTTACCAGATCCGCTTTCACCAATAACAGCAACATTTTCACCAGAATTAACGGTGAAGTTTATATCCTTAAGGATTTGGTTTTTAGTATAGCTGAAACTAACATTTTTAATTTGAAGCATATAGCAAAAATACCATAAAAAAGCCGCTTGATATACAAGCGGCTTTCTGTATTTATTGAACAACATTTATTTTTTGATAAACTTTCTTCTTATGCTTCTGCCATCAGATTCAATTCTAAGGAAGTAAACACCACCTTGAAGACCAGAAACGTTTAACTCATCATTAGTTATCATTTGATTGAAAACGCGTTTACCAGAAACATCAAAAATAGTTGCGATTTTTTCTGTTAAAATAGCTGTGGTCTTAATTTTTAAGACATCTTCAACAGGATTAGGATAAATAGAAATATCAGCGAACGCTTCATCTTCTATGTTTAAAGGAGCTGAACCTTCAACAAGAACATGCGTTGAGTTGATACTTGGGTTTTCAAAAACATCTACTACTCCAGATGGCCAGTAAACTCTAATTTCTGTAATTGAGGTTTCAGCCCCAAGTCCAAAATGTACGTTTAACGAGCTCATAAATTCAAAACCTTCACCACTTCTGACATCTCTTATTTGGGTTCCAGAAGGCGTAATCAGTTCAACACGTGCTCCAATACCATTTCTATTACTATAATTTGGTGTAACATGTGCCATACCTACAGTGTTTATTTTAACCCAATTGTTACTGTTACCTTGGTTATAATACCTAACACCATTGTAGTATGTGTCTATGAATCCATCATTGTTTAAATCACCAAAACTACCATTCTTGTAGTTAATCTGCTGATCATCAGCGTCCTCAAACGTCATATCTCCTTTGCCATACATTATAGAACCATTGCTAATTATATCAAGGTAACCATCGTTATCAATATCATGAACAGAACTCTCCCATCCTGTTGGAGCAACAATTCCTGCTCCAGCAGTAACATCGGTAAAAATGTAATCATTATTAGGATTTCCATCATCCGAAAAACCGCTGTTTTCCATTAATTTGTGAGTGCCTGAACTAGCACCTACAAAAACATCCATATCGCCATCATTGTCAAAATCTCCCCAAGCAGAAGACCATGTTTGCATTGGATCTGCTAAACCAAGGATAGCAGCGTTTTCTGTGTAAGTTCCGTCACCATTATTAGTCACCATTATATTTGTTCTTCTTTCAACGGCACCACCACATTTAGCGATGAATAAATCAATATTTCTATCGTTGTTATAGTCTATCCATATAGAACCATAATCACCTCCTGACGGGTAATTACCTAATGAGTAAGGAGCGTCTGGTGTAACATCAGATTGATAAAAAGTAAAAACACCTGTACCATCATTTATGAAGTAGACATTAGGCTCAACATCGTGACAAACGAAAGCATCAAGGTTACCATCGTTATTTATATCAACAAAGTTTGAACGTTGCGAGAATACATACTGCGATGTAGATTGTTCAGTAAAACTTGTACCATCATTACTTGCTTGCATAAATGTTACACCACTACCTGCACCATATAGCAAATCTGTCTTTCCATTGGCGTCAAAATCGGCCGCAGCCATACTCCAACTTGGTAAATAATCAGCATTAGGAGTTGTAATGTTTATGTTTGTAAATGATCCATCAGCATTCTGCTCCTGAATATTAATGTTTGTGGAAGAAACACCAACAATGTCATCTAAAAAGTCACCATTCATATCAACAACCGCTAAATCATAACCGTTAACAGTTATTGGCTGCTGAGAGAAATTAATTCTTGATGGTGCTTGTGTTGTAAATGTAAAAGGACCTGAGAAATCTGATGTTTCACCAGTACAGTTAGATTGAACATAAAAATCATAGCTAGTACCGGATGACAATCCATTTAAATTATAATTTGTTGCATTAAGGTTGTTTACAACATTTCCTGAGCCTGGCGTAAATCCAGTTGTTCCCCATTCAATATTCCATGAATTTGCTATACCATTTTCTGTCCAACTCAAAATAGCTGAGTCTAAGGATATTGAAGTTACATCTAAACTACTTGGGTCTGGACAACTCGCTCCTTCTTCTATACATAAGTCAGCAGTTCCGCTTTGCTGATCCCTCCAAATCACAGCATAATAAGTTGCACCAGGAGTTAAACCTCCAATAAGGCCAGATGTATCTCCTGCATTAAATCCATTATTGGTGCAGGTAGATACAGAAGCACCACCGCAAGAGTCATACACTTCTAAACCAATACTATTTGCAGCTCCACTAAAATTAAAAACTACTGAACCAATAGTAGGTGCAGTAAAACTCACAAAATAGCCATAGTTGCCTACAGCGTCACAGCTTGGATTTTCATTAGAAGCATCGATATCAATTGCCGTACTAAAGTCAAAAGTCATTGGTGTTGCTGTACTACAGTCTTCTTCTACAGTCATACTGATTGCAGAAGCACATGCTACACCTGAAGGTGAGGCTGTTCCAAAACCCATTGGCCCAACAAAATTTGATACGTTACTAGCTCCACCACAATCGGATTGTACGTAAAATTCATAATTTGTGCTATCTGTTAAACCTGTTAATGTGAAAGGGTTTGATGAGGTTGTAATAACATTTCCTGTTCCTGGTGTAAAGCCAACAGGACCCCATTCAATATTCCATGTTGTAGCAACTCCGATTTCTGTCCAGATTAAATCTGCCGAAGTCTGCCCAATGTTAACTACATCTAGGTTTGTAGGGTCTAGACAAGTAGTTGAAGGATCTAAAGAGGTAATTGTCGGAGATGTTAAACACCAGCCCCATTGCCAACCATTTTGGTCATCATAATTAATACGATATCTAAAACCAGATAATTGAGTAGCAGTAAACCCTGTTATGTCAAGCAATCCAGTTGAGTAAGATTCTGTATTAGAGCATGTTTCATAATCAGAACCTGCAGAATTACCGCTAAAAGTCCATAAGGTATACCAAGTAGTAGTGTCAGCATCATAAGCCTCTATTGATAATACATCGTTTCCTAATGGTCTATATACATAATCACCGTTAATAATAATAAAATTTTCACCTGCTAAACTTGCAGGAGTTAGATCAATTATCGGCGAGGTTGCTTGGATTGTGTCATCAGAACTCGATCCCGCAGCATCATCATCAAAAGTAAATGTCGAGCCAGTAGTTGTAGGGTCAGATAAAAGCCCAGTAGCAGTATATGTTCCTGTTAAAGACCAGTCACTATTTGGCCAATTTGCGTTTTCATTTAAAACCTGAGCATTGCCCAAGCAAAATGTAAAAACTGCGATAAGTAAGAGTGTAATTTTTTTCATATCTTTTTTTGTGTTAGTCGCAATTATTTAAAGAATTAATCCATTCCTCTATTAGATTAATACCTTCTTCGTGGTTAGTTGTTCTTCCCAATAAAGGCATTCTAAAAGATTCATCAGTAGTACTTATTCTGTAATAAAGTATGGATAGGTCGGTGTCATTGGGTTTTACAATATAAGAATTTGGAATGAATTGAGTTTCAGGCTCTACACAAACGCCTAAATTTGCTAAGTCTTCTGTTAAATGAAAAGCAAATCTCATGGGTCTGTAATTACAATGACCATCATCAGAGTGACAATGTGCACAATTTATATCTAGATAAGAGCGAACCCTTGCTTCAAGTGGTTGAGAATTATCATCCCAAGCGACAGAGGAATTTATGTTATCAGGAACATCAGTGTTTAAATATCCAAACTCTATAAGTTTACGCAGTTGGTTTGCAGAACCATCAGCGTAGTCATAATTTTTATTCAAATTCTGAGGTTTCAAACCAATAGTTGTTGGGTCGTCTAGCTGATTATGACATGTAAAACACTCTGCTCTAGAAGGTATTCTATAATCTGTTGTCTTTATATTTTCTCCTTCTAGCCAACTTAAATTAACAATACTGCCAGAGTTTGTAAAAAAAGCCTCTGTTTGTTCTTCATTCCAAACATAATTTGCAAAATCCCACTCGTTTTCTTTTCTGTACATCAGTCTGGTTTCAATAATTTTTGTTGAATTATCAGGCTGTACATTGTAGTAAAAGAAATTTTTGATAATAACAGTACCAGTCGGAAAATCTAGTGGAGTATAATCATTAATATAGTTAGCTTTTACTCCATTAGGCATCCATATGAAACGTTTTTTCTTGGCATAATCTGTAAATAAAGGTGTAATGAGGTCATAAGGAAAAACTCCAAATGTAGGGTTAAGGTTGTTTAAATCTCCTTCGAAGAAATTATAAGATGATAAAGTTTCATGCGGAGTATCACCTTCAAACATATTTACAGTAGACAAAGATGAAATTGATAAAGAGATGTTTTCTGTTGAACAATTTTCAGATGCATCACATATAATGTATTGCATAGAATCTTCACCAATAGTGTTTGAATTTGCAGTGTAAACTATGAAATCATCATTAACATTATCTGGTGTATTATTATCATTAATTACTGCAGAGCCTAACGATGGCTGTGTTAAAGATAGCGTACCTGATTGGGGAATATTAGAATCGTTATTGAATATAAATATCTCAACACTAGAGTTTTGAGCTAAAAAGACTTCGTCTGGATCCGTTTCAATAGACAAAGGCGTTGTGCTGTCATCTGATTCACTACAAGATGATAATAATGCAGTTAAAAAAAACAGTTTTAGAATGTAATTCTTTTTCATGTATTGATGACAACGTATAAATAAAACAGTTTCAACAAAAAAACTCCTACTTTTTTAACAAAAATAGGAGTAAATCTAAGACTTTTTAATTAAATCGTTTATAATCAAGTAAAAAAAGATAAACGACAATATAAAATGCTTTAAAACTAAAGCATATGAAATGTTAACCTTTTACTTTTTCCTTTGTTTTACTTGGTAGTACATCAAAGCCCATATTATAAAGTGTAAACCCAAAAATATCGGCATATTGTTCAATGGTTTTACTTACAGGAGTACCAGCACCATGACCAGCATCGGTTTCTATTCTAATAAGTGTTGGGTTATCACCAGATTGTTTACTTTGTAATTCTGCAGCAAATTTAAAACTGTGAGCAGGAACCACTCTATCGTCATGATCTCCAGTTGTTACCAAAGTTGCTGGGTATTCAACTCCTTCTTTTACATTATGCACAGGTGAATAGCCTTTTAAGTAATCGAACATTTCTTTACTATCCTCTGCTGTACCGTAGTCGTATGCCCAACCTGCACCAGCAGTAAATGTATGATAACGTAGCATATCTAAAACTCCCACAGCAGGTAGCGCTACTTTCATTAAATCTGGTCTTTGTGTCATGGTTGCTCCAACTAATAAGCCTCCGTTAGAACCACCTCTAATAGCTAAATAATCTGATGAGGTATACTTTTCTGAAATTAAATATTCTGCTGCAGCAATAAAATCATCAAAAACATTCTGCTTTTTCATTTGAGTACCTGCGTTATGCCATTTTTTCCCATATTCACCACCACCACGCAGATTAGCTACAGCATATATTCCACCTTGTTCCATCCATACGGCATTTGTAATGCTAAAGCTTGGTGTAAGAGAAATATTGAAACCACCATAACCATATAATATAGTTGGGTTTTTACCATTGAGCTCTAAACCTTTTTTATGAGTGATTATCATTGGAACTTTTGTACCGTCCTTAGAGGTATAAAACACTTGCTTACTTTCGTAATTTTCAGGATTAAAATCTATACTTGGTTTACGGTATAATTCAGAGGTTCCTTCCTCAATATTATATTTGTAAATACTGCCTGGAGTAACATAGTTTGTAAAAGAATAATACAATTCTTTTTCTTCTTTTTTAGCTCCAAACCCACCAGCACTACCAACACCAGGTAGCTTTACTTCTCTTACAAGTTTTCCATCATAATCGTATTGTAATACTTTGGAAACGGCATCTACCATATATTCAGTAAAGAAATACCCTCCTCCTGTTGATGGACTTAGAACATTTTCGGTTTCTGGTATAAAGTCTTTCCAGTTTTCTGAAGTTGGATTAGACGCATCTACTGTAACAATTTTTTGATTTGGTGCATTTAGGTTCGTAACCAAGTAAAGCTTACTGTCTACATTATCAATCACATAAGTATCAGAATCTGTGTGATCTAAAATAGTCGTTAACTTGCTGTTTTGTTGAGACAAATCTTTTATAAAGAGCTTATTGCCAGAAGTAGAAACACTTGCAGATATAATTAAGTATTTATCATCTTCTGTAACACTTGCTCCAATATAGCGATGTTTTTCTTCTGGAGTACCACCAAAAATCAATTGATCTTCAGACTGTTTAGTACCTAGCTTATGATAATATACTTTGTGTTGGTCTGTTTTTGCAGAAAGCTCACTACCCTTTGGTTTGTCGTAGCTTGAGTAATAGAAGCCATCGTTTTTGTACCATGACATGCCACTAAACTTAATATCGACTAAGGTGTCTTCAACAATATCCTTGGTTTCAGCATTCATTATTAGAATTTTCCTCCAATCACTACCGCCTTCAGAAATTGAATATGCTAATGTTTTCCCATCTTTAGAAAAACTTAGGCCACCTAAGGAAATTGTTCCATCTTCTTTAAAGGTATTTGGATCTAAAAAGACCTCAGCTGTCTCTGGATCGGCATCATTTTTATATCTGTAGATAACATATTGGTTTTGTAAACCATCATTCTTATAAAAATAGGTGTAATCACCTTCTTTGAAAGGTGAACCAATTTTTTCATAGTTCCATAATTTAGTAAGGCGCTCCTTTAACTCTTCTCTATAAGGGATGTTATCTAGGTAGCCAAAAGTAGCTTCATTTTGAGATTTTACCCAAGCTTCGGTTTCAGCACTTCTGTCATCTTCTAGCCAACGGTAAGGATCGGCTACATCTTCACCAAAGTAATTGTTTACAGTGTCAACTTTTTTGGTTTCAGGATAGTTTACAGTAATAGGTTTCACTTTTTCGGATTCGTTTTTACAGGAAACAAAAATACTTAGTAATGCAGTAATTAGAAGTAATTTTTTCATAATTGGTTTTTAAAATTAAATCTCAATAAAAAGCCTGACTTAAGACTATATTGAGTTGAATATTTTTAGACGTGGATAAGTTTCTAACACTTCGTTAGATAACGAGATGAAAGATACAAAATTTTAAGATGGGTCTAAAAATTAAAGAAAATCTAAATGAGATTATTATTAACCAAGTATTCTGCAATTTGAATAGTATTTGTAGCAGCACCTTTTCTAAGATTATCGCTTACAATCCAAAGGTTTAGAGTATTAGACTGAGAACCATCTCTTCTTATTCTGCCCACAAATACATCGTCTTTCCCATTTGCATACATCGGCATTGGATATACGTTTACATCTAAATTATCTTGTACGGTAACACCTTGGGTATTATCTAATATTTGCCTTACTTCGGTTAAGTCAAAGTCATTTTCAAACTCCACATTTACAGCTTCACTGTGTCCGCCAGCAGTTGGGATTCTTACAGCTGTTGCAGTTACCGCAATACTCTTATCGTCAAGAATTTTTTGAGTCTCTCTCACCAACTTCATTTCTTCTTTTGTGTATCCGTTTTCTTCAAAAACATCACAATGTGGTATAGCATTTTTATGAATTGGGTAATGGTAAGCCATGTCACCTTTTTTACCAGCTATCTCATTTTCTAACTGCTCTACAGCTTTTACTCCAGTTCCAGAAACTGACTGATATGTTGATACAACAATACGCTTTATTTTGTATTTATGATGAAGAGGCGCTAATGCCATAACCATTTGTATGGTTGAACAATTTGGATTGGCGATTATTTTGTCCTCTTTATTTAATCGATTAGCATTAATCTCTGGTACAACAAGTTTTTTAGATAAATCCATTCTCCATGCAGAAGAGTTATCGATAACAGTCGTACCTACTTCTGCAAATTTCGGAGCCCATTCTAAAGATGTACTCCCACCAGCTGAGAATAAAGCTATATCCGGACGTTTTTGCACAGCTTCAGGAATGCTTATAACCTTATGTTGTTTCCCTTTAAATTCTACGGTTTTACCAACAGAACGCTCAGATGCTACCAAAAGCAATTCATCGATTGGAAAATTTCGTTCTTCGAGAACATTCAACATGACATTACCTACTAGTCCAGTTGCACCTACTACAGCTATTTTCATCTGTTATTTTTAAATAATTATGTGACAAAATTAAACAAAATAAAGCCCTTAATTTTAATAAAAGAGAAGCTTTTAACATTAAAAAAGAAGAGTGTTAATTATTTAACTTTTTAGTTTTCTTAAAAAGAAAAACCCAGACCTTAAGTCTGGGTTTGATTAATAAATATGTAGTATAGCGGTAGCTATATTTTATTTATTTTTTTAAAGAATCTCTGATCTCAGTTAATAAATCGATTTCAGATGGTCCTGCAGGAGCTTCCTCAACAGGCTTTTTAGTTTTGTTATAAGCCTTAACAATTAAGAACATAACAAAACCAACAAATAATAAACTGATGATAGTGTCTATCCAAGCACCATACTCAACAGCAGCAACACCAGCTTCTTTAGCTTCTTCTACTGTTTTGTACACTTTGTCTCCAGGTGTCCAAAACTTATCAGAGAAACTTACTCCACCAGAAACTAAACCTATAAGAGGCATAGCAATTTTTGAAACAAATCCATTGATTACTGCACCAATAGCACCTGCCATGATAACCGCAACAGCAAAATCAATTACGTTGCCTGTCATAATAAAATTCTTAAATTCTTTTAACATAATTCAGTGTTTTAAATAGTTAGTATATATGTTAGTGAGATACTAAAATAAGTAAAAAGTCACAATTTGTTAAAAAAATCTTAAGCAGTGATGATTTTTCTTTTAACACGTTGGGATATTGCGGTAATAATTTCATAAGAAATTGTACCTGAAGATTCTGCAAGATTTGAGGCTTTATGTGAGCCGTCAAATATGATAACTTCATCTCCTTCTTTACAGTCAATATCTGAAATATTAACCATAATCATGTCCATGCAGACATTACCAATGATAGGGGCTTTTTGTCCGTTGATAAATACAAACCCTTTCTCTTTACCATAAATTCTTGTAATGCCATCGGCATGACCAATAGGAATTGTTGCAGTTTTCTCAAATCCTTTAGCCTTATATACCCTATTGTAACCTACTGTTTCTCCTCTTTCAATATTATGGATTTGAGATATTACTGACTTTAAAGAAGCAATGGGTTTTAATTGTAAATCATCTATAGCTGAGTTTCCAAAGCCATAAAGTCCTATACCACTTCGTACCATGTCCAAATGCCCTTTGGGATAGTTTATAATTCCAGAAGTGTTACACAAATGCAGCCATGGCTTATAATTTAATTTAGATTTAAATTCTTCAGCTATAGACTTAAACGATTCTATTTGATTTTCAGTAAAGTCAGTTTCATTTTTGTCTTCACTGGCAGCTAAGTGAGAAAAAAGAGACTTCACTTTAAGGGATGTAGTTCTGTTTAGTTGTGAAACTATATGATCAACATCATTTTCCCAAAAACCAAGACGATTTAAGCCTGTATTAAATTTAACATGGATAGGATAATCTTTTTGTGATTGGTCTTCTGCAACCGAAATGAATTCATTTAAAATTCTAGCACTATAAATACTAGGCTCTAAACAGCGTTCTATTATAGTTTCAAAATTAATTGGCTGTGGATGAAGCACCAATATAGGTGTTGTAACACCTGCATCTCTGAGTAAAACACCCTCTTTAGCATATGCAACAGCTAAGTAATCTACATTGAGTGATTCTAAATGTTTGGCTATAGCAACAGAATCACTACCATAGGCAAAAGCTTTAACAACGGCTAAAAATTTTGTGTTGGGCTGTAATTTGGATTTTAAATAATTGAAATTATGTGTTAAAGCACCTAAATCAATTTCAAGAACAGTTTCATTCGCTTTTGGCATCAGACTTATTTTCTTTAGCATTGATCTCTTCAGCGTCTTTCACTTTCATTTGTCTCACTTTATCTCTAAGCATAGACTTATAAAAAGCAGCACGACTTAAGGGTTCGTATTCTTCAACTTCACCGAGTAAGACCAAATCATCGCTCTGCGCTTTTCTGTAACTATACTGCGCTAAATTTCCTGTTTTGGTGCAGATAGCATGAACCTTTGTAACATACTCTGCAGTTGCCATAAGGTAAGGCATAGGGCCAAAAGGGTTTCCTTTAAAATCCATGTCCAAACCAGCTACAATGACACGAATTCCTTTATTGGCTAAATCATTGCAAACCCTAACAATCTCATCATCAAAAAATTGTGCTTCGTCAATACCAACTACATCACAACCATCTGCTAAAATTGGAATATTGGCTGCTGCAGGTACTGGAGTAGATCTGATTTCATTAGAATCGTGAGAAACCACCATTTCGTCATCATACCTTACATCTACTGCAGGTTTAAAAATTTCAACTTTTTGTCGAGCAAATTGAGCGCGCTTCAACCTGCGAATCAGCTCTTCGGTTTTACCAGAGAACATTGATCCACAAATCACTTCAATCCACCCAAATTGTTCTTTATGATTTACCGTATTTTCAAGAAACATTTCGTAATTTTAGCACTAAAACGTAGTCAATTTTCGTTTGTATAAAGGTCAATCAAAAATATTAAAAATCAAAAGTAATTAGGACGAAACATCTACTATTTATTTTTAAATAAGAATAGTGTAGTTTAAAATGTTCCATCTGACTTTACTTAACATAAAATTAAATAACATGAAAAAGAAATTAGAATCAGAATTAATCAGTATAGCACACAGGATTCTAAAATTAAAGGGCAGAGAAGATGTCGATAGAATGCACGAGGAGGTTACAAAGCTTTATGAAAAGCTAACGGTTTTAAAATTTGCTCACGAAAATTTCGAAGACGACATGCCAACTATTGGTAACGATTCTTCATTTTTTGGAATGCTGGATACAGCTTTTAATAATACCGTAAGTGATAATATTGAGGTTGGAAACAAAACCTATGTTAATGTAGATGAGGTAGAGGACGACGGAATTATGGAACCTGTAATGGAAAAGATTAAAGATATGGTGGCTCAAATGCCTGGCGAAAGTCAACAAGTAGATATTATGGTTGAAGAAGCTGTTGCAAATGAAAAACCAAAAACTATAGAGTTTGAAACTATTAGCTCTGATTTTGGTAATATTCCAGAATTTGAACCTATTGAAGATGCTAAAAAACGTGAAGCAGAACAAGCTAAAAAATCATTAAATGATAAATTAAAAGGGAACGGATTACAGATTGGATTGAATGATAAATTAGCATTCATAAAACACCTTTTTGAAGGTAAAAGTGAAGACTATGATCGTGTAATCTCTCAAATAAATACTACAGACTCTCTAGTAGAAGCCAGAGCACTTATCTACGAAATGGTAAAGCCAGATTATAATAACTGGGAAGGCAAGGAAGATTACGAAGAGCGCTTTATAGAAATTGTTGAAGGTAAATTCAGTTAATAATTAAGATAAACATATCCTTGTAATGGTTTTGCTAATCCATTAATTTCTAAAATGTAGAAATACGTACCAACTGGAAGTAATCCTGACGATTCTGGGATACCTCTATTTGCTCTACCATCCCAAGTATTGTCGTAATTATTGGTTTGGTAGATTAATGTACCATAACGATTATAAATTTTAATTCTATTATCAGGAAAGCGTTCTATACAAGGAATCACCAAATAATCATTATCTAAATCTCCATTTGGCGAAACACCTTGAGGTATAGATAGGCAATTAGATATTTCTACAATCGCTTCATCTTCATTGTTAGTCTCATCTCTATCCACTTCATTTAATGCATTTAAAAAAGCAACATTCAGTAAATCGGTTGACGAAACCACCAAAACATTAATTTGTAAAGTTTCGGATTGGCCAGGATCTAAAACTGGGATTAACCAAGAAAATGTACTATCATTAAAAACACCAGAGCTAACTGTAGCAGAAATGTATTCATACCCAACAGGAAGCGCATCTAAAACTTCAACAGCAGATGCTTGAGTTGTACCTACATTTGTTGCAGTGATAGTAAATGTTACTTCCTGACCAACAATAGCTTCTGTTGGCTCAACAGATTTTAGAATTTCAATATCAACATTAGAAGTATCTACAATAACATTTAAAGTTGCACTGACTTGTGATGCATCTAGGTTATTGGTGTCACTTATGTTTTGAAAGTCATTAAGGTATGTACCAGCAATGTCTGATGTTACCATTACTGAAAATGTACAACTTTCAACTCCGCTCGGAAATGCTAAATCCGTAATTCCAACAAAATTATCGCCAGCAGATCCATTAAATGTGGCTGTGCAACCATTAGCTTCTACCCAAACAGGAGATGAAGATAAGGTTACGCCAGCTGGTAAATTATCCGTAAACGCTATACCATTTTGAGTTGGATTGGTAGCGATGTTATAAACCGTAAAAATCAATTCGCTTTGGCCTCCTTCTAAAATTGTATCTGGCACAAACATTTTTTCTAATATTGGAGAAATCACCTGAACACTATTTACCGAGATATTGGTTTCTGGAGTTAGCTCTTCATTATCTGAGGCACTCGGAAAAGCTTCGGCAATATTGTTAAACCCACCACCAAAACTCGGAGCAGCAACAGAAATGGTAACTCTAACCGTAGAACCTGCTTCCATTGTGGGTATTGTACCTGTTATAGTATTGCCACTAATGTTGAATGTAGAAATACAAGTAGCACTACCAGATGTAACACTACAGTTTGGTGTGCCTAAAATAGTAAAAGCATTATCTAAGATATTTTCAAATTGTATATCTATAGCACTAGAGCTTGTTACACTATTACTAATATCTACAATCCAATCAAAAGATTCTCCAGTATCTACTTGGGCAAATTCAGGATACGTTTGTACTACTAAATCTATACAGGGCGCAAAGTATGTTTGTACAAAAGCAGTGTTATTACCAAGATTAGTCTCAGGAACATTATTTACATAATTTACGCGCACATAATTTGTACCAATCATAGGTAGTATAGAACATTCTGGCTGCCAATCTATGGTAACGATAAATGACACAGAACTATTTGCCGGAAGTATCCAATTGTCTTCGGGCAAAATTTCCCAAAAGGTGTCAAAACTACCGTCTTCAGTTACACCATCAAAAGTAACACCTATGTTAGCATTTGCAATAGTAAAACAGGAGGCAGTACCAGTTGTTCCTGAACACTCCACACTCACTAAAGTACCAGTAATAGGTACGTCGCCAGCCAATGGAACAGGCATGTGGTCTTGCACTTGTATAGGCTCATCAGTATTACCATCATTGGTTACAGTAATTTCATAAGTTATTTCGCCCCATTCTGCAGTATTTGTTTGCGAACTTCCAATAGGTAATTCAGGAAAGATTTGAGTTTTTGTAACTTCAATATCAGAAATATCCTCCTCATCGCAAGGCTCCTCCGTTGGAAGCGTTAGATAGTTATAGTAATAATTGTTGTCTGGGTTTATATCTATGGTTTGAGTAGGTAAGAGGACTATCTGACTTTTTATTGTAGCGTCTACCTGATTTGGAAACGGGTTGCATGGAGGTTCAAGAAAAATAACTACAGTCTCGATAGTTATTGTGGTATTAGGTTGAAGCACAAACTCACTAGTAACCCATAATTGACCATTATCTGAAATTGTAAAATCTTCACAAGCAACAGGTCCAGTAGTTGCTGTACAATTAACAGAAATGATGTCCCAATCGACATTTGCGGATAAATTTTGGATAAAGAAAAACAAAGGAGCTTCAGAGGGACCATTATTACATACTGTTGTAACTAAAGTAACCTCTTCATTATAGTCTATATCTGTAGTATCTGTGGGATCAACAATTTCGGTTTCAATACAAACATCTGTTGTTGGGCATTGGTCTGCGTTTGGAAGAATAGTTTCTACAAAGTTGGATAGGTTTGATGAGACATTATCATGATTTAAACCTATTTCAATAAAGCTATCAACCATAATAGGCATAGGATCTGGCGAGCATGTAAAGTTGGTATAGCGATATACCATTTCAAAAGTGATGCTTCCTCCAGAAGTAATTTCAGCACCATCATTAAAATTAAATAATATTGGAGCAGTAGCACTATTTGATGAGTTTACAGTTGTAGAAGTCGTAGTAAGACCAGTTAAATCAGGACAGATGGTTCCGTTAGTACTATCTATACACTCCAAAGAAATAAACTCGGCAAATGGTTGACCGTTACCAACGATTGATGTTAAAATTAATCGACCTCTAATAATGTCCACAGGGAAGTCTATCTCACTATTATTGGTAATGGTAAATTGATAAGTAACCTGGTCTCCCCAAGCACTAACTGGTGTTCCTGTAGTAGGTGAAATTTGGGTGTGAGTTACTTCAAAGTCAATAACAATATCCAACACATCTATAGAAATAATGGATTGGTTATTACTAGTGTTAGTATCAGTGGTGCCTGTGGGTGGATTTATTGTTCCATTAACTGCAATACCACCTAAGTTGGTTGGCGCAGAGACTAAAACCAAGAGCTCTACACTAGAGTTATTAGGCATATTAGCCACAGTAGCTGTCAAAACATTAGCTGCAATTACAATACTTGAAACATCGGTAGCTCCATTAATATTGTTTTGAGAACTTGTTGAAATTATAGTAATCTCATCATCAAAATCTATGGAAATACTTGCGTTACTAACAGCATTACCAGAATTAGATAGCGTGATTAAGTATTGAAAATCTTCATATATATCTACTTGCGAAATAGGAGTGCCACCAAGATTTTGAGCCTCAATGTTTATAGATAAATCTGTGGTTTGGCTATGTGCTTGTAAGCATAATAGGAACAAAAAACATAAGCGACATAGCTTTACAAGCATATAATTGAGTTTTAAAAACGCATTGAGAAAATAAACGAGCTTAATACTATAACAGTTAAGCCGTAAATTTTCCTAATACAATATCTAGATTTATAGATTAGATACAAAATACTACAAATGGTTGCGTTAAGAAAAGTAAAAGATTGTAATTTTGATGAATTAGTTTGAAAGAATGAAAGCCCATAATAGGTATTTGGCAAATAAAAAATATTGCCCATCAAACTAATTAAGTGATTGAAAAACAAGTATTTGATTAAATTTAAATAGATGAAACTATTTATAGTACCCACACCAATCGGAAATTTGAAGGATATGACTTTTAGAGCTGTAGAGGTTTTAAAAGAAGCAGATCTTATACTTGCCGAAGACACTAGAACATCTGGAAAGCTTTTAAAGCATTTTGAGATTAATACTCCTATGCAAAGTCACCATATGCATAACGAGCATAAAACGGTGAATAATCTCATTGAAAAACTAAAGTCTGGACTTACAATTGCTGTGATTAGTGATGCTGGTACACCAGCGATTTCAGATCCTGGATTTTTATTAGTTAGAGCCTGTGTAGAAAACAATATTGAGGTTGAGTGTTTGCCAGGCGCTACTGCATTTGTACCTGCTTTGGTAAACAGTGGTTTGCCAAACGATAAGTTTGTGTTTGAAGGTTTTTTACCTGTAAAGAAAGGTCGCCAAACCAGATTGTTACTTTTAGCAGAAGAAACCCGAACTATGATTTTTTATGAAAGTCCACATAAGTTAGTAAAAACCTTAGGGCATTTTTGTGAGTACTTTGGTGAAGATAGACTAGTTTGTGTATCGAGAGAGCTTACCAAACTTTACGAAGAAACTGTAAGAGGAACAGCAAAAGAAGTTTTAGAACATTATATCAACAAACCACCAAAAGGTGAGATTGTTATTGTGGTTGGAGGGAAGAGGTAAAAAACCTCACCATTTCTGATGAGGTTTTTCAACTTTAAAAATATGAGAAATTACTAATCTTTAATATCAATGATGTTTCCTGATATCCAAGTTTTGTTTTCATCTCCATAATACAGATAAACAGTACTTGCAGGTGCTTGGTAATGGCCAGCAATATCAGCTTTTAAGTCTAGCCTAATATTTTTGGTTTCTGAAGCTTTAAATTCTCGCCAGTAAAACACTAGATAATTATCAAAAACCTCATAAAAAGCGACCTTGTTTTCTTTTAAAATCTTTTTTAGTTGCCAAGGTTGAGCTGTTGTTCCAGATGGTACGCCAACAATTGTGGTTACCATGCCTAAGGGTTCTGCATTGGTGTTTGCAACAGAGATATTAAAACTTACATTATCGCCAACCGCATGGTTTTGTCCAGTAATTGTTGTTTCGAGTTGCAAAGGGCAAGCCTTTGAACTATCTGGTAAAGTACTATCCCAATTTACATTTAAGGTATAAGGAAATGTTGCCTTTGGGTTGTTGAACTTAACTGCAATAGTCTGTTTTCCTTGTTTTAGATGGTTTTCAAAACCGTTAATGGTGATTTTTCCATTGTCTGAAAGTTCTAATTTTTTAGTTATGGATTTACCATTAATTATTAAGGTGATATCATCGTTTTCCTTAAGTATTTTTTGCTTTTGACTTTTTGTGTAATTAATCAGTGCTTTAAGAGCCATTGCTGTTGCTTGAGTAGAGCCAAAACGGTTGTTTTTACGTTGCTTAATCAGATAATCTATACCTTCTGTTACAAGCATTGTATTTTCATTTTTCTCGTCCATTAAAGCCAATGTTGTAAGCGCTACGGTTTCTATCTGTTTTGAGTTACCGTAAGATCTTGTAATTGTATTTTCTACAGGTATTTTATCAAAACCATACTCCTCAATATTTGTTTTTATTTTGGTTAAAAGTGTTTTAAAGTTTTCTTCTTTATTGAGGTTATGACTAGCCATGGCTAGTAATGCCATTTTATAAGTGTCATTACTCTTTACAGCATCTGTATAGGCTGTATTATACTCTAGCATATAATCTGCATTGACACCAGATTCGCTTAATGCATAGACAATGTAAGCATTGGCAACATCTGTTGGTGAACTGGCAAAACTATCATAGCCTTTTTCACTTTTTTTGAAACCACCTTTACCGTCTTTTCGGCTTAAGAGCCAATCTACAGTTCTGGAAATCATTTTGTCATTTACACCATCGTATACTTCTTTCATTTCGGTAAATTCCAAAACACCATAAGCGGTTAAGGTTTCGTGTGGAGGCGTATGACCAAACCATTCAAAACCACCTTCAGAAGTTTCAAAACCAATAAGCCTTTTATAACCTTGTTTTATAAAATCTAGAGCTTTAGCTTCAATTTCAGGATTGCTTTTGTCAGCTTCCTTTAGGTATTTTAAGACCATAATATTAGGATATGTTGAAGATGATGTTTGCTCAAAACATCCATAAGGCTCACGGATTAAAGATTCAATACCATCCATAACATCTCCTACAATGTCTGTGTAAATATTAAACTCTGTGGTAATACTATGTTTAACAGCATTGTTAATTTCGAAGTCAAACGTTTGAGTTTTTGAACCAGACAATGACAAAGAAGTTGGAAAGTAAGGGCTTAAAATAGTTACCTTTTTCTTAATGAGATCCTTATAATCTTCAGATTCTGCCAAAATGGAAATGTCTAAGTCCTTACCCTTTTCAATAGGTATGACTTTTATGGTTTTGGTGATAGCGTTTTTAGCTTCCACGTTTAGTTTTTCATCAAAAGACGACACTAATTTCAAATGTTTAGGTAATAGAAACTTTAAATTAGTTTCCATGGCTTTTTCAGTTTCATTTGTGATGGTAATTGGTAATGAAATGGTGTCATTTAACACCATATAATTAGGTGTTTTAATGTCTATGTTCAATAACTTCTTGGTAGCATATAATTTATCTGTTTTGCCCACAAGACCGTTATAACCAATCCCTTCAGCAGAAATTTTAAACGACGTTACAGCATCAGAATTATAAAACTCAATTTCGGCAATACCATCAGCATTGGTTTGTACTACTGGATTCCAGTATATGGCTTGTCTAAAATCAGTACGCTCTTCTGGTAGATTTTTTCCTTCATAAATTGGCATGTAGAAACTTCTTGGAGTGTCTGTGTAGTTTTGATTATAGTGATAAAATTGCTTTACAGCGTAATTTTTATAATCTCTGTTATTTAATCGTTTTACTGCGCCACTACTATTTGGATATTTTCCGTGTTTTGTATTTATGAGAATTATACCATTTGAGCCTCTACAACCATAAATGCTAGTTGCAGCAGCATCTTTTAGAACCACCACATTATTCACTTGCTGAGGATTGATATCACTCAACGTTGAACTGTCGTAAGGTACACCATCTACCACAACAAGAGGTTGATTATTACCCGATACACTACCCAAACCTCTGATTCTAACTGTTGACGCGCTACCTGGTTGCCCGCTACGATTAATTATGTTAACACCAGCAACTTCGCCAGCCAAAGCATTTATTACAGAATTGCCATAAGCTGAGATATCTTCTGAAGAAACCATTGTAGCAGCACCTGAAAAGCTCGCTTTACGTGTTGTACTGTAACCCACAACAACAACTTCGTCTAACCCATTTTTATTTTCTTCTAGACCGACAGAGATTTGCGCCTTTTGTTTAATAGCCTTTTGTAGTGGTTTTTCATTTTTATCAAAAGACTTAATGTTCTCTTTGTTTTCAACGTTTTTAGTTGGAGTTTGACTGTAGTGTCGTCCTTCTTTTAAGGATGTTTCTTCAATGGTAACACGTTCTCCATTGTCTTTATAAGCCAATAAAGTCAAGTGATAATTATTGTTGAATTTAAAAGCGAAAGAACCATCTTCTTCGGTGTCAAAAACCAAAACTTTATTACCATCTCTATCAAAAAGCAGTAAATGTGCTTGGGTTGGTTTCCCTTTTTTGTTGAGCACAACACCAGTTTGTATAGCACTCTGTTCTGGTAGGTATTGTGCATTTTCCTTAGTAACTGTAGGAGCATTGATATAGTCTCGCCAACCATGGGTTAGCATCACATAATCTATTGCTTTTTTTGATTTTGGCTCTTTTGGATTCAAGTAAAAATCTGGCTTATGAATTTTACCTTTCAGCTCAGAAGACACCAATAAGTAAGATAAAATATGGTCTTGCTTGTCATCAGCAAAGGACAGTAATTTATTATCTGCAACGGCTAATGATAAGTTTGCAGGAATAGGATTCTGCTTCTCATCATATGTTTTTATAGTAAGTTTTACCTTTTCTCTGGTATTGTACAGCTCCTTATCTAGGCTGAGGTCTACATGAAGTTTTTTATGAGGATTTAGAAACACCAAACGCTCTGCGAATGTGCTGCCATATTCATTTTTTAGACTGAATTTGGTAATACCCATAGGATATTCTGAAGTGTTTAAGCTTATATTTTTTTTGAGGCCAATTTCCTTTTTTGAGAGCAATGCACTTGCATTAGAAACCTCAAGAAATAAAGGTGTGCTATAGGTTGAAAAAACATCTAAATTGGTTGATAGACTATCTGTTGTAACAGAAAATCGAACACCGTTTTCGTACACTTTTGGTAGCTGAATTAATTCCTCAGAACGGAAAGGTTCTGTAATCTTAGCATAGTAAACCTCGTCTTTGTTTGGGTTAAAATTGAAGCTTCCCATACCATCATGAAAACTTTCAAAGTTTGAAACGGTTTCTCCTTTCGCATTTACAATATCTCCTTTGAGATCTACAGGTTTTCCAAATTCATTAAGACCTTTAAAAGCAACTTTGTTTAAAGTGCCAGCTACAATTTTGCCGCTTTCTGGCAAAAACTGAAGGTCAATAGTGTTTAAAACCACAGGAACAGCTCTTGAGATAGATTCTGTGGTGCCTTTGTGATATACCAAAGCGTTTAAAACCACATCAACGGACTCCAAGTCTTCTGGTAATGTAAAGCTAGGTTTGGCTTTACCGTCTTTGTCTGTAACCACAACATCCTTTATAATGTCTGTGCCTTTTACACTCACTTTATACGTAACTTCAGTATGCGATAAAGGTTGATTCTTTAAATCTTTAACCTCAAGATTTGCGATAACTTCAGAGGATTTTCCGTAGCCTTCTTTTTCGAATTTTAAATTAAGTAACAGCTTAGGTTTTACCACTTTTTGAATAGTGATTTTTTTTGTGAAAAATGAATCTTCACCATAATTACGCATCCAATTGGTGTAGCATTTTAAAGTGTAAATGCCACCAACCCAATCCGAGCTTATATCAAAATTTCCGTAAGCATATCCTTGTTTTACATTGAGTTTTAAGGATTTTACAATAGCACCTTTAGGTGAAATTAATTCCGCATGCATTACATCACTGATGGTCGTAATAGTATTGTCTGCACCTACGATATAAGATTTAAACCAAATGCTTTCTCCAGGAAAATAGAATGGTCTGTCCGTTTGTGTGTATATCTTCTCTATTGGATTATTAAATGCTTCAAAAGCTTTATAAGACAGCAACGTGAAGAAGCAAAGTCCGGCAATTACCAAAAGTTTGGTGTTTTGTATAAGTTTTTTCATAGTGTTTATATTTTTAAGTTGACTTTTAGCCCAACCTCACTCATTAAAGGAGTATTGAAAAAGTTAAGATTATGTCCAGAATTGGTATCAAAAAGTGATGAATAAGGGGATGCTCCTCTGTATTTTGTAAATGTGATGAGGTTGTGAGCGTAAAGCCCTATTTCAACTTGTCTGAAAAAACCATGATTGTTTTTAGCAAAATCATAAGATAGTTCGACGGTTCTTAGGTTAAGATAGCTGGCATCTTCAATGGCTTCTTCTGCAATACCACTAAAACCGTAGCGAACAAATCGGTTGTTTTCAATACCATCTTCAGGATTATAAAAATCTACAGGAATTGTATTGGTATTGCCTTGTGCATTTACACCATTAAAAACATAATTTGTAATGTTTCTTTGATCTGCAGATTGTTGTGATGTACCAAAATAATTGAGTACATTTTGGGTTCCATTCCAAGTATCTCCACCCTTTTGGTAGTCTAACGTGAAATGGAATTTTAATTTCTTCCAGGTAAAACGATTAGAAAAGCCAAGTGTAAAATCTGGTACAGGATTACCTATAATTTGTTGATCTGTATCTACAATTGGGTAGCCATTGCTATCTATAATGATATTGTTTCGATTGTCTCTTGCAAAAGCAGTTCCTACAATGACACCAGCAGGTTGGCCAACGATTAAGTTTTTAGACACATTTTGAAAACCTGCAATTGGTACACGCTCTTCATTATTGTAAAGGTTGGTAACTTTGTTTTGGTTGGTCATAAAACTTATCGTGCTATTCCAACGCGTTCTGCCAAACCTTTCAGAGACATCCAATTGTAGCTCTAGACCTTTATTGGTAATATCTGCAATATTTTGAAGTTGGAATTGATTGCCTTCTAAAACAGGAAATACACTTCCTTTCGTTTTTGAACCAAAATAGCTAGCAGTGAAATACCAATTAACATCCCATAAATAAAAATCTAAATCGAGATTAAAGGAATAATCGTGTCGCTCTTCTAAATCTAAATCTTCGTTTATAAATAAGTCAAAATTACTAGTGTAGCCAAGACTTTCTGAAGGTAGCAATTGCAGGCTATTATGGCTTTGATTGTTGTAAAAAAGAGGCATTTCATTAACATCAAAAGCACTTGTTGCGCTGAGGGAGAAATCACTAAAATCATAGATATCTAAAATATCTGCTAAATCAACTTTTATGACAGATGAAGGTAAAATCAATTTATTTTTCTGAATGGAAGAGATATACGCAGTATTACTAAATACAATTTTAGAGTACCTCTTGTATTTTAAGGCAATAGATTGATGTGGTCGCAGCACATTTCTATCAATACGATTAGAAATTACACTTGTATTGTTTGGATTTGAAAAGGTAAATGCATCAAACCCTTCAGATTCTTTAAATGTATAATCTAATTGCTCATTTTTAAATCTAGTAATGGAACGTACATCTATGGAAAAATCTCCCAAGTACTTGTCATAGTGCAAGTCTAGCATAGCATTGAAGCTATTGTTTTTTATGGTTTTGTTGCTTAGATAACCGTTTTCAAAACCTACAGTATTGGTAAACAGGCCAAAGTATTGCTCGTTTTCTACTGTTTTATAGCTTAGTCGACTTCCAATACTAAAATCACTTCCAATATCTATGTCATTTTCTAGGTTGGCTACAAATAAGGTGTTGGCATCATAGTTTTTATTGTTAAACAACCATTCAGGATTGTTATAGTTGGTTGGGCTAAAACTACGCTGTGTATTATCTGGTAAAACACTGCCTTGACCATTGTCAAAAGACACAGGTGTTACCCATGAATTTAAAAGAAGGTTGTTTCTAAATCCATTAATGTTAGGCTGGTTGTTTTTCCAATTACTATACTTAACAAAGGATTTCCAACTTAGTTTTTCGCTATTACCATAAAGTGTTTTAAAATTTAGTGCGAGATCGTTGTTTATTTTTTGTGCTCTACCAAAAATATCATCGGTATTTTTATGACTAAAATCAATTCCAGCTGTCCATTTATTGGTGTCAACATCAAAATAGACATTGGTAAATCTATTGATGGCAGTATTTAAAACACTATTATTGTATTGCTTAGAGCTAACACCATTTCCATTGCCCAGCGCAACCAATTTACCGTTATTGTCGTATATATAATTACTTCCATCAAATTCTAAAGTGTTGAGGTTTGGTCCATAAGAAAAGATGTTTCCTGTTTCTGGCCCTAAAAAAGCGATAGATCCATTTTCGGTAGCACCTTGGCTAAAAGAGGATTGTAATTTTGGCAAGTTACTTTCCTTAACAAACTGAAAACTTAAGTTAGATTTTACACCAACCTGGAAATAAATATCCGGATTAAAATAGGTTAGGATAACATGTTCTGGGTCAAGATGAATGTCTTTAACTCTGTACAAGGTGTTATAATAGTCTTTTTTGTTGTAACGGTGTTTCGCATCTCTAATAGAAGGAATTTTAAAGCTATTCCTTTTTTTATTTTTTAAAGCTTCACTATAAGCGTCAGTTTCAATGAGCTTTACTTTTTTACGCTCAACAGAGGTCTTTTGTGAGGCCCCAAACATATCGGCTGTTACCAATATTTCTCTAGGGTTCATGCCAACATAACTAATTACTATTATGTCACCTACATTACATTTTATACTGTAATTACCATCAAAATCGGTTTGAACTCCGTAGGTCGTTCCTTTAACAATGATAGAGGCTCCAGGCAAAGGCAAGCCGTCTGATGAAGTGGTTAGTGTTCCTGTTACAGTTCCTTCTTGAGCGAAGCAGAACACAGGGAATAATATCAGCAATACGAATATTTTAAATGAAATTCTAGCCATAGTTGTGTGTGTTGGTTGATTCAAATGTATAACCAACTTCATTGGCTAGAAATAAGGAATGAGTGAAGTGCCCAAATGAATGAGTAAAGTGTATAAAACAAAAAACCTCACCATTTCTGATGAGGTTTAATAAAATGATATGAGAAAACGTCTTTTAGTTAAACAACTTAGAATATTGGGAGGCTTCAACAGGATTGGACTGTACATTAACACGCTTTATTTCCTTACCGTCATCGTTAAGCTCTACTATAAAAAGGCTATCGCGTTCTTCAATTTTTCTTAAGTATGCTTTGGTGCTTCCGTCTTCGTTAAAAAATTTTATGGTTTTATAATCATCGTAATTAGAGGATACCATTTCAGAGTATAATTTCCCGTCTTTGAGACGTTGAGTAATGGTTCGGCTATTTTTTATAAAAGATTGTGATACTATATGACCAAGCATATTGTAATAAAGCGTTTCTACCTTTTGACCGTTTTCATATTTTATTTCAGACTCTACTTTTCCGGTATCAAAATACGTAAATTGACTATCTACTAAAACACCATTTTTATACATGCTTTTTTTGGTCAGGTTTCCTAAAGGGTCATACATTAACTCCTCACCGTTCAGTTTCCCATTAGCATATTTTGAAAAAGAGAAAATCTCACCATTTTCATGAAATACAATATAGTCTCCATTCAATAAGCCTTTTTTACATTCAAACTCTTCCCATTTTTTAGTTTCATCACCTACAACATAGTAGCCATCCATAAGCTTTGTGGTTTCAGTTAAGCGATAATAATCTAAACCGTTGTAACTGTCTACTAAGTAGGAATTACGTTCAATAAAAGTAAAGGAATCATCTTTTGAGGTTTCCTTTTCTGACTTACAGCCAAATAATATGAGGCCTAGAGTTATAAGAAGACTATACTTTTTTAGTAACATAATTTTTTTAGTATTTGGTTCCATCATGCTTTCCTTTCTCCCAACCATGTTTACCTAAGTATTGGTTCGCACTCTCTACAGCACCAGTTTCAATATCTGTACCCATAGAGTCGTTCCAACGGTTTAGATACCCAAATAACGAAATTACTCCAAGCATTTCTACAATTTCACCTTCATCCCAATGTTGGTATAAGCGTTCTTTTATTTCAGCAGTAACCGCATTAGGTACCAAAGAAGCCGCTAAACTAAAATCTAAAGCTGCTCTCTCCGCCTCATTAAAAGCAGGATGCGTTCTGTACTCCCATATATTATCTAATTGCTCTTGCTCGGCACCATAACGCTCTGCGGCTCTTATAGCATGTGCCTGGCAATATCGGCAACCAGTAGCATTACTGCTAACCCAAGCAATCATTCGTTTTAAGGCTGAAGTTACACGACCTTCGTTTGCCATTACGGCTTTATTCAAATTAATAAAAGCCTTGCTAATGGCTGGTCTGCGTTGCATTGTTAAGACCGAATTAGGACAAAACCCTAGTGTTTCATTAAAGAATTCTGCTAATTCTTTGGTTTCTAAATCGTGTTCTGGAGATAACGGAGTTACTAATGCCATAGTTATTTTTTTAGTGGTATTTTTGAATGTACAAGATAGCAGTTCTAAAAATTAAAGTAAAGAAAAATGGCACATAAAATAGTAACACATTGGCAAGGAGGATTAACATTTGAATCGGACAACCCTAGTGGAAAAACCGTAAAAATGGATACAGATATTAAAGGGCAAACAGAACGCTATGGATTGTCTCCTAAGGCTATGATGTTGTCATCTTTAGCTGGTTGCTCTGGTTTAGATGTGATTTCCATTTTAAATAAAATGAACGAAAAGATAGATGATTTCAAGATTGAAGTTTCAGGTGAATTAACCGAAGAACACCCTAAATATTATCATACTGTGCAGGTTGATTATCATTTTTATGGCTCAGATTTAAATAAGAAAAAGTGTGAACGCGCCGTAAATCTTTCAGTCGACAAATATTGTGGTGTTATGGAAATGTTTAGGCGGTTTGCTAAAGTAAATACTGAAATTATTTACCACATAGGAACTAAGCATAATATGTAATCTTGTATGCGTTGGACCTTAAAACCTAAACCAGATGCTTCAAAAGTTGAAGCTTTAAAAACTGCGCTTCAGGTTGATGATATTGTGGCGACTTTATTGTTGCAACGTGGCATCGAAACCTTTGAAGATGCTAAGACGTTTTTTAGACCAAGTTTTGATGATTTTCACAATCCATTCTTAATGAAAGATATGGACAAGGCTGTTGCGCGCATAGAGAAAGCCGTTGCTGAAGGAGAAAACATCTTGGTTTATGGAGATTATGATGTGGATGGTACTACGTCTGTAGCATTAATGTCCTCATATTTAAAAACCAGAACGGCTAATGTAGCTACATATATTCCAGATCGCTACGAAGAAGGTTACGGAGTATCTTACCAAGGTATCGATTTTGCACATGATAACGACTTTACGCTTATTATAGCTCTAGATTGTGGAATAAAAGCAATTGAAAAAGTAGCTTATGCCAAAGAAAAAGGCATTGATTTTATTATTTGCGATCATCACAGACCAGGAAGTGAAATACCAGATGCAGTTGCGGTTTTAGATCCTAAGCGAGAAGATTGTGAGTATCCTTTTAAAGAACTTTGTGGTTGTGGTGTTGGCTTTAAGTTAATTACTGCTTTAGCTTCAAAACAAGGGCAAACCGTAGAAGATTTAACCGAATATCTCGATTTGGTAGCCACAGCAATTGGTGCAGATATTGTACCTATTGTTGGCGAAAATAGAGCACTTGCTTATTTCGGTTTACAGGTTATAAATACTAATCCAAGACCAGGAATAAAAGCAATTATTGTGGAAGTAAAGAAGGATGAATTATCTATTATCGATGTGGTTTTTATTGTAGCACCACGTATTAATGCAGCAGGCCGAATGAAACATGGTAACCATGCTGTAACCTTATTAACCGAAACCGATTTTAATCTTGTGGCTAGTTATGCTGTAGATATCGATCAGTTTAATACAGATCGAAAGGAAACGGACAGACTTATAACCGAAGAAGCCTTACTTCAAATTGAAAATAATAAAGAGCAAGACCGATTTACAACCGTTGTTTATGACAAAAACTGGCACAAAGGTGTCATTGGTATTGTTGCTTCTAGACTAACCGAAACATACTACAGACCAACATTGGTATTTACAAAAAGTGGTGAAAAATTAGCCGCTTCAGCACGATCGGTTAAAGGATTTGATGTGTATAATGCCTTGGAAGCGTGTTCGGAATTTATAGAACAGTTTGGTGGTCATAAATATGCCGCAGGTTTAACATTGTTGCCAGAAAATTATGAAGCGTTTAAAGCTAAATTTGAAGCTGTTGTAAAAGACACTATAGACCAAAAGCTGTTAATACCAGAATTGAAGGTGGATTTGCAGATAGAACTTAGTCAGATAGATCATAAACTTTATAGAATTGTTCGCCAGTTTGCGCCATTTGGACCAGGAAATATGACGCCAGTTTTTATGACACAAGGTGTACAAGATACTGGTTGGGGAAAATGTGTTGGCGAAGATGATAAGCACTTGCGTTTTACTGCAAAGCAAGCTGATAGTAATCCTATAGTCTGCATAGGTTTTGGATTGGGAGATAAACTAGATATTATTAAAAATAGAAATACTTTTGATGCAGCTTACACTATTGATGAAAATCATTGGAATGGTAGTGTAAGCTTGCAATTAAAATTAAAAGATATAAAAGCATAACTCTTGGCAAAAACAGATCCATATGCAGCACTCCGCTTTAAGGAGTTTAATATATTTTTATTAGTAAGATTTGCCTTGGTATTTGGTTGGTCCATGCAATTTGTTGTTATAGAATGGCAGGTGTATTCTTTAACGAATGATGAGTTAAGTTTGGGAATCATAGGGCTTTGCGAATTTTTACCAGCGTTCTTTCTGGCACCTTTTGCTGGTCATATTGTAGATCGAAAGGAAAAACGCAATCTTTTTACACTATGCATAGCACTATTCTCATTAATTAGTTTTGGCTTGTTTTGGTTGACTTCAGAACAAATCGAAGCAAGTTGGAGTACTAAAAGCATCTTAATTGGTATTTATAGTTTGGTGTTTTTTGGAGGTGTTTTAAGAGCGTTTTTCGGACCAACTATTTTTTCGTTAATCGCCTTAATAGTGCCGAAGTCAGCCTATCCAAATGCAGCAACATGGAGCAGTAGTACCTGGAAAGGAGCAAGTGTGTTTGGTGCGTTATGCGGTGGATTCTTAATAGCTTGGATAGGTGTACACTATACCTTAGGGATTATTTTTGGTTTGGTAATGTTAGCATTGATATTGGTTTTTAGAATTAGTAAAAAGCCAATTTTAAACAAAGCAACAAACGAATCTATAAAAGAAAGTCTTAAATCTGGAATTAAATTTGTCTTTAACGATAAGGTTATTTTAGGAGCATTAACTCTAGATATGGTCGCTGTACTTTTTGGTGGAGCGGTAGCTATTTTTGCGGTATTTGCTAAAGATGTTTTAGACGCAGGACCAAGAGGTTTTGGTATTTTAAATGCTGCCTTATCATCAGGAAGTATTATAACTATGGTAGCTACAACTTATATTCCAATCACAAAAAACACAGGAAAAAAACTATTAGTAGCTGTATTTGGTTTTGGTGTATTTATGATAATTTTTGGTGCTTCAAAACTACTATGGCTTAGTGTTGTTGCCTTGTTCTTTTCTGGTGTGTTTGATGGTATTTCTATGGTGGTTCGTCAAACCATTCTTCAGCTTAAAACTCCAGATCATATGAGAGGTCGAGTAGGTGCTGTAAACTCCATGTTTGTTGGGTCTTCTAATGAGCTAGGTGCTGTAGAGAGCGGTATTGCAGCACGTATTTTTGGTGCGCCTTTGGCGGTTGTTTTAGGAGGTACTGTAACC
Organism: Winogradskyella sp. ABM4_392; assembly: GCF_056160445.1. Classification (NCBI taxonomy): domain Bacteria; kingdom Pseudomonadati; phylum Bacteroidota; class Flavobacteriia; order Flavobacteriales; family Flavobacteriaceae; genus Winogradskyella; species Winogradskyella sp. ABM4_392. The sequence continues at coordinate 506,484 of NZ_JBSWXE010000001.1, forward strand.
CTTTTAACAGTTGTTATAATGAGCTTAAAAAATAAACCACTGAGAGAGCTCGATTTACAAGAAGATATCGAAGAGAAATTCGATGAAGTAAAGTCTTAGTATTCCTTTAATTCAAATGTAGAGCCATCAAAAACTCCGTAGGTGTAATATTGAATCCAATCACCAAGGTTTATATATTTTGAATTAGCATTAAGCTGAATGTCTAACGGCAAGTGTCTGTGCCCAAAAATAAAATAGTCGCTATGCTTTTCTTCAAGTTTACGTTTACAATAGGTTACTAACCATTCATTATCTTCTCCAAGAAACTTAGCGTCATCATCACCTGAAATCAATTTGTTTTTTACAGATAAGTATTGGGCTATTCTCACGCCAATATCTGGATGTAACCATCTAAATAACCATTTAAAAAATGGATTGGTAAAGACTTTTTTCATGCGTTTATAGCCTTTATCACCAGGACCCAAACCATCTCCATGACCAATAAAAAACGTACTTTGACTATGCTCAGTATCCATTTTAAATGTAAATTCTTGAGGTTTGTGAAACACAGGAATATTAAGTTCGTCTTCAAAATAACCGTTCATCCATAAATCATGATTACCAACAAAATAATAAATCGGAATTCCAGAATCTGTGATTTCGGCTAATTTGCCGAGTGTTCTGGTAAATCCTTTTGGCACTACAGTTTTATATTCAAACCAAAAATCGAATAAATCTCCCATTAAGAAAATGGCCGCAGCATCATCTTTTACTTGATCTAGCCAACTTATAAACTTCTTCTCCCTAGGACGAGAAGCCTCACTTGTAGGAGCACCAAGATGATTGTCTGAGGCAAAATATATTTTTTTGCCTTTAGGGATTTTTATTTGAAATTTACTTTCAGTCATAATTATGAGACCTTTCGACTGCGCTCAAGGTGACATTTCAAATTTATTCATTATCAGAAGCAAACCATTCTGCAAAGCTGGTTGCTGTCTCTTGAAGTTTTAAGGAATGTAACTTTATATTATTTGGTAATCGTTTTTTTATTTTTTCGGCAAAATCAATGACCATCATTTCGCTAGTTGGCTGATAATCTACAAGTAACACATTATGTCCTCTGCTCTCTAACTCTCTAGCTAATTCTACATGTGGTGTGTTTTTATTAAACACTGTAGCGTGGTCAAAAACATCTACAATTTCATCTTTTACAATCTTTTTTAAATCTCCAAAATCAATAACCATCCCAAACTTAACATTGGTATTGTCAGAAATAGGCGTGCCGATAACTGTTACATCTAACCTATAACTATGTCCATGCACATTTTTGCATTTGCCATCATAACCATAAAGGGCATGACCTGTTTCAAAAGAGAATTGTTTTGTGATACGTATATTTTTCATTATCTACGTTTACGGTTATAGAAATAAGCGACAATTAATACAATGGCCAGTATTAAAAACAATCCATTTCCACCTAAAAATTGAAGTACATCCATATTTTATTTTTTTGATTTCTTTTTTACAATCTTAATGATAAGGAATATTATAGCTCCAATTATAGCAAAAGGAAACAACAAACCCAATATATAACCAATATCAAATCCGGTTTCATAAGCTTGACTATTCTGTAAAGTAGTTGCTATAAGTAAACTAATCATTATTCATTCTTTTTTTATTGTATCTATAGACAGCATATGCAATAATCACTAAAATTATAAAAGGCAACATTGACCCTATAAATACACCAATACCATAGTTGTCATCTGGTGCGTTCTTTAGCTTTTCTTCAATATTAACTTCTTGTAGAAGCGATACTAATAAGTTCATAAATACTAGCGTAGAGTTTCCTAATGATTATTGTTCAAATTTAAGTGTTTTGGATTAGTGTATTGAAAGTTTTTCTAAATTTTATAATTAGTGGGAGCCCTCTTGCTATAATCCAAAGCGTGAAGGCTATAAAAATACCATGAAGTTTATAATCTAAAGCATCAGTAGTAAAAATAACAGGAATAAATACTAGAAGCGTTGAAAATAACAATACGTTTCTTAGGTATTCCATCTTTCCTAAACCTTTAAAAACTCCATCAAATATAAAGGCAAGCGCACACAAAGGCTGCATAACAAGAATCAACCAAAACACCTTACTAAATTCTTCTAACACAGCTTTATCATCCGTAAAAATAGAACCAATCGGATAATAGAAAATGGCACCAACTAAGCCAATAACTACACCAACTACAACACCATACTTTATAAGTTTATTACTAAGGTCTATAAGTGTTTTATAGTCTTTAGCACCATATAATTTACCTGATAATATGTTTCCGGCACTTGCATAACCATCAATAAGAAAAGCGCCTAAAAACCAAAGATTAATGGCTATGGTATAAGCCGCAATATAAGTGGTGCCGTATTTTGTGGCAAAGCTAGTTCCAAAATATAAAGCCACATTAAGTGCAATAGTTCTAATAAACAAGTTGGCAATCATTAAAATAAAGCGGTTAATCTCTTTGTTAAAAGGAAATTTAACCAACAAAGGAATATCTGTCTTTTTAAGTATGTAATAAACAGAGAGAAGTGCCATTATTACTTGTGCAAAGACACTTGCATAAGCAGCTCCTTTAATATGCATAGCAGGAATAAACCCTTCGATACCATAAACCAAAACAACATCCAAAACAATATTGGCTACTGCACCAGCAATAGCAATAAGCATTGGGTAAAATGTGTTTTGCAAGCCTCTAAATGTACCAAATACAGCAATAGTAAAGAGTGTAAACGGAAAACCAAACACACGTATATGGTAATAGTCTACACTGTAGGTTAATATTAAATCTGAGGCATTATAGAGTTTAAAAATTTGTGAAGCTAAAGGATAGGTAATAGCAATAATTATTAAGCTAAGCGATGTAATGATAAACATAGCTTGTGCAGGTAGGTTTTTTACTTCGCTTAATTGATCTGCGCCTAAGTATTGGGAAACAATAGATGAAATTGCGCTTCGCGTTTGTCCTAAAACCCAAATGAGCATGGATAAAAATGTGGTAACGATACCTACAGCTGCTAAAGATTCTGTGGCATTTAAGTCCATATTACCAATAATTGCAGCATCAGTTAAAGATAAAATAGGCTCAGAAATACCAGAGATTAATGCTGGTATAGCAAGTTTATTGATGTGTTTTAAAGTAATTTTTGTTGTGCTCAAAGGACTAATTCGTAACAGTGAAAAGGATATTCGCTTTGCTTAGGAAAGTAAATATCTCCCAATCGTTTATAGCCGCGAAGTTCGTAAAACTTTTGGTTTCTTGTGTTCTGAGAAAAGGTATCTAATCTTATAGAACTATAGTTGTTTTCAATAGCGTATTGCTCTGCAAAATTCATGAGTTGCTGCGCAAAGCCTTTACCTTGTATAGAAGGATGAATAGCCAAACGATGAATGTAAAGATTGCTACAGTTTTTTGTTAGCCATTTTACAGATTTATATTCTTCATCCATAAAAGTTGAAATAACAATTGTACCTCTTATTTCAGAATCTAATTCTAAAACATAGAGCTCGTCTCTTTCAACATCATTAGTAAAAGCAGAAGCGTTTGGGTAATGTTCGTTCCATTGATAAATACCATTGGCAATCATGGTTTTTGCACAGGCTTTTGTTAATTCCATAATCGATTCTATATCTTCAATCTTCCCTTTTCTAATCATTTTTAAATTGTACTTTTGTTTTAAAGAATTATAAATATGAAAACGATTTTAGTTCCTGTTGGGTCTTCAAAAAACGCGAAATCGCATTTACAATATGCCGTTGATTTTGCTAAAGCATTTGGCGCAAAGTTATATGTGGTTCAAATATATAATGTTTACACCAAAGCAGGAACCATGATAAAAGTAGATCATATTTTAGAGCGAGAGTCTAAAGCTTTTTTAGAATCGCACGTTGCAGCAATTGACACCAAAGGTGTTGAGGTTGTTACAAAAACCTTTAAAGGCAAATTAATTGATACCATTGAGAAAGTTAGCCATGCCTTAGATGTTGATTTAATTATATTAGAACCAAGAACTAATTCTATTAAAGACGAGGTTTATCTTGGTAAAACATCTGGAAAGATTATAAAAAGAACGCAAATTCCAGCATTAATTGTTCCAGAAGGTTATGTCTACAAACCAATAGTAAAGATGTTATTGGCTTTAAAATCTGCTGTAATTAAGCGTGAAGGAGTCTTACAACCAATTCATAGTATTAAAGACCAATTTAAGGCTGTTCTTAATTTATTATTAGTGAAAACATCGTTTCATAAACCTGAAGATTTTGAGATAAATGAAGAATTAAAAGCCATGATTACCAATACAACCAAGGCAGAAAGCCCAACAACGTTTCAGGCTGTATTAGAGCATTACAAGAATCATAGTCCAGATTTGTTGTGCGTGGTAAGGCGCAAGCGAGGATTTTTCTCAAAACTTTGGGAAGATGATGTCATTTTGAAAAAAGATTTTCATAGTTCTACAATACCAGTTTTGGTGTTGAGCGGACTTAAATAATTTGGGGCATTAGCTCAGCTGGCTAGAGCGCTACGCTGGCAGCGTAGAGGTCATCGGTTCGACTCCGATATGCTCCACAAAAAACCTTGGGTTTACCTCAAGGTTTTTCTTTTTTAGAGCAAATAAATTTTTAGTTGTTCTGTTTTGAAATCGGACAGGTTTTAATTCCGAATGGTGCATATAGTGGGCAAAAACTAATTAGACTTGTTAAAACAAATACAGCTACAAGAACAAGTAATATAATGCCCAAAGTTCCTGTAATTACTTCTTTAAAGTATAGTGCCCCAACTATTGCAGCGATTATTATTCTAATAACTCTGTCTGCAGTTCCCATATTTTTTTTCATGGTGTTTTATTTTTAAAATTATACTACAAAGATTATGAACTTTAAAAAGCTGTGCAGTGACCTTGGTCACACTAAGGGTAAATTTTAATTTCGCCAGAGATTTGCTCTACCTTGCCTTCTATTTCAAGCTTTTTTAAAGTGCGAGTAATTACCTCGCGTGCTGTACCAAGCTCATTAGCCAATTGGCTGTGGCTCATTTTTACAGAAGCACTGTTAGTTAATTCTAGTTTGCCCTTTAAATGTTCATACAATCGTTTATCCATGTTATCTACCAATAGATGCCCAATGGTATTTAGTAGTTCTGAATAGCGCAGATTAAACTGATCGTAAAATAGCTCATTAAAATCTGGAAAATCTTTTAGCCAAGCAGGAAGCAACCTAACAGGAATTAATAAGATTTTAGAATCTTCTTCTACACTAGCAAATACTTTGCTTGGTGTATTTTTTAATGATGCATAAAATGTCATTACACAACTTTGGGATGGTTGAATGTAATAAAGTAAAAGCTCTTTGTCATTAAACCTAGAGTACACTTTTACTAGTCCCTCTAGAACAATTGGTAAAACTTTGACATATTGCTCGGCACGCAAAATTTCTGTACCTTTTTTAAACTCTTTTACGGTAGATTCTTCAAGTACTTTTTTTAGTAAAGGAGGTTTTAAAAAAGATAGTATGCTTATATCAAAGTCCATGTATTTGCTGTTTTTATGCAGTGTACCTAAAAATACAATCTAAACACGGCATTAGTTGTTAAACCTAAAGAAAATCTTGAAAATTTATTTACTATTTCGTCTTGGTTAACTCGGTAATAATTATTTATGGTGTTTTCTCTGTTTGAAATATTCCAGATTGATGCACCAACCTCTGACCTTAACGTTTTGCTTAATTTAAACTTATATATGGCAGAAGCATCTATTCTTAGATAGTAAGAGAGTCTATCATTATTAGCCTCGTTAAAATTAACGTCATCGTTTAATATTTCATTGCCAATTACAGGTGTTGAGGTGGGTTTTCCGGTTCTGTAATTTAGTCCTGCAGAGACATTCCAAGATTTATTACTAAATGTTGTACCTAAGGTTACGGAGTGTGTAATGTCAAAATTACTCGGAAACTCAACATCTTCTAAAGCATCAAAGGTATAAGTATTATTAATGTAGGAATAACTTAACCAACTGTTAAAGCGACCTAATCTTTTACGGCACAAAACCTCAAGCCCGTAAGCATTATAGTTTCCTCTCTCTTTTCTAAATTCGTATTTGGTTGTAAAGCTTTGGCTTTGGGTTGTAATACCATCTACTGTTTTGTAATATCCTTTAACGTCTAATAACCAGCCATTGTTTTTATACATTATACCTAAAGATGCTTGCTTACTTTGTAAAATAGGAATGCTGTCATTATCTGTTAACTGCCAACGCCTTTTTTCTATACCTAAAAAATCGTTTTGGAAATTAACAATTTGTGATGTGCTTTGATGTTTAAACTCGCCCTGAGCTTCAATTTCAATATGTTCTCCAAGAGATTTTCTAAGGCTTAGTCTAGGCTCTAAGATCCATTTTTCAAATCGTGTTAAGTAGTTAGCTCTAATACCTCCTCTTACAGAAAAATCATTCTCTACGTTACTGTATAAAACTTGTGCAAAACAACTATGTTCTCTTAATATTTCTTCGTCTCGTCTAACAAATCGAGGTAAATCGATATCGTTTAAGTTAATTACCTCCGTTTCTGTAAATTGATACCCTAAATTAAAACGCCATTGGTTTAGTTTATAGAGGTTGTTTAATTGCAAGCTTGTTTCAGATACTACATTTTCTTGTAATTGCAACTGGTTGCTTAGCACATCTGCATTTAGTGCTTCAAGCTTATATTCACTATCATATATGTTTACTGTTGAGGTAAATTTTTTATTCCAAAGCTTTTTGTAGTTTAATCCTACCGCAAAACTGTTTTGAGAAACACTACTTCGCCTAGTTCTTGATGTTCCATTAATGTCAGCAGTTTCATTAAATCCTAAATCATTATTTATTAGAATAAAATTTAGCCTTACAAAGTCTTTATCTGTAGGTTGATACAGCCACCTTAAAGAAGCATCATAAAAGTTGAAATTTTGCTTAGAATTAACAACATTAGATGCGTTAGTCTGTGCTTCTGTATCTTGGGTTACCCTATCGAAATAAACATTATAAGTTGGTGTACGTACAAAGTCGTCTAAAGACTTTCTTGATGCAATTTGAAGCGATGATTTGTTGCCAATTGGGATATTTGAAAAAATCTCTGCATTTAAAAAATTAACTCCAAAAACACCATTGAATTTAGGGTCTAATTGTTGGTCTGTTTGCATATGAATTGTACCAGAAACACCATCTGTTAATGACACATCCGAACCGTTATTAATAACAGTTGCTGCTTGTGTCATTAGAGGGTTAAAGCTAGAAATAAGACCAAAAAAATGCCCAGTTTGATACATCTTAATATCGTCCCAAAGTATAAGGTTTTGATCATGAGAACCACCTCTAATATTAATATTAGACACGGTTTCATCAACACTTAAAATACTAGGTAGTGCTTGTACGGTTTGTAGCACATCAGATTCTATAAGTCCTGGTAAAAGACTAAACCTTTTATAATCTATTGTTGTAGACCAATCTTGCCTCTTATCTATACCTCTTACAAGGTAAGTTTCTATAAGTACTGGTGAGATTGCTTCATGTTGTACAAGCATTGTAATTATATCACAGTCTTGTAGGTTAAAATATTTGGCTTGGCGCTCAATAGTTTTAAAACCAACATGTCTTATTGTTATTAATTCACCTTTAGATTTTAATTCAATTTCAAAATAACCTTTTTCGTCTGTTACAGCGTAAGTAAACTTACTGTTTATTGTAGCTCCAAAAAGCGATTGTTGCGATTCGGAATTTTTAATAAATCCGCATAGTCTTATGGCTCTAGAAATGGTGTAAACGAGGTTGCTTACTTTTTCGAAAACCAATCCTGTTTGCTTTTCGAGATTCTTAATCTTTTCTGATAGGGTTAAATCTTTAGCAAAGGGTTTTACAACAATACCTTGTAAAAGGCTACTCTCATAATTAAAAGAGATGTTGTGTGCTTTTGTAATTTGCTCTAAAACTATAGAAACAGCTACTTTTTTCTCCAGGTCTTGCCCTTGAGTTTTAAAGATGGCAATAAAGCACAGGAATAGAAATATGTATATTTTAGTTTTGCCCATTCCTTATTAAGACCTCATTATTGTTTAGGATTATATAGGTCAAATTAAGGGGTTTTGTAATAGATTTTAGGGCGTTTTCAAGATTATCATGTTCAAAAACACCTGTAAATTTCATGTTTAATTCAGATGGATATTTCACTTCAATCTTATAATGTTTTTTAAGTTCTTTAATTACATCATCAAAAGAGACATTTTCAAAAACACTCATATTTTTAAGCCAATAAGGCTCTGCAATTACAATATTGGATTTTATTCCTTTTCCTGAGGTTAAAACAAACTCTGTACCAGCAGGTAATTTTACACTGCTGTTATTATACATTACTTGCACTAAACCTTCGTAGCAAGATACTTTAAAGACACTGTCTCTAGAAAGTATATTAAACTCTGTACCAAGAACACTGACTTTTCCAAATTTTGTGTTTACATCAAATTTTTTACCTTTTTCTACATCAAAAAAGGCCTCTCCTTTTAGTTCTAAAGCCCTATTATTATCCCAATTAGAGCTAATATATTGTAACTCGGACAACTCATTTAAATTAACTATTGAGTTATCAGGCAAGGTTATAGTTTCGTTTTGAGCTAAATCTGTTTTAAACGTACTTAGATTTTCGTTGTTAAACACAGTAAATAAAGCAAATCCTAAGATTAGTGCGGCGGCAAAACCTGAAACTAGTTTTACCCAGTTAATGGAGGTGCTTTTTTTGGAAGCCAATTTTTTATCTAGAGAAGTAAATGGTTCTACCTCGGCATTAATATTGCCATTAAAACGCTGAGCTTCCTCTACAATTTCTTTATAAAGTTTAGCATCTTCTAATGAGTTAAAATCCTTTAGCTCTGTATCGGACAGGCTATTGTTTAACCACTTTTTTATTAATTGCTCTTTGTCCATAACATATCGTTGTATTATTAAAACAACCTAACTTCCAATTATCCCATAATTATTTTCTGTTTAACTCTTCGAGTTGACTTTTAAGAGCATTTAAAGCCGCATATATTCTGTGTTCTGCCACTTTTTTTGTAATGCCTAAAATCTCAGCAACTTCTTTGTGTGTTTTACCATCTACCTTATTTAATAGAAAGGCAACGCGCTCTTCTTCTTTTAATTGAGACAAAACCCGTTCAAACCGTTTTAGAAATTCTTTTTTGCGTAATATAAATTCTGGTGACTCGTTTGTATAGTCTTTTGGTTTTACCTGTTTGTATTTTAATACTACTTTTTGGTGCTTTACTTCATTTAGCATCATGTTATTTGCAGTGGTGTATAAGTAAGATTTGGCAGCTTCTGGTTTTATTTTTGCACAGTTTTCCCACAATTTAACAAATGCCTCTTGTACTTTATCAGACGGGTTTAAAAGCTCTCCATATTTATAAAACAAAATATTACTCAACGTTTGCGCATACTTTTCATAAAGTTTTGAAAACCGAATCTTATCGCAGATATCTTTATAAATAGATTTTGACACTAATTAAAATTTTATCTAAAACTATGTAATTTTTTTTAATCTCTTTTGGGATAATACTTTTTACAGTTGTTTCAATAATATATAGCTTAACTTTTTTAAGACAGCCTCATTATGCAAGTTTCACAAGCCAATAAAACTACAAAGCTTATTAAGTCTATCACCTCAATGAAAAATGAAGAATTATTTCAGTATAAACAAAAGATAAATAATTTAGAAAAGTTATTAGAGCAAGACTATAGTTTAATAAACCTGTATAAATATAGACAAGCAAATAAAAGATTTAATAACTTAAAGGCCACTTTACATAACCTAAAACAATTAGAATTAAGCATAAGTGAAAAAAAAATGATTTTTTCTTGGGACAATTTTTTTATGGGTTGTTTTAATAATAAAGAGGCAGATAAAAGCCATTCAAAAAACGAACTTTTTTAAAACAAAACATTTTAACTATGAAAACATTAAAACTAACCTTGCTGCTTGTTCTAGGATTGTTATTTATGATGACTTCTTGTAGAACAGAAGACGATTTGTCAATTGACCCACCTGTTGAGGAAACTATTGAAGCTAACTCAACTGTAGCTAATTTAATGAGCCGAACAGCGTTTAACGATGGCTCTAACGATAACATTATAGATAGCGCAAGTTGCTTAAGCGTTCAACTTCCGGTTACAGTTACCGTTAATGGTATTGAACTCGAAATAAACGATGAAGACGGTTATGAAGATATAGAAGATATTATCGATTTATTTGATGACGATATAGACTCTGTAGTTATATCTTTCCCTATAACAGTAATACTTGCCGATTTTACAACTGTTGTTGTTAATTCTGACGAAGAACTTGCTGCCCTAACCGCAAATTGTGCGGGTGATAATGAAGATGACGATGATATAGAATGTATAGACTTTCAGTATCCTATAACAGCATCTATATACAATGAAAATAATGACTTAATCAATTCAATAAGTATCAACAATGATAATGATATGTATGATTTTATTGAAGATTTAGATGAATACGCTGCAGTAACTATAAACTTTCCTATAACAGTAATTTTTGCAGATGGTAGTACCCAAACGATTAATAGTATTCAAGAGTTGGAAAACGCAATAGAAATGGCAGATGATACCTGTGATGAAGATGATGATAACGACTTTGATGATGATGACTGTGACAACTGTACCACAAACGATTTAGATTCGGTTTTTGCAGATTGTTTAGAATGGACTGTAGATAAATTAGAACGTAACGATAATGATCTTGAAGATAACTATGTAGGTTACGTATTTCAGTTTAACAACGACGGATCTATATTGGTAACACAAGGTGCAAATACATATAACGGAACATGGGAAGCCTCAGGTACAGGTAACAATATTTCTGTAACAATTGATATAACAGGATTACCAGATTTTAATGATACCTGGAATTTACATGAAATTGAACAAGAAGATGACGATGAGACCGAAGTAGATTTAAGATTAGGAGATGATAGGTTAAGGTTTGAAAGCGATTGCCAATCTAGTGGTAATGTTAATGACACGGCATTGGTTAATGCTCTTACAAATGGAGACTGGTATATAACCTATTTCTTTGATGATACAGACGAAACAGCCGATTTTGCCGATTATGTTTTTAACTTCTCATCAGATAATACGGCAACTGCAACAGATATGAGTGCAACAACTAATGGTACATGGTCTACAACTTCTGGTGATAACACAGAGTTAGGATTAAATCTAAATTTTGGCACAACCATACCATTAGAAGAATTAGCAGATGATTGGGACGTTCTAGAAGTAACAAATGAAATTATTAGGTTAAAAGATATAAGTGGAGGTGATGGATCTGAAGACTTCTTAACTTTTGAACGCAATCCTTTTGATGGTGGAAGCGGAAATGATGATTTAGAAGGTATTCTTACAGAAGGATTATGGATAGTTGCTTCTTATACAGAAGATGCAGATGACCAAACCGCAAATTATTCGGGTTATGAATTAGACTTTAATATAGATGGTACAGTTTTTGCTTCAAATGGGTCTAACACAAATAACGGAACGTGGTCTGTGTTTAGCTCAGGCAATCAAATGACATTAAACTTTGGTACAGCATCTCCTTTTGAAGAGTTTAATGATGATGATTGGGATGTTATATCTTCATCAGACACTGAGGTAGTACTTCAGGATGTTAGTGGAGGCGGAGGTGGAACCGACACTTTAACCCTTCAAAAAATATAATTCAAAAACATTTTAAATTAATAATTATGAAAAAAGTATTTAATCTTGGTTTTTTGCTAATGTTGAGTTTAACATTAATGTCTTCAATGTGTTCTACAGACGATGATAATGGTAGTACAGATAATAGCCAACAAATAGCACAGGTAGAGAGTAATGTTCAAACAGGCACATGGAGAATTACAAATTTTGTAGACTCTGGGCAAAATGAAACTTCAGATTTTAACGGTTACAATTTTACGTTTAACGCTAATGGATCTCTAGTTACCACAAATGGATCAAATACTGTAACAGGAACTTGGTCTGTTACGGATGATAGTAATAGCAACGACGATAGCAGTAGTGATGATGATATAGACTTTAATATCTTCTTTCCGGTGCCGGAAAGTAATGATTTTGAAGATTTAAATGACGATTGGGACATAGTAACATCATCTTCTACACGTATTGAACTGATTGATATTAGTGGTGGTAACGGAGGTACAGATATGTTAACATTTGAAAAAAACTAGTAAGTTTTTTTAAGAAATCGCTAGCCTTTAAAAAAGGTTTATTGTAAGAAAAGAGCCAGCCATATTAATTCTATGGCTGGCTCTTGTTTTATGAGTTAAATTACGTTTAAGACAAAAACTCTATAATAGTATTGGTAACATTTAATAGCTCTGGTGAAAGTTTGTTGTTTTCCCATGGATGGCATACATTAAACACATGATCTGCAGTATCGATGATTTTTAACTGACTATTTGGGTTCCATTTATGCAAAGCATAAGCCTCATCTATTTTAACAGAAGTGTCATTAGATCCATGAATGATTAAATGTGGTATCAGTAATCGTTTTTCTGCAGTTTCTATATCTAATCGCTTTTCATTGGCTTTAAAGTCTTCGTAAAATTGATAATAATGAGGCATTTGTTGTTTTGTTCTACCATTAACAACATATTTTACACCATTTGCTTTCCATTCTTCTAAATTACCAATTGTAGCTGTACGTTTAGCAAAGTCGCATACACTTGCCAAGGTGATTAAACTATCTATTCTATTGTCTTCTGAAGCTTTTAGTATTACAATGCCTCCTCCACGACTATGGCCAAGTAAAGTTATTTTGTTTGTATTTATATTTTCGTGGTCTTTAAAATGGTGTTTAACCCAATTTATTACGTCATTAAGGTCGTCTAGTTCCTTAGTATAATTATTGTGCCCAAAAGCTTCTAAATCTGGAAAATCTATAGGATCTTCCATTGTGCCTCCATTGTGCGAAAAATTAAATTTCACGAAGCAAACTCCCGCTTCTGCAATAGATTTTGCCATAATATTCCATGCTCCCCAATCTTTAAAACCTTTGTATCCATGACAAAAAATTATTATGGGCTGATTAGAGTTTTTTTCAGAATAAAAAGTGTCAATTAGTATTGGTTTTTTATCTGTTCTGTATAGTATTTTATTCTTCTCTATTTGCATTAGTCTAGTTCCTTTTCTATAAAATCTACGTTTGGATTACATATTTCTGAAATGAGTTTATGCAGTTCGGTCTCGAAACTTTTTAGGGTGTCTTCGGTTATTAATTGAATTTTCTTTTGACTTCGAGTAGATTCTTTTACACCAAATCTTAGGAAGCCTGAATTTAAGTTTTTAAAAGAAATGATACCAGCTTCAATTGGTAATTCAATTTTATTTCTTTTATACATCATATATGCATAACACAATACCTGAAAAGATTTGCTGTACTTGTTATAATCTGTTGTGAGGTCTTCCCAATCAACGATTTCGACTTTGCTTTGGTCTACTTTGCCAGATTTATAATCTATAACACGTGTTACTCCATTAAATTGATCTATTCTGTCAACTTTACCAGTTAATTTTACAGAATCGCTAAAGCCTTCAATATTTAACTCTACTTTTTCATCGGTTTCTATAGCCAATATTTTAATTTGGTTACCTGCTTTTAGTTGTTCAATTTCAGAATTTATAAAGTTAGAAATGTAGCGTTGGGCAATTTCAAAAATGATGAGGTTTTTTCCAGAGCTAAAATCTCCGTCTTTATACAAGTGCTTAAAATGTTGCGTAACAGTTTCATTTATTTGCATTTTAAAGCCTTCGAGGTTATCAATAGTAAGCAACTTGCCTTCAAGGGGTTTGTAGAAATCCTCTAATGTATTATGTATTACAGAGCCTAAGGTGTTAGCGGCAATGTTCTCTTCTACCTCTTCAAACTCTTTAATACCAAGTATTTTTTCATAATAAAAATCTATAGGATTTCTAATATAATTGGTTAGTGACGAAGGAGAGAAGCCCTTGTTAGAGATAGCTTTTAGTCTGTTAAGCACATCATCTGTTTTTGTGATCTGTTTTAGTTTTTTTTCAACTATTGGAACATCTGGAGCTGCAATGCTATGTTTTATTTTGTGGATGCCTTCTACTTCTATTTGGGTTATAAATCTACTTTTTTCACCACCTTTTAGCGTGTCAACTTCTGTATTGTATAAGATATACACATTTTTTGCATGTTGTATTAATCTATAAAAGTGATAGGTGTAAACAGCATCCTTTTCTTTATAGGTTGGCAGTTTGTTTTGAAGTTTAACATCAAAAGGTATAAAAGAGTTGTTCGTTTTACCAGAAGGCAATATACCTTCATTTACAGAGCTAATTATAACGGTTTCAAAGTCTAGAACACGAGATTCTAACATTCCCATTATTTGAAGCCCTTCTAGCGGTTCCCCTTTAAAGTCTAAAGTTTCTGTTTGTAAAAGATCATTATAGACACGATATAAACTATCTATAGAGTTTAAGTAATGATAGTTGTTGTTGAGTTCAGTTAATTGATTAAACAAGGAATGAAATCTGTATAAATATTCGAGCTCTAAACCTTTATCGTCTCTGTCATTGCTGAAATTGTTTTTGATTAAGTATATTAACTCTGAACAGTAATTTAAAGCCGTTTTTGGATTGTTTCCCCAAGATTTAAACATTAAATCTAATATTCCATGAACATCTTTATGGGAAATCTTTTTAAGCTCTTCCAATGTAATGTATACCAGATTGTTTTTTTGAATATATATGGATATATCACTTAGGTTGTCACCTTGTTCTGTTTCAAATAAACTGTAAATAGAAGAATGAGATATAAGGTCTATTACCTCTCTAAAATAGTATTTATCTGTGCTTTTTTTATGAATGGAAAACAAAATATCAAACAACGAAGCTAAGGGAATAAACTTAAGTGGTAGTCCCATTGTGACGTTAATTTTATTAATCTGCTTAGGTATAGTATTTAAAACAGGAATTAATAAATTTTCTTCTCCCAGAACGACCGCAGTATTTTTTATATCGTTATTCTCTAAACCGATTTTTTCTAAAATTTGCCCAATATACTTTGCTTGCCCTACCAATTTAGATACACCAATGACATGAACACTTTTCTTTTCACTGTAATTAGAAGTTATCCAATTAAAAGGGTTTGTTTTAAAGAAATTCCATTTAGCTTTATGTTGCCTAATAAATAAGCCAGCATCATGCATATCATCTTCTAAATAAATATTGTCAACATCCCAATATATATGGGCTACGCCATTCTGTAATAAACCTTGAATAATAATAGATTCGCAGGTATTAAGAGCATTAAACCCTAAAAAAACATGCTTTTTGTTATAATTACTTTCTATATATACCTCTAGATTCTCCACAGCCTCTCTGTAAACCAAGCCTTGATAGCCATATTTTTCATTAAGTAGCTTGTCTGTGAAAACCCGGTAATAGTTTTTAAGCTGCCGCCAAAATTTTAAATAAGACTTTACTAGATTAGTTGGTTCTGTTTCTAAAGACCAATGATCTAATTCTTTAACAGCAAGAAGATAGTCAAAAATAGCATCTTGATTTCCACGATACCGATCTATTTCATTAAAGTCTTGTATTAGTATTTGTGCCCAACTTGAAAAAGCTTCGAATGGTTCCCGACTCTCTTTTGGTGTAACTTTTGCGTAAGCACTATATAGTTGGAATAGAGTATCTGTATTAGACAAACTTTTTAAACCTGACATTTCCTCAACAAATTCTTCAATACTTAGAATATGAGGCGAAAAAATGGGGCGATCGATTATTTTAGAAAGATGATGTTTTAAAAAAACACCTGCACGTTTACTGGGAAGAATAAAATATAGTTCATCTAAATTATTGCCCTTATCTTGGAGGTCTAATAGTACAGATTTAATAAAACTACTCATTATATAAAAATAAAAAACGCTCCGAACTTCGGAGCGTTTTTTAAATATATTTTAGAGTGTTTGATTAGTTTTTCAACTTAACTTCTACACGTCTGTTTTCTTTTCTTCCAGCTCTAGTACTGTTACTAGCGATAGGACTATCTTCTCCATAACCAGCAGCTGTTAATCTAGCAGCACTGATACCATTAGCGATTAAGTAATCTCTAACTGCATTAGCTCTTCTTTCAGATAAAGCTTGGTTAGTTTTCTTAGAACCTACACTATCAGTATGACCTTCGATAGCGAAGTCTGCTTGTGGATATTGCTTAAAAATAGCTACCATTGCTTGTAATACTTGGTCTGTTTCTTTCTTGAAAGATGCTTTACCAGTATCGAATAAGATCGTTCTAGCGTAAGAGTTTAAAGTTTCCATAACTTCTTCAGTTGGCTTAACTTCTGGACAACCATTGTTAGCAGCTACACCAGCTTCGTTAGGACACTTATCGTCTTTATCTAATATACCGTCACCATCAGTATCTGGCCAAGGGCAACCATTGTTTGCAGCAGGACCAGCTTCGTTAGGACAGTTATCATCACCATCAGCAACACCATCACCATCAGCATCTGGACAACCCATTAAAGATTTTAAACCAGCAACAGAAGGACACTTATCGTCTTTGTCCATTACACCGTCACCATCAGAATCAGGGCAACCGTTAAACTCAGCTAAACCAGCCGTGTTAGGACAATCGTCCTTTGAATCCTGGATTCCATCGTTATCTGAGTCCGGGCAACCATTAAAGATTTCTAAACCAGCTTCTTCAGGACAAGCATCATCTTGGTCATAAATACCGTCACCATCTGTATCAACACCACCAAACTTCAATACTAAACCAACTGAATGTTGAAAATGCTTTGGTAGGTAATCCTCAAAAGCATGTTTGTAAGTAGAGTTTACATCAATACCAATTTTTTCTGAGAACCAATATCTTAAACCTAAAGAACCATTTAAAGTACCAGCACCTATATCGTCTAACCATGTGTAACCACCACCAACTCCAAGGTATGGGTCAATAGATTTAGAGTTGATTAAATCCATAAAACTGTAAGATACTCTACCGTCTACACCATAGTATGTTAAATCATCAACGCTGTTAGTTCCAGCTTCAGAACCATCAGGATTTAAATTAGTTCCAAACTTATCGATTCTATTCAATGAACCTGTAGCAGTAAAAGTAAATCCATCGCTAAGGTATCTAGAAACAGAGATTGTTGATAATGAAGGAAATATATTCCAATGATCTGTTACATTAAAGTACTCATCAAAATAATCACCTTGAGGTGCATCCTCACCTACTGGATATGGGTCAACTGCGTTAGCACCAATTGTTACAGCCCATGGATTGTTCTTGTCTTGAGCATGTGTAGTACTAAAGCTTATAAGTAGCACCACAACAAAAAGTAATCTGCTAAGATTTTTCATATTCTAATTAATTTTAATTTTAAGTGTTAATTGTTGGCAAATGTAAGTTGTTAAATGTTATTAACAAAGACAAATATATAAAAATATTGTTACATCGCCCTAAAATAAAGAGTTTGTAACCATTTTAAATAATTTCAAGTCTTTTCCCAACCTTAATGAAGGCATTTATTGCTGTATCTAGCTGTTCTTTTGTATGTGCAGCAGATAATTGTACGCGAATTCTTGCTTTTTCTTTAGGAACCACAGGGTAAAAGAAACCGATTACATAAACACCTTCTTCTAATAACATATTGGCCATAGTTTGAGAGAGCTTAGCATCATATAACATTACAGGTACAATAGCAGAGTCTCCGTCAACGATGTCAAAACCAGCTTCTTTCATCCCTTTTTTGAAATATTTAGTATTCCATTCTACTTTATCTCTAAGTGCAGTATCGTTTTTAAGCATATCAAAAACTTTGATAGAAGCACCAACAATTGCAGGAGCTAAAGAGTTTGAAAATAAATACGGACGAGAACGCTGACGTAAAATTTCAATGATTTCTTTTTTGGCAGTTGTGTATCCTCCCATTGCACCACCTAATGCTTTACCAAGTGTTCCGGTGATAATATCAATTCTTCCCAAAACTCCTTTTTCTTCAAGTGTACCAATTCCTGTTTCACCAATAAAACCAGCAGCATGGCACTCATCAATCATTACCATGGCATCGTATTTATCTGCTAAATCACAAATCTTGTCTAAAGGAGCTACTAATCCATCCATAGAGAATACGCCATCAGTAACAATGATTTTAAAGCGTGCGCCATTTTCATTAGCAGCAATGAGCTGCTTTTCTAAGTCTGCCATATCGTTGTTTTGGTAGCGATATCTTGCAGCTTTACATAATCGTACTCCATCAATAATAGAGGCGTGATTTAAAGAGTCAGAAATAATAGCGTCTTCTGCAGTTAAAAGTGGTTCAAAGACTCCTCCGTTTGCATCAAAAGCAGCTGCGTATAAAATGGTGTCTTCGGTGCCATAAAAATCTGCTATTTTTTGTTCTAACTCTTTATGTATGTCTTGAGTACCGCAAATAAAACGAACAGATGACATTCCAAATCCATGAGTATCTAAAGTCTCTTGAGCGGCTTTTATAACTTCAGGATGAGAAGAAAGTCCTAAGTAGTTGTTTGCACAAAAGTTAAGGACTTTTTGCCCTGTGTTTAAAGTAATTTCTGCACCTTGAGGCGAAGTGATAATTCGTTCTTCTTTAAAAAGACCTGCGTCTTTAATAGCTTCAATTTCTTGTTGTAAATGAGCTTTAATATTTCCGTACATAATTTTTGTGTTAGTTGTTGCGCAAAGATACTATCTTGAAATTAGACTTCAACAACTTCAACAGTTTCATTAATGTAAACAAGAAATTTGCAAGTTACATCATGGTTCATTGTTTTTAGGACAGCAGCATAAGTGTTGAGTTGAGTTTTATGAGATGCCATTTGATCTCCCGTTTTGTAGTCAATTATTGTAACTTCATTTTTTTGATTGATATTGATACGATCTGGTCTGTGCAGTTCACCAGAAGGTGTTACGATATCTCTTTCATTATAAACTTTATGGTCGTTGTTATAGTATAATTTAATTTTTGGATGCTCTATAACTTGCATTACAATTGTTCTAAGAACTTCTTCATCTGAGGCTGTAATATCGCCAGAAGCTAATAAATCGTCAATGGCAAAGTCAATATCTTCTTGAGTTACGATTTTAGAGAGTAAAAGATGCACCAAATTACCACGTTCTATAGCTTTTCCTTGTTTGGTGTCCCAGAGTTGACCGGCTTTTGTTATGATTTTTAAATTATGATCTTCTTTTGGTACAGAGATTAAATTAATAGAAGATGTGTCTGTTTCTGTCTCTGTTTTTTGGTTTTGATTTTTTGAAGTGCCAAAATTGTATGTAAGCGTGCTATCTGACCATAATCCTTTGTCTTGTAAATAAGAAATAAACATACCAGCATATGTTTTTTCGCTCACAACACCTTTAGCGCTAATGTCTTTTTTTGTTATGATATATAACTGCTCTACAGCTCTGGTTAAAGTTACATACAGAAGATTAATGTTGTCTAGTTCTAATTGAGATTTTCGAGTTTCATAGAGTGCTTTGCCATCATCACCAAAGTGTTCAATATCACTATTGTAGTTGAGTAATAATGTTTCAAAATTATTGTAATTATTTTGCTCTACAGGAAACCAAACTTTTGGTTCTATTTCTTGATAAATATTTAGATCCGCAAACGGAAAAATAACCACAGGAAATTCTAACCCCTTAGATTTATGAATGGTCATAATCTGTACAGCATTATTATTTTTTGGCGAAATAACACTGAGACTATCTTTTTTCTTTTCAAAATAATTTATGAACGACGACAAATCTGAATTTTGCTTTTGTGTAAATTCTAAAATAACATCTAAGTAAAATTGAACAAAAGCATCAGATGAGTTGTGAAGATTAAACGCTCTAATAAGTTCTTCAACAAGATCGTAAAGAGGAACTTGTAGTAGTTTGTTTTTGTCTAAGTAGATATTTAAATCTTCAAGTTTTTTGAGCATTTCATCAAAACCAATGGCTAAATGAGCGCTGTAAAATGAATGTTTGTCATCGATGTTATGTTGATTTGCAATAAAAGTTAAAACATCAATTTTTAAACTATCATTATCGGGTTGAATTAATAGTTTTAGAAAAGCATCAAGAAACTGAACTTTGTCAGAGTTCTTTAATAGTAAGGTTTCAGAAGAAGTGATTTTTATACCTTTTTCACTTAAGAATTTAGCTATCTCAACACCTTCTTTTCGTTTTCTTACAATGATACAAATGTCGTCTAATGAAAACCCATTTTTAAGGCATTCTTCAATGGTTTTTAGAGTGCTATTGGTGTAAAGTTCATTAGCGTTATCCTCTTTTGAAATGTCTAAAAACTCAATGTTAACGTAACCTTCTGTATTTTGAAATGGCTTTTGTTTAGAGTTTAAGTAAAGTTCAGCATATCTACTATCGCTAAAATAATTTTGACTCAAAAACAGAAAAAAAGCATTGTTAAAATCTATAATTTCTCTAGCGCTTCTGTAGTTTGTATCTAAGCTTAGTACTTCTGCTTCAACCTGAAAAGGTTTGCTAGATCTGTTATACAAGTCGATAAACTGTTCTGGCTCACCACCTCTCCATCTGTAGATAGATTGTTTGGCATCTCCTACAAGCATAGCAGAACCATTAGATGCAGAGAGCGCATTATCTAGAAGTGGCACCAAATTTTCCCACTGCATATTAGAGGTATCTTGAAACTCATCTATAAAGTAGTGTTTAAACTTTTCTCCCAGACGTTCATAAATAAATGGTGTGGGTTGGCCTTTTATTTCATTGCTTATAATTTTATTAAATTCTGAAATAAGCATTTTGTTTTGCTCCTCTTTTAAGATGTTTAGTTCTTTCTGAATAGCATTTAATACAGAGAGTGGAGTTATATTTTTATAGAGGCCTTGTTTTAGTTTTAATTCAAAAACTAAATCTTTTGTTTTTAGAAAAGCTTCAGCCAGGTTTGGTTGAATGCTCTTTATGGTGCTTGCAATTGTATCTGTAACACGTTTTGGATAAAGCGTATTGCCTTCTATCAAATCGTTTTGCCATGCGGATGAAAAAGAAATACCCAAATTGCCTTGTGCTAAGTTGTAAAAGTGATTAGGAAGCGATTTTCTATTAAAATCATCAAATTGTAAGCCACACTCGTCAATTAGAGAAAGTACTGTCTCGGCTGTAGTTACAATATCCTTTTCTATGACAGAACTATCCTTTATTAAGGTAGATTTTAAGGTTTTAAAGTCTTCAATCGTTTTGTTTTTAAAAGTCTCAATGGCTTCTAAGTCATTTTCATTAACAAGAAGTTTGGCTATTTTGTTAAAGTCGTAGCTAATGTCCCAACTTTTGTCATCATCAGCTTTTTCAATCGCAAAATCAACTAGTGTTTGGGTTAAAACGTCGTTATTTCCAGCTCTAGAAATTAAATTATCAACAGCTTCGTTAAGAAGACGTTCTTGGTCTAGCTCTACTTCAAAATTTACAGGAAGTTTTAGATCGTGAGCAAAAGTTCTAATAACTCTATGTGTAAAACCATCAATTGTAGAAATATCAAAAGCGCCATAGTTGTGCATGATGTGTTTCAATATAGTTTTAGAACGATTTATTAAGAATTCGGGTGATATAGATAGTTCATCGCATATTGCGCTAAACATAGGATGAGGTGCTGTAAAGCTTTCTGCCTGAGAAAATACTTTTAGCATCTCTATAATCCGCTCCTTCATTTCACCAACAGCTTTGTTGGTAAATGTTATGGCTAATATGGACTTAAACTGTTCGTTGTTTTTGGATGCGACGAGGATTTTTATATAGGTCTTTGCCAAGGTAAACGTTTTACCGCTACCAGCAGAAGCATTGTATATTTTGAAGGCTGAGTCTAGCAAAAGATAAATTTTATACCAAAATAGGGAATCTTAATAATTTATTTAGAACTTCTTGTTTTCAAAATCGTAAATTTGTTAAAATCGAAATAATAACACTAAAAAACATATACATTATGGCTTTTGAATTACCAAAATTAAAATATGCATACGATGCACTAGAACCACATATTGATGCACGTACAATGGAAATCCACCATACAAAACATCATAACGGCTATACAATTAAGTTGAATGCAGCAATTGAAGGAACGGCTTTAGAAGGAAAATCTATTGAAGACATTTTAACTAACCTAGATATGAATAATGCTGGTGTTAGAAACAATGGCGGTGGTTTTTATAATCACTCTTTATTTTGGGATGTAATGAATCCTGAAGATAGAGGTTATTTATCTGGAGAATTAAAAGATGCTATTGAAGCAGAATTTGGTTCTAAAGATGCTTTTGTTGAAGCTTTTTCTAAAGCAGCAGCCACACAATTTGGTTCAGGTTGGGCTTGGTTGTGCGTACACAAAGGCGGTAAGGTAGAGGTTTGCTCTACTCCAAACCAAGATAATCCACTAATGCCTGGCGTTAGTTGTGGTGGTACACCAATCTTAGGATTAGATGTTTGGGAGCACGCATACTACCTAAACTACCAAAACAGAAGACCAGATTATATCGATGCTTTTTTCAAGGTTATTAATTGGAACGAGGTTGAGCGTCGTTATGCTGAGGCTAAATAATATTCTTATTAAATACTAGAAAAGCCAGGCAATTAAGTCTGGCTTTTTTTATGAAGTGAAATTGAAATTTGCACAAGAATTAGAAATGAAAAAAGGTGAACAGAGAGTTCACCTTTTTTGCCCCAAATCTACCATAAACTTAACCTACTTATGTTATGGTGAGTCAAATATAAGTTTACAATAATTTAATATTTAAATTTTTCGGATAAACGACCTATATATTAGTCTAAGCGTGGATACTACGTTGATTACTAAAAACTAACTTTAAAAGTGAAGATTGATTTAAACGAAACGAGTTAAAGTATTACTTCAATAAAGCCCATAAAAAAAGGTGAACACTGTTCACCTTTTTTTGCCCCAAATCTACCATGAACTTAACCTACTTATGTTATGGTGATACCAATGTAATTTTAATTTGTTAAAACGGATGTAAATATTAGACGAAAAGCATTTATCATCGATTAAATACATAATTTTTCGGATTAAAAGCTGAATTTACATGATAATTAGTAAGCACGCTCTTTATTACCCTCATAGAAATTAATGAATGCTCTATTAACTACTCTATTACCACCATCAGTTGGATAGTTACCTGTAAAGTACCAATCACCCAAGTTTTTAGGGCAAGCTTTGTGTAGGTTTTCTACAGGTTGAAAAATGATTTTCACCTCTGCGTTAACAGATTCATCACTTAGTAACTCAGAAATCTTATCCGATATTTGTTCATCTGAGAAATTGTTATAAATCTCCTTAACATAGTTAACCACATTTTTATCTTTAAGGTCAACTTGCTTTAAGCATTTTTTATACACTTCTTCAACGATGTGGTATTGATTGTTGTCCTTCAATAACTCTAAAGCAGCTCTAAAAGCAACTAAACTTTCTAGATTTGCCATATCTATACCATAACAATCCGGATAGCGTATTTGTGGAGCAGAAGAGACTACAACTATTTTTTTAGGTTTTAGTCTATCCATCATTTTTATGATGCTCTTCTTTAAGGTTGTACCTCGTACAATACTATCGTCTATAATAACGAGATTATCTGTTGGCTTTATTACACCATAGGTTACATCATAAACATGCGCTACTAAATCGTCTCTGCTACTGTCTTCTGTAATAAAGGTTCTCAGCTTAACATCCTTTATAGCTATTTTTTCTATTCGTGGTCTCTCTGAGAGAATTTCTTCGACTTTTTCTGCTGATAATTCTCTTTGCCCATTAAGTATGGCTTTGGTTTTTTTATGATTTAGATGTTCTTCAACCGTATCTATCATTCCAAAAAAAGACGTTTCTGCCGTGTTAGGTATAAATGAAAAAACAGTGTTTTGTGTATCATTTTCAATAGCTTCAAGAACTTTTGGCATTAATAGTCTTCCCAGTTCTTTTCGCTCTTCATAAATTTCAGCATCACTTCCTCTAGAAAAATAAATACGTTCAAATGAACAGGCTTTTCGCTCTAGAGGCTCTAAAATTTTCTTTATCTGAGTATCACCAGATTTTTTAGTGATGATAGCATGTCCTGGATCTAATTCTTTAACATCATCAAAAGCAACGTTAAACACTGTTTGTATTACAGGTCTTTCTGAAGCTACAACAACCACTTCATCATCTTTATAATAATATGCAGGTCTTATACCAGCAGGATCTCTCAAAACAAAGGAATCTCCATGACCTAATAAACCAGCCATAGCATAACCACCGTCCCAATTTTTAGCAGCACGTTTTAAAATCTTACTAAGTTTTAAACGTTCTGCAATTAGAGGAGAACATTCTATCTTAGAATAGCCTTCTTTTTTTAGGTCTTTGTAGATTTTGCTAACCGCATCATCTAAGAAATGACCTATTTTTTCCATAACAGTTATGGTGTCCGCCTTTTCTTTTGGGTGCTGACCAATATCTACAAGGTTGTTAAATAGCTCATTAACATTAGTCATGTTAAAGTTACCTGCAACAATAAGGTTTCTGTGCATCCAATTGTTCTGTCTTAAAAAAGGATGAACGCTCTCTACACTATTTTTTCCAAAAGTACCATAACGCACATGACCTAGCAATAATTCACCTATGTACGGAATGTTCTTTTTCTGTAGTTCAACATCATCCTTATATTCAGGATGTTGTACCATTTCTTTATTAATACGCTCATTGATTTGAGAGAAAATATCTTGAATAGGTTGCTGAGCTATAGAACGTACTCTGCTTATATAACGCTCTCCGGGTTTGGTGTCTAATTTAATACTTGCAAAACCAGCACCATCTTGTCCTCGATTGTGCTGTTTTTCCATCATTAAGTACATCTTATTCACACCATAAAACGCACTGCCATACTTTTTTTTGTAATATTCTAATGGTTTTAAAAGCCTAATAAGTGCAATACCGCACTCGTGTTTTAAAGCATCACTCATGTTATGTAATAAAAAAACGCGCTAAAAAATTAAGCGCGTTGGTTTTTTAAGTTAATTCTATATCAAATTGTGTTAGACTTTTAAATTGGTCTAAGCGTTTATGCACTTCTTCTGCTTTCAAATTCTCCATGCGCTCTGTGCCAAATTTTTCAACACAAAACGAAGCTAGAGTTGAGCCATAGATTACAGCAGTTTTTAGGTTTTCAAAAGAATAGTCACCTGTTTTTGCTAAATAACCAGCAAAACCACCTGCAAAAGTATCACCAGCTCCAGTTGGGTCAAATACTTCTTCTAATGGTAATGCAGGAGCAAAGAACACACTATCATCATGAAATAATAAGGCTCCGTGTTCACCTTTCTTAATAACTACATACTTTGGTCCCATTTCATGAATTTTTCTTGCAGCAACTACCAATGAATACTCACCTGTTAATTGTCTTGCTTCCTCATCATTTATGGTTATGACATCGATATGCTTAATCGTATTGTGTAAATCTTCTAATGCACAGTCCATCCAAAAGTTCATGGTATCTAAAATTACCATTTTAGGCTTGGTTGTCATTTGATTTAATACACTCATTTGGGTTAAAGGGTGTAAATTCCCTAGCATAACCACTTCGGCATCTTTGTAATTTTCAGGAACTTTTGGTTCAAAATCAGCAAGTACATTTAGCTCAGTAACTAAAGTGTCCCTTGAGTTCATGTCATTATGGTATCTGCCACTCCAAAAGAAAGTTTTTCCGTCTTTTACAATTTCTATACCAGACACATCGATATTCTTATTAGACATGAGGTCTAAATATTCCTGCGGAAAATCTCCGCCAACTACTGAAACAACAGCAGAATCA
Organism: Winogradskyella sp. ABM4_392; assembly: GCF_056160445.1. Classification (NCBI taxonomy): domain Bacteria; kingdom Pseudomonadati; phylum Bacteroidota; class Flavobacteriia; order Flavobacteriales; family Flavobacteriaceae; genus Winogradskyella; species Winogradskyella sp. ABM4_392. The sequence continues at coordinate 532,416 of NZ_JBSWXE010000001.1, forward strand.
ACATTAAAATTTGAAGCAGCTAAACCGATAAATGTACCAGCTCCGCCAAGGATTTTGTCAGTTTTACCAAAAGGTGTTTCAATAGCATCAAAAGCTACGGTTCCGACAATTACTAATTTACCCATTAAAGTAAGTTTGAATTAAGGTGCAAAAGTACATAAAATATATTGCTGATGAAACATACAATGTAACATCTAAATTTAATTATTTCCGACCAAAATCTGCAGGAATTTCACCCCAAGCTTTAGTTTCCCATTTTACTATGGTTGTTGAATAGTTATTTGTTTCTAGCCACTTTACAGCGCGATCTACAAGCTCGAAAAGCGCTTTGTTCTTTTCGTTACGCTCTAACTTAGAATTACACATTTTTTTTCGTACCCAACTCATTGCGGTTTTAGAGTCTGTGTAAATAATGCGGTCGCTGTTATGTTGTTTTAAAAATGCTAATCCGTGAACAATGGCTAAAAATTCGCCAATGTTATTGGTACCTTCTTCAAAAGGTCCTTGTATAAATAGTTGTTTTTTTGTTTTGGTATCTACTCCACGATATTCCATTTTACCTGGATTGCCAGACGAAGCAGCATCTACCGAAATGGAATTGTAATTGGGTTGCCCTATTTTTTTTAGTTGCTCAGCAGAAAGTTCGCTTTTAAAACTTTTGTATTTCCCTATATAATCTTTTGGGCCATCTTTGTATGCTTTTTTTGCGGCTTCAAAGGTTGAAAACGATTTATACTGAGCACCTTTGAAATCTTTGATTTGAGCTTTACAGTCATCCCAAGATTCAAAAACTCCGGTTTTATGGCCTTTCCAAACCGTGTAATATTTCTTTTTCTTTTTAGCCATTTAATAGCTTTTCAACAACCTTCGGAAAATTCTCCATCTCTAATTCATGGATTTTAGCGGCAACATCTTCAGCAGTATCTGACGTTTTTATCTCACATTTGGCCTGAAAAATAATGGCTCCTTCATCATAATTTTCATTTACATAATGAATTGTTATGCCAGTTTCAGTTTCTTTATTTTCCACAACAGCATTGTGTACATGCATACCATACATGCCTTTTCCTCCGTATTTTGGCAGCAAAGCAGGATGAATATTTATGACTTTATTTTCATATTCTTTAAGAATAAATTCAGGAAATTTCCACAGAAAACCAGCTAGTACAATTAAATCTGGTTGTGATGATTTTAAAATATTTAGAACATCATTAGACTTGGTAAATGCAATTCTGTTGAATGATAAAGCACTAATTTTTAATCTTTTACAACGATCTAGTACTTTGGCATAAGGATTGTTAGTCAGTACCTGAATAACAGACGCATTATCGCTGTTTTGAAAAAACTTAATTAAATTTTCAGCATTAGATCCGCTTCCGGATGCAAAAATTACAATACGTTTCATTTACAGGTATATTGGTTTCTTATTCAGAAACAAAAGAAAGAATAATAATTAACAATTAGACGCAAAACCGAAATACTTATATTGATTTTTGGCATTAAGGTGCACATTTTATCGGTAAAGATGATTTTTAAAATAAAGTTTTTTATTTTTGCGGTCTAATTAAAACTTAAAATTAAAAGATTATGTCAGACATTGCATCAAGAGTAAAAGCGATTATCGTAGACAAATTAGGTGTTGATGAAAACGAAGTTGTAACTGAAGCAAGCTTCACTAACGACTTAGGTGCAGATTCATTAGATACTGTAGAATTAATCATGGAATTTGAAAAAGAATTTGATATTCAAATCCCAGACGATCAAGCTGAAAACATTGCAACAGTTGGTCAAGCTATCTCTTATATAGAAGAAGCAAAATAAGACTTTATTTTTATGGAATTAAAGCGAGTAGTAGTTACTGGTCTAGGTGCACTTACACCTATTGGCAATACCAAAGATGAATATTGGAATGGTCTTGTTAATGGAAAAAGTGGTGCTGCCCCAATCACGCATTTTGATGCTGAGAAGTTCAAAACGCAATTCGCTTGTGAAATAAAAAACTTTGAAGTTACTGACTTTATTGATAGAAAGTTAGCGCGTCAAATGGATAAATTTTCGCAATATGCAATGGTGGCTTCAGATGAAGCGATAGCAGATTCGAAATTAGATCTAGACACGATAAATAAATACAGAGTAGGAGTAATTTGGGGAGCTGGTATAGGTGGCTTAGAAACATTTCAAGAAGAAGTGCTTAACTATGCTGCTGGTGACGGTACACCTCGTTTTAGTCCTCGTTTCATCCCCAAAATGATTGCGGATATAGCACCAGGAAACATATCTATTAAATATGGTTTCATGGGCCCTAACTATACAACGGTATCTGCTTGTGCCTCTTCTGCTAATTCAATGATTGATGCTCTAAACACTATACGTTTAGGTCATTGTGATGTTGTTATTACTGGTGGAAGTGAAGCAGCGGTAACGATTGCTGGTATGGGTGGATTTAATGCTATGCATGCTATGAGTACCAGAAATGATAGTCCTGAAACTGCCTCAAGGCCTTTTGATGCAAATCGAGATGGTTTTGTACTAGGTGAAGGAGCAGGTTCTATTGTTTTAGAAGAGTATGAGCACGCTAAAGCAAGAGGAGCTAAAATCTACGCAGAAGTTGTAGGTGGAGGCTTGTCTTCTGACGCGTATCATATGACTGCGCCACATCCTGATGGAATTGGTGTTGTTGCGGTAATGAAAAACTGTTTAGAAAATGCTGGTTTAAAACCCGAAGATGTAGATCATATTAATACACACGGAACATCCACACCATTAGGAGATGTTGCCGAATTGAAAGCTATATCAGAAGTGTTTGGAGACCATGCTAAAAAGATTAATATTAATTCTACTAAGTCTATGACTGGTCATTTGTTGGGTGCTGCTGGTGCAATAGAAGCTATTGCCTCTATATTAGCACTAGAAAATGGTATTATACCACCAACAATTAACCATGAAACTGCGGACGAGAATATAGATTCAGAATTAAATTTAACGCTCAATAAAGCTCAGAAACGAGATATTAAAATAGCAATGAGTAATACATTTGGATTTGGCGGACATAACGCTTGTGTATTATTTAAAAAATTAGACTAAATCCCGAATGAGTTTCATTCGTAACATATTAAAAAATTCCCGTTCATTCGATGACGGGAATTTTTTTTTAAAACTTAAAGATATTCTTGGATTTAAGCCAAGATCTCAAAATTTATACATCAAGGCCTTCACGCATCGTTCGATGAATATTAAGGATAAAAAAGGAAATCCTATTAATTACGAACGTCTAGAATTTGTTGGTGATGCTATGATAAGTTCAGTTATTGCTGCTTATCTCTACGAGCAAGTACCACACGGAGACGAAGGTTATCTTACCAAAATGCGCTCTAAAGTAGTAAGTAGAGAGCATCTTAATGAATTAGGTAAAGAGTTGAATCTTATTGATTTAGTGCAAAGTAGAATACCAAAATCTAATTTTGGAAACAATATTCATGGTAATCTTTTTGAAGCTTTGGTTGGTGCTATTTATTTAGACAGAGGCTATAAGGCTTGTGAAAAGTTTTTGTACAAGAGGGTTATAAATCCACACGTAGACATAGAGACTTTAGAAGGGAAAGTTATTAGTTATAAAAGCCTGCTAATCGAGTGGTGCCAAAAAGAGAAAAACACTTTTGACTATGAAGTGTATGAAGATACCGGAAATGATGAGTTAAAACACTTCTCTGTAAGGCTCAGCATTAATGATAAAGTAGTATCTAAAGCTAGAGCAACCTCTAAGAAAAAAGCAGAAGAAAAAGCATCCAAGCGTGCATTCTTTGCATTTCAGAAACAAATCACAAAGCTCATATAATTTAGAGTTTATAGAGATTGTATAGAAAAGTAAAATCTACAACGTTTTCGTAGGTTTTTAGGGTTAAGATTAACCAAAAGTTGACATTAACAATCTATTATTGTACTATATTTACCTTTTAAAGTTATAATTGTATGGCGTTGCATAAACTTTTGGTTGATGATTTTTATGACGATACCTATAAGCTCATTGCTATACATTGTGGGTTAGAAGATTATCGTTTAGCCTATTTACTCAATCAAAGTTTAGGCCTTAGATTACAACGAAAAACAGAAGATTTAGATATGCAATATTTAAAAGCTTCGTACAGTATTTTTGAGTGGAATAATGTTTCGCAATACGTTACTTGGAATCTAGTTTCAAATGTTTGCAAAAAAGAAGAAGATAGTTTGTATAGTACAGGCTTGTTTCAAACTAACGAAAAAGTAATTAAAACATTTAATCTTGTTCCAGAGTATAAGAAGGTAGATTATTTTATTAAAATTTCTGATGAAATCCAGAATGTTAACGAAAAACTTATTTTAAATAAGCTCCAAAATATACCACAGATTATAACAAGTTATACGGTTAACCCGACTAAATTAAAATCTAAAGATCATTTAATTTTTTGAATTAATGCCAAATAAAAAGACCAAAATAGTGGCCACATTAGGTCCAGCAACTAGTAATAAGGAAACCTTAAAAGCAATGCTTGATGAAGGAGCTAATGTGTTTCGAATTAATTTCTCGCATGCTAATTATGATGATGTAAAAGAGCGTATTAACATGATTCGCGAACTTAATGAACAGTTTGAGTATAATGCAGCTATATTAGCAGATTTGCAAGGCCCTAAACTTAGGGTTGGTACTATGAAAGGTGAAGTTATCGTAAACGAAGGTGATGAAATTATTTTTGCGACAGGAAAGCGATTTGATGGTACAAAAGAGCGTGTTTACATGACTTATGAGAAGTTTCCTCAAGATGCAAAACCAGGAGAACGTATCTTATTAGATGATGGAAAACTTATTTTTGAAGTTGTTTCTACTGATGGCAAAAAAGAAGTTAAGGCTAAGGTAATTCAAGGTGGTCCATTAAAATCTAAAAAAGGTGTTAACCTTCCCAATACGAACATTTCTCAACCTGCTTTAACAGAAAAGGATATTGAAGATGCCATTTTTGCAATTGGTCAGGAAGTAGATTGGATAGCACTATCCTTTGTGCGTCATGCAGAAGATTTAATGGAATTAGAAGAGTTAATTAAAGAGCATAGCAATCATAAAATTCCAATAATAGCTAAGATTGAAAAACCTGAAGCTGTAGAAAATATAGACAAAATTGTTGCCTATTGCGATGGTTTAATGGTTGCACGTGGTGATTTGGGCGTAGAAATACCAGCAGAGGAGGTTCCGCTAATTCAGAAACAATTAGTATTAAGAGCTAAGAGAGCAAGAATTCCGGTAATTATTGCTACACAGATGATGGAAACAATGATTACAAGCTTAACACCGACACGAGCAGAGGTTAATGATGTTGCTAACTCAGTGATGGATGGTGCTGATGCAGTAATGCTTTCTGGTGAAACTTCGGTAGGTCAATATCCAGTTCAGGTCATACGTCAGATGGCCAATATTATTCGAAGTGTAGAAGACTCGCCATTAATAGAGGTGCCACAATCTCCACCACATATTCGTACAAAACGTTACATTACCAAAGCTATATGTTATCATGCGGCCAATATGGCTAATGAGATTAACGCAAAAGCTATATCAACACTTACTAATAGTGGTTATACAGCTTTTCAAATTTCAGCGTGGAGACCTCAAGCTCATATTTTAGTTTTTACTTCTAATAAGAGAATTCTATCTCAATTAAGTCTACTTTGGGGTGTTAAGGCATTCTATTATGATAAGTATGTGAGTACAGATGAAACTATTGAAGATGTAAACGCCATTGCTTGCAAAAAAGGCTATTTAGAAGTAGGTGATATGTTAATTAGTTTAGCTGCAATGCCAATTAAAGATAGAGGTATGGTAAATACCCTACGTGTTACCGAGATTGAGAGTTGTAGTTTTTAAAAGCTTTTATTATAAATATTAATTACCGTTAAGTTTTTGAAACTCTAAACATTAATTAAAATGTGTTTTATAAATCCTACTCGAACCATTATCATATTTATTAATTTCAGTAAGTAATTCTTCAGTATTGGTAAAGCCATCTTCTTTAGAGCTTACATTGCTTCTACGACTTGTAAAATATAACGTACCATTATTTACAAAAGGGCAAAACTCCATATCCTTAGAATTAATTTTATCTCCTAGGTTTTCAGCATTAGTCCATTTCCCGTTAATATATCTGCTAATGTACATATCGCCAGATCCCAAACCGTCAGGACGTCGCCAACCACCAAAAATTAAGTAAGATTCATCAGGCGCAATAAAGGCATTGTACTCAGCGCCTATGGTATTTACTCCTTCTCCAAGAATTACAGGTTCTGAGTAGGTGTTGTTTTCCCACCTGCTCATAAAAATATCATCTTGGGATTTCACTTCTTTTTTAATAGTAGTGAAGTATAGGTTTCCATTACTGGCAACCGATGGATAAAATTCGTCAGCTTCTGTATTGATAGGTGCTCCAATATTTTTTGGTTTAGACCAAACATCAGTTTTTGCTGCACGTTCTACATACCAAATATCCATATCCTTGGTGTTTGTACTGTCTTTTGAAACAGGACGATTAGATACAAAATAGAGTTTTAAATTATCAGGGGACAAGAAGGGTTCTAAGTCGGTATATTTTCCTGAGAAGCTAGTAATTTCTGGTTGTTGCCAAACATCATTCTCTTTTTTAATTTTCATAATTACGGATAGTTCTCTGGCAGGACTTTGCAATGTGAAATAGGCTTCAGTTTCATCTGCTGTTATGGTAAAGTCTCTTACATTACTATATTTAGAGAATATATGTTTTGCAAAAGGTTGCACTCCTTCCGGCACTTCAGTTTTGGTTTCTGTTAATTTAGGTTCAGAGCTATTTGTTTCGGTATCTTTACACGAAAACACGCAAAGAATAAATAGTGTAAAAAAAGATAGAAAGAAGGTTTTCATTTTCTTGATTGATTATATTGTTCTATAAACTTAACAAATTGAACAGTTTAAAAATCAAACTTTAGCTGTACACTAACAGATTTTTTATCCTCAATATTTGGTTTAGAAGGTTTATTCTTATCAGTGTTTAGATTAGATAGTGATATTCCTAAAAGACGAACCGAATTGTTCAATTTTTCTTGATATAAAAGCTCTTTCGCAGTTTCTAGGATTATAGATTTGTCACTCAAAAAATAAGGAAGTGTTTTACTACGCGTTTGTAAAGTAAAATCACTGTATTTAATTTTTAATGTTATTGTTTTTCCTGCTACTTTGCTTTTTTCTAATCGTCTTGAAACTTCTTCAGCGATATGATCTAGTTTTTCTAACATAAAGACTTCAGAAGAAAGATTTTCACTAAAAGTGCGTTCTGCTGCTAAAGATTTTCTAATACGATTTGGTTTTACTTCGCTATTGTGAATACCTCTGACAATATAATAGTAGTAACGACCAGATTTTCCGAAGTTTTCGTCTAAATATTCCAGGCTTTTAGCTTTTAAATCTTTCCCAGTAAATATGCCTTTTTGATACATTTTTTCAGCAGTAACCTTACCAACACCATAAAACTTTCTAATGTCTAAATCTTCTAAAAACTGTAGTACATCTTCTGGGTTAACAGTCTTTTGTCCATTTGGTTTATTGTAATCACTAGCTACTTTAGCGATAAACTTATTGATAGAGATGCCTGCAGAGGCTGTTAAGCCCACTTCTTCATAAATACGTTGTCTTATCTTTTGAGCAATTAAAGTAGCACTTGGAAGCCCTATTTTGTTTTCGGTGACGTCTAAATAGGCTTCATCTAAAGACAAAGGTTCAACCAGATCTGTGTAGTCAAAAAATATTTTACGTATACGGTTAGAAATTTCCTTATACCTGTCAAATCTTGGTCTAACGAATATAAGTTCTGGGCAGAGTTTCTCAGCCAAACGACCAGACATGGCACTTTTTACACCAAATTTTCTGGCTTCGTAGCTAGCAGCACTAATTACACCGCGTTTTCCACCACCACCTACAGCAATAGCCTTACCTTTTAGTTCTGTATTATCCATTTGCTCAACAGAGGCATAAAATGCATCCATATCTACATGAATTATCTTTCTAATTGGTAAATCGTTTAGCATAGTGTAAATTTAGACATTAAATACCGTTTAATGACTGTAGAAATAGAGCGTAAATTTTTAGTAACTTCAAATGATTTTAAAAAAGAAGCTGTTAAAAGTTATAGCATAAAACAAGGATTTTTAAATAGCGATAAAGAGCGAACAGTTAGAGTTAGATTAAAAGAAGATAATGGATATTTAACTGTAAAAGGAAAATCGTCAGATGATGGATTGGTTCGTTTTGAGTGGGAAACTGAAATTACTAGGCAGGAGGCAGAACAGCTATTGTTGCTTTGTGAAGAGGGCGTAGTTGACAAGAAGAGGTACGAAGTAAATTCAGGCTGCCATACTTTTGAAATAGATGAGTTTTTTGGAGATAATAAAGGCTTAGTTATTGCCGAGGTAGAATTACAATCCACAAGTGAAGATTTTAATAAACCAAATTGGTTAGGAGAAGAAGTTACAGGAGATATACGATATTATAATTCACAATTAAGTAAACAACCATTCAAAAACTGGAATAAATGAAAAACCTATTATTAACGTTAATATTAATTTGCTTTTTAGTATCATGTAAAGATGATAAGGAATCAGGTAAAATCGATGAGACAGTGACAAAACAAGAGATTACCGAGACGCCAATTGAAAAATCTAACCCTTTGAAAGAATCAGGAAAGTCAGTCGCAGAACTAAAGGCAGAACTTATAAGTAAGGGTTATCAGGTATTTGATTATGTAGATGAAAAGACTAAGGATACAACTTTAATGCAACAGTATTTTATTGCTTTTTTAAAAAATGGACCAATTAGGAATCAAAATGAAGAAGAGGCAAATCAATTACAAAGTGAGCATTTGGCACATCTAGGCAAAATGTACGAGCTAGGATACGCAGATATTTCGGGTCCTTTCGGAGATGATGGAGAAATAAGAGGAATTACAATCTACAATGTGCCAACATTAAAAATGGCAGATAGTTTAGCAAATGCTGACCCTATGGTAAAAGCAGGACGCTTGGTTATAGAAGTCCATCCTTGGTGGGCGGCCAAAGGCTTTCCATTACGATAATAAAAAAACGCTCTGAGATTTCTCAGAGCGTTTTTTATAATTTATAAAGTCGAAGTTTTACTATTGCGCTTGAGGTCCTCCGCTTACAATTTTAAACTCAGAACGTCTGTTTTGAGAATGTTCTTCATCAGTACAATTAGAACCACAATTAACCTTAGGCTCGGTTTCACCCTTACCTTCGGCAGAAATACGAGATGCATCAATACCTTTTGAAATTACGTACTGTTGTGTACTCTTAGCTCTGCGTTGAGATAATCTCTGGTTATATGAATCTGATCCTCTGCTATCTGTATGAGATGTGGCATTGATTACCAAATCAGGATATTTGTTCATGATTTGAACTAGTTTATCTAACTCAAATGCCGCCTGAGCAGTAATATTAGATTTATCAAAATCAAAATAAATTGGGTTTAGTACAATTTCTTCAGGAGTTATAATTTTCTCTATTGGGTCTAAAGAAATTTGAACTGCTAATTCTTCTTCACTTGTTCCTTTTACAGGTACTTTTTTGCTTTCAAAATCTTCCATTACAACCTCTAGTTCAGTGTCTTGTTCACACTCAACAATAAATTCTGCTACACCTTCTTCGTTTGTAGTTTTTGTAACCACTTTATTTCCTTCAGCATCGTATAACGAAACAGAAGCTCCATTTACAGGCTCTCTTGTTTTGTCATCTAAAACAGTTGCTGTAATTAAAACATCACAAAGTGGTTGAAGCTTTTTAAACGCGTAAATGTCATCGCTTCCTTGTCCGCCATCTCTGTTAGAAGATACAAAACCTTCTTCTGTTTCTTCGTTAATCATAAAGGCAAAGTCATCACCATTACTGTTAATAGGAATACCTACGTTTCTTACGGGTGCCATTTTACCATCTATAACTTTGGTATAGAACACATCCATACCACCTAGTCCTAAATGACCGTTAGATGAGAAATAAAGTGTATTGTTGCTACTTATGTAAGGAAACATTTCTTGGCCTTCAGTATTAACTTTTTGTCCTAAGTTTTCAGGCTCACCTAAAGTACCATCTTCGTTGATAGCCGCTTTGTAAAGATCAAAGTTACCATAACCACCAGGCATATTAGATGAAAAATATAACGTAGAGCCATCTGCACTTACAGAAGGATTTTTAACAGAATAATTTTCGCTATTTACGCCTAGGCTTTCAACAGAATCCCAATCATCTCCTAGTTTAGTGGCTTTAAATAAATAAAGTTGGCTATAACGAACCTTGCTTAAAGAATCTTTTTGAAAATCTTTTTCAAAGTAACTTTCTCTAGAAAAATACATTGTTTTACCATCTGGTGTAAAAGATACTAAGCCTTCATGGTGTTTGGTGTTAATCTGGTCGTTCATTAAAGTTGCTGTACCATAAGAACCATCTGAGTTTTTAGTTAATGTATAAATGTCTAAGAATGGTTCTTCGTTCCAGCCATAAGTTTTACGGTTGTCATTTCTTGAAGATGTAATGTAAAGTTTGCCATCGTGTTCCATACCACCAAATTCTGATTGTGCAGTATTAAAACCAGCATCCTGAACATTAAACTTTTTACCTTGCTCTAAAATCTTAGGTAAATAGTTAGGGTTCTTTCTAAAAGCAGTTGCTCTATTATCGGATGGACGCATAGAAGCAAATTTTTCCATTTGCTTATTAGACTCTTCATATTTTCCGTTTGCTTTAAGCATTTCAGAATATTTGTAAATCATCTCAGGATTGTCACTACTTTCTAAAGCTTTTGCATACCATTTCTCAGCTTCAACAGTATTAAAGATATTATAGTAACATTCCGCTAATTGCCCATATACGTAAGAAGAAGTTTCTCCTTTATCTATAAGCTTTTTATAGCTTTCAGCGGCATCTACATATTCGAACCTAGCGAATTCTTTGTCAGCCTTTTTAGTGTTTTTGTTTTGAGCAGTTAAGCATAAACTACTCATCAACGTGATAAATAATAGTGTTTTTAAGTTTTTCATAATTGTTTAGCTTAACTGATTAAAAGTATCTAGGTGAACGAGAAACACGTTTTGGGAAATTAAGATCGAATAACAACATAACTTCGTGCGAAGCGGGTGCAAATGCTTTTATATCTGAAGAAACAGCATCATAAGCATAGCCCACTCTAAACGATGGTGATAATGCAAAATTAACTAAACCTGAAAACGAATCATCTAATCTGTAAGAAGCACCAATTTCAAATTTCTTGAAGAACCTAGCATTTAGGTTTACATCAAAAGAAGTTGGAGCATCAAAAGCAGATTTTACCATGAAAGAAGGCTTTAATTCTGTATTTGGTGATAAATCGAAAACATAACCACCAGTTAAGAAATAGTGCTGCGTTTCAGAACCTATTTTGTTTCCATTAGAATCTAAATGTATAGATGATAACATATTAGGTACCGATAATGACAAGTAATACTTGTTTGTATAGTAAAAGAAACCAGCACCAATGTTTGGTGTAGTTTCGTTTATCTGCATCCCAAAGAAAGGGTCACCTGCATCAATAACATCTACATTTCCAGTAGTAAGATTTATATCATGAAAAGTAGCACCTGCTTTAACACCAAATGCTAGACGGTGTTCACCACCTAATTTTAAGGTATAAGATAAATCAACATAAGCATTGGTTTCTTTTACAGGTCCTATTTGATCTGCAATTAAAGATACACCTAAGCCTAGATTGTTTCCTATTGGTGAGTGTCCAAAAAATGTTCCAGTTTCAGGACCACCATCTATTTTAGTCCACTGATTTCTGTATAATAATCCAAACGAGAGGTTTTCTCTAGAACCAGCATAAGCTGGATTCATAATATTCATATTATACATGTACTGCGTGTACTGTGGATCTTGTTGCCCATACATTTGAAATGCAAGGAGCAAAACCGCTATTATCGTGAGTTTTTTCATTATAATTTAAGTTGATTCAGTTAGTTGATTATCTGTTTATATATACCCATGCGCTCTTTTGTTTCGCACCACCTTCGTAAATAACCGTATAGAAATACGTTCCTACTGGTAGCTCCTCACCATCGTTAGTTTGACCTTCCCACTCATCTACGTAATTAGTCTTAGAATACACAAGTGTTCCGTTTCTATTAAAGATTTCAAGCTTAACAACGTCAAAACTACTTAAGTCAAAACGGTCATTTAGCCCAGGACTCACACCAGGTGATATACCTTCTGGGAAAATGCAAGACTCTAATTCTTCGACAAAAGTGGTTACTGTATTGGTACAACCTGTAGCATTAAAAGTAATTTCGGCAGAATAATCTCCTGAAACTAAAACAGTATCTAAAGTCAAACCACTAGCTCCTGCTATGACTACATCATCTAATAACCAAGTTACAGAAACATCAGAAGCAGTAAAGTTATCTGGAATAATGCCTATTGTAACTGGTACAGTAGCATTAGGACAAACTTCATACTCAAATTGTGGGTCAAAAGTAGCTTGTGGAACAGTGTTCACTATTAATTCGAATGAATTTACAACATAACAGTTAGGGAGTGTTGCATCTTCAACTCTCACATATATAGTTGTACTTCCTGAAGTATATAAACCAGGTAGTGCATCAACATTATTTTCAGCATCCTCTTGAGAACTGTGATAAGTAACGTTGTAGCTAGATGCGTCCTGAGAACCTAAAACAACACTAGTGTGTGCATCTAAATCAAAATCTGCCATATCGTCAACAAAACCATCTGAGTCATCACATTCCTCTATGTTTTGACTCGTCGCTGTTTGTGTTGGTGCATTTATAACAAGACTAAATGAAGCAATGTTATAACATCCTGTAGCATTATCTTCTAGACGAACGTAGATAGTTTCAGCGTTCATTCCGTTATATGGAGACGTTAGTTCTGCAGTATCATCTTCAGCGTCTTCCATACTTGCATGATAAGAAATTGTGTAGTCTGCTGCATTTAACCCGTTAAGAACGGCAACATTATTATCTGCCAACGAGAATTCAGCCATTGTATTAGCAGAACAAGTTTCTAGATCCATAGGCATGCCTATTGCAGGTGCAGGTTGTACAACCAATTCAACTTCTGATAGTTGTCTACAGCCTAGGAAGTTGTCGTCTTGAGCAACAACATCTTCTATCCTTATTATTAGTGTTTCTCCTGAAGACGTATAAGGCGATTGTACCGGATTAATTGCTTGATTAGCATCAGCAGTGCTAGTGTAATAACTTACAGCAAATTCTGAGCCTAAGCCTAAAGACGCTGTTAAGTCATCTAAGTCAAAAACTTCTGAACCATCAGCTTCTAGACCATCACAAACAGTAATATTTTGTGGATCTACAGTTGGTGATTCATCATATAATCTAATATCTACTAACGCAGAAAAATAAGTTTCACTTTGATCGCATATACCACCTAAAGCTTGAACTTGATAAGTTCCAGATTCTGTTACAGTCAAGGTAGGTTGGTTATAATCAGGAATAATAAAACCATCTTGATACCATCTGTACTCATCTATATTATAAACAGTACTAGCTGTTAATTCTACACTTTCAAAACCACAGAATTCAAAAGTTTCATCTGGTGTTAAAGGATCTTCAACATCGTCTTCAACATCAGTGCCTTCTAAAGCTAGAGTAACATCGCAAACAACATCACAACTCACACCATTAGCAGGACCTGTATCTTGAGTTAGAGTATAAGTACCTTCTTGCTGAGAGAAGTTAGTTATTAGTATAACATAGATTGAGTTTGCTGGAACATTTGTAAGTGTTATGGTCTCACTAGCAGTTGCAGAATAACTACAGTCTGCGATATTATCGGTCACTAAATCTACACAACCACCTTGTTGATCTACAAAAGGACCCCAAACTATAAAGTCTATATCTAAGCCTGTACCAGCATTATTTACTTGGTCTAAACTAAATTCATAATCACCAGCAAGATCAAATTGAATAGTATTCCATTGAGGATCAGGTTGAGAAAATAAACAGTCATAATCTAAATAAGGAGGTGCAACTTGGTCACCTACAATACTTGGATAATTGATACTTGGGTCAGGACAAATTGGTAATGCGTCTAAACAATACACTGGAGTACCTAATGTGCTAATACATAAATCGAATGTACTAGTCTCGCTAATACTGCCAGCAGAGAAAATTCTTAAGTAATACGTATTACCAACTACTAAAGAAGGAGTAAGACTGAACGTATCATCAGAACAGTAAATTTCTGTAAGGTTTCCACAATCACCTCCATAAAGAGCGTGGTCAATATTAGTAGTACCTCCTGTTATATTTTGTATATCAATAATTTGTTGTTCACCTAAAGCAGTAAACTCGAACCAGACATCATCATCAGGATCTCCTGAACAACTTCCACTTGGTACACCAGACGGTGTAGCAGCTAAAATAGTACCTGAATTTATTGTGTCACAACTTTCATCAGCATTAACAAATGCAACGGTTGCATCAACACATTCATCATTGTCTGGAGGACAAGCAAGAACTTCGTAAGAGTCACTACTTATAGTACAATTGTTATTTTGTTCATTAGCAACAAATACCTTAACAGAATTTCCAAAAGGGAATGGACCAGCTTGATAAATACCAGTAGCTAAAGCCTGTACTGTACCAGCGTCAAAATCATTTGAAATTTCTAAAGAAGTCGCATCACCCATACTAGTTACATCTACATCAATATAGAATTGGTCAGTAGCACAATCAGTGTTTACTGAGTAACTAGCTTCGGGTAACGTACAAGTTAGCTCTTGAATATTAACCGTAAAGTCTAAAGTAACGCCCCAAGTACCATTATAACATGGATTAGGTGGGTCTTGACCAGCATCAGCAGTACCAATACGCATTCTGTGAACACCAAGAGGTGCTGTTAATGGCATAACAAATGATGCATCTAATGTTGTTGGGTTTGCGTTAGTAGACTCGCCAGAAAAGACAAGTTCAGTAGCATTGTCAAAAACTAAATCATCATTAAAGTCTATCCAAATATTGGTATCATAAGTAAATCCAGTTGCAAAAGTAACCTCAACATTAGTTTCGACACCTTGGAATACATTTACAGTTGGCGAAGTTTGATCCTCGTAAGTAACATCACCTAAACTAGGGAAGTCTGTGAAGCCAATAGTTACATTTGTAACACCATCACCATCATTACTTGATGGTTCCGATTGACAATAACCAGTGTAGAATGAAGCAGGACCAGCAAAAGAACTTAAGTTTGTAGGATCACATTCTGCTTGAACATAAAAATCATAATCTGTATCAGAAGTTAAGCCTGTTAAAACATAAGGATTTGTAGTAACACCAGTAACTAAAGTACCTGTTCCAGGTGTAAATCCTGCAGGTCCATATTCAATATTCCAAGTTGTGGATGTACCTGTCTCTGTCCAACCTACTTCGGTAGAAGTTAAACTCAAGTTAGTTGAAGTTAAGTCGGTAGGTTCTGGACATGTAGGTATTCCTCTTACGCGGAAGTTGTCTACAAAAATGTCATTATCCTCAGGATCATCTACTGTACCTTCAGAACCTAAGATACCAAATTGTACAGTTTGACCAGCATATGCTTCTAGAGTAACTACCGGGTGTTCTCCAGTCGCAGGAACTACAGAAGTACTGTCGTATGTTAATAGAGGAGTCCAAGTGACTCCATTATCGTTAGTAATAAGTAGTTGAACAATATCATCTGACCCTAGCGTGCCTGCATTAGTAGAACTACCAAATTGCATAATTCCAAAATCAAATTCTACTTGGAAAGGTCCGCCAGTTAAATCAAACTGAGGTGATATAATCCAATCACTTTTTGTAGCAACCCAGAGGTTAATCTTATAAGCGCCATCAAAACCATTATTGAGGAAACCATCCGCACCCCATGAACCAGCGCCGAAATCACCAGGACCAGTAGTGGCATCACCACTATCGGCTTCATCCCAACAGTCTGGAATTATTGTGTCAAATTGTTCTAAGTAATCAGGAACATATACATCACAAAGCGTTTCGAATGTAAAAGGGCCAGTCCAACCACTCAATTCACTACCACAATTAGCTTGTACATAATAATCATAAGCTGTTACTGCGGTTAAACCTGAAACTGTATATGGATTTGTTACATCGCTATAAGTTGGGGTTCCTGTTGGAGCTGTTCCAGATGTAACAATTTCTATATTCCATGTTGCTACTGTACCATCTTGAGTCCAACTTAATTCGGCACTATTAGAAGTAATAGCATTGGCTGTTAACGAAGCAGGATTAAAACAAGAAGGAGCTTCATCAAACGTTACATCATCTATAGCGATATCATCATAAAAATCTCCAGTGACTATTTCTGAAAATATAAAACGGGCTTGTACATCTCCGGTAATTGTTAATGTACTAAGGTCAATAACATTGAGCAGCCATCCACCTGTATTAGTGTTATAAGTAGCCATAAGGTTCCAAGCTGCACCATCCCAAATTTCAACATCAAGTTGACAGTTTGCGTTTCCTTCATTGTCACTTAGTTCATAGAAAGAAAGGGCAGGTGTTGTTAACCCAGACACATCTACTAATGGACTTGTCAAAGTTCTTACACCATCATTTCCAGATGAATCACACCAAGCAAAGTAGCCGTTAGTTGCTGTAGTACCAATTATAGTACCATTATCTCCAATATGGTTAAAGCCAGGGTCATTGTCAAAAAACCAGTCTTCACCACCATCCATGGACCAACATAGAGGAATTGTTCCTCCATTTTCAAAACCTTCAGTATATGGTGCAACAAAGGTGACACATTCTGTAGAAAAGGCAAATGGACCAACCCATGAACTTACATCTCCACCGCAGTCTGCCTGAATATAATAAACATAATTACTCGCTGGTGTTAATCCGGTAACTGTAAAAGGATTTGAATCAGCAGTATGCGTTGGAGTTTCAGTTTGTGCTGAGCCTTCGAGTACAACCTCGATATTCCAATCAGTGGAAGTTCCATTTTCTGTCCATGATAACGTAGCACTATCTGAATTTGTGCTTACTATTGCAAGATCAGAAGGTTCAGGGCAAGTAACCTCAAAAATATTTATATCATCAAAACCAAAACCTTCATCAGTTACAGAGCCATCAGAGCCAAATGCAATCCTGAAAATTACATTAGACTGACCACCTAAACCAGTAAGTGCATGTCTTGCTGTAACCCAAGCATTTGTTCCAGCTGCGCCAGTTCCAGACCAACCTTCTTGTTGACCACCTGGATTTCCATTAATGGTATCATCAGTATACCAGTTGTTAGGATCTCCATTAGCACCAACGTTAATCCATGTAGTACCACCATCTATTGAAGATTGAAGCACAGCACCATCCCAACTGAATTCGATATCATACCAAATGCTCAATTCAATTGAAGGAGCAGAAAGTGATGAGAAGTCAAAGACAGGACTAGTAACCCAAGAGTCTTCACCGGAATTGTAATTACCTGAGAGATTTGTTACCCAAGCATTTGTCCCAGAAGCAGCGCTGTTGATAATAGCGCCAGTTGGTGTGCCTAAAGCCCAAGTACCATTCGTAGTGTTTTCGGCCACCCAACCACCATCACCAGACTCAAAGTCCTCGGTGTATGGAAAAGTAGTTATTTGTGCTTGTAAACTTGTTATCGCAACAAATGAAAGCAGAAATAAAAATAGAGTAATCTTTTTCATTATTAATCGGTTTGTTAGAAATTATTTAACCCTTTATAATACGTTGATTATAAAGGATTTATTTTTTTTAATTTTTGTGAGGCTTGGGGAAGCATACAAGGACGTTGGTTAGTCGTTCTTTTTTGCCCACTCGAATATATAAAAAATGCCTATTAACGTGATGTTAACAATACTATAATAGATGAACGGCTTTATTTATCGACAAATGGTTTAAGGGGTTTTGAATTGTATATAAACAGGAAAATGATCGCTATATCCTCCTTTGTATTTTTTCCCAACATATGTCCTAAAAGGTTGCCCTTTATACTTACCATGATATTGGGTTACAAACTTAGAATTGAAAACATCTGCTTTGGTAAATTTTAAGTTGCTGCCATCTGGATCAAAAAAATTTCCGCTAATAAGTATTTGATCAAACATATTCCATTGAAAATTGTGATTTAGACTGCCTTTGTTATAAGAAAGTACGGTATTAAAAGGGTTATATAATTTGCTCTCTTCTTCTAACAAGTTAATACTACGGTCACCTGGGTTATCATTAAAGTCTCCCATCACAATGACCTTAGCATTATTATCATCTCTTTTAAGTTTCGCAATTATTGAATTTACTACTCTTGCGGCAGCAAGTCTTTTGTATTCTGTTTCTTTTTCCCCTTCTCTTCGAGAAGACCAATGATTTACTATTATGTGTATAGCTTCATCATTTAATTTTCCCTTAACCAATAATATATCTCTTGTATAATCTCTTTCGCCAGTTTCGGTTTGTAGGTATACTGAAAATGTTTCGGAATATTCTACTTCAAAAAGGTCGTCCTTATATAATAAAGCAACATCAATTCCGCGTTCATCAGAAGAATCATAATGGATGTAGCTGTATTTTTCTGAGATTAGATTTTCACTCCTTACCAAATCTGATAAAACTTTTTTGTTTTCAACTTCAGCTAAGCCTATAATTACTGGAGCTGTTGCTGCATTTTCTTCTCCAATTTTAGAAATAACACTTCCTATTTTTTTAAGCTTATTTTCATAACGCTTAGGTGTCCATCGCTTTGCAGAGGTTGGTAAAAAGTCATCATCATTTGTTAAAGGGTCATTTTCAATATCAAATAAATTTTCAATATTATAGAACGCTATAGTATGTGTAATAGAAGGTGTATTCATGGGATTAAATATAGGTTTTTAAAGTGCATAAAGAAAATGACATTTGTTTAACTTTGTACTTTGAATTTATTTATGCTAGAGAAAAAAGACATAGAACTAGAAAGTGTAGTACTTATAGGTATAATCACTCAAGATCAAAACGAAGAGCAATCTAAAGAATATTTAGACGAGCTTGAGTTTTTAACCTACACAGCAGGAGGAGATGTAGTAAAGCGTTTTACTCAGAAGATGACGATGCCTAATCCTAAGACCTTTATAGGTACAGGTAAGATGGAAGAGGTAATGAACTTTGTAAAAGAAAATGAAGTAGGTACTGTAATATTTGACGATGAGCTTTCACCAGCACAAGAACGCAACATCAGTAAAATACTGAATTGTAAAATTTTAGATAGAACCAATCTTATCTTAGACATTTTTGCTCAACGTGCCCAAACCAGTTACGCCAGAACTCAAGTAGAATTGGCGCAATGCGAATACTTACTACCGCGACTAAAAGGAATGTGGACTCACCTCGAAAGACAAAAAGGTGGTATTGGTATGCGTGGTCCTGGTGAAACTGAGATTGAAACGGATAGACGTATTGTACGCGATAAAATTGCGTTGCTAAAGGCCAAGATAAAAACCATTGATAAGCAAATGGCTGTTCAGCGTGGGAACAGAGGCAAGATGGTGCGTGTGGCTTTGGTAGGTTATACCAACGTAGGTAAATCTACTTTGATGAATGTTATTAGTAAAAGTGAAGTATTTGCAGAAAATAAGCTCTTCGCAACTTTAGATACTACTGTTAGAAAGGTGGTAATAGGAAACTTGCCATTTTTGGTAAGCGATACTGTAGGATTTATTAGAAAATTACCAACGCAACTAGTAGAATCTTTTAAAAGTACTTTAGATGAGGTAAGAGAAGCAGACTTGTTGCTTCACGTCGTAGATATTTCGCATTCTAATTTTGAAGAACATATAGAATCAGTAAATCAGATTTTAGATGAAATTGAAAGCAAAGACAAGCCGACCATAATGGTTTTTAATAAAATTGATGCTTACGAGCCTGAACCTTTTGATGAAGAGGATTTAACTGAAGAACGCACGAAAGCAAATTACTCTATTGAGGAATGGAAAAGAACCTGGATGTCTAGAATAGGTGATAACGCACTTTTCATCTCAGCGTTGAATAAAGAAAATATGGATGAATTTAGAAAACGTGTTTACCAAGAGGTAAGAGAAATTCATGTTACACGTTTCCCATACAATCATTTTCTATATCCTGATGTTGAAGATATTTCATAAAAAAAGCCCTTCAGTTTGTGAAGGGCTTTTTTATGTTTTAAAAAATCTACTATTTAGAATTTGTAGCTTAAACCAATCGTGTAATAAGATTGCAAATCGTTATCAGCATCTTCTAATGCCACACCTTGGAAGTTAGCGGCTTCTTGCTTATTGCTTCTTAAAGCAAAATCAAAACCAACACCAATCATTTTCCATAATGTGTAGCTAAAAGAGTTAGTCCATGTCCAGTTAGATAAGTCGCTAGACTTGTAACTTTGGAATGTAGAAAGATTAGATTTAAATGCAACAGCACCAATTTGTCTAGTATAATCTGCTACAATTTTTGCACCAGCAGAAGACTCAAATACAGCATCGTTATCAGCAAATACAAAGTTGTAGTTTAATGGATGAATAACTACGATTAAATTTTCAATCGGAGTCCAAGTAGCACCAACACCTAAATCTAAGTAACCAGGGTCGTTAAAGTTGTTTAGTAACGTTGTTCTGTATTCACCTAATCCAGAAATAGCCCACTTTTCACTTAATTTACGACCATAAAGAGAAGATAAGTTGAAAACATCTGTTGTTGGCTCAAAGTCATCACTGTCTAAGTCTGTGTCTTTGTTGTCTAATTTTACCCAAGCAAGATTAGTTGTTAAAGAGTTTCTCCAAAAATATTTGTCTTCAATTTTGTTAGCGAATGCATTAAAAGTAATGCCAATATTTCCTGAAGAGTTGTTAGGTACACCTTGAGCATACCAATTGTTAAAGTTAGATAAGCTACCACCAATAGTACCAAAAGCACCTACTCTCCAGCCTGGTAAAGCATCTATTTGTGCTTGTAACGCATTGGCTTCTGCTTGAAACTTGTCAGCCTCAGCTTGTTTTTCGGCTTTCTGAGCTTGTAACTCTTCTTTTGTTTGAGAAAAACCAAACGTAATTGCAAGCATTAAGATTGCTGATAAAAGTAATTTTCTGTTCATAATGAATTAAATTTTAATAATTTAAGTTGTAAATAATTTACAAATATACGTGTTTATTAATCTTTTAGACGATTTGTATCATCTAATCAATATTGATTAGACATCAAAAAAGACAATAAGTCACAATTATTTTTTTCTTTTAAAAAGAGGTACTGCAGAACATGCTTCGCCAAACATGATAGATTTGGCAAATGGTTTTAATTTTTGAGACAATAATATTAAAGCATTAGCAGGTACAGGTTTATTAGAGCAACCTTTAATTATAACAGGTAAATCTTTGTATGCCGAAACATCAAAATCTGAAATTATTTGAGAATATATAATTGACTCTAAATCATCCAATTTGCCAATGACAGTTAATTTTGAGAACCCTTCTAATTCTAGGGAAATAAGCATATATGCCCAATCTGGAACTATAGCATCTGTAGAGCAATATAATGCTACATAACAATCTTTATATTGAGACCAATCATATTCGGCTACATGTGCTCTGAATTCTTTCTCTCTGAGCACTAAACCTTCAAGCAACCAGTCCTTTATATCAAATAGAATTCGCTGTCCTTCTGGATAGAAATCTTCAAGGTCAATGACTTTTAGCTTACTGTTTGCAACTCTATTTATAATTTCTTCTGCCATAGATTATTTTACAGTGTAACGACGTAATCCGTAGTTTGTCTCATCTTGTTCTATAAAATCTAGAGAAATTTTACTTCCATTATGGATTGGGCTTTCAATTTTAGAACGATGAATGTTTTCATAAGTGGTTACATCTATAGAAGACCTTTGTTTTAAGGTTTCAAAAAGATTAATAGAAGCTAATTTTGATGTCCAATTCTCTTGAACAACTCCTTCAAAAACTTTTGATTTAGAGCCACTACCGTAGGCTATAAAGCCAATGGTTTTACCTGATAAATCTAATTTGTTGTCATAACTATCAGACAATAAACTCAAAAGTGACATAAAAATTGATGCCGTGTACATATTGCCAATTTCTGAAGAAGCTAGTTCTCCCTGAGCTATTTTAGAATTTACAAAATGGCTGTATAACTGAGATTTATAAGCTTTTTTAGACCATTCTTTTTTGTCTGAGTCCTCTAATCTCCCTATTTCATTTTCTAATTCTTCATAGGTGTTAGATGCTTTTAGC
The DNA here is from genome assembly GCF_056160445.1 of Winogradskyella sp. ABM4_392. NCBI lineage: Bacteria > Pseudomonadati > Bacteroidota > Flavobacteriia > Flavobacteriales > Flavobacteriaceae > Winogradskyella > Winogradskyella sp. ABM4_392. The sequence goes on from NZ_JBSWXE010000001.1 coordinate 554,734, forward strand.
CATTTTAACCAATTATCAAAAATGATGCGTCTACCATGAAATGCATAAGGTAAATGAAATACTATTTTGTGCCAATCATTATTAAAAGCTATATCCTTCTGAGAGCTAAAATGGGTAAGTGCTTCCGTAATCCTATCGTTATAACAAGCATTAGAAAACTGACCATCAAAAACAGGTTCTTCTTTAAAAACTTCAACTATATCGCTACTATCAGACCAGAATTCTGAATCTGATGAAGCCATAAATTCATTTATCTTTTCATCGGAAGTATCAAGATTTAATTCCTTGAATACAGCTTTTAAAAGCTCTACTTTTTTAAAAGTTCTTCTTGGTTTAAAAAAGTCTCCTTCACTCTTTGAGGCGATTCCCCAAACAGTATTAATTTCTAATATTGAGGGATTATGACTAACCAATACAGCTACTGCACCAGCACCTTGGGTATACTCACCTGTAGAATTGATGTCGTACTTAGAAAGATCTGAAGCAATCACAACAGCTTTTCTATTAACATCTTGCTTAACCCAATCAATACTGTTGTGTAGGGCATCTACAGCACCAACACAAGCAAATGTCATGTCTAAAACATCGCAGTTTTTAAAACTACGCTCACCATATGTAGCTGCTAATTCGTTTTCAACAATTTCTACAGCATAGGTTGCAGTGGGTTTTGAACCGTCAATCGCACTTTCTGTCCCTAAATACACACGGCCAATCTCGTTTGGATCTATGTTATTTTGGGTTATTAAGTTGAGTAAAGCGTTAGCTGCAAAAGTAGCAGCATCTTCACCAACATTTGGCACTGCCATTTTTTGAAGACCTAAGCCCTTTTTTAATTTTTCTGCAGGAATTCCTCTAGCCTCAGCAAGATTATCCATAGAAACATATAGTTGTGGAACATAAAATGTTATTGCGTCAATTCCTGTATTGCTCATAATCTATAATTTATAACATCCCTAATTCTAACTTAGCCTCTTCGCTCATTAGGTCTTGAGACCACGGTGGGTCGAACGTAATTTCTACTTCGGCATCTTTGACCTCGTTTATAGATTTTACCTTTTCTTCAACTTCTAAAGGTAAAGTCTCAGCGACTGGACAATTTGGTGTAGTTAAAGTCATTAATATTTTTACCTCATAATCTTCGTTTACGAAAACATCATATATCAATCCTAATTCATAGATGTCTACAGGAATTTCTGGATCGTAAATTGTTTTTAAAACACGTACTATTTTATCTCCAAGTACATTAGTATCTATAGTTGATTCACTCATTTTTAATTCAACTGTGTTTGGTATGCTATTGCATACATTTTTAATTGTTTTATCATGCTAACCAATCCGTTAGCCCTTGTTGGCGACAAATGTTCTTTTAAGCCAATTTTATCAATAAAATCAGTATTGGCTTCAATGATATCTTTTGGATGTTGGTTAGAGAACGCTCTAATTAAAATAGCAATGATGCCCTTTGTAATAATAGCATCACTATCTGCTGTAAATTCTACCTTATCATCATTCATTTCAGCATGTACCCAAACCTTACTTTGGCAACCTTTTATAATGTGGTCATCGGTTTTGTATTGTTCTTCGATTAACGGAAGCGTTTTGCCTAAATCTATCATGTATTGATAGCGCTCTTCCCAATCCTCAAACATAGAAAACTCATCTATTATTTCATTTTGAATTTCTTCAATAGTCATAATCAAACTTATTTAAAAACAAAGTTACAAAATCACTATTGCTTAGTCGCATTTTCTGCCATAGATAACACTTTATTAACTAGTGTTTCTATTTCTTTTGGAGGATAACCATGGTCAAACGTAGGTGTCATCATCACAACATCACCCTTTACAACCGATAATGTAGCATGAGGTGCACCATCATGTAGGCGCTTTTGAGTTGGTGCTTCAAGTAAATCAAGATTTTCTACCACTGAATTACTAAGAAGTTCTTTAAGCTCTTTCCAGTCTTGCGGATTACACTCAAAGGTGTCTATTTCTTTTAAGCTTCGGTCTTTAGAAATTTTTATTTCAGATTTTGAAATCTCAATATGCTCAAACGAGCCTCTTGTAGACGTTTCATAAATAACCATGAATTTTTTATAATTATCCTGAACGATATCACTTTTAGAGTTTGAAGTTTCTCTACTTGGTTTTGAAGCTACTATTTGTTCTGCTTCATCAGAAGTAGAAATAGCCTCTTTTTTAGAATTGCAAGATCCTGTGAGTATAACTAATGTGAAAATGCTTAGTAAAAATTTCATAACTAAAAGTTTTATTTATGAAAGGTACACTTTTGATGCCAAACTCTCAATAATTAAGATTCAAGAATTTTTACCCTTGACTAAATGTTAAGATAACATCATTATGGCTTTCTTTAATGAGGCAATGAAAATATCTATTTCTTTTTTGGTATTATAAAACATAAAAGATGCTCTAATAGTACCAGGAATCTTATAAAAGTCCATTATCGGTTGAGCACAATGATGACCTGTACGTACGGCAATTCCCATTTTATCTAATATGGTACCGATATCGTAAGGGTGGATATTACCGACATTAAATGATATAACAGATGTTTTGTGTGTTGCAGTTCCGTAAATGGTTAAACCTTCAATCTTTTGAAGTTCTTCAGTCGCGTAAACCAAAAGTTCGTTTTCGTATTGCGCAATAGCATCAAAACCAATAGCATTCATATAATCTATTGCAGCACCAAAAGCTATTCCACCACAAACATTTGGAGTACCAGCTTCAAATTTGTGTGGCAAATCAGCATAGGTGGTTTTGTCAAAGGTTACTTCTGCTATCATTTCTCCTCCGCCTTGATAAGGAGGTAATTTCTTTAGCCATTCTTCTTTTCCATAAAGCATACCAACACCTGTTGGGCCACAAATCTTATGTGCTGAGCAAACGTAAAAATCAACATCTAAGGCTTGTACATCTGGTTTTATATGTGGACACGATTGTGCACCATCTACTAAAACAGCAGCACCAACGCTATGCGCCTTTTCTATAATAGTTTCAATTGGATTTATGGTTCCAAGTGCATTAGATATGTGGTTAACAAAAACGAGTTTTGTGTTTTGGTTAAGTAAATTTTCAAACTCAGATAGTATCAGCTCTCCATTGGTATTCATTGGTATCACTCTTAGAGTAGCTCCAGTTCTTTTACAGAGCATTTGCCAAGGGACAATATTACTATGATGTTCTAAAGCTGAAACAATGATTTCATCTCCTTTTTTTAAAATTGAAGAAAAACCATTTGCAACCAAGTTAATGCCATGAGTAGTACCTGAGGTAAAAATAATCTCATAAGCTTTAGCAGCATTAAAGTGTTTTTGGATTTTTATACGTGCTTGTTCATAAGCATCTGTAGCTTCTTGGCTTAACACATGAACACCTCTATGTATATTGGCATTGTAATTAGAGTAATAATCTACAATAACATCAATAACTTGCTGAGGTGTTTGCGATGTTGCAGCATTATCAAAATAAATCAAAGGCTTGCCATTAACATCTCTTTTAAGAATAGGAAAATCCTCTCTTATTTGTTGTACATTGAAAGTGGTATGGCTTAGGGCTTCGCTCATTTATAAATCAAAACCAATATTTACACCTAATTTATTGGCAATAATCTTAGTAATTCTACTTTTAATTTCAGGGATTTTTACCGAATCTAAAACGTTATTACTAAAGGCAAACATTAGCAATCCTCTGGCTTCCTTTTCTGGAATACCACGAGAACGTAAATAGAACATTGCACTTTCGTCTAACTGACCAATGGTACAACCGTGAGAACATTTAACGTCATCAGCAAAAATCTCTAGTTGAGGTTTTGTATTTATTGAAGCTTTATCGCTTAATAATATGTTGTTGTTGGCTTGAAAAGCATCTGTTTTTTGTGCTTCTTTTTCAACCAAAACCTTACCGTTAAACACACCTGTTGCACTATCACCAAAAATACCTTTGTAATCTTGATGACTCTCACAATTTGGCTCAATATGGTGTACTAGAGTATTATGATCTACATGTTGTTTGTTGCCAATAATGGTAATACCTTTCATGGTAGAGTCTATACGCTCTCCATTTTGATAGAAGTTTAGATTGTTTCTTGTAATTTTTCCACCAAAAGAAAAGGTATGTACTTTGGCTAAACTCTCTTGCTTCTGATTGATAAATGTATTGTCAATCAAAGAAGCAGTTTCTCTATCGTTCTGAATTTTGTAGTAATCTACAATAGCACGCTTATTGGTGAAAATCTCGGTTACAGAGTTGGTTAAAACAGGATTGTCTGTTAAACTCTGGTGACGTTCTATTATTTGTACATGCGAATTTTCATCTACAACAATTAAGTTCCTTGGCTGAAGCATTAGCGCAGCTTCATTACCTGTAGAAAAATGTAAAATCTGAATTGGCTTTTCAACCAGTTTGTTTTTAGGGATATGAATATAAGCTCCTTCTGCAGAGAATGCTGTGTTTAAAGACGATAATCCATCTTTTGATGCAATCTTATTGAAATAGTTTTCAATAACCAATCTGTATTTTGGTTTTGTAAGTGCAGCAGACATTAAGCAAACATCTATACCGTCATGTGTGGTTTGCGATAAGTGCGAAGAATACTTGCCATCAATAAAAACAATCTTGTAAGAATCTATATCGTGAATAAAGTATTTCTTAACATCTTTAAAATCTAACGCATCTTCATGCTTAGGGAATACACTATAATCATGCTTTAAAATTGAATTTAAAGAGGTGTATTTCCAGGCTTCTTGACGCTTAGTAGGGAAACCTTCGTTTTCAAAATGCTTTATTGCTTCAGTTCTAATATCATGAACAGGCGAATCTACATCGACCATGTTTTCGAATGCCATGAAAGAAGATACTAACTTTTCTTTTAATTCCATTTTGCTTATAAATTAAGCGTTTACTTCTTCTTTAATCCAATCGTAACCCTTTGCTTCTAACTCGTGAGCTAATTCTTTAGAGCCAGATTTAACAATTTTACCATTATGTAATACGTGCACAAAATCTGGTACGATATAATCTAATAATCTTTGGTAGTGCGTAATAACGATAACAGCATTGTCCTTAGATTTTAATTTGTTAACACCATTAGCAACAATTCTAAGAGCATCAATATCTAAACCAGAATCTGTTTCATCAAGGATAGCTAGTTTAGGCTCTAACATTGCCATCTGAAAGATTTCGTTACGCTTTTTTTCACCACCAGAAAACCCTTCATTTAAAGAACGTGATAAAAATTTGCGATCTATTTCTAAAAGCTCAGACTTTTCGCGAATCATCTTCAACATTTCATTTGCTGGCATGTCTTCCAATCCTTTAGCTTTGCGAGTTTCGTTAATAGCAGTTTTCATAAAATTAGTTACACTAACTCCAGGAATTTCTACAGGATATTGAAATGAAAGAAAAATTCCTTTGTGTGCACGTTCTTCAGCAGCAAGTTCATCTATGTTTTCGCCTTCAAGTAAAATCTCACCTTCATCAACCTCATATTCTTCTTTACCAGCTATAACTGAAGCTAAAGTACTTTTACCAGAACCATTAGGTCCCATAATAGCATGTACTTCGCCAGGTTTAACTTCTAGGTTAATACCTTTTAATATAGCTTTATCTTCTACGCTTGCGTGTAAGTTGTTTATCTTTAACATTGTCTTAGTTTGATAATTTTATAACGTCTTCTTTTTTAGGGTTTGGTTTTTCAACCTTTAGTATATCCTTAATTTCTAAGGTATATTCCCATTCAATTTTTGGGTTTGTATTTTTAGCTTTTTTAACTCTAACCGTAACAGGAACAGAGGTGTATTTGTGCTCTTTAAATGGTTTTACCTTTTCATTTAGTTGATGCATGTTATCATCCACAACAACTGCGTAAATGGTTCCGTTTGGTGACTCAAAAACAGCAGCATTTTGGTCAGCATCGTAAACAAATTCACCTTTCATGGTTATGTAACCATCATTTTGGTCGTATGATTTTCCTCTGTTTTCTTCTAAATTAGCTTCTTGTTTGTTTTCGTCTTTACAACTCACAAAACTCATTATAGCCAATAAAATGATTGCAATTTTTTTCATAGTCTTATCCTACTGAGCCTTCTAAACTAATTTCTAATAATTTTTGTGCTTCAACAGCAAATTCCATCGGAAGCTTATTAAGTACCTCTTTACTAAAACCATTAACAATTAAAGCAATTGCTTTTTCTGTATCAATACCACGTTGGTTACAGTAAAAAATCTGGTCTTCACCAATTTTACTAGTTGTTGCTTCGTGCTCTATTTGTGCAGTTTTATTTTTAGCTTCTATATACGGAAATGTGTGAGCGCCACACTCATTACCCATAAGCAAACTATCACACTGTGAGAAGTTACGAGCATTTTCTGCTCTTGGGCTTATTTGTACAAGTCCTCTGTATGAATTTTGAGATTTTCCGGCAGAGATCCCTTTTGAGATAATGGTCGACTTGGTGTTTTTACCTAAGTGAATCATTTTGGTACCTGTGTCTGCTTGCTGAAAATTATTGGTTACAGCAATGGAATAAAATTCACCAACAGAGTTATCTCCTTTAAGAACGCAACTTGGATATTTCCATGTCACAGCTGAACCTGTTTCTACTTGTGTCCAAGAGATTTTTGCATTTTTCTCACATAAACCACGTTTGGTTACAAAGTTGAAAACACCACCTTTGCCTTCAGCATTTCCTGGGAACCAGTTTTGTACTGTAGAGTATTTTATTTCAGCATCTTCTAAAGCAATTAATTCTACAACTGCTGCGTGTAACTGGTTTTCATCTCTACTTGGTGCTGTACAACCTTCAAGGTAACTTACATAACTTCCTTCGTCTGCAATAACAAGGGTTCTTTCAAACTGACCTGTACCTGCTTGGTTAATACGGAAATAGGTAGAAAGTTCCATTGGGCAACGTACTCCTTTTGGAATGTAGCAGAATGATCCATCACTAAATACAGCCGAATTTAAAGCTGCATAAAAATTATCTTTCTGTGGTACGACAGTACCAATATATTTTTTTACAAGTTCTGGATGCTCTTTGATAGCTTCAGAAATACTCATAAAGATGATTCCTTTTTCCGCTAGGGTTTCTTTAAAAGTTGTAGCTACAGAAACAGAATCAACAACCACATCCATAGCAACGCCAGCTAATTTCTTTTGCTCGTCTAGAGAAATGCCAAGCTTGTTAAAAGTTTCAAGAAGTTCTGGATCAACTTCATCTATACTGTTGTATTTCGGTTTTTTGCTTGGTGCCGAATAATATGATATTGCTTGAAAATCTGGCTTTTCATACTTTACATTAGCCCATTCTGGCTCTTCCATTTCTTGCCAAACCTTAAAAGCTTCAAGTCTCCACTCTGTCATCCATTCTGGTTCCTCTTTCTTTTGGGAGATAGCCCTAATAATATCTTCGTTTAGTCCATTAGGAAAAGTTTCAGATTCAATATCTGTGTAAAAACCGTATTCGTATTCTTTGGTTTTTAATTCTTCTCTTAAATCGTCTTCAGTATATTTACTCATTGCATTTTTTTATAAAGAAAATGATTCGCCACAACCGCATGTTCGGTTGGCATTTGGATTGTTAAACACAAATCCGGTTCCGTTTAATCCTCCTGAATATTCTAAAGTAGTACCGATTAGGTATAAAAAACTCTTTTTGTCAACAATAATCTTTACACCATTGTCTTCAAAGACTTTATCACCTTCAATTTGCTCTTTGTCAAATTTTAAATCATATGATAAACCAGAGCAACCACCACTTTTAACACCAACTCTAATGTAGTCGGTATCAGGATTGTAGCCGTCATCATTCATTAGCTCGACGACTTTTTTCTTAGCTTGTTCAGAAACTTTAATCATATATTAAAGCAGATTAATTCTAAATTGAATGCAAATATACGATTTAACTAAGGTTTAACCATATTTACTAACATTATATTAGCATATGATTTAATAGAGTTTTCCTATTGATTAAGAAAATTTAGGTTTGGAAATCTGAAGCTTAAGATGAAATAACTGTCTAAGTGTAGTCTGTATGTGCTTGTTGGATACGCTTAACTCTTCAAAATTACCACTGGCATCTGTTTTCACAACAGTGTTACAGTGAGAACATGTTAATTCAGCCGTTTGGTCAGAGTTTGTTTTGGATTTAACATAGTTATGACCAAACACAGCACAGGGCAATGCTTTGCTTGTAGTAGGTTTCATCTCATAAAATTTGGGACTGAAAATGTAAGTAAAATGAAGAGAATTAAGTGATTAAAGTCGCTATTTTTCGATGAAATGCACCCAAAAACAAGAATAAACCTACAATTTTAGTTTTGAAAATCAGGATTGTTTAAAAACGAAGGATCAGAAAGTGTTAGCAAAAATGCTTTTAAATCTGCTTTTTCTTGGGTAGTTAATTGAACACCTCCTTGAGCAATTTGTTTCATCAATGGGTCTATTGTTTGGGAGTTTTGAAGTCCTTCGCTGTAATGATTTATAACTTCATCTAATGTAGCAAATCTTCCATCGTGCATGTAAGGTGCAGTATATGCTAAATTTCTTAAAGAAGGGGAGCGAAATTTTCCATTATCATTAGGGTCGCCAGTAATAGCTCCTAATCCTAAATCTGTAAACGTTGTATCAAGTCCGTTGTTATGAAAATCATTATTGGTCCAGAGTGGATTATTAGGGTTACCATGGCAATGAAAACAATCTCCTTTATCTTCTCTTAAAAATATATCTAGACCATTCAGTTCTTGTGGAGTTAATGAAGCTTGACCTAGAGAGTACCTATCAAATTTAGAGTTAGCTGAAATTAAAGTACGCTCAAATTGTGCTATGGCCTTTGTAGTTAGTTCTTTGGTTATGGTTGAGGTGTTAAATGCTAATTGAAAAAGCTCAGGATACTCAGGGTGATTCTGTAATCGGTTAACAACATTGTTCCAATCACTATGCAATTCAATAGGGTTTTCTACTGGCTCTTCGGCTTGACGTTCAAGACTCAATGCAGATCCGTCCCAATTAAAGCGTTCTCCATAATTCCATGCCAAATTAAACAACGGCATAGCATTTCTAGGTCCTGAAATCCCATCTATACCTACACTTGTCTGTAAATTTTCGGCGAAAGCCTTTTGAGGTGAATGGCAAGATGCACAAGATTGAGTGCCATCTGCAGATAGAATTCTATCAAAAAAAAGCTTCTTGCCGAGTGCTATGCCTTCAATAGTTTGAGGGTTGTCTGAAGGAATTACAGGTGGAATAATATTGGCCGAAAATATTTCTGGTATTTCTAGAGGTGAAGGTGTAGGTTGGTAACCCGAATCGTCATCAGAACAACTAAAGCATAGTAAAACAACAATAAGGATTAGTCCTTTTTTCATAGTTATAGATTATTGAAACACCTCTCCTAAACTAAAAACATTTTGTCCGTTTTCATACATCATAATCTGTGCTGTAGAGTTTGGCATCAGCATTTGATTGTAAACATTCAAATCCCATAAATTCGGATTTTTAAACCATTCAGCAATATTCATTTTCACCTCAATTTCTACATCATTGTTAATATTTATAGCACCAAGATTTACGGTGAAAAAGGTGTCTTGTGGAAATGTAGGGTTGGGTCCGACATTATCAACAGCCCTTATAGCATGGTAGTTAAAACCTTGCTCTTCATTGTTGGAGTTAATGAATTTACCATCAAATTGCATATAATGGTAACCACCGCCCATCATCTCTGGCACATTAAAGGAAGTCGAATTTAAATCGGTGTAATTTTCGGCATTATCTTCATTATCTAAACCAAAAGTAAAAGACACATTTGTGTAATTACCAACAGGAATCTGAGTATCTGGAGTATATTCCATATTTACTTCATTTGTAAGATCTACTAGATTGTAAACATCGAGTTCAATTTCTTCGCCATTGGCTTTGGTGAATACTATATCAGAAATCACATAACGAAATCTTTCAAATCCAATACTTTCACCATTTGCATTTACATATTGTATAGGTCCGAAATTATAATCTCTAATGAGTGCTCCGTCCCAATTATGCGTAAACTTAAATGTAGTCGAAACCTCTGGTGTGCTATCTGAATCATCACTTGAGTTACATGAAATTAGAAACACTAGTGAGAACAAGAGAGAAACAAGTTTTTTCATTTATGTAATGTTTTTAATCAATTTTAATAATTAATAAATCTGTGAAGCCTTTGTTTTCTAAAATATCTCCATCAGAACTTGCCGTGTCTCCAACTGCGATTATTGAGCCATCTGTTAATTCGGCTATATCATAGGCAAAATCAATATTAGAGCCACCTATTGTTATCTCCCAAACTAAATTTCCCGTATCGTCTGTTTTTAAAATCCAGGCATCATTTTGTCCTTTATTTTCCGACACATCCATGTCACTACTTCGCGAACTACCTGAGAGTAAAAAGCTATTGTCTTGAGTACTCTTTATCGCTCTGGCAACATCAAAACTAGAGCCTCCTATGGTCTTTTCCCAAATGAGATTTCCTGAAGGTGATATCTTTATAAGCCATAAATCTGCTGCACCTTTATTTTGAGAGATGTTGTTATCATTGCTACGTGTGTCACCAGCAATGATGTAATTACCATCATCAGTTTTTGAGATGGCTCTAGCCTCATCTATTTGGGAGCCTCCAAAAGACTTCTCCCAAATTAAATCTCCAGATGCAGAAACCTTGATTACCCAGAAATCATAGGTGCCAACATTGCCAGAAATATCCGTGTCTTCACTGTCCGAACTTCCTGCAATTATAAAACCGTTATCATCGGTTTGAACAACACCATATGGTGTATCGGTAAAATTGCCACCAAAGTAACGACTCCATTCTAAGTTGCCAGAATTATTTAGCTTTAACACCCAATAATCTCCACCAGCATGTCTATTGGCTGTTCGTGACGAATTGCCTGCACCGCCAGAAGCGGTAACATCTAAAATACCAGTAATTAAAAAGCCTTGGTCAATAGTTTCAATCATAGAAATACCAGAATCTGCACCTTGGTAGCCAAATGATTTTTCCCATAAGATATTTCCGGTAGCGTCTAGTTTAACGATCCAATAATCTTGTAATCCAGCATTTTCAGTTGTATCTCCATCGGCACTAAAGCTATATCCTAAAATGGCATAACCACCATCTGAAGTTTGAATTATATCACTGCCTCTGTCATCTAAAGAGCCACCATAGGTTTTTTGCCACTCTAACTGATTGTTAGCGTCAAACTTTAAAACCCAATAATCAAAACTTTCGTCTTGCTTGTCGGTGATGTCGTTATCATTACTTTGTGTGTAACCTAAAATCGCATAACCTCCATCTGATGTTGCAGTAATTGATTGTGCACTATCGTTTTTGGAGCCTCCAATTGTTTTGACAAATGTTAATTGCCCATCGTTATTCGTAGATGAATTATCATCACTACTACAGTTTAATAATAGTAAAACCAAAAAACAATATGCGACTTTACTAAACATAAGTGTTAATTAGAAGGTCTTACAATAAATAAACCTCCATTAATGTCGCTTACGACAATATTACCGCTTTCAAAAAACGGATAGATATTCCATGCTCCATTAAAAGATGTATTGTCATCTGGAATGTAGGTGTCTATAAAACCAATTTCTGTCATCACGCCAGAGTCTAGATTAGAAATATCAATAGCTCTAAGACCTGCAGTATAATTAGCTACGTAAAACGTATTGCCAACTACATAGCCGTTGTGGTCTATTGCTACCGTAGGTCCGAAATATTCCATATGAAATAAGGGATTATCCAAGTCACTAAAATCAAAGACTATAGTTCTGGAATTAATACCAAAACTAATTTCATCAACTTCATCACCAAGTAAAAAATACACCATGTCTTCTGTAAACCAACCTTGATGAGCATATCCTAAATTACCATAATCTATTGTCGAAATTTGAACAGGGTTTGCTTTGTCGGTAACATCTACAATAACTACCTCATTCTCATTACTACCTATTAAAATTTCTCTATCTGTATAATCGGCATCTGGTCCGTTGTAAGTTATAACCTGAGCATCATGTGAGTATGCATCGTCAGCGTAGCCACCAGCTGCAATAGGCACTGTTGGGTTTTGAATATTCACAAAATGAGGCCCTCCATTAAAAGTGTCAGAACCTACAGCGTAGGCAAAGCCACTGTCTTCATTTATTACAATATTGTGAGCTCTGCCAAAACCATTGTAATTGGCATCTGCAGTAAAAGTTTCAGGTGGATTAGCAACATTTCTCAAACGTGTTAAATCAAAAACTTGCATTCCATGACCTGGTGCTTCACTCACAATAAATGCATGATTATTGTACACTTTTATATCTCTCCAAGGACTATTGGTTGTAGCTGTTGGTAAGGTTCCTAACAAAATTGGGTTTGATGGATTGGTAATATCAACAAAAGCAGCGTTGGTTGAGGTTCCCACTAAAGCATATTCGTTTCCGGTTTGAGGATCTGTCCAACCCCAAGAATCATTGCCTTCTGCACCATCTCCTCCCAAAACATCAATTGGAATCTGACTCATTAGATCAAATCCACTACATGGATGGCCGTTAGCTAATCCATTTTCACAAGGAAATTGCGGTAAAATAGTATTGCCATCACAGACGTCACCAATGCCATCATTGTCAGCATCTTCTTGAAGCGGATTTGAAGTCAAAGGGCAATTATCATCAATGTCTAAAATACCATCATTGTCATCATCTTCGTCACAAGCATCACCAAGACCATCACTATCAGTATCAAGTTGGTCTTCATTGGAAATTGTCGGACAATTGTCAGAACTATCTAAAATGGTATCGTTATCTGTATCTATATTGGTATTACCGTCATCATCGCCAGAACATCCCATAATCATTATAGATAAGGCAGTACATGTAAGAATTTGAAAGAAGTATCTTTTTAGGGCAAAAAAATTCATAACCTTTTTTTTAGCAATTTACAGTAAAATTTAAACATTGTTAAAATTACCAAATAAATAACGTCCATAGAACCTCTTTTATTTAAAAAAGCATAATATTTTTGCAGTATGATAGAAGATAAGAATCCTAAGAGAACACCATTGAGTGAGTTAGGTGAGTTTAAATTAATAGATCACTTAACAGAGCATTTTAAGATTAGTCAAAAATCTACTGTAAAAGGTATTGGAGATGATGCGGCAGTTTTAAGTTATGGAAAAAAACAAATAGTTGTATCTACAGATTTATTGGTGGAAGGAGTGCATTTTGATTTGAGTTATGTGCCTTTAAAACATTTAGGCTATAAAGCTGTAATGGTTAACCTGTCTGATGTATATGCTATGAATGCCAAAGCAACACAAATTACAGTATCTATAGCTGTGTCTAATCGTTTTCCATTAGAAGCTCTAGAGGAGTTGTATGCAGGTATTACTACAGCAGCAGAAATTTATAAAATTGATGTTGTTGGTGGAGATACAACGTCCTCAACATCTGGTTTAATTATTTCAGTTACAGCAATAGGTGAAGTAGATAAAGGAAACGAAGTATTACGTTCTGGTGCAAAACCAAATGATTTGTTGGTTGTAACAGGTGATATTGGTGGAGCTTATATGGGACTGCAAGTGTTAGAACGCGAAAAGGAGGTTTTTAAAGTGAACCCAAACTCTCAGCCAGATTTATCAATGTATACTTACATTGTTGAAAGACAATTAAAACCAGAAGCAAGGAAAGATATTATAGAGTTACTTCAGAAACTGGAGGTAAAACCAACAAGTATGATTGATATAAGTGATGGATTATCGTCTGAGGTTATTCATCTTTGCAAGCAAAGCAAGGTTGGTGTTGACATTTATGAAAATAAAATTCCGTTAGATCCACAAGTGATTTCTACATGTGAAGAATTTAACATAGATAGCACAACTGTAGCTTTAAATGGTGGTGAAGATTATGAATTGTTAATGACAATTTCGCAAGAAGATTATCCTAAGATAAAAGGAAATCCTAATCTAACAGTAATTGGATATATGACGGAGGAAGAAAGAGGAATGCACTTAATTACAAGGGCAGAGCAAAAAATACCGATTATTGCAAAAGGGTGGAATGCACTTAATAATCAACCATAAGAAGTTTCTGACTTCTTTCTAGACGCTTATTATGTACGCGGTTTAATACCGAATTAATTTCTTTGTGTTTTGGTGTTAGAGGAATGAATTTACCATTGCCATCAATAGTCATTTCAGCATTACAACGCTTACATTTATATTCTTTTACGTGATACGTTACTACTTTAGAGACTTCGTAATCATGTCCAATTAAGGAGCATAATACATTTTTCATTGTTGTGTACTTTTTCTTAGTTAAGGGATAAATTCAATTAAGGGATTTAAATATAAGAAAAAGAGTTATTCACAAGTTATCAACACTTAACAAATCGATGAATTGAGTGTTTTTCGCTTTAAACGCATCATCCGGTTATTGTAAATACGTTCTAATGCCGAATTTATTTCTTGATATTTTGGGGTTAGTTCAGTAAGCTTACCATTACTGTCTGTAGTAAGCTGTTTTTTGCAACATGAGCAGGTGTATTCCTTCACGTGGTTTGTCACTTTTTTTGTCATCTTGTAGTTATGACCGAAGAAATCACAATAGAGTTTGGTTGCTGACATAGTAGGTTAGGATTTAAGGTAAACTTTATTCGTTGGTTAAACTTACTATAAAAAAGATTAAAAAAACGTCAAAATGTTTTATTTTTCGATAAAATGTAATAATAAGTAAGATAATTCTGATTTATTTTCAATATGACTCATATGTCCTTCCGATAATTCAGCAAAATTTATATCTGTATTGTCAATTTTAGAAAGAAGCTGTTCTCTATTGATTAAGCTGTCTTTCTTACCAATGATTATGAATTTATCAGCATTAAGAGTATTAAAAACTTCAAATCTGTTCGGTCTAAGCTTCATACCTTCATTAGCAGCCATGTAGCCTTGAAGCGATGTCTTAAGCGCAATATTTAAAGCCCATTCGTATTCTACTTTAAAGCTAATCCTACTTTCAGGCGCAAATAGGTTGGCAAAAGACATACGTACTAAATTCTCAAAATTAGTCTTTGCCATATCGTTAGCACGTGTTCTTAACACTTTTCGTTCTTCACTATCAGCTTCAAACGTTGAATTCATCAAACAAAGCCCTTCAAAAAGTTGAGGTTGCTCTTCTGCTAAAGCCAAAGCCACATATCCTCCCATAGAATGTCCAATAAACTTTGCTTTTTTAATGTTTAGGTGTTGCAACACGGCAAAGACTGCATCAGCCATGTCTTTCATTGTGTGCACATAGCCTAAAGATTCTGTTTTACCATGTCCTAATAAATCAATGCAAATGACTTGATGTGTTCTTGAAATTTCAGGTGCTAAGTTGCGCCACATTTCAATGGTTTCTAAAAAACCATGTAACAGAACAACAGTTTCACCTTCACCAGAAACTGTATAATGAATATTTATGTTTTTGTAATAGATGGTCATAGATGCAAAGATAAATGTTGAAACGCGATCAGTAAACTTTTCATCGGTAACATTTATTATATTTGAAGTCTTTCATGTTAAAACAAAACACCATGCTTTTAAAACGACTGTTTATTGCCCTTCTTTTAGTAAGTAGTACTAGCCTTTTTGCCCAATTGAATGAGGCTGAAATTGATAAATTAGTAAAGGAAACGCTCACCACCTTTGATGTGCCAGGCATTTCGGTTGGTGTATTTAAAGACGGAAAAGAAGTCTATGCAAAAGGACATGGAGTACGATCTTTAACTTCCAAAAAAGATATGAATTCTGAAACCTTAGTAGGAGTAGCTTCCAACAGTAAAGGTTTTACGTGTTTTGCTTTAGCAATGCTAGTTGACGAAGGCAAATTAAATTGGGACGATCCTGTTAGAAAACACATTCCAGAGTTTCAATTACATGATTCTTGGGTTACTGAAAATTTTACAGTTAGAGATTTAGTAACGCATCGAAGTGGTATGGGATTAGGCGCTGGTGATCTTATGTTTTTTCCAGAAGGTAATGATTTTACGGTTCAGGATATTATTGATAACGTGAAGTTTTTAGAGCCTGAAACATCCTTCAGAAGTAAGTTTGCCTATAACAATAACATGTTCATCATTGCTGGTGAAGTTTTAAAGCGTATTAGTGGATTGTCTTGGGAAGACTTTATTGAAACTAAGATAATGAAACCTGTTGGCATGACGAGTTCTAAAGCTTCTTATAATCGTGTTACTGATAAATCTAATATTATTGACGCACACACCAGAGCTGAAGGTAAGGTGATTCAGATTCCACATGATTGGAGCGAAACTGCAAATGCAGCTGGTGGTATTGTGAGTAATGTACATGATATGATGACTTGGGCAAAGTTTTTAATGAATGACGCTGTTACAGAAAATGGAGAACGTTTATTGAGCGAAGCACAGTTTCACGAGCTTTGGCAATTGCAAACACCATTAAAAGTCAGAGCCAACGACTCTTACGATTCTAATTTTAGAGGTTATGGATTGGGTTGGTTTGTAACAGATGTGAAAGGTGGACATAAACAAGTTTATCATACAGGTGGATTAATTGGTACTGTGACGCAGTTTACCATGATTCCAGATTTAGATTTGGCAATTGTAGTACTAACCAATCAAATGAATGGTTCTGCATTTACGACAATCACAAATACCATTAAAGATTCATATTTAGGTTATGAAAACCGTAATTGGCTACAACGCTTAGGACAGAACAATGCTGATTATTTAAAGTATAACGACAGTATAAAAGCAGAAGTTTTTGCTCAGGTAGAAAAGGCAAAAACGCAATTGACAACACCAAATCCAGAGCAAATTACAGGTACGTATACAGACGATTGGTTTAGTGATATCACCATTACGCACGATGGAAAAAAATACAGTATCATATGTAAGCGTTCACAACGTTTATATGGCGAATTGTTACCATACAACGCAACAACATTTGTTGCCAAATGGAATGACAGGAGCTACGATGCTGATGTATTTGTGCAATTTACATTTAATGAAAAGGAGGAAGCGGTTTCTGCAACGATGAAGTACATTGCACCAATCACAGATTTTAGTTTCGATTTTCACGACTTAGAACTTAAAAAGACCAACTAGTGCATATTCAACGCAAAGAACTTTTAGTTACAAGCTTCGCCTTATTTTCGCTTTTTTTTGGTGCAGGAAACTTGCTGTTACCACCAATGTTGGGTTACAACTCTGGTGAAAACTGGCTTTGGGTTGCTGTAGGCTTTATGATTACAGCCGTAGTGATTCCAATCATTGGTATATTAGCACATGCAAGATTACAAGGCACATTGTTCGATTTTGGTAAAAAAGTATCGCCAACATTTAGCTTAATTTACTGTATTCTTATTTATGTTATTGCAGTTGCCATTCCATCACCACGAACAGCTGCTGCAACGCACGAGATTGCCATTCATCCTGCCTTTGGTACGTCGCCATTATTAACCAGTAGTATTTATTTTGCTTTAGTGTTAGTTTTTGTGTTGAATCGTTCCAAAATATTGAATCTCATCGGAAAGTTTTTAACACCATTTATTGTCATTATGTTGTTAGCAGTGATTGCAATTGGTTTGTTTTATTCGGAATTTACCACAGGAACACCTCAATTTGACACACCTATCGTTTCAGGAATTTTAGAAGGCTATCAAACCTTTGATGCTATCGGAGCAGTGGTTGTAGGTGCAGTGATTATTGTGTCACTTAACTTCGATAATATGGAGGTAAGCCGCTTCGAGTCGAAACGCAAACTCATTAGAAATTCAGGCTTTATTGCAGGTTTAGGTCTATTTATAATTTACGCTGGCTTAATTGCTGTTGGTGCGTATTATGGTTCTGAGATTAGTGTTGATACAGCTTTGAGTAACGATATGCAACGCGCTAACTTACTAAGAGATATTAGCATAAAATCCTTGGGCGAATTTGGTAATACGGTTTTAAGTGTTCTTATTTCTTTGGCTTGTTTTACTACAGCTGTTGGTATTATTGCTGGTACAGCAGATTATTTTAAGGGACTGTTAAATGATTCTCAAACTGTTTTTGTAGTAACTGCTATTATTGGTTGTGTGTTGGGTGTTATTGTTGGGCAGCTCGATTTTAACTCTATTGTTGTAGTGGCTATTCCTGTATTGTTATTAGTGTATCCAATTACTATTATGCTTATTTTACTTAATGTTTTGCCAGAAAAATTAGCAACTCCACTTCTGTTTAGAGCTGTAATTATCGTCACTTTAGTATTCAGCATACCAGATGTTATTGGGTTTTTGAGCCCTTCGGAAGGCTTAGAAAAGTTAACAAAATACATTCCTTTTGCAAAGCACAGTTTGGGTTGGGTATTGCCTGCTGTTGTAGCCTTTGGAATAGTGTCTATGTTGAAATCAAAGCCGAAAGACGCATGAAATACATGGGAAGCAAGGCACGTTTTGCCAAACATATATTACCAATTATTCTAAAAGACAGACAGCCAGGCCAATCGTACATTGAGCCTTTTGCAGGTGGTATGAATATGATAGACAAGGTCGACGGTATCCGAATTGCCAACGATCAGCATGAAGAATTAATGGCCATGTGGCAAGCCTTGATTTACGAGAATTGGGATCCTCCAAAATCGGTAAGTGAGGACGAATACAAGGCCATAAAATACAATCAAGATAATTACCCAAAACATTTAGTGGCTTATGTTGGTTTCAATTCTTTTGGTGGAAAATGGTTTGCTGGTTACCGACGCGATAAGCAAGGCAAGCGCGATTATTGGGCAGAACATTACCGAAATATTACCAAACAAGTGCCAAATCTTGAAGGTGTTATTTTGTCCTGTAAATCGTATACCGAATTAGAGATTCCTGAAAATAGTATCGTCTATTGCGATCCACCTTACGCATCTACCACCAAATACAGAGATAGTTTCGACCATGACAAGTTTTGGGAATGGTGCAGGCAACAAAGTAAAGCAGGTCATCAAGTGTTTATAAGCGAATACAACGCACCAGAAGACTTTAAATGTATTTGGGAAAAACCAGCAAAAACAAGTTTCTCGTGGCATGTCGATAACTTACCTGCTAAAAAGAGTCTGGAACGTTTGTTTGTCTATGCTGATTAATTCTTGATTAGGCTTTCTAGAGCAATCTTTCCTTTTTCGTAATTAGGATTGATTTCTAATGTTTTTTCATAGCATGCTTTTGCGTTCAAGGTGTCTTTTAAGCTAAGATATGTATTTCCTAAAAGTCGCCATGAATAGGTTGAAGTTTCATTAATAGTATTGTAATGACTAAGAATAGTTTTAGCATCTTCCCAATGTTTACCATTTTCTAAAACAGCTCCCATAGTTAAGATGTCATTATCATCAACAAAATAGATATCAGTAGTATCAGTCTTCATGTTATTCCATAGGTTTTCAGCAGCATCAATACCTTCGCTTTTGTAGGTTTTTGCGAATGGATAACGCGCCGAAACATTATAGGATTTTGGCTCTTTTTCAAACACAACTTCAGATGCTGCATTAACAATTCGACCTGTTCTTGCAAAATCCCTATTTGCCATTACGACTATAGAAATATTTTCCTCTGGATAAACATAAAACAAAGTCTCAAAGCCAGTATCATTTCCGGTATGCATTATAATAGGTTTATCTAAATACGATTTCACAAACCAACTTAGTGCTATTTTATCTCCCCAAGGTGTATCTCTATAGGGTTTTGTAAGCATATCAAAATGCTTTTCATCAAAAATAAGTGTTCCGTTGTAGGTGCCTTTTCCGGTATATAGCATTCCCCATTTACACATATCTAAAAGTGTCGATTGCAAACCTGAACTCGGAAAGTACTTTTCTGTATAAGGATATGGAGACCATTTTTGCGTAGTAATACCATAAGAATAAGGTTTTGCCCAACCTTTTGGTAAGGTATCTAAGGGTTTAAAATAATGACTTTCATTCATGTCTAAAGGCATTAAAATATGTTCCTTAACATAATCCGGAAAATACATACCACTTGCTCTGCTTACTACAATTCCCAAAATATCAAAGGCCGAATTGCTATAGCTAAACTGAGAGCCAGGTTCATAATCGAGTTCAAAATCTTTTACATTTTTTAAATTTTCTTCCATGGCTTCAGGTCCAGTTTTTGGATTTAGCCAATCGTTAGAACTCACATGTCTAGGAATTCCAGATGTGTGATTTAAAATATGTTGAATAGTGATGTCTTTATAACCTTCACCTTTCATTTCAAACTCAGGAATATATTTGATGATAGGATCAGAGAGGTTTAGTTTTCCTTGCTGAATTAGTTTTACAACAGCAGCTGCTGTAAAAGGTTTTGAAACTGATGCAATATGAAAAACTGTATTAAAGTCGGTTTTTTCTTCTGTTTCAATATTTGCATAACCAAATGTTTTGGCATAGATAATTTCGTTGCCTTTGGTAATGCCAATGGCCAAACCAGCAGTATTATCTGTAAGTTCCCTAAGGTTGTTAACGTAAGGTGTAAGCATACTATCTATATGCTGACCCAATTCGGTTTTTACCAAAGTTGTTTTAGACTTTGGCTCTGGTGTCGTTTCGGTTTTGCAACTGCCAAAAAGCATGAATAGACAGACGAGACCAATGAGTTGTTTACTGTTCATGATGATTTTGATTGATGTGATTGATGCTGATATTCCAATTGTCCTGTAGAATGCTTATAGCCTTATCAACCTCTTTTTGTTCTAAAGCATTGATAATGTCATTGTGCATTTTTACTGAGGTTTCATTTGGCATATTGGTCATATACACATGCTCATAGATAAATATTCGAAGCCGAATATCTTCTATGAGTTTATGTGCATGCTGATTGGTGTACGATTTTATAAGACATTTATGAAACGCCATATCGAGTTTAAGGCGTTCTGTAGCGTGCGTTGCCTCAGCAAAATTAAGGTTGATAAGTTTTAATTCTGCTAATTGTGCATTAGTGAATGTGGATTGTTTTACAGCTGCAGTCTCTAAGGTTATCATAAGCTCATAAAGCTCCAAGGCTTCAGGAGTGTTGAGCTCGGTAACAAAAAAACCACGATTAGGAATATAAGTCACAATACCAGTTTCTACCAACTGACTCAAAGCTTCACGAACAGGTGTTGCACTAATCTCTAAAGCCTCAGCAATACTAGGTAATGAGATACGATGACCAGGAGCAATTATGCCTTCAGCCATCTGATTTAATAGTATGGTTTTAACGTCTTTTCGGAGGTTTTGTATTGTAATCATGTTTCAAATATAATATATCATATATGATTTAACAAATTTATTTAATAGCATGGTTAGATTGAAGTATACTAATGAACAGTAATTTTGTTAATTATATAACAAATTGTAATTAATTGTACTATTTTTTCAAAATTTAGGTCAATAGCTTAAAGGTCATCTACATTTGCGCCTTAAAATAAACGCATTATGTTAGTATATAAGTTTGGTGGCACCTCAGTAGGTTCGGTAGTGAATATGAATCATGTAAAAGATATCATTAACACCAAAGACCGTAAGATTGTTGTGTTGTCTGCCATGTCTGGCACTACGAATATGTTGGTTGAAATTTCAAGATTGATTGAGGTTGGTGAACTCTCAACAGCCAAAACCATCATCACAGAACTGAACGAAACATATAATGCTGTGGTTTACGATTTGTTACAAGATCAGGCATTACGTTTGGAAGTGAGCAAGTACGTTAATGCCAGATTCAAGCTGTTATTGGATGCGATTAGCGAGCCATTTTCACAAAGGTTGCATAACAGTATTGTTGCCAATGGTGAACTCTTGTCTACTTATATGTTTAGTCGCTTATTACAACAAGAAGGCTTTAATGTAAGGTTATTGCCTGCTTTAGATTTTATGCGAATCGATAGTCATAATGAACCTGATAATTTCTATATCAAACAAAACCTAAACCGACTTATCAATACTGTTGAGCCAGCTGATATTTATATCACACAAGGTTTTATTTGTTTAGATGCCGAAGGGCAAATTACCAACCTGCAACGTGGTGGAAGCGATTACACAGCCACCATTATTGGTGCAGCCATTGAAGCCGATGAGGTACAAATCTGGACAGACATTGACGGGTTCCACAATAACGATCCACGTTACGTCAACGATACACAAGCCTTATCGCATTTGTCGTATGATGAAGCTGCAGAGTTGGCTTATTTTGGAGCTAAGATTTTGCATCCGCAAACCGTAATGCCAGTGCGTCAACTCGATATTCCATTACGACTCAAAAACACCATGGCACCACAAGCACATGGCACGTTAATAACTAACAAAATTCATGGTGAAGGCATTAAAGCCATTGCAGCAAAAGATGGTATTACAGCCATAAAAATTAAGTCGGTACGTATGCTGTTAGCACATGGCTTTTTAAAGAAAGTATTTGAAGTCTTTGAGCGTTACGAAACGTCTATAGACATGGTAACAACCTCAGAAATAGCAGTGTCCTTAACCATAGACAATACCACACATTTAGAGGCTATTACCGAAGAACTCGAAAAATTTGCAACTGTAGCCATAGACGACTACATGAGTATTGTTTGTCTGGTTGGTAACAATATTATTTACCATCCTGATACGCCAGAACTCTTCCAGGTGTTACAAGATGTTAATGTACGTATGATTGCTTATGGTGGTAGCAACAACAATATTTCACTCTTAGTCAATACCAGCGATAAGTTAGAAACTTTGCAGAAGTTACAGCGTTATGTTTTTGAGGGAATAGTAGTGGGAATTTAGATTGATAAGATTTAGTGTGCTTTTTTTCTGAAATTTATTGATAAGAAAGTTTGAGATAGTTATTTTAGGATTTTTGTAAATTAAAAATCTATTTCAATTGGCTTTTCATTTATTATCTTATCAATTATTTCTTTTAACTTGTTTTTTAGTTCAATTATTTCTGTGTTCAATTGAAATATTCCAATTTCTTTATTCCGATTTTTTTCTTTTACTAAATAATCATTTATTTCATATTCAGTTTTAGGTTTATCGAAATAGTATAAGCTCTTTATTTTTTGTTTTAACTCTTTCTCAAAATTTGGATATTTTAATGTTGCAAAATCATATGATTTCATTTCTTTCATTTTTGAACCAATGGAAATGTTACCACATAATTTTCTCATAATTTTCGAATTCATAAATGCAGAAATAAAAAGTAGTTCATCTTTTTTTAAATGGTCAATTCTGTATAGACCTTGATTATGTTGTCCAAGTCCATAGTATCCAAAATCATAAAAGCAAGTTATACCAACATATTCGCCTTTTTTTCCTTTTGAAGTTCTATTAATAAAAAGAATACAATCTTTATTTAAGTTATTTACTTTTGGTGTTGATATAGTATCTACTGGAACAAAAAAACCTTCATCCGTTATGTTAGTTGGTGTAACCCATTGATACTTGAATTTCGTGCCATTAAAAATTCTAATTCTTGGTGTAGAACCACTTTTAAACTTATCAACTGGTATTTGGAAATATCCTTTTTTATAATTCTCAATTAAGTGGTTTTCTTTTTTGTATTTTTCTGTATATAAACCAGTATCAATACGTTTGTGATTTAGTAAATCACTTTTTTTAGGAAGATTATATTGGAATGTAGATTTTTGATTGCCTAATAACTCTGAATAAATTATATTATCAATTAAGCTCTGGCGTTGTTCAATTTGTTCTTCCTTGTTTATTATATTTTGGGTTATTACAGATACATATTTTTCAATTAATTCTGGTTTTAGATTATTATTTGTAGTTGGAAAAGGAATATACAACTTTTTAAAATAGTCTCTTTCCATTCTAGGGTACATAGACGCATTTAGAATGATTGAAACTTGCTCAATAAAAAATGGAGACCTTAAAATACCAAATAAATAGAATTTATCTTTTGGTATTTTTAAATCTCTCAAAACAATTAAAGCTTTAGAAGCTACAAGATTCTCTAAATCCTTGTTAATAATTCCAATACCACCAAGATAAGTTCTCACTGTAGAAATTAGTATATCACCTAACTCTAAATCAGAAACTATATTTGAAGATATCTCAACTGATTTTTTTAAACTTGGAGATACAGAACCGATACTATTGTTAATACTACCTATTTCAACATATTTGTAATATCCTTTATTGTTTTCAAGATTTACATTCTTTTTACTCTCAAAAAAAATCTTGTTTATGGGAAGAATGTTCTTGTTTTTTATCTCAACATATTTATATCTACTAGGAGTTAATAGAAATTCTTTATTGAAAATTTCACTTTTTTTTATGCTTTTAGGTTTTGTTACAATATTATCCATTTACTGTGCATTAAAGTTAAAAGCATTCTTAATTTCTAATTCTTGGCGTTTTAGAAATTCTCTAAATTCATCATGCATTACAGAAAAATCTTCTTCTAATTTACTTGTATGTTCAAATGTTTCTTCGTTGATAACAAATTGAGGTTTAAATGTAATTGTTCTTTTTACGGTTTTTACTTCATAACCTATATTCTCAACTTCCTTAATAAAAATCTCATAGTCAGCATCTAATAAATGTTTTTCACTTGATTTTGGTTTATAAGCTATAATTACAGTAGTGGCAACTCCGGTTTCACCAAAAGTATTTGCTGGCAAGTCAAAAAGACCAACAATTCTAACACGTTCAATTAGCCATTTTCGAATATTTTCCCATTCAGCAATTGAGGCTATCGAATTTGAAAGAACAATCCCAAAGCGACCACCTTCTTCAAGTAATTTATAAGCATTCTCTAAAAATATCACACCTTTATCTATTGATTTAGGTAATGTTATTTTTCCTTGAGCATTTGGTTTTGGTTTAGCTTTATAGGTCTCATAAAGATTTACAGTTTCTTTTGCTTCTTCCCATTTGCCGTCTTTTCCTGTTTTTAAATCTCTTCCTTTACCAAATGGTGGATTTGTTGCTATTATTTTAAATTTCTTTAAATCTTTATCTGAATCGTCTTTATGAGACCAATCTTTTGAGTTGTAATTCTTTTCAACAAATTCACCAACTTTTAAAATTTCACCATTTTGGGTTAACTTTTGAGAAATTGAATTTAGGTTTTTTAAAACAGCACCACCATCTCCATTTAAAACTAAATTTAATTCAGCAAGTTTCAAGTTATTATTTTCAATATCGAAACCAAAGTAATGACTTGCGTTTGGTGGATATTCCTCGTCATTTCTATGTGCATGTCTAAATGCCATTGCTGGAAAATCACATATTCCGCAACAAGGGTCGCATAATTCTTCGCCTTTGATTGGATTCAACATTTGAATTATGGCTTTTACAACTGGAATAGGTGTAAAGAATTGACCCTTGTCTGCTTTTTGTTTATCATCACCAAAATTGTTGAATATTATTTGATTAAAACTTTCATTTTTAGCTTTTAAGATCGCTCTTTTTTGCAATGCTTCAACCAAAAGAATTAGAAATCTTTCTTCATTTGAATCTGATGGTCTAAACGATTTATCATAGCTAAAATAAGGTGTTGACATTACGTTTTTGTACTCCTTCTTTGCATCCTTATATAATGCATCAATTCTTTCTCTAAATGATTTTTCTGCTAAACCGTCTTTCTTTTTCTCTTTTTTCTCAATGTAGAATTTTAGATTAGATTTTTCTCTTTTACTTCTTTTCTCATCAAATACTTTTAAAGTCAAAAACTCTACAATTAAATCTCTTTCTGAATGCTTTGGTTTTACACTATCTGCAACTCTCTTTAGTTCAGCAAGGAAATCTTCGAATGCAGACTCATCAATTGCATCAAGTGCATCTGTCGTAAGTTTAGTTACATCAGAAATACTTTCGTTATTTATTCTAAAATCTTCGTAAGATGGAAAATCAATTAAAAAATCTCTTTTATCAAAATTTAGATTAATGATTCCTGAACCTGATAACTCGATTGATTCATCAAATCTTCGTATTGGCGAATTACCGATTTTTTTAAAAACTAAAATATCTGGTTTATCGTCAAAATAAACTCCAAAAACTCTTTCTTCAGATTCATTCTCCGCAAGTGCTGGTCTTAATTGGTTTTCAATTGCACTTTCTAAAGATTTGTTATTCTTTTTGGTCTCAAAAATAACGAGATAGTTTTGTCTTAATTTTTTAAAATCCTTTTTTGCTTTAGCGTCTTCATATATATCTAACCATGCTTTAGTTTTAAAAGCAACGACATCTGGTTTTAATGCTTTTCCATTATTTCCTTTAGGAATATTAAATTCAATGCATAAAAATTCTTTCGGAAAAAGACCACTATTTACAAGAGCGTAAACAAAACGTGAGCGAATATATTCTTCACTAAAATTACCTTTTGTGTCTTTTGTTTTTGCTTTACTCGCAAAAGATTTTACTCCTATTTCTTCTTCATGAAATTTTTTGTCAATTGTTACAACGTCTTTGTATTTCTTGTCAAAATCATTTAAATATTCATTAAGATTTTTTTTCATTTATTATTTATTAATTCATCAACTCCTCAATTTATTCAGTTTCAATATAAAAAATATTAATCTACCTCTTATAAATAGCTCCAGTAGCAAAATCAACGATAAGACCAGGTGCAAAAAGTAGAATGTCTGCAATAAGCCATCCTACTCTAACATCGCGTTGTTGTTGTCCTGGTACAGGTTTTGTTTTTTGACTCGATGAAATTGGTCCACCTAAAATAGTGGCACATCCTGTGGTGCTAAAAAGCAAGCTTAAACAAAGTAAACCTATGCAAATACGTTTCATATATAATCAGTTTTGGTTATTATGCGTTCATCAATTCCTCAATCTCGTCGGCTTCAATTGGAATATTCGCCATTAAGTTAAAAGGTTCCCCTTGTTCTTGTATCACCACATCATCCTCTAAACGGATACCAAAACCTTCATTTGGAATATAAATACCAGGCTCTACGGTAAATACCATGTTGGTTTGCATTGGCTCGTGTAGTAAACCGTAATCGTGCGTATCTAAACCAATATGGTGACTTGTACCATGCATAAAGTACTTTTTGTACGCTGGCCAATCTGGGTTTTCGTTTTGTACATCTGCTTTATCTAATAAACCAAGACCCAATAATTCAGACGTCATTAATTTACCAACTTCCACATGATATTGTTCCCAAAGTGTGCCAGGAACCAACATTTTGGTCGCTTCATTTTTTACACGCAACACAGCATTGTAAACCGCTTTTTGGCGTTCAGTGTACTTTCCGTTTACTGGAATGGTTCGACTTAAATCACTAGAGTAGTTGGCGTATTCGGCAGCCGTATCAAACAGAATTAAATCTCCATCTTTACACTGTTGGTTGTTTTCAATATAGTGTAATACATTGGCATTGTTTCCTGAGGCAATAATTGGAGTGTAAGCAAAACCTTTAGAACGATTTCTTAGAAATTCGTGCATCATTTCAGCTTCAATTTCAAATTCCCAAACACCTGGTTTTACAAAATCTAAAACTCTACGGAAGGCTTTCTCAGTAATATTGCAAGCCTTTTGCATCAAATCGATTTCTATAGGATCTTTAACTGAGCGTAAACGTTGTAAAATTGGATTGCTTTTCGCCACAGAATGCGCAGGATACAGATTTTTTAACCATTTAGTGAAACGATCTTCACGTGTTTCGGTTTCAACATTGGCTCTGTAATGTTCGTTAGTGTTAATGTAAACCGTGTCGCATTGCGTCATCAGTTCAAACATAATTTTTTCCATATCCTGTAACCAATACACGGTTTTTACACCAGAGGTTTCAAAGGCTTTTTCTTTAGTGAGTTTTTCGCCTTCCCAAACCGCAATATGATCGTTAGTTTCTTTTAAGAATAAGATTTCACGATGCTTTGCTTTTGGGCAATCTGGGAAAATAACCAAAATACTTTCTTCCTGATCTACACCACTGAGGTAAAAAATATCGCGATGCTGGGCAAAAGGCAAGGTGCTATCTGCACTTACAGGATAAATATCGTTAGAATTAAAAACAGCTAAACTGTTTGGCTTCATCTGAGAAGCAAAGTTTTTACGGTTTTTTATGAATAAGTTACGGTCTATAGGATGGTATTTCATTTTGAAAAACAATTTAAAATTTGATAAGTCTTTTAACGTCAGTTCGAGTGGTTTTCTTGGATTACGATTTCAGAGAAATCCAAGAAAATTGTATCGAGAACAAGTGCGACATAAAAATTTCTATTCTCGATACAAATTTTTGTAAAAGGCAAAAATTCACTTGACACGAGGCTAAGCCGAACTGAGCGAAGCTAATTGACGAAATTTTTAAGAGCATACTTTAATGCTTTCGAACACCTCAACTTGACGATAAAGTTTCGTTTTTTCAAAAATAAACAAAGTAAAACGCAAGCCCAAGTAAGTTGTGATTATCTGTTAAACTTTATAATCAAATTTTGAGGATATATGGATTAATGGTTAAATTCAGCCAACTTTAATTACTGTCACATTGAGCGCAGTCGAAATGCAATTGAGTTAAATTTTAAAATTAGTTCTCGACTGCGCTCAAACTGACAATAAAAACTAAAACTAACCAACATGTTTAAAAGTAAATTCCTGTCGTTTGCATTTGCTGCAAGTGCTTTAATAGCCTTTGCGCAACAACCTGCAACCTCTGCTGAAACCGTAAAAAATGCTTTAGCGCAAAAGCGCGAAATGGCAAAAACGTCATTGGTAAAACAAGTACCTTTCAAAAATATTGGACCAACCGTAATGAGTGGTCGTGTGGTAGATGTGGATGTGAATCCAGAAATGCCATCGGAATTTTATGTTGGTTATGCGTCTGGTGGTGTTTGGCACACAACCAATAACGGAACTACATTCAGTCCAATTTTAGACAGTTCAGACACACAGAATGTTGGTGATATTGCTGTGCACTGGCCAACGAGAACGATATATGTTGGTACAGGCGAAAATAATGCGTCGCGTTCTTCATATGCTGGTATTGGTTTGTTAAAATCTACAGACAACGGAAAGACTTGGGAAAACCTTGGTTTGATGGATGCACATCATTTTGCGCCGATTTTAATTCATCCAGATAATCCAGATGTGGTTACCGTTGGTGCTACAGGACATTTGTACTCACCAAACAAAGAACGCGGTGTTTATAAAACTACTGATGGTGGTAAAACTTGGAAACAAACCCTTTTTGTAGATGAGGAAAGTGGTATTATCGATTTGCAACACAGTCCAAAAAACTACAACGTCATGTTTGCAACGTCGTGGACTAAAGATCGTAAAGCGTGGAATTTCTCAGGAAACGGAAACAATTCAGCCATTTATAAAAGTACAGATGCAGGTGAAACTTGGACCAAAGTATCTACAGAAAAAAGTGGCTTCCCTACAGGTGAAGGAGTTGGTCGTATCGGTATAGCAGTCTTTAATGATGATGTGGTATATGCTGTACATGATAGTCAGTTTAGACGACCAGATGATAAAAAGAAGGATGATAAAGAAGGCTTAACCAAAGACGATTTCAAGACCATGTCTAATGCTGATTTCTTGGCTTTAGACAACAAAAAATTGAATGTGTTTTTAAGAACGAATGGTTTTCAGGAAAAATACAGACCAGAAAATGTGAAGCAAATGGTGCGTTCAGGCAATGTAAAACCTATTGATTTAGCAAAATATCTTGAAGATGCTAACTCTATGTTGTTTGATACTCCTGTGGTTGGTGCTGAGGTTTACAAAAGTACCGATGGAGGAAAAACTTGGAAGAAAACACACGAGGATTATCTAGATGGTATTTACTACAGTTATGGCTATTATTTTGGTCATATCCACGTGTCACCAGTTAATGAAAATGATATTTACATTTATGGTGTGCCGATTGTAAAATCTAAAGATAGCGGAAAAACATGGACGTCTATCAGTGCAGAAAATGTGCATGCCGATCATCATGCGCTTTGGATTAATCCTAAAAATCCAAATCATTTAATCGATGGTAATGATGGAGGTATCAATATTTCTTACGATGATGGCGAAAACTGGATAAAGAATAATTCTCCTTCAGTAGGACAATTTTATGCCATCAATGTAGATAACGAAAAATCGTACAATGTGTATGGAGGTTTACAAGATAATGGTGTTTGGGTCGGAGCACACAATGCGCGCGAAGATAAGGCTTGGCAGCAAGAAGGACAGTATCCATGGAAATTTATAATGGGTGGTGATGGCATGCAAATTCAAATTGACAGTAGAAATTCTAATATTGTTTATACAGGTTACCAATTCGGAAATTATTACAGATTAAATCTTGAAACTGAGGATGCAGCTTACATTCAGCCAAAGCATACTTTAGGTGAAAATCCGTACCGTTTCAATTGGCAAACACCAATTTTATTGTCACCTCATAATCAGGATATCTTGTATTTGGGAGGCAACAAATTAATGCGTTCCATGAATCAAGGAAATGATTGGGAAGCGATTAGTGACGATTTAACCAATGGAGGTAAAAAAGGAAATGTGGCTTATGGTACTTTGACAACCATTTCAGAAAGTCCATTTCAGTTTGGGTTAATTTACACAGGAAGTGATGACGGTATAGTTGCATTAACTAAAGATTCTGGTGCTTCTTGGAAACCTATATCAGCATCATTCCCAAAAGATTTATGGGTAAGTCGTGTGGTTGCGTCGCAACATAAAAAAGAACGTGTTTATGTGACTTTGAATGGTTACCGTTGGGACGATTTTAAAGTTTATGTGTACATGAGTGATGATTATGGAAATACTTGGAAAGACATCAGCGGAAATATACCAGCATCTCCAGTAAATGTGATAAAAGAAGACCCTAAAAACGAAAATATCTTGTACTTAGGAACCGATAACGGAGCTTACGTGTCTTTTGATAGAGGTACATCTTGGGAAGTATTTTCAAAAGGCTTACCAAATGTAGCATTTCATGATATTGTGGTGCAACCAGAAGCTAATGACTTATTGTTAGGCACGCATGGTCGTAGCATTTACAAAACCAATATTGAAGCTTTACAACAAATGAATACCGACTTAAAAGCAAAACCAATCACTATTTTTGAGGTTGGTTCTGTAAGGCATTCTGGTCGTTGGGGAAGTTCTTGGAGTCAATGGTCAGACGCCTATGAGCCAAGTAAAACAATACAGTTTTATAGTAATACATCTGGTGAAAAAACGATGAAGATTTTATCTGAAAAAGGGGCTGAGCTAAACAGTTTTAAATTAGATGTTGATAAAGGATTTAATTACACAGAATATGATATGACCTTATCTGAAAAAGGAAAGAAAGCTTTAGAAAAAGAGAATAAAGAATTAAAGATTGGTAAATCTGGTAACGGAAAATATTATTTGCCAAAAGGCGTTTATACTATAGAAATTGATGATGCCAAATCGACTTTAGAAGTAAAATAATTTTAGGTTTATATTATACTGAGCACTGTCGAAGCCTAAGTTTAAAATTAAACACTAATTGTTCTAAATATGAAAAAAATTGCCCTACTGTTTACTGTTTTTAGCTTATTTATGGCTTGTGGAGAAGATCTAGATGATAATCTAAGCACTTCTCCACAACTAATCATTAAACTCAAATTTGACCCTAATCAAGAGCGTTTAGGTAACTTAGGTGAACCAGTTGCTGTTCCAGATGGCAATGCAGCACAATCACCAACTATTGAGCGCATGAGTGCCAACTACATTGAGTTGGCGCCAACATCAACAACACTTTTAGGCGAAGGAGAAGTCATCTATGTAGGTGCAGAAACAGATGCAGGAGGTGCTATGGCAATTGATTTTCAACAGGCCATATTTGCAGGAGATGATGAGGTGTTTTTAAGTGTTCCGTTGAGCGAAGTACAAGCAGGTTCTTATGAATGGGTAAGAGTGTCATTATCATATCAAGAAGGTAATATTCAGGTATTAACTGAAAATGCAGGAGAGATTACAGGACGCTTGGCAAGTTTTGTTGGATACAACAATTACATCACAGATTTTGATTTAAATGGAAGTACCATAACCGTAAACGATGATGTCTTGCAAGGCTTTTGGGCCTTTGAAGCCTTAGGATTTACAACTCAAGGTCAGGCACCAGAAGGAGCAACTACAGTGCCTAATCCATTATTTGATTCGTCTCCAGTGCCACAAGGCTCTTGTGTAGTTACGGGTGAATTTGTTACACCATTTACCTTAACAGGAAATGAAACACAAGATGTAGAGGTGACATTGTCGTTTTCAATTAATAATTCGTTTGAATGGACAGAAGTGAATGAAGATGGTAAATACGAACCATCTGCAGGTGAACAAGTTGTAGATATGGGATTGAGAGGATTGATTCCGAGTACGTCTAATTAAAACCATTCTAAATAATTAATAATGTTTTGCACTTGTTGGCAAAACGCTATTTGTGCTTTATTTTTGTAGGACTAACAAAAAGATTAGATCTACAATGAGCGGAATTTTTAATTCTTCGATAGGAAGAAAGTTTGCCATGGCGCTTTCGGCATTCTTCCTTATGATTTTCCTAGTAATGCACGTTTCCATCAATTTTACCTCTGTTTTTAGTGAGGAACTATTTAATGAGTTATCTCATTTTATGGGAACAAATCCATTAATTCAAGGACTTATGCAGCCAATTTTAATTATTGGTGTTATTTTCCATTTTGTGATGGGATTCGTACTTGAAGCCCAAAACAGAGCATCAAGAGGAAATGTAAAGTATGCAAAAAATGCAGCATCAGCTAATTCAAGCTGGATGTCTAGAAACATGCTTTTAAGTGGGCTGGTAATTTTAGCCTTTTTAGGTATTCATTTTTATGATTTCTGGGTACACGAAATGACAGTGAAATATATTGATGGTGATATGAGTGGTCTTATAGATCCGAATGTTGCTGACTCTGGTTTCCGTTATTATGAAGAGTTAAGAGAAAAATTTGTAAGTCCAGTTAGAGTTGGGATTTACGTAGTAGCTTTTGTACTATTAGCACTTCACTTATTGCATGGATTTAATTCTGCATTTCAATCAGTTGGCGCCAACAATAAATATACAAAAGGTCTTAAAGGATTTAGTAAAGTGTATTCTATAGGGATTCCTGCTTTATTCATTTTTATCGCAGTTTATCATCACTTTACACACTAAAAAATTAATGCTATGTCAATATTAGATTCTAAAATACCAAAAGGTCCTTTAGCGGACAAATGGACAAAACATAAGAATGATATTAACCTTGTAAATCCAGCAAACAAACGTCTTATAGATGTTATTGTAGTAGGTACAGGTTTAGCAGGTGGATCAGCAGCAGCTACATTAGCCGAGTTAGGTTATAATGTTAAAGCATTTTGCTTTCAAGATTCTCCAAGACGTGCGCACTCTATTGCGGCACAAGGTGGTATCAATGCTGCCAAGAATTATCAAGGTGATGGTGATTCTACCTACCGATTATTTTACGATACTGTGAAAGGTGGTGATTACCGTTCTCGTGAGGCTAACGTATATCGTTTAGCAGAAGTTTCTGCAAATATTATAGACCAATGTGTGGCACAAGGTGTGCCTTTTGCTCGTGAGTATGGTGGATTATTAGACAACCGTTCTTTTGGTGGTGTATTAGTATCACGTACATTTTATGCGGCAGGTCAAACAGGTCAGCAATTATTACTTGGTGCTTACTCAGCGCTTAATCGCCAGATTGGTCGTGGTAAGGTAAAAATGTACAACCGTCACGAAATGTTAGACGTGGTAATTGTAGATGGAAAAGCCAGAGGAATTATTGCACGTAACTTAGTTACAGGTGAAATAGAGCGTCACTCAGCACACGCTGTTGTACTAGGTACAGGAGGTTACGGAAATGTATTCTTCTTATCTACTAATGCCATGGGAAGTAATGTTACAGCAGCTTGGAAAGCACACAAACGTGGAGCATTTTTCGCTAATCCATGTTATACGCAAATTCACCCAACATGTATTCCGGTTTCAGGAGATCATCAGTCTAAACTAACGTTAATGTCTGAGTCTTTAAGAAATGATGGACGTATTTGGGTACCAAAACATAAAAAAGATGTTGAAGCTATTCGTGCTGGTAAATTAAAACCAACAGATTTAGCTGAAGAAGATAGAGATTATTACTTAGAGCGTCGTTACCCAGCCTTTGGTAACTTAGTACCTCGTGATGTGGCATCACGTGCAGCTAAGGAACGTTGCGATGCTGGTTATGGTGTAAATGCAACTGGTGAAGCGGTTTATTTAGATTTTGCTTCTGCATTTATGCGCTACGGTAAAGAGCAGGCGCACGTTAAAGGTTTAGACGAAAACGATGATGCTCTGGTTAAAAAACTAGGTCAGGAAGTAGTAAGAACTAAGTACGGAAACTTATTTCAGATGTACGAAAAAATCGTAGATCAAAACCCATACGAAACACCAATGATGATTTATCCTGCAGTACACTACACGATGGGAGGTGTTTGGGTAGATTATAACTTAATGACTACTGTACCTGGACTGTATTGTATTGGTGAAGCTAACTTCTCAGATCATGGTGCTAACCGTCTTGGTGCTTCGGCATTAATGCAAGGTTTAGCTGATGGTTATTTTGTGCTACCATACACCATTGGCGATTATTTAGCGGACGATATTAGAACAGGACCTATTTCTACAGACTCTAAAGAGTTTGAAGAAGCAGAGAAAAGTGTAAAAGATAATATTACGCATTTAATTAATAATAACGGTAAGCATTCTGTAGATCATTTCCATAAAAGACTTGGTAAAATTATGTGGAATAAGTGCGGTATGGCAAGAAATGAGCAAGGTCTAAAAGAAGCTATAACTGAAATTGCAGAGCTAAGAAAAGAGTTCTGGGCAAATGTTAGAGTGCCAGGCTCTAATGATGAATTTAATGAAGAATTAGCAAAAGCATTGAGAGTTGCCGACTTCTTAGAGCTAGGAGAGTTATTTGCTAAGGATGCCTTATTGAGAGAAGAATCTGCTGGTGGACACTTTAGAGAAGAGTATCAAACCGCTGAAGGAGAAGCAATGCGTAGAAAAGAATTCCAATATGTTTCTGCTTGGGAATATAAAGGAGAACCAAAAGATGCAGTATTGCATAAAGAAGATTTAGTTTACGAAAACATAGAAGTTAAAGAAAGAAGTTATAAATAAAAGGAAAGCTATGAATTTAACGTTAAAAATTTGGCGTCAAAAGAACGCTAACGATAGAGGAAAAATGGTAGACTATCCTATTAGTGATGTCTCTCCTGATATGTCTTTCCTTGAAATGTTAGATGTTTTAAACGAACAACTGATAAACAAGGGAGAAGAGCCTGTGGCTTTTGATCATGATTGTAGAGAAGGTATATGCGGAATGTGTTCTTTGTACATTAATGGTGAAGCTCATGGTCCTGATAGAGGTATTACAACATGTCAGTTGCACATGCGTATGTTTAAAGACGGTGATACTATTACTATAGAGCCATTTAGGGCAAAAGCGTTTCCAGTAATTAAAGATTTGGTAGTAGATAGATCTTCTTTTGATAGAATACAGCATGCAGGTGGTTTTATCTCTGTAAATACATCTGGTAATACGATTGATGCAAATGCAATTCCTATTAATAAACACGATGCAGACAAATCGTTTGAAGCGGCCATGTGTATAGGTTGTGGTGCTTGTGTGGCAAGTTGTAAAAACTCTTCAGCAATGTTATTTGTAGGTGCTAAAGTATCTCAATTTGCTTTGTTACCACAAGGTCAAGTTGAAGCTACAGATCGTGTACTAAACATGGTAAAACAAATGGATGAAGAAGGCTTTGGTAACTGTACTAACACAGGTGCTTGTGAGGTTGAGTGTCCAAAAGGCATATCTTTAGAAAATATTGCACGTATGAATCGTGAATATCTTACAGCTAGCTTAAAAGGCTAAATAGTTTCTACAAAGTAGAGATTTACAAATAATACAATAATCCCAAGGTAAACCATTATCTTGGGATTTTATTTTTTAATTAAATAATGAAGACTATAATTTCATTTTATAAATCCCAATTATCAAAACATAATTCTGAAACCAAACGCATTTATAAAAAAATGAGTTTGTTTAGTTTATTAAGATTAACAGTTTTTAGTTTTACAGGATTTGGTGTCTATCTAACTTACCAAAATTGGCAGGTAGCTACAATTATAGCAGTTGTTGGTATTGCAATGTTTTTGTTTTTATTATCAAGATATACAGATCTTAAAAGCAAACGCGAACTGCACAAACGATTAGCCACTATTAATGAGGATGAAATCAAAATAGCCTCAGGTGATTTTCATGATAGAGCAGATGGAAAAGTATTTCAAAATCCTGCTCATGCCTATAGTTTAGATATCGATTTGTTTGGAAGAGGTTCTTTCTTTCAATATATCAACAGAACAACTATAAATGAAGGCACACAATCGCTTGTTAATTGTTTGTTGGCAAACGATATTACTAATATTGAAGACAGGCAAAACGCTATAAAAGAACTTGCTGAAGAGCCTGAATGGAGACAGTATTATTCTGGTGTAGCACAAGGTGTAAAAGTTGAACATTCTGCAAAATCTATTATTGAATGGCTAAAGGATTATAAACCATTTTTAAACGCAACAATATATTGGTTAACAATTGGTTTTAGTGTAGCTTCAGTAGCGCTTTTGGTCATAGGTTTTACTGAAATTATTCCAATAAAATATGCTGGATATTGGTTGCTTTTAGGCTTAGCGATTACTGGAAGATTTTTAAAATCAATCAATAATGTTGCCCAAAACACCGAAAAAGCTAAAGACACTTTTAGGCAATATGCTTTATTACTGAAAGAAATTGAACAGAAAGAATTTCAGTCTGAGTTATTGCAACAACAGCAACAAAAAATACAGTCTGAAGGTGAAAAAGCCTCACAGATATTTACAAAATTCTCTAAAGCTTTAGACGCCTTAGATAACCGAAATAACTTTATCTCAGCCATTTTTGGAAATGGATATTTGCTTTGGGATATAAGGCAAACGTATCGCGTAGAGCAATGGATTAGTAAGTATGCACATAAGGTTGAAGATTGGTTTGAAGTGGTAACATTTTATGATGCGTACAACACTTTGGGTAATTATGCCTACAATCATCAAGACTTTAGTTACCCTGAAATTACTTCAGAAAATATTACAATTAAAGCCGAAAATTTAGGACATCCTTTATTAAATGCTGAAAAGCGAATTGATAGCGATTTAGAATTATTACAAGAGCAATTCTTTATTGTAACAGGCGCAAATATGGCAGGCAAGAGTACGTTTTTAAGAACCGTTGCGTTGCACATTGTTATGGCAAATGTTGGTTTGCCTATTTGTGCTAAAACAAGCAAATACAAGCCGATTAAACTCATTACAAGTATGCGCACTACAGATTCGTTGACAGATGATAGTTCGTACTTTTTTAGTGAGCTCACACGACTAAAATTTATTGTAGACACTATTGCTGAAGACAAAAACTATTTTGTGATTTTAGATGAAATCTTAAAGGGTACCAATTCAACAGATAAAGCCATTGGATCAAGGAAATTTGTAGAAAAATTAGTCGGCCAAAAAGCAACAGGAATTATAGCAACGCACGATTTAAGTCTTACTGAAATTGAAACCGAATTAGAAGCTGTAAAAAACTACTACTTTGATGCCGAAATTAAAAACGACGAACTCTTTTTTGATTACAAACTTAAGAAAGGCATTTGCCAAAATATGAATGCGAGCTTCCTATTGAAGAAGATGGAAATTGTTTAAGTTCATTCTATGATCCTTATTGATATAGGAGATGGACTTTTCATACAATAAAGGTTGACACCAGAAACGATATACCTTATGTCAAATATAGTAACTAGGTCGTTGGGTTTTAGTTGTCTTATTGTTTCTTGCATTAATGTATCTGGTTTAAAACCTTCAACTTGTAGAATGTTTCCTTTCTCAAAGGCTATTTTAAATTTTGTAACTATAAAATTCCAATCATATATAAAATCATTGGGTTTTAAACCAATAGTTGCATTATAAAACTCCTCTTTTGTCATTTTAATTTCACATTTACTACCACAACCAATGCCATTTATGGTGCCAATAGGTGCAGAAATATCTTTAATTCTTAATGTTTTTGTTTCGGTTAAGGAATCTCCATTTTTAAGCTTAGATTTAACTGTAATATCTACTGTTTTACCAGCTCCAGGATTTAAATTATAATTTCCCAAACTATCTAATTTTCTCAAGCCAAAAGCGGTTGCTTCAAAAGACACAGCATTAGGTTTTGATATATAAATAGGATTAGAAATACCTCTATAAACCACATTCATCTTTTTAAGTTCAAGAGCGGCTTCTTGATTTACAGTATCAGCATTTTCAAGTTTTTTAATACGTTCTTTTAAGGCTTTGTTTTCTTTAAGTAATTCAGTTTTGCTGTATGAAGATTTACAACTTTGTATAAGAAATACAAGACTTAAAAATAGTACTATGCGTTTCATAAAGATTGGTTGGTTTTCAATACAATAACGGAAATTAAATGGGAATAGTGTTGGCAAAACTATAATTACACCCCTGAAGTCCCCTCAAGGGGACAATAGTTACAATTAAACTTATGAGTGCTGTCCCCTTGAGGGGACTTTAGGGGTGTTTTTTAAATAAAAAACCCTTTCCAAAAACAGAAAGGGTTCTTAACCAATTATAAAAATTAACTTGAAAAAAATTACTTCAACTTTAATGAATCTAAGGCGTGGTAGAAAAAGTCTTGCTCGTCATTCATAGATACAAACAATCCGTTTGGGTATTTTTTGCCTAAAGGTGTCGTTACAACATCGCAACCGTCAGTTTCAATTGTACCTAGGTTTATTTCCTTTACAAAGCTATTATCGCTTCGTTTAAAGATGTTAAAACTATGATTTTGCTGGTTAGAGACGATAAGGAAACCTTCGCCATTTGAGTAGGTTGCAATCGCAATACCTTCAATATCATCCTTAAAATGCTCTGAGCCAAATAGTGCAATTTCCTTGTTTCCTTTTTTAGGGTCTGCGTGGTATTTTCTAATACCAACGCCTTCGTCAGAGAAATATACAAAGCCTAATTCGTCATCTACAGCAATAGCTTCAATTTCCTTTTGTCCACTAAAAGTTCCCATTTTGCGCAATAGGTTGGAATGTACTCCTAAAGAATCGCTAA
Source organism: Winogradskyella sp. ABM4_392 (assembly GCF_056160445.1). Taxonomy (NCBI): domain Bacteria; kingdom Pseudomonadati; phylum Bacteroidota; class Flavobacteriia; order Flavobacteriales; family Flavobacteriaceae; genus Winogradskyella; species Winogradskyella sp. ABM4_392. Next base: position 593,933 of record NZ_JBSWXE010000001.1, read on the forward strand.
CCAAGGCGTATTGGTATAAATACCCTTCCGTTGGTCCAGCTTTTCTACTCACAAATACAGAAACGTCTTCGGTTGATGGATTCTTATAAATAGAAACTCCCATAGGTCGTTTCATTTCTACATCAGTTTCATCTTCAAACACTTTAAAACCACCATTGTCCAATGGTTTCATATCTGGTACAGAGTACACTCTAATTTGGTTTTTCTCACGTTCAGAAAATACTATAATATCGGTTTTTGTAGAGTCGTTCAGTTTAAAACCGTATTCTACATCCACATTATTAGGATAACTTACTCCAGTTAAACTTTTCTCTTTTATGATTTTTCCGTCTAAATCTAAAGCATAAACACCACCATCAATTTCATCTTTATCAGTGCCAAAAACAATACTTTGTTCAGGGTTTTTGTGATTAATCCATATTGCAGGGTCGTCACTATCGTGTGGTAATTTTTCGGATTTTAGTGTTGGTGCAATTTCTGGTAATCCGTTTCCGCAAGAGAAAACTACAGCAGAAATAATACCTAGTATTAAGGTTTTTTTCATCATTTTACTTTTTGAATAAATCATATTTTAATCCGAATGTTAATCGCATATCGTAGTACTCCATTTGCATTGTTCTGCTACTTACACCTTGGTAATAACGTAACGGTTGGTTGGTAATGTTATTAAGGTTTAAGTAAAGGCTTAAGTTGTTATTTAAAGCCACGTTTGCATTGAAATCTAAGAAGAATTGGTCATCGTAATAACGGTCTTCAAAAGCATTGCCTCCAATTTCGTCGATATAATCATCAGAGAAGTTAGCCGATAAACGTAAGCTGAATTTTTTACCAGCATAACCCAATGAACCGTTAAACATATTTGGTGATGTTTGTGGTAAATCTAAATCTGTACGCTCTTCACCATCTTCGTTACGGATACCATCTGCACTAGAGGTTAAATAGGTGTAGTTAAGATAAATACTAAAATTCTTAGCAAAACCAGGTAAGAAATCTAAACGACGTTGAAAAGATACTTCTGCACCAAATACTGAAGCGTCGTCACCATTTAAAGGTTGGTACACTTCGTAACCGTTTTCATCTTCAGATTGAAACACATAAGTGAAGTCTGAAATGCTCTTGTAGAATAAACCACCAGAAACAATACCAACAGACTTAAAGTAGTGCTCTGCCATAAAGTCGAAGTTCATAGATGTTGTAGGATCTAATTCTGAGTTTCCTAAATAGATTTCTTCGTCTTCATTATTGATTTCTCTGTATGGTACTAAATCTACATAGTTTGGTCTTGCTAAAGTGTTGGTCCAAGCAAAACGTAAAACGGTATTATCCGTTACATCATATTTAAAATGAACACCAGGTAATATGTTGGTGTATGAGTTTTCGTCTTTAACTTCAGCAATACCATCAACATCTCCATCTTCGTTAAAAACAAGCTCGTTACCTGTACTTTCAATAGAAGTATGCTCTAATCTTACACCAGCTAAAACACTTAGTTTGTCTGTGATGTTTTGGTTAAGCATAGCGTAACCAGCATATACGTTTTCGTTAACATCGAAGTTAGCAGTAGCATATTCTTCTGGTAAATCTTCACCTTCAAAAAGGTCAGTGTCGTTAAGATTTAACCCACCTAAAAATTCTGGACTAGCAAACGTACCGATTTGGTATTGGCTACCAGCTAAGAAGTCTGTGTCAGAATAGCTTCTTGTAGGTATCATACCTAAAAATTCTAAAGCACCACTTTCGTCACTATATTCGGTATAGTCGTTGTCTCTATTTTTGTTTTTTAATCTGGTTTTAGCACCAAATTTTAAGAAGCCATCTTTACCATCAATTACGGATAATGGCAATTGTGCATTAACAAAAATATTAATATCCTCTTCTTCTGTGTATTGGTTTTCTTCTGAAATTTCACCAAGTTCGAAATCTGCAAAATTTGCATCTGCTGCATTAGCAGGCGAGAATAATGGCTTATCTTCATTGTTGTTAAAGTTGATAGCGTATTCGCTTTCATACTCTAAATAACGTTCGTTTAAACGCTCTTCTGAAGCTTTTGCAAAAGATGCCATCCAGTCTAATTGTAGGTTGCCTAATAAATGCTCACCTCCAAGGCTATAGTTTTGCATACGTTGATCTTCTAAACGTCTGTTTTGATTACGGTCGTTATCTATACCTCCTTTAGATTGGCGTTTTGCTTCTACAGGAAACATTGTGAGGTTACCATTGCCATCGACTGAGAAATCACCAGCTTCAATGTCTTCACCATCAAGGATTTCGTGCTCTAATCTAAAACGGTTTTCTCTATCATCTCTCCAGTTATAGATAGATTTAAAATACACAGAGTTGTTATCATCGAATTTGTAATCTAAATTAGCTGAAAAGCTACGACGTACACGTTGTACTAGGTATTCTCTGATTTCAAAAACGTTAGCATAAGGATTAACATCCACTTCTTCAAGATTATCTTCGTCTCCGTTGTTAAATTCAAACTCGTCTGTCCATTCAGCTTCAACGTTATCACTTCCAAAGTCATTATCGTTAATAGATGCAGAAACCATCCAACCGAATTTATCATTTTTACTTCGGTCTCCAACTAAGAAGGATCCGTTTAAAATTCTTTTGTCAGTAATAAAGTTAAGGCCAGAACCAACAGTTGCAGACAAACGGAAACCTTGAGGCGAAGTACGTGTAATTAAGTTTACAGAACCACCAAGAGCGTCAGCATCCATATCTGGCGTTACGGCTTTGTTTACTTCGATAGTCTGAATCATATCCGATGGAATTAAATCCATCTGAACGTTACGGTTATCGCCTTCAGCAGAAGGAATTCTACTGCCATTTAAGGTTACAGAGTTTAATTGAGGAGAAAGACCACGAACAATAATGTTACGCGCTTCACCTTGATCTACTTGCATAGTAATACCAGGAATACGTTTTACAGCATCACCAATATTAGCATCTGGAAATTTGCCAATTTGATCTGTAGACACTACGTTAGTAATGTTTTGCTTGTTCTTTTGGGTGTTTAAGGCTCTTGCTTGTCCACTAAGACCAAAGCCATTAATAGTAACTTCTTCTAGAGCAGTATCTTCAGAGTTTAGTGTAAAGTTTAGAGTTACAGTTTGGCTTGCAACAATATCTATATCTTCAGTCACATCTGAATAACCAAGATATTTTACAGTAATAGTATGTTTTCCTTCAGGAATATCTACTAACACGTATTTTCCGTTAAAATCGGTTACAGTGCCTTTGTTAAGCGATGTGATAGAAACTGTAGCACCAGGAATGGTAAGACCATCTTTATCGGTAATGATACCTTGTAAATTTCCAGATTGTGCGAATCCGAAAAAAGAGAGGGTTAAAAATAAAAGGGTAAAATAATGTTTCATTTAAGGTTGATTTTTGTTTCCCTCAAAACTAGTTTGAAGACTTCATTTGTAGATAAAATGAGCGTTAACAAAACGTAACAGAACCTTGTAAAATGGGTATAAATGAAAGCAACATTTACACTAAATTAACATTGAGAAAAGAATTTGGTTAATCTAGTTGAAGATTTAGTAAATAGTCTTGGAGGTCGTCTTTTGATTCTAAAGGCAATTTTTTTCTTAGACGATATCTCGCTATTCGAACACTATCTGGAGTAATGTGAAGAACGCTTGCAATCTCCTTTGAAGAGAGATTTAATCTCAGTAACATGCACAAGCGCATTTCTGATGAGGATAACTTATCGTTTACAATTTGTTTTAGGGTAGAAAAGAAGTTAGGATGAATCTGCCCAAAGTAGCTCATGAGCTCTGCCCACTCATTATTGTTTTCTAAATCGGCCTCGATATCTTTAACAATGTCCTTTAATTTTTTAGAAACGAGTTCGCTATTGCGATTCTTTAATTTAGAAAGGGTTTTAGAAATGTCTGAAAGCATTTTGTTTTTATGGGCAATATGAAGGCTGTAATTTGTAAGGGCAGATACCTTAATGTCTATTTCTCTATTTAAAGCGATTTCTTTTGCTGCTTTTTTGTCTAAATCTGCCTGAAGTAATTGCTGTTTATATTCTAAGATGTGTCTTTCGTGTTTTTTTCTTTTCTTCCAATATAAAAAAAATGCAAATAGACCCAGAGTTAGAGTACTTGCTATAATAAGGATAATGCTTTGCTGTACTTTGTTTATTTCGTTTTGCTTATTTAGTAATTGCACCTCATTCTCTTTTTCTTTTACATCATGTAGAATTTGTAGTGCGCTTACTATTTCATTGTTGTTTTGAATAAGCTCTTCTTCGTTAGCAATGTTTTGGTTGTTGAGGTATTTATAAGCTTTGGAAAAGTTGCCCATGTCAGCATAGGTTCTTGATAGATCTTTAAGAGCGCTAACTAATTGCGATTGGTTGTTAGAGGTTTGGGCAAGTTCTAGAGCTTGTTCTGTATAGAGGATTGCCCTTTCATAATTTTTGGTCTTACGATTGGCATCACCAAGATTATTGATAATATTTATCTGCAAATCTGAGTTACTATGTTTTGCAAATTCCTGCGCTTTTTTGAAATAACTGTACGCAAGGTCATATTGTTCAAGGTCTTCATAAATACTTCCTATGTTTTCATTTACCGTTGCAAGACCAGTACTGTCATTTAGCTTTTTAAATATAGCAAGACTTATATTTTGGTATTTCAAAGCACTGTTATAATCACTTTGCTTTTCGGCAATACTACCTAATAGCGCATTAGCTTCGGCTTTGCCTTTTTCATAGTTAATAGTTTCAGAGAGATCAAGGCTGATGAGTGAGTATTTTTTAGCTTCAATATATTTTTTAAGGTCGAGATCTATTGAAGCTAATGCATTATAAACGTATACAGAACAGGAATCTTTAGTTTTTTGAATATCTAAATATGCCTGATAGTTTTTTAGGGCTTCAGCATAAAGCTCAATAGCCTTGAAGAAGTTTCCAAGCTCAATATAGGTTTTTGCTATTTTCTGAGTGTTAGATTCTGCTTTTGCAGATTCTAGTCTATCTTTTAATTTATATAATTGTTGGTCTAGTTGTTCGTTATTTTTTGAAGACTGTGAATTAGCAATTCCGGAAATTAAAAGGTATATGAATAAAAGGCTTCTATGAAAACTCAAGGTTACTTTATTTAAACTCATAAATAAAAGCAACCAATGTTATTTAAACCTGTAATTTTTATGATGAAAATGTTACCAATAAAAAAGCGGTTAGAAAATCTAACCGCTTTAATTTATTTCATTAAGAATAGGTTTCTTAAGCCTCAAAAGGCGCTATAGAAACATAAGACTTGTTGTCTTTTTTCTTAGTAAATTGTACGATACCATCAACTTTAGCATGTAAAGTGTGGTCTTTTCCTTGGTATACATTTTCACCTGGGTGGTGAGTGTTACCTCTTTGTCTTACGATAATGTTCCCAGCGATAGCAGCTTGACCACCAAAAATCTTAACACCTAATCGTTTCGATTCTGATTCTCTACCGTTTTTAGAACTACCAACTCCTTTTTTATGAGCCATTGTCTTAAGGTTTTATATTGTTAAACTTAAGTGGTTTTGCAATTAAGCTTTACCACCATCTAATTCGTCTTGCCATTTTTTAAGCTCGTCCCACTTGCCTTCAGCAGCTAATTTAGCTTGTGCTGGCCAAGTATCAGTAACATGGTTACCACGAACTCCTGCGATAATTTCAGAAATTGCTTCAGGTGTAGACTTTGCCAAATCAGCAAAAGTTGCTAAACCAGCTTCAGCTAAAGTAGAAGCGATTTTTGGTCCAATACCTTCAATTTTCTTTAAATCATCAGCTTTACCTGTTGCCTTAGCAGCTGGTTTAGCTTTAGGTGCTGCCTTTTTTGCTTCTGCTTTAGGTGCAGCAGCCTTAGGTTCAGCTTTTTTAGTTTCCTTCTTAGGAGCAGCTTTCTTAGCTCCAGAAGCAGTAATACCTTCGATTACGATTTCAGTTAAGGCTTGTCTGTGTCCATTCTTAACACGGTAACCTTTACGTCTTTTCTTTTTGAAAACTATTACCTTGTCACCTTTAAGGTGCTTTAAGACTTTTGCACTTACTTGTGCTCCGTCTATAGCTGGGGCGCCTAAAGTAACATTGTTACCATCACCTATTAAAAGAACGTTGTCAAAAGCGACTTTCTTACCTTCTTCAGTAGATAAACGGTTAACAAAAACTTTTTGGTCTTTCTCAACTTTAAATTGATGCCCTGCTATCTCTACAATTGCGTACATAGCGTAACGTTTTTATTAATTTGTTTATTAATTAAATTTGCTTTTCTCAGAAAGCGGATGCAAATATACTCCTAAATTCCTAATCTACAAACGTTTTAAGGGTTTTCACGAGCTTTTGGGTTCAAATCCCTTTTTCTATTTAAAATAAGAAAGTTTAAGTACAGAGTTTTTGCATTTTATTATGTTAAAAAAGCATAAGGATTCCTTATTTTTGTGTGGCTTTGTGTAACAATACACGTTTTGTTAAGACAAACACTAAAACAATTTAAAATTTAAACACTTATTAATAATGAGAAAAAGCTTATTTACTCTAGCACTCTTGTTGTTTGTTGGGTCTTTTGCCAATGCACAGCAAGTAGAATTTGAGGAGTACGATTTAGACAATGGTATGCATGTTATTTTGCATCAAGATAATTCGGCACCTGTTGTTACAGTATCTGTAATGTATCATGTAGGAGCAAAAGATGAAAACCCAGAACGTACTGGTTTTGCTCACTTTTTTGAGCATTTATTATTTGAAGGAACCGAAAACATTCCACGTGGTGAATGGTTTAATATCGTAACATCTAATGGAGGAAGCAATAATGCAAATACTACAGATGATAGAACATATTATTATGAAGTATTTCCTTCTAACAGTGTAGAGTTAGGATTATGGATGGAATCTGAAAGATTATTACATCCTGTAATTAATCAAATAGGTGTAGACACACAAAATGAAGTTGTTAAAGAAGAAAAGCGCCTTCGTGTTGATAACCAGCCTTACGGTAACATCTTGGCCGAAATTAAGAAACGCATGTTTAAGGTACACCCTTACAAAGGAACAACCATTGGTGAAATGGAGCATTTAGATGCGGCTACTTTAGAAGAATTTCAAGCATTTAATAAAAAATTCTATGTACCAAACAACGCTGTGTTAGTAGTTGCGGGAGATATTGATAAACCTCAGGTTAAAAAAATGATTCAAGATTATTTTGGGCCAATTCCAAGAGGTAAAGATATTGTTAGAGATCTTCCAAGAGAAGAGCCAATCACCGAGTCTATGAGAGATAAGGCTTATGACCCTAACATTCAGATACCTGCGGTGATAGCCGCATACAGAACACCATCTTTTAAAAATAGAGATGCTTACGTTTTAGATATGATATCTAGTTACTTAAGTGGCGGAAAAAGTTCTGTATTGTACAAGAAAATGGTTGACGAGCAAAAGCAAGCTTTAGCGGTTCAGGCTGTTAATATTAGTCAAGAAGATTATGGTATTTACGCACTTTTTGGTTTGCCATTAGGAGATGTGTCTCTAGATACTTTGATAACAGAAATGGATGAAGAGATTGCTAAAATGCAGGCAGAATTAATTTCTGAGCGCGACTACCAAAAACTGCAAAACCAATTTGAAAACCAGTTTGTAAATTCTAACTCTAGTATTGAAGGTATTGCGAATTCTTTAGCCAGATATTACATGTTATATAAGGATGTAAATTTGATTAATAATGAAATAGACATCTATCGCTCTATTACAAGAGAAGAAATGAGAGATGTTGCTAAGAAGTACTTAAACCCTAATCAGCGTTTAATTTTAGAATACTTACCAAAGAAAGATGATCAATAAAAACAAAATGAATAGTAAAATGAAAACTAAAATATCAGCATTTATTGCATTGTTTTTAATGACAGTAAGTGTAGTAAATGCACAAATAGATAGATCTAAGCAACCAGAACCAGGACCTGCGCCTAAAATTACACTTGAAAAACCAGGTGAGTTTAAGTTAAAAAATGGCATCGAAGTTTTAGTTGTAGAAAACCATAAACTTCCTAGAGTCTCTATTACCTTAAGAATAGATAACAAACCTATTTCTGAAGGTAAAAAAGCTGGTGTTTCTAGTATTCTTGGTGCCATGTTAGGAAACGGAACTACTAACATTCCTAAAGATGAATTTAATGATGAAATAGATTTCTTAGGAGCTAGATTAAATTTTGGGTCTCAAAGCGCTTTCGCTAGTTCACTTTCAAAATATTCCGATAGAATAATTGAGTTGATGGCAGATGCGGCAATCAATCCTCTATTAACTAAGGAAGAGTTTGAGAAAGAAAAGGAAAAACTAATCGAAAACCTTAAGTCAGAGAAGAAAAGCGTAGATGCTGTTGCTGGTAGAGTAGGCTCAGCATTATCTTACGGTGTAAAGCATCCTTATGGTGAGTTTGTTACTGAAGAAACGGTTAACAACATTGAGTTTGGTGATGTTTTGGCGTTCTATGAGAAATATTTCAACCCTAATAATGCTTATTTAGTTGTTATAGGAGATGTTGAAATGAGCGACGTTAAGCGTAAGATAAAAGATCATTTTGGAAAATGGGAAAAGTCTGCAGGAGTTGAGACTACATTACCAACACCAATGCCAAATGCACAATACACACAAATTAATTTTGTAGATATGCCAAATGCTGTTCAGTCTAATATCTCATTAACAAATAATGTAGATTTTAAAATGAACGATGAGGATTACCATGCTGTGTTAATAGCAAACAAAATCTTAGGTGGTGGTTTCGGTAGCTACTTAAACATGAATCTTCGTGAAGAGCATGGCTATACATACGGTGCTCGTACAAGAATTAGTCCAAGTAGATATGGAGCATCTCGCTTTACAGCTGGTGCAGCAGTAAGAAACATGGTTACAGATAGTGCTGTTGTTGAAACACTAAAGGAAATCAATAGAATTAAAACTGAGCCTGTAGATACTAAAGACTTAGAAAATGCTAAAGCAAAATATGTTGGTGACTTTATTTTAGATTTAGAAAGCCCAAGAACAATAGCTAATTATGCTTTAAACATTAAGCTTAATGATTTACCAGAAGACTTTTATTCTACATATTTAGCAAAAATAAATGCAGTAACTAAAGAGGATGTTATGCGTGTAGCTAATAAGCACTTTAGACCAGAAAATGCGCGTATTGTGGTTGTTGGTAAAGGTAGCGAAGTGCTAGAAAACCTTGAAAAAACAGGAATTCCTATTAAGTATTACGATACCTATGCTAATGCTACAGAAAAGCCAGTATTCTCTAAGCCTTTGCCAGAAGGATTAACAGCAGAATCTGTGATTAAAAACTACGTAAGTGCTATAGGTGGAGAGGCTGCTTTAAGAGAGGTAAACACAACATTAGAGATTGCTGAAATGACTATTCCTGGCGCACCTTTTAAGCCAACGGCTACCACTAAACAAATGGCGCCAAACAAGTACAAAATGGAAGTAGTTGCTGAAGGTATGGGAACTTTGATGAAGCAAAACTTTGATGGTACTAACGGTTACATGGAGCAACAAGGGAGAAAAATTCCGATGGAAGACAAAGAATTATCTTCTAGAAAATCTACTAAAGGTCTTTTTGATGAGCTGTATATGGAATCTTCAACTATTGAATTAGAAAGCCTAACAACTATAGAAGGTAAGGATGCCTATAAAATAAAAGTAACAAAAGACGACAAAACATCTTTTAGATATTACGATGCTGAAACGGGTTACTTATTAAGAACAGAAACTACAACCGAAGCGCAAGGGCAATCTATAACTACAATTGTAGATTATTCTAATTATAAAGAAGTAGGTGGCATCAAAATGCCATATACGATGAAAGTTACTGCTGGCCCACAAGTATTTACTTTTGAAACTACAGAAGTAAAAATCAATGAAGGAGTAACCGCTGAAGATTTTAACTAAAATCATCAAGGTATAGCAAATTAAAACCGAAGTGAAAGCTTCGGTTTTTTTATGTTTTACGCTTATGAGACAAATAAACTCCTACTAAAATAAGAGTTGCTGCTAATCCTTGAACAATACTAAAAGATTCCCCATCCAAAATTCCCCAAATCAATGCTATTATAGGCATAATATAAGTAACTGAAGAAGCAAAAACTGGTGTAGAAATTTGTACAAGTTTATTAAAAACTACTTTAGCTATCGCAGTACCAAAAAAAGAGAGAATAGCAACAAAGCCTAGAGACTTAAGCAAATCTGGATGGTTTAGACGTTTAGTAGAGAAAAAGTCAGAAAAAATTAATACAACTAAAGCGGGAACAATAATAAAAATATAATTACCAGCAGCTATAGCTAAAGGTTTTACATCTTGTAAATAACGCTTTATAATGTTAACGTTTGCTGCGTACATTAATGTAGAGGCAATAACAAAACCAGCATAAAGGTAGTTTTGATTTGGATTTAATTCTGAACCTTTTAAAATTAAAATGGCAGTTCCAATAAAACCGATAATCACACCTACTACTTGTCGTTTAGTTGATGCAATTTTAAAAACTGCAAAGCCAAGAATTATTGTGTTTAAAGGCACTAACGAGTTTAGAATTGAAGCAACAGCACTATCAATTTCGGTTTCAGCTATAGCAAAAAAGAATGCAGGAAAGAAAGATCCAAGCAAACCAGACAATAGCAACCACTTCCATTTAGATTTAGGAATATTCTTTAAGTGATAAAACCCAACAGATAATAAAATAATCCCAGTAAAAATGGTTCTTATAGCGCCAAGTTGATAAGGTGTAAGCCCTAAAAGAGACTTTTTTATAAGGATGAACGAGCTTCCCCAGATAATGGAAAGAATAAGAAGATAAATCCACTTAATGTTAGGGTTTTTCATACAAGTGTTTTCTAAAACATCACAAAAATCGTTAATTCTTTCGCAAGAAACAGCAATATTTATTAGATTTAGCCAAAATTTAAGATTAATACTTATGAAGATATTAAAGAATGTAATTGTCGCTTCTGCTTTACTTTTAGCTTTTACATCTTGTAAAGATAAGGCAGAGCCAGAAGTTAAGACTGTAGATGTTGAGGTGAGTAGTAAAGAGGTATCTAAAACCTTAGATCCAAATGCTACTTACGCTAAAGTAGAATTTGGGATTGATGGAATGACTTGTGCGATGGGTTGTGCCAAAACAATTGAAAAGAAAATGGCTAAAATGGATGGTGTAAAGTCTGCCAAGGTAGATTTTGATAAGCGTTTAGCTATGGTAGAATATGATGAAGCTAAAGTAACACCAAAATCATTAGAAGAAGCTGTTGCTAAAGTAGGTGATGTGTATAAGGTGAAAGACATGAAAGTTGTTGATAGTTTTGAAGGCGAATCTAAAAAGTGCAAGGAAGATTGTAACAAAGCTTGTTGTACCGATAAAACTGAAGCAGAAAAGAAAGTCTGCAAAGAGGACTGCAAAAAAGAATGTTGTAAAGCAGAAAAGAAAGCTGAGTAAAAAGTTTCACTTTCAATTTTCGAAAATATAAAGCCATCTAATAAGATGGCTTTTTTATATTACCTGAAGGAGAATAAAAGCCAGACCGATACAACCTAAAGGTAAAAGCCAAAGTAAATAAATGGAATATTTGGCTTTTAACTTAGCCTTAATGATATTTCTTTTTTTACCATTGTATCGCATCCAGTTTTTAAAAATTATAAAAGCCGATACTAAAACCAATACAATCCAAAATTTAGATTTAGACATCGTAGCAATATTCATTTGGCTGGCAAAGGCTAAAAAGAATGCGCCTAATACTAAATATATTGAAATTTCTAACAAGTTAATGTACAATAAAGCAACGCGATTAGTACGCTTACCTAATCGTGCTTTGTAATAATTAAAGACAGAAATATAGAAGTTGTCTAGCATACTTAAAAACTAAAAAGACTGCCCAATTAGGCAGTCTTTTAGGTTATTATTTATAAAATCTTCAAATTACTCTACCGAAACAGATACATTATCAATTTCCCAAGTAGCTGCAGAAGAAGATGTTGATGTATATTTAATAGCAATATATAAATCACCACCAGCAGCATCAGAAACATCCATAGCACCAGAATTTACCCAAGAAGACCAGCTACCTGTGTCAGAATCTAATGCAGGGAATAATTGTGTCCATGCTCCATCTGTATTTGGATCTCCACCATTATAAGCTGTAGTGTAATATACTTCTATATCGTTACCACTATATCTTTTAACGTTATCAAAGCTAAAGAATGCTGTAGAAACAGCAGATAAGTCTATTGGAAGAGAGATTAACCAATCTTCGTTCTCAACTGCACCACCAGAAAAACCAGACATAGTTGCACTGTCGCTAGGATTTCCAAAAGTATTATAATACCATTCTTGTGGTCCTGTAACACTGTATGGTGTCCATAAATCTAAGTTACCAGCTGCAAATGAATCTTGGAAAAGCGGATCGCAACGTGTAGCATTATCAAAATTTACATCTTCAGGAGAATTAACAACGATGTTAAATGCTTCACCTTCGAAATTTTTAGTTAAAATACCTTTTAATGAACCACGACCAGTTGGTAATGATAAACCTTTAAAATCTGCGAAGGTACTAGTGCTAAATGTTACAGAAGAACCTGATTCTGCACAGCTTTCTAAAGTACGCTCACCATCAAATTGATCTTGTTGCTCAGAAGCGTAAGTTAATGGGTTATCACCAAGAACTTGATTGCTTGCAAACTGAACATCTACTAATTCTACACATAAATTTGTTAAATCATCTTCAAAATCTGAAACGTTTACAGATAGAGGTGTAATAGTAGCTACTTCATTTGATCTTAAAACAACATCATTTTCTAATGATGGAGCAACTTTATCAACTTCACCATTAGCATTTGTACCAAGTGTTAAAACACCATTTGTAATACCAACAGATAGTCCATTTAATTTAATGTATACTTTTCTACCAACTTCGTAGCGTACAAATAATGGATTTACATCTATAAGAAATTTTACACCTATTGTAGGATTTTCTGGCTTGTCTTGTATGATAATTTCTTCAAAGAAGTTACCTGCTTCATCAGAAGAAACTACATAACCTGTTACGTAGACATCTTCTTCATCAAATACATAGTCAACAATATCATCTTCGTTAGAGTAGTCTAGCGGTTGAGGATCAAAAATACCATCATTAGCACTTTGCTCTTGTGCTAAATCACCAGCTAAAGCAGTCATTAACTTTATTTGGTCTGCTGGTATATTAGGTTCTACAATAGAGGTGTTTGGTGTGTCAAAATCATCATCTTCAACACAACTGTTAAATACTACTAATCCAATTAGTAATAGTATTAATTTGTTAATTTTTAAAGTTTTCATTTTTCGTGTTTTATTTTGTTCTAACATAGCTTTTTTTAAAATCTTACATATACGTTTAAGTAATATGTAGTTCCATTTCCGAAGAAATATCTAGGGCCAAATATCGGACCATTGTCTCTAGACTGGTCTTCTTGCATACGACGGAAGTTAGCTAAACGTGATTGCTCAAAACCTCCTGTTTTATATTCTTCATTAAATACATTATTAATGGTTGCAAAGAAACCAACAAAATAATCATTGATTTTCCAAGATTTACCACCAATAATATTAACTAACATGTAGTCATCAAATTGTTCTTGTCTTAAAAGATCTTTTGCAATTGCTTCATCATAATCATTAAATGTGTTACCATCAAAATCTGAAGAGAAGTTTGCAGACCTTGCTAAGTTACTTACATCTAAATAAGCATTAGAGAAGAAGTTACTAGTAACTCCAATATTCCAATAGCTAGGATCTCTATATTCAAAACCAATTTGGAAAGCACGTTCTGGTCCACCAGCTACGTGGTAACCATCTAAGTTGGTTGTGCCATCTCCAAACGTAATTTGAGGATCTATATCACTTCTGTTTAAGAAATCTACACTAGTTAAGTACAAATTAGGATTGTTTTGAAAAGTATACTGACCAACAGATGCAGCTCCTTTTAACTTTATTGTTGGTGTTACTTGTGCTTCAATACCAAATTCTACACCAACATGTCTTCTTTCAATATTGGTTAATATTTCTTGAACAAAAGCATCTCCTGTATCTACACCTAAACCAGCTAAGTCCTCTGTAAAATAAAAACCTATATCAGAGCCATCTTTAAACCCAGAGTAAAAACCAGTTAATCTAGCTTTTACAATAGGAGATCTAAAAATATAACTAACATCTACAGATTGAATTTTTTCACTCTCTAACCCTATTACAGTTGCATTAGATTGTCTTGCATTGCTAAACGAGTTTCTGATAGAAGGTGCCTTTGTAAAGTAGCTTGCATTTACATCTACTAAGTGTTTACCAGTTACTTTATAAGTAAAACCACCTTTAATTCCATAATTAGAAAAATCTAATTTATCACTGTCGCCAAAAGAACCATCATTACCACCTCCTTGGAAGAAGCCATTTTCATATAAACCTGTTCTTTGGTAAGTTGTTTGCGATAAGTTAGCACCAACATAGAAATCTACTTTGTTATATTTAAATTGCGCTTGTGCAAAACCACTTATAACGTTAGCATTCATTTCGTAGTTGTACTTGTAACGATCACCTTCACCAACAATACGATTAGGGTTTCTTACATCACTCTGAGCTAAGTTTGCTGCAACTTCATCACTAATTGTAGAGTTGTCATCTTCTTCTGCAAAGAAGTCTACGTCTAAGTAGCCTGTACCACCTAGTAAATCTTCTAATCTTGCAAAGTTTTCACTTTTAAGGTTTCTATAGCTTACAGCAGCATTTAATCTAATATTATCAGCTAAGTCTGCATCTAATATAGAGTTAAATGTTAATTGCTGATCTTTTACAACATCAGATTGTACAGCATATAAAGAATTCCCACCTTGATTTCTTAATAAAGCATTAGCTCCATACATACTATTCCAGTCTAATTGACCATCATTAATAAAGTCTTGTTGTGCCAAGTATGCTTGTTGGTAGTCGTAAGCTGTTGGGTTAGCATCTTGTAAAAAGAAGCTAGGTAAATTTTGATAATACTCTGGTGTTGGGTTTCTTGCTCCACCTAAGTAAGCATTTTCACCGTCTATTGTAACTAAACGTGTACCACCATTATCTATTCTAGAATTGGCAATTTCACCAAATTGATAAGCCACATTATTATTTAATCTTACTTTATCAGATATTTTCCAATAATGATTAAGCATTAAAATAGGCTCATTGGTTTCACGCATTCTAGAATTACGTTGCTCACCATTTAAGTCTCCCCAAAATGGATTATATCGTCTTCCTTTTAAATCATATACCTCTTGTGTAATTGCAGTAGAACGTCCACGTCTGTTTTGAGCGTAGATACCTGTAAAGTTTAAGCTATGATTTTCGTTCAATTGCTTTTCTACAGCAACAAATAAAGAATTAGCATCGTATAAAGTTCCGTCTATATAACCTTCTTCACCAAAACGTCTAGACCCTAAAACAGAATAAGACCAGCCACCTTCTAATAAACCAGAACTATAGCTTGCCATAACTCTACCAGTATAACTTCTATTTGCAGAAGCATAAGAGATACGCCCTCCTCTTCTGTATTTTGAGGCACGCATTACAATATTGTTAGTACCTGCTAAATCTCCAAAGTTGTAGTCGTTAGCAGACATTCCCATTGAGAATTCTTGGTTTCGTTGAACATCGTTTAAACCTCCCCAATTTGCCCATTGTGGTCTTCCGTTAAACTGCTTGTTCATCTCAATACCATTAATAAGTACTTTACCATTAGCATTGTCTAAACCTCTTGGTCTGAAGAATGTAGCACTAAAGTCAAATGCTGCAGCGCTTAAAAACACGTCTCTTGAGGCTTGTAAAAGACCAGAAATGTTGTCTGTTAAACCGTCATCTTCACTATTTAAATTATCATCTGAGATAGAAATAATAAAGAGGTCTTTTTTGTCACTTGTATCAAAGTCTAGAGTCATACCGCTAATATCAACGGTTTGTCCTTCATTAACAATGATTGGGTAACGTTTGGTAACATATCCTACTTTTTCAATTTTCAGAACTTGCTCTCCTAAAGGAACGTTCTGAGTAAAACTAAACTCTCCTTTAGCATCGGTTTTCAAGGTCTGTCCAGTTTCTTCAATAGTAATAGTTACATCAGGAATTGGTTCTCCTGTTGTTCCGTCTAAAACACTTCCTTTAACAACTGTTTGCTGTGCAAAACTTGCTAAAGAAAAAGCGATTGAGAACAGAAATAATAAAAAACTTTTTTTCATACCTAATTTTAAATTGATTGTAATGTAGATTAAATAATAGTTATTTAAGGCGTGCAAATGTACGTTATTTATAATAATTACATACTTTTGGCAAGCAATTTGCTTAGGATATAACAATTAGATAATATATCAACTATGAAAATTTTAAAATCTCTTCTAACTCTGCTTGTAATAATCAGTGTTTTTAATGTTCAAGCACAAGAAGAAAAGCGCTTCAAAATTCACACAGTAGCGTTCTACAATTTAGAAAATCTATTTGACACTATCAACGATCCATTAAAAAATGATGAGGCAAGTCCAATAATGGAAATGAAAGGAAATCGTGCTGAGGTGTACAGAAAAAAGGTAAAAAATATGGCAAGAGTAATTGCCAATATTGGAGCAGACAAAGCAAATAATTCTCCTGCTATTATTGGTGTTTGCGAAATTGAAAACAGAGATGTGCTAGAGGATGTGGTAAACGATCCTTTATTATTGGCTAAGGATTACGGAATTATCCACTACGATAGTCCAGACGGTAGAGGTATTGACGTTGCTTTGTTATACCAAAAGGAATTATTTAAACCAATAGACACTAGCACTCATGAACTTGTAATTTATGATGATGTAAGTAGAGATAGGATTAGAACTAGAGATCAATTATTGGTTAGCGGAAAGTTAGATGGCGATTTAATTCATGTAATTGTAAATCACTGGCCATCGAGACGTGGTGGTGAGGCTAGAAGTAGACCAAAACGTGTTGCCGCAGCACAATTAAATAAGCGCATGATAGATTCTTTACAGTCTATAGATCCTTATGCTAAGATATTTACAATGGGTGATTTAAATGATGACCCAACTAACGAAAGTGTGAAAAAAGTACTTAAAGCAAAGAAGGATAAAAAGAAAGTACCACTCAAAGGTATTTATAATCCATACGAAAGAATGTTTACTGATAAAGGATGGGGAACTACTGCCTATAGAGACGCTTTGAGTTTATTCGATCAAATTATGATGACAAAGCCATTATTAGAAGATGATTACTCTTCATTTAGATTTTGGAAAGCAGGTATTTATAATCCTTCTTATATGTTCAATAAAAGAGGACGTTACAAAGGTTATCCTCTAAGAAGTTTTGCAGATGGTGGTTTTACAAATGGATTTAGCGATCACTTCCCTGTATATGTGTACCTTATTAAGGAAGTTAAAGAAGATACTGAAGAAGAAACCAACAAAGGTTAATTCATTATATAAAAATAAAAAAGGCGCAAATTTTAATTTGCGCCTTTTTTATTAATTAAACCATAAGTTCCAAGGAATCTTAGCTAGGACTAACACTAAAGCTAGTGTGTAAAAAATAGCCAGAAGCTTAAACTTAGGTTTAGAAACTAATTTCTTTTTATGTTTTGAGTAACCAATAGTTACTAATGCCACAGCAATAATCATTGTTAAAGGATGCTCTACAATTAAATTTCTTAATGCTGAATTTTTCATCACTTCTCCCATTCCACCAACTTCTTTTATTGTAGAAAAGTAATCTTTTGAGAAAAACAAAATGATACCAATTAATAGCTGAATATGCATTGTAATTAAAGCAAATAACGAAAATCTAAAGTCTACAGGACTATATTCTTTTCCGCTAAAAAACTTAATTAAAGCATTAAACGTTGCAATGACTAAGACCAGCAAAACAATATATGCCCAACCAGAATGTATAAATTGTAGTGTTTCCATTTTATATGTTTTGATGCAAAAATAAGGATTTGCTAATTAGAAACCATTTTAATTTGCTACAGTAATCTTATGCTTTATTTCATTGCCTAATTCATCGACTACAGTTATTATGTGTTCACCTTGCTGAGGTAAAATGGCGATGTCGTGCATGTCTTTTGTTGTTCCGAGGTATTTGTTATCAACATACCAATATAGCGTCAATTCTGGTTTAGAATGTGCTACTTTCAAGATTAAATCGTTGGTGTTACCATCAAAATCTTTGGGTAAGAAAATAGTGTTTTGCTGATTAGGATAAATAAATTCCATGTGAATTGCTGAAGTTTCAACACAATCATTTCTAAAAGGCGGCAACGGTTTATAAAACGGGTTTTTAGTTTTGAAATAATATTCCTGAAGTGGTGGCAAAACAAACCAAGATGTTGTTTTTAAGTTTGAAACACCCTCACAAGAAGAATTCACTTGAAACTGCTCAGAAGCATCCAAATGCACCAATTTATGAAACGGACAAGGTGCTGTTTTTTGTCCAGCATTTTGAATAAATCTAGATTCCACATCATCACAAACAGTTGAAGCTCTGTAACCACTTTTCTTGCAAATGCTTACTTCAATCATTTCGTCATAAGGCCTTGAAAACCATTCGCTTTTTGGTAGAATATCAAAAATATCAAACAAAATTGGTGCAGCCGTTTGCACACCAACCAAACCAGGACGGCCTTCGCCATCAGCATTACCAACCCAAACGCCAACCACATAATCTTTGGTGGTGCCAATAGCCCAAGCATCTCTAAACCCAAAACTGGTGCCAGTCTTCCAGGCAATCTCTTGAGACGAATCGTAAAATTCCCAACTCTCATCACTTTCAGGTCTGTTCACTTGTTTCATACCTTCAAACGTGAGATAGATAGAGGCAGCATCAAAAACCGACTTTTCAGAAACCAGTTTTCCGAAGTCGATTTCGGATTCAAAATTATAAACAGGTTCAACAAATTCGTTGGTAAAATATTCACTAGAATTGTCATTAAAATGATTTAAGGTCGAAGCCATTGCCGCATAGCTTTTACACAAATCCCAAAGGTTACTTTCAGCACCACCAAGCGCCAAAGACAAACCGTAATGATTGGCGTTGTATCTTAAATCCTTCAATTTTAATTGCTTCAAATAATGGTAAAAACGGTCCAAACCAAAATCCTGAAGCATTCGCACAGCAGGTACATTCAATGAGCGTGATAAGGCTTCGTTAGCGTGTACTGCACCATCGTAAGACTTGTCGTAATTTTCGGGTTGGTAACTACCAAATTGTGTGGGTATATCAGCGACCAAAGTATGTGGTAATAAATCGCCAGCATCGAGCATAGCAGCATACAAAAACGGTTTTAAAATACTGCCTGTACTTCTGGGTTTGTCAATAATATCCACACTTTTTTGATGTGCATTATCTGTTGGCGAATTGCCAACATAAGTCAAGACTTTTCTGGTTTTAACGTCTAAAACCAATACCGAAATGTTATAAATCTCATTTTGTTTTAAGCTATTGTAATGTTGCTTTACAATATGGTTGGCTTGGGTTTGCAATGCAATGTCAACCGTTGTTTTTAGTCGCTTACCTTTATTATGTTTGGCTACTTTTTGTAATAAATGCGGTGCGATTTGAGGCAATGGATACGGTTTTTGTGGTAAAGTTTCAGCGATGGACAACTCGTAAGTGAGCTCATCTATAGTGCCATTATCTAACAACTTTTTTAATAGGCGATTGCGTTTATCGAGTAGTCGTTGTTGATTTTTTCCTGGATAAATAAGACTTGGTGCATTGGGTAAAACCGCAAGGGTCGCGCTTTCTGCCCAAGATAAATTAGAGGCTTCTCTATTAAAGTAGCGCCAAGCTGCAGCATCGATGCCAACCACGTTACCACCAAATGGTGCGTGACTCGCATATAGTTTTAAAATGTCGTCTTTAGAATGTCTGAATTCTAATCGTGTTGCTAGAATAAGCTCTTTCAGCTTTTCGAGATAGGTTCTAGATTGTCCTTTCCTAGATAAGCGAATCACTTGCTGCGTGAGTGTACTTCCGCCTCGTTTTACCGAACCAGAACTTATATTTTCCTTTAAAGCTTTAAATATTGAAATTGGATTAAAACCAGGATGCTTATAGAAATATTCGTCTTCAAAAAGTAAAAGACAAGTTTTAAATTTCTCAGGTACACTATCGGTTTCAGGAAACCGCCATTGACCATCGTCTGCAATTTTAGCACCCAACAATTCGTTATTGTTACTCGTAATTACTGTAGCTGTTGGGTCTTTGAATAATTTTTTAGGTAAACAGAAATAATAAATTACGAAAAGAATCAAAATCACAAAGGATTTTATCTTATTTCGCTTAAAATATCTAATTAACCTATACATGAACTATACAAAAGTGTTTTTTTGGTCTTTTTATCGAAAATTTAAAATTAAGACATAAACTTATCTATATATTTAAACGTGCAAAAATCCCTATTAGATCTTAAAGTCCTATTTTTTTTATGTTTTTCTCTAACATCAGGGAAAGTAATTGCCCAGTTAGGGTTTTGCCAAGGAAATTCTGGTGATCCAATTTTTGTTGAGGATTTTGGTGTAGGTATCCAAGATACTTCATTACCAGCTGGTACAACAACTTACACTTATGCAAATGGACAGCCACCAGATGATGGTTTATACACAGTCTCAAGTAATTCAAATTATTTTGATTGGTTTGATGTAGACGATCATACTCCAAATGATACTAATGGGAGAATGTTGATTATTAATTCAGATTTCACCTCAGGTGAGTTTTACAGAGCGACCATTTCCGGCTTGTGTGAGAATACAACTTATGAGTTTTCGTCTTGGATGATTAACCTATCTCCTTCAAATGGTTTTTGCAGTCCAAATACTATTCCTATTAATGTTAGATTTGAAATATGGGATAGTTCAGACACCAATCTTTTAGCTTCTGGTGATACAGGTGATATTTCAAGTACAATAACACCAGAATGGAATCAATATGCACTTGTTTTTCAATCTAATCCTGGTCAGACTTCAGTGATACTGAAAATGCTTAATAATGGATCTGGTGGTTGTGGTAATGATTTAGCCCTTGATGATATAGTCTTTAAGAGTTGTGGCGATTCTATTATAGTTGAGGATTCTGTAAACACTAATTCAACAGAATTGTGTGCAAGTCAAGTGCCTTTTTCTGATACTATAACGGCAACTCCAGATAATGTGGTTTTTAGCGAGCATTTTTATCAATGGCAGATGAGTACAGATGGTACTAATTGGTCTGATATTACAGGTGAAACTAATGAGACATTGAATATAAACGCCATAACAACCACAACGTACTTCAGAGCAAAGGTTGCTGAGTTTGCTGCAAATTTAAATGATGCTGATTGTATTACTTTTTCGGATGTTTATACAATAATTGTTAATGAAGTTCCGCCACCACCAAATATTGAGTGTTGGGAAACTATTACTTTTGATGATACGCTTTGTGATTGGATAGTTACTGGTACGCAACCAAATCCACCTATAGATTTAGAATGTTGGGAAGTAGCAACCTTTAACAACACATTATGTTTGTGGGAGATTACGGGTTCGCAACCGGAAATACCAGAACTGGAATGTTGGGAAACAGCCACATTTAATAATGATACTTGTGAATGGGATATTACAGGAACACAACCTGAAGTGCCAACAGATATTGAGTGCTGGGAAACACCAAATTTTAATAATGAGACTTGTTCATGGGAAGTTTCAGGAACACAGCCTGAGCCACCTCAAGATTTGCTTTGTTGGCAATCGGCTGTATTTAATGATGATATTTGCGATTGGGAAATAGAAGGCACACAGCCAATAGAGTCTAGAGAAGAGTTTGTATCGTTTTGTGAGGAAGGAGAAGTTGCACTCTTTGCCACTTCAGACATTGTTAATCCACAATATCTATGGGATTCTGGCGAGACGACTAGCTCTATAATAGTAGATATGGCAGGTAGTTATATTGTTGAGGTAACGGATGGATGCTTAACTGACATTATAACTTTTACAGTAACAGAAATAGAAATTCCTGAAATAGAAAGTATAACTACTGACGGTAGATCGATAATTGTAAATTTATTGAACAATGGTGATTATCAATATTCTCTTGATGGTGTAAACTATCAAAGTAGCAATACATTCAATAATCAATTAAGTGGTTTATATACTATCTATGTAAAGTCTTCTGATTGTGATTTTGAGATATTTCAAGATCACTTACACTTTTACATTCAGAAGTTTATAACACCAAATGGAGATGGCGATAACGACTTCTTTATTTTTAATGTAGCACCGTTTTTTACGTCTTCAGAAGTCTATATTTTTGATCGATACGGAAAACAATTATACAGTGCTAAAAACTCTAATATCTTTTGGGATGGAACATATAATGGCAGTCCTCTTCCAGCATCTGATTATTGGTATAGAATTGTTTTGGACGGACAAGAAGTTAAAGGACACTTTGCTGTAAGGCGTTAATTGAATCGTCATTGCGAACCCAGTGAAGCAATCTGTTTCTTGTGTTTGAGATTACCACGTCATTCGTGCCTCATTCCTCGTAATGACAGTTTGTTATTTTATTCTTGAGATTCCTACTTTCGCAGGAATTGGTACTCACGTTCAACTTTACAAATTTTCACATTGTACCAATTGTACCACTGCTCACGACCTTTTTGTTGTGCAAATAAATGTTCAGTGTTGGCTTTCCAGTTTTTTATGGCGTCTAAACTTTCCCAATAACTTACAGTGATGCCAATTGTATTACGAGCACTTTCAATTCCAATAAAACCTTCTTGTTGTCTGGCTAAAGTTTCCATTTTCTCAGCCATTTCCGAGTAGCCTTCAGTGTCATCGGTTTGAGTTGATGTGAATATGACTGCGTAGTAGGGAATTTTGTCCATCATTAGTATTTAATTTTTTGTCAGGTTGAGCGCAGTCGAAACCTCATATAATTTCAAGATTTTCAGACTGCACTCAAATTGACAAATTTATATTTCAAGAACCTTTTGACATCTCAAACTCAATGATTTTTTCTGTTACATTATCTTCAAAATCGGTTAAAATCATTTTGATATACACACGATTTGTCGATACACTCACAGGAAAATCTTTAACGTTATCAATGGTTTTTACATAATTCAACCAATCTTCACCACATTTATCTACCACATCATCTTTTAAATCTTTCGTTGCTGTTTCAATAAAAGTAATCCAATCCTTTTCAGTGTATGTCAAAGTCTCATAAGTATTAGAATTCAATTGCTTTAATGGCTTCCATTCGGTGTCAAATTGTGTCCACTCGTTAGTGTTACATTTAGAATCTGCACTCATAAATGAGAAACTATTTTCATAGCGTTGAAACAAACTTACGTGCTTATAATCGCTATCTACTAATACAATGTTTTTGCCTTCTGGTGTTGCGTCTGTGTCAACATTGATGGTTGCCGTTTCGCTATTATTTAAATCGTGCGAACGCTTGTAGTCACTCGTCGCCAGGTTTTTAATTTCAACGTTTAAATCTTTTAATTTCAAACGAATGGTTTTAGCAATCTTTTCTGATGATAAATAGCCATCAAATACATAGCCAATATGGTTTCTGGTTTCCACCTTAACCCATTCGCCACTTACTTTTTCGCCAGCATCGAGTACAACTAATTGTTTGTTGGTTTTTTCTAACACACCAATGGCTTCGCCATAGGCTAATTTCGTTAGCATTTTGCCGCTAACATCTGGTTGGTCTCTCAATGACAAACCGCTTTCTGCCGATACATAAGCGCTTTGTTGCGCTGTTACTACTAGGATGTTGAATACAAATCCAATCGCTAAAATCATTTTTAAATTTTTCATTTTTTCTAAGTTTTAAATTGAACATTTTAGCGGTTTGTTCTCTTTGGATTCTTGTCTTCCGGACGACAAGTAGTTTAGCTTTGTTTATGTCATTCTGAACTGTCACACTGAGCTTGTCGAAGTGTTGATTCAGAATATATTTAAAATTTACTTTGTCTTTTCAAGTTTTGTCATTTCGAGTGAATTTCAAGCTATTTATAGGTTGAAATTAGTATCGAGAAAAAGAAACTTTTTTTCACTTCTATTTGTTCTCGATATAATTCTGATTTTTGGTCAGAATCACTCGAACTGACGTTACTTTTATGAGATTCCTGCTTTTGCAGGAATTTTACTTCTCAACAGTAACCCATTGCCCTTTGTTGCGTACTAAATAATCATCATTATCGTACATAGCTTCGGCTTGTGCACCTGGTAAATAGTAGGTGCCTAAATACGAAGCATTGAGCATTACTGTAAAGGTTTTTGTGCCGTATTTTCCTTTTCTATTCATATCAAAAAAGAAGTTGACACGGTCGTCTCTAATGTCTGTATATCTGGCCTGGCTCACCGTTGTGTCGCCAAAATCGGTAAAACGCGTGTTGACGATATCCCAACCTGATGGGAAAATCTGTGTTAGCGCTACATCATTTACATAATCACTCGTGAGGTTAGAAATACTAACTGTTGCTACAAAATCTTGACCTTGTTGTAATTTGGTCACATCAATGCTGTTGCCTTGTAAATCTTTATAGACTGTTGAAATTGAAAAACCACGTTGCACAGGCAGTTCTTCGCCTAATTTTAGTTTACCAGAGTTTAAAATTCTAACATAGACTACATTATCTCTGCTGTTATTGACTGTAATTTGATTCGCACCATCATTCACAGGAATGTTACGTTGTGCAATACCATTTTTAGTATCAATGGTTTCCGATTTTCCGTTTATGGAATAACTTAGTTTTAAATCTTTTCCACCATTTTCAACAATAAGTTTACCCATTGCCAATAAGCTGTAAGCTGTGGTTTGCGTACTCATCCATCTATCACTAGACAACGATTTTGCAATGCTTTTTGCCAATTCTACTTTTTTAGAATCGTTGGTAAGTAGCATAGATTCTAAAGCCATTGCTCTGTTTCTGTGTAACGAACCATAGGTGTAATTATCAGAATTGATAGGTTGAAAATCGATATTGGCCGTTTTCGCTATCGCTTGGCTCGCTTCTTTTTGTCCGGCCAGAGCATAAGCCGCAGCCAATCGCCATTTGGCATCATTAGATATTTCTTCAAACTCACGTAATCGGTTCATACTTGCTAAATCTGGACTTCCTGCCAATGCCAAGGTGTACAGTCTGTAGGCTTGCGTTAAGTCACTATTGTAATGTCTGTAACTTGGTCGCCAGTTGCGAGCTGCTTGGCGTTGATAAGCAATCCAATTGCTCTTAAAACTCAATGGTAAAACAAAGCCTTTCTTTTCAGCTTCAATCATAAAATGTCCTGCATAACTCGTTCCCCAATCACTTGCGGTTCGCTCGCCTCGCCAATACCCTAATCCACCATCAGGATTTTGGAATGTGCCCAAACGACGAATACCATTTTCAATATTTCGCTGCACTTCTTTTTTCTTTTTGTCCGTTAGGTCGAAAATATCCGTTAAGTACAACTGCGGAAATACACTAGATGTAGTCTGCTCAACACAACCGTAAGGATAACGAATGAGATATTCCATACGCTTAGAGAAATCCATTGGTGGCAAGGTTGAAAATTCTACCGTTGCATAGTTGGTACCTGGTTCACCAAAGGTTGAAAAATCAATGGTTTGGTTGCCATTGGCAGCCAATTCCTTATCAATAACACGAGAGGTCATTGGGTTAGGATTTTCAACATCAATCTCTACTTTGTAGTTGGACTTTTCGCCATTTCCTGAAGCGATAACTTCAATCGTGTTGATGCCTTTTGCTTTGGAAACATCCAATTCAAAATATACCATTTTTTCATCTGGTCTATCAAATTGAAGTGACTGTGTTTGTTGCCCTTTTACCGTAATGCCATCACTTAATTTTAAGGATAGGTTGACGTTTTTCACTTTGTTTTCCATTGCAAAAACGGTAACCGGAAGCGTTACTTTTTCGCCAGGACTTAACTTACGCGGTAAGGTTGCCAAAACCATCAATGGCTTTTTAACTTGAACTGATTTTTCAGCACTTCCGTAGGCTTCTTTATTATTATTTCCTGCCACAACCATTGTGCGCACGGCACCAATATAATTTGGCATTTTTAGTTGATGCGTTTGCGTTTGTCCTGCATCTAAAAGGAAAGGACCTAAATACGTCACTACAGGTTTAAAACGATTGGCTTTTTTGTTCTTGCCTTTAGCTGCAGAACCATCGCCACCAATAGCAAACACTTGGTCTATACTACCAGAATACGCGCCAATAACATCGTCAAAAACATCCCAAGTTTTTACACCCAATGCTTCGCGAGCGTAGAAACTATCCCAAGCATTTGGTGTTTTAAATCGGGTTAAATCGAGTAAACCTTCCTCAACAACCGCAATGGTGTAAGTCATTGGTTTGTTATTCTTTTCAGACACTTTTATCTCGTAAGATTGCTCAGGTCTTATAACATCTGGCATCTTAATTTGTGGTTCTAATTTGGTGGCAGGATTTTCTACCATCATAGGAATAACACCATATAAACGTATCGGTAAATCGTTAGACGTTATAGCGTGAGGTTGTAACAACGAAATATTGATAAACACGTTTGGTGCCATTTCTGGCGTTACAGGAATATCAACTGTAGTCTCGCCAGGTTGCGTTTTTACCCATTGGTGTTTTAAAACTTCAGTACCATTTTCTATGCTGATTAACGCTCTACCTTCACTACCAGATGGAAAGGTTAGTTTTGCAGTTTCGCCAACATTATAGTTGTCCTTGTCGGTTGAAAAGACTAACATTTTAGCAGCATCCTTGTCGCCAGATGGCGAGTTAGACCACCAGTTTTTATAGAAATAAGCCGTACGACCAGTAGCGTGACCACTCACTGGGTCCACAATTCTAATTAAATAACGTCCACGGTCTTTTTCAGGAATATTGATTTTGAAGCTTGCTTTACCTGAAACATCTGTATCAATTTCATACTGCTGCATTGGTCTGTGGTAATTGCTAGACACGTAGCTCGATAGGTTGTCATAAGAAGAATTCCACCACCAACGCCATTCAATTTTATAGATTTTAACTTCTAATTTTTTACGTTGAACAGGTTTCCCGTTGGCATCAACCGTAGCAATATCAAAGGTGTGATTTTCATCTGTAAAGAAAGAGCCATAACGATTACCTTCAGGCGAACGCAAACCAACAAAACTCTCATAAGGTGCGTAAGGCACTGTAAACGCATCGAGAGAAAAATCGCCACCATTTTCAAAAGCACGAACTAGGAATTGTGCGTTTAACATTCCAGGTGCATTTTTCCCAATGTTTAATGTTGTATTGACTTTTGCATTGCCTTCAGCATCAAGATTACCTTCAAAAACGTTAGTTTCTTCGGTGCTGAAATTACGTGTTGGGTCGTTGAATTCATAATTCTTATAACCTTCAAAACTGGTATATTTTGTTGTGAATTTAGCTTTAATTTCAGCTTTTAAGTTTTTTGCAGGTGCACCGTGAAGCCAGGCCACATTCAAATCGCCTTGAAGTGGTTTGTTGTTGGTCAATACCTTGTCTTCAAAATCTATTTTAATTTTTAAACGGTTCGGTTTTACCGTTTCAATCTTCAAATTTTTGGTAAAATTGGCACCACCAACCGAAACTTTAGCATTGTAATTTCCGGTTTTGTAATCTGCTGATGTAGGTACTTTAAAATCGTAGAAATTATTGATGTTATCTACCGAAACTTTCCGGTATACCAACTTGCCAACTGGATCCGTGATTTCTAATTTTACAGGATGACGCTTTGGTAATTTGTTCGCTTTGTCATTAAGCATAAAGGTTAAAAACAGACTGTCGCCAGGTCGCCAAACACCACGTTCGCCATAAATGTAACCTTTTAGTCCACGTTGCAATCTACTTCCAGACACATCGAATTTACTTAGCGACAGCGAGTTGCCATCAAACAATTTTACATAGCTCACGTTGTTGCCTTTTTCAGCAACCGCAAAGGCTGCACGTTTTTTGGCTTCAATTTCCACAATACCATCTTGATTTGTTATGCCATCGGCTAAAGGCTGTTGTTGGTAGTTGTATAAAGTGATTTTTGTGCCACGTTCTGGATTGGTGTCCAAAATATTAGTCACCGCAAAAAAGTAGGTATTGTCGTTGCCTTGCTTGGCAATAACACCAAGGTTAGAGCCAATTAGGTTGGCAGCAATGCCTTTGTTGCCATAATTGAAATACGATTCTGTACACGGATTATTTCTTTCGCGATAGTTGTAATTTCTGTTCTTATAGCTATAAGTAAGATTGTCCCAATAGCGCTCTTCTCTTAAGTCTTGCTCTTCTTCAGAAATGTCTTCGGAAGCATAAACATCATCCTCATAATAGTCGTCGTAATAATCATCGTAGTAATCGTCTTCATCAACATCTGAAGTTTCAACATTTGACGAACAATCGTACAAAGAATAGTCTTTTTTGAAGTCGATTTCTACGCGATAAATAGCACCAGCATCTGCTTGTAAATATTTAGATAAATCGATGCTGTAAGCTTTCCATTTTCCTGTGTTTTGAGATGGATTTTGAATAAGTGTTATGGTTTCTTTTGCAATGCGACGACCAACATTTCTAATAGCATAACTGTTATCACTGTTGAGGTTATTGTCTTGTAAAAACTGAAGCACATTATCTTCAAAAAGTTTGATGATTCTCACATCCACTTTGCTCAAATTAACGGCTTCAAAATTGAATTTTAAGTCTTTTGAATTCGGAAGAATAGAGCCACTACTCACTAAGCGTACTTGAGGTTTTAATTCTTCAAACGTTAAGGTTTGGGTATATTGATTTTTGAGTTTGAAACCATCTGTGTTTTTAATTCCTGTGAACACATCAACTTTAATGTTACCAACCAATTTAGTGTCTGGATACACTTTTAGCACATTACCATCAACGATATATTTTGGATTTTTTACATTTTGAAGTGTTACTAATCCAGCAAAATTCTGTTGCTTTTGTAATGGGTCTGAAAAGTTAATCGTAAGATGTTGCTCAGGATTTTGAATCACATTAGTTTCTATAATGGTAAAGTTGTTTTTGCCAGGAATGTTGAGGTAGTTTTCCCCTTTATTATCTGCGTTAATGGCTTTACCATCCCAAGAGACAAGCACTTTGCTGTCTTCAATTTCGCGCTTAATGCTATCGATTTTAAATTCGAAATAACGAGATGTGTCGTTGCTTTCTAGCCATACAATGTTGAGGTCTTTGTTGTTTTGAGAGGCTTCCACCAATTTTTTAACATCCTCTAGAGAAATAACATCAGCCGATTGTAGCGTTCCTAAAACATATTGCCATTCCTTGCTATATGATTGAAGATTGTTGGTAATAAGGTTGAAACTTGGTCTTATGGTTTTAAACTGAAAGGTGTAATATTCAAAGTCTTTAGGAATGTTTTTGTAGATGTCCGCTAAGTTTACCGTTACCGTATATTCGGTATCTGGCTCTAGGTTTTCGTCTGGTGTAAATAAAAGCGTATGCTTGTTTAATGCTTTTAAAGAACCTTGAACATAAGGATGTGTTTTTACGATTTTGGCATCAATACTTTGCTCTGTTTCCCAGTCACTAACTTCCTCAGCTAAATTAATTTTTATTGGGTCAGCGATAGATACACGACCAGAAGTTGTGTAGCTTATATAATCACGAAATTTGAAAATGTTATCGGTTTCGACAGGCTTCTTTTTACAAGAAAAAACGATTAGGATTAGAGCTAGGACGGCGAGGTGTTTTTTGATGCGCATAGTTGATGATGGTATTAAATAAAACTTCAGTAAAAAGAAGGGTAGGTGCATTCTTGTTAAATAATTACGCCAGTTTTTTAATGTTTAGATTTTGGGTATTTGTTAAAATGTTCTTAAAGTTAGGGAATGTAATATTGAGAGGGTAGTAATTATTGAAACTTTATAGAGAAGTTTTGAACTGATACTTCTATTTTAATTATAGATTCCTGCTTGTTCAAGAATAACAAGTCATACTGTTTAGACTTATATGTGCATAATGATTATAAAGAATAGGGTTTAATTATTGTTCTATTTTGGATTCTAAAACATCTAAAGTTCTGTCAAGCTCTTTTTCTGTATTGCTGAGAAAAGCTAATCGGGTTTCAACTAACTTTCCTAGTTGAAAAAGCGTATTTTTAAATTCTATATTCTTTGCTAAAGCATAAAAGTTATTGGCTCAAAAGTCTCTGTTGCTATAACATCGAGTTCTTTAAATTTTATATTTAGATTATTTTGTGCTTGAACAAATAACTTATTGACAAAATGTTTTTGAATGTAATCAATACTATTATTCATATCAGTTTGCCTATCCATAATGTCGGCTAAGTCGTTCTCATAGAGGTTGAGGACTGTTTTTAAAACTTGTTCATCTGAAATAAGAGAAGCCTTACCATTTTGCATGATGTTGTAACCAGATTGTGCACTGTTAAAATCAACTTTTCGCATCGTTTGTGCAAGATAAATTGGTACAGTTAAATCATTGTTCTGATTAGTTAGTTTAGATATAAGGCTATCTATTCCAATCTTATTAATGTGGAGGCGTTTGCTTAATTCTTTAACTTCATTTTTGTTAGAAATTATATCGGTTTGTAGTTGTTTCATAAGTATCAACTCTTGTTTTTCACTTTTGCGATTCTCATTCCAATTATTTATTTGAAGTGCAATGAGAATCCCAATAACTACTAGTAAAATTTCTCCAATGGCATATTTAAAGTATTTACCCATTTTATTTTGGTTTATGAGTGAGCGACGTATATGACGGAAGAATTTAATCATCTTTAATATTGGCTTCTATTAGACTTAAGGTTTCTTTTAAAAAACGCATGATAGCGTTTTCGTTTACGGTAACATAGGATTGATTCATGTAGTAATCAAACAACATACTATCTACTTCTAGGTTTGACAGAAAAGCCACGTAATTTTCTTTTGGAACGTCCATAGGTTGAATACTAATGTTGCGTCTGTAATCTGATCTATTCATGGAAGCATCTACATTTCGCAGTGGAACGAACTTGTAAATTATTCTGGGTACATTGTTTACCCAATATTCTCTTCTAACAATAATGTCTTCTTTGTAATCGTCAAGTTCTCCAGTCCATTGGTTGAGCGCATATTTTAATTTAGAATCTCTTATGAGTTCTAGATTACCAGAAGATGTAATGTCGTTCATAACACCTAATCGTGCATCAAAGGTGGCGTAATTATACATTTGCCCTAGTAAGCTATCAATGGTTTTGGTTTTAAATGGGTTTGTATGGTCAAAATTCATTAACGCAACAATGGCATTTAAACATCCTTCATTTAAAGCATGGTCAAACTCGAGTTCCTTTATATTTTGTTTGAATTCTTCCCTTAAACTCAAAAGGATTTGCTGTTCCTTTTCTATATCTTTTTGTTTTTCGTTCCAGTTGTTGATTTGTAGTGCAATTAGAATTCCAATGACTACAAGGATGATTTCGCCAATGGCATATTTAAAGTATTTACCCATTTGATTTTCCATAATTAAGTTTTGGCGGATCTTGCGGAAGAATTTTATCATGGTTAATGGCTATTTAAATTGAAGCACAGTTTGTTGTGATTTATAATTTATAATTATAGTTTTCTATCGCTCTTAATAATTCATTTCCAAAGTTTACTTGTTCTTCATAAAAGCCTGTCAGTTCTGCCGTAAACAAAAAACCTCTATATAAAATAGATAGTACGATATCATTTCCTTTATGTTCGGTTAATGTATCTGTATAGTTACCCAAGGCCTCTCGCAGTTTCTGATTTGGTCTTTTTTCGAGTTCTAACCAATTTGAAAAGAAACCGCTTTTATGCAATTCTAAATCCAAGTCATTAGCCCATACTTGTAAACTTGTTTCTTCAAAGAGTACATTGTCTACTGAATTGTAATACTTATATATAAATTCTTCTATTTTAGAGTCGTCAAGGTGTTGTAAATAGCCAGAGTTTTTTAAAGATTCAAATCCACTACGATTAAAATTTAAAGGTTGTTCTATGATCATTGCAAATACAGCATTGGTAATTTTCTGTTGGTCACTCCAGTCTTTTTTAGAAATCAATTCTGTAGCTTCAGCACACAATAATGATTGTTGCGTTCTTTTTTCAATCATGAATTCTGCAACCTTAATATCACTTTTTACATTTATTGCGATTTTATCCAAGTAATTTTTTAGTGCTTGTTTTTCATTTCTGATTTGATTTTGGTTGTTGACCTGTAGCGCAATCAAAATCCCAATGACTACAAGTAGAATTTCACCAATGGCATATTTAAAGTATTTGCCCATTTGATTTTTTTGGATTAAGGATTTGCGAATATGTCTAAAGAATTTTATCATGGGTTGGTTTTACTTTTGCTATTGACACTTTTTGGCTTTTAATAGTTTTAGAGGTTCTTGCATTTCGGTTTTTAAATTAGACAAATGGTGTTTCTGTCTAATCAGCATACCTATGAACAAAACAAGATTGTCCTGAAACTTTATAAATATGGGATTATTAGGGTCATTTGTCCAGTCATTTTTTGGTAAAAGGGCAATATGTTTTTCATCAAGCTCTCGCTTTAGATAATCAAGATCTTGAAATCCAAATTCAGTCTTTAACTCAAAATCACTCATACCATTAATAATGACATTCCGATTTTCTTGAAGTAGATTTAAAATGTTGTTCAAAAAAGTACTGTGCTGAATCAGTCTGTTTTTTAGTTCTAAATCTGTTAACAGCTTTAATTGGCCAGAGGATGTAATCTCTTCAAAGGCAATATTGCTGGGTACAAAAACGTCCTGTCTTAATGCTAATACAAATTTATCAAGTATGTCACTTCTATCATTTGGTATATTGTTTAAATCTAATAGCAACTCTTTAGCAAGCTTTATTTTATTGCTTATCTGTTCAGAGGTTTCATCAATTAATTTTTCATTGCGTTCAAAATCATCTAAAATTCTACAGTAATAGTCTGCTTCTGTTATCCTGTTTTTTCGGTTTTCATTCCAGTTGTTTATTTGTAATGCTATTAGAATACCGATTACTACAAGCACAATTTCTCCGACTGCATAAGTCATATATTTTCCAAACTTGTTTTCAGTCAGCATTTTTTGTCTAATCTTTCTAAAGAATTTTATCATTGGCTAGTGTTGAGGTTTCGTTATTTTTCTATTTGGTTATCTAATACTTTAAGAATACGATTAATCCGTTTCATTAGGGTTTGGGATTCTTGATTATTAAACATATTTAGGGTTAATGCCCAAACAATTTTCCCTTCTAGTTTCGAGTCACTTAAAAGTTCATCTGCAGTTTTTGTAATGAGTTTTGATTTTCCAGGTATGAGGTTTTCAACTTTCTTAGATTCTAGTAAGTTTTTAGGTGCATATTTCCAATAGGTGTACATCATATCACGTTGTATATCTACTTCATTTAGATACGGGAAGAGTCTTTGTTCACAAAATCTGAGAAATATTTGTTCTACTTCTTGAAGTTGAATAACATCTGTACTCCAATTAACGAGTAGTTGTTTTAACACTTCATCTTTCAAAATTTCGATATTTCCAGAACTTACTAAGTCGTTTTGAATGGGATCAAAGGTTGGTGGCTGAATAGTGCTTAAATAAGCAAAAATACTGTCGCGTTTAACATTTTCTGGTGTATCAAAATATTCTAATAATTGCCTAGAACTTTTAATTATAGTATTTCTGAGTTCTATTTTATCAAGAAGTTGTTTTCTATTAGATCTAAATTCCTTTTCAAGCCTTTTTAACATAGCTTGTTCTTTAATGCTATCTTTTCGTTGTTCATTCCAATTGTTAATCTGTAGCGCTATCAAAATTCCAATAACTACAAGAACTATTTCGCCAATGGCGTATTTAAAGTATTTTCCCATTTTGTTTTGGTTAATTAGTGAGCGACGTATATTTCGGAAGAACTTAATCATAGTTAATTATTATTAATTTCCTCTAAAAGTGAAATGAGATTATTGAGTTGCTTTTGTACTGGTTTTAAATCATTTATTTTTGCTTCCTCATTTCCAATTAGATACCTTAGATCTTTTTTTAAACTCTCGTCCATACGTAACTCATCTATAACAGATTTTGCAATATTAAAATTGAGATCAATATTGCATTTGTCAGGTAAGCTTATGAGATAACTGTGCCCTTTTTTTAAATAGATATCTCCACAATTCAATCTTACCTGTGTTTGAATATCATCTGGCATTTTACCTCTCAAATTCTCTCTATATTTGTTTTCAAATGTAAAGGTTCCAGATTCAGACCATTCTGTATCATAATACCTAATTAAAGCAGTTTTTATACTGTCATTTTGAAGGAGGTTAATTTGACCAGAAGCAATTAACTCTTTAAAAGTTGATTCTGCAGAATATGAATCTGAAAATTGACTTGCCTGATACAGGTCTATTATATTTTCAACGGGATTATCGGAAGCCTTTGTAGAATTTTCGAAAACTGCTATTGCCCTTTTTGCATGAAAACTAACTTTTTTAGAATAATTAATAGTAGCCTCAAGAATTTGTTTTTCCTCTCTGACATCATCTAAAAGTCGTTTATAGTATAAAGATTCTAAGTCTTCATTAAGACGATTCTGATTCCAGTTATTAATCTGTAATGCAATTAAAATCCCTATTACCACCAAGATTATTTCGCCAATGGCGTATTTAAAGTATTTACCCATTTTGTTTTCTTGGATTAGTGAACGTCGAATATGACGGAAGAATTTAATCATTTTGCAGCTCAGATTTAATTAAATCTATAATTTCAACAATTCGTAATCTTAAAATTTCAGATTGCACATTTGTCCAACTATTAATCGCATAACATCTGGTGAGGTGATCTTCAAAATTTGGGTTGCCCAATAATGTATTATAATCTGTTTCAAAGTTAGAGTTGCCAATTTCGTGATTATCGTAATTTGTTACATTATTTTTTCTATCAATAGAATAAGTACCTAGTAGATTTGTCTCATAGGCTTTATTTCTGATGGTTCTGAGCTGATAGTGTTCTACTAAAAACGGAATGTAAATATTGTTTCGGTAATCTTTCCAAATAATTTCGTCTTCAATAACGTCTTTAATATCAGATGTCCAGCGCGTTACAACTTGCTTAATTTTGTTATTGGATATAAGTTTTAATTCACCAGAACCAGCTAAATCTATAATTATAGGATCAAATGAAGCATATGGCATGGTTTTACCAATATGATCATTTACACTATCTGTACTGGCAAGCTTTGGATTATCTATATAACTCAAGAGTATTTTAGAGGAATTTTTAAAATCTTCTCGCATTGATATTTTTTGGTTCAACTGTTCCAAATTACTTTCGAAATCTGATAGTAGTTGCTCTAATAAAACAGTTTCTTGGGAATCCGCTTTCCTTTTTTCATTCCAATTATTAATCTGTAGCGCAATTAGGATTCCTATGACCACAAGTAATATCTCGCCAATGGCATATTTAAAGTATTTTGACATCTTATTTTGTTTCATGAGGTCATATCTGATTTTACGGAAGAACTTTATCATAGTTCTGCTGTTTTTGTTGCTTCTATAATGTCGTCGATGAGTATGTCGGTTTCTTTGCAGCGCTCAATGAGTTGTTGTGCATACCAAAGATGGTTGTCCATGTAATTTTCGAAAGAGATGTCTTGAAACAATGGATAATAATCTGGTTTTACTTTAGATGGTCCAGCCCAAGAATAATTGCTATTCATATCCATTTGCTTAAATGATATTTTGTCTAATAGATAAGGGATAACTTTATCATTTGCCCACTCGTCAAATTTTTTCAGTCTTGTATTTCTAATTTCGGTCAGTGTATTCCATTTATAAAGTAAGGTTGTTATTTTTTCATTTTTTAAAAGGTTTAATTTTCCGCTTTGCATTAGGTTTTTAATAGTGTTATCTGCAAAAGCTAATTCGCTAGCACCAAAGGATACATAAAACAGGCTATCTAAATTATGCGTATTAAGGATCTCTTTAGAACTCCCGACCAAATTCATTAATATTTTTTGAGTATTTGTTTGATTGTTAAGGTCAGTTAAAAAATCATTCAGTAATATTTTATTTTCCTTAAAATCAGTATGCAATTTTGCAATTACCTCTTTTTCTTCTTTGACTTCTACACGATTGTTGTTCCAGTTGTTGACTTGCAATGCTAAAAGGATACCAATCATAACGAGTATGATTTCTCCAATGGCGTATTTAAAGTATTTACTCATTTTGTTTTGGTTAATTAGTGAGCGACGTATATGACGGAAAAATTTAATCATCGTTTTTTTCTGTTAATAAATCTATAGCTTCAATAGACGTTTCAATTATTTTTTTACCTCTTAAATCTATATAAAGATAGAGGTCGTCTAAAGCATTTAAAAAAAGATGTTTATGCAATAAACCCTGAATTTGGCGCTCTTTAGAGTTTTTCCTGTTTAGGTTTTTGTAAAAATTTGTGTTATTTCCTAATTGTTGAAGACTTTTCTGATTTTCCTCGATAGCTATGTCTACATAAGATTGATTAATAATTTCTAATTCACTTTGAAATGATACAAGGTTTA
This sequence comes from Winogradskyella sp. ABM4_392, assembly GCF_056160445.1. Classification (NCBI taxonomy): domain Bacteria; kingdom Pseudomonadati; phylum Bacteroidota; class Flavobacteriia; order Flavobacteriales; family Flavobacteriaceae; genus Winogradskyella; species Winogradskyella sp. ABM4_392. The sequence continues at coordinate 630,547 of NZ_JBSWXE010000001.1, forward strand.
TAAGAAAATCTCTATGTGAATCTAATAATAAGTCACTATTACCTGAAGATTCCATGTCTTTAAACGTTTTGTTTACAGGGAAATATTTTAGATAAAATACTTCTAAGTCATTAATGCTATCAATTAATTGCTCTACATTTATATTTGAAGAACCTACAGAATCAAAATATTCGAAATAATTGGCAATGACTTTTTTGTGTTTACCGGCTTTATTAATTAGTGCATTAATATTTAGAGTATCCACTTTAAGATCATTTATTATTTTATTTACATAAATATCTGCTTTAGATTTTAACTTTCTATTTTCATTCCAATTGTTAATTTGTAGTGCAATTAGAATTCCAATAACGACTAATATAATTTCACCGATAGCGTACTTAAAATATTTACCCATTTTGTTTTGGTTAATTAGTGAGCGACGAATATGTCTAAAGAATTTAATCATCTCAATTGCAGTTTTCAACTAACAGAGTATTCAATTCTTCGGCATTTGCTTTAATTCCTTTAAGGAGCTGTTTTTCACGTCCACTGTGAATCAAATTTAAAATCATCATATCCTTTATCTTAATAAACAATTCGTCATTTGGGTTTTGTTGCCATTGTTTGCTGGATAGTAAGTCTTGCAATTCTTCATCAAACATAATTTGATATTCTGGTACTTCTTGAATCCCAAAGTCTGCATATTTTTCTATGGAAAAAAGTTCTTCAATAAGCGCATTAGAATTTATATCATTAATTCGTAATGCATTATCTTGTTCTGTATAATGGCTTAAAATTCTGTTTTTTAAAGTTTGATTTCTAAGCGTTTCTAGTTTTCCAGATGAAGTGATATCTGTAATGGCTGGTTTGGTTGGAATGAATTTATAGTATCTAATTGTTGTTATAAAGTCTTTTAAAACAACTTGTTTATCTTTTTGGATTCTTAAAAGGTTTTTCAAAAACCGTTCTACGCTTTCTACACGCTTATCTATAGTGACCAATGAACTATCGATATTTTTAATATCTACTTGTAAATCTTCGGCAATCTTGCAGTAATAGGTTTTTTCTTGCTTTGCTGATTTTTGGCTTTCATTCCAATTATTAATTTGAAGTGCAATTAGGATTCCAATAACTACAAGTAGAATTTCACCTATGGCGTATTTAAAATATTTACCCATTTTGTTTTGGTTAATTAGTGAGCGACGAATATGTTTAAAGAATTTTATCATTATTTATTTTTAGATAATCATTAATAGAACTTTGAATGTCTTTGGCCTTTTTAATGGCCTCTTTGTATAACTCTTGTTGATTTCTTATTTGATAATACCTTGCAAATATTAATGTTGACATTTTATTATCATTTGATATTTTTTCTAGGTTAAGAGCTATTGGATTCCTTTTATCATCCTCATAGTACTCGCTCATAATTGGATGAAGATTACTGCCTTTTCTGTGATAAATACTGTAATTATCAAAGTAATGTGGCTCTAAATCTTTTTTTATAAATGTATTAGAGATTTCTTCTCGCTCTTTTACCCTATTTAATAGATTGTAGTAATATGTAATATCGCTCTGTAGGGATTTGGGTAAAATTGAAAACTCTCCACTTTGATTTAATTTTTCATAAGCAGAAGTGTTACCATAATAATTCCATTCGAACAAATTGTCTATTATATAACTTGTGGTCAGTGAATCGAACGGTTTTATTTGTTGAAATTGATCTGAAAGCTTTTGACACGATTCCAAATTACGAGCAATATTAGTGTTTAAGGAATTTAATAAAGTGAGGTCGTCGGATACATTTTGATATAATAGACTCAATTGTACTTCAGCAGATTTTTTTGCTTTCGACTGTTCATTCCAGTTGTTTATTTGTAGAGCTATTAAAATCCCAATAACCACAAGGATAATTTCGCCTATGGCATATTTAAAGTATTTACCCATTTTGTTTTCGTTTAAGAGAGAACGACGAATATGTCTGAAGAATTTAATCATAATAGCGCTACAAGGTTTTTAGGTTACTATTTATTTGTTCTTTAAGTGCTTTGGTTTTTTCTAAGGCCTTCTTTTTTAAATCCGCTCCAGCATATCGAAAAGATCCTCTATGTTTTATCATATTAATGTAAACCTCATCTTGTAATAACGCATCATAATCTATAGGTTTGGCATCATAAAGTGTTTTGTCAAAGGTTCTAGCCTTCATTTCTATAAGTCTAAAGTGTTTATGAAAAAGTGGTAAGGCTGCATTTGGCCAAAACTGATCTTCTAAACGAACAGTTTGTGCCAATAAAACGGTATATTCTGAATCGAAAAGATCGATTATTTCTTTTCTTAGTGCATCTGAGGAAATGATTTGGAACCCTCTTGATTTAATAGCCTCAAAAGCAGTTTTAGCGATTACAATATCTGAAGTGAAATCTGCTCTACCAAAATGGTAGTTCATACTATCATTGTAAACACTTTTGTTTTCTAAAACTTCAACTACAAATTGTATGGATTTACCAGTTCGATATTCTTCTTCAATACTTTTTTTAAGCCTTAACTCATTAACTTCTAAATTTTCTAAGAGTTCAGATAATAACTGTTTTTCAATTTTTAAATCAATTCTATTTTGGTTCCAGGTGTTAATTTGCAATGCTATCAAAATTCCAATTACCACAAGAATTATTTCACCAAAGGCATAGATTAGATATTTACTGAATTTGTTTTCAGAAAGAAGTCTTTGGCGTATTCGCCTAAAAAATTTAATCATTTACTTTCTTTAGATTGAAAGCAGATGAGGTTGATGGTGTAGTTGAGGTTGGTTAACTATTTGTGTATGAAGATAGTAATTTGTTACAAACTATTGCTCATATATCCCAATCGTTAATTCTCCCTTGTCATTCATTGTGGCTCTGTACATACCAGCCGTATTAAAATCAGCCACCATATTACCGTTTTTATCAACAGCCACAATCCCACCATCTCCACCAAGTGTTTTTACTTTATCGAGAACAATTTTAGCAGCGTCTTTTAGGCTTAGGCCTTTGTATTCCATCAACGCTGAAATATCGTGAGCAACTTGTGCTCTTATGAAATATTCTCCCCAACCAGTGCTCGATACGGCACAGGTTGCGTTATTGGCATACGTACCAGAACCAATAATAGGTGCGTCGCCAATTCTACCATAACGTTTGTTGGTCATTCCACCTGTTGAAGTACCAGCAGCGAGATTTCCGTTTTTATCGAGTGCTGCACAACCAACAGTTCCGAATTTTGAATTTTTAATATCCGCATCGTAGAAGTCTAAGTAGGCAGATTCGGAATCTATTTTTACTTCTTTTAGTGCTTCACGCTCTTTTACACGTCTCAAGGATTCTAATCGGTTTTCGGTATAAAAATAAGATGGGTCAACTAGTTTTAGACCTTGTTCTTCGGCAAAGATTTCGGCACCTTTTCCTGAGAGCATTACGTGTTTTGACTTTTCCATTACAGCTCTTGCTAAATTAATTGGATTCCTAACTGTGGTAGTACCTGCAGATGCACCAGCGTTTAGGGTTTCTCCGTCCATTATAGAAGCATCGAGTTCGTTGGTTTCGGCATTGGTAAAGACAGCACCTTTTCCAGCATTAAACAATGGTGAATCTTCTAACACGTTAATAGTTTTTTCAACGGCATCAAGACTGCTTCCACCATCTTTCAAAATGTTATAGCCAACTCTAATGGCTTCTTCGAGTTTTGCTTTGTAAGCAGCTTCTTTTTCAGGTGTCATATTCTTTTTAAGAATTGTGCCTGCACCACCATGAATAATAATTGCAAAATCCGTAGTTTCAACCTTTGGTTCTGGATTTTCTCGTGTAATATTTTCTGGATTATCATCAGGATTTGGGACTAATTCGCCACAACTAAAAACAATAAAAAAAGACAGGAAAAGAGGAAAGAATTTCTTCATAATGGTTGGCTTTTATAAGAGCTTTAAAGTTACGTTATAAAGTCTCAGACTTCAAGCTAAACTGATAAATTATTAGTAACTTCGTGGCAAATTTTAATAATTCATAAAAAAAAGACGTATATGGAAGCAATTGCTACCGATTTCGGAATAAAAGAAGCATTAGAGCAATTAGGTGTAAAAGCCATAAATGATGGAAGCTCTACAGGCTCTGAGTGGTTTTCTAATGGTGAATTAATTGAGTCGTTTTCTCCAGTAGATGGGAATTTAATAGGGTCAGTTAAAGGATCGACAAGAGAAGATTACGACCGTGTAATGGAAACTGCTGTTAAAGCATTTAAAACATGGAGAGATGTACCTGCTCCACAACGTGGAGAGATTGTACGCCAATTTGGTAACAAATTAAGAGACTTAAAGGAACCATTAGGTAAGTTAGTATCTTATGAAATGGGGAAATCACTTCAAGAAGGTTATGGTGAGGTTCAAGAAATGATTGATATCTGTGATTTTGCTGTTGGATTATCTAGACAGTTAAATGGACAAACGATTCCTTCTGAGCGTCTAGGTCACGTAATGAGAGAGCAATGGCATCCAATTGGTGTGGTAGGTATTATTTCGGCATTTAACTTCCCAGTTGCCGTGTGGTCTTGGAATACAGCTCTAGCATGGATTTGTGGTGATGTTTGTGTATGGAAAGCTTCAGAAAAAGCGCCATTATGTTCAGTAGCTTGCCAAAATATCATTGCTGAAATTTTAAAAGAAAATAACTTGCCAGAAGGTATTTCTTGCATTGTTAATGGTGATTATAAAGTTGGAGAATATATGACCACTGATACTCGTATTCCTTTAGTATCTGCAACAGGATCTACAAGAATGGGACGTATTGTTGGAAAAACAGTTGCTGAGCGTTTTGGTAAGTCGTTATTAGAATTAGGTGGGAACAATGCTATTATTATTACACCTTCTGCAGATCTTAAGGTTGTAGTTCCTGGAGCGGTGTTTGGAGCTGTTGGAACTTGCGGACAACGTTGTACTTCTACTAGACGATTAATCATTCACGAGTCTGTTTACGATAAAGTAAGAGATGCTATTGTTGGTGCTTATGGACAAATAAAAATCGGAAATCCTTTAGACGAAAACAATCATGTTGGGCCATTAATTGATAAAGATGCTGTTAATACGTATTTAGCTGCTATTGAAAAAGCAAAAGCTGAAGGCGGAAATGTATTAGTTGAAGGCGGAGTAATAGATGGTGAAGGCTATGAAAGTGGATGTTATGTAAAGCCAGCAATTATTGAAGCAGAAAACCATTACGACATTGTGCAACACGAAACATTTGCTCCAATTTTATACTTAATGAAATATTCTGGAGATGTTGAAAATGCCATTGAACTTCAAAATGGTGTAGCACAAGGTTTATCATCAGCTATTATGACTGAAAGCATGAAAGAAGCTCAAAAATTCTTATCGTATGCAGGAAGTGATTGTGGTATTGCTAACGTAAACATCGGAACATCTGGAGCAGAAATAGGTGGTGCTTTTGGTGGTGAAAAAGAAACTGGTGGAGGACGTGAGTCTGGCTCAGACTCTTGGAAGGTTTATATGAGAAGACAAACCAATACTATTAATTATTCTGATGAATTACCTTTAGCACAAGGGATTAAGTTCGATCTTTAATTTACCGTATTGAAACAACTGCATTTATATGTACTAACGATGGTGTTGGCATTTGCTTTTAATGTAAATGCTCAAGATAGTATTAACTATAAATCAATTGATTCTATTGGTAAAGCTTTTACTAAAAGGCTTAAGCAAGGTGATATTGAATACTTAAAAGAGTTTGATGCTGATAGTAACCCTTGGTCATATTCTAAATTACTTAAATATAAAAAAGCCTTAGATGATAATGATGTTCGATTATTTATAGGAAGTTATATTGGACCTTCTGTAGATCCATCATTATTTGCTTTTAATTTATTTGCTTATAGGCAAGTCGATGAAAAAACTTTCGATTATTATTTTGCAGCAATTGTAAGTATAGATATATCTGAAAGTGAATATAAAATTGAAAACACCTATTTGTTTACAAAAATAGAGCCGTTAAAAAGTTGGTGGAGTCATACATTTGGGTTTTATCATGAGAGTAATGATTCAAAAAGAAATAAAATTCCCAAAGAATTTGTTTATCCCATTTGCCCACCACCACCTTTTAAACCAGAATAGAACAAAAGTCACTTCCTAGGAAGTGACTTTTTTAGTTTAAGTGTTTCAAAAATATTGTTAATGGGTGTTAATTTTTTTTAATATCTTATAAAACAATAACTTAAAACACTAACTAATGAGTAAAAAAACAACTTACCTTCTAGGTATTTTACTTACTATTATTATTGGTACTTTATTGTATTGCTACTTATGCGATGATTGTTATTGCAATCAGAGCAGAGAGGCTGAAACAGAAGAAACCAATACTGTTGTAGAACCTGAAGTTATTTCAGCAACTCGAAATGCATTAACTATTTCGGATACTGATGGTGACTTCAACATTAAAATTAATGACAACTTTAATTTTAAAACATCGAACTTTTCAATTTTAGAACCAATTTCTGAAGGCGTTTCGTCTGAAGTTATTAGGTTAAAAGATTATTTAGTTGCAAATCCATTAAAGGATGTTGACATTACGGGTTATTACAGAAGTGATGAAACTAATAATTCAGCATTTCCTAATTTGGGGTTAGCAAGAGCAAATTCCGTTAAAAATTACTTGGTGTCTAAAGGTGTTTCATCTAGGCAAATAGATGTTCATGGTGAATTAAATGATGATATTAATCCTGATGATGCAGGAACATTGTTCGGACCGCTAAAATTTGGAATGCTAACATTTGAAGAAGGTGCAATAGATGAAGCCTTAACAGCAGCTTGTGATTCTATAAGAAAAAATCCTATCGTTTTGTATTTTAAAACAGGCGCTGCTCAGATTAATTTAACAGCAGAACAACGTCAAAAAATAGCAGATATATCTCGTTGTGTAGATAAGCTAGGTGTTAAAGTGCAAGTGGTTGGCCACACCGATAACACAGGAAACGCAGAACAGAATATGACCTTAGGACAAGGAAGAGCAGATTTTGCGAAACAATACCTTGTGGCTAATGGTATTTTGGAAGATAATATTGAAGCGACTTCCAAAGGCCAAACGCAACCAATAGCGGACAATGCAACTGAAGAGGGTCGTACAAAAAACAGACGAACCGAAATAACTATTAACTAAAACTTAAAACAATATAAAATTATGAACTGGTGTATATTAATCCCATTACTTGTTGGTCTAATTAGTGCGTTATTAGGCTACTTATTAGGAAGACTATTTGGAGGTGAAAATGATAATAGCGATAGAATCGCTAAACTTGAAGCCGATTTAGAAGCGTGCAGAACGAGTAAAACAAAACTAGAGTCTGATTTAAAGTCAGCTAATACCAATTTAGCTTCATCTTTTGCAGCTAGTACTACTGCAATTGCTTTTGATGCTGATGCTGCCAAAGCAGTTTTTGGTAAGAAAATAAAAGAGAATGATTTAACCGTTGTAGAAGGTATTGGACCAAAAATACAAGAGTTATTCCATAATCACGATGTTAAAACTTGGAAAGCCTTATCTCAGTGCTCGGTAGACAAGTGTCAGCAAGTATTACAAAGTGGAGGTGAAAGGTTTAGAATGCACAAGCCAGATACTTGGCCAGAGCAAGCTAAAATGGCACATGAAGGGCGTTGGGCTGATTTAAAAAATTGGCAAGACCAACTTGATGGTGGAAAATAAATACTTTTAAAAAACCGTTCCATTAGAATAGGAGCGGTTTTTTATTTTATTAAGATATTAAACATTCTAATTATTTTCTAGTCTAAAGGATATGACCTACAAAGAAGTTCAACATCTATATTGGAGAGCAGGATTTGGCTTAAAACCTAAAGAATTACAATACTTAGCATCATTTAGTAAAGAAGCCTTGGTGAGTGATTTATTTGAAAAATCAAAAGAGGTAGTGCCACTTCAAAAAGATTTATCATTTTTAAAAGCCTTTCCACAAGATAAAGTAAAGGACAATAAAGAATTGCGTCAAAAATTTAACGACCGCAATAGAGAAGAAACAAAAATTCTAAACACTATTTGGTTTAAAAGATTAGAAAAAACACCTAGGGTATTACGTGAACGCATGACCTTATTTTGGGCAAACCATTTTGTTTGTAAAGATATGACGACTGCACATATCTTGAATTATAATACAACCCTAAGAACACACGCATTAGGTAATTTTAAAGACTTTGTAAAGGCTATTTCTAAAGAGGCTTCAATGATAAAGTACTTAAACTTAAGTCAGAATAGAAAAAATAGTCCAAATGAGAATTTTGCGAGAGAGCTTTTGGAATTATTTACATTAGGTGAAGGTAACTACTTAGAGAAAGATATTAAAGAATGTGCAAGAGCTTTTACAGGCTATCATTTTAAATTTAATGGAGATTTTAGGTTTGTAAAAAATAGACATGATACTGGAGTTAAGCATTTTTTTGGTAAAGAGGGAGATTTTGATGGTGATGATATCATAGACATTATACTTGAGCAAAAACAATGTGCGCAATATATCTGTGAAAAAATTTATTCATACTTTGTTAATACAACAATAAATGCAGAACATGTTAGTGAAATGGTTGATGTTTTCTATGGTGAATATGATATTGAAAAGCTAATGCGTTATGTGTTTAATTCAGATTGGTTTTATAATAAAGAAAACATAGGAACTAAGATTAAATCTCCAATAGATCTTATTGTAGGTATTCAGAGAATGGTACCTGTATATTTTACTAAAAACGAAGAGTTATTTAGACTTCAAACACTATTAGATCAGTTTCTGTTTAATCCACCAAATGTTGCCGGATGGAAAGGAGGAAAATCATGGATAACGACAAACAGCTTAATGTTGAGAATAAAGTTACCTTCTATGATTCTAGAAAAGGAAAGCTATAGTTACCAATACAAAGGCAATCTTAAAAACCTAAGAATTGTATCGGTTAAAAACAAGTACCAAGAAAAATTAACGGTATATGTAGATTGGAGAGCTTACAGAAAAAGTGTTAAAAAGATCTCACTAGAAATGTTAAAAGACACTTTAATTGTATGTGAAGTAAATAGAGGGACAGCAAATTATATTAAAAGATTTGGGAGACGACCTAGTCGGAAAAATTTGGTAAACTTAATGTCGTTACCAGAATATCAAATGTGTTAGATAATAAAAATTTGGTAAACATGAAAAGAAGAAGTTTTATAAAAAACACAAGCCTTGCAACTGGTATGGCATTAGTGCCAAACTTTTTAAAAGCATTTGATGATTTGGTGCCAAACTTAAACACGCATCGCAATCTGGTAGTTATTCATCTAAAAGGAGGGAATGATGGATTAAATACCATTATTCCTGTAAATAATGATATCTATTACAATGCCAGACCAAAAATTGCATTAAAGCAGAAGGATACAATAAGGTTAAATGATGATTTAGGCTTTAATAAGAATTTAATGCCTTTAAAAAAGTTATATGATCAAGGTTATCTCAGTATTATAAATAATGTAGGTTATCCTAATCCAAGCCGTTCTCATTTTGTGTCCTCAGATATTTGGCAAACAGCTAGTGACCATAGTAATATTTTAGATTCTGGTTGGATAGGACGTTATTTAGATAAATACGGAAAAAAACCATACAACGCCATTCAGATTAATGATGATTTAGATTTGGCTTTACGAGGCGAAAGAAGAAATGGAATAGCAACAAGAAACGCTAAGCAACTCTATAGATCTCTTCAAGAATCTGATTTTAATACTATTTTATCTTACCATGATCATAGTCATCACGATGAGCATAACCTAGGGTATTTATATCAAACAATGATTGATGCAAAGTCTTCTGCAAAGTATTTGTATGAGACTGCCTTAGATTCCAATTTATCGGATAGTTATCCTAAAACATCATCGTTATCTAATCAATTAAAAGTGGTTGGTCAGTTCATTAAATCTGGTTTAGACACTAACATTTATTATACCTCACTAGGTGGTTTTGACACACACGCTAATCAAGTAGGAAGACAAGATAAACTTTTAAAGAATTATGCCGAAGCTGTTGAAGCTTTTGTGAAGGATTTACGAAAGAATAATAAATTCAGAAATACTCTAATTCTTACTTTTTCAGAATTTGGAAGACGTGTTAAACAAAACTACAGTAACGGAACAGATCATGGAGCAGCTAACAATGTATTTGTTATTGGAGAAAGTTTAAAAAAATCTGGTTTATATAATAGTCTATCGAGTTTAAATGATCTAGATGATAATGGAGATTTAAAATATGAAATTGATTTTAGAACTGTTTACGCTACAGTTTTAAGAAAATGGTTAAACGCTGATGACAGAATAGTTTTAAATCAGGATTTTGAAAAACTCAATTTTATCTAGAATTTAAAATTCAGTTCCTTTTTTAGTAATTTTAAAAAAAGGCAAAAATGATGAAGAGTCCATTTATATTATTAGCTGTAATTTTAATGTTTTCGTGTAATTCTGATGATTCCAATCCACAAAACTGTACAGAAGTATATGTTTTTGGACTTAACGTTACCTTTAAAGATACAAATACCCAAGCCATAATAACGGATGGTATTACTGTAACTGCCAAAAACGGTTCTTACGAAGAGCAACTTACAAGGATTGAAAATTCAGATTATTTTTTAGGAGCAGGTGAACGAGAAGGAACCTACATTATTGAAGTAACATCAGATAACTATCAATCCTTTATTTCCAATCCCGTTTTAGTTGACAAAACTGAAGACAATTGCCATGTCATTACTCAGGTTTTAGAATTTCAGTTGATACCTAACTAAAACAATAAACCTTGTCTCAGGCTTAGCTTAAAAAGCGTGCTGAAACAAGGTTATATAATTGATTAATAGCATTTCAAAGATGCATATTAAATCTTTCTTACTCCTAATTTTTTGATGAATGGTAGAAAAAAATGTATAATCTGCACTCACTTAAAATCATATCCGACAAGATGCAAAAAACAAGGATAAAACAATCTAAAAATCCGACTAAACTAATTGTATTTCACTTTACGTAAAATTCTAATAGTTTCTTTATAAGACTTATATAAGTCAGAATCGTACTTTTTTATATAAGGTTTTGCATATTCTAGTTTTGGTAATGCGTCTTCAAAACCGTTGAGGTAACAAATTAAATAACTTGCCGCTAAATTTTTTAAATCTGAAATTTCATGATTAGCAATGGTAATTCCTTTTTCTAGCTTTTCGAGTAAAGTATTATTGGTGTTATAAATGTGATATAAAACTTTCCTGTCAAATTGAGGAGGATCAAAAACTAGATTGGCTTCAATAGAATAATTTGCATTTTCATCAAAATGAATGATTTGTTCTTCTAGTTTATAGTACTTAAAAGATTGTTGAAGCCCAAGACGAACATATTCTACAATTTTAAAGGAATTGTCATCATAAAAAATCGCAACTTCATCTAATGCAGAATAAAATAAGCGTACTTGTTCATTTATCATTTCAATATCTACGCGTGAGTAAAAGACTTCATTTTTAACGTGTTTTTTTTGTCCAGACCAACAGAGCACAAAATACTCTTTGAAGACTTTGTATTGTGGATTAAAATCCTGGCGCTTATTCATAAAATCGAATACACCATTTAATGTTAGCTCAATGTTGTTTTGTGCATGGTTTTCTATAGCAGCAACAATCTTGGAGTTAACGTCTTTAATTTCAATATCAAACACTTTGGGCATACTCATGCTGCCATCTCTAAAGAAAACAGAGCCTCCATAGTATTTCCAGATATTTTTGCGTAAAGAAGTGATTTTATCAATTGGTCTAATGGTTACCAAACCAACAACTTTGTCGTCTGGTAAATGCGGAAACGGAATGTTCTCATATTGCACTATTGGTGGATTGGTGAGATAGGCGTTGATAAGGTTTTGTATTTTACTATCGTCAAAAAAATCGGTGCCTACAATTTTATTGTCTTCATCCTCAACACCAATAACAATGTAAGAGTTGTTTTTAGGATTGCTGTTAGACAGCGCGCAAATGTGCTTTAAAAATTTAGCTTTTCCTTCTTTGTGGCTGATATCAACTTTTCGCTTTTTATCATAAAAACTGTTCTCATCATTGTGAGCCAGTAGATTTTTTATGAGGAGGCGTTTGTTAATCATAATATTTCCTGTGAAAGCAGGAATCTCAATATTTATAGTAGTTCTAATTCTTTTTTTAGATTTTCTCTAGCACGATTTTCATGAGTAGCCTGATAAGCTTTTGTAAAATATAACGTTTCTCTTTCTAAAAAATGCTGAAGCACTTTTTTTCTTCCTGGTTTGTACATGAAATCAGGATAGATCTTATACTCTTTTCTAATTTGAATAGTATAATTTCTATAGGTATCCCAATCAGATCCAAGAATAGATAAATCAAAATCTAAAAGATAAGCATTATCCATATTTTTATCTAAAATAAGAAAATGCTTTTTTGTAGAAAGTATTAAGTTTTGAATGTTTATAAGTCGATTTTCTTCAAAATTTAGTGATTTTAGACTTTTTTTAGCAAAAAGTGCACTTTTTTCTTCGTTGTCTTTTTTTGTTGATTTATAAATAATGTCATGATACCAAATGGCAAAAAGTAAAGCGTCAAAATCTACAATTTTATCTTCAAAGCTTTTTGCTTGGAGAAGCATATTTTGAATATGTGAAAGCGTGTGATAATATCTATTCTTTTCAGAGTAATGTTTCGAAATCTCTAACCAAAGAGAATTTATTAAAAAATCATCTTTAGTGTATTCAGAGGCTAAACTAAACCATTGAGATTTGATATCTACTTTCATTAGTCTTTCTTCACAATAGTAGAATTCGCTTGTGCAGTACAAAACATTAGCACATCTGCTATATTAACGTGAGCAGGTCTGGATACAGCAAAGTAGATGACCTCTGCTACATCTTCGGGTTGTAAAGCTTTATAACCTTTGTAAACATTATCAGCTTGATTTCCACCCTTAAATCGCACTTGTGAAAATTCCGTTTCTACTAAGCCTGGATTCACAGCAGAAACTTTTATTCCGAAAGGGTTAAGATCTATACGCATACCTTCTGTTATTGCCAAAACCGCATGTTTACTACCGCAATACACATTGCCTTTTGGGTAAACTTCTTTTCCTGCCGATGAGCCAATATTGATGATATGTCCGGATTGACGCTCTGTCATTCTGGGAATTACAGCCTTACTAACATATAGCAAGCCTTTTACGTTAATATCCATCATGGCATCCCAATCATCAAGACTTCCGTCTTGTATTGGGTCTAATCCATGAGCATTACCTGCGTTGTTAATTAGGATATCGATATTTTGAAATTCTGGAGGTAACGAAGCAATAGCTTCAAGTGTCTTTTCCTTATCTCGAACGTCAAAATTTAAGGTATGGACATCAGTTTGTTTAGACAATGCCTTTTCGATACTATCTAATCGTTGTTGTCTCCGTCCACATAGTATCAGGTTAATGCCGTGTTTAGCAAACTCATGAGCAGTAGCCCTACCAATACCACTTGTAGCGCCTGTTATTAATGCTGTTTTTTTCATAATTAAGGGACTTTATGGCCTTGACTTGCTACTAATATTAAAAACCAGTCTTCAAGTTCTAAGTCAATTTTAGAAGCTTCAACAGCTTGCTTAAGTCTTGATTTATTAGTAGTGCCAACCACAGGATGAATTCCTGAAGGATGTTTCATAATCCAAGCTAATAATAGTTGGTCTTCTGTGGCGTTGTATTTGTCCATCAACTCACCAAGTTGTTTATGGATGCGTCTTGTTTGTTCATTGTCTTCTCTAAAAACAGAACCCAATGGAGACCAAGCCATAGGTTTTATTCCATTTGTTTTGATGTAGTCTAACGTGCCATCATGCATTGCTGAATGTTGCGTGAGCGAAAATTCAATTTGGTTAACGTCAATATCCATTCGCAATCCAACCATTTCCATTTGGGAAGGCGTAAAATTTGAAACACCAAAATCTCTAATTTTCCCATCTTTTTTTAAGATGGTTATCGCTTCTGCTATCTCTTCAGCAACCATTAAAGGGCTTGGTCTATGCAGAAGAAGTAAGTCTAAATATTCTGTTTCAAGATTTTTTAAGGATTCTTCAACGGACCAAATAATATAGTCTTTAGAGTAATCGTAATGTTTTACCTTGTTGTTTCGGTTGTCAGCTAAATATTGAATACCACACTTTGAGATTAACTGAATGTCTTCCCGCTTAATACCAGAATGGATAAAAGCTTTGCCAAAATCAGCTTCGGTTGTGTAAGCGCCATAAATATCAGCGTGGTCAAAAGTTGTAATGTTATTAGAAAGGCAATGGTGCATTAAGTCTGCCATGTCACGTTTTGAGAGTTGTTTGCCCCAACTTCCCCAGGTCATTGTACCTGCAATTAATCGAGAATATTTCACTTTTTTTTCAGGTTATATGGATTTTTTTGCAATTGGTGTATAAAAATACTGAAATCCTGAAGATTAAAGTATTCTTGATATGTAATTATTCCATTTCCCCAAATCATGAAAAAATTTCAATTCATTAAGATTCTATTCTTACTTACACTAGTGATAACAATGTCGAGCTGTGCTAAAGACGATATTGAGGATAGTACCCAGTCAACACAGATTACGGTAAAACTTAAAAGTTCTAATCAATCCCAGAGTAAGGTGTATTTTGATATTCAAGATGTTCAGATTAGAATTGGAGAAAACCCTAATAGTAACAGCTCATGGAAGAGTTTAAATACAATCAATCAAGGAGTTTTTAATGTGTCGGACCTTAAAGAGGATAACACTTTGCTGTTAGTTGATGATTTTGAAGTTGAAGCTACCTATGTTTATGAAATTAGATTGGTGCTAGGTGATAATAATTTTATGGATATCAACCATGTGCTTCATAGCTTAGACTTGGGTAATGCAAAACCTTCAAATTTAATTGAAACACAACTTAATTCTAAAAGGCGATATGATATGGTTATAGATATAGACTTAGAGAAGTCAGTTTCCTATAATCAAGAAGAAAATATTATGGTTTTAAACCCTAAATTATATACAGCAATAAGACAAATTGAATATTAATTACAACAATCCTTAATTAATGAAGATGTAAGAGCAATACTGTAGTGGTTTTGCTCTTTATTTTTTAACCAATTGTTAACAGCAAAGACCGAATAATTTTAACATTTTGCATCACCGAATAAATCACTAGAAAAGATAAGCTCTTAT
This sequence comes from Winogradskyella sp. ABM4_392, assembly GCF_056160445.1. NCBI lineage: Bacteria > Pseudomonadati > Bacteroidota > Flavobacteriia > Flavobacteriales > Flavobacteriaceae > Winogradskyella > Winogradskyella sp. ABM4_392. The sequence goes on from NZ_JBSWXE010000001.1 coordinate 645,793, forward strand.
ATTTAACAAATATGGAAGAAACGAGTACAGTTGACATTAAGTCAATTAATGAAAAGATTGAAAAAGAAAGTGCATTTGTTGATTTACTAACCTTAGAAATGAATAAGGTTATAGTGGGTCAAAAACATATGGTAGAACGTTTGTTAATTGGTCTACTAGGTCAAGGACATATTCTTTTGGAAGGTGTACCAGGTTTAGCAAAAACATTAGCTATAAACACATTGTCTAAAGCCATTGATGCAAGTTTTAGTAGAATACAGTTTACGCCAGATTTATTGCCTGCGGATGTTATTGGTACGTTGATTTATAACATTAAAGAGAATGATTTCTCTATAAAAAAGGGGCCAATATTCGCAAATTTTGTCTTAGCAGATGAGATCAATAGAGCGCCTGCAAAAGTCCAGTCTGCTCTATTAGAAGCGATGCAAGAAAAGCAGGTAACTATTGGTGATGAAACATTTGTATTAGACAAGCCGTTCTTAGTAATGGCAACACAAAACCCCGTAGAGCAAGAAGGAACATATCCGTTACCAGAAGCTCAGGTTGACCGTTTTATGCTTAAGACAGTAATTGATTATCCAAAGCTAGACGAAGAGCAACTTATAGTAAGAGCTAACCTTAAAGGTTCATTTGATAAAGTCAACCCAGTAGTTTCCATCAAACAAATCTTAAGTGCCCAAGAAGCAGTTAGAGAAGTTTATATGGACGAGAAGATTGAAAAGTACATTCTAGATATCATTTTCGCAACACGTTATCCTGAAAAGTACAGACTTGAGGATTTAAAACCTTTAATTTCTTTTGGTGCCTCTCCTCGTGGTAGTATCAATTTGGCGACTGCAGCTAAATGTTACGCGTTTATAAAGCGAAGAGGTTATGTAATCCCAGAAGACGTAAGAGCCGTTGTACACGATGTATTACGTCACAGAATAGGAATTACTTACGAAGCTGAGGCAGAAAATGTAACTTCAGAAGACATCATTAACAAGATTGTTAATGAGATAGAAGTGCCTTAAGATTTTAGGTTTAAGAATGACGAATAACGATTTCTGAAATCGCATATCAACAATCTTCAATCGAAGATTGAAAAGATTGATACTAAAGAACTTCTAAAATAATTTCTAAGTGAGTTACCAACAAAACATAAAAGTTTCTGAAGCTTTAAAAAAAGGACAGAGATGGATTAACATTCCAGCTGTTCTTATACTGTGTTTTTTTATGTTTGTTTGTTTGCCAATATTGCTGTATGCTTTTAGGGAAGATAAAAACAATGTTGCTGTATCTATACTAGGTGTTAGTTTTATTTTACTGGGAATTATTCTACCGTTTGTTTGGTATGGGATAAATGTTGTTAAATTTAAAATATGGGTTGGCAAAAATGTAAAAGATATTCATAGGTTTCAAGAGGAGGCATTAAACAAGAAATTAATAAACGAGAGTAAATTTTTCAAAAGAATTGAAATAAAGTCTCAATCTCAAAAGATAGAACTTAAAAAGTTTTATTACAATCGATTAAAGGAAGACAGAAAACTTGTTATAGATATTAACAAAGAGGTTGAAAGAGATACTTTTTTTAAACCAAGCCTAACCAATAGTATAATTTTTATAATGCTTATTGTTGGGATGTTCTTTTTTAAAGAGTTTTATGAAGACAATAGAAGATTGTTATACGGTTTTGGTGGTATTGGCTTAGGGTTTGTTATATGGGATTTGTTTAAGTATTTCAGATATACATACATCCTCAAAATTAATGATGAATATATTTCATACAAAGACAACAAGGAAATTGTGTATTGGAAAAATATTCAAAATTTTAATATAATTCTCGGGTATTATAATAGACCTACAGAGCTAAATATAAACACTATTGATAAAAATTACTCATGGACTTTAGATAATTTTTTCAAGCAAAAAACAAATAAAGTCCTAAATGTACTCAACGAAAACAAACATAGATTCGATCTAAAATCTTTAAAGGCATGAGTACTACAAAAGAACTTCTAAAAAAAGTACGAAAAATAGAGATTAAGACACGTCGTTTGTCTGATCATATTTTTGGAGGCGAATATCATTCTACCTTCAAAGGTCGTGGTATGACATTCTCCGAAGTTCGTCAGTATCAATTTGGTGATGATGTAAGAAATATAGATTGGAACGTTACAGCACGTTACAACGAACCGTATGTAAAGGTTTTTGAAGAAGAACGCGAACTAACCATGATGCTTATGGCAGATGTCTCTGGTAGTAAATTCTTTGGAACAAAAAATCAATTTAAAGATGAGATTGTTACCGAAATTGCCGCAACATTAGCTTTTTCAGCAACACAAAACAATGATAAAATAGGTTTGATTTTATTTTCAGATGAAATCGAACTTTACATTCCACCAAAAAAAGGACGCTCTCACGTACTAAGAATTATCAGAGAGTTGTTAGAATTTCAGCCAAAAAGTAAAAAAACCAATGTAGCCGAAGCATTCAAGTTTTTGTCTAACGTAATGAAGAAAAAAGCCATTGTTTTTGTGCTTTCAGATTTCATAGCAGACGATTATAAGCAAAATCTTAAAATTGCAGCTGGCAGACACGATATTACAGGTATAAGAGTTTATGATAAGCACGAAGAGACCATACCAAACATCGGAATGGTACAAATGGAAGATGAAGAAACAGGCGAATTACTTTTGGTAAACACCGCATCTAAAAATGTAAGACTGAATTACGGTAAATTTTACAGAGAAAAGGTAGATTATTTTAAAGATAGTTTTACCAAGTCAGGTGCTGGCAGTATAGACTGTCGAGTAGACGAAAGCTACGTAAAAAAACTGCTAGGATATTTTAAACGAAGAGGATAGATTTAAGTTAGACGTGAAAAGTAAAAAATTACATAATGTTCTTAGGGTAGATAGACAGAGAATAATGTTATCTCTCATCTCTTTTCTATTATCTCTCATCTCTTTCAGCCAAGTTACAACTGAGATTGATACGACTAAAATTAGAATAGGCGAACAAATCAACTACAAAATAGAGGTTGAAGCAGATTCTACTGCATTGGTTGTTTTTCCAGAGGGACAAACCTTTATGCCACTAGAGGCTGTAGAAGCGTTAGATATTGATACTACTAAGAAAGATTCAAAATTCAAATTGTCTAGGATTTACAAGCTTACACAGTTTGATTCGGGTTCGTATGTAATTCCAAGACAAAAAATAATTATTGGAGAAAAGCCATTCTTTACGGATTCTTTACGTGTAGATGTTGGTACAGTTCAAGTTGATACTACGAAGCAGAAACTATACGACATAAAACCCATTATTGAAGTTGAAAAAAGCAGTAGTAATTGGTGGATTTGGTTATTAGTAATTCTAGCAACCTTAGCTTTAATTGGCTTTTTGTTGTGGTGGTTTGTTTGGAGAGAAAAACCTCTAACAGAGGAAGAAGAGATAGCCTTATTACCACCTTACGATAGAGCAAAATTAGCTTTAAAAAAACTAGATAATAGTCAATATTTGATGCGTTCAGAAGTCAAAGAATATTATTCTGAACTAACAATGATTATCAGAAAATATTTAGATGAGAAAGTCTATGATCGTTCTTTAGAGAGCACTACAGGTGAACTTATTCAAAGACTTCAACTTTTAAAAGAAGGCAATCAATTTCCGTTTACAAAAGAGACTATTCTTAATCTCGAAACCATTTTAAAGCGTGCCGATTTAGTAAAATTTGCTAAGTCCGCTCCAGACACAGCGCTTATTGAAATGGATAGAGCTACTATTGAAAAAGAGATTGATAGTGTAAAAGCCGTTTTGCCAGAACCAAGCGAAGAAGAAAAACTATTAGACCAACAATACAAAGAAGAGCAAGAACGCAAGAGGAAACGAAAAAAAGTGATAATTACAGCTGTCGTTTCAGTCTTTCTGCTTATTGCCACTTTTATGGGTTTTGTAATAAAAAACAGTTATTTACACGAAGATGGCTTTAATCTTAAATATGGTTTTACATACACTTTAGATACTATTTTTCGTAAACAAAGTAAAGAACTATTAGAAGGCGAATGGGTTACAAGTAAATATGGTGTTCCGCCTTTTGAGATAAGCACGCCAGATGTCTTACGACGATTGACAAAAGAAGAAAAGACCTTCGTTGATAGTGATTATGATAAGTTTTATTTTACAGATGATGAAAGCAAATTGTCCATATGCGTCACTATAGCAGAAAATTCTGATGAATCACTTCAATTATTAGATGAAAAAACTTTAGGAATGGCTCAGGTATCTGCATTTGAAAAGGAACTAAAAGCTGAAGACATCGTTGTAATAAATGGAGAATTTGAGACTGAAAACGGAATTAAAGGTTTTCAAGTCAAAGGAACAATGAAAATACCGCTAGATATTAGTGATGACAAGATTGATACAAGCTATAAAATCATAAGTTTTAAGAACGAGTCTAATATTTATGTTTACTATATCCTTTATAAAACAGATGATAGTTATTCTGTGTCAATAGAAGAAAAAGTCTTTAACTCTATTAAGATATACACACAAGAACCTGCACAAGAAAACGAAGAATAATGTTTGAAAATATAGAGTTTTTAAATAAAGAATTGTTTTGGTTTCTATTGCTTTTGCCAATAGCAATAGCATGGTACGTGTTTAAGTACAATAAGCAATCGGCAGAGTTAAAAATATCAAGCATAAAAGGATTTAAAGGAACAACTTCGTTTTGGTCAAAGTTCAAGCATATATTATTTACACTAAGAATACTTGCTTTAGCTTTATTAATCACAGCACTTGCAAGACCTAGAACTGTCGATGTGTCTACCAAAACAAAAACAACAAGAGGTATTGATATTGTAATGGCTATAGATGTATCTGCAAGTATGTTGGCAAAAGATTTGCGTCCTAACCGTTTGGAGGCGTTAAAAGAAGTTGCCGCAGATTTTATAGATGGTCGCCCTAATGACAGAATAGGCTTGGTAGAATATGCTGGTGAAGCTTATACCAAAACGCCAATTACTACAGACAAGTCTATTGTGCAACGTTCATTAAGAGATATAAAGTACAACACTATTATAGAAGGAGGTACTGCTATTGGTATGGGCTTGGCAACTTCAGTAAATAGACTTAAGGACAGTAGAGCTAAAAGTAAGGTGATTATTCTCCTTACTGATGGTGTCAACAATTCAGGTTTTATAGACCCAAAAATAGCTAGTGAATTAGCTGTTGAATATGGTATTAAAGTTTATACTATAGGTTTAGGAACTAATGGAATGGCATTATCACCAAGTTCTATAAATGCAAATGGAACGTTTAGATACAGTCGCCAGCAAGTAGAGATTGATGAAAAGTTACTTGAGGAAATTGCAGATGCTACTGGTGGACAATATTTTAGAGCGACAAACAATAAAAAGCTTGCAGAAATCTACAAGGAAATTAACAAGCTAGAAAAGACAGAAATACAAGAAAAGAAGTATTACAATTATGACGAAAAATACAGGCCTTTAGTACTTCTTGCTGGATTACTTTTGTTAGTAGAAATTATATTAAGAAACACAATATTTAGAAGCTTTGTTTAGACTAGATGAAAAAATATGGTTTTGGACTTTACTGGTAATACCAGTAATCATATTGTTATTTGTGTTATTACAAATTTGGAGACGTTCTGCACAAAAGAAATTTGCAGATAGTCACCTTCTCAATCGCCTTAGTCCTAATCAGTCACTCTTCAAAAGTGTTTTAAAAGTGGCAGTGCTATGTGCTGCATTTGGTTGTTTGTCGCTAGCCTTAGTAAACCCAAAAATTGGCACTAAATTAGAAACAGTCCGTAGTCAAGGGGTTGATATTGTGTTTGCGATAGACGTTTCAAAAAGTATGCTGGCTGAAGATATTGCACCAAATCGATTAGAGAAATCAAAACAATTGGTTAGAGAAATCATCAATAGTCTTGCTAGCGATAGAGTCGGTATTATTGCCTATGCAGGCAAAGCTTTTCCGCAGTTACCAATAACCACAGACTATGCTTCTGCTAAGATGTTTTTGCAAAATATGAATACAGACATGTTGTCTTCACAAGGTACAGCAATTCACGAAGCTATTCAGTTGGCTAAAACCTATTATGATGATGACGAGCAAACCAACCGTATATTAATCATCATTTCAGATGGTGAAGATCATGGTGGTGAGGCTGTAGATATTGCCGAAGAAGCTTCTGATGAAGGTATTAGAATCTTAACTGTTGGTGTTGGTAATGCCAAAGGAGGTCCAATACCTATTAAGCGAAATGGTGTTGTTCTCAATTACAAAAAAGATAGTAATGGAGAAACAGTTATTACCAGATTAGACGAAAGCACTTTAAGGGAAATTGCAGAAGAAACAGATGGAGTTTACGTAAACGGAAGTAATACAGCAGACGTAGTAGACACCATCAAAGACGTTTTGGATAAAATGGATAAAAAGGAGTTTGAATCTAAACAAATAGCAGACTTTAAAGATCAGTTTCAATGGTTTTTAGGTTTAGGTATTCTATTGTTATTTATTGAGATATTCTTTTTAGAGAGAAAAACGGCTTGGTTAAAGAAATTGAATTTATTTAATGAGAATTTTTAACTTTTAAAATTTCTTTAACGGCATATGATTAGTGGGTTTGTTACTTTTAAAGTAGAATATATGAAGATGAAGATTTACATATTAGTTATAGTTGTTTTAACAGGTTGTTTTGGCTATTCACAAGACAAGAGTAAAGAACAGTTAAAGAAAGAAAGAAAAGCTACAGATTTGGTTTATGAAGCTAATGAATTGGCTCAAAAAGAAGACTACATTTCTGCTGAAATGGAGTACAGAAGAGCCATTTCTAATGCACCTAGTAAAGCTGTAGGTGCTTATAATCTTGCCAATACTTATTATAAAAAAGGCAATTATAATGAAGCTTTATTTAGAACACAAGAAGCTGTTGAAAATGCAAAAACCAAAGATGAAAGGCACAGAGCTTTTCACAATCTAGGTAATATTTTAATGCAAGAAGAAAACTGTAAAGATGCGGTTGAGGCGTTCAAAAATGCATTAAGAAATAATCCTTCAGATGAAGAAACCAGGTATAATTTTGCTTTAGCCAAGGAATGTGCCGAGCAGCAGCAAGATGGTGGTGGTGAAGATGATAAAAAGGACGAAAATAAGGAAGAAGAAAAAGACAAAGAGAAAGAAGAAAAGAAAGAAGACGAAAATAAAGATAACAAGGATAATAAAGACGAAGGCGACGACGAGAAAAAAGAAGGAGACAAAGAGGAAGACGATAAAGGTAAACCTCAAGATGATAAGAAAGATGACGGTAAAGGAGATAAAGAGAAAAAAGACCCAAATCAAAAATCTAAACCCAAACCAGGTCAGATGTCTCCTCAGCAAATAAAGAATATTCTTGAAGCCATGCAGAATCAAGAACAAAAGGTTCAGCAAAAAATAAATGCTGAAAAGCAAAAAGGAGCTAAAGTAAGGACAGAAAAAGATTGGTAGTTTACAGAGAAGTTACTTATCATTGTGGCCATAAAATGAAAATCATCAAAAACATATCGATAATTTTATTTTTGCTTGTGTCTGGCATATCCTATGCACAAGTTAAGTTTGAAGCCAAAGTAAGCAAACAAAAATTAGGTGTTAATGAGCGCTTACGAATTGATTTTGAGATGAATCAAGACGGAGACAATTTTGTACCTCCTAACTTTGATGATTTTACGGTTGTTGGTGGTCCAAATACGTCTTTAAAGAACTTGTATGTCAATGGTAAAAGAACGTATCAAAAAACCTATAGTTATTTTTTATCACCAAAAAAGAAAGGCAAATTTACCATAAAACAAGCTACTATAGAGATTGATGGAGAGGTTTACAAAACCTTTCCTTTAACCGTTACAGTAACAGCTGCAGTAGATAAACCAAATGGTCCGCCAGATGCTTCAGATATCGCCTCAGACAAAATCCATTTGGTGGCTGAAGTATCTAATAGTAATCCTTATTTAAACGAACCAACAACGGTAGTCTATAAGCTTTATGTTTCTACAGAAGTTGGAATTAGTAGTAATTGGAGAGAAAAACAAACACCAAGGTACAACGACTTTTGGAGTCAGAATATCGAAATAAAAGGGCTTAACATTCAAAGAGGTGAATATAAAGGAGAAGACTATCGTTATGTTGTCTTAAGAAAAACAGTCTTATATCCTCAAAAAACAGGAAAATTAAAGTTAGAACCTCTAGTTTTAGATATTACAGTAGAAGTACCTACAGGCAGAGCTAATATTTTTGGTCAGCAGATAATGACTCAAGTGCCCAAAACGGTAACAGCAGGCAGTAGGACTATAAATGTAAAACCATTACCAGAACAAGGTAAACCATCAGATTTTAAGGGTGCAGTTGGTGATTTTGATTTTAAGGTTACAACGTCAAAAAATCAATTAAATGCTACAGAATCCTTACAAGCAAAAATTGAGGTTTCTGGTAGAGGAAATCTTAAATTATTTGAACTGCCTAAGTTAACAACTCCAAGTTCTTTAGAAGTATATGAGCCAGAACATAAAGAGAGCGTTAGGACAAACCTGGGAGGTATGCAAGGTAGTATTTCAGATACTTATACCATTGTACCGCAATATCGTGGGAAATACCCAGTACCATCCATATCGTTTTCTTATTTCGATCTTAAAACCGAAAGTTACAAACGCATTACATCAGACGAAATTATAATAGATGTTGTCGAAGGGCCAACGGCTACTACTGAGAATTCAGAAAATACATCAACAACAACTAAACAGGCCGTAAAGCCTAATGCAAATGCTTTTGCTTTTATAAAAACGAGTTCTAATTGGGAGTCTATGACAACCAAAGACTTTTTTAAGTCAACAAGTTTTTGGTGTCTGTTATTGTTACCGTTTCTAGCAATTCCATTAGCTATTGTAATCCGAAGAGAAAAAGACAAACGCGATGCTGATGTAGTTGGTAGTCGTATTAGAAAAGCAGACCGTTTAGCAAAAAAGTACTTGAGTGAAGCCAAGAAGAATCTTGGACAAAAGGAAGCATTTTATGAGTCATTAGAGCGAGCTCTTCATAATTATTTAAAGGCAAAATTGCGCATTGAGACGAGTGATTTTAATAAAGAAAAAATAGAAACATTACTCACCCAAAAAAATGTAGATAATAATGTTGTTTCTGAGTTTATCTCAATTTTAGAGAGTTGCGAATTGGCAAGATATACTCCAATAACAAATGTAACCATGCAGAATGATTACGATAAAGCGGCAAAAACAATTTCATTAATAGATAAACAAATAAGGTAGTATGAGGAAGATTTTATTTCTATTAGTGGTTTGTGTTACTTGTTTTGGTTTTTCTCAAAACAATCAGCTATTTGAAGAAGCAAATGCTTTGTATAATGATGGCAAATATGCCGAGGCTATTGATAAGTATGAGGCTATTTTAGTGTCTGAACAACATTCTGCTGAACTATATTTTAACTTAGGAAACGCTAACTATAAGCTTAATAATGTAGCGCCAAGCATTTATTATTACGAAAAGGCGTTACTGCTAAATCCAGATGATGAGGATATTAAAAACAATCTGGCAGGTTATGCACAAAATATGACTGTTGATGCTATAGAAACTGTCCCACAGGTTGGTTTTGCTAGAATTATTAATAATGTTGTTAATACCTTCAGTACAGATGTTTGGGCCAAAATGGCAATTACAGGTGTTCTTATTTTTGTAATCTTGTTTTTACTTTATCACTTTTCTTATGCAACTTCAAAAAAGCGAATAGCCTTTGTTGTAAGTCTAATCAGTTTGTTTTTTGCTTGTTTTTCAGTTGCTATGGCATTTCAGAAGGAAAGTTTAGACCATAAAGATAATCCTGCGATTGTTTTTGCTAAGGAATCTAGAGTAAAGTCAGAAGCCAATAAAACTTCTGAGGAGGTTTTTAGACTTCACGAAGGTACTAAAGTACAAGTTTTAGAGACCTACGATGATTGGTATAAAATTGAACTTTCAGATAAATCTACAGGTTGGATTCCTTCAAAAGACATAAAAATATTAAAGACCTTTTAGATATTGTTAACAAAATCATATATTGTGAGTGTTATATTTGCTTATAGCACAACCTATGATTTTAAAAAGAACTATTGCACTGTGCTTTGTGATATTATTCACATTGATAATTAGTGCACCAACCATTATTGTATCCTGCGATGATTCTGCAGATATCTCTGCATTTTTCGGAATGAATGAAGAAGAAGAGCAAGAGGATATAAAACTTCTTTTTGATTATACAGTTGAGTTAACTGAAGATTTTTCAACAGACACTTCTAAAGTTGAGTACATAGGCTATACAAGCAATAAGTACCACAAACCACACTTAAATTTAATTTCACCTCCTCCCGAGAAACGTTTTGTATAGTTTCCATCAATCAAAATGTTTAAAAAAGGTTTCAAAATTTAATTTATAAAAGACTTAGAGGTTCCTCTAAGCATAAATAGTATTTATTATGTTCAAATATTTAAAAAATGATTTGCCAGCAAGTATTGTTGTATTCTTTGTAGCATTACCCTTGTGTTTAGGTATTGCTGTAGCAAGTGATGCACCACCTTTTGCGGGCTTAATAGCCGGTATTATTGGTGGTATTGTTGTAGGATTAATATCTGGTTCGGAGGTTGGTGTTAGTGGTCCTGCAGCAGGCTTGGCAGCGATTGTGTTGGCAGCAATTGCATCTTTAGGTTATGAAGCCTTTTTAGTAGCAGTAGTTTTAGGCGGTGTAATACAAATTCTCTTTGGAATCTTAAAACTAGGAATTATCGGATACTATTTTCCATCTTCTGTAATTAAAGGTATGTTAACAGGAATAGGTATTATTATCATCTTAAAGCAAATTCCTCATTTCTTTGGAATTGATAAAGATCCTGAAGGAAACTTTGTATTGTTTGGCGGTAATAGTAATGTGTTTTCGGATATTATTAGTATACCTCAAAACCTTGGTTTGGGTTCAACAGTTATTGCACTTTTAGCGATGGGAATATTAATCCTTTGGTCTCAAGTATTAACTAAAAAGCATAACATTTTTAAACTTATACAAGGGCCTTTGGTAGCTGTTGTTGTCGGTGTTATCTTCTATATAATTGGTAAGGATTCTTCACTAAATATTGCGCAAAGTCATTTAGTTCAGGTTCCTGTACCAGATGGTATTGATAGTTTTCTAGGTCAATTTACGTTACCAGATTTTAGTGTTATAGGCTCTACTGAAGTATGGGTGACTGCATTTACTATTGCTTTGGTTGCGAGTTTAGAAACCCTTTTATGTGTTGAAGCTACAGATAAACTAGACCCTCAAAAGAGAGTGACTCCAACTAATCGCGAGTTATTAGCACAAGGTTCTGGCAACATCCTTTCAGGTTTAATAGGTGGAATTCCAATTACACAAGTTATAGTCCGTAGCTCGGCAAATATCCAATCAGGAAACAAAACAAAAGCAAGTGCCATTATTCATGGGTTCTTTTTATTAATATCTGTAATAATTATACCTAATGTTTTAAATATGATACCATTATCGGTATTAGCGGCAATTTTATTTATTGTAGGTTTTAAACTTGCTAAACCAGCAACTTTTAAAGCCATGTGGAATTCTGGATGGAAACAATTTGTACCCTTTATAGCAACAGTATTAATCATTGTATTTAAAGATTTACTTTGGGGAATAGGAATTGGTTTGGCAATTGGTATTATGGTAACATTATGGCACAGCTATAAGAACTCACACTTTTTACACAAAGAAGGTGAAGATATCGATGATGGTAAGATTAAAATGACTTTAGCTGAAGAGGTGACCTTTTTTAATAAAGCGGCAATTTTAAAAGAATTAGATCGTATACCAGAAAACTCTACTTTAGAGTTAGATGTTAGTAAAACAAGATTCTTAGATAATGATATTATAGAAATTCTTGAAGATTTTGCTTTTAAAGCTAAAGAACGAAACATTAATATTAAATTGTTTTCGCAACGCGGAAATGTTGAGAATCCAGATAGCTTTATAGAGTTTTTTAAACTAGAAAAAATACAATAACTAAGAATATTAATAATTAAGAGATAATGAAAAATTTAGCAATAACAAAAGATATACAGAGTGCACTAACACCTAATGGTGTTCTACAAGATTTATTAGATGGAAATAACCGCTTTGTTAACGGAAAATTAGAAGGTGCAGATAATGCAGCACTAGTTCAGCAAACAACAGGAGGGCAATTTCCAAAAGCTGTTGTATTATCATGTATAGATTCTCGTGTGCCAGTAGAAACTGTTTTAGATCAAGCAATTGGTGATGTTTTTGTGGCTAGAGTAGCGGGTAATTTTGAAAACACAGATATACTAGGAAGCTTAGAATATTCTTGTAACGTTGCAGGAAGTAAATTAATATTAGTACTAGGTCATGAAAGTTGCGGTGCAGTAAAAGCCGCATGTGATGGTGTTGAGCTAGGCAACATAACAGCAATGTTAGAAAACATTATGCCAGCAGTTAGAAAATCTGCTGATGAGATTGAAGGTGAAGCAAATTCATCTAATAAAGAATTTGTAGCTAAGACCGTAGAAAATAATGTAAGACTAACTATGGATAGAATTCGTGAGAAGAGTCCAATTCTAAAGGAAATGGAAGAGAATGGCGAGATTGCTATTGTTGGTGGTGTTTACAGCCTACATACTGGTAAAGTAGAAATGCTTTAAAAGGTAAAAATTTAAATAAGTAAAAAAGTCATTCATTAGAATGGCTTTTTTTTATGCCTCTTCTTCAGGTGTCGTATTTTGCTCTTCTTCACTTTTAATAAGATTAGGGAAAATCATCGGAGCAAGAGATTTTACAGGTTTATACAAGACACTTTCTTCTAAATCTTCCTTTTCCATAAAAGGTAGTGTGTTGTTTAGTTTATTAAAAACAATGAGTAAGACACTAAGGATGAGACCTATTTTAAGAGCACCAAACACGCCTCCAAGTAGTTTGTTTAAAAGACCTAAAGCGGCAAAATCAGCTAGTTTTGTTAAGGCTTTCCCAGCCAGACTTATAGCCAGTACTATAATTACAAACGTTATTGCAAATGCAACAATATTTATGGTTTTTTCGTTCCAGTCTACTTTAGATTCAAGTAAATCTGCAGCAAAATAGCTAAAGTGAATAGCACCATAAACTCCTAAAACAAGAGCAACTAGCGAAGCTATTTCAACAAAGAGTCCTTTAAAAAGACCTCTTATGAATCCAAATAGTAATAGGGCAGCTAAAACAATGTCAATAAAACTCATAAATAAAGCGATTTTGGCAAAAGTACATGATTTTTACCATTTTAAAATAATAACGATTATTGAGAGCTTTTAGTTTATTAACTTTGAAGCCACAATTTGTAAAGCGATTTATGGCAAGAGACGAACAGTTAAAGGAACGATGGGAATTAGTAGTAGAAAAACTATCTAAGCAATTTGCTGATGGTGATAGACTAGACCTAGATTCTATAATTTACCTAATTGGTGTACAAGAGCTTGGGCAAATACATCGTGAGTACAAAAAAGACCATAAATTAGATTTAATGCATATCGCCATATGTAAACTTTTGGAACCATATGGGTTTTACGAATTTGATTACGTAGATGACGATGGTTGGCCACATTACAAGGTAAAAGAACAGTTACCATTTTTAAAAGCTGGTGAACAAAGTGTGTTGATGAAAGAGGCTATTGTCAACTATTTTGTTGAAATGGAGTATATCGATTGATAATTGTAGGAAAATACCAAAAAAGCGTTATTTTGCATTCCTAATCTTAAATCAATTATCATGAAAAAATTACTAATTCTTTTTAGCATTTTTGCTTTAACATTCACATCTTGTAGCAGCGATGATGATGGTGGTTCTCAAGATCCATTCGTTGGAAATTGGAGATATTTTACCTCTTATGAAGATGGTGTTGAATTTCCTCTAGATGACTGCGAGAATCAAGACACCATAAATGTATCTTCTAATGGTACATTTACAACAACATTGCACGATGATTTTGGTAGTGGTTGCGAGGTGGATGAAGTTTTAAATGGTACTTGGGATAATCTTGGGGAAGGAATTTATTCTTCTACTATCGATGGGGATACTTTTGTACAGGAAGTATCTTTTGAAGGTAACAAGATGTACTTTGACGAAGTTGATGGTGGTGTTACTTATAGAGATGTTTTTATTAAAATATAAGTAAATTCCAAATAGTCTTATAAAAACTCCTTATGTTTAGTAAGGAGTTTTTTGTTTTATTCCATAAATTTGCCACTTGCTTTAAAACATACTGAAAACAAAATCAGTACAAGAAATTCAGCATAGAGATGATAGATAAGTTAAAAGAGTTGATAGCAGAAGCGGAAGCGTTTTCAGCACAGTCAAAAGAAGAAGTAGAAGCATTTAGAATTAAATATTTAGGGTCTAAAGGATTACTAAAACAGTATTTTGCTGAATTTAAAAATGTAGCAAACGAGCAAAAGAAAGAGTTTGGTCAGACTATTAATCAGCTTAAGAAAACTGCTGAGGACAAAGTAAATGCTTTAAAGGAATCTCTAGAAAGTCAAGAAGAGGATAAAGGCATTTATGGAGATTTATCTCGTCCAGGTGAGCCAATTGCTTTGGGTGCTCGTCATCCAATATCTATCGTTAAGAATCAAATTATTGATATTTTTTCGCGTATTGGTTTCAATGTTAGCGAAGGTCCAGAAATTGAAGATGATTGGCACAATTTTACAGCTTTAAACTTACCAGAATATCATCCAGCACGAGATATGCAGGATACGTTTTTCATTCAAACCAATCCAGATATTTTATTACGTACGCACACAAGTTCTGTGCAGGTACGTTATATGGAAAACAATAAACCACCTATCAGAACTATTTCACCTGGTCGCGTATATCGTAATGAAGCTATTTCGGCACGTTCGCATTGTTTCTTTCATCAAGTGGAAGGCTTGTATATAGACAAGGATGTGAGTTTTGCCGATTTAAAACAAACATTGCAATACTTTACAACTGAGATGTTTGGGAAATCAAAAATTCGCTTACGTCCATCGTATTTTCCGTTTACTGAGCCAAGTGCTGAGGTTGACGTGTATTGGGGACTTGAGACCGAAACCGATTATAAAATTACCAAAGGAACAGGTTGGTTAGAAATTATGGGTTGTGGTATGGTAGATCCTAATGTTTTAGAAAATTGTGGAATTGACTCCAAAGCATACTCTGGTTTTGCATTTGGTATGGGAATTGACAGAATTGCGATGTTACTTAATCAAATTAGCGACATCAGATTATTAAGTGAGAATGATGTACGTTTCTTGGAGCAGTTTAAGTCTGCTTTATAATTTTTTTGTCATTTCGAGCTTGTCGAGAAATCTAATTTAATTTATCGACCATGTCAAAAGTTATTGCTGCTCATAATTATTATGTCTATATAATAACCAATAAAAGCAAAACAGTCCTATATATTGGTGTTACAAATAATTTAGTTGATAGACTTCATTATCACAATAACCCTGAAGCGCATTCCAAATCTTTTTCTCATAAATATAAATGCAAACATCTTATCTATTACGAACATTTTTTAGATATTGAAGTTGCAATAAAAAGAGAAAAACAACTTAAGCGTTGGAGCAGGTCAAAAAAAGAAGATTTAATTAATTCTCAAAATCCTAATTGGGATTTTCTTAATGATAAGATTTGAGATTTCTCGGCAAGCTCGAAATGACATAGATATCATGAAAAAAGACATTAATATTCCAGAAGTAAAAGATGTACATGTTGCTGTTGTGCAAGAAGAACATTTAGAGTACAAAACGTTGGACTGGAATGCCTACATTATAAATAATAGCGATAAAGATTTAGAGACCGTACTTATTGTTTCTCAAGGAAAATCTGAAACCAAAATGACACCACCAATGCGTCATACACTTGCAAAACTTCCTGCGCGTAGTTATGCCAAAATTGAGTTTATGCAAGAGAAGGTTTTAGAATTGAATAACTCGTTTAAAGTCACCTTTTTTGAAGGCAACCAAATGTTTGATAAAACCTATTTGTTCAGAAAAAACACCATTAACGCAAAGGCTTTACAAGCTATTCCTTTAATGCAGTTGAAAGGTGTTTTGGTAAAGTAAAATTACAGTGATTTTAAATTTAAAAAATCAATCTATGATTTTTGTATACTTGGCTAAATCTTGGTCTGTGCTATCGTAACTTTCTTTAGAATTAAGTACTATTTCCAAAACATTAGGTTTAGTTAAAAGAGCATTGTATGCCATTAGTTTATGATGTCCATCCAGTAAAAAACTACACCCTGTTTCATTTCCAAAGTCCTTTCTAAATGAAAGTAACAAAGGTTTCAACCCCTTTTTTATTTCAACTTTATAATTTTCAATAATGTCAAAATTTAAATCAGATTTAAATAAAGTACACATAAGAGGTAATCGACAATCTGAAAAATCTCGTTCAACAAGTTCATAATCTTTGGATTTATATGGGAGATGAAACTCACCAAGTTCGTAGTTCCCATATTCAATATAATAATTTCCTTTTTGAAAGTATTTCAAAAAATTAGATATAATGGGATTTTTTTGATTGATTAAATCTGATTCAGTCAAAAAATCAAATTCAATTTGTTTCAGTATTTTATTTATAAAATTTGAACTTTGACCTGTTTTTATGAAATAAGAGTTTGGGAAATTTTGATGAGGTCCTTCTATATTTAAGCATATTTTGTTTCCCAAAATCTCCAACCATTCAATTGTACCGTCATAATAAATAACAACACTGCCATTTCCATTTAAATTATTATAGTGTTGAGTTTTCATTTTAAATGAGCCTTGTAGTAAGTGTAACTTATAAATGAATCTATCTATAAAAAGATAATTCATTTATAATATATCATGACATATTTTAAAGTTTTATCCATGAGGTTTATTCAATAACTGAGAAAATTAGATCCTGAATCAAGTTCAGGATGACAGCGCGACTATCAATCCAACTTCTCAGTCAGTTTCTGAAAAACCTTTTTAGGATTTTTGTTTTCGTAAAGCACTTCGTAAACCGCATTAATTATAGGTAAGCGTGTCTTCTTTTTATTCTTTTTATTAAGTTCAAAAGCACTTTTGGTAGCGTAATACCCTTCAGCAACCATATTCATTTCCATTTGTGCTGATTTTACGGTGTAGCCTTTGCCAATCATATTACCAAACATTCTATTTCTAGAGAACACAGAATAACCTGTAACCAACAAATCACCCAAATAAGCAGAGTTATTGATGTTACGTTTCATCTTGTGCATTTTCTTTATAAAACGTTTCATTTCACGAATAGAGTTACTCATTAAAACACTTTGGAAGTTGTCACCATAACCAAGTCCGTGTGCAATTCCGGCAGCAATTGCATAAATATTCTTCAGCATTACAGCATATTCTACACCGATGATATCATCACTTATTTTGGTTTTTATATAATCGCTAGATAATGTATTGGCTATTTCCTGTGCTCTTGTGGCATCAGCGCAAGAAATAGTAAGATAAGATAAGCGCTCTAAAGCTACTTCTTCTGCATGGCATGGACCTGCGATTACTGCAATTTTTTCAAATGGAATATTATAAATATCATGAAAATGCTCGCCAACCAACAATCCAGATTCAGGGATTATACCTTTTACAGCAGAAACAACAGTTTTATTACTGATATCTGAAGTGAGTTTTTCTAATTCGGAATGCATAAAAGCAGACGGAATTGCGAAAATGAGCACATCTGCCCATTCAGCAATTTCATTTATATCATTGCTTAGATTTAACTGCTCTGTATGAAATTCAACAGAGCTTAAATAACTAGGATTGTGCTGCTCCTTTAATATGTGTTCTTTGGTGTAAACGCTACGCATGTACCAACCTACTTCATCTAAGTTTTCGCAAAGCATTTTTACAATGGCTGTTGCCCAACTTCCTGCACCAAATACAGCATATTTTTTAGATTCACTCATAGAATATATGTCGATTTTGTATTTCAAAAATACATAAAATATAACTGTTATAAGGCTTCAATCTGAGGCATCATTTTGAATTTGGCACAGGTTTTGAAATTATAACCATAGTAACCCTAAAAACCGTTGAATTATGAAGACATTGAAATTACTTTTCGGATTTGCACTTAGTGCTACGCTTCTTACGTCTTGTTACACGGAAGAGTTACATATTAATGATAATGGACCTGCAATTTCTTTAGATCAGTTATTGCACTCCTATGAACTGTGGTATGTAGATGTTAATGCAACACAAGGCTATGGTGAAACACCTTTTTTACAAATAGCTTTTACCTTAACTTTTGATAATGGTCGCCTTTTTGCTAATAATAATTTAGTTGGCATTGGTAGCCAAGGCAACGGTTTTGGTGTACAAATAGGAAATTATGATGCCTATAATATGATATTAGATGTAGACCATGTGATTGATGGCTTTGATAGTTTTGATGTTTACCAAATAGATCATAATACCATTGAGCTTTATAACCCGTTTAATGATACATCTTACTTTTTAGATGGTTATCAGAGATCTACTTTTGATTATGATTTTGTGTTCTATGATAATATTCATTATTTCTTACAGGAGTATGAAGCTTGGGAGAAAGTTTATACAAGCAATTTTGGAGCTATAAACGAGTTTGATAACGAAAACTATCTACAGTTTTTATCTGGTGGAAACGACTCTACATTTAGAAGTTCTCAGGATGTAAATATTAACAATCCAGACAACATATATTGGGATTATACTGGTGTTTATGGTGTAGGGAATGTTACAGGTAATATGTACCTAAAAACTTTAACGTTAGATTATGATTTCTTCGACAATGAATTCTTTGAATTGAGCGTTATTAATGATGGAACTATAGAACTATATCATCCAAATTCTGGAACGGTATATGAGTTTGAAGGTAGAGGATATATAGCATACTATAGAAGTTCTGATGCGCAAGGTAACATTACAAAGAAAGAAGAAAGGCCTAAAAAGCGTAAACAAAAAACACCTAAGGTAGATAACCTTAGAGAAAATACAAGAAGCTAAATTTTGGTTGGTTATTTAGTTTCAAAACGCTCAGTCGATACTCGTTGGCTGAGCGTTTTCTTTTTAAATATAAATTAGTTGTAATAAAAATCTAAAGTAGACTATATCTTTAAACTTATTATAGCTTTTAGTATTTTTATAACTACACTATTTTCAACCTAATAATGTTTCAATGAAAGTAAATTTAATCTATGCTTTTTTAATTTTTACACAAATATATAATGCTCAAATTAAAGAAGAATTCAATTTTTTAGCAGATGAGGTATGTGAATGCATAGAAAACACAACAAAAGTTAATGTAAGAAGAATTAATCGTTGTCAGAATAAAGTATTTAGAAAGAACGAAGAAAAGATAGAAGGATTAATTAAGGATTTGGATACTACGTCAGAGTACAAAAAAATACGAAAACATTTTGCACAATTTATATTAGCTTATGGTTTGAAAGATTCCCTCTTCAGTAAATGCAAAACATATAAAAGAGTCATGATTAATGAAGCTTATAAATCTTCTAAGAAGCAATTTATTAATAATGCTTATGCTAATGTCTGTAAAGAGATAAGCAATAATAAAGAAGAATATCAAAATATTTGGGATGTGTTTGGTTACATAACTGAATATATGCTAGAAAATGTAGAAGAATTTAAAGAAATAGCTCGTTATTATTTTTATGAAAGAGAAAGAACTGATGAAACGATTCAAAAGTTTCAAGATATTATAAATACAGAATTGAAAAACAAACTATACAAAAAGAGCAAATACTACAGGCAACTTATGAAGGATTTAAAGAAGAAATAATTTTAATTAAACTTACAAACCCTTTATAACCACCTCTAAATCCTCAAAAGAATAAGGTTTAGACATAATAATCTTATCATTGCTTAATAAGAAATACATTGGTGTAGCTGCAACTCCATAGGTTTTTACAATTGGGTTGTCCCATTTACCTAGTCCTATATTATGAATAAAATCTGGATACTTTTTTATTTCTTGCGTCCATTTAGATGGTTCTTCTTCTAAACCAAAAGCAACCACTTTAATATTACTTTTATTAGCAACCAAAGCTTTAACTTTTGGAAGCTCATTAAGACAATGACCACAACCGCTACTCCAAAATACAAGTAAGTAGTATTCAGATCCTTTAAGATCGTGAAGGCTCGTGGTAGTTTCAGAAGAAACGATTTCAAAATTTGGAGCTTTAGTACCAATAGAGGTGTTCTTGTAAGAACTTATAGTTTCGGCTAATACTTTATTACCTGTTTGATTTGCTAAATCTAATAAATGCTTATCGGTAATATAATTAGCGACGTTATGATTTTCTTGCGATACAAAGCGTTGCCATAATAGTTCTAATAGATACGTTTTTATATTCAAATCTTTATTATCTATGGCACTAGCAACATCATCTATTAAAGTTTTGTAAGTGTCGTTTGTTGGGTTTTCTACCATGTTAAATACATAAGACACAACACGATCTATCAAAAATGTAGAACTTTGTAAAATATAGTTGCTGAAGTCTATTTGACTGAAATAGTTATTTTTTACATTTTTAGAATAGGTGTTAAAATCTTCATATTCAGCAGGAATATAAGGCCTGTTAGCCATAATAAAAGCCGAAACTAATTTACCTTGAGAAGAGGTTTCATAATTGGTTTGTGTTTCTTTTAAAACATTAAAAACCGACTTAAAACCTTCTTTGTCCTTGCCGTCCTTTTCGTAATAATTGGCAATGGTTTGGTTAACCATATCCATACTTTTTAGGTAAGATGCCCAAAGTTTATTTTCTTCTGACTCTGTAAATTCTACACCATGTTCTTGGCTGAAATTAAAAGCCACAGTTTCTTTACCATCATAGATAAAATCAAAATTATTTTCTTCTGGCGGAATTGCATAAACGATTTTGTAAATACCAGGTGCAGCACTAGAATCTATTTTAATTTCAAATTGCCCTTCGTTATTTAATTCACCATGACTTACATAATTGGCTCCTTCTGGAGTAGCCTCATATAAGAATGCATGTGTAAAATCTTCGGATGGTGAAAATGTACCTTTAACGCTTTGTCCAAAAGCTAAAAGAGGAAGAATTAATAGAATCGTAGCTAGTTTTTTCATAATTAGATTTAAAATTTTGTTGCACAAAACAACTCCAATAATTAAGCCATAATGGGTTGCAACGCATTTAATGCAGCAGAAACATTATTTATCTTTTCAAAAGTAATTAATAATCTTAAACCATTTCGGGTTTGCTTTTCTTTCATTTTACATTTTGAAGCATTCATTTGTACAAATTGTAAAACTCTACTAAAGTCGTTACTCTGATAAAATTTACTTTGCTGATCTTGAATAAAATAACCGATTAATTTACCTTTTTTCATAATGACTTTTTCAAGTCCCATTTTAGTAGCAATCCATTTTAAACGAACACTATCAAACAAATCTTGAACTTGCGTTGGCAATTCACCAAAACGGTCAATGATTTCAGATTCAAATTTCTGTAACTCTTCTTCTGTTTTTATCTCGTTGAGTTTGGTGTACAGATTTAAGCGTTCTGTTATGCTATTAACGTAATCATCTGGGAAAAGCAACTCAAAATCAGTGTCTATGGTAATATCCTTAACGTATTGTTTAGGCTTGCCATCATCTTTGTATAAATCAGCAAATTCAGACTCTTTAAGCTCTTCAATGGCTTCATTTAAGATTTTTTGATAAGTGTCAAATCCAATATCATTTATAAAACCACTTTGCTCACCACCAAGTAAATCACCAGCACCACGAATTTCCAAATCCTTCATGGCAATATTAAAACCACTACCTAGCTCTGTAAATTGTTCTAGTGCTTGTATACGTTTACGTGCATCTGTAGTCATGGCAGAATACTCTGGTGTTATAAAATAGCAGAATGCTTTTTTGTTGCTACGACCTACACGACCACGCATTTGGTGCAAATCACTTAGTCCAAAATTATTTGCGTTATTGATAAAAATAGTATTGGCATTAGGGACATCTAAACCACTTTCTACAATGGTTGTACTTACTAAAACATCAAATTCGCCATTCATAAAGGCCAGCATTAATTGTTCTAGCTTTTTACCATCTAACTGGCCATGACCAATGGCAATTTTTGCATCAGGCACCAAACGTTGAATCATACCAGCTACTTCCTTAATGTTCTCTATACGATTATGAATAAAAAACACTTGTCCACCACGTTGAATCTCATAACTTACAGCATCTCTAATCGTTTCTTCATTAAAACGAATAACGTGACTTTCTATAGGATAACGGTTTGGAGGTGGAGTTGTAATTACCGATAAATCTCTAGCAGCCATTAAACTAAACTGTAGCGTACGTGGAATAGGTGTTGCTGTTAGTGTGAGTACATCAACATTTTCTTTTATGGTCTTTAGTTTTTCTTTTACAGCGACACCAAACTTTTGCTCTTCGTCCACGATGAGCAGTCCTAAATCTTTAAACTTTACAGTTTTATTGGCGAGTTGGTGCGTACCAATTATAATGTCTACACCACCCTTTTCTAGGCTTTCTAAAGTTTCTCGTTTTTCTTTAGCAGTTCTAAAACGGTTAACATAATCTACCGTAACTGGAAAATCCTTTAAACGTTCTTTAAACGTTCGGTAATGTTGATAAGCTAATATGGTTGTTGGTACTAAAACTGCAACTTGTTTACCATTATCTACTGCTTTAAAAGCTGCTCTTATAGCAACTTCAGTTTTACCAAAACCTACATCGCCACAAACCAAACGATCCATTGGACGTTCGCTTTCCATGTCTGCTTTTATATCTGCAGTAGACGAAACTTGGTCTGGAGTATCTTCATAAATAAATGAGGCTTCTAACTCCAATTGCATATGACTATCTGGAGCATACTGAAACCCTTTCTTTAATTTACGTTTGGCGTAAAGTTTAATAAGGTTAAAAGCAATCTCCTTAACACGAGATTTGGTTTTTTGTTTAAGTGTTTTCCAAGCTTTACTCCCTAGTTTGTAAACCTTGGGTGGTTTGCCATCTTTACCATTAAACTTAGTGATTTTATGTAAAGAATGTATACTTAAATACAGCACATCGCGTTCGCCATACACCAATTTTATGGCTTCTTGTTTTTTGCCTTCTACATCTATTTTTTGAAGTCCTCCAAATCTTCCAATACCATGGTCAATGTGCGTAACATAATCTCCAACTTCTAAATTGGTGAGCTCCTTAAGCGTAATGGCTTGCTTTTTGGCGTAACCGTTTTTTAGGTGGAACTTATGATAACGATCAAAAATCTGATGGTCTGTATAAACTGCAATTTTATTGTCGCTATCTATAAAACCTTGATAAAGTGATAATACGACTGTTTTATAATGAATTTCCTCTTGTTCGGCATCATCAAAAATATCATGAAAACGTTTGGCTTGCTGCTCACTTACACATGCGATGTAACTGGTAATACCATTAGCATGGTTTTCATTTAAGTCTTCAATTAATAAGTTGAATTGCTTATTAAAAGACGGTTGTGGTTTGGTGTTGAAAACGATATTCTCGTTGCTTAAAACAGTTGAAGTACCGAACTCAACCAAATTATAGTCTAAAAACTGTCGTTTTAGTAATTCTGAATTACAAAACAATTCTTCAGGAGAGGCATGTTTTATCTCAGTAGATAAGTTTTTGAAGGCCTCTTCTGCCTTTCCAAAAAACTCATCAATCCTTGAGAAAATAAATGAAGGGTTTTTAGCAAATAGAACCGTCTTGCTAGAAATATATTTTAAAAAGCTTTCACGTTGCTCTGCAATCTGCTTATTAGCAACATTTGGAATGATGCTTACTTTTTTAATGCGCTCAGTAGAGAGTTGTGTTTCTACATCAAAAGTTCTAATACTATCTACCTCATCACCAAAAAACTCAATTCGGTAAGGCTCATCGTGCGAAAAAGAAAAGACGTCTATAATACCACCTCTTACAGAAAATTCACCTGGTTCTGTAACAAAATCTACGCGTTTAAACTTGTATTCAAAAAGAACTTCGTTTACAAAATCGATACTCAGTTCGTTGCCTACAGCAATTTTTAAAGTATTTTTTTCTAGTTCTTTTTTGGTAACCACCTTTTCAAAAAGCGCATCTGGATAGGTAACAATAATACACGGCTTTTTGCGAGAATTGATGCGATTAAGCACTTCTGCTCTTAAAAGCACATTGGCATTGTTGGTTTCCTCTATTTGGTATGGTCTTCTATAACTGCCAGGATAGAATAAAACATCTTTATCATTGATGAGTTGTTCTAAATCGTTGAGGTAATAGGCAGCTTCTTCTTTGTCATCAAAAATGAGTAAAAATGGCTTTTCGGCGGACTTAAAAACTTCAGAAACAACAATAGAAAAAGAAGAGCCTACAAGACCTTTTAGGTGTGTCTTATTTTGAGTTTGGGCAATAGAATTCTGCAGATTTTGCAGTTGCAAAGTCTGTGAAAAGGTTTGCGAGATAAGGGTTTTGCTCACTAGATGCTTTATTTTTTAGTGAGTTGCAAATATACATATGTTTTAACTAAAAAATATTTAAAATTTAATGTCTGTTGCGTTCATATAGGTATTGTAAAGCTCAGGATAATTGTCTTTAAAAATAGATTTAATGTAGTCTAGAGGTACATCTTCAAAGTGGCCATAATCCTCTAAGTATGTCATAAATTTAGCACTATCCTTGTTATATTCTTGCATTACAGAATCTTCAGTGCCATCAAAATCTAAAACATCAACATTATACATTACGCAAAGTTCCTTGTTAAAAGCAGGTGAGCATTTTTTCCATTGACCATTGAGAAATACATCTACCAAACCATGAGGCGCAAGTTCGTTGGTACCCAATTTGGCTTCTAAGCGTTCTGTTGCAATATGATTAGAAACTTTGGCTAGTCTCAACCTTGCAGGAATGTCTAATGCACGCAGTCCTGCAATTAGCAATATGGCTTTATCTATACAATGTGCTTGTTCTTTTTTAGCAATGTTACTCGCTTTATAATGCGCTTGGTTAAGACCAATTTCAAAGGGACTATAGCGCCAACTATCTCTAACTCTGAGATATAGATTTTTTATCTTTTCTTGATCTGAGGTTAGCTGACCTAAATCTTTTATTAAGTCTTGTATTTGTGGACTATTATAATCGTAATAATACGTTTCTTCTAGATATTTAATGTTCATACTGGAAAGAGAATCTATGAATGACAAACTTATTATTTTAAATCTAAAACAAATAAGAGAGATGAAATTTTATGAAAAATCTATAATGATAATTCTCATTGAATAACAATTGAAAAATCTTTAAATTTTCATTTTAAAACCTTAAGGTTTAAACTATATTTGCAGTCAATAAATACACAGATTATGTCAATTTCAGATTTGTTCGAAAGCGGATTTAAAAAGCGAAATGAAGATCATTTTGCTGCAATTGTTAGAGTGGCAATGAGCGATGGAATTATTAATGAAGCAGAGAAAGCCTTTTTAGATCGTTTAGCAACACGATTAGATATCACAGAGAGTGAATATGCAGAGATTTTAAAAGATTATAAGAGTCATCCAATTAATCCACCAACGTCTTACGATATGCGTTTAGAGCGTTTGTACGATTTAGCGCGTATGGTTTGGGCAGATCATATAGAAGGGCCAAACCAAGTTAACTTACTCGAGAAACTTTGTATTGGATTAGGATTTAATCAAGACAATGTAAAGTACATAGCAGACAAAGCTTTAACACTTGTACATTACGAAGTAGACTTAGACGAGTTTACAGAAAAGATGAAGAAAATGAATCAATAATTTAGATTCAAGAAAAAAATAGAAGCGAACAGTAATGTTCGCTTTTTTTATTCTGCTTTTTGCATAAATTCTTCAGCCTTTTCAACCATATTTTTACTACCACATATAAATGGTACACGTTGGTGTAATTCTGTAGGTTGTATATCTAAAATTCTATTGAAACCGTCACTCGCTTTTCCGTTAGCTTGTTCTGCTAAAAAGGCCATAGGATTACATTCGTATAGCAATCTTAACTTCCCATTACTGGCTTTAGAGCTTTTAGGATACATATATATACCACCTTTTATCATATTTCTATGAAAATCAGACACCAAAGATCCTATATAACGACTCGTGTAAGGTCTGTCGCCTTCTTCCATTTGGCAATATTTTATATAATCTTTTATACCCTTCGGAAAATGAATGTAGTTTCCTTCATTAACAGAATAGATTCTTCCATCTTCTGGGAATTGCATATTTGGATGCGATAAGTAATAAGAACCTATTGCTGGGTTTAAGGTAAAACCATTAACACCATCACCTGTAGTGTATACCAACATTGTAGAAGTACCATAAATAATATATCCTGCAGCTACTTGCTGATTGCCTTTTTGCAGAAAATCTTCCATTTGAACAGGTGTGCCGACTGGTGTAACTCTTCTGTAAACCGAAAAAATAGTACCAACAGATACATTAACATCTATATTAGACGAACCGTCCAAAGGATCAATTAAAACCACATACTTATTCTGGTGGTTTTCGTCTTGACTGTTAATGGTTATAAAATCATCTTCTTCTTCACTAGCAATACCACAAACAATATTTCTATTGGTCATGGTTTGTATAAACTTCTCATTAGCGTAAACATCTAATTTCTGTTGATCTTCACCTTGTATATTGGTGTCGCCAGCAGCACCAATAATATCTACTAAACCAGCTTTGTTAACTTCGTGATTTACCACTTTAGCAGCTAATCTAATAGAATTAATAAGTCGAGAAAGTTCACCAGATGTGTATTTAAAGGAGGCTTGGTTTTCAATAATAAACTCACCAAGAGTTTGATTGCGTTGAGACATGAAGCGTTATATTGATTAATTGCGACAAATATCGCATTTTTTAACAAACTATAACGTTTTCGTAGATTAAACTCGTTAAGATTTTGATAAAGTGTGTTTTTTTAGAAATAAGCATGAAATTAAAGAATGAATTTTAAACTATATTTGATTTCTCTATTTTAGAAAAATGAACCAACCAAGACTCGCCAAAAAAACCGACATGCCAAGAGTATTAGAACTCATTAACGAATTGGCTGTATTTGAGAAAGAACCAGATGCGGTAGAGGTAACTCAAGAAATGTTAGAGTCAGATGGATTTGGAGACAATCCGAAGTTTACCTGTTTTGTTATAGAAATTGATAAAAGGATAGAAGGTATGGCCTTGGTCTACAAAAGATATTCCACATGGAAGGGTGAAGTATTACACTTAGAGGATTTAATTGTGAGTCAATCTCAAAGAGGAAAAAATATGGGAACCCAACTTTTAGATAAAGTTGTAGAATACGGCAAATCTTTAGGAGTAAAGCGAATTAGTTGGGAGGTGCTAGATTGGAATGAGCCAGCAATAAAATTCTATGAAAATAAAGGAGCAAATGTAATGCGAGATTGGGATGTTGTTCAATTGGATGAAAAAGGAATAGAGAACTATTTAAAAAATTGTGATGCGCGTTTATAAATTTGGTGGAGCTTCGGTAAAAGATGCTGAAGGAGTGAAAAACCTTGCTTCAGTTTTAAAGGAAACTGGTTATGAAAATACGTTAGTGGTTGTTTCTGCTATGGGAAAAACAACCAACGCCATGGAAGTTGTCATCAAAAATTACTTTGAAAACAAAGGGGAATTACAAAGCTCTATCCACGATGTTATAAAATATCATAATGAAATTCTGTTAGATTTATTTGATAATGAACGTCATGAGGTATTCACAGCTGTAAAAGCTCTTTTTGATGAATTGAATCTGTTTTTTAAAAGCAATAAATCGCCAGATTACAATTATGTATATGACCAAACTATTGGTTTTGGTGAGTTAATATCTACCACAATAATCAGCTACTACCTAAATGAGATAGGATTAAAAAATAAATGGCTAGATGTAAGAGAATATATTAAAACAGATAATTATTACAGACGCGCCAATGTAAATTGGGACGAAACGCAACAATATATTTCTTCAAAATTTAATAAATCAGTACTTAATATTACACAAGGGTTTTTGGGTAGCGACTCTAATAATTTTACAACAACCTTAGGAAGAGAAGGAAGTGATTATACTGCAGCAATTTTTGCCTATTGCCTTAATGCTAACAGTGTCACTATCTGGAAAGATGTTCCTGGAGTTTTAAATGCAGATCCACGTTATTTTGAAAATGCTCAGTTACTCAACCAAATTTCTTATAGAGAAGCGATTGAGTTGGCATTCTATGGTGCATCAGTAATTCATCCAAAGACCTTACAACCTCTACAACAAAAGGAAATTCCGATGTATGTAAAATCGTTTTTAAACCCAAAAGCAGAAGGCACTTGTGTAAGTAAAGGAAAAGCTATAGAACCAGAAGTACCTTGTTTTATAGTTAAGAAGAATCAGATTTTAATTTCATTATCATCTTTAGACTTTTCTTATATCGTTGAAGAAAATATTAGTGAGATTTTCAGTTTGCTACACCTTTATAAGATGAAGGTAGATGTCATTCAGAACTCAGCGATAAGTTTTTCAGTTTGCATAGATAATATTTACAATAATCGTGATAAGTTGTTACAGCATCTAAAGGCAAAATTTAATGTAACATGTCACGATGATGTTAGTCTTTACACTATTAGGCATTATAATGAGGAAGCTATTAAAGAACTTGAAAAAGATAAAACTGTGTTATTGAAACAATTAACACGAGAAACTGTTCAAATCGTAACTAAATAACATTTACTACATTTGTTTTATGAGGAAATCATCTGATATGGGATTAGTAACCGCAAAAGAAGTTGCAAAGGCTATTAATGCAGATAAGTATGGTTTTCTGGGTACTTTCTTTGGATGGCTACTAATGAAAGTACTTAAAATCTCTACCATAAATAGAATATACAAAAGAAACAAGCATCTATCTGAATTAGATTTTTTGAATGCATTGTTAGATGATTTTCAAATTAAGTTTGAAATCCCTGAAGAAGATCTAAAGCGATTACCCAAAGACGGAGCTTACATCACGATTTCTAATCATCCTCTAGGCGGTATAGATGGTATTTTACTTTTAAAGTTAATGATAGAACAGCGTAGCGATTTTAAGATCATTGCCAATTTTCTACTGCACCGAATAGAACCATTAAAGCCTTACATTATGCCTGTTAATCCTTTTGAAGATAGAAAGGATGCAAAAAGCAGTATTACAGGTTTTAAAAATGCAATCTTACATTTAAAAGAAGGGCACCCATTAGGAGTTTTTCCTGCAGGTGAAGTATCAACTTATAGAGATGGTAAGTTAGTGGTTGACAAACCTTGGGAAGAAGCCGCAATGAAACTTATAAAAAAGGCAGAAGTACCTGTAGTACCGATTTATTTTCATGCTAAAAACAGTAGGTTGTTTTATAGACTTTCAAAGATTAGTGATACGTTAAGAACAGCCAAATTGCCTTCAGAATTATTGACTCAAAAACGACGAACTATTAATGTTAGAATAGGAAAACCAATTTTAGTTAATGATCAAAAAGAGCACGAAACACTTAATGATTTTACGGATTTCCTAAGACGAAAAACGTATATGCTTTCTAAAACTTTTGAGGATAAACCTAAGATTTTAGACAATATTAAATCTACTGTAAAAGTACCAAAACCGCCAAAGCGAATTGTAACTCCAATTGATACAGAGCTAATGGTTGCTGAGGTAGAAAATCTCAGAGATAAAGATTGTAGATTGTTAGCGAGTAAAAATTACGAAGTGTTTTTAGCTTCTGCCAATGACATGCCTAATATTTTAAGTGAGCTTGGTAGGCTGAGAGAAATCACATTTAGAGAAGTTGGTGAAGGTACAAACGAAGCTACAGATCTGGATAAGTTTGACACGTATTATCACCATATGTTTTTGTGGGATAATGAAAAAAATATAGTTGCTGGTGCCTACAGAATGGGATTAGGTTCTCAGATTTTTGAACGTTATGGTATTGATGGATTCTACCTGCAGGATTTGTTTCGTTTTGAGCCAGAGCTGTATAAAATGATGAGTCAATCTATAGAAATGGGTCGTGCTTTCATCATAAAAGAATACCAACAAAAACCAATGCCTTTATTCTTGCTTTGGAAAGGCATTGTGCACACCACATTGCGTTTCCCAGAGCATAAATATTTAATAGGTGGTGTAAGTATTAGTAATCAATTTTCAAACTTTTCTAAGAGTTTGATGATTGAGTTTATGAAATCGCACTACTATGACCCTTACGTAGCACAATATGTGCATCCTAAAAAAGAATTTAAAGTAAAGCTTAAAGATGCTGATAAAGAGTTTGTTTTTGATGAAGCTGAAGCCGATTTAAATAAACTCGATAAGTTAATTGATGAAGTAGAACCAGGTGCATTACGTCTACCAGTATTACTAAAAAAATACATTAAGCAAAATGCTAAGATTGTTGCTTTTAATGTAGATCCATTGTTTAATAATGCTGTTGATGGATTAATGTATATTAAGATTGCCGATTTACCAGAAAGTACAGTAAGACCTGTTATGGAAGAATTTCAAGCTGAGCTAGAACGTAAATTCATGGATAATCATGATAAGTAGAGTTCTATTTTTTCTGTTATTCCCAATAATTTGTTTATCTCAAACATTAACAGGAACTATTTTAGATGCTTCCACCAATAACCCTTTAGAAACCGTTGCCGTTTATTTTGACAATACTACTATTGGTACTACAACTGATGTTGAAGGACAATTTTCTATAAGTTATTCTGATGCTATACAATCTCCATTGGTAATTTCTTATCTGGGTTACGAAAAAGAGGTTATATCAGATTATAGAACCAAAGAGAATATTTTAATAAAATTGAAGCCTACAGATGTAAGTCTAGATGAAGTTTTCATAGACTTTGATGATGGTTTAACCAGAAAACAAAAGCTTAAATTATTTAGAAAAGAGTTTTTAGGAACTTCAAAGTATGGTAAATCTTGTAAAATTTTAAATGAGAATGACATCGTGCTACGTTACGATAAAAAGAGAAAAACGTTGTATGCAAGTGCAACAGTTCCCATTATCATAAAAAATAAAGCTTTGCAATACCAGATATCTTTTGATATGATAGATTTTGAAGCCCAATACCGTTATGCTAACCTAAAAGAACAAGAATTTGCTTTAGATAGAGTTGCTTATGCTGGTACATCTTTTTATAAAGATCTAGAAAAAGCTAATAAGAAGAGCACAAAGCGAACCCGTAAGAAAGTTTTTAAAGGTTCTGTACAGCACTTTATGCGTGCATTATTCCATAAAAAATTGAGAGAAGAAGGTTACGAGATTTATTTTAAAGGTTTTAAAGTAGAAGCCTATAAGTATTTTAAGGTACAAGCAAAAGATAATACAGGCCTTAAAGAGATTTCGCTTAAGCAAAAAGTATCAATTCTATACAATGGAAAAGAGCAAAGTGATATTGATGTGTATGTAGATAGTTTTTTGTTGGATGCTTATGGTAATTATTCAGCTATAAAAGGCGTTTATTTTAATGGTGCTATGGGAAGCCAGCGAATGGGTGACACATTACCTTTAGACTATGATTTATATACAAAAAAAGAAACCCAGAACTAATTTCTGGGTTTTTATTTTATAGACCTTTAAACCAATCTTGAAATTGTTCACCTAATAAAAAGACAGGTTTTTTTTCTCCACTTAATGAACCTATTAAGCTCATAATCCACATGGCGAATGGTAATATCCAAGCAAAAAAGTTAATAATTGGTATAAGACCAAGTACTAATGCAAGAAGCATAATACCTAAGACTTGTCTTATATAAAAAGAACCTAGTTCTGTTTTGTTGCTACCGTTCATTACAATAGCTATAATCCATCCAATAAGTGTAATGTGCGCTATAATGGCTACATTTTTCCCATCACTTAAAACCTCTTTTGCTTCGTTTGCAAACTCAGAAGCTTTTTCTTTAGCTTCATTTGCAAATTCTTTGGCGTCATCAGCCATTTCACTTGTCTTTTGGCTTATCTTTTCACCAGCTTTTTTTGCACTGTCTTTAGCGTCACCAATCATGTCGTTAAGTTCATCGCCTAAATCTTTATTGTCTTCTGACATAGTATTTTATGTTTTGGTTAGACTATAAAGTTAGTGAAAAATGTGCTTACTTTTTTCCGAATAGTTTACTAAAAAATCCTTTGGTTTTTTCTTTAGCCTCATTAAAAGTTTCTTTAGCATCTTCTGCTAAGTCTTCTAATTTTTCTTCTGCTTCATCAGCAAATTCACTGATTTTTTCACCAGCTTCATTTGCAAATTCTTTGGCTTTAACTTTAGCTTCTTGGTAGGTTTCCTTGGCATCTTCAGCTAAGTCTGCTGCTTTTTCTTTAGCAGTATCTGCAAACTCACCTATTTTCTCTCCTGCTTCCTCTGTAAACTCAGAAACTTTTTCTTTTGCATTGCTATAGATTTCTTTAGCATCTTCATTAATAAACTCTGTAGCTTTGTCTTTAGCTTTTCCAAACATTTCTTTGGCATCGTCGGCAAGTTCTCCCGCTTTTTCCTTTGCAGAATCTAAAGCTTCAGAAGCACTTTCCTTTAAGTCTTTTGCTTTTTCAGAAGTAGCTTCTGTAGTTTCATTAATGGTTTCTTTAGCTTGTTCTACAGCATCATTTGCTTTGTCTTCTAAATTTTTGTTTTCTTCTGTCATTGTCAATGGTTTTAGTAGTAATTATATGTTGAAGAATGTGTAAAATTGTTACAGATTATTTAAATGCTTGGTCTACAGGCTCCCAAAGTTCTATTTTGTTTCCATCATTATCTAGAATCCAGCCAAATTTTCCGTAATCGTATTCTTCCATTTCTCCTACTATTGTGACACCTTCTTCTTTTAAAGTCACTAATAATTCTTTTAAATTTTCTACTCTATAGTTAAACATAAAGTCTTTTTTAGAAGGCTCATAGTACTTTGTGTCCTCTGTAAACGGACTCCATTGTGTAGAACAATCGTTACCATCTTGGTCTTTCCACCAAAAAGTACAACCATAGGCATCAGTGTTAAAACCTAAGTGTTTTTTATACCAATCTTTTGAGGCTTGCGGATCTTTTGTTTTAAAAAATAACCCACCAATTCCTGTTACTCGTTTTTTCATTTTATTTTTTCTTTAAGGCTGATTCATAAATATCTATCCATTCTTCACTGCTCATCTTTTTAGTAAGTTCACCAATGAGCTCAAATGGTATCTCATCCATTTTTTTAAATCTAATACAACTTTTACCCATGTCTAATTTGCGTTTACAGTGCTTAGGATATTCGCCAACAAACCAATCTAGTAATTCTTTCTTAGCATAAATGCCCATATGGTATAAGTTTACAGAGTTTTTTTGAGACGCAAAACTCATGAAAGGCAGTGGTGTTTTAGGATCACAATGGTAACCATCTGGATAGACTGAGTGCGGTACGTAGTACCCAATCATTTTATATTGCATGCCTTCTTCAAACCCTTTAGGTAAGTTATCTTTTATAACCTTACGAAGTTTTTTAAGTGTGTCTTGTCGTTCTTCAGGTACCTGACTTATATAATCTTCAGGTGATGATGCGTCGTATTGCATAATTTGATGGATTTAGTAATCCTCTAAATTAGCAAAATTTTGCTTTAATTTTATCTACGATTGTTTGCGCAAGTTTAATATTGCTCTCAACCGTCCAGCCTGCTACATGAGGTGTTAGGAGTACAATTTCAGAATTAATGAGATATTCAAAAGCTGTTGGCATTTTGCTAGACGTAAAGAGGTTTTCAAAAGACGATTTTTCGTATTCTAAAACATCTAATCCAGCACCTAGGATTTTACCTGTTTCTAAAGCATTTACCAAATCTGCTGTTACAACACTTTTACCACGAGCGGTATTGATAAGCCAAAACGACTTCTTAAATTTATTGATGAATTCTGAATTTACCATATTTATCGTTAATTCAGTTTGTGGTGTATGTAGACTTAAGACATCTGCTTTTTCCTGAAGATCGCTAAGCGATATTTGGAGAGCATTCTCGTCTCCTACATTATCTTTTATGTCGTAGCAAATCACTTCCACATCAAAACCTCTAAGCTTTTTTGCAAAGGCTTTGCCCATATTACCATAACCGATTAAGCCAACAGTTTTACCATCGAGTTCTATGCCTCTGTTGTCTTCTCTGAGCCATTTGCCTTGCCTTACTTCACGATCTGCTTTGTTCAATTTATTAAAAAGCGATAATAACATTCCTAAGGCATGCTCACCAACAGCATTTCTATTACCTTCTGGTGCGGAAATTAAATGCACACCTTTTTTTTCAGCGTAATCACAGTCAATATTTTCTAAACCAGCACCAACACGACCTATGAATTTAAGATTTGTAGCTGCATTTAAAAATTGTTGGTCAATGGTAAACCGGCTTCTTATAATAATACCATCATAGGCTTCGATTTTAGCTTCAATTTCTGATTTTGATGAAGTGTAATCTTCGTGATTGGTAAAACCTAAATCGTTCAGCTGATTTATGAGTAAAGGATGGTTTTTGTCTAAATGGAGAATCTTCATAGGTGTTTTGTCATTCTGAACTTGCTTCAGAATCTTTTTTTAGTGTAGAGATGCAAAACTTATATTTTCGGATAATGCGTTTGTGTCTTTTCGTGTTTTATGTTTCCCGTATGTGCTGTACTTAGTTTTTCAAAAAGCAATACATGCACCTCTTCATCATTTTTTGTGCAAGGATTATGCTCTACTCCTTTTGGAACAACAATTAATTCACCTTCTTTAACGACTTCAGTGCGATCTCTAAATTGCATATAAAGTGTTCCTTTAGTGACTTGAAATAATTCGTCTTCATCTTCATGACTATGCCAAACAAACTCACCTTTTAATTTAGCCAGAATCACTTGCATATCATCCACTACAGCTATCTGATGAGGATGCCAGTTTTTATTGAATTTTGAAAATTTTTCTTTGATGTTTATTGCTTTCATGTAGTAAAGTTACGAAAGCAGTTACAATTAGATACCCAAAATCAATTTAGCAATCCAGAAATAAATCAGGATTCCAAAAATATCGTTGCTAGTGGTAATAAATGGTCCTGTTGCAATAGCAGGATCTATGCCTCTTTTGTCAAGAAATAAAGGGACAAATGTTCCAATCAATCCAGCCACAATAATTACAGCAATTAAAGATGCTGAGATGGCTAAAGCTGTGTTGAATTCACCTTTAGAAATCCAAACGAAAATGAAAAGGAACAAAGCTAAAATAGTTCCGTTTAGTGCAGCAAGGAGCATTTCTTTTATTAAACGTTTGTTTACGCTTCCTTTTACATCATCATTAGCAAGACCTTGAACAATAATTGCACTAGATTGTACACCTACATTACCAGCCATTGCCGCAATAAGTGGTGTAAAAAAGAACAAAACAGCATACTTACTGAAGGCTTCTTGAAATCCTTCCATTATTAAAAAAGCCCCAACACCACCAACTAAACCTAAAAATAGCCAAGGCAAACGTGCTCTGGTGAGCTCAAAAATGCTGTCATC
Organism: Winogradskyella sp. ABM4_392; assembly: GCF_056160445.1. NCBI lineage: Bacteria > Pseudomonadati > Bacteroidota > Flavobacteriia > Flavobacteriales > Flavobacteriaceae > Winogradskyella > Winogradskyella sp. ABM4_392. Next base: position 681,439 of record NZ_JBSWXE010000001.1, read on the forward strand.
AGAATCTACATCTTGGGTAATACCTGCTGCTAATTGGTAATCCTTATCTGCTTCTTCTTTTAAGACATCAACGATATCGTCAATGGTAATTCTACCTAAAAGTGTTTGGTTGTCATCAACTACAGGAATGGCTTCCAAATCGTATTTTGCCATTACCTTAGCGACGTCTTCAGCATCATCTTTTACGTTAACATAATCTACATTGTCTTTTGCTATATCTGCAATCTTTTGGTCACTCTTTGCAACAATTAAATCTTTAAGGGATAAGCGACCAATTAACTTTTCTTCTTTATTGACCACATAAATAGAGTGCACACGAGTAACTTCCTTGGCTTGTCCTCTTATGCGACGTAAGCAACCAGCAACTGTCCAGGTTTCATAAACTTTTACAAGTTCTTTAGCCATTAATCCACCAGCTGTATCGTCATCGTAGGTTAGAAGTTCTTTAATCTCTGCCTTATGCTCTTCGTCTTCAATCTGAGAGATTACAGCTTCTTGTCGTTCTTCAGGAAGTTCTGCAATAATATCTGCGGCATCATCGGTATCTAACTCCTCAATTTCTTCGGCAATTTCTTTTGCAGAAAGATTTTTTAAAACTTTCTCACGATTGTCCTCATCGAGTTCCATTAAAACATCAGAGGTGGTCTCGGAATCTAGTAGTTTTATTACATAAAGTGCATCATCAAGATCTAATTCATCAAGAATTTCTGCAATATCAGCGTAGTGAAACTCATTTAAAAGCGATTTGAGTTCCTTGTCGTTTTTGTCTTCAACAAGGACCTCTACTTTTTCAATAAGCTCATCTGTGAGTTGAAATTGTATGTTGTCTTGAGTTTCTTCCACTTGTTTTTTTATGTTTCTCGATACAATTTCAAAATTTATATTTTGAAATCACTCGAAATGACGTAAAACTTAATTTTGGTCGTTTTCAATAAGCGAAGTCAGCTCAATAAATTGTGAAACACTTAATTGCTCTGGTCGCTGCCCAAAGATAGTATTTGCTTTTAAATTATCGGAAAGATTGAAAGTTTTTAAACTATTGCGCAATGTTTTTCTACGTTGCTGAAAACCTGTTTTCACCACTTTAAAGAACAAAGCTTCATCACAAGGCAATGTGAAATTTTCTTTTCGTTTTAGCAATAGTACACCTGAATCTACTTTTGGTGGCGGATTAAATACTGAAGGCGGTACTGTAAATAAATATTCAGCATCATAAAATGCTTGTGTTAAAACAGAAAGAATGCCATAGATTTTAGAACCTTCTTTTGAACAAATGCGCTGGGCAACTTCCTTTTGAAACATACCAGAAAATTCTGGTATTTGATGACGCATTTTCAAGGTTTTAAAAACTATTTGAGATGATATGTTGTATGGGAAATTACCAATGATAGCAAAAGGTTGATCTTTAAAAATTTCAGCTAAATCGTACTTTAAAAAATCCTTTTCGTAGATTCTATCTGAAAGGTTGAGGTAGTTGTTTTTAAGGTATTCAACAGATTCTGTGTCAATCTCTATAACGTGAGTTTTAATATCTTTTTTGAGAAGATATTTAGTCAACACACCCATTCCAGGACCAATTTCTAATACGTCCTTATAGCCTTGCAGTGTTAAGGTATCTGCAATTTTTTTGGCAATATTTTCATCTTTTAGAAAATGTTGTCCTAAGTGCTTTTTGGCTCTAACTTGATTTTGATTTGACACTGATTAAGATTGGTTTTTGGGTTCTTTAAGGGAAACAAAAATTATAAATAAAGCGAATCCTGCACCACATAAAAAGCCACCAATAGTTTCCCAAGGTTCAGAATTATAACAAAAATAAGCAATAATTACACCTAGAAACATCATTAAGACACTTATAATTCTTAAGGTTTTTCTATTGTTGTATATTTTCTGATTGAGTGCCATTTTAAACTTAATTGAAATTTACCGAATACTCATCTATGACCTCTAATTCGGTTCTAAATGCCAACATTTTGTCTGCAAACCGCTTTAAACCATCACCTCTTAAACGCTCTGCATCCTCTGCATAATACGCATCTAAAGCTTCTCTAGAATGTGCCTTATATTGCACAGAATAGGTTATGCCTCCCATGTCTTCTTTTACCAATACTTTGGTGAGTTTGGCGTCTACAAACTTGCCTGTAGCTAAAACTTGTGGGATATGTTCTTTTATCCAGGCTAACCATTCATCGTGAACGGAATCGTCTATATTTACTGTGACGTTGTATATAATCATTGTTTACTGTTAGTAAGAGATTTTCTTAAAAATTATATGAATTTGCTAATAGCCTTGCTTCACTTTAAATGTTTTGTCAAACGGAATTTCAAATTTACGTTCTCTATGATAAAATCTTAGGATTCCGTCTATTTTATAAGTTCCAGTTTGCAATGAATCGAATTCAATATCAGCAATAGAGTAATTATCTTTAAGTTTAAAATCAACTTTCTCTTCTTTACCATTGAGTTCGATTTTATCAATTAAGATATGTCTATTTTCTCTAATGGGTTGTCCAAATCTAGAAGTTAAAGTTAGCTTAATTCCATTTTTAGTTTTTCTTGAAATAATACTATCAATTTTTACTTTGTTTAATCCATCAACTGAATAAGTTTGTCGACTTGCATATTCGAAAGCATAAGCCATCGCAATTACAAGTCTATTTTTCATATATTTTAGACTTAACTCATTAGATTCAGTTTTTGGTTGTTTAAATTCAGGTAATAAATAATCTTTTCTATTATTTACAATTTTTGGGATTTGATTCAGAATTTGGTTTAATTCAGAATTTATAATTTTTAGATTACTTTCTTTGTTTGAAATGGCTTTATCTATTTTTGAAATTAATAACTCAAACTTTGAGTCAAGTATATTTAGCTTTTCAATTTTTCGTGAAGGCATTTCTTCAATTATTCTGTAATAATCTCCTTTGTTTTTATTTAAAGTTCTGTTGTTAAATTCAAAGTTAGCTTGTAAAAATAAGTGTATTTCCTTCAACTCTTCTTGATTGTTATTACAAGAGAAAAAAGTAAAAATACTAACAGAAAAAATTAAAACTAAACTCCTCACTAGATTAATAAAATAATGTTTTTGGATTAACAACTTCACACTTAATTAATACTATCACCTCTTAGCATCCTAAACTTTTTTCGAGATTCGATAAAGTAAATACTGTCTTCAAAATCAAAAATGATTTTTTCGTAAAGCTGTTTGGCTTCTTCAGGTTTGGCTAAATGTGTATTATATAATTCTGCCAAATAGTAATGTGCATCATCTGCTAAGATGTCTTCTCTGTAGTCTGCAATAATTTTTAGATAGTTGGCTTCAGCCTTGTTGTATTGTTTTTTCTTTTCAAACAATTTGGCTTGTTGAAATAAAGCTTGGTCGATGATACTTTCTCCTTTATGTTCTTCTAAAATTTTATCTAAAAGTGAAATAGCTTCATCCGTTTTATTCTGAAAAGCGAATAAATCTGCTTTGGCATAGTACTTTAATGCGGTTTGTGTACTGTCTTCCCACTTGTTGTCTGAGATTAGTAGTTTTAAATCCAGAGCGTCGTTGGCAATAAGTTGAGAGGTTGATGATTTTAAAATTTTGAGTTGTGATTCGGCCCAATCAAAATCACCTTTGTAATAGCTGGTTTTTGCAACTTTAAATCGTGCTTCCTGCGAAATGGTACTGTTCTTAAGACTTAGCTGAATCTGAGAATAAAAGATTAAAGCCTCATTAAAACGTTCTTGTAATACCAAAATATCAGCTAACAGCAGTTTTACTTCAGCTTCTTGAAATTCTGAAATATTCAGTTTCATGCTTTTTCGTAAAAAAGATGTTGCACTTTTGGTGTCTTTTTGATGAAAGGCTAAAAACTCACCATAAGCTAATTGTAATGGTAATGTTAATTCAGATTTTCCGAATTGGTCAAACAGTTTATTGTAGGCTTCATCGATAACATCCAGCTCTTTTTTTGATGTTGCATTTTGGGTGTCAATTTCAAGAATATATTGATGCGCTGTTAATGCTGTAGTAGCATCTTGAGTGGTTTCTAAAACGTAATTAAAAATGTCTTTTGAGGTTTCACTATCATTATCGCCTAATGCTGTTACTGCCAACTCAATAATACGATCTAGACTTTCAGGATTACGATTATACAATGCCTTTTCTTGAATAAAAGATTTGTTATAGGCTTTCTCTTGTACATATAACCAACTCAAAAATTCATACCAATAAGGATTGGGTTCTTGCTGAATTTTCTTCAGTAATAATCGTCTTAAAAAAACATTGTTTTCGTTATCCTTGTTTTCAGATATGAAATCACTTACTGCACGTTTTATATTATTGATATAGTTTGGTCTGTAGGCTATATATTCAATATAGTTCTCAAACATTTTTTCAATATTACCTTGATCACCATAAATTCTAGCTAATTGAATGCTGTAGTTTTTGTCTGGCGTTAAGATTTTACCTTTGTCATACACTTGTATGGCTTCATCTAAAAGCGAATGATCTTCAAATTTTTTTGCGACACTGTAAATGTAGTTTGGGTTTTCGTCTATGTAATCTATAGCTTCTTTGTACAGCAGCTTTGCTCTATCTAAACTATCTTTAAGCTGATAGTTATAGCCTAGCTCTACTACCATAGTTGGGTTTCTTCGTTTTTCGAGGCGCTGAATAATGATGTTTTCGGCAGTATCAAATTGCTCTAATTGCTGATGTGTGTCTATAAGTTTGAATAGATACTTATAACTATACGGCTTTTCTTTGTTTAGATTTTCATAAATGACGAGTGCTTTTTTAAACTCCCCTTTTTTATAATAGCTATCAGCTAGCACTTCGCTGTTTTGCGAACTCGCAAAAGAGAGTGTAAGAAAAAGCAATATTAAGAATAGATAGTTCTTCACAAAAAGCGTTTTTGTAAATATAACAAATGCAGTTTCTAGTTATTGTAAATGTTATGATAAAAAAATGCCTAAACGTAGGGTTTAGGCATTTTGACCAGCAAAATAAATGTGCTATTAACCATTATTCGTAATAAATATGATTCAATTACTTTGTCGTGGTTTTTTTAATACTTTATGTAATTAGAAAAAAACTTTGCTTACCATAACAACCAGTGCAATGAGTAGTACAATGCGTTTTACATTTTTCATAATTAGGCTAATCCTTGATTTGGACTGCTAACTTGATAAAAATAAACAAAAAAAGCGAAGAAATACATAAAAAATCGATTAAAAACACGTTTTTTTAACAAATCTATCCAAAATCTTCGATAGAAAGTGGCTATGAAATCATGTCAAAGCCAGTGTATGGCACTAATACGTCAGGGATTTTAATGCCTTCTTCTGTTTGGTAGTTTTCTAAAATTCCGGCTAAAACTCTAGGCAATGCTAATGAACTTCCGTTAAGCGTATGGCATAATTCATTCTTACCTTCACTGTTTTTAAAACGTAATTTTAAACGATTGGCTTGGAAGGTTTCAAAATTTGAAACTGAAGAAATTTCTAACCAACGATCTTGTGCTGTAGAGAAAACTTCAAAATCATAAGTAAGAGCAGAAGTAAAGCCCAAATCTCCACCACATAAACGTAATATTCTGTATGGTAATTTTAATTCTTTCAAAATACCTTTTACATGATCTACCATGCCATCTAAAGCATCGTAAGATTTAGATGGATGCTCTACTCTAAGGATTTCAACTTTATCAAATTGATGCAGACGATTTAATCCTCTTACGTGTGCGCCATAACTACCTGCTTCGCGTCTAAAGCAAGGTGTATAACCTGTTATTGCTTTAGGTAAATCATCTTCGTTTTGAATGGTGTCTCTAAAGATATTTGTTGCAGGAACTTCTGCTGTTGGTATTAAATACAGATTGTCACCTGTAACATGATACATCTGCCCTTCTTTGTCTGGTAACTGACCAGTGCCAAAACCAGAAGCTTCATTTACTAGGTGAGGGACTTGCATTTCGGTATAACCTGCTTCAGTATTTTTATCTAAAAAATACGTTATAAGTGCACGTTGTAATTTTGCACCTTTTCCTTTGTAAACAGGAAAACCAGCACCAGTGATTTTGTTACCAAGTTCAAAATCAATGATATCGTACTTTTTGGCTAATTCCCAATGTGGTAAAGCACCTTCATACAATGTTGGGATATTACCTTCGCGATACACTTCTTCATTGTCTTCATCTGTATTACCAGCTGGAACTATTGCGTTAGGTACATTAGGAATTTTATACAACAACTCATTAAGTGCATCTACTTTTTCATTAAGCTCTTGCTCTAAAGTTTTAACGGTCTCTTTTAACTGTGTTGTTTTTTCTTTTAGAACATTGGCTTTTTGAGCTTCGCCAGATTTAAATAAGTTACCAATTTCTTTTGATAAGGCATTAGATTCTGCTTTAGTATTATCTAATTTTGTCTGAAGGTTTCTTCGATCTTCATCAAAAGCAATGACATCATTAATCATTTCGGTAGCATCGATATTTCGTTTTGCTAAACCGTTAATAACAGCCTCTTTATTTTCTCTAATAAAAGCAACTTGTAACATATCTAAAAATTTGAAACTACACTAATAAGTGTACTAAATAAGGCAACAAAAGTAATAAGAATTTGAGCAGATAAAAACTATTTTGAAGGTTAATCTGCCGAAGAGGAAGGCAATATCCAATCGTGATGTTTAAAATGATGCCATTCTTCATTTGCAAGGTCTACTTTTGGGTCTATTAATGGTTTAGAACGTTTGCCATTAACACTAACGTAAGCCCTAACGTATACTTTTACTGTTTTTCCTTTTTTAGCAAAATCTTGCTTTAAATACTGTGCAAATTGCCAAATGATATCAGGTTTTGTGCTTGCGCCTCGTTGCTGTTTTTTTGTAAGATAATCGTTAAGTTTTATGGGAATTGCATTGTTTGTTGCTTCATCAATAACACTGTACGATACTCTACCACTTTTGGCACGTAGCATCATTCTCCAAGATAAACGATGGCCTTCTTCTGTCCATAGAACATCATCTTCAAAATAATGATGACGTAGAGGAAGTGCTATGTGAATGATAAAATAGATAACAAAAACACTAATGAATATAGAACTGTATTTTGGTATTATAACTTCTTGTGCGTCATAGAAGTCTTTCTTCTTAAGAAATATATTTCTAATAAGCTTTGGTTCAAAAAAGAAGAGGCTAAAAGCCAAAGCTAAATAAGGGAAAATACCAATTTGTAAAACAATAGAATTGAATAGGTGAAAGAATATTGAAACAAAAAAGGCAAATTTTCGGGTTGGTTTAAATAGCAAGGCAGGAATAATTAAACCATCAAACATAATGCCTCCATAAGCGAGAAAATAATGAAGCCATTCTTGTTGTAATATACCACCAATTATAGGGTAATCTGCCTTACCTTTCATTAATAAGCTAATAAATGTTGTGTCTAACCAATCTGGATATAGCTTAGCAATCGTGGCATAAGTGTAAAGTATAAACAATTGTATAACAAAAACCCATTTACACCAAGCTGGCATTGAAATACGTTTTATAGAAGGATTTAATCTTGCATCTAAAGACGCATATCTGTTTGCAGGCATTAATACCATTAAAAAACTTAAAATGGCAAGTAAATAATAGTGATTGTTATAGGAAGATTTTTGCATTAGGTAGGTTGCTGTCCACATTATAGCAAACATTAACATACTGAACCTGTATTTATAGCCTACCATGATGAATAACCCAAAAATTCCCATTATGATATAGTAGGCATACATCCAGTCTCCAGGTAGTGGTTGTAGCCATTCAAAACCAATGAATGAGAAGGTAAATTCAGGATCGATTAAGGTACGTTTTACCCAACCTGTAAAAACGGCTCCAACAGATTCTAAAAAGCATAGCAAACCAAAGATAATCCTAAAGACTATAAGACCAGAATTATCGATATGTTTAAACAAAAACTTATGCATTTATTGTTTTTATATGCTCTATAGCGTCAGTCATGTCTTTACTTAATTGCTTTTTTAAAGCTTCGAGACTTTCAAATTTCTGTTCGCTTCGTAACCAATGTAAAAACTCAATTCTCAAATTTTTACCATAAATATCTTTGTCAAAATCAAAAAAATGAATCTCTATTGATCTTGTTTTCCCACTGACAGTTGGATTTGTGCCTATATTCATCATGCCATAAACAACAGTGTCTTCTATTTCAGATTTAACAACATAGACACCATCTTTAGGTATTAACTTGTAGGATTCTTTAATATGGATATTAGCTGTAGGGTAATCTAGAGTTCTCCCAATGCCTTTTCCTTTTACAACCTTTCCAGAAATGAAATAGTTATAGTCTAAATAAGAATTAGCAATTTCAATGTCACCATTGTTTAATGCATTTCTAATCTTTGTTGAGCTTACGGTAACATCTTTAATCTCTTGAGCTGAGATTTCTTCAACCTTAAAATTGAATTCTTCAGCAAAAAACTTTAAATCATCAATATTGGCACTTCGATTTTTGCCAAAATGATGATCATAGCCAATCACAATCTGCTTGGTATTAAGTTCATCTACAAGAATTTGTTCTACATAGTCTCTGGCAGAAAGATTAGCGAATTCTTTTGTGAATTCTTTTACAATAACCTCTTCAATTCCTAAATTCTTAAGAAGCTGAATACGCTCATCAATAGTGTTAAGAAGCCTTATATTATCATCTTTTTGAAGCACCATTCGTGGATGCGGAAACAATGTTAATACAGTAGGTACCAAATTCTCTTTTTGAGCTAGAGCAACTACGCGCTTTAATATTTTTTGGTGACCAATATGGACTCCATCAAAGGTACCTATAGTTAAGATTTTTTCAGACTTCAAAGCGATTGCTAATATTTTATCAAAGTTAGGTCTTTAAACAGAAAATTAATAATGAAGTAGGCTATTTTCCGTTAAATTGATTCATGGTATTGCTAACACCAGCTAAAGCAAAGGATTTAATTAACTCAGCTGAAATTTTAAGACGTTCTTCGAGCTTTGAGTTTTCTTCATCATTCCATTCGCCAAGTACATAATCAACTTGTCTCCCTTTACTGAAGGTATCACTAATGCCAAATCTAAAACGGTTATACTTTGTGGTTTGCAGTTTGTCTTGAATGTCTTTTAGCCCATTGTGTCCACCATCACTTCCTTTTGTTTTAAGTCTAAGTGTTCCAAAAGGTAAGTTAAGGTCGTCAGTAATAATAAGGAGGTTTTCAAAAGGAATTTTTTCTTTTTCTAACCAATATTTTACTGCTTTACCACTAAGATTCATATAAGTGCTTGGCTTTAGGAGTATTAGTGTTCTCCCTTTAACTTTTATAGTTGTTACATCTCCAAGTTTTACGGTTTCAAAAGTAGCTTCTTCTTTATCAGCTAAATAATCTAAAACTTTAAAACCAATGTTGTGCCTGGTATTATGATATTTTTCTCCAATATTCCCTAAACCAACAATTAAGAATTTTTTCATAAGATCTTCTTCATTTTCTATAATGGCACTGCCAAAACCAAGCCACTTTTTTAGGCGTTTCCACATTCTATTAAATTTCTGTAAAAATAAAAAAGCATTCTGTAAAAGAATGCTTTTTTAAATATCTGAAAAGTTTTTAAACTATTCTTGAGCTTCTGCTGCTGGTGCTTCTGCTGTAGTTTCAGCATCATCATCTTCTTCTTCCTCGTCTTCAACTGACATAGACGCTCTAGAACGTCTTACTTGACATACTACAGTATTGTCTGGGTGTAAGAATTTATAATCTTCGTTTTCTAACTCAGTAATGTAAAGCTTACTTCCAATTTTTAAAGGAGTAATATCTACCTCAATAAAATCTGGTAATTTAGAAGGTATAGCTTTAACTCTAAGTTTACGGTATGGTCTTCTAAGAACACCACCATTTAATACACCTTTAGAAGTTCCTACAACTTGTACAGGAATTTCCATAGTAATTTCTTTGTTTTCGAAGATTTGATAGAAATCTATGTGAAGAATTCTATCTGTTACTGGGTGAAATTGAATGTCTTGCATAATAGCATTTAATTCTTCACCGTTATCTAAGGCAATCACAACTGTATGCGCATTTGGTGTGTATACAAGTTTAGAGAATGCCAACTCTGGTGCAGAGAAATGAATAGGCTTGTCTCCTCCGTATAATACGCAAGGAATCTGACCAGCATTACGTAAGGCTTTTGTTGACGATTTGCCTACGCTTTCTCTTTGAGATCCATTAATTGTAATTGATTTCATTTTAAAAGTTTAATTATTAAATATTTAAATTCCTCATTTTGAGGGCTGCAAATTTAAACATATAATAGAGAAATACTAGCCTTTTGTGCTATTTTTTGAGGTAGAAGAACACTAATTTCGGTAATTTCTTTATTTATTCGGGTTTAAATAGCCAAAAACCGAGAATTATTAAAAGTTCTACATTACAAATTTACTACTAATTGATTGGTTGTGGTGTACATTGTACATCACTTCTGCAAACAAATTAGCACAACTTAATACTCTTAATTTTTTACTCTCTTGTTTTAGAGGTATAGAATTGGTAACGATTAATTCTTCGAGTTTTGAGTTTTCTAATCGATCGTAAGCGCTACCAGATAAAATAGGATGCGTACAAATAGCTCTAACACTTTTTGCACCGCGTTCCATCATTAAGTCTGCGGCTTTGGTAAGTGTACCAGCTGTGTCAACCATATCATCAACCAAAACAACATTTTTGCCAGTAACATCTCCAATAAGTTCCATGTGCGATATTACATTGGCCTTAGCACGTTGCTTATAACATATTACCACATCACTTTTTAAAGCTTTTGAGTAGGCGTAAGCACGTTTTGAACCTCCCATATCTGGTGAAGCAATTGTTAGATTGTCCAGATTTAAACTTTTTAAGTATGGTAAAAATATTGTTGAAGCGAATAAATGATCAACAGGTTTTTCAAAGAATCCTTGTATTTGGTCTGCATGCAAATCCATAGTAATGATACGAGTTGCACCAGCAGCTTCTAGCATTTTTGCTACCAATTTTGCCGCTATTGGCACTCTTGGTTTATCCTTTCTGTCTTGTCTAGCCCAACCAAAATAAGGCATAACAGCAGTAATATGTCTTGCTGAAGCGCGTTTGGCAGCATCAATCATCAATAACATCTCCATTAAATTTTCTGGTCCAGGATGTGTAGAACCAATAATGAAAATACGTGTACCTCTGATTGATTCCTCGTAAGATGGTTGAAATTCACCATCGCTATAGGTAGAGGTAATAACGTTACCTAATTTAACTCCGTACGCAGCTGCAATTTCTTCAGCTAAATCTTTGCTTTGTGAGCATGTAAAAATCTTGGCTTCTGTGGTATTATTAGGCATTTGAGAAAGTAATTATAAGACGTTGTTAGTTGGATTATTTAATGCGTTCAAAGTTAGAAAAATTATTCACTCACTAAAAGCATAAAACCCACTATTTTTAGTTGGTTGCAGAAAAATATTTTATATTTTTGCTGTCCTGTTTTGCTCAAGTGGCGGAATTGGTAGACGCGCTGGATTCAAAATCCAGTTTCTTCGGAAGTGTGGGTTCGATTCCCACCTTGAGTACAGATAATTTTAAAAGGCAAGCATAATATTATGCTTGCCTTTTTTGCTTTAGGTTGATTTGGTACATTTTTTGTGGCTTGTTTAATTGAATAACTAACTATAAATCAACCACTATTATGAAACTACGATCCATTGTTTTCTCGGTGGTTTTGCTATTAAGTTTCGGTATTGATGCTCAAACTGAATTAGAATGCAAAACCAAACTTTCAATTTTTCACGAAGCTGTTAAAGCCAAAAAATATGATGCTGCATACGAACCATGGTTATATGTAAAGAATAATTGCCCAAATTTAAATCTCGCAATATATTCAGATGGAGAAAAGATATTAAAACATAAAATTGAAAATTCTAAAGGCGAGATTCAATTGAGTTTTGTAAATGATATGTTAGACTTATGGTTACTTCGTAAAGAGCATTTTAAGAATGATACTCCTCAAGGTGAATATGAAGCAAAAGCTTGCCAGTTACAATACGATCACAAAGAAGAGTTAGGGAAAACCACCTTAAAACTTTTTGAGTGTTTTGATGCTGCTTTTAATGCAGATAAAGAAACCTTTACGCATCCCAAAGGTTTATATACCTATTTTTCTTTGATGGTAGAATTATTCGATTCAGGAAAAAAATCTTCCGCAGAGCTGTTTGATAACTATGATGATGTTAGCGAAAAAATAGAAGTTGAAATTCAGAATTATTCTGAAAAATTAAATGCATTGGTTGAGAAAATAGATAATGGCGGAAGGCTCTCTAGTAGCGAAGAAAATAAGAAAAAGGCATACGAAAGTTATCTTAAAAACTATACGCTTATTCAGAAAAACATGAATGTTATTGTAGATAAAAGAGCTACCTGTAAGAACTTAATCCCACTTTACACTAAGGATTTTGAAATACATCAAAACGATTCTATTTGGCTAAAACGTTCTGTTAGCAGAATGTATCATAAAGACTGTACAGATGATGATCTTTATGAAACGTTGGTAAAGCAATACGATAAGGTAGCGCCATCTGCAGATGCTAAAGTATATATAGCAACACTCTTATTTAAAAAAGGAAAAGATAAAGAGGCTCTTCAATATTTAGAAAAGGCAGGTAAGGGAGAAACTAGACCTTATAAAAAAGCCAATATTATGTTTAGAATAGGTACTATTCTTAAAGAAAAAGGGCAATATTCTAAAGCACGAAACTTTTTATACGAAGCACTTCAGCTTAATCCATCAAATGGAAAGCCTCATTTGTACATTGCAAGTATGTATGCAGATAGTGCGAAAGACAAAAGTTGTGGTAAAGATAATTTTCATCAAAGAGCTATATATTGGTTAGCAGCTGAAGAGGCGAAGAAGGCCTCGCGAGTGGATCCTACCTTAGAAAGTTCGGTAAAAGCATATGTAGATAATTATTTGGCCAAAGCACCAACTAAAGAAGAAATATTTCTTAGTGGGTTGGCTGGTAAAACTTTGAAAATTGGATGTTGGATCAACCGATCTGTTAAAGTGCCAACTATCGATTAATAAGAAAAGATTTCCTAAGATTTAGTATTAAAAGCCTAAAGATTAACTTTAGGCTTTTTTATCAATATTAATCGTAACTTTGGCTATCCCAAATTAATTAAATTTAAGCTATGTTAGAAAATTTTTGGTTCAATGTACAGTATGGCATTAACCACGTCTTAGATATCAATGGCTACGACCATGTTCTTTTTTTAATGGTACTTGCAGTGCCTTATGTTTTTAAAGATTGGAAACGTGTTTTACTACTTGTTTCTATGTTTACCTTAGGACATACCTTATCATTAGTGTTAGCTGCTTATGGTGTTGTTTCAGTAGATGGCGGGTTAGTTGAGTTCTTAATACCTATCACCATTTTAATTGCGGCAGTTTATAACGTCTTTACGGCAGGTAAAAAAGATAAAGGTAAAAAAATAGGCTTGTTGTTTTTTGCTACATTATTTTTTGGTTTAATTCACGGTTTAGGCTTTGCCAGAGAGTTCAAAATGTTTGCTGGTCAGTCTCAAAACAAAATAGAACTTCTTATAGAATTTGCCTTAGGTATTGAAATTGCCCAGGTTATTATTGTGTTTGTAGTTTTATTCCTTGGATTTCTTTTCCAGACGATATTTAGATTTTCACGTCGTGATTGGATTATGGTACTTTCAGCAATCGTTATTGGTTTAGTAATTCCTATGATTATAGAAAGCGAGTTGCTAAGTAAGTTGTTTGGAAAACACTAAAGTTTTGTAAAACTTTAACGACAGCGTAATTGTTTATACAATTCTATCCTATTATATTCGTTAAATACATTGTTTAAAACACTTAATGTCAAATAAAAAACAATTACGTTACGATAAAGCTTATTTGCGTATTGCTCAAGAATGGGGGAAACTTTCGCATTGCAAGCGTAAACAAGTTGGTGCACTCATCGTAAAAGACCGAATGATTATTTCAGATGGTTATAATGGTACACCAACAGGTTTTGAGAATTATTGTGAAGATGATGAAGGCTATACAAAATGGTATGTGCTTCATGCAGAGGCTAATGCTATTTTAAAGGTAGCCTCGTCAACACAATCTTGTAAAGGAGCAACCTTATATATAACATTATCTCCATGTAAGGAGTGTAGTAAGTTAATACACCAAGCAGGTATTGTAAGGGTAGTCTATTCTCAATCTTATAAAGATGATTCTGGTATAGAATTTTTGAAAAAGGCAGGAATAGAGTTAGAGTTAATAGAAGATTTAAGCTAAGATTTCCAATTGGAAAAAATAGTATGGCAACAAAAAATAAATACATACCACTTATTATTGGTGTAGCTATTGCTGCAGGTGTTGTCATTGGCGGAAAGTTAAACTTCACGGATACGTCTGATAACCTTTTTACAACAAATAGTAAAAAGGACAAACTCAATCGCCTAATAGATTACATAGATTACGAATATGTAGATGAGGTAAATACCGACAGTATTGTAGACGTTACTGTTAATGGAATTTTAGATAATTTAGATCCGCATTCAACATATATACCAAAAGAAGATTTAGAGCGCATCACTGAAAACATGAAAGGTGATTTTGTTGGTATTGGTATCAACTACTATCCATACAAGGATACAATAGCAGTAATAAAACCAACAGAAGATGGACCGAGTGAAAGCGCAGGAATAATGAGTGGTGATCGTATTCTTCTAGCCGATGGAGATACCATTTACGGTAGAAATATCACTAACGACTACATTTCAAAAAAATTAAAAGGAGATAAGAATACTAAAGTGAAGCTCACTGTGTATCGAAAAAGTGAGGATGAAATTTTAGAATTCGAGATTAAACGCAAATCTATTCCAATTAAAAGTGTAGATGCTGCATATATGTTAACCGATGAGTTGGGTTATATAAAGATGAATCGTTTTGCGGAAACGAGTTTTAATGAGTTTAAGACAGCTTTAGAAGATTTGCAAGATCAAGGTGCTACAAAATTGGCGCTAGATTTGAGGGATAATCCAGGAGGTTTTCTAGGTATAGCAGAACAAATTGCAGATGAGTTTTTAGAAGACGATAAGCTTATACTCTTCACCAGAGACAAAAAAGGAAGAGAAGAACGAACTTATGCCACAAGAAGAGGCGATTTTGAGGATGGTGAAATTTATATTCTTATTAATGAAAATTCAGCTTCTGCAAGTGAAGTTATTGCAGGTGCATTGCAAGACAATGATAAAGGTATTATAGTTGGGAGACGATCTTATGGTAAAGGCTTGGTGCAGCGCGAAATGGCTCTAGGAGATGGTAGTGCTGTGCGTTTAACCGTTTCTAGATATTATACTCCAACAGGTCGTTCTATTCAGAGGCCATATACTAATGGAGACAATAACTCTTATTATAATGATTATTATAAACGTCTTCGTACAGGTGAATTAGCAGACGAAGAAAATATTGAAGTTGACGACTCATTAAAATTCACAACACCAAAGGGAAAAGTAGTATATGGAGGTGGAGGCATTATACCAGATGTTTTTGTGCCTGTAGACCGTTCTTTTGATAACGAAACGATTAACTATCTAAGACGTCGAGGTCATTTTGGATACTTTGTTTTTGAAGAACTAGATAAAGACAGAAGTGTATATCAAGATGTTACCAAATACGATTTTATAAATAATTATGAGGTGAGTGATGATATCGTTGTTCGCTTTCAGGATTACGTAAATCGTAAGGAAGGCACCAACATTACCTTTGTTGCCTATAATGATGAAATAAGACGTCTTATAAAGGCAACCTTAGCACGTCAATTGTTTGATGATAATTCTTTTGAAGAAGTACTTAATAAAGAAGACATCATGGTGCAAGAAGTAATTCTTCTCAGTAACGAATACCCAAGTTTTAAACAATAACTTTATCGTGTACCTTGGTGTGTTTACCATCATTCCAAAGTGTAAGAATATCTGTAGCTACATGAGCACCACTGCCAGAGGCAATAGCAAACTGACTTCGCCATCCAGCTAATGTACCAGCCACATATAAGTTGTTTTCTATTAAATGATCTGTGTTTTTTAGCCAGATTCTATCTTTTTCTATAGCAGCTCTTGGATGCGGTTCAATATAATTTTCTAAACCTCTTATTGTGAATAGATTAGTATAACCAACAGCAATAACCACTATTTTAGAGAGGTATTCGCCTTTATTGGTAGTAACTTTAAAATCTTCAAAACTCTGATCTATTTGTGTTACTTTCTCACTATCTATTTGGATAACGTGTGGATATAAATCTGCAAGCTGTTGAATGCCGTCATTTAAAATACCTTCTCCTAAAGTTCCAGGTTTTAGACCAAGAACGTTATTAAATAATGCAGTTTGGAGATGTGAATTTTTTTGATGTGCTATTATACCAATCTTTTTGTCTTTTGCAAAAGGCTTTTCTTTTGCAGAGCCTAAGACTAAAGCACAAGATAAACCAGCTGCACCAGCACCAATGATTAGTACATCAAAACTCATTTTCTTTTTTTGCTTAAAGCTTCAATTTTCTTAGAAATTCTAAGGATTTGTAATAATATAATAGCGCAAAGCGCGGCAAAAATTGTAATAATAGCTGTTTGGCTTTCGCCTGTTAGTAATGCATCAAAATTCAGTTTTGTTGCATTAAAAATTATAAGTGCTAATGCAATAATGGTTAGTATCCAGATAAAAATCTTCATCTTAAAAGTGTTTAGGCTAATAGCATTTTAATATTATGAGCAAATAATTTTACCGCTATTGCTAACAAAATTACACCAAAAACTTTTCTAATTATGTTAATTCCATTTTTACCTATTAGCTTTTCGATTTTAGCTGATGTTTTAAGAACTACATAGATTACAATGACATTGCAGATTACAGCAACGATGATATTTTCAATTTCAAATTCTGCACGAAGTGATAATAAGGTTGTTAAGCTTCCTGGTCCTGCAATAAGAGGAAATGCCAATGGAAAAACAGAAGCCGTCATTGCACTACTTTCGTCATCTTTATAAAGCGTTATACCCAATATCATTTCTAATGCAATAAAGAAAATGACAAAGGCACCAGCTACAGCAAATGAATTAACATCTATACCGATAAGATTCAATAGACTTTTACCTACAAATAGAAAAACAATCATAATTACACCAGCAATTAATGATGCTTTTTCACTCTGTATATGACCTACTTTTTTGCGCAAATCGATGATGATAGGAATGTTTCCTACTATATCTATTACAGCAAATAAAACCATAAAAGCAGTAAATATTTGTTTAAACTCTAACTGCATAGCTTTCGTTTTTAAAATTTGGCGCAAAGGTCTTATTTTATTGTGGATTAACAATATTAAATAACGGTAAAGTTTATTTATTTTTGTTTCATGTTTCAGCTAGGAAAAACAATAGTTTCAGAAGATATTATAGAAAAGGATTTTGTGTGCAATCTCTCGGCATGCAAGGGTGCTTGTTGTGTAGATGGAGATGCTGGTGCTCCTTTAGATGAAGAAGAAACAAAGATTTTAGATGATATCTACCCAAAAGTAAGACCTTTTTTACGCAAAGAAGGTGTTGAAGTTCTTGATGCACAAGGTGCGTGGGTAAAAACGTCTTATGGAGAATTAGAAACTCCACTTATTAATGGCGCAGAATGTGCTTATGTTATTTTTGATGATAAAAACACTGCTTTATGTGGTATAGAGGAAGCCTATAACCAAGGTGAAATATCTTGGAAAAAACCTGTGTCTTGCCATCTTTATCCAATTAGAGTAAAGGACTATTCTGAATTTTCTGCAGTGAATTACGAAAAATGGGAGATTTGTGATGACGCTTGTACACTTGGCAAAGAATTGCAAGTGCCAATTTACAAGTTTGTAAAAGAAGCCTTGATTAGAAAATTTGGCGAAGATTGGTACGCTGAGTTAGAAAAAGTAGCGGATAAAAATTTTAAATAGTTTTTACTTTTCTATTAAAGTATCTGTGCCTAAATATTTATCGTCTTTATTATAATACCAACCTCGTACTTTAGGCATTTTAATACCATTTACCAACATTTCTTCAGAGAGTAAAATATATTCGCCAGAATCTGGTTTTACCTTGCCATGGTCATCGGTTTTATAAAACTGATAAACTTCCAAGGCATAAGTTTCAGGGTTAAAATAAAAATACCAAACATCACTACCAACAGCTTCGTCATAGGTAACTTTTAATACTAAATAGTCTTTGCCTTTAAAGCTTTTCTTTTCAACTGTTTTGTTAAGATTTGTACCAGGATCTTTCAACTTCATTGGCAAGCCATACAAATAAGTGTAATAGTTTTTATAAAGCTCAGCTTTTTCGCAAGACATATTGTTTGCGTTGGCAGAGATACTATCCATGTCTTTTCCGTTTAATCCCAAATAGCACTTTCCTTTAGAAATGGTGTAAATTGTTGTGGTTGTATCTCTTGTTGCTTTTACGCTAAAGTGTTCCTTTGGTAAATCTATGCGTATTGTACTAGTACGTATAGAAGCTTTTGGTGTTGTCATTTCTACGGTAAACTGAGCTTTTAAGGTTGACCAATTACCTTCAGGATCATGGTATTGGATACTTTTTTCTAAAATTTGATTAGCCTCAAGGTTTTGGGCAAAAGATGTAAGTGAGGATATAAAAGCAAGGATAAAAAATAGAAATCTCATAACAAAAGTTGTTTATGGGTAAATTACAAAATATATCAATTAAAAACATAAGATTGATTCTTGGGATTAATTGAAGAAGTTTATATTTGGTCTATAACTAAACCATCAAACTATGTATCAAAACAGAACCCATGTGTCTTCCGAGCTTTTAGCTACTAAAGGTATGCGCTTTGCAAATTTTATTATAGACTATATCGCTATAATCATTTTATCCTTTGTGGTTGGTGTAATTATAGGCGTTATTTCAGAATTAGTTGGCAGCTATGCCTTCTTAGATTTACTAGATAATAATGTAATTTTAGAATATACATTTGGCTTATTATTATGGTTAATGTATTACATTCCATTTGAAGTTTTTACTAAAGGTAGAACAATAGGCAAATTTATTACAAAAACAAAAGTTGTTACGCATGACGGATTAGAACCAAATTTTGAGTCTGTTTTAGTGAGAACATTATGTAGATTTATTCCGTTTGAGCAATTTTCTTTTTTAGGAGAGGATGGTAAAGGCTGGCATGATTCTATTTCTAAAACTTACGTAGTAGATGTTCGTGAATTTGATAGTAAAAAAGAAACAGAACTTGGACTTGAACAATTAGGGAAATTACCAGAATAATTTTCACCTATCCTAGGTTATAAAAGCAAAAGCACTCAATGCCGAACTATACGGGAGAGTGCTTTTTTTCACCTCTATAAAAATAATGGATTAATTAATTTGCTTCCATTAAAGCAAAGAACTTATCGATATTAGGCATTAGAATAATACGTGTTCTACGATTTTTAGATCGGTTTTCTCTAGTATTATTATCTACTAAAGGTTGGTAGCTACTACGACCAGACGCTATTAATTTTGCTGGGTCTACATTGTACTTGTGCTGTAGTTTTCTTACCACAGAAGTTGCTCTTAATACACTTAAATCCCAGTTGTCTTGTATTTTTTCTGTGTTAATACCTCTAGAATCTGTATGGCCCTCAACCATTACATCTATACTTTCTTCAGAATTAATAACATCTGCCAGTTTTTGTAAAATGTTGTTTGCTTTACTGCTTATTCTATAACTTCCAGAATTAAATAACATCTTGTCTGAAATTGAAATCATAACAACAGTTTCGTTAATGTTTACAGCAATGTCTTCATCTTCATTTAAGTCTGAACTGTTCATCGTTTTTTCAAGATTGTACTGAATGGCTAAATTCATAGAATCTTTTAAAGTTTTTGCTTCAGCTAATTTTGTAGGATCCACGTTTTCTAATGTGGCAAGCATTTTTCGCTTACTTTCATTAGACATAACTGTACCATCTTTGTTAACATCGAGTTTAATGTCGTTTTCAATCTTAAGACCTTCTACATCACTACTTAACGAATTTATTTTTTCATTGTATCGGTCTACTCGTTCTTGAATTTTAGCGAATTTATTCTCTAAATCCTCTTTTTCTACTTGGGTTTTGGTTAGTTGACTCTTAATCTCACCATTTTCTTGTTCTAAAGCCATGTATTTCTTTTTGGAAACACAAGAACTTAACAAGATTGTTGCTACTAAAAGCATTGAAATTTTTTTCATGATTTTATTTTAAATTAGTTTATGTAGTACATCTAGATATACGACCAAATACATTTTTTGGATGTTTAAATGCACAAAATTTTCAGAATTAGTCATAAAAAAAGCCTCAGAGAATCTAAGGCTTCTTAAATTTTATAAAGTCTAATTTACTCTTCTTGGTCTGCACTTAACTTTGCAGGCTCAACTGAGCTATCATGAGAATGGTAGTATTCTTCAAGCAAGTTCATCATAGCAGTTAAAAGATCTTTAGTCTCTAATAATAAACTAAAGTAAAGTGTGGTGTTTTTAGGACTTGACTCTTCGTTTCTTGTACGCTCTACTTGTTTTTGTATTTTGTCCTTAACCAAGTCAAACACTTCGTTTTTATCTTCTAAGACAGCACCAATTTGTTCAAAAGATCTAGACTCAAATGCAGATTGCGTTGTTGCAAATAATGTTTCGAGTTTACTGTCTAAATCTTTAAGCTCTTTAACCTGACTAAACTTTAACTTTTTATGGTTATTATTAATGTGTTTATGGCTTGCTTTGGAAATATAATCTAAGGATTGAGTCATATCCTGCAAATGCCCAAGTATATTAATGTAAAAATTACTAGCAGCTACGCTTGGTTCGTCTAGATTTCTAATAAAGTAGAAGATATTATCCTTTAGATCATCAATTTCTGTTGAAAGTTTATCTATTTGTCTTCTGTTTTTCTTTAAAAGTTTTAAATCCTGAACAGCAAGACCGTTTATAGCAGATGTGTATATTCTGTTTCCGCGTTTTACAACATTAGCAATGTTAGAAGCACTCTCATGTATAACACCTTGTGTAGAGCTGCTTTCAGCTTTTTCTAGCTGATCTTCTTCGCGCATTATTTTAGAGCTTTTGCGATGAGCTAAATAACTTCTTACTAATAAAACGATTGCTAATACTAATAATCCTGCTAAGGCATAACCACCTCCATGATACAAAATAAAAGCCATTATAGCTGCAGCTACAAACGCACTAAAAGCAGTAAAGAACCAACCACCAATAACATTAAGCACACCTGCAACTCTATATACGGCACTTTCGCTTCCCCAAGCTCTGTCAGCTAATGAGGTTCCCATGGCTACCATAAAGGTAACATAGGTTGTAGAAAGCGGTAATTTCATAGAAGTAGCAATAGAAATAAGTACAGATGCTACCATTAAATTTACAGCAGCTCTAACCAAATCAAATGCAGGTTTATCTTGTTCTTTTACTACAACTCTAGGTTTTATAAATTGTTTTTCAGACCACTTTTGGTAAGAAGCAGGAAGAATTTTATTTATGCTGTCATTAAGACCGATACTAAGCCTTACAATGTTTCTAGATAAGTAATTTGGTTCAAAACGTTCTTTAACTTCATCTTGTCTAGATAAATCAACTGAAGTTTTTACTACAGCTTTAGCTTTGCTAGAAAACCATAAGGTTAGCACCATAATAAGACCAGCAATAAGTAAAAGGTACGAATTTGTTGGTACTTTGCCTGCAAGACCTTCCATGCTAAATTCTGAAGGCAAAACACCTGTTGTTTGAAAAGCTTCATACCATTTTTGAAAAGAATCGTAACCTGCAATAGGCACACCTATAAAGTTAACCAAATCATTTCCTGCAAAGGCAACAGCTAATGCAAAGGTTCCTACTATGATAATAATAGTATAAATTTTGGCATTAAATAGCTTTATAGCCAGAATTGACATTATGGTAAATACTAAGAAACTCATACCTATAAAAGTAAAAGGATTGGTGCTTAAGAACTCTTGAGCCGAAGGAGGCATAAAAGATGCATTTTTTAAACCTTTTACGATGATGAAATACATGATAGAGGTTACTGCAAAACCACTAAAAATAGCACTGTACCAATCTGGTTTTTCTTCAAATTTGAATGATAATAATAATCGCGATACATATTGAATGATGGCACCTACCGTAAAAGCAACAACAACAGACAATAGTATGCCAAGAATAATTTCAATAGCTTTTTCGTTATTTATATAGTTGCCTAAATCTATTATAGATTGAGAATTATCAGCGTAAATCTTAATAAGTGCAACAGCGACCGAAGCACCTAATAATTCAAATACAATAGAAACCGTAGTTGAGGTTGGCAGGCCTAGTGTATTAAAGAAGTCTAATAGGAGAATATCTGTAAGCATCACAGCCATAAAAATGACCATGATTTCGTTAAACATAAATTCCCCAGGATTAAAAATGCCTTTTCTCGCTACCTCCATCATACCACTTGATGTAAGTGCACCAACAGCAACGCCAACACTTGCTACAATCATTATGGTTTTAAAAGAAACGGCTTTAGAGCCAATAGCAGAATTTAAAAAATTTACAGCATCATTACTTACACCAACAACTAAGTCTGCAACAGCTAAGAATGCTAATGCAGCTAGCATATAGATATAAAGGTTTTCCATTTAAAAGAGTAACTATAATTGTACGCAAATTTCTTCTTTTAATTTCAACGTTATGTTACCAAAATGTTATGATATGAGTTGATGTTTAAAAAAATAAAGAATTGGTATCACAGTAAATACGGGAGCTTAATTCAATGTTATCTAATGTTAATTATTTTAAATGTCATAAAATATTGAAAAACAGAACATTATACACTTAATGTTAATTTAATGTTATGTAAAAGTTGTTTAAATGTAAAATTAATGTTATGTTTGTGATGTAATTATTAATTAAAGCCCAAATGAATATGAGAAATTTAGTAATCGTTCTTATGATGTTAAGTGTAGCATTTTCTTATGCACAAGACAGTAAAGAGCCAAAGTTAGAAAAGAAAGGCGACTTAACTTACGTTACGTATTATCATGATAATGGAGAAATAAGTCAAACAGGTACGTTTAATGCTGATGGCAAAGTTCATGGTGAATGGAGAAGTTATGATGCAGAAGGTAATAAAGTAGCATTAGGAAATTATGAAGATGGTAAGAAAGTTGGAAAATGGTTTTTCTGGCAAGGAGAATCTTTAAAAGAAGTTGATTTTATTGATTCTAAAATTGTGAGTGTTAACCAATGGGATAACAAAACAAAAGTTGCCATTAACAATTAATATTGTCGGTATGTTATAAAAAAAGGCGCTCTAAATCTAGAGCGCCTTTTTTATTTAATATAACTTAATGTTAGTGCAAGAACTAGAACTTAAACGTGTACCCTAACGATATTTCAGTTCCTGGTTCTCTCAATGAAAAAATTTGATTACTTGTACCAAAAGATTCGTATTCACTTAATCTTTCGTCATTAAGTATGTTAGTTACTTTAATGTCTATTGAAGATCTTTTATTTTCTCCAAATGATTTGTTTAAAGTAAAGTTTAAACTATTAAAAGGTTGTGTATACACATCTGGGACTTCTCTAATACCCACAACTTCTAAAGTTTCACCTTGTACGTTGTAAAACAATCCTGTTTGTAGACCAATATCGCTATTGTCGTAATTTAAACCAACATTTACTAAGTAAGGTGCTTGCCCTTGCATGTCTCTCTTTCTGTCAATTGACTCGCCATCTCTAGCTGAGGCAACTCTGCCATCAAATTCGTCATCAGACATGGTTAATTCAGATTTAATTATAGAGAAATTTGCTGTTACTTTTAGGTTGTTTAAACCTTCTGAAATAAAGCCTAAACGTTGTCTTGCTTCAAACTCTGCACCATAAACAACGGCATCACCTAAGTTACCAACAGTAAGCTGAGTTGGAGCAGATACGAAGAATGTTTGCTCAATTACGTCTGTAAAGTCTTTGTAAAAACCACTAACTGCAAACATTTGACCTTGCTCACCAAAGTATTCATATCGTATGTCAAAGTTATTGATATATGTTGGTACTAAGTTCAAATCACCTATAAATAACCTACTTGTAATTGGGTCAAATATCTGTGCTACAGAAGCTTCTTTAAAAGAAGGTCTGGCTGTAGTACGAGAGTAAGAGGCTCTTAAATTAGACTTATCATTAACTGCATAGATAAAGTTTGCAGAAGGAAAAAGGTCGAATTCATCTAAAATTAATTCTCTGTTAAATACGTTGTCGGCATCTTCACCAGTATAGAATGAGTTGAAGAATTCTGTTCTCAGACCAACTACAGATTTTAATTTTTCAGTGATATTAAATTCAGTAGAAAAATATGTGGCTCCAATTTGTTGCTCACCTTCGTAAGCATCTCTTGGATTAAAGTTATCTGTAAAGACAACAAAAGTACCTGCATCAGTTTCTGGTGTCCAGATGTTTTCTGTAGCTAAAAGGTTATCTGCATCACCATTGGCTATAAAAGATTGGTCTCCTCTGATGTTAAAGGTAAAATCATCAATACTAAAATCTCTGAATTTATATGTAAAAGCACCACCAAATTTAATTTTGGCAGGTCGACCAAACATTTCTACAGTTTTGTCAAAGTCCGCTTTACCAGCCCATGATTCTTCCAGTAAATGTCTCCACAACTGAATAGGTAAGGTAGATGCAGAAGGACTTAAGAAAGAATTACCATTATCAGCTTGCTGAAAAGGTGTTATTCTATGGTTTTTGTCCATTACCTTAGAAAAAGTAGGCGATAATTTCCATTCTAAGTTAAATGGCTTATCATCTGTCATACTATTTAACCTATGTTTACCAGTAAGAAGTAAGTTAGTGATAGAACGCTCTGTATAGGTAATTGAGTTTTTGGTTAGAGGCTCTAATCCTCCACCAGTTCCATCTTGAGAGATTACTTGATTAAAGAAACCTGCAGTTGACTCACCATTTTGAACATGAAGTAAATTTACTTTAAACTTAGATTTATCTGTTTTATAAGCTAAACCTAACATACCATTTAAAATCACGTTATTAATACCTTCAGAACCTCTAGAGTCTAAGGCAGCAATTAAGTCATTATCTGCAGTATCTTGTGGATTTTTTATGTAAGCACCATCAAATCTATTCTTATAAAAAGTCGTTTCATTTTTATAAGAGAATGATGCTTGATAACCTAATTTATCATCTCCAATATCATACTGATTTCCTAAAGTAAAGCCAAAGTCATAGTTCATGCCACTAGTTTCTTGCTTGGCAGCTAATTCTTTTTCAAACTGGTCAGTAAGGGTTGTTAATGTAACAGTATTAACCCCGTTTCCTAATACACCTTCTTCAAATTGGTATCTGTTTATAGGCACGTTGCGAGTACCATCATCATAACCTAACCAATCAGTATCACTACCTTCTGAGGTTAAATATGCATCATTAAAGTGCATGTCTGGGTTATAACCTCCACCAAAGGAAACCGAATATTCAGCTTTGCTTGGGAAATCTTTAGTGACAATATCTACAATACCACCTGTAAAGTCAGCAGGATATTCTGCAGATGCAGATTTTAATACAATGACATTGTCTAAGATATTGGTTGGAAATAAATCCATTTGTATCGTGTTACGATCTGGATCTAAACCAGGAATATCGATACCATTTAAGATAGATTTTGTGTAACGATCACCAAGACCTCTAACAAATACATATTTATCACCTTGGATAGAAACACCAGGAACACTTTTTACAGCTGCAGCTACATTGCTGGCTCCAGAACTTTGTATTGCTTGTGAAGATAAACCATCTAGCACCACTGCAGACTTTTTCTGTAGGTTTAATACGGCACTTTCCGTATTTCTTTTTGTGGTTGTAGTAATAACAACTTCATCAAAAGAATTAGTTTCCATTAACACGTCTAAGGTTAATACCTCTCCGTTTTTAATGACAACATCAGAAATTTCTTTAGTAGCGTACCCTACAAAAGAAAAGACTAATGTGTAGGTACCTTCTTCTAGCTCTAGCTCATATTTTCCATCAAAATCAGTGGTAATCCCTTTAGAGGTGCCTTTAACTACAATATTAGCAAAGGCCATTGGCTCGTTGAATTCACCATCAATTACAGTTCCAGATACTATACCTTGAGAGAAAGCAGTGGAGCCAAATGATAGAAATATAATAAAAGCTAAGACTTTTAATATTTGTTTCATATAATGTTTTATTAATCCAATGCCTACCTGGTAGGCATTGGATTTATGAGTGAATGAAAAGTGTTTATTAGAATCCTAAGCCACCTTCTACATTAGAGTAGGTCCAGCTTAAGTTAGAAGTAGTAGCACCAACTGTTTGTGCACCTTCTGTTACTGCTGTTGCAGTAGATCCAAAGCCAGTTACAGTAACTGTTTCAGCTTTGTTAACAAAAATACTAGTAACGTCAGTAACACCTGTAGGTAATACTATTTCCCAAGGGCCAAACGTTAAGTCACCATTGTTATAGTTTGTTGCAACACCATCATTGTCTAACTCTACATCAGATTCTGCTTTAAATCCAAAAGCATATACATTTTCAGTATAACCTTGCGCATTACTTCTGTAGTCTGCATACTCTCCATTAGCAGTTACGGTGTTACCAATGATAGTAGCATTTTGTAAAGTAAACGCACCAGAACCTGTTCCTTCAGGACCGTCAATTTCAAACGCATGGTCAGAAATGTCACCTAATACAACAACTACGTTGTCAACAGTTCCAGAGTAAGCTTGGTCAATGTCGATAGCATCATCACCTTGTGCCCATACTAATAAGTTAGAAGCATCACAAGTACCACCAAAGAATTCGATACCATCATCTACATTTCCTACAACTTCAATGTTATCTATGATTGTTCCGTTACCAACACCACCTAATGTAAGACCGTTGATTTCGTTACCTTCACCAATTAAAGCGCCACCATGACGGATTGAGATGTATCTCATGCTACCAGAACTATCGTTAGCGTCTGTACCTCCGTAAAGACCAAATGTATCGTCTGCAGGAATACCTTCAATTTGTGCTTCTGGAATATCACCAGAGAAAGAACAAGGCGCATTACCTAAAACTATTAATCCACCCCAAAGACCTCTGTCATTTTCATCTAAGTTTGTACCAGCAGTTTGTCCACATGAGATATTATCTTGAGTCGAAGTAAAGATGATTGGCTCATCTGCAGTACCATTAGCGTTAAGTGTACCACCTCTTGCTACGATAAGCGCAGAGGCTAAAGACCCAGTACCTGAAGATCCTTTAATAATTGTTCCAGGATTGATAGTTAAAGTTGCACCTGCAGGTATAACTACCTTCTGGTTTAATTGATAAATATTATCATTTGTCCATACAGTACCATTAGCGATTTCACCAGTTACGGCAATAACAGGGCAGTCTTCATCTGACCCACCACCTGGGTTTTCGTTAATTATTGTAGTAGAAGTCTCTACTATTAAAGGAGCATCATCATCTTTAAAACAACTAGTGAATACTAGTGTAGAAGCTACTAACGTGATTAAAAGTAATTTTTTCATTGAGTTAAATTTTAATAAACAATTTTTGGTTTTTTAATGTGATGCAAAGAAAGAGTGATATTCTCTTAAAGAGGTTAATCAAAAATTAAACATTTGTAACTATAAGGTTAGTTAACTGTTAGTGAAATGTTATGTAGTTTTATGTTTTAGAAACAATTTCATAACATTAGAATTTGTGTAAATAGATAGTTGAAATACTAAATATTTATATATCAAATTATTTATCTTGCAATCTTAATATTCTTATGTATGAACTGGGAGCAATTATTGTCCTTAAAACGTTTTGGTGACGAAAATAAACGATTGAGAAAAGAACAAGACGAAACACGTGTCGGTTTTGAAGTGGATTACGATCGTATT
The DNA here is from genome assembly GCF_056160445.1 of Winogradskyella sp. ABM4_392. Taxonomy (NCBI): domain Bacteria; kingdom Pseudomonadati; phylum Bacteroidota; class Flavobacteriia; order Flavobacteriales; family Flavobacteriaceae; genus Winogradskyella; species Winogradskyella sp. ABM4_392. The sequence continues at coordinate 709,442 of NZ_JBSWXE010000001.1, forward strand.
ATATTTTCTTCAGAATTTAGAAGCTTGCAAGACAAGACGCAGGTTGTGCCCTTATCTAAAACGGATTTTGTTCACACCAGATTAACTCATAGCCTAGAAGTAAGTGTTGTTGGACGTTCTTTAGGAAGACAGGTTGGTAAATTATTATTAGAAAAGCACCCACATCTAGAAAATGTACATGGTTACAAGATTAACGATTTTGGAGCTATAGTAGCAGCTGCTGCTTTAGCGCACGATATAGGTAATCCTCCATTTGGTCATTCAGGAGAAAAGGCAATAGGCGCATATTTTAAAACTGGAAATGGAGCACAGTTCAAATCTAAATTAACAGATAAAGAATATCAAGATTTATGTGATTTTGAAGGTAATGCCAACGGTTTCAAAATATTAACCGAAAGTAGAGCAGGAAGAATAGGAGGTCTACGACTAAGCTATGCCACACTTGGTGCTTTTATGAAATACCCAAAGGAGTCATTGCCTAAAAAACCAACCAAACATATAGTTGACAAAAAATATGGTTTTTTTCAAAGTGAAAAAGACATGTTTAAAGAGGTTGCTACAGATTTGGGTCTAATATCAAGAAGCGAAAAAGACGTGAGCTTCAACAGACATCCTTTAGCGTATTTGGTAGAAGCGGCTGATGATATTTGTTATACTATTATAGATTTTGAGGATGGAATAAATCTTGGGTTGATTGAAGAAGATTATGCTCTGGAGTATTTAATAAAACTTGTAAAAGGCAGAATAATAACCAAAAATTATAATGCTCTAAAAACAACCGAAGACAGAGTTAGCTATTTGCGAGCATTGGCAATTAGTACTTTAATTGATGAAGCTGCATCCATTTTTATGAAGCATGAAGCTGATATTTTAGAGGGAAAATTTGAAACAGCACTTTTAGATGTTAGTCAATATAAAGCTCAAATAAAAGATATCATTGATTTAAGTATTAAAAAGGTATACCGATCAAAAGAAGTTATAAATAAGGAAATTGCAGGTTACGAAATTTTAAATCAGCTGTTAAATGCTTATGGGAATTTAGCGCATAATGTATACAATGATAGTTTGTCTAACTACGATAAATTATTACAAAATCTTTTACCTGAAACGGTTAGCTTATCTGATGAATCTCTCTACAATAATTTACTTTCAGTATGCTTATTTATATCAAAATTGTCTGATACTAATGCCATGTTATTACATAAAAAACTGAAAGGTAATATCTTATAAAAATTTGCATTTCATCGAATAATTTTGTTTTTTAACGATATATTGTTTTAATTTATTTCATAATTAGCCCCAAAAAACCTACTTATGAGAAATAATATACTCGGAGGCTTAGTCATTTTTGTAGTAGTATTGACTTGCCTATTAATGCTAGACGACATATCTAACGTCCAAGATCAAGAAGTAAAAAAAGATACTGTGCAGATTGAGCAGGTTGAAGGAAAAACAGATTTAGCTGTTGTTGAGGATAGAGAGTAGTTGTTCTACTTTCTTTTTAATTGAAGCGGAATCCAGCTGTTGTATTTGTTGCAATTGCAATACAGAGCCATGCTCAATAAATTTATCTTCAATTCCTAAAACTTCAATATGATGTTTGTAGCTGTGTGTATTAGCAAAAGCTAAAATAGTACTCCCAAAACCACCTACGATGGTGCCATCTTCTGTGGTGACAATGGTTTTGTGTGATTTAAAAATTTGATGCAACAACGTTTCATCCAGAGGCTTTACAAATTGCATGTCATAATGCGAAACATCTAAATCTATAATAGCATCTTCAATATGTTTTGCCATAGTGCCAATAGATAATATGGCTATATCTTTTCCTTTTTTAAGGCATTCACCTTTACCTATTTCAATGGTTTTATAAGGGAGCTTCCATTCTAATAGATGGCCTCTGCCACGAGGATAGCGTATGGCAATTGGAAAATCAATTCCTAATTGAACAGAGTACATTATGTTTCGTAAAGCAATGGCATCTCTTGGTGCAAAAATTACCAAATTGGGTACACAATTAAGATAAGCCAAGTCAAAAACACCATGATGCGTTGCGCCATCTTCGCCAACTAAGCCAGCTCTGTCTAAACAAAACACTACAGGTAAATTTTGCAACGCTACATCATGTATAATCTGGTCATAAGCACGTTGCAAAAAGGTAGAGTAGATATTACAAAACGGTATTAATCCTTGTGTCGCCATACCTGCAGCAAGAGTAACAGCATGTTGTTCTGCAATACCTACATCAAAAGCACGATTAGGAAATACTTCCATCATATATTTTAATGAACTTCCTGTTGGCATAGCTGGTGTAATGCCAATAATTTTTTCGTTCTTTCTGGCCAATTCAACAATGGTTTCGCCAAAAATATCTTGATATTTTGGAGGTTCAATAGTACTTGATTTTGCAATAAGTTCACCAGTTTTTGCGTCAAATTTACCAGGTGCATGGTATTTTACTTGGTCGGCTTCTGCTTGTTTTAGCCCTTTACCTTTTGTGGTAATTACGTGCAAAAACTTTGGACCTTTTACAGCTTTTAATCGCTGTAGTTCAGAAATTAGCAACGGTAAATTATGGCCATCTATAGGACCAGAATAATTAAAATTTAAGGCTTCAAAAATATTATCTTGTTTTTGAGTGCCCTTTTTTACATTGGTTAAGTACTGTTTTAGGGCACCAACACTTGGATCTATACCAATAGCATTATCATTAAGAATAACCAATAGGTTAGCATCTGTAACTCCAGCATGGTTAAGACCTTCAAAAGCCATTCCGCTTGCAATAGAAGCATCACCAATAACCGCAATATGATGCTTGTTTTCACCTTTAAGTTGTGATGCAATAGCCATACCTAAAGCTGCAGAAATTGAAGTTGAAGAGTGTCCAACTCCAAAGGTATCATAATCACTTTCACTTCGTTTTGGAAAACCGCTAATACCATTAAGTTGTCTGTTGGTTTCAAAACGATCTTTTCTTCCGGTTAAAATTTTATGACCATAAGCTTGGTGACCAACATCCCAAATTAATAAATCTTCAGGTGTGTTAAAGGAGTAATGTAGTGCAATAGTCAATTCTATAACACCTAAACTAGCACCAAGATGCCCTTCTTTTGTAGCCACAACATTAATAATAAACTCACGTAATTCTTTAGCTACTTGAGGTAAATCCTCAGCGTTTAATTGACGTAAGTCTTTGGGTAGGTTGATATGTTTTAAAAGTGAATTTTGCACTAAGCAAAAATACGAGTTTTTCTAGTCTTCAATTACAAAAGTTATAGGCAGATTATAGACCACAGAAATTGCCTTACCTCTTTGATTTCCTGGTTTAAATTTTGGTAATAAATTTATAACGCGTTTGGCTTCTGCTTCAAAAAGAGGATGAGGTGATCTTATTTTTATATTTTCTACTTCTCCAGTTTCGTTAATTTTAAATTGTGTAAAAATTCTTTGTTTGCCTTTTAAACCAGTACTGTCTCCAATATTTTGATTAAAATTCTCCTTTACGATTTCTTGTATGCGATCTGAAAAGTAAGTTTTCTTTTCTTTGATGGTTAATTGTTTTGGTGTGTCCAAGAATTCTGGTGGTTGCTCAATACTCACAAAACCTATAATTGAATTGTCTGTGTCTGTATCCAATTCCATTTTTCCCATAATTATAGGTTCTACAATGCTGTCGTTTTTTGTTGGTAATGCACATTCTTTAGGTTTTTTGACATTTAGTGAATCTAAGCCATTACTGCTAATTGAATCAATTGCAACCTCGCCAGTTTCAACAATAACCAAACCAAGAAAATCTGGTTCTGGTGCGGTTTGAATTTTTTTAGGTGATTGTATAGCAATTGAATCATCTTTTTTTATCAACTCTTTTTGAGGCTCATCAATAATAGAATCTTTAACTTTTGTCTTAGTTTCTACAACTTCTATACTTTCAATTTTCTTTTTTTGTCCATTTTCATCTTCACAACTAAACAACGTCATTCCCATAGAAATTAAAAGTGCCAAAAGAAACAAACGATGAAAACTCTGGTTTTGATGAATGATAGCTTCAGGAATTCTTAAGTTGATACTATCCAATTGACTTTGTTTTATATGGCCACAAATGCGTTGGCCTTTATTGTTGTGCAAGTAATCCTGAATAGCATCAGGACTCATTTTTGTAAAATCCACAACGGTTTTAGTACACGATTTACAGAATCGACCTTTTTCGTTTGGTGTCATTTTAGACCAGTCTTCATGGCATGGTTTTGGGATAGAAATAGAATAGTGAGTACTCATAATTAATAGCTTTCTTTAATTTCATCAAAATTCTTGCCGTAATAGAATTTAATGATTTTTGAAATCGTATTTTTACAATAATGATAAAGCCATTTGACGATACATATTACATGAAAAAAGCGCTTCAGGAGGCTGAGGTTGCTTATGAAAAAGGCGAAATTCCTGTTGGAGCTGTTATTGTGGTTGAAGACAGGATTATAGCCAGAACACATAACCTTACAGAGTTGCTAAATGATGTAACAGCACATGCTGAAATGCAGGCGATAACTTCTGCGGCTAACTTCTTAGGTGGAAAATATTTGACTAAGTGTACGTTGTATGTAACGTTAGAGCCATGCCAAATGTGTGCTGGAGCATTATATTGGAGTCAGATTGCAAAAATAGTTTATGGAGCTTCAGACGAACAACGAGGTTTTACAGCTATGGGAACCAAATTGCACCCTAAAACCAAAGTTGTAAGTGGTGTTTTAGCAGAAGAAGCTTCAGAATTGATGAAGCGATTTTTTATTGAAAAAAGAAATTTGAATTAAAACAAAAATCTATGCATAAGTTACTTGGAATTGTAATTTTATTATTTGCCTTAAACTGCAAATCGACAGAAAATCAAGCAAAAATGAAGCAAGAAAATATTATTCTTATTGGAAAAGGTAACCTACATGGTTCTGGTGCTGAAGGTATAGAGAAACAGAATTTAGTAATTACAACTACAGAAGAATGGAAAGACCTACTTAATAAAATAAATGCTGTCAATAAGGTTTCAGATAGTTTTTCGGAAACAGATATTGACTTTTCTGAGTATACTATAATTGCGATTTTCGAAGAGGTAAAGAATTCGGGTGGACATAGCCTAGACCTAGTTATTCAAGAAACTAAGGATAAAATGTTGGTAGACGTGTTAAGAAAATCACCAGATGGTATAGCAACTTCAGTTATGACACAGCCATATTATATTGTGAAAATTCCTAAGACGAGTTTGCCAATAGTTTTTGAATAAAAAAACGCCCAACCAAAGGTTGAGCGTTGAACTAAAAATAAAGTATATCTTAAAGAATGCTTACGTTTGCAGCAACCATTCCTTTTCTGCCTTCTTCTTCTGTGTACTCTACATTGTCACCTTCGCGTAATTCTACGCCATTAAGGTTTGATACGTGAACGAAAATATCTTTTCCCGTTTCGTCGTTTGTAATGAATCCAAATCCTTTTGAATCATTGAAAAATTTAACTGTTCCAGTCATTATAAATAAATAAAAATTAAAACACAAATGTAATGTATTAACCAACACGTAAGGTTAATAAATCGTTTTATTTTAAAATATTAAAAATAAACAACTTATTTAGTACTTGTTTTCTCTTTGATTTTCACGCATTTTGTCAAGGTTTTCTTTGGTTAGCATATAGTCCTTAACATCTTTTCCTTTCCATCTGTAGTAAGAAAATAATGGGAATACAACCAAGAATAAACCCAATACTCCAAAGCCTATGAGTTTTTCGGTGTAATCAACTTCTAAAATTAATCCACAAACAATGCTGCCTAAAGATGCTAAAAAAGCTATAAGTGTGATAATGTGTATAGTTTTCATATTAAATAATACTGTCACCTTGAGCGCAGTCGAAAGGTTTTAGAGTATTTAAATTTAAAATAGGCTTCGACTGCGCTCAGCCTGACAGTGTCTAAAATAGTTTTTACAATGATTAAGACGTAAAATTAATCAATTCGCGACGGTAAGCTGTTAAAAGCTTAGATTTTGATACAAAACCGTAGTATTTATTATCTCTAATTACAGGTAGATTCCAAGCTTTTGAGCGCTGAAATTTCTTCATTACCTTTTCCATAGAGTCCTCTTCATAGTAGATGATTTCTGGTGGTTTTTGCATAAAGGTTTCAACTGTAGTTGAGTTGTAGAGTGTTTGGTCAAACATTACAGATCTTATATTGTCTAGTAAAATGATGCCTATAAAGTTCTTTTCATCATCAGTAACAGGAAACAAATTTCGATTCGATTTTGAAACACCATTTTTCAGCATTTCTCCCAATGTCATGTCTGGGTGTAGTTCTACAAAATTTTGTTCAATAACAGAATCTAACTTCATTAATGTGAGTACGCTTTTGTCTTTGTTTTGAGTGAGAAGCGCACCTTTTTCTAATAATTCTTTAGTGTAAATGGTGTGGTCTAAACCATTTTTATTAATGATAAAAGACATAGAAGCTGTTATCATTAAAGGTACAAAGAGTTGATATCCACCAGTAATTTCGGCAATTAAGAAAATGGCAGTTAACGGAGCATGCAGTACACCTGCGATAAGACCAGCCATACCAATTAATGTAAAATTAGCTTCAGACACATTAAAACCTAAGCCACAGTTGTTAATGACTTTGGCAACCACATTTCCTAAGGCACTACCCATCACTAAAGTCGGAATGATAATACCGCCTGTTCCACCAGCTGCAAATGTTGTGGTCATGGCAATGGCTTTAAAAATTGTTATGCCAAATAAAAGGCCTATAACAATCCAGATATTATCTAAATGCGAATCAAAAGGTGTATTGCCTAAAGCTTCAATATCATTGCCAATTAAAAGGTTGTTGATGAATCCAAAACCTTCACCATAGAGTGGAGGAATAAAAAAGAGCATAACACCAATGGACAAACCACCAACAATTAATTTTTGTCTAGCGGATTTAAACCGATTAAATATTGACGTAACTCCGAAGTAAATTTTTGAAAAATAGATAGAAGCAACTCCTGTTCCAATTCCTAAAAGGATATAAAAAAGTGTATCCTTAATTACAAATTTGTCTGAAACACTAAACTCAAATAAGACACTATCTCCAAGAAAGAAGTACGAGGTTATTACCGAAGAAACAGATGCGATTAACAAAGGCAATAACGAAGCAAAAGTTAAGTCTAAACTAAACACTTCAATTGCAAAAATAATTGCAGCAATAGGTGACTTAAAAATAGATGCAATAGCTCCAGCTGCTGCACAGGCAATTAATAAACTTCTGGTTTTTCTATCAATATGCAATAATCTGCTAAAGTTAGAACTTAATGCCGAAGCCGAAGCAATAGCTGGTCCTAACAAACCTACTGAACCACCAAAACCTACGGTTAATGGAGCTGTGATTAATGGATAATAAATTTTCTTCTTATCAATGATACCATCTCTTTTCGATAGGGCAAAAAGAATAGAAGGAATGGCATGTTCGCTTGGTTGTTTTGAAATGTATTTTACAAACAAATACACCAAAAATAATCCCACAATAGGTAAAATAAAATAGATGCTATTTTCTGAAAGAATAACTCCTTTTTCAAAAATAGCTTCAATAGCAAAGGTGATGTTTTTAATAAACACCGAAATCAATCCAGCTAATAAACCAATGATGAGACTTAATAAAAAAACAAAGTTCTTTTCGGAGACATGTTTGTATCTCCAAATGAGTAATCGTTTTAAAAAGTTGGACTTCGTTGGCATACTTTAAATCTAACAAAAAATCCTGCAAGAAGCAGGATTTAATATTTATGATTTTAAATTCAATTTTAAATTGAGTTCCTGCAATTGTTCATCATCAATTGGTGCAGGTGCATCTATCATTACATCTCTACCAGAATTGTTTTTTGGGAAGGCAATAAAATCTCTAATAGTTTCTTGTCCACCTAAAATAGCAACAAGTCTATCCAAACCAAAAGCAATACCACCATGTGGAGGTGCTCCATACTCAAAAGCATCCATTAAGAAACCAAACTGCGCTCTGGCTTCTTCTTCAGAGAATCCTAAGTGTTTTAGCATAATCGCTTGTGTTGCTTTATCGTGAATACGAATAGAACCACCACCTATTTCGTTACCATTTAATACTAAATCGTAAGCATTGGCCTTTACTTCGCCAGGTTTAGAATCTAATAATTCTAATTGTCCTGGTTTTGGAGACGTAAATGGATGGTGCATAGCATGATAGCGCTCAGTATCTTCATCCCATTCTAAAAGAGGAAAATCCATAACCCAAAGAGGAGCAAATTCATCTGACTTACGTAAGCCAAGACGTTCTGCTAATTCCATACGTAAAGCACTTAATTGTGCTCTCACTTTATTGGTGCTTCCTGAAAGTACACAAATTAAATCGCCTGCTTTAGCACCTGTAACATCTGCCCATTTTGCTAAATCGTCTTGATCGTAGAATTTGTCTACTGAAGATTTAAAAGTACCATCTTCGTTACAACGACAATACACCATACCTAAAGCACCAACTTGCGGACGCTTTACCCAATCGATAAGTTTGTCTATTTCTTTTCTGGTATATGCATTTCCGCCTGGTACAGCGATACCAACCACCAATTCTGCTGAATTGAATACATTAAAATCTTTATGTTTTGCAACGTCGTTTAACTCGCCAAACTCCATTCCGAATCTAATGTCTGGTTTGTCATTACCATACAAACGCATTGCGTCATCGTATAGCATTCTTGGGAATTTATCAACCTCTACACCATTAATTTCTTTAAGTAAATGACGTGTTAATCCTTCAAACGTATTTAAAATATCTTCTTGTTCTACAAACGCCATTTCGCAGTCTATTTGTGTAAACTCCGGCTGACGGTCTGCACGAAGATCCTCATCTCTAAAACATTTTACAATCTGAAAATATTTATCCATGCCACCAACCATAAGCAACTGCTTAAAGGTTTGTGGAGATTGTGGTAAGGCGTAAAACTGACCTTCGTTCATACGAGAAGGCACCACAAAATCTCTAGCTCCTTCTGGTGTAGATTTAATTAAATACGGTGTTTCAACTTCAATAAAGCCTTCGGCTGAAAGATAGTTACGTGTAGCTTGAGCTACTTTATGTCTAAAAACCAAACTGTTTTTTACAGGATTACGACGAATATCTAAATAACGATATTTCATACGTAAATCATCTCCACCATCAGTTTCATCTTCAATAGTAAATGGTGGTGTTTTTGAACCATTAAGCACATTTAATTCTGAAACTAAAATCTCAACGTCACCTGTAGGAATGTTAGGGTTTTTAGAGGTACGCTCTTGAACTTTTCCTTTGACCTGAATTACAAATTCACGTCCTAATTTTTGAGCGGTTTCCATAAGTGCTTTGGCGCTTTGATCTTCATCAAAGTAAAGCTGTGTTATACCATAACGGTCTCTAAGATCTACATAGATCATAAAACCTTTATCTCTAACTCCTTGTACCCAACCTGCTAGTGTAACTTCTGTATTGTTGTGAGTGGCTCTTAATTCTCCACAGTTATGACTTCTGTACATATTCAAAAATTAATCCTGCAAATTTAATCAACTTAAGGGATAAAAAAATAAAAAGCCTCAACAATTGTTGAGGCCTTCTCGCTATTAATCACTTTATATGGATTTATAAAGTTTTCTATTTATCCATTGCAAGTTGAACGTTTTCTTCAATCTCTAAATTATTAGATTCTGAAGTTTCATCTTCGTTAAACAATTCAACTCTTGCTTTGTACATTCTCATTTTTAAACGTGTTACCAAGTAGAATAAAATTGGTACTACAATTAAGGTAAGGAACGTGGCAATGAACAGACCATAAATTACGGTCCATGCTAAAGGTCCCCAAAAAATTACGTTATCACCACCAACATAGATATTAGCATCAAACTCACTAAATAATGTGAAGAAATTAATGTTAAGACCAGTTGCCAGCGGAATAAGACCTAAGATCGTAGTAATTGCTGTTAGTAAAACAGGTCTGAGACGCGCTTTTCCGCCTTTTACTATAGCTTCGAGCAAATCTTCTTTATGTAAGTAGGCTGAGTCGTCATAGTCTTTTTCTACTTTTTTACGGTCTATAAGTAATTGTGTATAATCTAAAAGTACCACACCATTATTCACCACAATACCAGCTAATGAAATGATACCCATCATAGTCATCATTATTACAAAAGCAGAACCAGTGATAATTAAGCCACCAAACACACCAATTAAACTTAAAAAGATAGCCAACATGATGATAGCGGGTTTTGATATAGAGTTGAATTGGAAAATAAGAATAAAGAAAATAAGACCTAGTCCTGCAAAAAATGCACCCATTAAGAATTGCATTTGTTTGTTTTGCTCTTCAATCTGTCCTGTGTAATCTACTTCAACTCCTTCAGGTTGGCCATCAAAACTTTTCATAGCATCCTGAACTTCTGCTACAACAGCAGCAGCATCGGTATAACCAGGCGCTAATGCAGAGTACAACGTCACAATTCGTTTTGTGTCTTTGTGTTTTATAGCGCTAAAACCAGAGGTGTTATTTTGTGTGGCTACTGCAGAAACAGGAATTTCCTTTATTTGGCCAGAAGCCATATCTCTGAAGGTTATTTTCTGATTGAAAATAGCGCTTTTGTTATAACGGTTTTCTTCATTAAAACGGACATAAATATCGTAGTCCTCACCACCTTCTTTATAGATACCAGCTTTGGCTCCAAATACCGCATTTCTTAGTTGTTGCCCAACTTGGCCTGCAGAAACTCCTAATTCACCAGCTTTTTCTCTATCAACAAGAACTTGCATAGATGGTTTAGAACGGTTTACGTCAATTTTTAACTCATCAATACCAGCAATACTTTTGGTATTAAGAAAATCTCGCATCTTCTCTGCAGTATTAATTAATTCTGCATAATCTTCACCAGAAAGTTCTAAGTTAATAGGTGCTCCAGCAGGTGGTCCAACAGGATCTTTTTCAACAGAAATCGTAACACCAGGATAAATGTCCTTTAAACTCTCTTGTACTTTTTTGTATAGCTCGTTACTGTCTGCGCCTTTTCTGAATTTAAACTCACGCATAGTAGCTGTAATCTTTCCACGATGAGGCATTTCGGCTTGAGAACCACCATCTGTCATAGGATTACCTGCACCTTCACCAACTTGAGATACTGCACTTTCTGTCATGAAATTGTAATCTCCATTAATGTATGCATCTTGGTTGATGATTTTATAGACACGTTGCTCAATATCTTTTGTAATGGCATTTGTCTTTTTTATGTCTGTACCTTCAGGATATTCTATGTAGACAATAATCTGGTTTGGTGTGTTGTCTGGGAAGAATTCTACTTTAGTTCTTTGACTACCTATTGAGGCTCCAAAGCCACCAAATGCAACAAACAGTAATACGAATGTGATAATTGTAATTGCGATAGGTCTTTTGCCGCGTAATGCAGCTCTTAGAGTTCTTTCGTAGATACGCTCCCAACGTGGTAATACTTTATTTTGAAAGCCGTTTGCCCAACTTCTTAGGAATAAGCGGTATGCCCAAAGTAATATTACTGTAACAACCATAACACTACCTAAGGCTCTATATGGTCCTCCAAAAATGATTATTAATAATCCTAAAAGTCCTACAACAGCCGAAATAGAAATGATTTGTTTGAAGGTCATTTCTTTGTCTTCTGTAGACATATATCTAGAGACTAATACAGAGTTGAAAAATATAGCCACAAATAAAGATGAGCCTAATACAACAGATAAGGTTATTGGGAAATATTTCATAAACTGTCCCATAACTCCTGGCCATAAGCCTAAAGGAATAAAAGCAGCTACAGTTGTGGCAGTTGAAATTATAATAGGAAAAGCAATTTCACCAATACCTTTTTTAGCAGCTTCCATTCGGCTCATACCTTCTTGGTCCATGAGACGGTAAACATTTTCTACAACAACAATCCCATTATCCACTAACATACCAAGTCCCATAATAAGTCCGAATAGTATCATGGTATTCATGGTATAGCCTAGAAGGTTTAGAATCATTAACGACATAAACATGGACATCGGAATTGCAAAACCGACAAATAAGGCATTTTTGAATCCTAAGAAGAACATTAATACCGTTACTACTAAGATAATACCAAAGATGATGTTGTTTACTAAATCATCGACCTGACCAATGGTTTTTGAGGATTGATCGTTAGAAATGGTAACCTTTAAATCTGGAGGAAATACATTATTTACAGCATCTTCAACAATAACTACGATTTGCTCTGCTGCTGCAACCATGTTTTTACCAGACCGCTTTTTAACATCTAGCATTACAACTTCTTCACCAAACTCTCTTGCATAGGTTGTCTTATCTTCGTCTTTAAAGTTAACTTCTGCAATATCTTTAAGATAGATTGCATTACCTCTTTCAGATTTTACAACAAAAGACTCTAATTCTTCAGGTGTGTCAATTTCACCAATAACACGTATAGTTCTACGTTGTCCACTAGAGATTAAGTTACCAGCAGAAATAGTCATGTTTTCATTACTAATGGCACCAGTAATATCATTAAAGCTTACTTGTGCTGCCATCATTTTGTAGATGTCTACTGCAACTTCAACTTCTTTTTCTTGGGCACCTCTAATGTCTACTTCTTTAATTTCTGAAAGACTTTCAATCTTATCTTCTAAATACTCACCATAAGATTTAAGTTTATCTACTGGGTAATCTCCAGAAATATTAATATTAAGAATTGGCATTTCTTCAGACATACTAAGGTCAAAGATGTTTGGCTGTACTTTGGCACCATTAAAGGTTGGCCAATCTTCACCAGATGTTTCTACATCTACTTCATCTTTTATCTTTTGCTTTGCAGCATCTACCGAAATATTCTCATCAAACTCTACCATAATAGAAGAATAGTCTTCTAATGATGTAGATTGAATCTCTATTACGTTACTAACTGTTTTGATTTTGTCCTCAATAGGGTTAGTAATTAATTTCTCTATATCTTCAGCAGTGTTTCCAGGATAAATAGTGCTGATATAGATTTTTGTTTCTTTAATCTCTGGGAAGTTTTCTCTAGGCATAGACCTATATGCAGAAGTTCCCAAGATTAATATTACAGCAATGAGTACGTACATCGTGGTCTTGTTATCTATAGCCCAAGATGATAAGTGAAACTCTTTGAATACTTTTTTAAATTTATCAGTCATTATAAAAAGACTTTAATTTGGTTAGTTGTTTTTTTTATTCTATTTCAAGAATTTTTACTTCTTGTCCGTCTTTAACGCTACGAGCACCTTCGTCTATAAGTTCTGCACCATTTTCTAGACCAGATAATACTTCAATGAAGTCTCCTTCGGTTTTTCCAGTTTTTATAATTACACGTTTAGCGGTTGCTATACTGTCATTTTTTGAAGTTGCAGTGTAAACATATTGCTCACCTTCAGCATTTTCTGAAATGATACTCTGAGGAATAAGGATGGCCTTCTCGTTAGTGTAATCATTAATCTTAAGTTTTGCAGTAAGATTAGGTTTTATGGTTTTGTCAGAATTTGGTATAGCCACTTCAACTTTAAAAGTACGATTGGCAGGATTGATAAAATTACCAGCCTGGCGCACAGTTGCAGTCATATTCTTATTAAGAACCGGAAAATTTACCTCTACTGTTTTACCTTCAGTAACATTGGTTAAATAACTTTCTGGCACATCAGTTTCTATATACATGGAGTTAAGGTTTACCAATCTGAAAAGTTGTGATTGACCAGGACCAACAACAGTTCCTTGTTCTGTAATAACATCATCTATAGTCCCAGAAAAAGGTGCTCTTACGATAGTCTTACCAATTTGTTGTTGCATTTGGCTGATAGCTTTTTGCTGCGCTTCGAAATTAGATTTAGCTTGTAGGTATTGAATTTCGCTTCCTATTTTTTGGTCCCAAAGACGCTTTTGACGATCAAAAGTGGTTTTTGCCAAATCCGCCTGAATTTGCATTTGTGCCAACTGTTGCCCTAAGCCACCATCATCTATTTTTGCTAAAGCCTGTCCTGCACTAACTTTTTGGCCTTCTTTAACGTAAACCTTAGTTAAAACACCAGAATATTCTGGATAGATAATAATGTTTTGTTTGGTGTTAACATTACCTTGAAGTTCTACAAAATGTTCAAATTTTTCTTCCTTAGCCTCAAATGTTGTAACTAAAGGTACTTTAAGTAGCGGATTGAGTTCTTTGATTTTTGCATCTATTGCCTTAATCTGAGATTCTACTTGCTTTTGTTGTTCGCTTAGTTCAGATTTTTTGGTTCGTAATTGCTCTAAATTACCAGATGCAATTAAATCTTCTACAGATTTTGCTTTTTCGCCTCCACCACAAGAGACCAAAAGAACAGTTACTAGAGTTAGTTTAATTATATGTTTCATTTTTTAATTGATTTAAAAGTTGGTTGTTTGGTTTGTTAGTGTTTCTAGCTCAGCTTTTGCATTAATTACATCTAGCATTGCTTTTAATAATTCTTGTTGAGCAGCGTATAATTGTGTCTGCGCTTGTCTTAACTCAAAGCTAGATCCAATTCCTTCAAAAAATTTGGTTTGATTTTTTCTTTCGATACGCTCTGCTAGAGCAAGATTTTGCTTTTTATTATTGTAATCTTCAGTAGCAAATTTGTAATTACTTCTTGCAGTTTCAATTTCTAACTTTAGACGTTGCTCGGTTTCGGTGAGGTCGTCTTTAGATTTTTCTAAATTAATTTTTGCACGTTGAGTAGCAGCGCTTCTTCCACCAGAACTAAATATTGGCAAGTTAAGGTTGAAACCAAAAGATGAAAAACCAGCCCAATCCTGTTCTTTTTCCAAGAAAGAAAAATCATCTCCAAATCCAAGATATCCTCCGTTGATATATGCGCTAAGTTGAGGTAAAGCTTTACTTTTTTCTAATTTTAATAAGAGTTCTTTTGAACGCTTATCGTTTTCAGCAATTTTGTAGTCTACAGTTGATGTAACATCATTTTCTTGTGTTAAACTTTCAAGAGAAATATTTTTTTCTGCTAAATCTTCGAGATTTTCAGTTAGTGTAACATCAGTATTATAGTCTATACCTAAAGTAATATTGAACATTTGGTAAGCAATTCCTCTAAGACGCTTGGCATTGTTTAGACTACTTTCAAGATTAGAAAGCGTAATTTGTAATTGCTCTACACTCTCTTCTTCTTCTAAACCATTTTCATAAATTTTAGTGGTTTCATCTAAATTTTTCTGAAGTACAGCAATATTTTTTTCATAGATAATAACACTTTCTTCAGACAGAAGTACATTGCCATAGGCATTGATAACTCCCTTCCTTACTTCTAGGTCAGTTTTATCTTTTGCGTTCTTAGAAATTTCCAAAAACACTTTTGCAGATTGAAGCCCTACCAAATACGATCCGTCAAAAATTAATTGACTTAAAGTAGCCGTAGCATTTACATTTTGTTTTGTTCCGAATATGACCTCTGTAAAACCAGGTTGGATTTCTGGTATACCACTAGGTGAAGATAATTCACTGTAATATTCATCAAGGTTTCTGATTTGACTAAAAGGATCAAAAAATTCGTTAGGTAAAAGAGAAACCTGTTGCTTTAAAAAATTCTGATAGTTTACAGTTGCATTAAGCTGTGGTAAACCAGTTGCTGTAGTTTCCCATTTTTGCTGTTTGGCAGCGTCGATATCTCTAGCTGCATTTTTAGCTTGTCGGTTATTTTCTAATGCATAATCAATAGCTTCTTGTAACGAAAAGCTAGTTGGTTGCTCTTGAGAATAACCCAACGAAACTATGGTTATTACAATTAGAGTTAAAATTGTTTTTTTCATTGGTTATTGTTGATTTTGATTGATTTCTAATAGTTCTGTTAGTTTTTCTAAACCTTTTGGTGTGCAAATGCCTCTTAAGTGATACTCTAAATAGTAGTCCATAAGTGTTTTCATAGAAAAGTCTTTAAGTGGAAATACCATTTGATCTTTAAGGGTCATCATACAATTAAAATATATTCTTGATATAAATTTTACGTCTATATTACTTCGGTATAAGCCAAGTTCTAAGCCTCTGTTCAAGTTTTCAATTACACAACTTTGCATAACCTCAAACTGTTTTAGTTTAAGTGAGGAAAAGATTTTTGGATAATATTTTTGTAGTTGATACTGTGGTGAAGATTTTTCGTCCTTAAGATGATCCATTACAAAAGCTTTTATCTGGTAAATCTCTTCTATTGGATTTTTCTTGAACGAACAGATATGGTCAATACCACAAGATATAGTCTCAAACATATGTAATGTTGTAGATTCTACCAGTTTTGTTTTGTTAGGAAAATGAACGTAAATCGTTTTCTTAGATATACCTAATTCATTGGCAATATCATCCATGGTTACACTTTTAAACCCAAGTGTAAGAAATAGTTCAGTGGCTTTATCAATTATTTTTTCTCTCATATATGTGCTCCGTATAAACGGACTATCTTATTAAACTAGAGGGCAAAAATACTTATGGAAACTTTAAAAACAAAAAAAGTTTCCAAAGTTTTAATAATTATTTAACATTGTTAACTTTAGCTTTAAATATGACGAAAGCCTTATTTTTGTCTTATGCAAAACATTGAAGCTTATCAGAAGTCCTTTATTAAGTATTTAGAGGATTTTGCTATAAATAGAGAACCTGTAAATCTTTACGAACCTGTAAATTATATATTGAAGTTAGGTGGAAAGCGTCTTCGACCAGTATTAACTTTAATGACTGCTGATATTTTTGGTAGTAAGGCAGAATTGGCAATGAATGCGGCACTTTCCGTGGAAGTTTTTCATAATTTCTCGTTGATACATGATGATATTATGGATGATGCTCCATTACGTAGAGGGAAAGAGACGGTTCATGAAAAGTGGGATATAAACACAGGAATTCTTTCAGGTGATGCCATGCTTATTTTAGCGTATCAATTGTTTGAAAACTACGAGCCAAAAATCTTTCAGGCCTTGGCAAAATTATTTAGTAAAACAGCTTTAGAAGTTTGTGAAGGTCAACAATATGATATTGATTTTGAAACCCGTAATGACGTCACAATACCAGAATATCTAAAAATGATTGAGTATAAGACTGCTGTTTTGGTAGGAGCTGCCATGAAAATGGGAGCTATTGTTGCTGAAGCTTCAGCAGAAGATCAAAATTTGATTTACGATTTTGGACGTTATCTTGGTATTGCTTTCCAACTTCAAGACGATTACTTAGATGCTTTTGGTAACCCAGAAACATTTGGTAAACAAGTAGGTGGCGATATTTTAGAGCACAAGAAAACCTATCTGTATCTCAAAACCCAGGAATTAGGTAGTGAAGCTGAAAAATCTAACTTACTAGATTTAATGAATAGTACAGTAGTATCTGATTCAGAAAAAGTTGAGAAAGTAAAGCTGCTTTTTAATGCTTCTGGTGCGACAGATGCCACGCAATTTGCTGTTAAAGATTATACCAAAAAAGCGTTTAGTGTTTTAGAGAAATTAAATATTTCTAATGGCAAAAAACAAATACTCCAATTGTTTGGTGAGCAATTAATGAATAGACGCGTATAATGGCATTGCCTGTAAATTTTGAAGATTTAATAGTTGAGGCAAACAAATTAAAGCTATATAAGAAGTTAATAGTTCAGCTAAATAAAGACTTGCTTTTTGCAAATGTTGATTTAGAATTTAATGAAGATACGTTACCAACTAGTCTTAAGTTAGTTTTGCAAGATGCTGTTCTTCATCTTATTCAGCACAAATTCTCAGACTATCTTAATTTGCTTTATCAGGTTGATGTCTCTGAAAAGCAGGTTAGGTTACTTGATGGTGAAGATGTTGTTAAATTATCAGAAGATGTTACTTTTCTTATACTTCAAAGAGAGTGGCAAAAAGTTTGGTATAAGAATAAATATTAGTCAGACCTTTAAAACCAAAATCTTACAAAAGGCATCCATGCTTGGTTTTGTATGCTTTTGTCTTCATCATATAACACATCGTATCGTATACCAAAAGTGATGTTTCCATTTCGGTAACCAATGCCTAAAAAAAGCGCAGGGTACCAATAGCTATCATCTACATTGCTTACAAACTGCTCGTCAAAATCACGGTTTACATAAAGCTGTTCAAACTCAGTGGATAGTTGTAATTCTCTATAAGGATTAAACAAGCCAATAACACTACCTCCGACGACTGTAGATTTAAAAACATCACGTTGCGAGCTGTATTGAAAATTGAGTCCCACACCAGTGGCTACATAAGGATTGAAATTATATAAAGCATTAGGAGCTATAGCTGCACTAAAAAAACCATCTCCAAAGTTTAAGCCTACACCACCTCCAAATTGAACATTTTGCCAAAAACCTTCATCGTCACTAATGCTTTGTGCATTTGAGGAAATCACAAAAAAACATAAAAGAGCACTACTTAAAATCATTTTTTTAGCAGTCTTTAATCTAAATTTTATCATCTTAATAATTCTTAAATCCTTATTTGTTATAAATATAATAAAACAGATAGTTTATCTACTAAAAGTTGTATTTTTGAAGAAATTTTGTTGAAACGACAACGTCTCGTAAAAATAATGGATAAATATTCCTTTCTCAACGCAGCACATACAGCATACTTTGCTGATTTATACGACCAATATCTTAAAAATCCAGATGCCATAGAACCGAGTTGGCGTGCCTTTTTTCAAGGCTACGATTTCGGGTCAGAAAATTATGGAATGGATGGTGAAATAGTAGAAGGTGTTTCTCCTCAAATCCCTGAACAGCTTCAAAAAGAGTTTCAGGTTGTAAAGCTTATAGATGGTTACAGAAACAGAGGACATTTGTTTACAAAAACCAATCCGGTAAGAGCCAGAAGAAAATACGCACCAACTTTAGAAATAGAGAATTTCGGACTTTCTAAAAGTGATTTAAATACTGTTTTCTCAGCAGGAGAAATTATAGGTATTGGCACTTCAACCTTACAAAGTATTATCGATCACTTAGAGCGTATTTATTGCGATTCTATTGGTGTGGAATATATGTATATAAGAAAACCAGAGGAAATTCAGTGGATACAAGAAAAACTGAATGTTAATGATAATCATCCTCAGTTTTCGCCAGACCAAAAGAAAAACATTTTAAGAAAATTAAATGAGGCGGTTTCATTTGAAAACTTCTTACATACTAAATATGTAGGTCAAAAACGATTTTCTTTAGAAGGTAACGAATCTCTTATTCCTGCTTTAGACGCTATGATAGAAACAGCGGCAGAATACGGAGTGAAAGAGTTTGTTATGGGTATGGCACATCGTGGCCGCTTAAGTACGCTAACAAATATTTTTGGAAAATCTGCTAAAGATATCTTTAGTGAGTTTGATGGTAAAGATTACGAAGAACAGATTTTTGATGGTGATGTAAAATACCACTTAGGTTGGACAAGTGATCGCGAAACTGACTCTGGTAAAAAGATAAACCTAAGTATTGCTCCAAACCCTTCGCACCTAGAAACAGTAGGTGCAGTTGTAGAAGGTATATCTAGAGCAAAACAAGACAAGCCGGAAATTGAGGATGCCTCACAGGTTTTACCAATTGTAGTTCATGGTGATGCTGCAATTGCTGGTCAAGGCCTAGTGTACGAAGTTGTACAAATGGCACAATTAGATGGTTATAAAACAAACGGAACTGTACATATTGTAGTTAATAACCAAATTGGTTTTACTACAAATTATTTAGATGGTCGTTCTAGTACCTATTGTACAGATGTTGGTAAGGTAACCTTATCTCCTGTATTACACGTTAATGCAGATGATGCTGAGTCTGTAGTACATGCAACGTTGTTTGCGCTTCATTTTAGAATGAAATTTAAGCGTGATGTATTTATAGATTTATTAGGGTATAGAAAATATGGTCATAACGAAGGTGATGAACCTAAGTTTACACAACCACTATTATATAAAGCAATTGCAAAGCATAAAAACCCTAGGG
Organism: Winogradskyella sp. ABM4_392; assembly: GCF_056160445.1. NCBI lineage: Bacteria > Pseudomonadati > Bacteroidota > Flavobacteriia > Flavobacteriales > Flavobacteriaceae > Winogradskyella > Winogradskyella sp. ABM4_392. Next base: position 729,432 of record NZ_JBSWXE010000001.1, read on the forward strand.
ATATTTATGCAGAGCGACTAATTGCTGAAGGTGTAATAGATAAGGACCATGTTTCTAAAATTGAAAAAGATTACAAGGATAAATTAGAAGAAAAGCTTGAAGATTCTCGTAAGGTAGAAAAGACTAAAATCTCTCCTTTTATGCACGAGCAATGGAAAGATTTTGAACGTGTGGACGAAAGTGAAATGATGAAGCCAGTAGACACAAAAGTTTCAAAAGAACTACTTTCTGATATTACAAAGGTTATTTCTAATTTACCAGAAGATAAAAAGTTTATCAGAAAGATTCAGCGTTTGGTAGAATCGCGTCAAACTATGTTTGATGAAAATAGATTAGACTGGGCAATGGCAGAACATTTGGCTTATGGTTCATTATTAGCTGAAGGTTTTAATGTTAGAATTTCTGGTCAAGATGTAGAGCGTGGTACTTTTTCTCACAGGCATGCTGTTGTAAAAGTAGAAGACAGTGAAGAAGAAATTATCTTACTAAAAAATGTGTCGGACAACCAAGGACAATTCAATATTTATAACTCATTATTATCAGAATATGGTGTAGTAGGTTTTGATTATGGTTATGCTATGGCAAGTCCTAACACTTTAACAATCTGGGAAGCACAATTTGGAGATTTTAGTAATGGTGCTCAAATTATGTTAGATCAATACATATCTTCTGGTGAAGATAAGTGGAAAACGTCTAACGGATTAGTCATGTTATTGCCTCATGGTTATGAAGGTCAAGGTGCAGAGCACTCTTCGGGTCGTATGGAACGTTACTTACAATTGTGTGCAAAAGACAATATGTTTGTTGCAGACTGTACAACACCTGCAAATATGTTTCATTTGTTACGTAAACAAATGAAGGCTAATTACAGAAAGCCATTAATTGTGTTTACACCAAAAAGCTTACTACGTCATCCTAAGGTAATTTCTACTGTAGAAGAATTTGCAAACGGAAGTTTTCAAACCGTAATAGATGATACAAGTGTCAAAGCTGATAAAGTTAAAACATTAGTTTTTGTAACAGGTAAATTCTATTACGATCTTTTAGAAGAACAAGAAAAGTTAGGAAGAGGAGATGTTGCTTTAGTGAGAATAGAGCAATTATTCCCTTTACCAATAGACGAAATAAAAAGCATTATAGGTAAATATAAAAACGCAGAAGATGTTGTTTGGGCACAAGAAGAACCACGAAATATGGGAGCTTATGGTCATATGATGATGCATTTAGATGAGGCAAGAACTTGGAGAGCTGCTAGTAGAAGACCGTATGGAGCTCCTGCTGCAGGAAGTTCTGTTCGTTCAAAAATAAGACATCAAGAAGTTATCGATTACGTTTTTGATAAGAAAAAAAATAACCAAATAAGAAAGTAAGAATAATTAAACCAAAACAAGGTTAAATACAATAAACGCATGATTTTAGAAATGAAAGTGCCTTCACCAGGCGAATCAATTACTGAGGTAGAAATTGCAGAATGGTTAGTAGAAGATGGAGATTATGTAGAAAAAGACCAAGCTATTGCTGAGGTTGATAGTGATAAAGCAACGTTAGAGTTGCCTGCTGAAGCTAGTGGTACAATTACTTTAAAAGCCGAAGAAGGAGATGCTGTTGCTGTTGGGCAAGTTGTATGTTTAATAGATACAAGTGCTGAGAAGCCAGAAGGTAGTGGAAGTGATGATTCAGCAAAAGAAGAAAAGAAAGAAGAGGCTCCTAAAAAAGAAGAGCCTAAGCCAACAGCAGAATCTAAGACTTATGCAACAGGTACACCAAGTCCTGCAGCTAAAAAGATATTAGACGAAAAGGGAATTGATGCTAGTTCAGTAAAAGGAACAGGTAGAGATGGTCGTATTACTAAAGATGATGCAGTAAATGCTATACCATCTATGGGTACACCAACAGGTGGAAACAGAGGAACATCACGTAGTAAGATGTCAATGTTGCGTCGTAAAGTTGCTGAGCGTTTAGTTGAGGCAAAAAATACTACTGCCATGTTAACCACATTTAATGAGGTTGATATGTCTCCAATTTTTGATTTACGTAAACAATACAAGGAAGACTTTAAGACTAAGCATGGTGTAAGTTTAGGCTTTATGAGTTTCTTTACCTTGGCTGTTGTGAGAGCATTAAAGATGTATCCTGCTGTAAACTCAATGATCGATGGTAAAGAAATGATTTCTTATGATTTCTGCGATATTAGCATTGCGGTTTCTGGACCTAAAGGTTTAATGGTGCCAGTAATTAGAAATGCAGAAAACCTAACCTTTAGAGGTGTAGAGGCAGAAGTTAAGCGTTTAGCGTTAAGAGCTAGAGATGGTCAAATTACTGTTGATGAAATGACAGGCGGTACATTTACTATTTCTAATGGTGGTGTATTTGGTAGTATGTTATCTACCCCAATTATTAATCCTCCACAAAGTGGTATATTAGGAATGCACAACATTGTAGAGCGACCAGTAGCGATAGATGGAAAGGTTGAAATTAGACCTATCATGTATGTGGCCTTATCTTATGACCATAGAATTATTGATGGAAAAGAATCTGTCGGATTCTTAGTGGCTGTTAAAGAAGCTTTGGAAAATCCTGTAGAGTTATTAATGGATAATAATCCAAAGAAAGCTTTAGAAATGTAGATTTTTGAAAATTTAGATATTAAAAAAGCGCAATTAATCACTAATTGCGCTTTTTTTACTCCTAACTAACAAAGAGTAACTAACTAAAATTAACTAAAAAAATTAACAGCTATATTCGCGGAGATAACTATAACAGAACTTACAATTAATAGAATCATAAATACCTTATCCCTTTTTGCAGTATTATCTTTCATTGTTTCCATGATGTTTCTTTTTTAAAAAAAGCTCTGAACTTTAAGTTCAGCCCAGAGCTTTTTGAGATTATAATCTGAGGCATTGATTAATAGCTCTGTAAAATTCCGAATAATTATAATGCAATACTATACGTAACCTTACGTATTTTTTGAGTTTTTTTCATAAAAAAGAGCCTTGGATGACTCCAAGGCTCAAATAATCCCCTAAGAACTAATTAATAGCTCGTTATTAACCCTTAATTAATAACAGTGTAAATTTCTGAAATAAAATAATGTGATAATATACGTAACCTTACGTATTTTTTAAGAAATATAGTTTTGGTTCTCTTTTGCCCAAATTAACAAGCTATTAGGTGTTTTTTCTATACCTAACTTTCTGATAGTGTTGCTTTTGTGTTTTTCTACAGTCCTTGGAGAGATGAATAAATGCTCTGCAATTTCCTTTGCAGTCTTATTTTCTACAATTAATTTTAAGATTTTGAGCTCCGTTTTTGTCAAGTTTTTTAATTCTTCAGGTCCATTATCAACTTCTATGTAAGCTAAAAGTTCAGGACTAAAATATGGCTTGTCTTTAATCACTGAAGCAATGCAGTTTTCAATTTCGTCTAATGCAAATTCTTTTAACACATAACCGTAAACACCCAAAGATTTGGCTTCGGTGTATATTTTCTCATCTTTTTCAAAAGTAATAAGGACTATTTTGGTTTTAAGATTTGCCTTTTTACATTTTTCTGCAATTTGTAAACCAGTAAAAAAGGGCATTTTAATATCTAGAATTGCAATGTCTGGTACATGAGCTTTTATTAATGCCAAAGCTTCTTTGCCGTTTTTTGCACTGGCAAGGACATTATATTCTTTCTCGTGTAAAAAATCTTGAAGACCTTTTAGCACCAAAGGGTGGTCATCTGCTATTATGATGGTAGGGCTCATTAAGCTATTATTCAACTAGGGAGTTTAAATATAATAAGAATCTCTGGGTTAAGAAATTTCTTTAAGTTTTAAATAGAGGTATTTTTTATCATAATCGATAATTGCCTTTCCCTTTTTTAAGATATCGGCACCAATAATACCATCAACAGGATCTGCATTATGATTAATTAGACCGTTGTTAACATGTGAAAGATTAAAAAGAATCAAAGCGACTCTGTTTTTTTTCCATTTACCAATTTTTAAGTTATTAGAATTAGAAATTTGAGTAGTCATATTAGAAGCACCAGCTCCAACAGCTTTAATTTCGGAATCTTTTACTCTAAGGTTAAATCTTTCTATGGCTTCAAAACCCACGCAGCTACTTGAAGCTCCAGTGTCTAAAATAAAACGCCCTTTAACTCCATTAATAGTAGCCTTTATTTCAAAATGATTAGTCTTAGTCAATTTGAGTTTTATCTTAGAGTAACCTTTACCTTCTAGAAAGTCTTTTAACGTTTCCATTTTAAAAATTTGTGTAAATATAATATTCTAAACGATTATTTTTGGCAAATGATAATTACAGATACACATACACATTTATATAGTGAAGCTTTTGATGACGATAGAGCAGTTATGATTCAGCGTGCTTTGGACTCTAATATTTCACGTTTTTTTATTCCTGCAATAGACTCTACTTATACCGAAGCAATGCTTCAGCTCGAAAAAGATTTTCCTGAGAACATTTTTTTAATGATGGGTTTGCATCCTACTCATGTAAAAGAAAATTATAAGGAAGAATTGGCACATGTTGAGGACATGTTGTCTCAAAGGAAATTCTATGCTGTAGGTGAAATAGGAATTGACTTATATTGGGACAAATCAACATTAGATATACAGATTGAAGCATTCAAGTATCAAATAAATCTTGCAAAAAAATACAAATTACCAATCGTTATTCATTGCAGAGAAGCATTTGATGAGATTTTTGAAGTTTTAGAACAAGAAAAATCAGATGACCTTTTTGGGATTTTTCACTGTTTTACTGGTACATTAGAGCAGGCACACCGAGCAATATCTTACAATATGAAATTAGGTATTGGTGGAGTGGTGACCTTTAAGAATGGGAAAATAGATCAGTTTATAAATGAAATTGATTTAAAACACATTGTGTTAGAAACAGATTCGCCTTATCTGGCTCCAAAACCATATCGTGGCAAGCGAAACGAAAGTTTATATATTATTAAGGTATTAGAAAAATTATCCGAACTTTACGGAATGAGCATCGAAGATGTCGCTAACATTACAACCCAAAACTCAAAACACGTATTTGGTATATAGTATGCAAAAACCTAATATCTTATTAATATATACAGGAGGAACAATTGGTATGATAAAAGATGCCGATACAGGAGCGTTACGAGCATTTGATTTTGATAGCATCTTAACACGTATTCCTGAGATTCGCCTATTAGATTGTAATATCGAAACCATTTCTTTTGAAGAGCCAATAGACTCTTCTAACATGAATCCTAAGTATTGGGCAGATATTGCTCAAATTATTGAAGTTAATTATCAATCGTTTGATGGTTTTGTGGTTTTACATGGTAGTGACACTATGAGTTATTCTGCTTCAGCACTGAGTTTTATGTTAGAGAATTTGTCAAAGCCAGTGATTTTTACAGGATCGCAATTGCCAATAGGTGACCTAAGAACTGATGCTAAGGAGAATTTAATAACATCTATTCAAATGGCATCGTTACAAAAAGATGGTTTGCCAGTTATTAAAGAAGTAGGGCTTTATTTTGAATACAAATTATACAGAGGTAATAGAACAACCAAGATAAATGCAGAGCATTTTGAAGCTTTTGAGTCTTTTAATTATCCTAACCTAGCAGAATCTGGAGTACACCTTAATATTAATAAGGAGTATTTGTTGAATGCAAAATCAACAGACCAATTGATTGTTCGAACAAAAATGAACACGAATGTTGGTATTTTAAAGTTATTTCCTGGTATTTCAAAGGCTTTAATTGAGACTATATTAAACTGCAAAACACTTGAAGGTTTAATCCTAGAAACTTATGGCGCAGGCAATGCAACAACCGAAGATTGGTTTGTAGAATTATTAAAAAACGCCATATCTCAAGGTCTTCATATAATTAATGTATCGCAATGTGCAGGAGGAAGTGTTAATATGGGACAATATGAAACAAGTTCTTTATTAAAATCTATTGGAGTTATTTCGGGTAAAGATATCACTACAGAAGCTGCCATTACTAAATTAATGTATCTTTTAGGAGAGAATATACCACAATCAGAATTCAAAAAAACATATGAAATTTCGCTACGTGGCGAAATGACTTAAAATTAACGATACAAATTTTAGTGTTTAAAGTTTTTTTCGTTATTTGGCACACCGTAATTTTTTGATAAAATTTAGAGAGAGGTGGCCGAGTGGTCGAAGGCGCACGCCTGGAAAGTGTGTATACTCCAAAAGGGTATCGAGGGTTCGAATCCCTTCCTCTCTGCATAGATTTTAGGCGATTGTTACATTATTTTTTTTATCTTTAACACTTTAACTAATAAAATTAAGATTAAGAACAATGAAAAGATTATTTTCTATTCTTGCCATAACATGTTTAATGGCTATCGGAACTGTTAATGCCAATGCAACAACATTAGCAAGTACAACAGCAACTATCACTACAGTAACTCAAGATGCTGATGACGCAGCAGGTGAAGATTTGAGTTTCCATCAAGAATTAAAAAAGCGTTTTATTGAAGGTGGCCCAGGCTTTATGGGTATTGTATTATTATGTTTAATTCTTGGTTTAGCAATCGCTATTGAGAGAATTATCTTTTTAAACCTTTCAACTACAAACACTAAAAAATTAACTCAAAATGTAGAAGATGCACTTGCATCTGGTGGTATTGAAGCTGCTAAAGAAGTTTGTAGAAACACAAAAGGACCAGTTGCCTCAATTTTCTATCAAGGTTTAGATAGAGCTGACGAAGATATCGATGCTGCTGAGAAAGCTGTAGTAGCTTATGGTGGTGTGCAAATGGGTCAGTTAGAAAAGAACGTGTCTTGGATTTCATTATTCATCGCATTAGCACCAATGCTTGGTTTCATGGGTACGGTAATCGGTATGATTCAGGCCTTTGATAAGATTGAAGCAGCAGGTGACATGCAGCCATCATTAGTAGCAGGTGGTATTAAAGTAGCACTTTTAACAACAGTATTTGGTCTTATTGTGGCTATTATTCTTCAAATATTTTACAACTATATCATCGCTAAGATAGATAGTATTGTAAATGACATGGAAGATGCATCAATTACATTGATGGACTTATTAGTAAGACACAAAAAATAAAAGATCATATAAACTATGTTACATAAAATATTAAAAATAGTTGCCGCAATTTTAAGTCTGGCTGGGATTGTTTCCTTAGTGAGAATTATTGCTGCTGGTGACGAATCAATAAAAACAGGCGAAAATGCCGGTCTTGTAGACCCTATGGCTTACATCGCTTACATCATCCTGATTCTAGTTTTAGCGTTTGTGGTGGTTTTTGTAATAAAAAATCTTTTCACAAATACGTCTGGACTAAAAAACACGTTAATAGGTGTGGGAGCATTTGCTGCTGTCTTAATTATCTCTTATGTAGTTTCTGGTGGAGACACTATGAAATATAAACTGCAAGAAGGATTTGCAACAGAAGGTCAATCACATATGGTAGGTGCTGGTTTAACAGCATTCTATGTGTTGATTATAGTTGCGGCATTAGCAATGATATTCTCAGGAGTTAAAAAAGTAATAAGTAAATAATAAGGTATGGCAAAAAGAGCAGCACCAGAAGTTAATGCAGGTTCAATGGCTGACATTGCCTTCTTACTACTTATCTTCTTCCTTGTAACTACTACAATAGAAAAAGACAAAGGTTTATTAAGAAGTTTGCCACCTATTGACGACTCTGAAGTAGAACCACCTATTATTAAACAAAAAAACCTATTTACAGTTCTTATAAACCGTAATAACCAACTGCTTGTAGAAGAAGAGCAAATGGAATTAAAGGATTTAAGACAAGCTGCAATAGACTTTTTAGATAACGGAGGTGGAACTAATGCAGCAGGTGAACGATGTGATTACTGTAAAGGAAAACGTTTAAATTCTGAACAACATGGTGATAGAGCATCATCAGATCATCCTGACAAGGCAATCATTTCTATGAAGCATGACAGAGAGACTTCTTACGAGAAATACATAGATGTACAAAACGAACTTGTAGCAGCCTATAATTTCTTAAGAGAAAGAGAAGCAAAACGTTTGTATGGTAATTTAAAACAGTATCGAGGTGTTGATAAAGTTTACCAAGCGATGTTAGAAGAGAAAGAGAAGAACCAATTTAGTAAGGATACAATTTTAAATGGTCGTATTGAAACCATTAAAAAGTTATTCCCTATGAAATTGTCTGAAGCAGAACCAGATAAAAGTTAAAAAGTAACAATTATGTCAAAGTTTAAAAAAGGAAAACAAGGAGATTTGCCAGCTATTTCAACGGCATCTTTACCAGATATTGTATTTATGTTACTTTTCTTTTTCATGGTAGCAACTGTAATGCGCGATAGTTCTCTAATGATAGAGAATAGATTACCAAGCGCAGATCAGGTAGAGAAGCTTAAGAAAGATAGAACTGCTTTTATCTATGCTGGTAAACCTAGTGCTCAATTTAAACAATTGGGTACAGAGCCAGTAATACAATTTAATGATAAAATCATTAAAGTAGAGGAAGTACAAGCAAGTGTTATTGCTGCACAGCAAGAATTAACTGAAGAGTTACAGCCAAAATTTGTGGTTGGTCTTAAAGTTGATAAAGACACACATGCTGGTTTAGTTTCTGATATTAAGCAAGAGCTTAGACAGGCAAATACATTAAAAGTAATGTATATTGCTAACGCTAAAGCTGAATAAAAATAGTCTTAGTTTTTATAAATAAAACGTCCTGAGTAATCAGGACGTTTTTGTTTTATATCGTATAAAGATTTTGTAGTTTTATCTTTATGAAGAATACTATTTTAGTTGTCTTATTCATTACAAGCTTTTTAGGGTTTTCGCAAAATAATGATGATAGGGAAAAGTCTGAATTGTATAAAAACTATCGCGAAGATCAGTTTTATATTTCTGTGACTTATAATCTACTTAATAAAAAACCTAGTGACGTAAGTCAAAGTGGGTTTTCAACAGGATTTCACTTCGGTTTTATTAGAGATATGCCTATTAACGACAAACGAACCTTTGCTTTAGGTTTGGGTTTAGGGTTATCTACCAATTCGTATAATCAAAATATTGCCATTACTGAAGTTAATAATCAAGTTTCATTTAATGTAATTGATGAAAGTGAAATTAATGTTTCAAAGAACAAGTTTACGACATATTTGTTGGAAGTCCCGTTTGAGCTTAGGTGGAGAAAGTCTAGCCCAACCGATTACAAATTTTTAAGAATTTATCCAGGCTTTAAAGTAGGATACCTTTTTTACAATTCAACTAAATTTAAAAGTGATCAAGGTAGTGTAAAGCTGTCTAATATTGACAACTTTAATCGTTTACAGTATGGGTTAACTTTGAGTGTTGGTTACGATACTTGGAATATACATGCATATTATGGACTAAATCCTATCTTCGAAGATTCCGCAAAATTAGATGGTGAAATATTAGATATGAGTGCTTTTAAAATTGGTCTAATGTTCTATATTTTATAACCAGTATTTCATAAACAATATCTGAGGAAATAAACCGGTTATTAGACCAATAAAAAGTTCTTGGTTGGTATGTGCCTTAAGATGCAAACGAGATGTTGCAATAGCACCAAGAATAATCATCATTAATGCTATAGTTCCGTTAATATTTATCTTGTAATGAAGACCAATAGCTACAGCAAACATAAAGAAACCAGAAGCTGCAATCATGTGTATGCTTGCTTTAATCTTAAAAACTGCCATTATAAAACAAGCAAGTGTAGAGCATAATATTCCTAAAAAGAAATAGTAAAGTTCTACAATCTCATTTGGTGTTAAAACTCGTATTAAAATTAAGGTAATAATGACACAATTAATAAGTAGAGGTATGAGGCGTTCCTTCGTGCTTTTTAAATAAATAGAATCTACTTTATTTATAGTTTTAAGTAGAAAAAACAATAAGATAGGAAGTATTATTGTAAGAATAACTATAGAGAAAATTTTAGCATTCTGTATAGGTTTTGGAATGTATCGAGGTGTTTTGTGAAAATAAAACATAACACCAAGCAAAGGCATAATCAAAGGATGAAAAACAAAAGATATGCTTTTAAGAAGAAAATTTTTCATCCAAACAATTATAGTTCTTTTCTTAATCTAGCAACCGGAATATCTAATTGCTCTCTGTATTTCGCAACTGTACGTCTAGCAATTGGGTAACCTTTTTCTTTTAAGATTTTAGAAAGCGCTTCGTCAGTTAAAGGTTTCTTTTTGTTTTCTTCTTCAATTACCGTTTCTAAAATCTTTTTTATTTCTCTGGTAGAGACTTCTTCACCTTGGTCATTAGTCATAGACTCCGAGAAGAATTCCTTTATTAGCTTTGTTCCGTAAGGTGTGTCTACATATTTGCTGTTTGCAACTCTTGAAATTGTTGAAACATCCATTTCAATTTCATCAGCAATATCTTTCAAAATCATTGGCCTAAGCTTACGCTCATCGCCAGTAAGAAAGTATTCTTTTTGATAGTGCATAATGGCACTCATGGTAACAAAAAGTGTCTGCTGACGCTGTCTTACAGCTTCTATAAACCACTTTGCAGCATCTAACTTTTGCTTTATAAAGAGCACAGCATCTTTTTGAGCTTTAGATTTATCTTTAGTGTCTTTGTAGCCTTTAAGCATGTTGCTGTATTCTCTGGATACATGAAGCTCTGGTGCATTTCTACCGTTAAGGGTTAATTCTAATTCACCATCAACAATTTTAATAGCAAAATCCGGGACAATATGTTCTACAATTTTGTTGTTACCAGCATAAGAGCCACCTGGTTTTGGGTTAAGGCGTTCTATTTCTTCAATTGCATCTTTGAGCTGTTCTTCATCAATACTAAATTTTTGCATTAATTTTTTATAATGCTTTTTAGTAAACTGTTCAAAGGCTTTATCTATAATTTTACTGGCTAATTCTACATCTGGATTTTGCTCTTTTCTGCTTAATTGAATACTTAAACATTCTTGCAAATTACGAGCACCAACACCTGCAGGATCTAGCTGGTGAACAACTTTAAGTACTTTTTCAACTTCTTCTTCTGATGTAAATACATTTTGAGTAAATGCTAAATCATCTGTAATGTCTGATAAAGAACGTCTTATGTAACCGCTTTCATCCACACTACCGACTAAGAAATAAGCAATTTCTTCTTCCTGTTCAGATAGTCTAAAGGTATTAAGTTGGTTGATTAAATGTTGTGTAAACGATGTTCCTGCTGCATATGGCACACTCTTTTCTTCATCGTCTGAACTGTAATTGTTGGCCTGAGTTCTGTAATCTGGTATTTCATCATCACTAAGATACTCATCGATATTAATATCATCAGCCTCAATAGAATCGTTATCGTTAAAGTCGTCAACAGAGTTATCAAATTCATCAAAATTATCGTCAGAAGGCTCGTCTTTTCCAGTGTCTAAAGCAGGATTTTCTTCAAGTTCTTGCTTTAAACGTTGCTCAAAAGCTTGTGTAGGAAGCTGTATCAACTTCATGAGTTGAATTTGCTGTGGAGATAGCTTCTGGGATAACTTAAATTGTAAATACTGTTTTAGGGACATTGAAATTTCTGTTGAATATAAAAGTAAGAAAAAAACCTGTGAGGTAACTTATACCTTACAGGTTTAATAATATTTTTAGAACTCTGCGTTTTGCGGTGTTCTTGGATAAGGAATAACGTCTCTAATATTGCCCATTCCTGTTGCAAACATTACGAGTCTTTCAAAACCAAGGCCAAAGCCAGAGTGTACAGCTGTACCGTATTTTCTAAGGTCTAAATACCACCATAATTCTTCTTCTGGAATGTCTAATGCCTTCATTTTTTCTTTAAGAACATCTAAACGTTCTTCACGCTGAGAGCCACCTACCATTTCACCAATACCTGGAAAAAGTATATCCATTGCTCTTACTGTTTTTCCATCTTCATTTAAGCGCATATAGAAAGCTTTTATGTTTGCAGGATAATCGAATAAGATTACCGGACATTTAAAGTGTTTTTCAACCAAATAACGTTCGTGCTCAGATTGTAAGTCTGCTCCCCATTCTTCAATAATATATTTGAATTTCTTCTTCTTGTTTGACTTACAGTTTCTAAGGATATCTATAGCTTCTGTATAGCTTACGCGTTTAAAGTTATTGTCTACAACAAACTTAATTTTATCTATCAAGTTCATTGGGCTACGCTCTACCTGAGGTAACGATTTTTCGGCATCTTGTAAGCGCTTGTCTAAAAACTCTAAGTCTTCTTTGTTGTTTTCTAGCACATAGCCTAAAACAGATTTTAAGAAATCTTCTGCCAAATCCATATTACCAGCCAAGTCCATAAAAGCCACTTCTGGTTCTATCATCCAGAATTCTGCAAGGTGACGAGACGTGTTAGAATTTTCGGCTCTAAAGGTTGGTCCAAAAGTATACACCTTACCTAAAGACATCGCATAAGTTTCAGCTTCTAATTGTCCAGAAACCGTTAGGTTGGTTTCTTTGCCAAAGAAATCTTCTTTATAGTCAACCTCTCCATCTTCAGTTAATGGTGGATTTTTAGGGTCTAGAGTGCTTACTCTAAACATTTCACCAGCACCTTCTGCGTCACTACCAGTTATAATTGGTGTGTGCATGTAATAGAACCCATTTTCGTTAAAATACTTATGAATAGCAAAAGATAACGAAGAGCGTAAACGCATTACAGCACTAAACGTATTAGTTCTTGTACGTAAGTGAGCTTGAGTTCTCAAAAATTCAAATCCATGTTTTCTTGGTTGAATAGGATAGCTTTCAGGATCAGAATCTCCGAGCACTTCAAGTTCTTTTACCTGTATTTCTACAGATTGACCTTTACCTTGACTTTCTACCAACTCACCCTTAACGTGAATAGCAGCACCAGTTGTGATACGTTTTAGTAGTGCTTCATCAAAATTTTCAAAATCAACAACACACTGAATATTATTTATTGTAGAACCATCATTTAAGGCTATAAAGCGGTTTGCTCTAAATGTTCTTACCCATCCTTTTACAGTAACATCTTGTAAAGTGATATCTGCTGATAATAATTCTGATACAGTTTTTGTTGTCATTTTAATTTATTTTGAAAATGCAAAGATAATTCTTCTAATCGTTTTTAAAAGCGTCTTCGTTATCGTCTTCTGAAGGTATAATATCTATTGAAGGTTCTTTAAGAACTGTCTTGTTTGCAATATTACGTTCTAATGATAATAGTAACGATGGTAATAATAATAAATTAGATAGCATTGCAAACAATAATGTTATTGAAACCAGAGCTCCTAAAGCTACAGTACCACCAAAACTAGATATGGTAAATACAGAGAATCCAAAGAACAGAACAATTGATGTGTAAAACATACTTACACCAGTTTCTCTTAATGCAGCATAAACTGATTTTTTAATCTTCCAATGGTTAGCTTGTAATTCTTGTCTGTATTTTGCTAAAAAGTGAATGGTATCATCTACCGAAATACCAAAAGCGATACTAAATACTAATATTGTTGACGGCTTAATAGGTACACCTAAATAACCCATTAATCCAGCTGTTACTAACAATGGTAACAAGTTAGGGATAAGTGATACAATAATCATTCTAAACGAACGGAACAAATATGCCATAAATAGCGATATAAGTATGATAGCAAGTGTTAATGAAATAACTAGGTTTCTTACAAGGTATTTTGTGCCTTTTTGAAACACTAAAGCTTTACCTGTCATAGTAACTTCGTAACGTTCTTTAGGGAAAACTTTATCTATTTTATTCTGAAGATTTTCCTGAATACGTTCCATTTTATCCGTACCAATATCTTTCATAAAGGTAGTAATACGCGCATATTGCCCTGTGCTGTCTACAAAATTCTTAAGCAAATCTACATCAGATGATGAGTTTTTAGCATAAGACAGAATGAAACTGTTTTCTTGACTGGTAGGTAATTGGTAATATTTAGGGTTGCCGTTAAAGTAAGCTTGTTTGCTGTACTTTACCAAACTTACAACAGATATTGGCTTAGAAAGTTCTGGTGTTTCTTCAATAAGTTCTTCAAGCTCATTAATGCGTTTTAAAGTCGCCAATTTCATAACGCCTTTTTTACGCTTAGTATCTACCATTATTTCTAAAGGCATTATGCCGTTAAACTCTTCTTCAAAAAAACGAATGTCTTTAAAGAACTGTTTGTTTTTCGGCATATCTTCAATCAAACTACCAGAGATTATCATTTGATTAATACCAATCATACTTGCCATGATAAGTATAAATGCAGTAACGTAGATGGTAATACGTTTGTGTTTTACCATACGTTCCATCCAATCTACAAAACCACCAATCCAACGCTTATTTAAGTGTTCTAAATGACGCTCTTTTGGATAAGGCAAAAACGTGTACATTATCGGAATGATAAGTAAACAGAGTATGAAAATTGCCAAAATACTCAGCGATGCTACGATACCAAATTCTTTTAGTAGTTTGCTTTCGGTTAAGATAAACGTTGCAAAACCAGAAGCAGTAGTAACATTAGTCATTAAGGTAGCATTACCAACTTTGGTAATAACACGTTGTAGCGACTTTACTTTGTTACCATGCGATTTTACCTCATGCTGATATTTATTAATTAAAAAAATACAGTTTGGTATACCGATAACAATAATTAATGGAGGAATTAGAGCTGTAAGCACTGTAATTTCATAACCAAGTAAACCGAGTATTCCAAAGGTCCACATCACACCAATACAAACAACAATTAGTGATATAAACGTCGCTCTAAAAGACCTGAAGAATAAAAAGAAAATTAAAGAAGTCACAAACAAAGCTGCACCAATAAAAATCGGAATTTCGTCAACAATGTTTTGAGAATTTAATGTTCTGATGTATGGCATACCAGAGACCTTGACATCTAGCTTAGGATGTTTTGCTTCAAATTCTTGTATTCTTTTTTCAAGAATATTTATGATAAAGTCTTTTCTTGCAGACGTATTAACGATGTCTTTTTTTAAATAAATTGCAGTACGAAGTGTTTTGTTTTCTGCATTAAATAAAAAGTTATCGTAAAATGGATATTTCTTAAAAAGGTCTTCTTGTAGTTTGTTTATTTCTTCAAGACTAGATACAGAATCCTTTACGAAGGGAATTAAATCAAATTGTTTCTTTTCGTTGTTCTTTACCAGTTTTTGAAGATCTTTTATTGAAAGCACAGTTTCAACTTCGTCATAAGGTTTAAAGGACTCTGCAAGCTTGTTCCATGCATTAAATTGTTTAACCGTAAATACACTAGAATCTTTGACACCTAAGACAATGAGATTACCTTCTTCTCCAAATACTTCTAAAAAATCGTTGTATATGAGGTTGACTTCATGGTCATCGGGCAACATATTGGCTTCTGTGTAAGTAAAGCGCATGTGTTTCCATTGCATACTTAGAAACACAGTAGCTAATATTATGACAAGAAGAATAAAGATTTTATTACGAAGAATAATCCTCGCAACACCTTCCCAAAATCCAGTAGTCAACAGTTTAAACATGTATAAATTTCTGCGTCTTTAGGTATCAAATAATACCTTTATTTGAAACGAGCCGCAAAGGTAGAAAAAACCTAAGGATTAGCTAAGGAATTAACACTAATATAATAGTTGAAATATTTAGAAATAAAAGTTATAAGTCCTCTTAATTTTTAGAGGACTTATGCTAAAACTTAATATGAAATTTATGTCGCTGGATTAGGAATAACAGCATGAACATCATTAATAGCTTTTAGCACATCATCTGATAAGGTTATGTTTATACTGTCAATGTTTTCTTCAAGCTGTGTTATACTTGTAGCGCCAATGATATTACTTGTTACAAAAGGTCTTTGGTTAACAAATGCTAAAGACATTTGTGCTAAAGATATATTATTATCTTCAGCTATTTGTAAGTATCGCTTAGTAGCTTCAGTAGCCTGGTCGCTACTATACCTAGCAAACCTTGGAAAAAGTTTTAACCTTGCATTATCTGCAGCAGTACCTTTGATGTATTTACCAGATAAAACACCAAATGCCATAGGTGAATAGGCTAATAAGCCAATGTTTTCTCTATGAGCAATTTCTGCTAAATCACCTTCAAAAGCTCTGCATAAAAGAGAATATGCATTTTGGATGGTAATCATCCTTGGTAGGTTATTGTATTTAGATTCTTCTAAGTAGCGCATTGTTCCCCAAGCTTTTTCGTTAGATAAACCAACTTGTCTTATTTTTCCAGATTTGATGATTTCATCAAGATTGTGTAAAATTTCATTAAAATTATCTTCCCAACCATCATTAGTATTATGAACATAATCTCTCACGCCAAATGTGTTTGTATTACGTTCTGGCCAGTGTAATTGATACAAATCAATATAATCTGTTTGTAAGCGTTTTAGACTATTGTCTACAGCTTCATTTAATGCTTGTTTGCTAAAACCAGTAGTTCTTATGTGAGCAGTATAATCGCCAGGACCAGCAATTTTAGTCGCTAAAACAACCTTATCTCTATTACCAGTTTTTGTAAACCAATTACCAATAATGCGTTCTGTTTCTGCATAAGTTTTTGCTTCTGCTGGTACAGGATATAATTCGGCGACATCAAAAAAGTTAACACCTTTGTCTAAAGCCAAGTCCATTTGGGCAAAACCTTCGTCTTGAGTGTTTTGATTGCCCCAAGTCATGGTGCCTAAACATATTTTACTAACTTTTATATCTGTATTTGGTAAGGTTGTGTATTTCATGCTTACTTCCCACGAAAGTGGGAATCTTATTAATTAAACTTAAATTTTTATAAAGATTGCCACGCTTAGCTCGCAATGACAATGCTATTACAAAAATAAGAAGACCTTTCATGTTGTAAAACACGAAAGGTCTAAATCTATGTTAAGGTTTTAGTATGAAATGATTGCTGTCTCATTTCGACTCACTTCGATTTCGCTCAGTGACCAACGCTCAGTGATCAATACATGATTATGATTAAATATCATTCAACAATTTTGAAATCTCATCAAGTTTTGGTGTTAAGATTACTTCAATTCTGCGGTTTTTTGCTCTGCCTTCTGCACTGTCATTAGAGGCTACTGGTGCATATTCTCCGCGACCTGCTGCTGTTAAGTTTTCAGGGTTTATGGACGAATTCTCTCTTAATATATTTACAATAGCTGTAGCACGCTTAGTTGATAAATCCCAGTTGCCACTTAATTGCGCATTGCCTTTATAAGGTACATTATCTGTATGACCTTCTATTAAAATAGCAATGTCTGGATTGTCTGCCAAAACGCTTCCTAGTTGTTTTACGGCTTGTTTTCCTTGTGCACCAACATACCAGCTACCAGACTCAAAAAGCAATTTGTTTTCCATAGATACGTATACTTTACCATCACGTTGTTCTACAGTAAGACCTTTACCTTCAAAGTTAGTTAGGGCTTTAGAAATAGCATCTTTTAAAGCACGCATGTTTGCATCTTTAGCAGCAATTACGCTTTCTAATTCTGCAACACGTTGCGATCTGCTTTCAAGTTCTTTTTTTAATTTTTCTAAACGCTCATTTTCGGCAGCAAGGGCTTGTTCCTTGGCTTCTAATTGCGCCAAAAGTTCTCTGTTTTTTTGAGAGTTTTTGGCAATTTCAGCTGAGCTGTTTTTTTCTAATGCATCGTAAGATGCTTTTAAATTGTCGAGATTAGTTTTTGTAGCAGCATAGTCTGAGCGTAACTGGTCTCTTTCTTTTACAGCCTCGTCATAGGCAGCTTGCAGGCTGTTTAGGTCATTAGTTAATTTGTTTCTGTCTGCAGAAAGTGCTTCTACTTCATCAGATAAGGCTCTGTTATCCTTTTTTAGATTGGCATATTTGTCCTCTAACTCAGTGTATATTTTTTTAGACACACAAGAGGTCATCGTAATAAGTAAAATGGCTATTAATGAAAGTTTTTTCATCATGGTTGCTATTGATTTGAGAGTGTTTATAAATCTAATTCTAATAAAATTGGGCAATGAT
Organism: Winogradskyella sp. ABM4_392; assembly: GCF_056160445.1. NCBI lineage: Bacteria > Pseudomonadati > Bacteroidota > Flavobacteriia > Flavobacteriales > Flavobacteriaceae > Winogradskyella > Winogradskyella sp. ABM4_392. Next base: position 747,423 of record NZ_JBSWXE010000001.1, read on the forward strand.
CACTATGCACTGCTTCAGTGAGTATAACGCTTCGTTTTATGTTTTCTTGTAAAGGTTGGCTCACCATTGCATAATCTAATCTCCATCCTTTGTTATTAGCTCTGGCATTAGCTCTGTAGCTCCACCATGAGAATTCTTGTTTTTCTGGGTGTAAGTATCTAAAACTGTCAATAAAACCACTATCAATAAAATTACCTAGCCATTCGCGTTCTTCAGGTAAAAAACCAGATACACCTTTCATTTTTGGGTTGTGAATATCTATAGGCTCGTGGCAAATGTTATAATCACCACACACCACAAGGTTTGGTTTTTCATTTTGTAACTCGTTTAAATAATCATGAATTAAATCCATATATTCAAACTTGTGCGATAGCCTAGCATCGTTAGTCCCAGAAGGTAAATACATGCTCATAACAGACACATTGTCGTAATCTACTCTAAGGTTCCTCCCTTCAAAATCCATAGATTCTATACCAGTACCAAATTCTATATGGTTTGGTTCTTTCTTACAAAGAATAGCAACACCACTATAACCTTTTTTTTGAGCGCTAAACCAATAGTTGTTTTCATAGCCAGCTTCTGAAAACAAGTCTAAATCAAGCTGCTCTTCCATAGCTTTAATTTCCTGTAAACAAATTACGTCTGGATTTGTGGCTTCTAACCAATCTAAAAATCCTTTATTTATGGCAGCTCTTATGCCGTTAACATTGTAAGAAGCTATTTTCATGTTGATTTAATTTCCTGATTTTTGATAAATTTCTCGGTATTCTGCTAAAATAAATAATAGAGTACTTTTACACTATAAATTTATACTGCTTTTAACGATAAAATATTTTAGAGGTATGGCAGTTATTATTTTAGATGAAAAAAGCGCTATTTCTTATTACAATATTGATGTGTTTTTGGGGTTTTGCCCAAGAAAAATCAGGTAATTATAAGAAAATACGCGTTGCTGTTGCAGATTCTGTTCGTATTGATTCTGTAAGTATAAATCCTTCAAAATTTATTATAAAAACTAAGCAAGGAGTGGTTCTGGATGCTGCACTTTATAACGTTGATTTTTCAAAGTCTATTTTGAAATTTAATCAACAGGTTGAAATAGATTCTGTTGATATTGAATATTTACGCTATCCAGATTTTATAACCAAGGTTTACAAACAGCTCGACGATGATATTATTGTAGATCGATCTATTCCTGGGATTGAAACTCTGTACAAGCTTGAAAATTCTTCAAGCCAAAATGTTTTTACTCCTTTTGATGGTTTAACCACTTCGGGTAGTATTTCCAGAGGTGTAACGATTGGGAATAATCAAAATTCTGTTTTAAATAGTGAACTCGATTTGCAAATTTCAGGTAAGTTGAGTGACAAGGTATCTCTTAGAGCCTCGATACAAGATGCTAATATTCCGTTGCAAGAAAGTGGATATTCTCAGCGATTAGATGAGTTTGATCAAGTTTTTATAGAGCTTTTTAGTGATAATTGGAACATAAGAGCAGGTGATATCGATTTGGTAAACACCAAAAGTTATTATGCTAACTTCTCTAAACGTGTGCAAGGTTTGTTGGTAAATGCTAATTTGAGTGACAAGACGTCGGTTTTTGCTTCTGGTGCACTCGTACGAGGTCAGTTTACAACAACCCAATTTACGGCTCAAGAAGGCAATCAAGGACCTTACAAATTAAGAGGACCAAATAATGAGTTGTTTGTGCTTATTGTTTCTGGTAGCGAAACTGTTTATGTTAATGGTGTGCCTTTAGAGCGTGGAGAAAACAATGATTACATCATCGATTATAATGCTGGTGAAATCATTTTCAACTCAACCTATCCAATCACTTCCGAAATGCGTATTACTGTAGATTACCAGTTTAGCGAGCGAAATTATTCGCGATTTACTGTGTTTGGTGGTAGTACTTTTGAAACCGAAAAATTACAGTTAAACGTTTCTGTGTATTCTGAAAGTGATGCCAAAAATCAGCCATTACAGCAAAATCTATCAACAGAACAAACGGAAATTTTAGCTAATGCTGGTGATGATACGGATTTGATGGTGGCGCCATCAGCAACAGAAGAAACCTTCTCTGAAAACAGAATTTTGTACCGAAAAGAGATTGTCGGTGGTGAGGAAATTTTTGTCTTTTCTCAAAATCCAGAAGACCAGTTATTCCGAGTTCGGTTTACCTTGGTTGGTGCAAATCAGGGAAACTATATACTGAGTAACGATAATGCTGTGAGCAATATTTTTGAATACGTTGCGCCAATTGGTGGTGTTCCGCAAGGAAATTACGAACCTGTTACCCAACTCGTAGCGCCAGAACGCTTGCAAATTGCAGTGCTCAATGGTCGTTACCAGCCTACCGAAAAAACAGATGTGTTTTTTGAATTGGCAGGAAGTAAAAATGATATCAATTTATTTTCGAGTTTAGATGATGATGACAATGATGGTTTTGCTGGGAAATTCAAAGTGAATCAAAAGTTAATTAAACACGATAGCCTTTGGAATTTGTCTGCATTAGTTGATGCCGATTTTATTCAAGAGAATTTTAGAACCATTCAGCGTTTGTATAGAGCCGAATTTAATCGCGATTGGAATCTTGATGATAACAGAGATGACCAAGGAAATTTTATTTTAGGAAATCAACTTTTGCTCACTTCAGGATTGCAATTATCACATGCTAATAAGGGATTGGCTTCTTATAATTTTGAGTATTTAGATTACGCTAATAATTTTAATGGAAGTCGTCATAATCTTATGGCAGATCTGCGATTGGGTAACTTTAGGATTTTTACAAATTCAAGTTTTCTTAATAGCGAAAGCACTATTAATCGTTCAACGTTTTTGAGATCTTATAATCGTGTGGTATATGCCAAAAACAATAAATGGGTTGGTGCAAAATTTGCCACTGAGGACAATGAGCAAACCGTTATAGCTACCGATTCATTGACACCATTGAGTCAGCGATTTTCAGCATACGAAACCTTTGTTGGAATTGGTGATAGTACTAAAGTCTATGCTGAGGTTGGTTATATAAAACGCTTTAATGATAGTTTACGGAATAACAATCTAGAGCGTGTAAATGCTTCAAATACCTATTATCTTAAGTCGCGATTAATTCAAAATAAAAATACCAATCTACAGCTCTTTGTGAACTATAGAAGTTTGAAGGCTGAAGACGATACCTCTGAAGACGAACAGAGTTTAAATAGTAGATTAAACTACAATCAAAAACTGTTTAATAATCTTGTGCTTTGGAACACAAGTTTTGAAACCAATTCAGGGACGTTGCCACAGCAAGATTTTACTTATGTAGAGGTCGAAGCCGGACAAGGAGCTTACACATGGATTGACTATAATGAAAATGGCATACAAGAACTCAATGAGTTTGAAATAGCCCAATTTACTGACCAAGGCAATTACATACGCGTATTATTGCCAAACCAGGTTTTTGTGCGAACGCATCAAAATAGATTGAGCCAGACGTTGACCATAAATCCGATGCAATGGAGCGGTTCTGAAGATAAAACCAAAAAGTTTTTTTCACATTTTTATAATCAAACATCTTATCTTATTGATAGAAAGATTAGAAGAGTAGGCAATAATTTTAATTTAAATCCTTTTGAAGCTGATGAGGACAACCAATTAGCTTTAAATAATAGTGTGAGAAACGTATTCTTTTACAACAGAGGAAAACAGCGCTATACCACATCTTATACGTTTTTAACCAATACAAGTAGAAGTCTGTTGTCTATAGGTTTTCAGGAAAATAAACTCACCAATCATCAGTTTAATTTTAATCACAAATTCGCCACCAATTGGTTGGCAAATGCGCAGGCAAGTTTTGGAACAGATGAAAGTCTTAGTGAAAACTTTGCCAACAGAAATTACCTGATTGAAGAAGAGCGTTTTCAACCTAAATTATCCTATTTGTTTAGTGAGAATGCGCAGTTTGATGTCTTCTATCAATACACTTCAAAAGAAAATACTATTGGAAGTTTAGAGGCATTATCACAGAACAATTATGGATTTTCTTTTACCTACAATAAGGCTGCAAAAATTGCATTAACTGGTGAATTCAATTTGTTTCAAAATGAATATGAAGGCAATCCTAATACACCTGTAGCATACCAAATGTTAGAAGGTTTACAGCCAGGAAAAAACTTCACATGGAGTTTATTGGCACAAAAGAAGCTGACTAAGTTTTTAGATTTAAACCTCAATTACTTTGGTCGTAAAACCGAGACATCTAAAACTATCCATACAGGAACTATTCAGTTGAAGGCTTATTTCTAAAACAAAAAAACTCATAAATCTAAAAAGACCTATGAGTTTTTGTTTATATAAAATATGTTGATGATTATTACATTTTCATCAACCATTCCTTAACATCAACTTCTTTTTTGATGATATCTCTTAATTCTTCAACCTTAACACGCTTTTGTTCCATAGTATCTCTGTGACGTATGGTTACTGTGTTGTCTTCTAAACTTTCGCCATCTACCGTAATACAAAATGGTGTACCAGCAGCATCTTGCCTTCTGTAGCGTCTGCCTACAGCATCTTTTTCGTCATAAACCACATTGAAATCCCACTTAAGATCGTCAACAATGTCTTTTGCCATTTTGGTCAATCCTTCATCTTTTCTTACTAATGGTAAAACGGCTGCTTTAGTTGGTGCTAAAACAGCAGGAAGCTTTAATACTGTTCTTTCGCTGCCATCCTCTAAAGTTTCGTCTTGTAAACTGTTAGAAAACACAGCTAAGAACATACGGTCTAGACCTATTGAAGTTTCTAAGACATAAGGTGTGTAGCTTTCATTATCTTCATGATCGAAGTATTGTAGCTTTTTACCAGAGTATTCTTCGTGTTGTTTTAAATCGAAATCTGTACGTGAGTGAATACCTTCCAATTCTTTAAAACCAAATGGGAAATTAAATTCTATATCTGTAGCAGCATCTGCGTAGTGTGCTAATTTTTCGTGGTCGTGGAAACGATAATTATCATCTCCCATTCCTAAAGATTTATGCCATTTTAATCTGGTTTCTTTCCAGTAGTCAAACCACTCTTTTTGCGTTCCTGGTTTAATGAAAAATTGCATTTCCATTTGTTCAAACTCACGCATTCTAAAGATAAATTGTCTTGCAACAATTTCATTTCTAAAAGCTTTACCTGTTTGAGCAATTCCAAAAGGAATTTTTAGTCGTCCAGTTTTCTGAACGTTTAAGAAATTTACAAAAATACCTTGTGCTGTTTCTGGTCTAAGATATAAGTCCATTGCAGTATCTGCAGAAGCTCCTAGCTTAGTACCAAACATAAGGTTAAACTGCTTAACGTCTGTCCAGTTACGACTTCCTGTTAACGGATCGGCAATTTCTAGTTCTTCAATTAGAGCCTTAACATCAGCTAAATCTTCTTTTTCTAAAGATTGACCTAAGCGCTTAAGAATAGAATCAATTTTTTCCTGGTAACCAAGAACTCTACCGTTTGTAGATACAAATTCTTCTTTGTTAAAGGCATCACCAAAACGTTTTTCAGCTTTTTTAATCTCTTTATTGATTTTAGCTTCAATCTTAGCACAATAGTCTTCAACTAAAACATCGGCTCTGTAGCGTTTTTTCGAATCTTTATTGTCAATTAAAGGATCATTAAACGCATCAACGTGTCCAGAAGCTTTCCAAGTAGTTGGGTGCATAAATATTGCTGCGTCGATACCTACAATATTATCATGCATTTGTACCATGGCTTTCCACCAATAGTCTCTGATGTTTTTCTTTAATTCTGCACCGTTTTGCGCATAATCGTATACAGCACTTAAACCGTCATAGATTTCACTGCTCTGAAATACGTAACCATACTCTTTTGCATGAGAGATTACCTTTTTGAATTTATCGTCATTTGCCATGGCACAAAAATAAAAAACCGCTCAAATTAATTGAGCGGTTTTTTAAAAATAATGAGATTGATTTATTTTAATTCTATACTAGTGCTTCCTAGTTTTCTGTTTTCATGGAAAACATTGATAAAATAAGTACCTTTTTTAAGAGGTCTATCTTCTTTGTAAGTCGCTACAGTAGTACAAATATCTAGGTTTTTGTTATCAAAATTCACAATTTCTTTTTTACTGTAGATTAGAGAGGTATTACTAAAAAACACTTCACCTTTATCTGCAATAACATTGTTATCTGGACTTACAATTTGAATGTAAATTTCTTTATCACCTTTTTCTGTTAACGGATTTTCTGTAAGTGCTATACAAACATCCATAGCATTAACACGTTTGGCTCTTAGAGTAACTTTCTTTTTTGTGTTATTAATTTTAAGGGCTTCAACATTAACTTTGTTGGCTCTTAAAACAGCAGCATTATCAATGGTTTCGTTAAGAGAATCATTGGCCTCCTCCAAAGCATTGATGGTCAGGTTATTATTTTTGATGGTATTCATAGCGTAGCGCTTCTCTCTCTCTAATCTAAGATTGGCAGAGTTAAGAGAATCTACAGTAGACAATAGTACCTTGCTTTTAGTTTTTAAAACTGAAAGCTGATCTTTAAACTTTGTGATTATTGATAAGTCACTTTTTAATAATCTTAAAGAATCTAAAGCAATTTTAGTTTCTAGTTTTGCTTCTTGGAGCTGCGAAGACATAAGATCATAATCTTGGCTTAGTTCGTCATAACTTACTAAAATTTCTGATAGCTCTTTTTCTATCAAAACTTTTTCTTGTTTTAGAAAGTCTTCGTAGGATTTAATGGATTTGTAGTTTGAAAAACTATAGACTCCTAAAACTGTTAAAACAACCAATAAAGAACTTATAATTAATCTGTAGTTAAATAATTGTGGGTTAACTATCATTATTAGTTTCTTAGTTGACACGAAATTAGAGTATATTGAACTGCATTTTTATTTTATTCGATTAAATGGTAAAAAATTTGTTGAATTTGTTCTTTCCTCTAGTCTGTGAAGCTTGCAATAACTCTTTATCAGATAACGAATTAGTGATTTGTACTATTTGTAGACATGATTTACCAGTTACAAATTTTCATTTTGATAATGCTGATAATGTTAAGAAAGTAGTTTATGGACGTGTAAAACTAGAACAAGCAACAGCTCTTCTGCATTTTTCAAAAAGAGGAGTTGTGCAGCAACTGCTTCATAACTTAAAATATAGAGGACATCAAAATATAAGTGGTTTTCTTGGGAGGTGGCTCGGTGCAGAATTAAAAACTTTAAAGGAATATAATCAAATTGATGTTGTAATTCCTGTCCCACTTTACAAAACTAAGTTGCGACAACGAGGTTATAATCAAGTTGAGCAATTCGGAAAAGCAATAGCTGAAGCTATAAATGCCGACTATAATGATACCGTACTCATAAAGACAAAACCCACCAAAACCAAAGTGTTTGAAGGTAGACTTTCTAGATGGAATGATGATGGAGCTGTTTTTGCAATCAGTGAAGACTTATCGTTGAGAGGAAAGAACATCTTACTTGTAGATGATATAATCACCACAGGTGCAACTGCAGAAGCTTGTGCAACAGAATTGTTAAAAATTGATAATATTAAGTTAAGTCTTGCTACTATGGCAATTGCCGATTGATTTTTTCGTTTCTAAAGTTTAAAAATTGTTTCTTTGTGCAAAATAATTCTTATTAAATGCGGTCATATCTCACACGAATTTTAGGCATTGTTTCCATAGCATTAGTAATTGTTAGCTGTGCAAATCGTGGTTCTCCTTCAGGAGGAGAGAAAGATGTAGATCCACCAGTAATAATAAGTGAAAGTCCGAAGAATTTTTCGACCAATTTTAAAGGCAGCGAAATACGAATAACCTTTGATGAGTATGTTAAAATTAAAGATTTAAGAAAGCAGCTTATAATTTCGCCACCTATGGATGTGGATCCAATAGTTTATCCAATGGGTGGTGCAAGCAAGTATATTTCAATAAAAATAAAAGATACGTTACAGCCTAATACCACATATGCTTTTAATTTTGGTGAAAGTATTGTAGATAATAATGAAGAAAATCCTTATTCATATTATCGCTATGTGTTTTCAACAGGCGAAACTATAGATTCACTTTCGGTAAAAGGCTATGTTGAAGATGCACTTCTCAAGAAACCTGAAACTTTTATTTCAGTAATGTTGTATGAAGTTGATTCTACATATTCTGACTCAATAGTTTATAAAGAAAAACCAAGATATATTACCAATACTTTAGATAGTCTTACCACTTTTAGTATTGATAATATAAAAGCTGGCACCTATAAATTAATAGCTCTAAAGGATAAGAATAGTAATTACACCTTTGATCAAAAAAATGATAAGATAGGGTTTTATGAAGATGTTATAACAGTGCCTACAGATGAAAATTTTAAGCTAACTCTTTTCAAGGAAGAGGTGAATTTTAAAGCTGTAAAGCCAAAACAAGCAGGCGAAACCAAAATTATCTTTCCATACGAAGGAAGTTATGAAAACATGCGTATAAAAGTTTTGGGAGACACACCAGAAGGGTATTCAACCAGAATTACAAAAGATAAAGTTACAGATACACTTTACTATTGGTACAAGCCAAAGTTTGAAATTGATACTACGTTCTTTGTTGTTTCTAATGAAAAATATGTAGATACATTTAAGCATCGTTTTAGAAATCTTGATGCTGATACATTAAGCACCAAAATAGTTTCGTCAAGAAGTCTAAACTATGATAAACATTTTACTCTAGAGCCATCCACACCTTTAGAAAAAATAGATGTTTCTAAAATAAGCTTAATAGATAAAGATTCTATTGCAGTAAGTTTTGAAACAGAATACGATTCTATTTTAAATCAATTTAAGGTACCTTTCAAAAAAGAGGAAGGTCAAAAATATACGATTAAAATATTGCCAGGAACATTTACCGATTTCTACGGAAATACGAATAAAGATACTATAGTGGATGCTATTAATTCTAAAATGAAATCTGAGTATGGAAATGTTAGGGTTAAATTAATTAACGCTAAGTTTCCACTAATTGTTCAAATGGTAAATAATCAGGGAGAAGTGGAATACGAGCGTTACACTACAGAATCACCAGTGGTAGATTTTACTAATGTGGTGCCCAAACTGTACGATATTAGAGTAATTTATGACACTAATAAAAATGGCGAATACGATACAGGAAATTACTTATTAGGCATACAGCCAGAGCGTGTGAGTTATATGCCTTCTGCTCAGCTTGATGAGGTTAGGGCTAGTTTCGATTTTGTTTACGAGTTTACACTTTTAGACTAAACGTATCTCTGTCTTTCAGGAAACCAAGTCTTTCCCTGTATTTGGTAATATGAGATTTTTCTAAAGTTACGACTTCAATAGTTTCTGTGCTTTCTGGTATCGAATCCATACGGTTTCCTAAAACATCATAAGCTGCAGAGTGCCCAGAATATTCGTAATTATTGCCATCTAATCCAACACGATTTACACCAATACAATAAGCCATGTTTTCTATAGCGCGTGCTTTTAAAAGCGCATCCCAAGCTGCAATGCGCACTTTTGGCCAGTTGGCCACATAAATAAGTACATCATAATCTTCAGAATTTCTTGCCCAAACAGGGAAACGTAAGTCGTAGCATACTAAAGGGCAAATTTTAAAACCTTTATAATCGATGATGATTTTTTCTGTGCCAGCAGTGTATACCTTATGTTCGCCAGCTAAGGTAAATGTGTGTCGTTTATCGTAAGTAGTTAACGTTCCGTTTGGCTCAACAAATACTAGCCGATTATAGTAATTCTCATTTTCTTTAATGACCAAACTACCAACGATCGCTGCATTTTTAGTTTTAGATAATGCTCTTAACCAGGTTATGGTTTCACCATCCATAGTTTCTGCAACCTCAGATGTATTCATAGTAAAACCAGAGCTAAACATTTCTGGTAAAACAATAAGGTCAGCTGTAATGGAGCTGACCTTATCTTCTATATGTGTTCTGTTAGCTTTTGGGTTTTCCCAAGCTAAAGTGGTTTGTACTAATGCAACGTTTAGAGTGTCGTTTGTCATTTATAATTTTCCTTTGGCTTTGTCTACTTTTTTAGTAAGTTTTTCTATTTTTTCTAACCACTTACCTTCATCTACAGGAGACAATTTACCTTTCTTTTTTAACTTTTCGTATTTCTTTTGGGCTTTTTTAAGATTGTCTTGCGCCTTTTTATAATTCTTCTGAAGTTTTTCTTTTTTCTTTAATGCCTTCTCAGCTTTCTTCTGCGCTTTCTCAGCCTTTTTTTGCGCTTTTTCAGCTTTTTTCTTCTCTTTTTCTAGTTTTTCTGCTGCTTTTTTTGCGTTTTCAGCTTTTTTTAGTTTTTCTGAAATAATTGCAGCTTCTTTAAAAATTATCTGTTTTTCTTCGGTACTTAAAGTTTCGGTAACGTCTTCTCCATTCAAAAATATTTTTTCCTTTTTTACTTCATATGTTTTTTCACCTTGCTTTACTTCTTGAGCAAAACCGGTTAAAGAAAACGCTAATAATAAAAGTATAATGTAATTTTTCATTGTTGAATTTGTTTATGATTCTGTACTTAAGACACAAAACATAACAAAAAGTAACTTAAATTCTGCATAAAATTTCTGAAGCTTTTATTAAAGTTTCGTCGGTCTTAGCAAAACAAAAGCGAAGTACCTTGTTGTCTTTGTTGTTTTCATTAAATACTGAAAGCGGAATTGAAGCTATTTTGAATTCTCTCGTCAAACGTTTTGCGAAGTCCACATCGTGTTCGTCGGTAATTTCAGAATAATCCAACACCTGAAAATACGTGCCTTTTGAAGGCGTAAATTTAAAACGAGATTCTGCAATTAAATTCAAGAATAAATCTCGTTTTTGTTGAAAAAAATTATTCAGACCAAGATAGGTTTCGGCATCAGCCATATAATCTGCAATGCCTTTTTGAGCAGGATGATTCACAGAAAACACATTGAATTGGTGTACTTTCCTAAACTCGTTCATTAAATCTTCAGGTGCGCAGCAGTAGCCAATTTTCCAACCTGTATTATGAAATGTTTTTCCGAAGGAAGCTGTAATAAAACTTCGTGCTTTTAAATCCGAAAACTTGCAAGCGCTATGATGCTGTTCGTCATCAAAAACAATATGTTCATATACTTCATCACTCAAAACGATGATGTTGGTGTCTTTGGTTAATTTTTCAAGCTGAAGCATATCGTCTTCAGACCAAATGGTACCACTAGGATTATGAGGTGTGTTGATGATAATCATCTTCGTTTTAGACGAAATTTTTGAAGCCACTTCGTCCCAATTCACACTATAATCTGGTGCAGATAATTGAATAGGAATCGTCTTTCCGCCATTAACTTCAATAGCAGGTTGGTAACAATCGTAAGCAGGTTTAAAAATTAAGACTTCGTCATTCGGCTTTACAAATGCCGAAATGATAGTGTAAATAGCCTGAGTTGCACCAGCAGTAACCGTGATTTCGGTATCTGGATGATAACTTGTGTTGTAAAGTTGTTGGAATTTATTCGCAATGGCCAAGCGCAAATCTAGATTACCAGCCATTGGAGCATATTGGTTGTAGCCACTGTTCATAGCATTGGTAACCAGATCGTTTAATCTTTGCGGACTAGGATAATTTGGGAAGCCTTGCGATAGGTTTATGGCTTTATATTCGTTGGCCAATGCACTCATTACGGTAAAAATGGTAGTGCCTACATTGGGTAGTTTAGATTGGTGTGCGATCATAATATCTCGTTAAATAGAAAGGTTTTAAAGATATAAAATGTGCTTTTGCTATCTTTACAAAATCAATAAAATATATACTATGCGATTAATAAAATTACTCTGTTTTTTCGTTGTTTTTCACGTGTCTGCTCAGCAAGGCGGTATGTGGATTCCCTCTCTTTTAGAAGGAATGAATGAAGACGAAATGCAAAGCCTTGGTAGTAAATTAACTGCCAAAGACATTTACGATGTTAACAATTCTAGTCTTAAGGACGCTGTTGGTCATTTTAATGGTGGTTGTACCAGCGAAGTGATTTCAGATAAAGGTTTGGTACTTACCAATCATCACTGTGGATTTAGCCAGATTCAGTCGCATTCGTCTTTAGAAAACGATTATATAAAAAATGGGTTTTGGGCAATGTCGCTCGAAGAAGAACTACCTAATGAAGGGTTGTTTATTGAGTTTATTGTAAGCATTCACGATGTTACAGATACTGTTTTAAATGGTGTAAACGATGCAATGACCGAAAAGGAAAAGCAATCTTTAATCACTAGAAACAGCAATGCTGCAATGGCATCTTGGCCAAAAGAAAACTGGCAAGACGTTAAAACAAAGTCGTTTTACAAAGGCAATCAGTATTTCTTATTCGTAACTGAGCGTTTTGAAGACATCAGATTAGTTGGTGCGCCACCAAGTAGTATTGGTAAGTTTGGTAGCGATACAGATAACTGGGTGTTTCCGAGACATACAGGCGATTTTTCTATGTTCAGAATATATGCTGATAAGAATAACAGACCAGCAAAATACAGCAAAGATAATGTGCCCTACAAGCCAAAGCATTTTTTACCTGTGTCGTTAGATGGAGTTGAAGAAGGCGATTTTACAATGGTTTTTGGCTTTCCTGGTCGTACTAATGAGTATTTACCAGCTGTAGCGATTGAGCATATAACTAAGGAATTCAATCCAACAAATATCGAAATTAGAGAAGCGGCTTTAAAAGTTATTGATGCCAATATGAAAGCCAGCGATGAGGTGCGTATTAAGTATGCGTCTAAACAAGCCAGAATTGCAAATGCTTGGAAAAAATGGATTGGAGAAAACTTAGGTATCGAAAAAAGTGATGCTGTAGCTAAGCGTCGTGAATTTGAAGACACCTTTAAAAAAGCCTTAAAAGAAAAAGGATTAGAAGCAAAGTATGGTCATATTTTACCTGAGTTTGATAAGCTTTATAAAGAATTTGGTCCAATAAATATTAAACGAAGAAATTTTGTTGAAGTGTTTTTGGTAACAAGTGAATTGATGCAAATGACCTTTAGAGCGTATCAGGTTGAACAAGCGCTATCGGCAAATCCTGAAAGTTTAGAACGTGCAAAAGCAAGTCTAAAAGGTCGTTTTGAAGGCATTCTGAAAAACTTTGATGCCAGTGTAGATAAAGGTGTGTACTTAAATGTGATGCCATTATATGGAAAACCAGTTGATGCTTCAATCTATGATAAAACGGCATTTACGGATTTAGATTCAGCTTTAAAATTATTAGAAGGCGATGCTGAATCTGTAATTAAAAACTTAAATGATGATGCGGCTTATGCTTATGCTAAACCTATCATTGATGAATTTTTTAATAGTATAGATGCAGATTTTCAACAAAAAAATGAAATTATTTCAGCATTGCAAACTGAGTATATGACGGCTTTAATGAAAGCCTTACCAAACGAGCGCTATTTCCCAGATGCAAATAGTACGTTGCGTGTTACTTATGGTCAGGTTAGAGGGTATTCGCCAAGAGATGCTGTCTATTACAGTCCTGTAACTTATTTAGAAGGTGTTGTGGAAAAGTATGTACCAGGCGATTATGAATTTGATGTGCCACAGAAACTTTTAGACCTATACAACACAAAGGATTATGGTCCTTATGCTGATAAAAACGGAAAAGTGCCAGTGTGCTTTTTAGGAACAAACCACACAACTGGTGGTAATTCTGGTAGTCCAGCCATTGATGCCGAAGGGAACTTAGTAGGTTTAAACTTTGACCGTGTTTGGGAAGGTACAATGAGTGATATGAACTATGACCCAGAAATCTGCCGAAACATAATGGTAGATTTACGCTATGTACTTTTCATAGTTGATAAATATGCTGGTGCAAAACACTTAATTGATGAAATGACTTTGGTGCATCCGAAAAAATAGCAATATTTTGTTTATAAAATTGAACCTCATAATTACTCATGTTTGTGAGGTTTTTTTGTAAAATACACTGAAGTTGATACGTCAGTTCTAGTGAAATTCTTGCAAAGAATTTTGTATCGAGAATTTCTAAAACTTATAATTTCTCGATAAAATTCGCTCGTTCCTCTCAAATCACTCGAAATGACTTTATGTAAAAGTTTAGAAACAAAAAAAATCCCAAACAGAAATGTTTGGGATTTTGTCTAATATTCTAAAAGCGCAGCGTTCTAAAAATCTAGAAGCTCGAGCGTTCTTTTTTAATATCTATAGTGTTCAGGTTTAAAAGGACCTTCAACTTCTACACCAATATATTTAGCTTGATCTGGTTTAAGCTCTGTAAGCTCTACACCAATTTTTTCTAAGTGTAAGGCAGCTACTTTTTCATCTAAATGTTTTGGTAGCATATATACTTCGTTTTCATACTTATCAGAATGATTCCAAAGCTCTATTTGTGCTAACGTTTGGTTAGTAAAAGAGTTACTCATTACAAAACTTGGGTGACCAGTGGCACAACCTAAGTTTACTAAACGTCCTTCTGCTAAAACAATAATATCATTACCATCAATAGTATATTTATCTACCTGAGGTTTGATCGTGTTTTTAGTGTTTCCGTAGTTGTCGTTTAACCAAGCTATTTGTATTTCGTTATCAAAATGACCAATGTTACATACTATGGTTTTATCTTTCATTGCTTTAAAGTGCTCTGCACGTACAATGTCTTTATTTCCTGTTGTAGTAATTACGATATCTGAATTACCAACAACAGTTTCTAATTTTTTAACTTCAAAACCGTCCATAGCCGCTTGTAACGCACAAATTGGATCAATCTCAGTTACTGTTACGATACTTCCAGCACCTTTAAAAGACGCTGCAGTACCTTTACCAACATCTCCGTAACCACAAACAACAACACGCTTACCAGCTAACATCACGTCTGTTGCACGACGTATAGCATCTACAGCACTTTCGCGACAACCGTATTTGTTATCAAATTTAGATTTTGTTACTGAGTCGTTTACGTTAATAGCAGGCATTGGTAATGTTCCGTTTTTAACACGCTCGTATAAACGGTGTACACCAGTTGTAGTTTCTTCAGATAAACCTTTGATGCCAGAAGCTAATTCTGGATATTTATCTAAAACCATATTAGTTAAATCACCACCATCATCAAGAATCATGTTTAATGGCTTACGATCTTCTCCAAAAAATAAAGTTTGCTCTATACACCAGTCAAATTCTTCTTCAGTCATGTCTTTCCAAGCATAAACAGCAGTTCCTGCAGCAGCAATAGCAGCAGCAGCTTGATCTTGAGTAGAGAAAATGTTACAAGAACTCCAAGTTACTTCTGCACCTAACGCTTGTAAAGTTTCAATTAAAACAGCAGTTTGTATGGTCATGTGTAAACAACCTGCAATACGTGCACCTTTTAAAGGTTGCTCGTTTTTATACTCTTCACGTAAGCTCATTAAACCTGGCATTTCTGCTTCGGCTAATTCAATCTCTTTTCTTCCCCAAGCCGCTAACGACATGTCCTTTACCTTGTTTGGTACGTAAGGAATTGTTTTTGTACTCATATTCTTTTTTCTCAAATTTTTAAAATGGTTCTTGCCTTTGGGTTTAACATTGAAATGGTTAAATTCGCTTACCAAAAAATGCCAAATCTGCCTAAGGCAGTGCAAAGATAATCAATAGGTTTTACAATATTAAATGCCACTGTACAAATCCATTAGTGTAAACTCACAAACTACTGTTAAAATCTGGAAGATTGAAGAGTCCTATTCCGATTTAATTCAACCTCTAGATTTAAAACCACAAAGTCTTGAACGCGTGTTGGGTATGAAAAGCGAACTACATCAACGCGGTTTTTTAAGTGTAAGGCATTTGCTTCATGAGTTTGGTTATACAGATCAAGATTTGTTTTATGATGATAATGGAAAACCACATCTTAAAGACGGTAAGCATATTTCTATAACACACAGTTTTACGTTTTCAGGAGTTATTGTCAGCGATAAAGAAGTCGGTATAGATATTGAAATGCAGCGCGATAAAATTGCAGTTATTGCACACAAGTTTGTGGACTACGAGTTTAATTATCTAGATAAATCTGCTGACGATTACATTAATAAACTTACTGTAATTTGGGGAATTAAGGAATCGTTGTATAAGCTTTTTGCTACGCCAGGAATGCTTTTTAAAGAACATTTTTTAGTGATTCCATTCACGTTCAAAGATAGCGAAACCATTGCTTGGATAGATTATAAAGACAGGAAATACAGGTACAATACTGCGTTTTTAGAGTTTGAAGGTTTTACTTGTGCATACGTCGTTCCTTAATCTATAATCTATGGCCATCTATTCTCACATAAAAAAGTCTATAGCAGAAGGCAAAAGGTTACTTGCAGTTTTAATCGATCCAGATAAAACGGAACTAGACACTATTGAAGGTGTTATAACAAAAATCAATCAATCTATAGCAACTCACATTTTTGTTGGTGGAAGTGAAGTAGATGAAGGAGCTACTGAATCTGTAGTACAAGCCATTAAGCGATACACAACACTACCTGTAATATTGTTTCCTGGTGATGTAACACAAATTACAGATGAAGCTGAGGGTATTCTATTTTTGTCTTTAATTTCTGGTCGAAATCCAGATTATCTCATTGGTAAACATGTTGAAGCAGTTTCAAAACTATCTAAAACGCAACTTGAAGTACTATCAACAGGATATATTCTTATTGAAAACGGAAGGCAAACTGCTGTAGAACGCGTAAGCAATACCAAACCATTAAGTAGATCGAATAAGCAACATATAGTAGATACAGCCAAAGCTGGTCAATTATTGGGCCAGCAACTTATATATTTAGAAGCTGGAAGCGGAGCAACACATCCTATTGAACCTGAAATTATTTCAGCAGTAAAAAACACTTTAAATATACCGCTTATTGTTGGTGGAGGTATTAGATCTAAAACCGAATTAGAAGCTGCTTATAAAGCAGGCGCCAATCTTGTGGTTATAGGCACAGCCTTTGAGACTAACAAACATTTTTTTGAACAGATAAAATTGTAATCATGCAAATATCAATAGACTTAACCTTATCACCATTACAAGACGATTACGAAGCACATATCATAGATTTTATCAAGGTGCTAAGAGCTTCAAAATTTACGGTTTTAGAAAATCCATTAAGCACACAGATTTTTGGAGACTTTGATGAGTTAATGCCATTTTTAAATGATGCAATTAAAACGTCTTTTGAAAATACAGATATTAGCGTACTCACTATGAAAGTAGTAAAAACTAACAGAAGCGATTATGAGCCAAATTTTTGATTTTTTCTTTTCACAATATGCTGAATATGCTACAACGGACATCGTATTAGAAATCGTTGCAGTCGTATTTGGGTTTTTGTCGGTTTGGTTTTCTAAGCAAAATAACATTTTGGTCTTTCCAACAGGAATGATAAGTACCATCATATTCGTATACTTATTACTAAAGTGGGAGCTACTAGGTGATATGATGATTAATGCATACTATTTTGCTATGAGTGTATACGGATGGTTCGTTTGGACTCGAAAGGTTGACGAAACACACGTAACACCAATTTCGAGAACCACATCGAAAGAAAAATCACTAAGCTTGGGTATCTTTTTAGCAACCTTAGTTTTTGTTTTTATAGTCTATAAAACTTTTGATAAATGGAATGGTTGGGTAGCGTATGTAGATACCATTACAACAGCCATTTTCTTTGTTGGTATGTGGTTAATGGCACGACGAAAAATTGAAAACTGGATCTTCTGGATTATCGGAGATATTATTTCTGTGCCTTTATATTTTTATAAAGGATTTACTTTCACTAGTTTTCAATATCTTGGCTTTACAATTATTGCAATATTCGGATACTTAGCATGGAAGAAGCACTTAAACAGCAACCAAGGAACTGCATAAAAGTTGTATTATTTGGTCCAGAATCTACTGGTAAAACAACACTGTCTAGGCAATTGGCCAGACATTATAATTCGGTTTGGGTGCCAGAATATGCGCGAGAGTATCTTCAAAATAAATGGAACAACGATAGAAAAACCTGTGAGCCTCACGATTTATTACCAATAGCTATTGGCCAAATGAAATTAGAGAATGACTTGGCACAAAAAACAGATTCAGTACTCATTTGTGATACAGATATACTTGAAACTAAGGTCTATAGCGAAGCATACTACTCTGGTACATGTGACCCGATTTTAGAAGCACATGCTCTAAAAAATTCGTATGACCTCTATTTTTTGACCTATATTGACACGCCTTGGGAAAAAGACGATTTAAGAGATAAACCCAATGAAAGAGAACGAATGTTCAAAGCATTTGAAAACGCTTTAATTAAATACGACAGACCATATGTTCTGTTAAAAGGAAACAAACAAGAGCGCTTAAAAACAGCTGTTGAACATATTGATAACCTACTTAAAAACAGAAAATGAGTTTTACAAAAAACGACATTAAACAAATTGAAGCTAAGGGACTTACACTAAATCAGGTAGAGTCTCAAATAGAATTATTTAAAACCGGAATTCCATTTACAAATATTGCAGCAGCAGCTACCATAGGTAATGGCATATTAGCTTTATCAGATGAAGAAAAGGAAGAAGCTATTGTGCATTTTGATACTAATAAAGAAGGCCTGTCACTTCTAAAATTTGTGCCTGCTTCTGGTGCTGCCACTAGGATGTTTAAATTTTTATTTAAGTTTTTAAAGGATTATAATCCTCAAAAAGAATCGTTAAACTCTTTTATCAATAAGAATGATTCAAAGGATTTAGCATTCTTTCTGGTTGGTTTAGAGAAATTTCCATTTTATGAGCAGGTTTTAGAACGTTTACATAAAAAAGGAATTGATTTCAAAACCTTATCTACACAAGACAAGGCAGTCCATTTTGTTCAAATAATGCTTGGTGAAGACGAACTTAATTTTGGAAATTCCCCAAAAGGGTTACTTCCATTCCACAAGTACAAAAACGGCTATATTTCAACAGCGTTTGAAGAGCACTTGTACGAAGCAGCATTGTATGCTTCAAATGATAAGAAAGCCGAACTTCATTTTACAATTTCAGAGAATTACAGAGATAAATTCACAGAAGAGTTTAGACGTATTGAAGAATATGTTGAAGAAAACACAGGAGTATCATTCAATATTTCATTTTCTTACCAACAAGAATCTACAGATACCATAGCAGTTAATCCAAAGGATCTACCCTTTAGAAATGATGATGATACACTGCTCTTTAGACCATCTGGACATGGTGCATTATTAAAAAACTTAAATGCATTAGATTCTGATGTTATATTCATAAAGAATATAGATAATGTGGTTGTAAAACAATACAAAGAAGAGGTTGCAAAGTATAAAAAGATCCTTGCTGGAATTTTACTGAAGCTTCAAACCGAGTCATTTGAGTGTCTTAGAGTGTTAGATCAAGAAAGTATTTCAGATAAAGAATTTGAAAAGGTTGAAACTTTTTTAACCAATGAAATGTGTGTTAAAATTTCTGGTGAATACAAGAAATATTTAGATAGATATAAGATTGAATACCTCAAAGAAAAACTTAATAGACCTATTCGAATTTGTGGTATGGTAAAGAATGAGGGTGAACCAGGTGGTGGACCTTTTTGGGTAAGAGATATCTATGGTAATTTATCATTGCAAATTGTAGAGTCAGCACAAATAAATCTAAAGAATAAAAATCAGAAGGAGATTCTAACCAATGCAACACACTTTAATCCGGTAGATTTGGTTTGTGGTGTAAAAAACTACAAAGGAGAAAAGTTTGATTTAGAAGATTTTGTGGATCATAATGCAGCATTTATTACAGCGAAAACAAAATTTGGAAAAGATCTTAAAGCATTAGAATTACCTGGACTTTGGAATGGTAGTATGGCACATTGGAACACCATTTTTGTTGAGGTGCCAATCATTACATTCAACCCAGTAAAAACAGTAAATGATTTATTAAAGGCTCCACATCAAATAGACTAATTGTGGATGTTGAAGCCTTAAAATCTGAATTAACTTATAAAGCTGTCAGAAGCTCAGGTAGTGGTGGACAGAATGTCAACAAAGTAGCTTCAAAAGTAGTGCTCTATTTTAATCTCGAAGATTCAGAACAGTTTACTGATGACGAAAAAGCACGCTTAACCGAATTTTTTCAGAATAGATTGAATAAACAAGGTGTTTTAATCTTAGATTCTAGCGAAAGCCGAAGTCAGTTTAGAAACAAAGCATTAGTTACTCAAAAGTTTTTAGATCTAATTGTTGAAGGATTAAAAGAAGAAAAAGAGCGCAAGCCTACCAAAGTACCCAAAGCTGTAAAACGAAAGCGACTCGATACCAAACGCAAAAACGCTGAAAAAAAGGCAAATAGAAAACCACCTAAAATCGATTGACTTAAAAGCTCGTCACTTCGAGTGATTCTGAAGTATGAAGAATAGTATCGAGAAGTTTTAATTATTGCAGTTTTTCATTTGCTAATATTTAAATGTGACATATCTTTGCAGCGTTCTCAAAAAAGGGGTGCCAATAAGTGGCTGAGATCATACCCATTGAACCTAGAACAGGTAATGCTGTTTAGGAATTTAAGATGACTTGTCATGCTGAACTTGTTTCAGCATCTTATCATCACAAAACCAATTTTTAACAAAGAATAATGACCTCTTTTTATTCGATTATAAAACTATAGTCGTATGAAAAATTTATTCAACAATCTCTCAAAAACAAAACGACAGAGATTAACAATTTTCATTTTTATTTTAAGCCTTTGTTCAGCTTATGGACAAGAAAAATTTACAGTTTCAGGTATCGTAACAATTGATAAGGAACCTTTGCCTGGAGTAAGTGTGTACGCAGAAGGTACTGAAATAAGTGTACAAACCGATTTTGAAGGTAAATATGTATTGAGCCTTCCTAAAGGTGAATACGAATTAGTGTTTAGCTATATGGCTCCAAACCCAATTCAGAAATCAATTATTTTGGATAGAAACCTAATTCTAAATGTAGAAATTAACGAACAACTTGGAAAACTAGACGAAGTTTTAGTAAAAGCTGTACGTGTAAAGGAAAAAGCGCCAATTACGCACTCAAATGTCACTAAAGAAGAGATTGCAAAACGCAATTTAGGGCAAGACATACCTGTGTTGTTAAACTTTTTACCATCTGTAGTAACCACAACAGATGCAGGTGCTGGTGTAGGTTATACAGGTATTAGAGTACGAGGTGTAAGTCCGCAATCTACCAATGTAACTATTAATGGTATACCTTATAATGATGCCGAATCTTTAGGAACGTTTTGGGTTAATTTAGGAGATATAGCATCTTCTGTAGAAAGTTTACAGTTACAACGTGGTGTTGGTACATCTACTAATGGTTCTGGTGCTTTTGGTGCTAGTATCAATGTGCTTACAGATGCTGTTGCAAAGGATGCTTATGGCGAAATTTCAAATTCATTTGGTAGTTATAATACCAGAAAGCATACGGTAAAGTTTAGCACAGGATTGTTAAACAATCATATCGAAATTGCTGGTCGTTTGTCTAATATCGTTTCAGATGGTTACATCGACCGAGCTTCGGCAGATTTAAAATCGTATTTTTTACAAGGTGCTTACGTAGATGACAATACTTTAATCAAAGCAGTTGTTTTTGGTGGTAAAGAAGTAACGTATCAAGCTTGGTATGGTTTAGAGGATTTAGATGTATTAAGAAATGATAGAACCTTTAATGTTGCTGGTATTTATACTGATGATGATGGCAATACTCAATTTTATGATAACGAGGTAGATAATTACAGTCAAGATCATTATCAATTGCATTGGAATCAACGTTACAACAATAACTGGTCTACAACTATTGGCTTAAACTATACCTATGGTCGTGGATATTTTGAGCAGTATAAAGAAGATGAAGATTTTGCAGATTATGGTTTAGAAGCATTAGACTTTAATGGTGAAGTAGTAAATACCACAGACCTTATTCGTCGTCGTTGGTTAGACAATGATTTTTATGTTATAAATGCTACTGCAAACTATAAAGATGCTAATATCGATTTAATTTTTGGTGGTTCTTTTAGCCATTATGATGGAGATCATTTTGGTGAAATTATTTGGGCTGAATTTGCCAGTCAAAGCCAAATTAGAGACCGTTACTATGATGGTAATAGTTTAAAAAATGATTTATCAGTATTCTCAAAAGCTAACTATAAGATAAATGATAAAGTAAGCCTTTACGGAGATTTACAAGTTAGAAATGTAACCTATAAAACCTTCGGAAATACATCTGACTTAGTAGATTTTGAAGTTAATAAGGATTTTACATTCTTCAATCCAAAAGCAGGTATAACCTATGAATTAAATGCAGGCAACAGCCTTTATTTCTCATATGCCAGAGCCAACAGAGAACCAAATCGTACCGATTTTGAAAGCAATAACGATATTGAGCCAGAGCGACTTAACGACTTTGAGTTAGGTTGGAGACACAAAAACGGAAATTTTACGTTTAATGCGAATGCTTATTATATGTTGTATAATGAGCAATTGGTGTTGTCTGGTCAGTTAGATGATGTTGGTAATCCAATACGTACCAATAGTGGTGAGAGCTACCGTTTAGGTTTAGAGTTAGAAGCTATAATTCCGGTAACACCAAAATTAACCTTGCAGCCTAATGTAACGCTGAGCTCTAACAAGAACAAGGAAACCATTATCGATTTTGATGGCGAATTACAAAACTTAGGCAAAACTGATATCTCGTTTTCGCCAGAACTTGTAGCAGCAAATGCAATTGTATTTCAACCAGTACAAGATTTACAAATGGCTTTATTAAGTAAATATGTTGGTGAGCAATACATGAGTAATACTGAAGCTGGTGCTTCTATGCTAGACAGCTACTTTATTAACGACTTTAATGTTAGTTACAAATTATCATTTCAAGGTACTGAAGAATCTCAACCTATTTTTGATTCTATCGTGTTCACAGGATTAGTAAACAACATATTTAATGTAAAGTATATATCTAACGGTTACTATTACACTTATGATGATACATGGTCAGATCCTAATGTAGTAACAACTATTGAAGGAGCAGGTTTTTATCCTCAAGCTACAACTAACTTCTTGGTTGGTATGACTTTGAATTTTTAGTGAGAGTAAAATTTTAATATAAAAACCCTGTAAACACTAGCTTACAGGGTTTTATATTTAAAGAATCAATTTTTTAATTAGAAACCAAATATTGGCCATTTCCCAAATCATCAACTCTATACGGTTTTAGTGTACATGGTAATGTGTTTCCTTCAAAACCAAGACCTGTTGATAGACTATATTGGTTAACATCCTCACAACTAGACTCTACAATATCACCACTTACAAATGTTAAAGTTGAACAAGCAGAAGGTGTGCGACTCGGATCAGCAGCATCCCAAGCATAAAGTGTAGAAGAGGTTAAACGGTATAACCAAATACCATTATTTCCTTGGTTAGCAACGTAGACAGCATTACCATTAAATTGTAATTGATTAAATTGAGGTAAATTGGTGTTTACTGTTAAGTTAACTCCGGCATCAAATAAGAAGTTACAGTTGCTGTTTATGTTATCGTCGCTACCACACGATATCACTATTAATGAGAGGATTATAACCAGTTTTTTCATATTAAATTTTGAGGCTCAATTTACAATTATTTAAGCTATGCAGTAAATATTTTATATATTTGCAAAGTAATCTCGTTGACGCGAGATTTTTTTTATGCTGAATTTACTTCAGCATCTTTTATTAAAACGAATGAATTATGAGTAAAGTATCTTATTATACAGCGGAAGGATTAAAAAAATTAAGAGAAGAATTAAATCATCTTAAAGACGTAGAGCGTCCAAAAGCGTCTCAGGCAATTGCAGAGGCTAGAGACAAAGGAGATTTAAGTGAAAATGCTGAGTATGATGCAGCTAAAGAAGCACAAGGTATGTTAGAAATGAAAATTTCTAAAATGGAAGAAACTTTAGCTAACGCTCGCGTTATTGATGAGTCTCAATTAGATACTTCTAAGGTATTGGCTTTATCTAAAGTGAAGATAAAAAACCAAACCAACGGAATGGAGATGACCTATACTTTGGTAGCTGAAAGTGAAGCAGATTTAGCATCTGGTAAAATTTCTGTGAACTCACCAATAGGGAAAGGTTTACTAGGAAAGTCTGTGGGTGATGTTGCAGAAATACAAGTACCTAATGGTATAATGAAATTTGATATTCTTGAGATATCTAGATAATATATTTCTTTAAATAAAGAAGTCTCAGAATTATAAGATAGATAAAAAGATTCCTTAGTCAAGGAATCTTTTTATCTTTATAAAGTATTGAAAATACCCTAACAATGGCCACACTTTTTACGAAAATTATAAACGGTGAAATTCCATCATACAAAGTAGCAGAAACAGCTGACTTTTATGCGTTTTTAGATATTAACCCTAACTCAAAAGGCCACACGCTTTGTATTCCTAAAAAAGAGGTTGATAAAATTTTTGATTTAGACGAGGCAACTTATATGGGTTTAATGCAGTTTTCAAGACGTGTAGCTTTAGCGATAGAAAAGGTAATTCCTTGCCAACGTGTTGGGATGTCTGTTATTGGTCTAGAAGTACCACATGTACATGTACATTTAATACCGCTTCATACTATGGAAAATGCACGTTTTACTCAGAAAGAAAAGTTAACATCAGAAGAGTTTGAAACAACAGCAAAAAAAATAGCTGATAACTTTAGCTAAAAAGAAATTACACCTGTTGCAAATAAGATTACTGCCGTTACAATCAGCAAATCAAAAAAGATAAATATCCACGCTAGTGGTTTTAGCTTTATAGATTTTGGTCTAGGTTTTACAGCACGTTGCTGATAGTTTACAACACGCTCAATATCATCTGTCCAACGTACAGGAAAAATAGCAGAGTTGCAATTATAGCAGTGTATGTGATGGGAGGTTTCAGAAGTTATAGCTTTGTAAAAGATATTTTCAGTCAATTTTTGTTTAAAGGTAATTTCCAAACCATCATTAGAGTAGCATTCTGGGCAGTTATTACTCAGTCTGGCCTCTTTAAGCGTAAAGTATTTTGACGATCCCATACCCAAATTTATAATATTTTTTTAAATCCTTAAATATGAATTGTTTAACTAAAGGGTGATGTTCAGCTTTTCTTTTAGCTTACATCGTTTTTAAACTAATTTGAATAGTTGTGCCCTTACCAATTTCAGACTCAGTAACTTTTATTTTTCCTTTATGATAGTCTTCAATAATACGTTTAGCTAATGACAAACCAAGTCCCCAGCCACGTTTTTTTGTAGTGTATCCAGGTTCAAAAATTTTAGTAAATAGTTGTTTAGGAATCCCTTTGCCAGTGTCAGTAATATTTACAAATACTTGCTTTTCAATTTGAGAAATACTTAGTTTTAAATCTCCTTTACCTTTCATGGCATCAATGGCATTTTTTACTAAGTTTTCAATTGTCCAACTGTATAATTGTGCATTGAGATTTACAGGAATTTCAGTATCAGGATGTTCAATTTCAAAATTAATAAGTTTTGAAGTTCTAGATTTTAAGTATTCGTAAGATGATGTCGTAACTTCAACAATATCTAGTGTTTCTAAAGTAGGTGCAGAGCCAATTTTACTAAAACGATCTGTGATTGTTTGCAGACGGTCAATGTCTTTTTCAATTTCAGCAATATATTCAGGTTTTACATTTTCGGTTTTCAAAATTTCTGTCCAACCCACTAAAGAAGAAAGCGGAGTGCCAATTTGATGGGCCGTTTCTTTGGCCATACCAGTCCAAAGCTTGTTTTGTTCAGCGGTTTTAGTACTTCTGTAAAAGAAATAAACCACAGCGGCAAACAATAGTATAATCAATAATAATGCTAGTGGATAGTATTTTAATTTATTTAGTAGAGGCGAGTTGCCATAGTATAAAGTTGAGAGTACTTTGTTTTGATATCTAATCTCTATAGGTTGATTTTCTTTTTCATACTTTTTAATTAAACTTAATAAGTAAAGTGAATCTTTTGCTTTTTCCTCATTAATATTCCTCCAATCCATACTTCCATCAGTCCGTACATTAATCATTGGCGTGGTTTTATTACTAGAAATAATTTCTAGAGCTAACTCACTAAAATCGTCATCTAAATCACCTGTAAGGCTAACCTCTTTTTGCGCAGAAGACCAATTTTTCATCTTATTGCGTTCTTCAGCTTTAAAATTCTGGAAGAATACATACGTATTCCAAAGAATTAGAGTTACAATAATAAAAGAAGAGAAAATAATAATCCAACGGATAAGATTTCGGTTTGAGCTAAAGGTCATTAGTTATTGCAATTTCTTTTTAAATATAATGTAAAACTGTTAATAATATTGTTTAGATACAGAGGCAAAACACTTTCATTGACGTGGCAATATAATTATCTTTGTTGAAAATCAGCAAGCTACATGATTTCATTTAATCCCAAAGACCTATCTACAGGTAGATTACACGGTTATTTGCTAAGCGCAGTTGCACCTAGACCTATTGCCTTTGCAAGTACAATAGACAAAGATGGCAATCCTAATTTGTCGCCTTTTAGTTTCTTTAATGTGTTTAGTGCAAATCCTCCGATTTTAATTTTTTCACCAGCAAGAAGAGTAAGAGATAATACTACGAAGCATACTTTAGAAAATGTTGAAGCGGTTAACGAAGTGGTGATTAATGTGGTCAATTATGATATTGTGCATCAAATGTCTTTGAGTAGTACAGAATATCCTGAAGGTGTTAATGAGTTTGAAAAAGCAGGTTTAACGATGTTGGCTTCAGATGAAGTTAAGCCTTTTAGAGTCGCTGAATCTCCAATTCAAATGGAATGTAAAGTTAATGATGTTGTAAAGTTAGGGACAGAAGGTGGAGCAGGAAATTTGGTTATTTGTGAGGTTATAAAACTTCATATTTCAGAAGAAGTAATGAATGAAGACAATACAGTAAATCAAGAAGCATTAGACTTGGTTGCTAGAGCAGGAGGTAGTTATTATAGTAGAGCAAAAAATGGATTTTTTGAAATCCCAAAACCTTTACGAGCATTGGGAATCGGAGTAGATAATTTACCAGAACATGTTAGAAACAGCATGATTTTAACTGGAAATAATTTAGGTATGTTAGCCAATGTCGATAAGTTACCAACAGAAGATGAGGTTAAGCAGTTTGTAAATGATATTAGTGAGCGTTATCCAGATATAAAAACTGCGACGCATAGAGAAAAACATAAACTGGCAAGAAATTATTTAAGCTACGGAGATGTAGAAAGTGCATGGAAGTTATTACTTTCGTAAATTCAATTAATATAGAAGGAAAATAAAATTAGATTAAACAAAAATGGAAGTACAAGGACGTATTAAGGTAATTGGAGAAACTCAAACTTTTGGAAGTAATGGGTTTAGAAAAAGAGAGGTTGTAGTAACAACAGAAGAGCAATACCCACAACACCTTATGATAGAGTTTGTTCAAGATAAAACAGATTTATTAAATACCTATCAGGTAGGACAGCAGGTTAAGGTTAATATTAACCTTAGAGGAAGAGAGTGGGTGAATCCACAAGGAGAAACTAAATATTTTAACTCTATCCAAGGATGGAGAATAGAAGCATTGCAAGCTGATGCACCTAGTGGAGATATGCCACCTGTACCACCAACAGAAGCTTTTGAGCCTGTAAGTGATTTAAATGAAGATGATCATGATGATTTGCCTTTCTAATAAGAAAGGGTTTTAATAATATTGAAAAGACTTGTTTTAAATAAACAAGTCTTTTTTATTTTTAATAAAAAAGTCCCAATGGTTAATTGGGACTTAGTATTGTGGTTTTAGGTTTTGATCTTCACAAACAAACTTAAAAAAAAGCAATGATGAACAAAAAATTTATTTAATAAAGATCAGGTCAAATATCAATAAAATTCTTATACTATCAAAACCAAGCCCTTTATTTAACAGTAAAAATCGCTTAAAAGCTTAAATAATGCACTTTTTAACCGATAAAATAGAATTCCCAGACGTATCTGAAGCCTCTTTTGAAGGCTTATTAGCCATTGGTGGAGACTTGTCATCAGAGCGATTAATACATGCATATTATAGTGGGATTTTCCCTTGGTTTGAAGACGAAGAACCACTATTATGGTGGTCACCAGACCCAAGATTTGTGTTGTTTCCTAAAGATTTAAAAATTTCAAAGAGTATGAAGCAGATTTTGAAAAAGAGTGAATTTAAAGTTACTGTTAACAAAGACTTTAAAACGGTTATTGAGGAATGCGCCTTAGCAAAACGCGAAGGGCAAAATGGTACTTGGATTACAGAACAAATGATAGAGGCTTACATTAAACTTCATCAATTAGGATACGCTAAGTCAGTTGAGGTATGGCAAAAAAGCAAGTTAGTTGGTGGACTTTATGGTGTAGATTTAGGCAACAATGTATTTTGTGGAGAGAGCATGTTTGCTAAAGTCAGTAATGCAAGTAAAGCCGGATTTATAACCTTTGTTCAAAATTCAAATTACCATTTAATAGATTGTCAGATACATACTAAGCATCTCGAAAGTTTAGGTGCTAAGCATATTCCAAGATCAGAATTTTTGAAATACCTTTAAATTTTAAGAATGGCAGAAGTTAAAAGAAACAGCTTTTGCTCAGTGCTAAGATTAAAGGCTTCAAAACGATATTCTATACCGAATTGAAGCTTCAACTTCTCGGAAACTAACCATCCAAATTGAGTCGTTGTTCTATGGTCTAGTTCTGGTTTTTTATTTTTACTATTGCTTAATAGTGCTTCCATAGAACCAACAAAATAAGCCTCACCAATATCTAATTTTTCACCATTAAGTGGAAAATCTAAAGCAAAACGATATCGTAATCTTAATATGGTTAAATCTTCTAAAATACGTTGTTCAAATCGTATACGATGTCCAAATCGTAAGGCTTCGTTCTTTTTTGTATGATTAAACTGTTGCGTTAAACGTAGCTCATTACTACCTCCATCTATAGATTCTCGTATTCGGTATTGTATACCTAAGCTAACAGAATGATTATAATCTAAGTTTAATGTTGAAAAATGTACAAAGTCTAGTTGTCTGTTTTCAAAACTAAAATTGTCTTCTAGGTATAAATAATAACGAGAGCGAACAGCAAAGTTAATTTTGTAATTATTATTTATATCTGTGTTTACAGCAAAACTCGTTTCACCTAAACCTTCAAAATCAGATTGAGAAAATAACGTGTTAAGGCTTGCAAAACATGCCAATAAAACTAAAAGTGTTTTAGTATAAGACATGCTCGTAAGAGGTTGGGTTTAAAATTCTGAAGTTTACAAACTCGCCAGATTTATTAAAGGTAAACTCTCTAATATCTCTTTTTTTTTCAGTTTTAATTTCAGCGATAATTTCAAAGTTTGGTGCTTCAGCTGAGGTGTTGTCCAATATGTCGTTGACAAAAGTCAAAGCATCTAATTCTGAATGGTAGACAAATTGTTTTTGCACCTTTATGAGTTTGTATTTGCTGAAGCTAGATGTAAAATAGTCTTCAATTTTAGATTTTTTTTCTTCGTTTATAGTTTTGAATTTGGTAAGAACTTCTAGATCTTCGATGATACCATCATTAGAAAACTCTAGGCTGTAGCGCTTTCTTTTGTATTTGAATTTTACCTCAAAACTTTGCTTTTCACCATCAGTTTCTTTGTAAAATTTTAAACGTTTACAGCCCTCAGGTAGATTGTTTAGAATCGCAATGGCAGCAGAAGGAAATTCTGATTTAGTTATACGCTCTTCCTTTTCATTTTTAGTTTGACTAAAAACGAATTGGCTAATAAACATTAAAACGAGGAGTGTTTTTGTTTTCATTTTTTAAACTTCGTTATATCTAAAACAGGATACTTCATGGTCATTAACCATACCAGTAGCTTGCATGTGCGCATAGATTACAGTGGTACCAACAAATTTAAATCCTCTTTTTTTTAGGTCTTTGCTTATGGCATCACTCAAAGGTGTATTTGCAGGTGCTTTTTTATAATCTTTAAAACTGTTTTTTATAGGCTTACCATCTACAAAATCCCATATATATTTTGAAAAACTTCCAAATTCATCTTGTATTTTCATAAAAGCTTGAGCGTTGGTTACTGTCGCATTTACTTTTAATTTATTTCTAATGATGCCTTCATTTTGAAGTAGATTTTCAATTTTACTTTGCTTATAATTTGCAATCTTTTTGTAGTCAAAATTATCAAAAGCTTTTCTAAAATTTTCGCGCTTGCGTAAAACAGTAATCCAACTCAGACCAGCCTGAAAGGTTTCAAGAATTAAGAACTCAAATAACGTATCATCATCATAAACAGGAACTCCCCATTCTTGGTCATGGTAGGCTTCGTAAAGCGGATCGCCAACACACCAACCGCATCTGTGTTTTGTCATTTTGTAAGGTTTAGAGTTTTATGCTACTAAGGTAACAAGTGTCACATAATTTATGGGCAATCAGCACTATTTTTGTAAACTGAAAATCAAAAAAGTTAAAACAATAACATCACTGAGTTATAAACCAATTAGTTTTACCACGATGGAAATTTTAGAAAACACAATGATTACAGATATCATCAAGGAAAGTTTAAATAAATCAATGAGCTACGATGAATACCGAACTTTAGTTGCCTCTCTTGTTGAACAACAATCAACAACAGGTAATGAAAAAACGGAAGCCTTAGCAAATTATACAAAAATGAATGACAGACGCATGAAGCGTTGGGATAAAACGGTTAGGCTATTTGATGATGTTATTGAAAAAATCACAGCATATACCAAAAATGTAACTTGGTTAGTACTAACCGAAAGTTGGTGTGGAGACGCAGCGCATATAATGCCTGTAATTAACAAGGTGGCTGAGCAAAATAAAAATATAGATTATAAAGTAGTGCTGAGAGATGATAATGAAGCCTTAATGAATCAGTTTTTAACCAATGGAGGTAAAGCTATACCAAAGTTAATTGCGATTGATAATGAAACATTAGAAGTGTTAAATACTTTTGGGCCAAGACCTTCAATAGCTACAGAAATGGTTAATGTTTACAAAGCGCAACATGGAAAACTAACACCAGAATTTAAAGAAGATTTACAACGTTGGTACAATAAGGATAAAGGACAATCTACAATTGAAGATTTAGTTAGTCTTTTAAGTTAAATTAGTATCATACAGGGTTAGTTTAACTGGTGACTGAGCGTAGTCGAAGTCAATTCTTTCCTCTAAACAAAAATGTAATAGTTCCTATTTGTTCGTTTTTATCAGAGGAATCAAATAATGCTTCTTTAGCGTATTCTAAAGCACGATTTATTAAACATTGGTTGCTGGAATTTGAAGACCCATTAACAGAGGCATCGGTAACGATACCTTTTCCATTTACCACAATATTTACCACGATTTTACCACCTCTTTCACATAAGTAACGCGGAATATCATAGTCTTGCATAGTTCTTCCAACTAGAGAATAGGTAAGTGTACTTTTAGTTTTAGCGTGTTCGTCTGCTATTTTTTTATTTTCTAAACGTTTGTTTAATTCTTCCTGAAGTTTTTTATAAGACTCTGTTTCTTCAGAATTTAAAGCATATGCATTACTGTTGGCATATGATTTATTAATACTAGTTTCTTCTGAAATATCACTCGCTTTTGCATCTTCTAAAGCTTTGGTGGTACGTTCAAAATCATTTGCGCTTATAGTTTTAAAGTTGCGCATCATGTCTTTGTACTCCTGGTCTTCGTTAAATGCTTTGTTGGTAGTCTTACCATCTAGCGCATCAATTAGTTCTTGCTCTTCTTCGGTGATTTCTGGTTCTGGTAAAATCTCGTAATAGCTTTCGGTAATAAGTTTGCCTTTTTGTTTTAGTTGAATACTAAACATACCTAAGACCACAATTCCTGTAAGCAGGAATGTAATTATTGCAGCTTTATGTTGTTCAATAAACTTCAAAGTTATTAGAGATTTGTGTGTTTAGATATACGAATATAACCATGAAAAAGTTTAAATCACAGTGCTAAACCCTTGTTAAATCATTGATCTAGTGGAAGTGTAGCTATAAAATCTTCAGGACTTAGTGCATTTTTAACCTTAAAATCACCAATACGTGTACGTCTTAAAACCGATAAATGTGCTCCAGAGTTTAAGGCTTTTCCAAAGTCATGTGCAAGCGAACGAATGTAAGTGCCTTTACTACATACTACTCTAAAATTGAGCGTTAAAATACTTTCAAGGGTATTTATTTCTGTAATCTCAAATTCAGAAATTTCAATTTCTCTCGATTTAATTTCTACAGCTTCACCTGCTCTGGCAAATTCATACAAGCGTTTACCATCTTTCTTTATCGCTGAAAATACTGGTGGAAATTGCTCAATTTTACCAATAAATTGTTTGGTTGTTCGGTGAATTAAGTCTTCCGAAATATGTTCTATCGGAAAGGTAGCATCAATTTCGGTTTCCAAATCATAAGATGGAGTGGTGCTACCAACAACAAAAGTACCTGTATACTCTTTTTCCTGACCTTGAAAGGTGTTAATTTGTTTAGTCATTTTACCAGTACAAATCACTAATAAACCCGTGGCAAGCGGATCTAGAGTACCAGCATGTCCAACCTTTATTTTCTTAATCGAATACGATTTTCTAATGGCCCAACGTAGTTTGTTTACGGCCTGAAATGAGGTCCAGGTTAGTGGTTTATCAATCAATAAAACCTGACCTTCTTTATAATCTTCTAAAGTTTTCATGATGCAAATGACCAGATTATAGCAATAAGACCGACTATGATGCAGTATATAGAAAAGTAAGTGAGTTTACTTTGTTTTACCAAAGCAATCATCCATTTGCAAGCAAATAATCCTGCTACAAAAGCAGCTATAAAGCCAATACCTAGTGTTGTAAAGTTGGCACTGTCGTAAGTGATTTCTCCACCCAAAATATCTTTAGCAATTTTTCCAAAAATTAAAGGGACTACCATTAAAAATGAAAAACGTGCAGCCTTGGTTTTGTCATTACCCAAAAGTACAGACGTAGAAATTGTAGCACCAGAACGAGAAATACCAGGCAACATGGCAATCGCTTGAGAAATACCGATAACAAACGCATTACTAAAAGTTACATTTTTGTTGGTGTCCTTAGCTCTATCTGCCATAAATAGTAGAATTGCAGTAACAATAAGCATAACACCAACAAGTAAAATGTTACCGTTAAAAAGTGCTTCGAGCTGTTCTTCAAAAAACAAACCAACAATTACAGCAGGTATCATGGAGATTACAATTTTGCTTAGAAATTGTAAATCTTCGTTCCATTCAAATTTTAAGATACCTTTTATGATATCTATAATATCCTTTCTAAAAATAACAATAGTACTAAGTGCAGTTGCAAAGTGCAGTACTACTGTAAATAATAGACTTTCTTTAGGTAAAGAATTGTCGCCAAGAATGGCTTTTCCTAATTCTAAATGACCGCTGGAGGATACAGGTAAAAACTCTGTGAGTCCTTGTACAATCCCTAAGATAATAGCATCAATAACTTCCATAGGTGACAAATATCAATTAACAATTAACAAAATCCAAAAAAAGAAGGATCAAAACTTTACTTTGAAGCCACAGCAAGGGTTTTAGACAACTGGTCGAACAAGGTCTGCTTTTTATCACTGTCTGCCGCAGAAACAGAAGTTAGAAATACGAAAAAACACCAAACTAGGTTGTAAATAAGATAAATGACGAGTGCTATAAAGCCTTTAAAGAGTCGTTCAATACCAGAAATAGCTATATCAATATAATCGCCACCTGAATGGTGGTTGAAAAATGTGTTGTACGATAGTAAAAGAAAGATGCCTGGAATAGCAAAATACAAAACCAAATAGCTGTTTCTGATTAATGAAGCTTTTAGAGAAATTGAATGAAATTCGGTGTTTACTATTTTTAAACCAACGATTTTTTTACCGACAGTATAACCAAATTTCCATTCGGCTATGATTTTATAAATAGGAAATAATAGTGTTAATGCTATTGAGGTTAGTAATTCTTTTTTTGAATAATTAAAAAATACACTGCTTATAAATAGTTGAGATAAAATTCCAATAAAAAAATGATAGACAATAACTAAATCTAATGCAATAGCTATCACTCTTAATTTAAAACTACCAATAGGCATTATTTCTTTTTATCAGGATTCAATAGAATGGCATATACCTGAAATCCAAAACCTATAAGCACTAAAGTAGGTGCTAAGCGAATACGTCTCCAGCTAAACACATCTGGATTCCAAACATTAGGATCGTCACTTCCTCCGCCAGACATAAGGATAAATCCAACAACAATACATGCCAAACCTATGAGCATAAACTTATAGTTCTTTTTTCCGAAGATAAACTCTGCTTTAGATTGTTCTTTGCGTTTCTTTTCGCCCATACCAATTGCTTTGTAGATGCAAAGTAATAGTTTTATTTAAAACTTTTGCGTTAAGAGAATCTAAATTTAATATTCTGTCATTTCAAATGGAACCTTTTTAAACCTATTTCAATATTTCTAGTTTTCCCGAACGTAGAAAGGGTTTGTTTAAAAGTCCAATACTCATATTAATTGTAATTGTGTCTCCTTTTTTGATATTTGAAAGATTATTCAGTGATATTTTATCTTCAGCAATAAAGAAGTAATCATTATTAACAGATTCTATGGTAATTCGATTTTTTTGTTCATTTGACCAAGTGTTGATTATAACAAACTCTTCTTTTAAATCTTTTTTGGCAAAAGATTTATTAATGTGAAATATAGTTTGATCTTTAACTATATTTATATAAAAGGTTGCCAAAAACGAAAAAAATACTCCATAGGCAAAGCTCTTGAGAAGCTTAATAGTCTTGTCATTTTCTTGTGAATGATAAAGGACAAAAAACATTATGATAAATAAAGAAACTATAAAAATTGAAATATAGATTTTTATATCCCAATCATAGCTGTCTTCACCTTCATAATCCTTAAACGCAGAATCGAGAAAAGGAAGAGCGAATAAATAAATAAAAGGTAGTGCAACTAATTTGTCTAAGGAGAACTTCATTACACTTAATAATACAACTGATCCGTTTTTAAATTCAAGAAACGTTGTGTGGCAATAAAGGTGCTAATCCAAGTGATGATTACACCCAACACAAAAACACCAAGAAAAAGACCTGCGATCATAACAGTATTTCTAAGCAATTCTAGTTCTGGGAAATATTGATCTAAATAATACAGTACAACTGCCATACCTGCTAAAGCAACAATAGCACCAACGACACCAAGTTGAACGCTTTTCCAAACAAATGGTCTGCGAATAAAACTCTTCGTCGCACCAACCATTTGCATGGTTTTTATAATAAATCGCTTTGAGTATACAGCCAAACGAATAGAACTATTAATTAGTAAAACAGCAATAAGTGTAAACAAGCCACTAATAATAAGTACCCAAACACTAATCTTTTTTACATTATCATTCATCAATTCTACGAGGTCATTATCGTATCTTATTTCTTCAATAAACGATTTTGTTGAAAGACTTTCAGAGATTTCACTTAGTTTTTCTGTCGTTACAAAATCAGCTTTTAAGTAAACATCAATTGAATTTTTTAACGGATTATAACCTACAAAATCCATAAAATCTTCACCTGTTTCAGCTTTCATCATTTCAGCAGCTTCTTCCTTAGAGACATAGACAGCTTCTTTAGAATACTCTGCCATTGCTAAACTTTTCTTTAGCTGATTCACTTCAACCTCTTTTGCAGTATCATTCAAATAAATCGTCATCACCACTTGCTCCTTAAAATGATCAGCTACTTTTTTAGAGTTAATAACCAAAAGACCAAGACAGCCTAACAGGAATAAAACCAATGCAATACTGATAACTACAGAGATGTATGAAGAAATTAATTTTCGTTTTTGATACTTGTCAAAAGATGATGCCATATAGTGCGGATTAATGATGTAAAAATAAAAAAGAAAATGCTTATGTAGAGTAATACAACGTTTAGTTTTTTATTGTGTTGTAATACCACTAAATTTGCACCTTATTTCAAGGAAAACAGGAAGATGAAATACAACTTCAACGACATAGAGAAAAAGTGGCAAGACTACTGGGCAAAAAACGAAACCTTTAAAGCGTCTAACAACAGTGATAAACCAAAATATTACGTATTAGATATGTTCCCTTACCCAAGTGGAGCTGGTTTGCACGTTGGGCATCCGCTGGGTTATATAGCAAGTGATATTTATGCACGTTACAAGCGTCATAAAGGGTTTAATGTATTGCACCCACAAGGCTACGATTCGTTTGGTTTACCTGCAGAACAGTATGCAATACAAACAGGTCAGCATCCTGCAGTAACGACTGAGGCTAACATTACAACCTATCGTCGTCAGTTAGACCAAATCGGATTTTCATTCGATTGGAGTAGAGAAGTACGCACTAGTAATCCGGAATATTACAAATGGACCCAGTGGATTTTCATTCAGTTGTTTGAGTCATGGTACAACTACGATAGCAACAAAGCAGAACATATTGACACCTTAATCAAAATGTTTGAAGCTGAAGGAAATGTCAATGTAAATGCGGCTTGCGATGATGATATTAATCCGTTTACTGCTGAAGAATGGAACGCTTTTTCAGAGACTGAAAAACAAGATATCCTTTTAAAATATAGATTGACCTATTTAGCAGAAACCGAAGTAAATTGGTGTCCTGCTTTAGGAACCGTTTTAGCCAATGACGAAATTGTAAATGGAGTTTCAGAACGTGGTGGTCATCCTGTAATCCGTAAAAAAATGACCCAATGGAGTATGCGAATTTCGGCTTACGCAGAACGTTTGCTTCAAGGTTTAGATACGATTGATTGGACAGATGCGCTTAAAGACATCCAAAAAAACTGGATTGGAAAATCGGTTGGTGCTTCAGTAACTTTCAATGTAAAAGATTATGATGCAACTATTGAAGTCTTCACAACAAGACCTGATACCATTTTCGGAGTGTCGTTTATGACGTTAGCACCAGAGCACGAGCTTGTGTCGCAAATTACAACAGACGAACAAAAAGCTGAGGTTGAAGCCTACATAGAAGCCACTGCAAAGCGTAGTGAGCGCGACCGTATGGCAGATGTAAAAACCATTTCTGGTGTGTTTACAGGTGCTTATGCCGAGCATCCATTTACCAAAGAACCTATTCCGATTTGGATAGGCGATTACGTATTGGCAAGCTACGGAACAGGAGCTGTTATGGCTGTACCTTGCGGAGACCAAAGAGATTACGATTTTGCTAAGCACTTCAATATTCCGATACCAAATATTTTTGAAGGTGTCGATATTTCTGAAGAAGCTTTTGCATCTAAGGATAATGTTAAAATTGCCAATAGCGACTTCCTTGATGGAATGAACTATAAGAAAGCTACTAAGCGCGCTATTTTCGAATTAGAGCAAATCGGTCAAGGTGAAGGAAAAACCAATTACCGTTTGCGTGATGCGGTGTTTTCTCGTCAGCGTTATTGGGGCGAACCTTTCCCAGTGTATTACAAGGATGGTATGCCGCAAATGATAGATGAAAAACATTTACCATTAACCTTACCAGAAGTTGAAAAATACTTACCAACCGAAGAAGGTGAGCCACCATTAGGGCGTGCAGACGTTTGGGCTTGGGACACCAATACAAATACAGTTTGTCATTCTGAACTTGTTTCAGAATCTAAAGGCATCTACCCACTAGAATTAAACACAATGCCAGGTTGGGCAGGAAGCTCTTGGTACTTTTTCCGTTATATGGAAGAACAAGCCAAAAGAGGCGAAGCCTTTGCAACTGAAGAGGCTCTAAAATATTGGGAAAATGTAGATTTATACATTGGTGGTAGCGAGCACGCTACTGGCCACTTATTGTACTCACGTTTTTGGGTAAAGTTTTTATACGATAGAGGGTTTGTTGGAGTGGATGAACCATTTAAAAAGCTGATTAACCAAGGGATGATACTTGGTACTAGTGCTTTTGTTCATCAATTTTTGAAGGATAAAATTAATGTTTCAAAAAATGAGAATGTTGGTTTTGAAAGAGATGTTTTTATTTCATATGATTTAATTGAAAAAATCGAGTCTCTTCCAGTGGATGAAAGAATAGAGTATATTGAACTCAATCTTAAAAGCCAGTTTCTCTCAGTAATGAGTGAAGAAGAATTTGAGAAAAGTTTTGAATTAATAAAATTCCCTAAAAGGGACACAAGAGCATTACACGTTGATGTTTCATTGATAAATGCTTCTGATGAATTAGATATTGAAAACTTCAAAAATTGGCGAACAGATTTTAAAGATGCAGTTTTTATTACAAATAATGAAGCATATAAAGTATCTAGAGACGTCGAAAAAATGTCAAAATCAAAGTACAATGTTGTTAATCCAGATGATATTGTAGAAGATTATGGTGCAGACAGCTTACGTTTATACGAAATGTTCCTTGGACCATTAGAGCAATACAAACCTTGGAATACAGCAGGTATCACAGGAGTACACGGATTCCTTAAAAAACTTTGGAAATTATTCCATCAAGGAGAAAATGGAGCGTTACTGGTTGACTCTTCCCCTTTGGGGAAGTCGGATGGGGCTGAGGCTTTAAAAACGCTTCATAAAACCATAAAAAAGGTTGAGGAAGACATCGAGAATTTCTCATTTAATACATCGGTTTCTACCTTTATGATTGCGGTAAACGAGTTAACAGCGCAAAAGTGTACAAGTAAAGAAATCTTAGAACCATTATTAGTATTAGTGTCGCCTTACGCGCCGCATATTGCTGAAGAATTGTGGGAACAACTAGGTCATACAACATCGATTTCAACAGCACCTTTCCCAAAATTCGAAGAAAAGCATTTGGTAGAGAGTTCTAAAAATTATCCGATTTCGTTTAATGGTAAAATGCGTTTTACGTTAGAATTGCCATTAGATATGAGCAAGGAGGAGATAGAAAAAACCGTTTTAGAAAACGAAAAAACACAAGAACAATTACAAGGTCGCACACCTAAAAAGGTCATCGTGGTTCCAGGTAAGATTGTGAATATTGTT
This sequence comes from Winogradskyella sp. ABM4_392, assembly GCF_056160445.1. NCBI lineage: Bacteria > Pseudomonadati > Bacteroidota > Flavobacteriia > Flavobacteriales > Flavobacteriaceae > Winogradskyella > Winogradskyella sp. ABM4_392. Next base: position 786,490 of record NZ_JBSWXE010000001.1, read on the forward strand.
GGGTAACCAATTCCTGCGAAAGCAGGAATCTCATAATTAATTAAAACCAGCCAAAGGAAAGCTACATTGAGATAAAATAAGTGCTAATGCGTTAGAGCGAATAATAGTAAAACATGAAAGGTCTAAGAATGATACTTAAAGTAGCATTAATTCTATTGTGTATGCATTTAAATGCACAAGAAAAAGCACTTGAATTTCCGCAAGATTATTTTGGTATTTACAAAGGAGATTTAACGATTACCAATTCAGCAGGTGAACAAAAACTGCAGATGGAATTTCATTTGCAACCAACTGATTCTATTGGAAAGTATAAATATACCTTAGTATATATTGTGGAAGGAAATCGCCAGGAACGCGATTATACTTTGATAGAAAAGAATGCAGAAAAAGGGGAATACGTTGTAGACGAGAACAATGGTATTTTGCTGGATGCTAAGTTTATTAATGGAACGCTATATTCTATGTTTGAAGTGCAAGGAAATATCTTAACTACTACAGAGCGCTTCAACGAGGAGTCAATGGATTTCACAATTACGTTTTCAGGAAAAGCACAAACTAACAAGTCTAAAACTGAAGGAGATGACCCAATAGATGTGGTAAGTTATCCTATTACTGTAGTACAATCTGCACATTTAATTAAAGAATAAGAACTAAGACTTTTTAGTATCTTTAATTCATGATTAAGCGCATTGGTCTTTTTTTTCTGGCTGCTGTTATTATAGCCTTTATTCTTATAAATCTTTTAGAGAAACCTTTTGATGCAAAAGTGTGGAAAACTGAACCATTACAACGCTACGAAATGGTAGATGATATCATTGAATCTCAGATTTTATCAAGCAAAACAAAGCGTGAAATTATTGAAATTTTAGGTCAGCCAGATTCAAAACTAAATACATCAAAAGACGCTTTTATTTATAACATCGGAAATCCACCAAGTTTCTTTTCTTCTCAAAAAGAGTATTTACTTATTGTTTTTAAAAATGAACGTGTTGAAGATGTTTCTTTAGCTGTTGATTAAGTTTCGTCTTTAACATCTCGATACTTTTCTTCGTGCCTCAGAAACACTCGATGTGACGCTCTGTTGTTTTTCGTTTTCGTCAGTTCGAGTGAAATTGCTATAAGCGATTTTGCACTTCGACAAGCTCTGCAGAACTATCGAGAACTATCAGAGGATGTACTTTTTCTTTCTGCTTCGAAAATACTTTATGTGACATTGTTGATTCCCCTTCATCGAAAAAATAATAATTTCATCTATTGATGTATTGTGTTGAAAAACAGTGTTTTATTTCGAATAATTCAAAATTCGTTCTTCAAAATAATAATTTCGTAAAAATGACTTTCATTTCACCTTAATATTTGGATAGCTAGATTTTTTGAGTGTATTTCATAGTGCTATTAACCACAACACACAGCATATGAAAATCGGAGTCCCAAAAGAAATCAAGAACAACGAAAACCGTGTTGGTATGACACCAGCAGGAGTTTATGAACTTATTAAAAATGACCACACTGTCTATGTCCAAAAAAATGCTGGTTTAGGCAGTGGCTTTTTTGATGAAGACTACAAAGAGGTTGGAGCTACCATTCTGGATACGATAGAGGAAGTTTACGCTTCTGCCGAAATGATTGTAAAAGTAAAGGAACCTATTGCCGTTGAATATGATTTTATTAAACCGCATCATGTGGTATTCACTTATTTTCATTTTGCGTCTAGCGAACCTTTAACTAAGGCGATGTTAAAAAGCAGGGCAGTTTGTATTGCTTATGAAACAGTTGAAGACGAAGATGGCTCATTACCATTGCTCACACCAATGTCTGAAGTGGCAGGTCGTATGGCGATTCAACAAGGTGCAAAATATTTAGAAAAACCAATTAAAGGACGAGGTGTCTTACTTGGCGGAGTACCTGGAGTGCCACCAGGACGAGTATTAGTGCTTGGTGCTGGTACTGTTGGTATACAAGCTGCTAAAATGGCTGCAGGTTTGGGTGCTCATGTTACTATAATGGATATTAATATGAAGCAACTACGTTATGTTAATGATGTAATGCCAAACCATGTGGTTACGGAATTTTCTAGCGAATTCAACATTAGAAAGCGTATTAAAGATCACGATTTAATAGTTGGTGGTGTATTATTAAAAGGAGCAAAAGCGCCAAACTTAATCACTAGAGATATGCTTAAAGACATGCGACCAGGAACAGTAATAGTGGACGTTGCTGTAGATCAAGGAGGTTGTGTTGAAACTACAAAGCCAACCACTCACGAAAATCCAACTTATATAATAGATGATGTTGTGCATTACTGTGTGGCAAATATGCCAGGTGCTGTACCTTACACATCCACTTTAGCGTTAACAAATGTAACCTTACCTTATGTGCTTAGATTAGCCAATCAAGGTTGGGAAGTAGCTTGTGCTAAAGACCAATCGCTAAGAAAAGGAATTAACATAGCCAACGGTAAAATTATTTACGAAGAGATTGCAGAAGCTTTCAATTGGTCTGTAGATGCGATGTAGCACCTTTTACTGACAAAATTTCTTAACTATAGTTTGGCGTATTATTTGCTATTCATTTAGTACATTTACAATACTAAATTTAAAAAAATACTATGGGTACAGGATATTTGTTATTAATTGGAGCGATAATGCTAGTAAGTTGGTTAGTTAGTAGCACACTTAAGAGAAAGTTTGCGAAATACTCCAAAGTACAGTTGCGGAATGGGATGAGTGGTAGAGAAATTGCCGAAAAAATGTTAGCCGACAACGGCATTTATGATGTTGAGGTTATTTCTACAGCTGGTCAGTTGACAGATCATTATAATCCAAAAAATAAGACAGTAAACCTTAGCGAAGCTGTTTATAATCAAAGAAATGCAGCTGCAGCTGCAGTAGCTGCTCATGAAGTTGGTCATGCTGTCCAACATGCACAAGCATATAGTTATTTACAAATGCGCTCTCAGTTGGTGCCAATTGTTAGCGTAACATCAGGTATGTCTCAATGGGTCGTTATAATAGGATTAGGACTTGGTGCTGCAGCAGGAGTAGGGCTTGGTTATTGGGTGGCATTAGCAGGATTAGGAATGATGGGATTTGCAACCTTATTCAGTTTTATTACACTTCCTGTGGAGTATGACGCAAGTAACAGAGCATTAGCTTGGTTAAAAGCTAAAAATATGGTAACTCCAGATGAATATAAAGGTTCTGAAGATGCCCTTAAATGGGCTGCTAGAACATATTTAGTAGCTGCAATAGGTGCTTTAGCCTCATTATTATATTGGGCTTTTCGTGTATTTGCGAGGGACTAGTTGTATCATGAATAGAAATAAAAGCCCTGAAAAACAGGGCTTTTTTATTGCCTATATTTTTATCTGTCTGCTAATCTGTTGTTGAAGGGAAATAAAAGTTTCGGTTCTAGAAACACCTTTTATGCCTTGTATTTCGGTATTAAGTAAATGCATTAAATGTTCATTGTCTTTGGAGAGAATTTTAATGAAAATACTCCATTCTCCAGTAGTGTAATGGCACTCTATAACTTCTGGTACGCGTTGAAGTTGTTTTACAGCCTCAGGATTACTTACGGCTTTATCTAAATATACACCAACAAAGGCCATAGTAGTGTAGCCCAAAACTTTTGGATTGATAATAAACTTAGAACCTGCCAAAAGTCCAGATTTTTCTAGTTTTTTGAGTCGTTGATGTATAGCAGCTCCAGAGATGCCAACATTTCGCGCAATTTCTAAAATTGGAGTTCTGGCATCTTCCATTAAGGCTCTTAGAATCTTCTTGTCAATACCATCTATGTATATGCCTTTGTCATTAACTTTCATGATTTCTTCTTTTAAATCGAAAGTTAAAAATAAGAAAAGGATTATAAATTTTAAAGATTAAGAGGATTGTAGCCTAAATATGGTACTTTCTTTTCTTTAAATTGTACACCATAAGTTTTTAGTTCTTCTAAAATAGGTGTATAAACTTCTTTAAAAATAGGAATTTGTACTCCAGGTGTCTTTATTTTTCCATTTAAGATATCCATTGTAGCCATTGCTACTGGTAGGCCTACCGTTTTAGCCATGGCAGTGTAAGTTTGGTCTTCGCCGACCACAACCATAGTAGCATCTATTTGACGCTTTTCTCCATTAATCTCGTACCCAAATTTGTGGTACATTACTATCATGTCCTTATCCTCAGGATCTAGCGTCCAGCTATCCATTAAAATTTTCTGTAGAATCTGAGCTGGAGTAGCTTTATCTAATTCTACCATTTTATCAGCACTAAAAAGATCGAGTTCTAAAAACTTATCCCAAACAATATCGTCTTGATCAATTTTAAGCGCATGTCTAAATTTAAGTTCAACAGAATCTGTTGGGCTATATGGTAAAAAGGCATTTACAAAGTCGCGATAGCTCATATTAATACTATCGTCTATAGTATAACTATCGTCAGTCATACCTAGTTGTACAAAAACATTCCAGGCTCTACTAAAACCAACACGTCTCATGGTACCACGATATAGCGTACGAGCATGATCTAACCCATAAACATGTTGATATTTTAAAGAATCTCTATTAGCATAGGCTTCAAAACGACCATAACCATCAATATCTAAAAATTCAGTTCTCCTAAATAGCCTGCCATACGGAATGTATTTAAATTGATTTTCCTGTAAAAATTTAGCAGCACCACCTTGTCCTGCAACTACGACATTTCGTGGATTCCATGTAAATTTATAGTTCCATAGGTTGTCATCACTTTCAGGAGCAACTAAACCTCCAGTAAACGACTCAAACAAAATCATTTTACCACCATTATCTCTAATGCGGTCTATAACTTGCATGGCGCTCATATGGTCTATACCAGGATCAACACCTATTTCATTCATAAAAATAAGGTTGTTTGCCTTGGCGTCTTCATCTAGATCTTGCATTTCTTTACTCACATAAGATGCAGTTACCATATGTTTTTTGTAGGTAATGCAATCTTTGGCTACTTCAATATGAAATCGAGCAGGCAACATAGAAACAACAATATCTGCGTTTTTAACAGCTTCGCTTCTTGAGTCTGATTTAAAAACATCTAAGTGAATGATGTTGACTTTTGAGTTTTCACCTACTAGTTTTTTTGCATTATCTGTATTTAAATCTCCTATAGTTATCTGAAGGTTTTCAGATTCGGACTTGTCTAGTAAGTATTTTATAAGGTATGATGAAGATTTTCCTGCACCAATGATTAAAATCTTTCGCATAGTAGCTTTATATGACTAATTTTGTAAAACACGAATGTAATAAATACGGCAAGTATAAGAAACCAAAATCTAACTTTACTTATGAACAAAAAGATATTAGTAGCTGGTTCAATTTTAGGAATATTAGGAATAATATTAGGTGCTTTTGCAGCTCATGGTTTAGAAAAATTAGTCAATGCAGATGCAATAAAAACTTTTGAAACAGGAGTACGTTATCAAATCTACCATGCCTTTTTTCTTCTCATACTTGGTGGTACTTCCTTTGTTAATTTAAAGACTAAAAAAATAGTTTTTTACTTGGTGCTCGTTGGTCTTTTATTCTTTTCTGGATCTATATATGGTTTGGCAACAAACGACCTTTCAAGTTTTAATTTTAAGACTATTGCAATGATTACACCTATAGGAGGGTTATTGTTAATTTTGGCTTGGGCAATGATGTTAATCGGTATTATAAGAAATAAGGTCGATTAATGGCTTTTAACAACGTCTTTTTAAAATAAAGTTATAATTTTGCGTCCTAAACAACACAAAAATTATGGTAAACCATACACCTTCAACGAAAACGATTTCGTTAGAAAAATATGGCATTAAAGATGCCACAATCCACTATCAATTAGAACCAAAAAAATTACAAGCCATTACCGTAGAAAATGGAATGGGTAAAGAAACACTTAATGGTACTTTGGCCGTAAATACTGGTAAGTTTACTGGCCGTTCTCCTGAAGATCGTTTTTTAGTGCAAGACGATTATACCAAAGACAGAATTTGGTGGGGAAAATCTAATAAGGCCATTACGCCAGAGCATTTTGATTATTTACAAAATGAAATTGAAAATTATCTAAGCGGCAAAGAGATTTTTGTTAGAGATGGTTACGTTTGTGCTGATCCTCAATACAAAATGAATGTAAGAACTGTAACAGAATATCCATGGTCTAATATGTTTATTTACAACATGTTTTTAAGACCTACAGCAGAAGAATTAGAGAATTTTGAAGAAGAGTGGTTAGTGCTTTGTGCTCCAGGATATTCGTGTCCAGATCCTGAAAATCATGGGTTAAGACAAGGTAACTTTTCAATATTAAATTTCACAAAAAAGATAGCCTTAGTAGGAGGCTCTGCTTATACAGGTGAAATGAAAAAAGGTATTTTCACTGCCTTAAACTTTATACTGCCAGTAGAAAAAAATGTTTTACCAATGCACTGTTCAGCAAATGTTGGTGATAATGGTGAAACTGCTATATTCTTTGGACTCTCAGGTACAGGTAAAACAACGTTGTCTACAGATCCTAATAGAAAATTAATTGGTGATGATGAGCATGGCTGGACAGCAGAAAACACTATCTTTAATTTTGAAGGTGGTTGCTATGCAAAAGTTATTGACTTGTCTGAAGAAAAAGAGCCAGACATTTATAGAGCAATTAAACCAGGAGCAATCCTTGAAAATGTAATTTTTAAAGAAAATGGTGAAGTCGATTATTTCGATAGCTCAATCACACAAAACACAAGGGTAAGTTATCCTATTTATCACATAGATAATATTAAAACTCCTTCTTACGCATCTAATCCTAAGAATATTTTCTTTTTAACAGCAGATGCTTTTGGTGTATTACCTCCAATTTCTAAGTTAACTCCTGCGCAAGCAGCTTACCATTTTATATCTGGATATACTGCAAAGGTAGCTGGTACTGAAGCTGGTGTTGTAGAGCCGCAACCATCGTTTTCTGCCTGTTTTGGAGCTCCATTTATGCCATTGCATCCTGCAGAGTATGCAGATATGTTAAGTAAGAAAATGAAAGAGGCTGGTGTAAACGTTTGGTTGGTTAATACAGGTTGGACAGGTGGTCCTTATGGTGTAGGAACACGTATGAAACTGAAGTATACCAGAGCAATGATTACTGCAGCATTAAATGGTGAATTGGGTAATTATACTTATGAAGATTATCATATTCACTCTGTATTTGGTGTAGCACAGCCAAGGTCTTGTCCTGGCGTACCAACAGAAGTATTAAGTCCAAGAACTACATGGAATGATGATGAGGCATATTATAAAATGGCTTTTAAATTAGCTAACTCTTTTAGGGAAAACTTTAAGCAATTTGAGTCAGATGCTTCAGAAGAAATAAGAAGAGGAGGTCCTCAACGATATGGATATTAAAATTCAAGAATTATAAATAAAAAAAGCGATTCTAATTTAGAATCGCTTTTTTTAATATAAATATTTTAATACTTATTTTCCTTTATTAACGCTGTCGATGTACTTCTGTAAAGCCATTGTCATAGATGGAGTTTCAGGAGTTGGTGCAGCAATGTCTACACGTAATCCTTTTTCTTTAACAGCTTTTATTGTTGTATTTCCGAAAACAGCAATACGCGTATCGTTTTGCTTAAAGTCAGGGAAATTATGAAATAAAGATTCAATACCAGATGGGCTAAAGAATACCAAAATATCATAGTAAACGTTAGCCAAATCAGATAAATCACTAATTACAGTTTTATAAAATGTAGCTTGTTTCCAGTTAACACCTAAGCTATCTAAATTTTCAGGTATAATCGGTTTTACTTTATCTGTTGTAGGTAATAGAAACGATTCATCTTTGTACTTCTTGATTAAAGGAGTTAAGTCCTCAAAAGTACGCTTACCAACATAGATTTTACGCTTTCTATAAACTACATATTTTTGCAAATAGTAGGCAACAGCTTCAGACTGGCAGAAGTATTTCATAGTATCAGGTACTTTAAAGCGCATTTCATCAGCTACTCTAAAGAAATGATCTACAGAATTTCTACTAGTAAGTATAATAGCAGTGAACTTACTAAGATCTATTTTTTGTTGTCTGATATCTTTTGCTGAAACACCTTCTACATGTATAAAAGGTCTAAAGTCAACCTTAACTTTTTGCTTTTCTTGCAAATCAAAGTACGGAGAGTTCTCTATTTTAGGCTCTGGTTGCGATACTAAAATCGTCTTCACTTTCATATGTAAACCCCTTTGTTTATAAGTTATACTCGCTAATTACCTTATATAAAAGCACATAAGGCGCAATTTCGAGAGCGCAAAGATACAATAAAAAATAGAAAAAGTTGGGATTTATTAATTTTTGATAGTTTTTAAATGAAGTTATAAAACCAATGAGATTTATTAAGAAAATCACAATAAAAGATGTAATTATTACAATTTTAGGATTTGTAACTGTATAGAGCAACAGTAAGTTAGTAATAATTAAAACCAAGCCAGAATAATTAAGAAAAGTGATTTTTTGAAATAAGTATGCATCAATAATACTGTCAATTTCAAAAAGACTAGCAATAAGTCGTTCTAATAAGGTCTTAATTATCACAACAGTTGCGACGGCTAACAGTAATTTTAAAAAAGAAATTAACTCAAATGTTAATGGTGAAACAAAAGTAGAATAGCTGAAAAATAAAAATATGCTTCCTGAAAAAGCGAGATTGATAAATAACAAACCATCAAAAGGATCTATAAACTTCTGATCTTTACTGTAGATTTTGAGGTATTTTGAATTCCCTACAATAGCTATAAAATCACTAAAACGTAGTGCGTTTAGAAATTTAGCAACAGCAAGTGCAAAGATTCCAAAAACAGTGAAAATTGTAAACCATTCGTGAGTTATAAAATTCCTCATGGTGCTAAGTTATAAAGAAATTAAAGGTAACCATAATTAAAATCTTAATAAACTTATAACAGTTTTTAATCCACTAAAAACTTTACATTTGTCAAAATTCTATCGGCAAAACAAAAACGTGTTTTAAAAGTATATAAATGTCTGACGCACTTGTCATAATCCCAACATATAATGAAATTGAAAATATTGAAGCTATTTTAAATGCTGTGTTTTCACAAGACAAGTCTTTTCACGTTTTAGTTGTAGATGACAATTCACCAGATGGTACTGCAGATAAGGTAAAGTCTATACAGCAAGAGTACATAACTCAACTCCACTTGCTACAAAGAGATAAAAAAAGTGGTTTAGGAGCAGCTTATATTTCAGGTTTTAAATGGGCATTACAAGGTAAGTATGAGTTTATTTTTGAAATGGATGCCGATTTTTCTCATAATCCAGATGATCTAGGAAAGCTGTACAATGCTTGTGTCGCAAACGGTGCCGATATTGCTGTTGGTTCAAGATATGTTAAAGGGATTACGGTTGTTAATTGGCCGTTATCCAGAATATTGTTGTCTTATGGAGCCTCACGTTATGTAAGGTTAATAACTGGTATGAAAGTAAAGGATTCTACAGCAGGTTTTATTTGTTATAAGAGAAAAGTCTTAGAATCCATCAACTTAAACAAAGTAAAATTTATTGGCTATGCTTTTCAGATAGAAATGAAATTCAAAGCCTATAAAAAAGGTTTTAAAATTGTTGAAATTCCTGTTATTTTTAAAGATAGAATTAAAGGGAAATCTAAAATGAGCGGAAGTATTATTTCTGAAGCCATTTTTGGGGTCATTAGTTTAAAATTAAAAAGCTTATTCACTAAGTCATAAGAAGCATGAAAAAACAAACCCTCATAAAAAATGCTAAAATTGTCAACGAAGGCAAAATAGTTGAAGGTGATATACTTATTGAAGACCAAATTATAAAAGAAATAGACAGTTCTATTAGTGTTAAATCTGCTGATATAACTGTTATTGATGCTGAGGGCAACTACGTTTTGCCTGGTATGATTGACGATCAGGTGCATTTTAGAGAGCCTGGCTTAACACATAAAGCTAATATAGAGTCCGAATCTAAGGCTGCATTGGCTGGTGGTATTACATCTTTTATAGAAATGCCAAACACTAAGCCTCAAACGACGACTGTAGAAAAGTTAGAAGAAAAATTTGCTATTGCCGCAGAGACTTCTTACGCTAACTATTCCTTTATGTTTGGAGGAACCAATGATAATTTAGACGAAATATTAAAAGTAGATCCTAAAACCGTTGCAGGATTAAAATTATTTCTCGGATCTTCTACCGGAAATATGTTAGTTGATGACCCAGAAGTTTTAGAGAAAATATTCTCGAGTACAAATATGGTTATCTCAGTGCACTGCGAGGATGAAGGTACTATTAGACAAAACCTTGAGAAGTATAAAGCGGAATATGGCGATGACATTCCTATGGAAATGCATCCAATCATAAGAAGTGAAGAAGCTTGTTATTTGTCATCTTTTAAAGCTATTGAATTGGCAAAAAAGACAGGAGCTAGATTACATGTGTTTCATTTGTCTACAGGAAAAGAAACCAATTTGTTTACAAATAAAATTCCTCTAAAAGATAAAAAGATAACCGCAGAGGTATGCATCCATCATCTATGGTTTTCTGATGAAGATTATGCGAAAAAAGGTAGTCATATAAAATGGAATCCAGCTGTTAAGACAGCTAAGGATAGAGAACAGTTGCTTAAAGCACTGCTAGATGGTAGAATAGATGTTATAGCAACAGATCATGCGCCTCACACTATTGAAGAAAAAAGTAACCCTTATACAAGTGCTCCTTCTGGTGGACCATTAGTACAACATGCCTTGGTGGCATTATTAGAAATGCACCATCAAGGAAAAATATCAATCGAAAAGATTGTAGAAAAAGCATGTCATAATCCAGCTATTCTTTTTGATGTTGAGAAGCGAGGCTACATTAGAGAAGGCTATTACGCAGATTTAGTCATAGTAGATGCCAATAGTCCGTGGACGGTTAATAAAGGAAATATTTTGTACAAATGTGGTTGGTCTCCTTTTGAAGGTAATACCTTTAAAAGCAGAATAACACATACTATTTTAAATGGTAAGTTGGTATACAACAATTTTAAAGTATTAAACGTTAAAGCTGCAAAGCGATTAACTTTCAATAGATAAAACATCCATGATTAATCTTAAACTGCCCAGCGAAAATGAAGATAGGATGTTCCATAACCTGCACTGAGCGCAGTCTGAGTGTGATCATTGAAAACAATAAAGATTAAGACATGAAACAATTCCTTTACATACTAGTTATTTTTGTCTTTGCAGTGTCTTGTGATAATAAAAGTAAGCCTCCAAAGCCAAATAATCTCATTTCTACAGATAAGATGGAAAATATTCTTTATGATCTATATGTCATTAATGCGGCTAAAGGAGTTAATAGAAAGCTATTAGAAGATAAAGGTATTGTGCCAGAGTCATATGTTTTAAATAAACACAAAATCGATAGTGCTCAGTTTGCTGAGAGTAATGCTTACTATGCTTTTGATACGGATTTGTATAAGTCTATGGTAGAAAAGGTAAAAAGCAGATTACAGAAAGATAAAGAAAGGTTTGAAGATTTAGAGAAAAAGAAAAGTAAAAAAGCCAAGCGTAGAAGAGATTCTATTAGTAGGGTAAATGACAAACAAAAAGACTCTATAAAAAAAGCTTTAAAAAAAGAGGTCAGTAATTAATTTACTTCAGTTTTAAATCTTTTAGATACAACTCACAAACTTCTTTAATTGATTGGCCAATAGACTTAAACTCAAAACCTATTGCATTTTTAATTTTAGAGTTATCGTATTTGGTAATGCTTGTAGCAGATTTGGCAGTTTGCTTTGTAAAACTTCTTCTAGAACCTGTTAATTTGTGTCTTAACCAATCCAAACGCCAAGCAATATTTAAAAGCCAAGGCTTAGCTTCTTTCTTAGGAGGGTTTACATCTAGACTTTGTGCCACTTTGTGTTGAAAATCTTTAAAACTGAGGTTTTCAGCAATTAAAATGTAATTTTCATTTTTAATGTTACTCTCCATTAAGGAAATCATAGTATTTACTACATCAAATACATCAACATACCCAACAACTCCGTTTACATAATATGTCATGCCTTCATGTATTTTTCTGAATAAATTACCACTGCTGCCACCTTTCCAATAACCAGCACCTAGTATAATTCCAGGATTTACAATAACAGCATCAATCCCTTCTTGTGTGCCTCGCCAAACCTCGAGTTCTGCACCATATTTGGTAATGGCATAAACGCTGTTATCCTCTTCAGGATTCCAAGCCGTTTGCTCAGTGATAAGTTTTGATGCATCTTCATGATGTCCAATAGCAGCAATAGAACTTACATAACATAGTTTTTTAACAGAATAACTAATACACAGATTAACAATGTTTGCAGTGCCTTGAATATTTATTTTACGTAATTGATGGTATTTGTCGGGTTCAAAAGAAACAAAAGCTGCACAATGATAAACATGTGTAATGCCTTCAAAAGCCTTTTGAAGTTTTGGGATGTCATTGAGATCAGCTTCTACCCAATCGATAGTATTAAATAGATTTTCCACATTATCCGAAAAATAACTAAAAACATGAGCAACACGTTTTAATGTTTTTTCACGTCTGTAGATTGCTCGAACACTTTGCCCATTAGAGACCAACTTAAACAACAAATGTGAGCCTACTAACCCTGTTCCTCCTGTAACTAAAATCATAAGGCTAAATTACGTTAAAATTGTCTTTTGTCTTTTAAAGTGGAAACATATCTTTGCCAACATCAAATTACACGAGTTTAAGAATGAAAAATTTTGTCGAAGAATTAAAATGGAGAGGCATGTTACACCAAAGTATGCCTGGAGTAGAAGAACATTTGCTAGAAACTATGCGAAGTGCATATGTTGGTTTTGACCCAACAGCAGATTCTTTACATATCGGTAATTTGGTGCCAATTATGTTGTTGGCGCATTACCAGCGTTGTGGACATAAACCAGTTGCTTTGGTTGGAGGTGCAACAGGTATGATTGGTGATCCTTCTGGTAAATCCAGTGAGCGTAATTTGTTAGATGAAAAAACGCTACGACACAATCAGGAATCCATAAAAAAGCAATTATCTCACTTCTTAGATTTTGAAAGTGATGCTACTAATTCGGCAGTTTTGGTAAACAATTATGATTGGATGAAAGAATTTTCATTCCTAGAATTTATCAGAGATGTTGGTAAGCATATTACTGTAAATTACATGATGGCTAAAGACTCTGTAAAAAGTAGAATTTCAGGAGAATCTTCTAATGATGGTATGAGTTTTACGGAGTTTACGTACCAACTGGTACAAGGTTATGATTTTTTGCATTTGTATAGAGAGAATAACTGTACAATACAAATGGGTGGAAGTGACCAATGGGGAAATATAACTACAGGTACAGAGCTAATACGTCGTATAGGTAATGGTAAAGGTTTTGCAATTACTTGTCCATTAATTACAAAGAGCGATGGTTCTAAATTTGGTAAGTCTGAAGGTGGAAATGTTTGGTTAGATGCTAAAAGAACTTCGCCTTATAAATTCTACCAATATTGGTTAAACTCAAGTGATGAGGATGCTGAAAAATATATTAAGATTTTCACTTTCTTAACGGAGGAAGACATTAATGCAGTTGTGGAAACTCATAGTGAAGCTCCACATTTAAGAGCATTACAAAAGAAGTTAGCTGAAGAAATAACCACTATGGTACATTCTAAAGAAGATTATGAAAATGCAGCTAAAGCTTCAAACATCTTGTTTAGTAAGACGTTTAAGGAAGATATTAAGACTTTAGATGAAGCTACATTTTTAGATGTTTTTGAAGGAGTGCCTCAAGCGTATATTTCTAAAGCAGAATTTGATGAAGGTTTAGACATGATTGGCGCATTGGCTGCAAAAACCAATTTTTTAAACTCTAATGGAGAAGCAAGACGTGCTTTAAAAGAAAATTCTATCTCAGTTAATAAAGAAAAAGTAAAAGAAGATTATCAGTTAACTTCAGAAGACTTAATTAACGATACCTACATTATACTTAATAAAGGGAAGAAAAACACTTACATAATAAAGGTTGAATAATAAAAGTGCCCAAAATCTCTTTTGGGCACCATCTAACCAATCAATCAACTATTGAAAAAATCTTTCTTTTCGATAGCACTTATATAGTCGTAATGGATTAGAAAACCTTACAAAGCCATTAAATTACAGCCTCTAATATCAGAGTTGTCGAATCTGCCGATGATTTCAAACTGTCCATTTTCAGAAGTTTTACCTAAATCTTGGGCGGCAATAAAGGAACAGGAATTAATGTTGGCTAAGTCTATAATATTGATACCACCAGTTTTATTTGAAGGTAATATTGTTAAAGCATCCTCTGTATCTCTGGTTAAAATTTTCATCCAAGGAGGACACTCAAAAATCCCATTACCTTTAGAATATGCCTGACTCAAAAGTTCTGTCATACCATATTCGCTATGGATTTGGTCTACGCCAAATCCTGATTTAAGTCTATCGTGAAGTTCGTAACGAATGATTTCCTTTCTTCTGCCTTTCATGCCACCAGTTTCCATTACAATAGTATGTTTTAAGTTGAATTGAAACTGTTCAACCAAATCCAATAAAGCAAAAGAAACACCTATTAAAAGTGTTTTTTGGCCATTTGCTTCAAGCTTATTAAGTGTCTTTGATAAGTCTTCTAGATTATTGAGGTAAAAGCCACTTTCTGGATGTTTAGATTTCTGTATTAAATCATCTACCATGTAGATAAGTGATGAGCCATCTCGTTCTAAGTAAGAAGGCAACAAAGCCAATACCGCATAATCTTCAATATTATTATAAAAATGTTGAAAGCCTTTTAGATAGCTTTCTTCATAAATATTTAGATTAGTTACTATGTGTTTGCTGGTTGTACTTCCTGTAGTACCAGAGCTGGTAAATATTTTTTCAACCTTATTTTGAGAACTTAAAACCTCATGTGTTTTAAAGAATTGAATTGGTAAAAAGGGAATCTCTGTAAGACTATTTACATCAGATGGATGTTTGTATAATAAATCACAAAAAGAGCGATAAATCGCATTGTTTTCAAATTGAAATCTAAAGATATCAAGTGCTAATGCCTCAAATTCGGCATTGGTCTTAATATTAAAAATAGTGTCTTTAGAAATCATTTTGCAAAAGTATTGAAAATAAAAAAGCGCAGCTAAATCTTAGCTGCGCTTTCTTTATGATTAAAAACAATGATTATTTAATAACTAATTTTTTAGTCGTAGTAGCATTGTTTTGAGTAATCTTTAAAATGTATACACCAGTATTTAAATTTGAAACATTTAACGTATTGTCAGTTAAAGTTTCATTCTTAACCTGCTTACCAAGAATGTCAAATACTTGTACACTCATTGCATCAGTGTTAGTAGATTTAATATTTACAAACCCTGTATTAGTTGGGTTAGGGTAAATAGTAAGCGAATCTAAATTAAACTCGTTATTTGATAATGTTACAGGTGTAACGTCTGCCCAAGATGTTCCAATTCTCAATTCATCAAACAATATAAATGGTGTTTCCGAAGTAGAATCTTGTCTCAAAGCAAATTGATTCATATTTGTTTG
Source organism: Winogradskyella sp. ABM4_392 (assembly GCF_056160445.1). Lineage (NCBI taxonomy): Bacteria > Pseudomonadati > Bacteroidota > Flavobacteriia > Flavobacteriales > Flavobacteriaceae > Winogradskyella > Winogradskyella sp. ABM4_392. The sequence goes on from NZ_JBSWXE010000001.1 coordinate 802,077, forward strand.
AGGAGATGCATCAGTGTCAGTAGCACCAGCAGATGGAGCAGAAGCAGAACCAAATGTTGCATCACTTGGGTTTACCCATGCATTCATAACACCAGTATCAGTGTCATAACTCATTACTATTAAAACAGTAGATCCTGTAGATAATACCGTAGGGTCTAAAGCAGCACCAGTTGGAGCTGTATTAACATTAGAAATTCCTATTTGGTATTGACCTCCACCACCTTGTGCACTAGGTGGAACCACAGGTACAGCCCATAATCTAGCATCAAAGCTTCCTAATAAAGCGAAGTATCCTGGAGTAGTTACAGAAGAGTTGTCTGTAACATTCATTAAGAATGAAGCATAGACAGTACCAGTAGAAACAGCCGCAAACTCAATTGCGGAATCGCTACCACCACCATCAAATGTTGCATGATTTCCTGTTTGACTAGATGATGCTAAGTTAGGATATGTTAAACCACCTGGTCCGTTTATTAATATTTCGTCTGTGCTGCTTGATATGTTACTCCAATTAGGAGCATCAATTAGATTAGAAGAAACAGTATAGTCAAAACCTTCATAAAGCGGTAAAGTTAACTCAGGGTCACAGTCTGGACTGTTTATGTTTCTTGTAAAGTTACAACCACTATTCATTGGGTCTCCTGTAAAAGTTACTGTAAAATCAGTACCTTCAGTAATATTTGAAATAGTAATGGTACCCATTGCCATAGAGGTTGGGTTGTCACCACCAACTGTACCAACACCACCAGTATCAATAGTGTAAGTGGTTGTTCCACCACCTGTAAAATCTAAAGTTACATTATAAGTATCAGTTGTAGCAGGTGTAATATTGTCGCAAGTTTCAACGATAGTACCGATCTGTAAATCGCAAGGATAAGCTACAGAAAATGTAATAGTTTGGTTTACAGCAGGAACAATAGGTTGGTGAGAATCATCTACTAATTCCATGTAAATAGTATAAGATTCACCATCAGTTACCATTATAGATTCAGGATCTGTATTATACTTCATTGGTTGCATAACGCTATTTAAAGTCCAATGAATATGACCATCACCAGTACCAGGATTACCCACAACAAAGTTTTGAACATCAATAGCTATATCAACACTAGTTGTACCAGAGTCTATTACTTGTCCATCACTTGGTGAAGTAATAGTTAAAGAAGGGTCAGAAACACAGCCTGTGTAAGAACCTAATTGATCCCATCCAGTATCTATATCTCCTACTATCCACTCAGAAGAAGCTGCATCAGTACCAGCAGAAGCCGCCCAGTCGTTATTAGGTCCACAAACAGATGTTTTTCTGGTCAGTGTATGATTTTGAGTTCCATTTGCAACACCGGCAACCTCCCAGCCACTTCCTGGATCACCATTCCAGTCTCCAATCCAATCTAAGATTGTAAAGCCAGTCATTTCTCCAGCATCAATATTACCATCCATATCAGCATCATTCCACGTACCATCATTTGCTACAAGAGCAAAACCATCATCGCCATTACTTAAGAAGTTAAATGTCATATCAGCTTCATCAAGAATTGCTTGATCAGCAGATCCATGTGCAATAACAAATACATCACCATCAGCTAACATAGTTCCAGCAGGGAAAGTGTTCCAAAATTCATATTCTCCAGGAACAGAAGGTTCGTTAGAAACATTTGGAAATGCATAATTGTCTAAGTTGACTGCAGCACCAGTACCATTGTATATTTCAATAAACTTGTTGTTTGATGAACCTTCTGCGACCATACTGAAATATAAGTCGGAAGTTTGTCCATAAGACAAAGTAGTTAATGAAAATACAAATAATAAAAAGTAAAGTTTTTTCATAATTGATTTTTAAAAAATTAGATTGTAAATATACTAACAAATACTGAGTTTTGGAGGATGTTTTTATCAACAACATGCTTTTTTACAATAAGTTAACATCTGGTTTTTGTTAATTGTTTTAAAATCATAGCCTTGAAATTCAATGTTAGAGAATTGTTATCAATTTGGATGAAGGGCTTACTTAATAAGATATATTTTATCTTTACGCTAGCTTAAAATTATCTTAACAGTGAAAAAAAAGGATATTAAGATACTATTGGTAGATGATGAACCAGATATCTTAGAAATTGTAGGTTATAACTTGTCTTCAGAAGGTTACCAGGTTATTACAGGAGAAAACGGTGTAGAGGCTATTGAAAAAGCTAAGAAGCACAAACCACATTTAATTATATTAGATGTTATGATGCCTGAGATGGATGGCATTGAGGCTTGTGAACGTATTCGACAAGATTCTAAACTCAACAATACCATTATTACATTTTTAACTGCGAGAGGTGAAGACTATTCTCAAGTTGCTGGTTTCGATGCAGGTGCTGATGACTATATCACAAAGCCTATAAAGCCAAAAGTTCTTGTTAGTAAAGTAAAAGCGTTATTAAGAAGACTAAAAGACACTGATAATCCAAACGAATCTATTAAAATTGGAGATTTAGTAATCAATAGAGAAGAATACAAGATCACAAAAAAGGGAGAAGAAATTATTCTTCCTAGAAAAGAGTTTGAATTATTATCTTTGTTAGCAACAAAGCCTGGTAAAGTTTTTAAGCGCGAAGAAATTTTAGACAAAGTTTGGGGTAATGAAGTGGTTGTTGGTGGAAGAACAATAGATGTACATATTAGAAAACTTCGCGAAAAGATTGGAGATAAGTCTTTCAAAACAGTAAAAGGCGTTGGGTACAAGTTTGTAGACTAATGCAGAAAAAAAACCTAAAAAAAACATACAAGTTCGCTATTAGAACATCATTGTATGTTACGTTTTTTGCAACACTCCTAGTGAGTGTTTTTTTATATTACTATCATACATTTAATTGGCAGGTTATATTCTTTCCAATAATCTGTTTTCCGCTGTGTTTTACAATTATTCAATACCGAGTTGAGCATTTCATCTACAGAAGAGTAAAAAAAATATATGATGACTTAACGCTCTTGGAATCAACAAGTCTGAGGCAACAACCTATAACAACAGATATGGGAACGTTAACCAAAGAGATTGATAAATACGCCAGAGATAAAAAGATTGAAATTGAAACCTTAAAAGTTAGAGAAGAATACAGAAAAGAATTTATCGGTAATGTTTCACACGAACTTAAAACTCCTTTATTTACCGTTCAAGGTTATATAGATACACTTTTAGATGGTGGTATTGAAGATGAAAAAATCAGAAAAAAGTACTTACAAAGAGCAAGTAAAGGTGTTGAGCGTTTAACTTATATTATAAAAGATTTAGATATGATTACTAAGCTCGAAGTAGGTGATCTAAGTCTTAACAAAGAGAAATTTGATATTGTTAAACTCGTTCAGAATGTTTTTGAGCTGTTTGAAATGAAAGCAGCAAAGAAAGAGATTACTCTCACTTTTGATATGGATTATCCCAATCCAATTTATGTTTATGCAGATGTGGAGCGTATTCAGCAAGTGCTTACCAATTTAATAGTAAACTCTATAAAATACGGACGAAAAAAGGGAACTACTGAGGTAAGTATAGAAAACCTTATAAAAAATAAAGCTATCATCCGAGTAACAGATAATGGTGAAGGTATAAAAAAGGAAAATGTACCTCGTTTATTTGAGCGTTTCTATAGAGTTGATAAAAGTGGATCTAGAAAAGAAGGTGGCTCAGGTTTAGGCTTGTCCATTGTAAAGCATATTATCGAGGCTCATGAGGAAAAGATGTATGTGGAGAGTGAGTTAGGAGTAGGTAGTGAATTTTCTTTTACTTTAGAAAAGGCCGAATAATTTTTTGTAGTTAAGATCGTACTGCAAATATTTAAATCCTGAATAATTTTCAATCTCATTTAGCATTTCAATTTTAAACGCGTTCTGTTTACAAGTAGGAGCTACTTGTTCTTCTGCAAATTTCTTTGCTAAATATTCTTGTTCAAACTGCCCTGGAGTAGGTATTAAAAACGCTTTCTTTTCAAGTTTTGCATAATCCATAATGGATGTATAGCCAGATCTACTTAAAACAAGTTCACTTTCATTCAAAGCTTTTGCAAGCTCAGTGCTTGTCATAAAATTGTATGTTGTAATATGGTTGATTTGTGTTTTACGCTGTTCGTTTTCAATAAGGCCTTTTACAAAACAAATTTTACCATCATAGAACTGTAATTCATCAAGAAGTTTTATTTCTAAAAATGAGCGTTGAGGTTCTGGTCCAGATAAAACTACTAGAAGATCATACTTTTTCTCTAAATCTTTTTTTTCAAATCTACTCAAAGGGCCTAAGTATTTTATGGTAGAATTAAATCCTTCAATATGTCCCAAGTCTCCACTCAAGTTTTTTGTACCTGTATGATCTGGTACCCAGCATTCGTCAAATTTTGAAATGATTTTTTGATGAAGCTTAGAGCTTAGCCATGTTGTATTTCCACTTAACACACGTAATTGATGTGTGATAAATACCGAAGGAATACTTTTATCTCTAACTCCAAATCTGTTGTCTGAAATAATTCCTGAAATATTTTCAGATTTTATAAGACTTTCGGTAACTTTTTTTTCTCTTTTTATTGTTTTTAATAGACTTGGGGAATCTTTAATGAGTTTTAGTTTAAAACTATTAGCTTTTTTAGAATATGTAATATTGTACGAAGGAAGTTCTAGCGCCTGAAGTTTGGGAAACTCTTTTTGCAATAATCTAAGAGCTTCACCATCACTGGCAATGACAGGTTCAAAATTATTTGCTATTAAAGCATTTATAATAGGAATGCTTCTGGTTGCATGCCCTAAACCCCAATTTAATGGAGCAACTAAAATCCTTTTCATTAAAAGCAAAGATAAAGCTTAAAATGTTTCCTTAATTTTACCAAATTATTAATAAGCAGTAAAACGTGGGAAGTAAAAATAAGCTCAAGAGATTTAAAGAAAACGAAACCTTTGATAACGTATTTCAGCCAACCAGAGACGAACTGACAGGTGGTAATTTCGTTTTAAAAGGTAAATGGAGAGAAAAGGTATTTAAAAACGAAAACCCTTTGGTGTTAGAATTAGGCTGTGGCAAAGGAGAATATACTGTTGGTTTGGCACAGCGTTACCCAAACAAAAATTTTATTGGTATAGATATAAAAGGAGCTAGATTTTGGAGAGGAGCAAAAACAGCGATTGAAGAAAAGATAAACAATGCAGCCTTTATAAGAACTCAAATAGAACTTATAGAGTACGTGTTTGAGGCCAATGAAGTTGATGAAATATGGATTACATTTCCAGATCCACAGATTAAATACAAAAGAACAAAGCACAGATTAACTAATATTCAGTTTTTAGAGCGTTATAAGAAAATTCTAAAACCAGATGGTTTGATGCATCTTAAAACCGATAGTGAGTTTATGCATGGGTACACTCTCGGATTGTTGCATGGTTTAGGTTATGAGGTGCTGTATGCCAATCACAATGTTTACAAATTAGAAGGTAGTCCAGAAGAAGTTACCGAAATACAGACCTTTTACGAAAATCAGTATTTAGAAAAAGACAAAGCAATTACGTATATTAGATTCAAAATCAACTAAAACTTGAGTATTACAGTTGTTTTCTTCCTTGGTCTTTTTGTGGCACTAATTGGTGTTATTCCACCAGGTTTGCTAAATATGACAGCCGCTAAGATTAGTCTTAAGGAGGGTCCAGGTCGTGGTATTACTTTTTCTTCAGGTGTTTGCTTAGTTGTTTTTATTCAAACGTATGTTGCGGCTATTTTTGCACGCTATTTATCAAACAGACCTGACATTGTAGAAATACTGCAACGTGTGGCTTTTGTGATTTTTGTGCTCATAACTATTTATTTCTTAATTATAGCAAGAAACCAAAAAGAAGCTAATGTGCAAGAAGCAGATGTTATGAGCAAAAGAAGTCGTTTTTTTCATGGTATGCTTCTATCTGCACTAAATGTCTTCCCAATTCCGTATCAAGCTTATATGACAATCACTTTGTCGTCTTTTGGTTGGATGAATTTTGAAAAAACAAGCATTGTTACTTACGTTACCGGAGCTGCAATGGGTACATTTGTAATGTTGTATTTCTATATTTTCTTTTTCGACAAGATAAAAGATAAAAAATTCACGTCTCAAAAAAGTATGAACTACAGCATTGGAATCATAACAGGAATTGTAGCTTTAGTCACCTTTATAAATATTCTTAAAGAGTTGTAATGAAACCCGAAACACTTGGTTTTTTTGAAAAAGTGTATGATGTAGCAAGGCTTATTCCTTTTGGAAGAGTTACTAGCTATGGAGCAATTGCAAAATATTTAGGTGCAACAAGAAGTGCTCGCATCGTTGGTTATGCTATGAATAATTCTGGTGGAAAAGATGTGCCAGCGCACCGAGTAGTTAACAGAAAAGGACTGCTAACAGGTAAGCACCATTTCGAAGGAACAAATCTTATGCAACAACTTTTAGAGAATGAAGGGGTTGAAGTTGTAGATAACCAAATACAAAATTTTGATGCATTGTTTTGGGATCCTTCAAAAGAGTTGGGACAATTATAAAACCCAATCCACTCATTCTTCAATTCAATTTAAGGACTTCAAAATCTAAACTTTTAGCAGTATCTTTGCACTCAGAATAAATCTAGATAAACAAGTGAAACTTAACAAGAAAGATATATTACAAGCCCTAAAAACCATAACTGTTCCTGGTGAAGGAGAAAATATGGTAGATAGTGGCGCGGTGACAAACGTTGTAACATTTGCAGATGAGGTTATCGTAGATGTAACCATTAAAAATCCGAGCCTTCAGGCAAAGAAAAAAACTGAGGTTGAAATTTTGCAAACCATTCATAAAGAGGTTTATGAAAAGGCAAAAATAAAAGTAAATATTAAGGTTGATGCACCTGCTAAACCAACAGCAAATGAAATAAAAGGTAAACCAATTCCCGGAATTCAAAATATTGTGGCAGTAGCCTCTGGTAAAGGTGGAGTTGGTAAATCTACGGTAACAGCTAACTTGGCAGTAACATTGGCAAAAATGGGCTTTAAGGTTGGTGTGTTAGATGCAGATATCTATGGACCTTCAATTCCAATAATGTTCGATGTGGCAAACGAAAGACCGCTATCTGTCAATGTAGATGGTAAGTCTAAAATGAAACCTATAGAAAATTATGGAGTTAAAGTATTGTCTATAGGCTTTTTTACAAAACCAGATCAGGCAGTAATTTGGAGAGGTCCAATGGCTTCAAAAGCATTAAACCAAATGATATTTGATGCTGCTTGGGGAGAATTAGATTTTCTTTTACTGGACTTACCTCCAGGTACTGGAGATATTCACCTAAGTATCATGCAGGCATTACCCATAACAGGTGCCGTAGTTGTAAGTACACCTCAAAATGTAGCTTTAGCAGATGCTAAAAAAGGTGTAGCAATGTTTCAGCAAGATAGTATCAATGTACCTGTGTTAGGTATCATTGAAAATATGGCGTATTTTACTCCAGCTGAATTACCAGAAAATAAATATTATATTTTTGGACAAGAAGGTGCTAAGAATTTAGCTGAAGATTTAGACGTTCCGTTTTTAGGTGAAGTACCAATAGTACAGAGTATTAGAGAAGCAGGAGATTTAGGTAGACCTGCAGCTTTACAAACTGCAACTTCAGTAGAAAAAGCGTTTGAAGATATTACAAGAGAGGTAGTGCAAGAAGTTGTAAAAAGAAATGAAAACCTACCTGCAACCGAAGCAATAAAAATAACAACAATGGCAGGATGTTCTGCTGTAAAGAAATAGTAGATGAGCTCAGAAGAACTTAAATTAAATGTAGAAAAGGCATTAGATGAAATCCGTCCGTTTTTACAAAGTGATGGTGGCGACATTAATTTATTGTCTATAGATGATGATAAGTTAGTTAAGGTGCAGCTAACAGGTGCTTGTACTTCTTGTAGTGTTAACCAGATGACCTTAAAATCTGGTGTTGAGATGACTATAAAGAAGTATGCTCCGCAGATAGAACGTGTAATCAATGTAGAATAAATAATGTGACATTTGTCACATTCTATCTTATATCGCATTATTACATTTGTTCCCAATTCATAACAACATGATTACTACAGATATTCTTATTATTGGTGCTGGTCCAACAGGACTTTTTACGGTTTTCGAAGCCGGTCTTTTAAAACTAAAATGTCATTTAATTGATGCCTTACCGCAACCAGGAGGGCAATGCTCAGAAATTTATCCAAAAAAACCTATTTACGATATTCCTGCGTATCCCGAGATTTTAGCTGGTGATTTAACCGATAAGTTAATGGAACAATGCAAGCAGTTTGAACCTGGTTTTACATTGGGTGAACGTGCTGATACTATAGAAAAACAGGAAGATGGCTCGTTTATTGTAACTACAAACAAAGGAACAAAACATAAAGCACCAGTAGTAGCTATTGCAGGTGGTTTGGGTAGCTTTGAGCCTAGAAAACCACTAATAGATAACATAGCCGACTACGAAGATAAAGGTGTAGAGTATATGATCAAAGAGCCAGAAATGTACCGTAACAAGCGTGTGGTCATAGCTGGTGGTGGAGATTCTGCATTAGATTGGAGTATTTTCCTGGCTGATGTAGCATCGAGCGTAACTTTGGTTCATAGAAGAAATGAGTTTAGAGGGCATTTGGATTCTGTAGAAAAAGTGCAAGAATTAAAATCTGCCGGTAAAATTAACCTTATTACTCCTGCCGAAATTACTGCAATCAATGGTGATAACAAAGTTGAAAGTGTTGAAGTAACTAAAAAGGATGAGGAACCATTCTTGTTAGAAACTGATCATTTTATACCATTATTTGGCTTATCTCCAAAATTAGGGCCAATTGCAAATTGGGGATTAGAGATTGAAAAAAATGCCATAAAAGTTAATAACGCTTTGGATTATCAGACTAATATTCCAGGAATCTTTGCTATTGGTGATGTTAATACTTATCCTGGAAAATTAAAACTAATTCTTTGTGGTTTCCATGAGGCAACCTTGATGTGTCAGGCAGCTTATCAGATTATAAACCCAGGAAAACGTTATGTGTTAAAATATACTACAGTTTCTGGTGTTGATGGTTTTGATGGTACACGTAAAGAAGCACCAAAAGCCGTTGTTAAAGCGATTGAGTAGATAGTAAATAGTAGAAAGTAATTAGTAAATGGCTGTACAAAAATTTGAAGATTTGTTAGTTTGGCAAAAGTCTCAGGATTTAGCTGTTTCTATTTATACTATGTTCAAAGGTAATAATGACTTTTCCTTTAGAGATCAAATAAGAAGAGCATCAATATCTATTTCAAATAATATAGCAGAGGGATTTGATAGAAATTCAAATGCAGATTTTGCAAGATTCTTATATATCGCTTTATCTTCAAATAGTGAAGTAAGATCAATGCTATATATTTCAGTTAGATTAAATTTTCTTAGTAAACAACAAGCCAATGAATTAATTGAGAAAACCAACGAAGTATCGAAAATGTTGCATGGTCTAATAAAATCAATAAAGAACTGACTACTGATCCCTAATTACTATATACTATGGATATAAATATAACAATCATTGATCGCGATGGTGTAACACATCAAATCGAAGCACCAACAGATATGGCAATGAATCTTATGGAAGTAGTACGTTCTTACGAACTCGCTCCTGAAGGTACCATTGGTGTTTGTGGTGGCATGGCTATGTGTGCATCTTGCCAATGTTATGTACTAAGTGATACCGAATTGCCCGAAATGCAAGACGATGAAGAAGCAATGCTTTCTGAAGCGTTTTATGTAAAAGACAATTCTCGATTAGGTTGTCAGATACCAATTACGCCAGAACTAGAAGGTTTGGAGGTAGAGCTGGCACCAGAGAGCTAACTATAAAACTTGTCATTGCGAGGACGCAGGACGTGGCAATCTTTACTTTATATCAAGATGTCTTATATTCAATTAATGGAGTAGGTCCTTCAAGTAAAACTCTTACAATTTTTAATGTACCATCATCTGTAGTTGCAATTTGCCATTTAATGAGAGAAATTTTTCCGTTTTCAATTTCAAGACCAGTAATACTTCTTGGATGTACACAACTACCATCGTTAAAAAAAGCAATATCACCAGGTTCTGGGAAACGTGGCCTGTGTGTATGACCAGCAATGGTTACTAAGTTGTTGTTTTCTACAATCCACTTTTTAGTTCTGCGTTCTACTTTTATGAGCTCTTTGTAGTTTTTAGCAGGACTTGTAGGATCTGCTATTCCCATAACATTTAAGGGTTTCCAAAGAATGCGAACCATAAACCGGCTCCATTTCCAGAATAAGTAATTCCACCAATCCGCTTGATGACCATGACAGAGAAACAATTCCTGTCCTGTTTCAGAATGCTTTAAAACAATACCTTCATGATATTTTATATTGCAAAACAACTCGACATCTTCTCCTACTTTAGGGTCAAAATAGGTGGATAAATACTTCTCTACATATTTAGGGTCGCGATAAACCATATCGTGATTTCCCCAAATCATGTGCAATCTATCCTCTTCATGAAACTGTTTCATGAGCATGTAGACATTTTTATGTGCATTCAGAATAGATTCAAACGACAAATTTTCCCATAATTCGTCACCATCACCTAGTTCGCAATAACTAAAACCTTCGGTATAATAATGTTTCAGTGCATGAAAATATATGTTTCTGTTATTGGCGAAATCGTCTGCAAAGCTATTATCACCACGATGGCAATCACTAAATAAAATGAATTTTGAAGCGTCACCAAAACTAATGCGATGAGCATTTTTGTAAGCACGATCTAATCTAGATTTTGAAGACATATAATTGAAATTCTTTGTCTAAAGTAGTAAAACTTATTGAAGTTTTTCCGTAGCAATAGGTAACAATCGTTGTACAAATAAAGAATATGCAAGTTCAGAAGGATGAAGCTGGTCTTGTGCCACCAAATCTGGATTATTTAGCCCTTCTCTTGTAATATCTGTAATGTTTATAAAGCTAATATCGTTAGCTATACAATAGTTTTCTGCAAAGCTATTATACTGGTCAATCTCTTCTGATGTTGTTGTCGAAAACCCAAAACCTTGTCCAAAAGGAGTAAACGCATAATCTGGTATTGAAACTACAATAACTTTACTTGCATCTCCTTGCGCTAATGTTATTGCTCTATTGGCTAAAATTGGAAATTCTTCCTCGTAAAGTGAGAATGGTCTATTTTGATATTGGTTATTCACACCAATGAGCAAGGTGACTAAATTAAAAGTGTTTGGTGGATTTTCATTTTCAATTGCATTTATTAGACTTGTAGTTGTCCATCCAGTCTGTGCAATAACTTGAAGATTAAACGTGTCCTCTATCGGAAAATTAGAGATTAAGCTATCCTTTAATTGCTCAGGAAAACGACAGGTTTCGCATACGCTTTGCCCAATAGTATAACTGTCACCTAATGATAAAATAGAATAGGTTTGAGGTGCTCTTGGCGAAACATCGTCATTAGAGTTGCATCCAAATACACTAAAAATTAAACATATGTAAATTACCAACTCCTTCATATAAATCAATGACCTTTAGGCAAGCCTGCGAGATATTAAAAAGAAACAAATTTAGATGTTTCAACCCTAGTTGGATTATTCAAATCTCGATTATCGAGTAAAGATATGACATTCTTAAAAATTAAAAATGCTTCCCAAAAAAAGAGAAGCATTTCAATATCTAGAATATAGTATTCTTTTATTTAAAAGCGTTTAAGCCAGTAATATCTAAACCTGTAATTAGTAAATGTATATCGTGTGTGCCTTCGTAAGTAATTACACTTTCTAAGTTCATAGAATGACGCATTATACTGTACTCACCAGTAATTCCCATTCCTCCAAGCATTTGTCTTGCTTCGCGAGCAATGTTTATAGCCATATCAACATTGTTTCGTTTTGCCATAGAAATTTGTGCTGAGGTCGCTTTATCTTCATTACGCAGCACACCTAATCTCCAGGTTAGTAATTGTGCTTTAGTAATTTCTGTAATCATTTCAGCAAGTTTCTTTTGTTGTAACTGAAACTGCCCTATTGGCTTACCAAACTGAATACGCTCTTTACTATACCTCAAAGCAGTATCGTAACAATCCATAGCTGCTCCAATCGCTCCCCAGGCAATACCATAACGTGCAGAATCTAAACAACCAAGTGGTGCACCTAAACCAGATTTGTTAGGTAATAAATTTTCTTTAGGAACTTTAACGTTATCAAAAATAAGCTCACCTGTAGCAGAAGCTCTAAGCGACCATTTGTTATGTGTTTCAGGTGTAGAGAATCCTTCCATACCACGCTCAACAATTAAACCGTGTATACGTCCTTCTTCATTTTTAGCCCATACTACAGCTACTTGGCAGAAAGGAGCATTTGAAATCCACATTTTAGCACCATTTAAAAGGTAGTGGTCTCCCATATCTTTATAATTGGTAGTCATGCCACCTGGATTACTTCCATGGTCTGGTTCGGTTAAACCAAAAGAACCCATCCACTCACCAGAAGCTAATTTTGGTAAATATTTTTGGCGCTGTTCTTCTGTACCATATTTCCAAATAGGATACATTACTAAAGACGACTGTACTGATGCTGTACTTCGTACTCCAGAATCTCCACGTTCTATTTCTTGCATGATTAAACCATAAGAAATCTGGTCTAATCCTGCACCACCATATTCTTCAGGAATATAAGGTCCGAAAGCACCAATTTCTGCTAATCCACCAATAATAGATTTTGGAAATTCTGCTTTTTGAGCAGCCTCTTCAATTATTGGTGAAACATCACGTTTTACCCATTCTCTGGCTGCATCACGAACCAATTTGTGTTCTTCAGTAAGTAGTTCGTCTAAGTTATAATAGTCAGGAGCTTCAAATAAATCTGGTTTCATTCTGATTATGATATTTATAACTTCTAATTTTGAAGATTTATCAAAATAGGAGCTGTTATTTTATAAGTTTCACAAAAGTAACGAAATCGATATCATTGCCCAACAGAAGTGTTACATTTTCAAATAAAAATCTTTGGTGAGATTAATGTAATCTTCGGTGTAGTTATGACGGTCAGTTTCAATAATTAATTCTGAAACTTCAACACCTTTTTTAGTATAGCTAAATTCAATTAAGCTGCGTTTAACTTCAGCATCAGGATTGCCTTTAACATGAAGAATTCGACTAGGGGAAAGTCCAATAGTATTAGCTAAAGCAACAAAATCATCTTCCTCTTTTCTGGGAATAACAATTGAAAATAAACCATCTTCTGCCAACAAATGTGCTACAGCATAGATAATATGCTTAAAAGGCATAGCATCGTTAAAACGCGCCAAGTCCCTTGATTTATTTTCGGTTTTATAATCTTCGGAATAAAAAGGTGGATTACATATAATTAAATCGAAAGCATCTTCAACCTCTTCAACAAACTCTAAAAGGGAAGCATGATAGCAAAACAAGCGGTCGTTCCAAGGTGAGTTTTCAAAGTTTTCGGAGCATTGTTCATAAGCATCGTCATCAATTTCTATCGCTTCAATTTGTTCAGCATAACTTCTTTGAGCCATCATAAGGCTCAGAATTCCTGTGCCAGAGCCAATGTCTAAAACGCTAAAAGGATTATGTTTTACTGAGGTCCAAGCACCAAGTAAAACACCATCTGTACCAATTTTCATGGCACATCGATCTTGGTTAATCGAGAATCGTTTGAATTTGAAAGGCTTTTCCATGAGAGAGAAAGTCCTTCCCTTTGGGAAGGATTTAAGATGGGCTTGTGTAAAGTTCTATTAATCCTTCGGGAGTATCAACCTCAATGATTTTGTTGGGTTTATCAACTTTAATTATAAATTCATCATTCATAGGTATTAAGATTTCAATCCCATTTCTGTCAATTTCAAATAGTGCCTGTGCTGTAGAGTCGTTTATGGCTTTAATCGTTCCGACTTTACCAAAGTTACGGTCTGTTATTGTAAAACCTATAACTTCATGATAATAGAATTTGTCTCCTTCTAATTTTGGAAGTAGGTCTAAGGGTAAATAAAGTTCAGACTTTATTAAGGCATCCGCATCTGCTTCGGTATCGACGTCTTCAAATTTTAGTCTAAGTAAATCAGATTTGTGCAGTTGAGAAGATTCGATAAAAAATGGAACAAGGTTGCCTCTAAGATCCATAAAAACCGCATCAATATTTTCATAAAGATCAGGTTCATCTGTGTCTAGTTTAGCTAAAAGTTCTCCTTTGTAGCTATACTTTTTTACAATTTTTCCTAAGTAAAAACAATCTTCTTTTTTCATGAGCTAAATCAAACAAAAAACCCTGACGATAAATGTCAGGGTTTAAAAGTATAAAAATAAATTTTTTACTCTTCTTCGTTAGAAGCAGTTGTCTCTTCAGCAACTTCTTCTTCAACTACTGGTGCATTTGCAGCAATACGAGCTTCGTTTACAGCTTTTTCAGCCTCTAAAGCTTTAGCTTTAGCTTCAGCGTCTGCTTTAGATAAGCCATCAGCCTTAGCTTGAATTTTAGCTGCTTTTTCTTCTAACCAAGCGTTGAATTTAGCTTCTGCTTGTTCTTCAGTTAAAGCACCTTTTTTAACACCACCTGCTAAATGCTTCTTTAATAAAGCACCTTTGTAAGATAAAATTGCTTTAGCAGTGTCAGTTGGTTGTGCACCATTTTCTAACCACTTTACAGCACCATCTACATCAAGGTCAATAGTTGCAGGATTTGTGTTTGGATTGTAAGCACCTAATTTTTCTAAGTATTTACCATCTCTTTTAGCGCGAGAATCCGCTGCTACGATCCAGTAATAAGGTTTTCCTTTCTTACCGTGTCTTTGTAATCTAATTTTTACAGGCATAATAATTAATTAGTGAGGTTCTCGACCTCTGTTATTAATGAGGGCGCAAAGATAATACAATTTTTTAAATTTTAAGCTTTTTAGCCATTTTAACTAAAAGATTATCACTTTAAACAAAAGTGCTGTCGGAGAGTAAGTCTAGTATAAAAAAATATTATACTTTTGGGACTCTTGTTTCGTTATATTTGAAACATAGATTAATTACCGCTCAATAATGAAAAAATTAATTGTCTTATCTCTAATCTTATTATCAGTATTTAGCTGTGGTGATGAAGTAGAATTTAACTCACCAGCATTTCAGGGTTCTTTAGATGGAACATCTTGGAGAGCAAAAGCCTTCTCAGCGAGTATTGATGAAAATGGATTCTTAACACTTTACGGTACTAATAATATTGAAACATTAGAGTTAATAATACCTACAGTTGCAGTTGGTGTTTACGTCTTTGGAGATGTTAATACTATAGAGGCTCGTTTTACAGCAGCAGATGGTACTATTTACTCAACAAATAATAACCCTAGACCTAGTGATGATCCGCCTTCTTATCCAGAGTATGGTGAAATAAGATTAAATGAGATTGATAATAATACATTTACTGGCACATTTAGGTTTACGGCTTTTAACGAGACAGCGACACAGTCGATCAATTTTACAGGGTTAACGGGTGAAACAGGTGTGGATCCTGTAACAGGACAAAATGGACCAATTTATGGTGGTGTTTTTTATAGAGTGCCTTTAATTTCTGGAACAATTCCGGCAGATCCCATAACTTGTACGGATACCGAAATGGCGGCTGAAACAGCTCTGACTGCATATGAAATGGCTCAACAAGTTAATGAAGATGGATTTGTAAGTAGCTCTGAATTTGAAACGGCATGTAATGCTTATGGACAGGCTTTAATGACTCAGCGTGACTATTGCGGTGACTTAGACGGTTCTATTCAGCAAATGATTGAGGATTTAGGAGATTGTCAAATAAGCTGTGAAATAGCAACTAATAATCGTAATGAAGCCGAAGTGCAATATAATACTGCAACCATGGGTGAATTTTTTGATAAATGTGCGCAGTATCAAGTTTACCTACAAGAACAGATTGATTTTTGTGGAGATGAAGATGGTACAATTCAGGCTGAAATTGATAGTTTAGATTGTGGTGATGATGATGGTGATGGTGTGCCAAATGTTTTTGAAGATTTTAATGGTGATGGTGATTTAACAAACGACGATACTGATGGTGATGGTGTTGCAAATTATTTAGATAACGACGATGATGGAGATAGTGTGCCAACTTCTGTAGAGTTGCAATTAGATGATGACGGAAATCCTGCAGATACTGATGGTGATGGTGATGCAGACTATTTAGATACTGACGATGATGGTGATGGTATCTTAACTATAAATGAAGATGCTAATATGGATGGAGATCCAACTAATGATGATACAGATGGAGACGGAGTGCCAGATTATCTTCAGGCATAAGAAAAGCATAAAATTAAACAGAAGCGCTATTTGAAATTTTCAAATAGCGCTTTTTTGTTAAAGGCTGTTAAAGACTATTAAATGGTGTTAAATTACTTGACTTCGTGGTGTATGAATGTTATACTGTAAATGCAGATGTGAAACAATACGCATCTATAAAGAACTTATTGAAATTCAAAAAATGAATAAAGATATTATGAAGTACGAGAAAAAAATTTCAGACAAGTTAAATGAACTGTTAGTAAAAAATTACGATGCTGAGAAGGGTTACATCAACGCAATTTCAGAAGTGGATAATGTAAGTGTAAAAAACTTCTTTAAAAACATGGCAGAGCAACGTTCTAAATTTGCGCGCCAATTGAGAACAGAAATCATCACTTATGGCGAAATTCCAGAAGATTCAGGAAGTTTTAAAGGAACAATGCATAGAAATTGGATGAGTTTAAGAGCAACCTTTTCTTCAAATAATGAAGAAACAATTTTAGAAGAAGCTTTAAGAGGAGAAAAAGCCAGTTTAGATGAGTATAATGAATTGATGAGTAATAATAATTTTCCATCAAGGTTAATTGAATTGTTGCGTGAGCAGAGAAATTCAATTGAAGCAGCAATCAATTCTGTGAAATTATATGAAGAAGTACTGTCATAATTACTTCTAGGTTAGGTTAAGATGAAGCCACGCTTTTGCGTGGCTTTTTTTATGTTTAAAACTCTTAACAACTTACCTTCAAATAAGTCGAAATTCTATGTAATTTTAAGGGCTATTTTTACGACAAATTCATACTCTTTTTCAAGGTCTAAAACAGGTAATTTATGTACTTAATCTTCGATACTGAAACCACAGGTTTACCAAAGCGTTGGGATGCACCAATCACAGATACAGATAACTGGCCAAGGTGTATTCAGATAGCATGGCAGTTGCATGATGCGATGGGTAATTGTATAGATCATCAAGATTATTTGGTTAAGCCAGATGGTTTTAATATACCTTACGATGCTGAGAAAATTCATGGTATTTCTACAGAATTAGCGGCAGAACAAGGTATTTCTCTTGCCGAAGTTTTAGAAAAATTTAATGCTGTTTTAGAGAAAACTAAATTTGTGGTTGGTCAGAATGTTGGATTCGATCTCAACATTATGGGTGCAGAATTCGTAAGAGAGGATGTGGCAAACCAATTGCAAGAATTACCAGTATTAGATACCTGTACAGAGCATACGGCCGAGTTGTGTAAAATTCCAGGAGGTAGAGGAGGAAAGTTTAAACTTCCAACCTTAACAGAGTTGCATCAATTTCTTTTTAATCAACCATTTGCTGAAGCACATAACGCAACTGCCGATGTTGAAGCTACAACACGTTGTTTTTTAGAATTAGTTAGACGAAAAGAATATACTAAAGAACAGTTAGATGTTCAACCAGATTATTTTGAGAAATTTTCTGAAGCCAATCCACAACCAATTCAGTTAATTGGACTAAAACATCTTAATCTTAAACGCGAAAGTGCTAAGATTAATGCGAGGCTTCAAAAAGAGCAATCTCAGGAAACTCCGACACACACAAACAAAGAGGCTGTTGCAAAGTTGGCAGATGCTGAGTTTGTGCATTTACATAACCACTCGCAATTCTCAATCTTACAATCCACTATTAGTATTAAAGATTTAGTTAATGCTGCAGCTAAAGAAGATATGCCAGCCGTTGCACTAACAGATCATGGAAATATGATGGGAGCGTTTCACTTTGTAAGTGCAGTTTCGGCTCATAATAAAAGTGTAAAAGCCCAGCATGCAGAAGCCGAAGAGAATGGTGAAGAGAAGAAAGGAAAACTAATAAAACCTATTATTGGTTGTGAGTTTTTTGTTTGCGAAGATCATACAGATAAAACACGAAAAGATAACGGTTACCAAATCGTTCTTTTGGCAAAGAATAAAAAAGGGTATCACAATTTGGCTAAGCTGTCTTCTGCAGCTTTTACAGATGGCTTTTACTATGTGCCAAGAATTGACAAAAAACTAATAGAGCAATACAAAGAAGATCTCATTTGCTTAACAGGAAACCTTTATGGTGAAGTACCTAGTAAGGTGCTTAATATTGGTGAAAATCAAGCAGAAGAAGCCTTAATCTGGTGGAAAGATACCTTTGGTGACGACTTGTATATCGAATTGATGCGTCACAATCAAGAAGATGAAAATCGTGTCAATCAGGTCTTAATTCAATTTGCTCAGAAGCACGACGTAAAGCTAATTGCTACCAATAATACTTACTACGTAGAACAAGAAAACGCCAATGCGCACGATATTTTGTTGTGTGTGAAAGATGGTGAAAAACAAGCCACACCAATAGGTCGTGGTCGTGGTTATCGTTACGGATTGCCAAATCAGGAATACTACTTCAAATCAACTGAAGAGATGAAAGCGCTCTTTAGAGATATTCCTGAAGCCATTGTGAATATTCAAGAAGTAGTTGATAAGATTGAACCTTTTGAATTGGCTCGTGATGTATTATTACCTGCTTTTGATATTCCAGATGAATTTAAACATGAAGAGGATGAAGTAGATAATGGTAAACGAGGTGAAAATGCCTATTTAAGGCACTTAACATACGAAGGTGCCAAAAAGCGTTACGGAGAGATTACTCCAGAAATAGCAGAGCGTCTCGATTTTGAGTTGAGCGTTATTGAAAATACAGGTTACCCTGGATACTTCCTTATTGTAGAGGATTTCATTCGTGAAGCCCGAAAAATGGATGTGTCCGTTGGTCCTGGTCGTGGTTCGGCAGCAGGTTCGGTAGTAGCGTACTGTTTGTGGATTACCAATATAGACCCAATAAAATACGATTTGCTTTTCGAGCGTTTCTTAAATCCAGACCGTGTGAGTATGCCAGATATCGATATCGATTTTGATGATGAAGGTCGTGGCCGCGTTATGCAATACGTTATCGATAAATATGGTGCCAATCAAGTAGCGCAGATTATTACCTATGGTACGATGGCTGCTAAATCTTCAATTAGAGATACAGCACGTGTGTTGGATTTGCCGTTAAATGAAGCAGATCATATTGCCAAGCTAATTCCGAATATGTCCAAACTCGGAAAAATATTTGGTAAGAGTGAAAAAGAGTTAGCAAGCAAGTTTAGAGCTGAAGAATTAGAGAAGGTAAATCAACTACTTAATATTTCTGATGGGTCAGATTTACAAGCAGAAACGGTAAACCAAGCAAGAGTATTAGAAGGTTCTGTTAGAAATACAGGAATTCATGCTTGTGGTGTTATCATTACACCTGGAGATATCACTAATTATGTGCCTGTTTCGGTAGCAAAAGATTCAGATTTATACGTTACACAGTTCGATAACTCCGTTGTAGAAAGTGCTGGATTGCTGAAGATGGATTTCTTGGGATTAAAGACGCTAACCTTAATTAAAGATACGGTTAAGATTGTAAAAGCAAAGCATGGTATAGAGCTCGATCCAGAGAATTTTCCGCTAGATGACGAAGAAACCTATGCGTTATTCCAAAGGGGTGAAACAGTTGGGATTTTTCAATATGAATCACCAGGAATGCAGAAGCACATGAAGCATTTAAAGCCTACGGTTTTTGATGACCTTATTGCTATGAATGCTCTGTATCGTCCAGGTCCTATGGAATATATTCCGAGTTTTATTCGTCGTAAGCATGGAGATGAAGAAATTGTTTACGATTTACCTGAAACAGAAGAATACTTAGCAGAAACCTACGGCATTACGGTTTACCAAGAGCAGGTAATGTTGCTGTCTCAAAAACTGGCGGATTTTACCAAAGGTGAAGCCGATGTTTTACGTAAAGCCATGGGTAAAAAGCAAAAAGCAGTACTAGATAAGATGAAACCAAAATTCATTGAACAAGCTGCTGCTAAAGGCATGGATAAAACCAAACTTGAGAAAATCTGGAAGGATTGGGAGGCTTTTGCGAGTTATGCATTTAACAAATCCCATTCTACTTGTTATGCTTGGATTGCATACCAAACAGCTTATTTAAAAGCACATTATCCAGCAGAATATATGGCAGCTGTTCTTTCTAATAATATGAACGATATTAAGTCGGTAACCTTCTTTATGGAAGAGTGTAAACGGATGCGTTTGCCGGTGCTTGGGCCAAGTGTTAACGAGAGTTACTATAAATTCTCGGTAAATCAGGATAATGCAGTTCGTTTTGGAATGGGAGCAATTAAAGGCGTGGGACATGGAGCCGTTAAAACCATTGTAGAAAACAGAAAAGAAGGTGGTAATTACAAGTCAATTTTTGATTTGGCAAAGCGTGTAGATTTAAGAGCAGCCAACAAAAAATCATTTGAAGGTTTAGCCTATGCTGGTGGATTTGATTGTTTTGAAGATACACATCGCGCTCAATATTTTGCCCATGATGGTGATGGTATAACCTTTTTAGAAAAGGCCATGAAATATGGTGCTAAGCATCAAGAAAACGAAAATTCTGCTCAAGTAAGTTTGTTTGGTGAGGCTAGTGGTGTAGAAATAGCAGAGCCACAAGTGCCGCCTTGTGAGGATTGGGGAACGATGGAGAAACTTTCAAGAGAAAAGGAAGTGGTTGGTATTTATATTTCTGGTCATCCACTTGATGATTTCAAGATAGAGATGCAAAATTTTTGCAACGGAACCATTTCTGTTTTTAACGATTTGCAATCAGTGGTTAACCGAGAAATTACATTCGGTGGCGTGGTTACAGATGTGCAACATCGTATAAGTAAGCAAGGTAAAGGCTGGGCATTATTTACCATTGAAGATTACACAGATAGTTATGAGTTTAGAATTTTTGGAGAAGATTATTTAAAGTTTAGGCATTTCTTTGTGGTAAACTCATTTGTATATGTGCGAGCGTTTGTGCGTGAAGGTTGGACCAATAGAGAAACAGGTCAAAAGGGAGATCCAAGAATTCAGTTTAATAATTTTCAATTATTACATGATGTTATGGAGACCTATGCTAAGAAGTTATCTATTCAGCTAAATATTCACGATTTAGAAGAAGGCACAATAACTCAATTGCAAGATCTGATGCGAATGCATGAAGGAAATAAAAGTTTAAATTTTCTAGTCTACGACAATTCAGAAAAGTTGAAACTAACTATGCCTAGCAGAAAACAAAAGGTGAAAATTTCCCAGGAACTGCTTAACGAACTAAAAGCTTTGGATGTCAATTATAAGTTGAATTAAAATGAAAAACTGTCTAATATTTTGTTTTGTTTTAGTTTTCTTTTTGGGTTGTAAAGAAACTAAGAAACAATCCGAAGTTTTATCTAACAAAGAGGATAAAACCCAAATCTTTCAATCTATTTTAGATTCTATTTATAATGCTAACAAAGATGCAGTTGGGCTTTTGGTTCATGTAGAGTCCCCCAAAAAAGGAATTTCATGGAGTGGGTCAGTTGGGTTTTCAGATAAAAATAAATCTAAACTTCTTCCTAATCATCCTTTTTTAATAGCTAGTAATACTAAAACTTATGTAAGTACTGCTGTTTTAAGATTAGTAGAACAATCTAAATTAGACTTAAGTCAAGCTATTGACACTTTGATTCTTGAGAAAACTAATGCTTTATTGATTGATGATGGTTATGACACTTCTAAAATTAAGGTGATTCAATTACTGAATCACACAAGTGGTATTCATGACTATGCTGTTACCGATGAGTATATGGTGATGCTTAGTGAAAACCCTAAACACAGATTTACCAGAGACGAACAAATAAAACTTGCAATGACATTGGGAGAGCCTCTAGGTGAACCAGGTGAAATGTTCTCATATGCTGATGTTAATTACTTACTTCTTACAGAAATTATAGAAGGTGTTACTCAAAATCCATTCTTCACTTCAATAAGAGATTTAATAAACTATGAGAAGCTTGACTTAGACAATACATGGTTTTCTACATTGGAGGATTATCCTGAAAATACTTTACCGTTAGCATATCAGTACTCAACTTCAGAAAGTTTGGATAATTATCTTTTGGATCATTCTGCAGATTTATATGGTGGTGGAGGAATAGCAGCTACAAGTAAGGATTTGGCAGTGTTCTGCCAGAGTTTATTTAGCCATAAAATTTTTGATAAGCGTAGTACTTTAGATTTAATTTATACTAAAGCAAATCCAGTTCAGCCTATGGACGGTGATTACTATTTAGGATTATCATCAATTGAGGTTGATGGTCTTAAAGGTTTTGGTCACGGAGGTTTCTGGGGAACAGCAGTAAACTATTTTCCTGATTTAGATACAAGTATTGCTGTTGTGGTTTTAGAAAGAGATAAAAGGGTTCTTCGACAAAATTTAAATGAGGCATACATAAAAGCGCTGAAGAAACTTTAATAAAACCAACCAATGACCCTATAGTCAAATCATATACTTCAATTGTAAGGTTTGGCAGAATTTTTGACTAATTTTGCGTAAACAAAGTAGAATTTAATTAATAATAGATATTATGGCATTAGAAATAACAGATGCAACGTTTGAAGAAACAGTATTAAAAAGTGACAAACCAGTAATGGTAGATTTTTGGGCAGCTTGGTGCGGACCATGTCGTATGGTAGGACCAATCATTGACGAAATCTCATCAGAATACGAAGGTAAGGCTGTTGTAGGTAAAGTAGATGTAGATGCTAACCAAGAGTTTGCAGCTAAGTATGGTGTAAGAAACATCCCTACGGTTTTAGTATTCCAAAATGGAGAAGTTGTAGGACGCCAAGTAGGTGTAGCACCAAAGAATGCATATGCAGAAGCAATCGATGCACTTTTATAAATATACTTTCAAAAAGAAATGATAAAAGGTTTGTCTTTAAGGCAAACCTTTTTTAGTTTCGGTAATTGATGGATTTACAGTTAGAACTTAATAAAGCAGGTGGTTTTAAAAACCTTGAACTTTTGGCAAAGCAAGTTGTTGAAGGTTTTATTGCTGGTATGCATAAAAGTCCTTTTCATGGTTTTTCGGCAGAGTTTGCAGAACATAAGATTTACAATCAAGGAGAAAGTACCAAGCATATTGATTGGAAGCTTTTCGCTAAAACAGATAGATTATACACAAAGCGATATGATGAAGAAACTAATTTAAGATGTCATCTCATCTTGGATAACAGTACTTCTATGCATTATCCAGAAACTGCTGGTACAACAATAGACAACCTTAATAAATCTGCTTTTTCTGCTTTAGCTTGCGCATCTTTAATGCATATTTTAAAAAAACAGCGTGATGCCGTTGGCTTAAGTATTTACAGTGATG
This sequence comes from Winogradskyella sp. ABM4_392, assembly GCF_056160445.1. NCBI lineage: Bacteria > Pseudomonadati > Bacteroidota > Flavobacteriia > Flavobacteriales > Flavobacteriaceae > Winogradskyella > Winogradskyella sp. ABM4_392. The sequence continues at coordinate 825,647 of NZ_JBSWXE010000001.1, forward strand.
CTTATGATTTTTATGCACCAGAGAAAGGAAGCGAACGTCATCATCAAATGTTGCTTAGTAAGCTAAGTGAAGCAGTAGTATCAAAACCAGAATCAAAGAGTACAGAGACATACGCTTATTTACATCAAATTGCAGAAAAGATTCACAGACGCTCTTTAATTTTTGTGTTTACAGATATGTTTCAAACCTCAGAAGATGATGAAAAATTATTTGAAGCATTACGTCACTTAAAACATAATAAGCACGAAGTAGTTCTGTTTCATGTATTTGATAGGGATAAGGAGTTGACCTTTGATTTTGATAATCGACCAAAACGATTTATTGATATAGAGACAGGTGAGTTTATTAACTTATACCCAGATAATATTAAAGAGAATTATGAAAAGGCTGTAAGTGAGTACTTCAAAGCCTTAAGGTTAAAATGTGGACAGTATAGAATAAAGTATGTAGAGGCTGATATAAAACTAGGTTTTAATCAAATACTTACCACTTATATGATTGAGCGTCAAAAATTTATTTAGAGTGGCGAATATTTTTTTATTTTTTGTTTGTGGAATTAAAAAGACAGTGTATATTTGCCCTCGCAATTATGCAACGGTCTGGTAGTTCAGTTGGTTAGAATATCTGCCTGTCACGCAGGGGGTCGCGGGTTCGAGTCCCGTCCAGACCGCAAAAAGCTTCTGGTAATAGGAAGCTTTTTTAGCATAAAAGACGTTGTGTTGTGCTCAGAGTAATATCTGAGACGTAGTAGAAATCCAAGTTTATTGGATATTTACCAATGAAAGGCTTTCCTTTTTTCTTTATAGAAAATCGGGATGCTTTTTTGTTTTAAGCACTTCTGGTTATAGAGAAATATCTACTTTTCAACAAGATTTCAACAGTAAGAACACATTTAAACGATATTTTATAACGTTTTATCGATGATTTATTTGCGTATTTGGCAAATACTTATATATTTGTAGGCTCTTGAAAGCCCTCAATTTTTACTTCCAAGAATCTTTAATTCATTAAACACATAACTAAAACGTCCCTCGTTTTATTTTAGTACAATTTAAGGTGAAAACCTTAATAATAGTTAATTATCCATTCCCTTCCCTCAACGTAGCGATTATCGCTACAAAATATAATGTTAACTATTTAACCCTAAATTGATACTTATGAAAACCCTAAAAATTACTTTAACTTTAGTAGCTGTTGCTTTATTAACTGTGTCTGGAGTACAATCTGATAAGGTTGTTTCTAATAATGAAGACCCAACATATAAAGACTACAATAATAGTAAGCTTGTAGCTATTGATAGAACCAAAGGTAAATTAAAAACCCAAGGATAAAATTTTATAATTATATTTTTAAGCCCTTATTAACTAATAAGGGCTTTTGTTGTTTGCTAAAGTTTTTTTTTAGATTACTTTTAGTGTTCTAGAATTTATCCTTTTGAGAATTTATTTTCTAATACTTATAAATTTTTTGTTTGTACACCTTATTTGGTGTCAAGAATCTAAATCCATAGATTCTATAAATTATCTTATTGAATATTCAAAAGATAGAAATAATACTTTAAATTCGAGGTTTGAGGCTGCACTAAAATCTTCTCGACTTGCAGAAAAAACTGAAAATGACTCAGTAATATTAAGTAGTAATAGAAATCTTTCGCTGATGTATTTCTATAAAGAAGACTATGACTCTTATGTTCAATTGAATAAAAGAAATTTAGGATTAGCTTCTAAGTTAGAAGATAGTGTGGCGATTACTGTTGCCGCTTCAAACTTAGGCTCATATTACAAATATTTTCAAGCTAATGATAGCTCTTATTATTATTATTCTCAAGCTTTAAAGTTTTATCGCCCAAATGAAATTTCTGAAGAGAAGGCATCTGCATTATTAGATATTGCAGAGGTTCAGAAAATTGAAAAAGTTTATTCGGGAGCTGAACAAGATGCGGTTAAGGCAATTTTAATTTTGTTGAAATTACCACAAACGGAGGAAATATTAGACATGCTTTGGAGCTCCTATAATTTACTAGGTATTGTATCGAGAGAGCTTAAAAATTATAAAAAGTCTATTGAATATTATGATAAATCTATAGAATATGCAAAGAAAATGGAAGATGGATCCATTAATGAAATTTATTCAATTAATAACAAAGCTTATGTTTACAGAACAATTGGGGATTATAAAACTGCATTAGAATTATACAAAAGTCTGTTACCATTAAAATATATTTATGAGGATTTTGATCCTTCATTTTATTCAATTGTTATCGGAAATATTGCAGATACTTATTTTGAGTCTGGTGATTATGATAGTAATAAAGTTCAAAATATGTTTTATCAAGCATATAATTTGGGTGTTGATTTAGAAGATAATGTTACTGTAATGAATATTAGTGTTGATTTGGCGAAATTTTATTTGTCAAAGAAAGAAAATGACTCGGTACATAAATATGCTTCCAAAGCATACCAGATTGCTAATGAATTTTCTATAAATGATATTAGGTTAGAGGCACTAATGCAACTCGCTGAGAGTACTAATGGTCAGGAAGCTAAACAATACCTTATGGAGCATATAAAGTTAAAAGATAGTCTCTCTGACGCTCAAATAAGTATTAGAAACAAATATGCAAGGGTTAAGTTTGATACTGACCAACTAGAAGCTGAAAACGAACAAATCTCCAAAGAAAACTTCTATCTCCTCATTCTATCAGCTGGATTATTGCTTACAGCAGTTTTAGTGTATTTAGTTATCTCCCAACGCGCTAAAAACAGAAAACTAAAACTTATCCAAGTGCAACAAAAAGCCAACGAGGATATTTATAACTTAATGCTTAGTCAACAAGATAAAGTTGATGAAGCCAGAACATTAGAAAAGAAAAGAATTTCTGAAGAATTACACGATGGTGTTTTGGGACGATTGTTTGGTACGCGTCTTAGTTTGGATAGCATAAACTTTAAGGATGGTAAAGAAGCAATGATGACCAGAGCCAATTACATTGGTCAACTAAAAACCATTGAAGAAGACATACGTAAGATTTCTCATGAGTTAAATACCGATTTTGTTTCAGGTTCTGGTTTTATGGATATTGTTTCAGAGCTAATTGAAAACCAAACAAAGGCTTATGGTCTAACCTATGACTTTAATTATACTGACGATATCAGCTGGGATTCTGTGTCAAATAAAACAAAGATTAATATCTACAGAATCATTCAGGAATCTATGCAAAATATTTACAAGCATGCCAATGCTAAAGCTATAAAAATTAGTATTTCTTTAGAAAATGATGTAATTTGCCTAGACATCATTGATGATGGAGAGGGCTTCGATACATCGAAAAGCAAAAAAGGGATTGGTTTAAAGAACATGGCATCTCGTGTTGAAGATATTAATGGAAAAATCACCTTCACTTCTCAATCAGGAAATGGTACAACTGTTAATGTTAAGATTCCCTATAATAACCAATCGACATGAACATGAATCAGTATAGAAGTTTTAAAATTAAATAAACCTTTTACTGATGAATTGCATCTGTCTTATTAAAAAACGAGAGACAAGAAGATGAAACATATTAACATCTTAATGGTAGATGACCACCCTATAATTATTGAGGGTTACCAAAACGTGTTAATGGCCACCAAGGACGACGACCAAACTTTACTCATAGATACAGCTAATAATTGCGATACTGCACAATTAATGATTAATAGAGCAGCTAAAGGCACTCCTTACGATGTGTGTTTTTTTGATATTAGCCTGCCACCATCAGAAGATGGAAGATATGCTTCAGGAGAAGATTTGGCACTTCTAGCAAAAAGAGTACTTCCAGAGGCTAAAATTATAATTCTTACAATGTTCAATGAATCCTTTAGAATTCATAACATTATCAAAGAGATAAATCCTGATGGTTTTCTTATAAAGAGTGATTTAACCTCCATGGAATTAGCCGATGCTTTTCAGCAAATTCTCAAATACCCTCCGTATTACAGTAGCACAGTAAGTAACTACGTGAAAAAGACAATTACCAGTGAAATTTATGTCGATGACATTAACAGAAAAATTCTACACCTCCTGTCACAAGGAATAAAAACCAAAAGCTTAAGTGAGTATATTCCTCTGTCAACCAGTGCTATAGAAAAGCGTAAAAAACAGCTAAAATTATTGTTTTCTGTTGCAGATGGAAAGGACGAAACATTACTTCAAGAAGCAAGAGAAAAAGGATATTTATAAAAATATTAAAGAAAAAGTGTGTATTTGTGAGGTTAAAAAAATATCTGAATCTCTTGATATAGTTGGAAATTACGGTTTTTCCGCAACAAGTCTATGGTTTTACCACAGCAAAAACCTAAAATGATATTATACATTTACAACAGGTCAACAAGAATTAATTAATCCCTCATTTAAGTAATTGTTGAGTTAATAGCAAGAAAAATTAAACCTAGTTGTACTTCTAACGACTAGGTTTTTTTCTTGCTTTTTTGTTAAAACCAACTCGCGTTATGCTCCGTTAGTTTGGCTATAAAAAGACCTAGATAAATTATAGCGACAATAAATTTTAAGAATGTAGAAGCTATAAATCCTAAAAACGAGCCAAAAGCTGCCTTCAACGCCTTATTAATATCATTTCGGTGAACCATTTCTCCAACTAAGGCACCAATAAAAGGTCCAATAATAATTCCAAATGGAATAGGAGTTATAAGTCCAATAACCAAACCTAGTGTAGTGCCAATCATACCTTCTTTGCTTCCGCCAAAGCGTTTTGTTCCAATTGCAGGTATAATATAGTCTAACACATAAATAAATATGGCAAATAATAGCGTAACAATTAAAAATGTATTACTGAGTTGTACGCCTTCAGTAAAATGTAAAACTAAGAGTCCAAACCAACTCGTAAGTGGACCAGGCAATACAGGCAAAAAGCTTCCTAAAACACCTAAAATCATTAGGATTACTCCAACTGAAACTAAAAAAACTTCCATGTAAAATTGTTATGTTCAGTTATATGACGTAGAAAATATAGTATAGTTACAATTTCTTATGTTCAAATTAAATCCTAAAATTATTGTACATTTCGCTATTAGAAATGTGCTAATGAATCGACTAGCTTGTTTTTTATTAATTTTTCTGCTAACCGCTTGCGACTATTTTGAGAAGCAAAAAGTAAATTCAGAAGATTTGCTTGAAGAAGAATTACAAACCTTCAATTGGAACGATGTAGATACGTATCCAACTTTCAACAGTTGTGAGGCTATGACAACTAAAGAGGATAGTAGAGTTTGTTTTCAGAATACCTTGTTACAGCATGTTAATGAGTATTTAGGAAGTCAGAACATCATAGTTTCAGAAGATGTTTACGATACTATTCGATTAAAATTAATCATAGACAACAAAGGACTTTTACAAATTGAAGATATCACCTTAAAACCAGAAACCGAATATCAAATTCCTCATATAGATAGTTTATTGCGTCAAAGTTTAAAAGGTGTACCAAAAATATTTCCTGCTATAAAGAGAGGGCAACAGGTTACAACAGCTTTTGAGTTGCCAGTTATAGTTAGGATAGACTAAAAGTAATAAGAATTCAGTGTAAAGTAAAAAACACTAATTACTGGATACTCTACACTTCTTCGCGTCTTAGCGCCTTAGCGAGAAAAACTAAAACCGTATCGCCAATTTCTGCATCAATCTCAACACTTCTACATACAACCAAATAAGCGTTGCTAAAAGTCCCCAAGTAGCTAACCACTCTTTGTATTTTGGTGCTCTGTTTTTGTAACGTTCTATGTAATCAAAATCTAAAAGCAGTGCAAAGGATGCAACAATAGCTGCTAAAATATTAAAGACAATGGCAAACCAAGAGGTGCCTCTGATATAGGTTTTTATACCAAAAAAGCTTAATATCCAAGAAATAAGATAAGTAACCATTATACTTATTGTGGCAGTAATTATAACACTTCGTAGCTTTTTGGTTACAACAATAATTCTAAATTGGTATAGCAAAAGCATTACAAAAAATGTAATGATAGTTACACCAATAGCTTGGTATGGTAATTCAGGAAAATTTCGGTGTGCATAAGACGAAAAGCCACCTAAAAAAAAGCCTTTGGCAATAACGTAAAGCGGTACTAAAATATGTGCCCAATTTTGTCTTACAGAAATTAAAACACTCACAACTACTGCGCCTAACATACCACCTAAGGTAAACCAGCGCATTGGAGTTCCGGCTTCGTTAAGTTTCCACAAGTATCCTGTAATAGCTGCAATAACTAAAATACCAATCATAGACTTAAAGAAAATACCAGCAACAGACATGGTTTTTGAAGACGATTTGCCATCATCCCAAAAATAACCGTTAAAAACAGGGTTAGAGGTTTTAAAATTTCTTAGGCTCATTTTACAAGTTGAATTTATAACCAACCGCAATATCTGTGGAGAAGTTTCCTTGGTTGTCTAAAAGAAGTGCAAATAACTCACCATAAATTATAGTGATGTAACTGTTACTTCCTACTTTAATATCAGAGCCAACACCAAAAATAAAAGGAATGTCAAACGAGGTTTCGCTTGATTCAATTTCCATATCGCTTTCGTTTAGGAATGTAACATTAGAAAAGTTGAGTGTTGCCAATTTTACTTGTCCATAAATTGAAAATGCTTCCTTGTTTATAAATCTGTAACGATATCCTAACGAAAATTCTGTAGTACTGTATTTAAAATCATCACTTTCAAAAGCGTGTCTAGCTTGCAAAAAGCCTGAATGTCTTGGCAAAACATTAGCCTCATAAATTTCTAATTCAGCACCAAGCATTGGTGTTTTAGTGTTGTCAGGATTACCAACAAATGGATTATTTGTAATTCCACCAGAAAACCCAAGTCTAAACTGAACACTACTTTCAGTACTCGTAGAAGTGTAGTTAGAATCTACAGAAGCATTATAACTGTCAATATAATTCCTAAGGCTGTAAAGCGTTAATTTTAGCTTGTCTGTAGACATGCCATTGGTAAGGCTGCTAAGTGTAGATTTATATTCTTCTTGATAATCATTATTATCGTCTTTGGTATTCTTCAGTTCAGTAATACTTCCATCTTCAGTTTTAACAAAATAACGGTATTTACCATCAATAATATTCCAAAGTAAATCGAGTTTGCCGTTAATTTCGGTTTTAAGTTCTAAGGATTCACCATTAACAGTGTAGGTTTCTTGACTATAATTTAACTGAAAAGCCAGACAGAACAGTATTGCAAAAAGAATTTTCTTCATTTGTTCGTTTTTAAGTGATTTGCGGTATACCAATTAGTTATTATAGTTATTGGTTTCAGTAAAGCTATTAAAAATATCTTAAGTAGTGGTTACTTTTTAAAAGTTCTACCTTTCCATTTGTATGGCTTAAAAAGAGATAGTACTACAATGTATACGCTAAAGAAAGGATAAAGTAGACAAGACCAAACGTATGAAAACAAGACGCTTTCTTGTTTAAAAAAACGAGAGGTTTTAAATAATAAGAGAAAATCAATACTGAATTTTATCACCAATAAAGCAATTACAATTCTAGGTGGTATAAATCCAAAAAATAAAAGCGGAAGTATAGCCATGCACGCAAGATTTGCTAAAAAAACAAAGAGTCCAACTAACTTTGAAAACCTATTAGGATTATGAGTTGTTTTAGAAGCCCAGCGTAATCGTTGTTGAATTAAAGTGCTGAGGTTAGAAACAGGTTTTGTGCTAACAATAGCCTTATCAGATTTTAAGTACAAAACTTTTTTAGGATGAAGTTTTTTGATTTTTTCAAGTAGAAAAATATCGTCACCACTAGCCAAATTATCGTTGCCACTAAAACCATCTACGGATTGAAATATAGATTTTTTATACCCAAAATTAGCACCATTACATAGAAAAGGAAGTTTAAGACCAAAACCACCAATAGTAGCACCTTGCAAACTTAAAACATCAAGTATTTGAAAACGTTTTAAAAAGGAACTGCAATCATTGTACGTCACTGGAGCAACAATACAATTTGGTTGGAGAGTTTGAATACATTCATCATAAGTGTCTAGCCAATATTTTGGTAAGACGCAATCTGCATCTGTAGTAATAATCCAATCGTGTTTTGCTAAAGCGATGGCAGAACTAATCGCATCTTTTTTTGGTGAATTAGTAACACGTATATTCTGAATAATTCTAATGTCACCTTGAGCGCAGTCGAAAGGTCTTTTTTGAAGAAAATTATTAATAACTTCCACAGAACCATCTTCAGAATCATCATCAACCAAAATAATTTCAAACATTGACTTAGGATAATTCAATCTATATATTGAGTTCAATAGTTCACGTAAATTTTCAGCCTCATCTTTAAAAGGAATTACAACGGAAAACTTAGTTTTTGGTTCTAAATCCCGAAGCTCAAAATCTTCAACCTTGTCAAAACCATAGATAAAGCCAACTATAAAAATTAAATAGACAATTATAATTGTTATTAGTATTGTAGAAATCATGCTTTGGTTTTAGGGAGTTTAAAATTTAAAACAAAATAGCTGCCAAGCACACTTGGGATTGCAAAATTTAGTATCCACATAATTAAAACAATGCATAAAATGGTTAGCTCATCTACACCAATATGAGTAAATAAAAAGACCGCTACACTTCCTTTTATTACAACATCGAATATAGAAATTGTTGGTATTATAGAAGCTAATAGATACATGCTTGTGATAACAACCATATCGTCATAATAGCTAAGATTAACTTCAAAAATTGTTAACAGATAATAAAATTGAAATGAAAAAATAAGGTATCGTAATAAGGATAAGATAATATTACTTACATGCACTTTTAATGTTATGTTTTTAACATAATCTATAATTTGATTAACAGAATATCCTCTGATATTAAAGCGTTTGTGTTTCACTCCGAAAATAGCAAAAACAGACATTAATAAAATTAAAGCACCAAATCTTACGACTCTATAGTAATCAACTTCTAGTTGATAGCGATTAATGAAAATCATTAATCCTACAACACCAAAAATGGTTGTTATGGTCATTTGCGAAATATTACCCAAGAGATTGAGTAGTAAAACACGTTTTCTATAGGTTTTGGTAAAGTAGGCAACTTTTGCACCATAATCGCCAATTCGGTTTGGTGTAATTAGCGATGCTGTTAAACCACCAAGACTTTGCTCTAAGGCTTCTTTAAAAGAAATTGGTTTAATGGTTTTAACTAAAGTTTTCCATTTCAAAATTTCAAAAAACCAATTAAAACCACTTAAAATGACTAAAAAAATGATGTTTTTTGTTGAAAAAGTCCTGTTTTCTTTCAAAAAAGCTATAAAATCACTCAGCTGAAGTTGCCCGTTTTTGGTAAGTTTAGAGTAAATAAAATAAAATGCGCCAACAACAATGCTCAACTTAATCAGCACAAAGAAGAATTGCTTAGTTTTGTAAGGTATGTTGTAAAGCATGATACAAATTAAACCAAAAACTTACACATGAAGCTTAATTTAAAACAATACCTCTTTTTATTTAGTCTACTATGTGTTGGGATGCATAGTAATGCTCAGTTTAGTAAAGCTACCAGTAAATGGAAAGCACTTTTTGCTGTTGGTTTTAATTACCCAACAACAGATGGTTTTGTAGATGGAACTTACGCTCAATCGGTTAATTTTCCAACTGTAAATATAGGTGTTCAGCATATGTTTAATCGTACATATGGTGTAAAGTTAGATTATGGTTTTAACCGTTTTAAAAACGATGACGGTTCACCAGAATTTAAGGTTAATTACTCGAGAGTAAATGCGCAATTTGTGTTTGATCCTACAGAATACTTAGGTTTTTTACCAACGCGTTTAAGAACCATCTTGCACGCAGGGCCAGGATTTAGTTTTGCAAAACCTTTGGGCGGATTAGAAGATAATAAACAGTCTTATTTAAACCTTTTAGGCGGATTAGAATTGCATTACGCTATTAACGAAAAAGTGTCTATCTATACAGATGTAGCATACATTTATGGTTTAACATCTTTAGATGAGTATGATCCTGCCATAAGTGGGCTAGGTGCATTTAACGGTAATGTATTCAATGTTACTTTTGGTATTGCTGTATCGCTAAGTGGTTGTCAATATTGTGATTAATAGAATGAGTAAAGAAAAGATAATATTAGGTATAGATCCAGGAACAACTATAATGGGATTTGGACTCATTAAAGTGGTTGGTAAGCAGATGCAGTTTATGCAGCTCAACGAATTACATCTTAAAAAGTACGACGATCATTATCTGAAACTTAAGCTCATTTTTGAGCGTACCGTAGAACTCATCGACACCTATCATCCAGATGAAATAGCGATTGAAGCACCTTTTTTTGGTAAGAATGTACAGAGTATGCTAAAACTTGGTCGCGCTCAAGGAGTTGCCATGGCAGCAGGATTATCTCGCGAAGTGCCTATTACAGAGTATTCGCCTAAGAAAATTAAAATGGCAATTACAGGCAATGGTAATGCCAGTAAAGAACAGGTGGCAAAGATGTTACAAAGCACATTGAATCTAAAAGAATTGCCAAAAAATCTCGATTCTACTGATGGATTAGCGGCAGCGGTTTGTCATTTTTATAATCAAGGTCGCGTTGAGGTTGGTAAAAGTTATACAGGCTGGGCAGCTTTTGTAAAACAGAATGAAGATAGAGTAAAAAAGTAATTTTTGTCATTACTGCGGAGGCAGGAATCTATGATATTATGAGGTACATATATTGTTTAATATTGACGTTACTCTTCTTCTCATGTTCTAAATTTTTAAGTGATGAAGAACTGAAACAAAGATTAGATAAAGCCTATGAGAAGAAGAACTGGGAGATGGCTAAACCTCTGTTAGACGAAGCTATAGAACGCTATCCAAATAATCTTGAAAATTACCTTTCTAGAGCAGTAATTAGTTCTAATTTACATGATAAGAATTATAAAGATATAACATCAGATCTTACAATATATCTCGATAGTTTTCCAGATAATTATGTTGTGAAAACCCTCCGTTTTCAATCTAATTTTTCAGATTCTCAATTTGATGAAGCATTAAAAGAGATAGACGAAATAATCCTAGAAAAAGGAAGAAATCCATATTTATTATCATGGAAAGGAAATATCGCTTTTTCGGCTAAGAAATTCGATCTCGCATTAGATAGTTATAATCAAAGGTTGCGTTTAAATGGCGCTTATGAAGATTTAAAAAGCACATATTATTACACAATTTTCTCTAAATATTTTTCAGGAAATAAGGAAGGAGCACTTTGGGATTGTGCCTTTTTAGAAAAAAGAGGATTTGAAGAAGATTTTGAGCTTATGAAATTAATTGAAGAAGATAAATTAGTCTTCGAAGAGCTTATCAATTTTAGTGTTCCTAAATCCTCCTTTAATCAAATAGAAGACGCCATAAATAATTATTGTTATGACATTGATATTTTTAAAGGCGGTCGCTTGCATAGGTCTAAACTGTTAGATGAATACTACAACTTAGCAAGACCACACAACATAAAAAATCTTTTAGATAAACCGGATGAGGTCTATTCGCTGAATTTAAGCTATACAGATATTAAAGAATTACCAGAAGAAATATTTCAGTTTAAGAATCTTCAATATTTAAATCTGTCAGGAAATAGATTTAAGGATAATGAGAAGTTGTTTAATGACCTAGCAAAATTACCTAACCTTATTTTTCTGGAGCTGAACAGGTGCTATCTAAGAAAATTGCCAGATAACATTAATAAGTTAAACAACTTAGTAATGCTAAGTATGACCTTTAACGATTTTAGAGAAATAAATGAAAATATTGGGCACCTAACAAAGCTTAAGTACTTAGACATTGGAGCAAATGGGAAATTAAGAGAATTACCTGCATCAATAGGGGATTTAAGATGTTTACAGATGTTAAATATTTCACCAAATGGACTAAATGGATTGCGAGACGAATTAGCTAATTGTAGTGAGTTAGTAAGTATTGTTGGTAATGCAGGAACCATTAAAAGATTACCAGAGAGAATAGAGAAAATGGTGAATTTAAGACACCTTAATTTAGCTGCTAATAAAATTACAGAATTGCCAGAATCCTTCGGAGAATTGGTTAGTCTCGAAGATTTATCACTTGGTAGTAATGATATTAGAGAGTTGCCAAAATCATTTTCAAAACTTAAGGAATTGAATTTTTGTGGTTTAGGATATAACCGATTAAATGAGTTTCCAGAAGAAGTGCTTAATTTAGAAAAACTTCAAAACTTGTGGTTGCATAATAATTCATTTAAAAGTATTCCAACAGAAGTGGGTAATTTGCCTAATTTAACACACTTTTTAATAGACCACCAAGTTATCACTGATGATAACATAGAAGCTATAAAAGCTGTCAATCCTGAGTTAAGAGTGATTAGACAAGATACACGTAGATATGTTAAAGGCCCAAAACGAAAAAACTAATGGCAGGTATCTACATTCATATTCCTTTTTGTAAACAGGCTTGTCATTACTGCGATTTTCATTTTTCAACATCATTAAAAAAGAAAGATGAACTGGTAAACGCTTTAGTAAAAGAAATACAATTACGTAAAGACGAATTTAAAAATGTAGAGGTGCAGACCATCTATTTTGGTGGAGGAACACCTAGCCTATTGACGAATGACGAATTAAGATTATTGATTGAAGAAGTTTACAAAAATTACAAGGTAACTAATAATCCAGAAATCACGCTCGAAGCCAATCCAGATGATTTGATAGGAACTCAGCTGTCACCTCGAGCGCAGTCGAGAGGTCTATACAAAAATTATAGAAGTATTGGTATTAACAGACTAAGTATAGGTATTCAATCATTTTTTGAGAGTGATTTAAAGTTGATGAATCGTGCTCATAATGCTGAAGAAGCAAAAGAATGTTTGTCTGTTGCAACGCAATACTTCGATAATATTTCAATCGATTTAATTTACGGAATTCAAGGAGCTTCAAATACGCAATGGCTTCAAAATATTGATATAGCATTGAGTTATAATATACCTCATATTTCAAGTTATGCATTAACCGTTGAGCCTAAAACAGCTTTGGCATCATTTATAAAAAAAGGAATTATAGATGATGTAAACGATGAGCAAGCACATGAACAATTTCATTTACTTAAGGCTAAACTCGAAGCCTCTGACTTTATACATTATGAACTTTCAAACTTTGGTAAAGAAGGTTACTTTAGTAAAAACAATTCTGCCTATTGGCAAGGTAAACCTTATATAGGAATTGGGCCATCTGCACATTCTTTTAATGGTAAGCAACGTGGTTGGAATGTTAGAAACAACACAAAGTACATCAAAGCAATTCAACAAAACAAGCTACCAATTGAAATAGAAATTTTAACCACAACAGACCGTTACAATGAGTATATAATGACAGGTCTAAGAACCATTTGGGGAGTGTCTTTAGATAAGGTTGAAAAAGATTTTGGAAAAACTTATAAAGAATACTTAAAAGAGCAAGCCGAAACTTTTATAAACCAACATTTATTGTATATTGATGATAAGCATATACGTGTTACTAAAAAAGGACAATTTTTAAGTGATGGTATTGCCAGCGAACTCTTTAAACTTAATTTAGCGTGATTGCACAAATTCAATACAATTCTAGAAAACTAAAAATAGATCTAACAAAGCCTTTAGACATATCAATACCAATAAAGGATGGTGCTTCAAATGTTAATGCCTGGTATATTGGTCCGCCAAAAATTGCTCCAGAAGTTTTTGATGAAGATGTGATAAGTGTTGAAAATGGTGCGTCGGTTAATTTTAATACAATTACCTTCAATCCACATTCTCATGGCACACATACAGAAACCGTGGGTCATATAACAAAAGAAAAATACTCTATAAACAAACATTTAAAGCGATTTTTCTTTTTAGCAGAAGTAATTACCGTAGCGCCAGAAAAACAAGGTGAAGATTATGTAATATCTGCTAAGCAACTACAATTTGCTATAGGCAACAAGAGACGAGAAGCATTGGTGGTAAGGACTATGCCAAACACAAGGGATAAAAAAACAAGACAATACTCTAATACCAATTGGACCTACTTTGAAGAAGATGCAATTAAGCTTTTGGTGAAAAAGGGAATTAAACATTTATTAATTGATTTGCCAAGTGTAGATAGAGAGGAAGATGGTGGTGAGCTAAAAGGACACAACGCATTTTGGAACACAAAAGGCATTATAAGAAAAGATGCAACTATTACAGAGTTTATTTATGTATCTAACAAGATTGAAGATGGAGCATACATGTTAAACCTGCTAATTGCACCTTTTGAAAACGATGCCACACCAAGTAAGCCAGTGCTGTATAAAATATTAGAATAAACAAGTAAAATCTTGATATGCTGAACTTGTTTCAGCATCTAATGCTTTATGTAAAATATTGCAAAGTGACAAGGGCACAATATAAGTGTCTCAATAATACATATGGAAACATTTTTTATAATTATCATTAGCATATTGGTTACACTAGGTTTGGTTACCTTATTTAGGCAATGGAAAACCAAAAAGAAAACTAGTGAGCAGTCCATCGTTTTATTAGATAAAATAAAGCGTGTATGTAAATTTATAACCGTAGAAGGCGACTTTGCCGAGATATATCACTACGAAGATGTAAAAGAAAAATTCTTAAAACTTATATCTAGCAAAAAGAAAGCACTTGTAGTTATTAATGCAAAAGCACATGTTGGTTTCGATTTAAGCAAAGTGCAGATGCGTTCAGATTTAAAATCTAAAACAGTAGTACTTTCGCATTTTCCACAACCCGAAGTTTTGTCTATAGAAAGTGATATCAATTACTACGACAAGCAGGATGGTATGTTTAATAAATTTGATGCATCAGATTTAACCGAGCTTCATACCAAAGCCAAAGAGCATATCATGGACAAAATCCCAGAAAGTGGATTGTATAATGTTGCGAAATTAGAAGCCTTAGAGGCTATACAGCTCATAGAAAATCTTGTACAAACCATTGGTTGGACTTTAGACTATTCAGGCTTAAAAGTTGAAGGAGAAGAAAAAAAGTTATTAAAATAGTATATGTCATTGCGAGGACGATAGGACGTGGCAATCTATAACTAAAACGTATTAATTTAATAAGATTCCTGCCTTTGCAGGAAGTTTTATGAACATAGAAGACTACAGAAATTACTGCATGCAGAAGAAGGAAGTTACTGAACACTTTCCTTTTGATGACGATGTCTTGGTTTTTAAAGTTTGCAACAAAATGTTTGCATTAGCGTCTTTGTCTAAGTGGGAGAAAGGAGAAGGTTTCATAAACCTTAAGTGCAATCCAGATTATGCAGAAGAACTACGTGCAGAGTATGATGGAGTTACACCTGGTTACCACATGCACAAAAAACTCTGGAACAGCATTAAAATTCATAATACAGATCTATCTACACAACTTATTCTACAACTCATAGACCATTCTTATGATGAGGTTGTAAAAGGTCTGCCTAAAAAGTTGAGAGACAGTTTGTAGCCAAACTGCTGTAATTCAAGTTAAAGAAAATTAGCTTCCATTCGTCTATACCAAATGTTTACTCGTCTAAAAACGGCGTTTTAAGAGTCAATGGGATTTTAAATTTGTCATATCAAACAATCAAAGTCCCTCAAAACTATGAATAATTTATTGACATTTTTTTCATTAACACTAACACAAGTAGGTATCTATTTGTATTTAAAGAATAGTTTAAAAAACTTTATAGAGCACTATACACAAAACTATTCACTAGCTAAAAAATCAACTGATGTTAAGATGCAGAAGGTAGAGGTTGAAAAGGTTATTAAACCTAAAACGATTACTAATGAAGTTGAGGATAACAATCACGTTATTTTAAATAAAAGCTTAAAACATCTCGAGTTTATATCTCAATTTGAAATGTATTTAGAAGAAAAGCATTATAAGAACTTCTCAATAGAGTTTCTGCAAGAGTTTGAAAAAATAAAGCGCGAAGCGCAGTTAACAACACTAAAAACAACTAATAAGCTCAACTGTCAAAGTTTAATAGCTGCTTAGATAAAAACCATTCGTCGACACTTATCTACCATCCAACGACAGTAAACTTCTATCAACCGAATAAAGGCAATCATATTTTTCATTTCAAGGTAACTTGCGCTACTATAATTTAGCTAAACATGAAAAATCTTAAGGTTTTACTTATAGAAGATGATATGATAGAGGTAATGAAGCTCGGCAGAGCAACATCGTCTCTAAATCTCAATCATAAGATTATAGAAGCTAATAATGGTGAAGAAGCACTCAAACTTTTAGAGGAAAAAGACAAACTTCCAGATATTATTCTCTTAGATCTAAACATGCCAAAAATTAATGGAATAGAATTTCTTAAGATTCTAAAGGCAGATGATAGACTAAAATATATACCAACCATAATTCTCACAACATCCAATAACCAACGTGATCTTTTAGAATGTTACAAGATAGGAGTAGCAGGTTATGTGCTAAAACCTTTAAAATATGAAGATTATGTTTCTAAAATTGAAAAATTATTAGGATATTGGAGTATTAATGAATTAATCACAGTCTAGTTAATACATTTTTCGCAATCTTCTTTAAACATTTGTAAAAAGTGATTTGATTTTCTGTGGTTAAAAATGCCCTTTTTTTAAACATAAAAAACAAACCTATGAAAGGTATAATCTTTACCGAATTTTTAGAACTAGTTGAGGAAAAATTTGGCTTGGCTATGGTAGATAAAATTATCAATCAGTCTAATTTAGAATCTGAAGGAGTCTACACATCTGTTGGGACTTATGAATTTTCAGAAATGCTGCAACTCATTTCGCATTTAAGTGAAAATACAGATATCTCAATAGATGATTTGCTAATGGTGTACGCCGAGCATCTCTTTAAAGCGCTAATAAAGTCGCATCCTAATTTAGTAGCACATTACAAAGATCCAATGAATTTATTGGCGTCAATAGAAAATCATATTCATGTTGAGGTAAAGAAGATATATCCAGATGCTCAGTTACCAACTTTTGAGTTAGAAGAGAAAACTGATGATAAAATGGTAATGGTATATAAATCGGACAAAGCATTATATATGTTAGGTAAAGGTCTAATGTTAGAGACTTTTAAGCTGTTTAATGTACCTGCAAATATTGAAATTGAAAAGCTTAATGACCAAGGAACTGAGGTTAGGTTTTTTATCAATAAAGCTTAAATATGAGCCAAGAAGAAGTAGATATTCTCAAAAGAACACTTGCAAGAGAAAGAGCTTCTAGAAAAGCTGCAGAAGAGATTTTGGAGGCAAAATCTGCAGAATTATATGAGCTTAACCAAAAACTAGAAGCATCTCACAAAGAACTTACCACTTTATATTCTAAAACCAATTCTCAGTTACAAGGTGTTTTTGAAAACATAGTAGATGCCTATGTAGTTATAGACCTTTGGGGAAATGTCCTAAAAATGAACCAAGCAGCCATAGACTTGCTTGGCTTTAATCCAAATGAAGATGATATTAATTTAATGAATCTTGTGCGTGAAGATGAAGTAAGTCGTGTCGCTCCTTCATTTAAGAGGTTATTGGAAAAAGGGTCTATAACTGATTTTAAAGTTAATATTACGACAAAAAGTAATGAGCAAAAACTAGTTCATATTAATGCTAGTACAATTTACGAAGACGGTAAGCCAGTAGCGGCTCAGGGCATTGTTAGAGACATTACTTTGGAGAATAAATACCAGCAAGCGCTTGTTGCGGAGAAGCAAAAATACGGTAATATTATTGCTAACATGAATCTTGGACTCGTTGAGGTAAACAATAATGATGAAATTTTGATGGTAAATCAAAGTTTTGAAGAGATATCAGGTTATACTGAAGAAGAATTATTAGGTAAAGTTGGAGGAGACGTTTTTCAAGCAGATAAGGATAATGATGTTATAAAAAGAGAAAACCAAAAACGACATAATGGTGAGTCTAATTCTTATGAGTTAAAGGTTAAAAATAAGTCAGGAGATATTAGATATTGGTTAATCAGTGGTGCTCCAAATTATGATTTAAAAGGTAACATAACAGGTTCAATAGGTATACACTTAGATATAACAGAACTTAAAAATTTAGAATTTCAGAAAGAAAAATTACTTCAAAAACTAGAAAAAAGTAATGAAGAATTACAAGAGTATGCGCATATAGTATCTCACGATTTAAAATCTCCTCTAAGAAGTATAGATGCATTAATAAGCTGGTTAAAAGAAGACAATAAAGATACACTTGATGATGTAAGTCTTCAAAATATTGGCCTTATTGAAACAACATTGGAAAAAATGGAGCAGTTGATTTCAGACATCTTAAATTATTCTAGTGTTGCGTCAGATAATACAGAGTCAGAACCAGTAAACACGCATTTGTTAGTAGAAGATTTGCTCAAAATATTATACATACCAGAGCAAATCGATGTAAAATTGATAAACCCTTTACCAGTTGTAAATGGTGATAAAACTAAACTTCAACAGGTGTTTCAAAATTTAATTAGTAACGCAGTTAAGTTTAATGATAAAGAAAAAGGATATATAGAAATAGATGCAAAAGAAGATGGTAAATATTATAGATTTTCTATCAAAGACAACGGTATTGGTATAGAGCCTCAATTTCATGAAAAAGTATTTAAAATTTTCCATTCACTAAACAAAAGTAAAGACTCAACAGGTATAGGCCTTTCCTTAGTTAAGAAAATTGTTAATCTCCATGACGGTAAAATATGGTTAGAAAGTAAACCAGGCAAAGGCACCACATTTTACTTTACCCTAAAAAAATAATATGTTAATAACAACTACAAATACAGTAGAAATTGCAGAAGCAATTTCAAATCATGTTGGTAAAAACGCTGCACTAATAACAATTGGTGAGCATACAGAAATAGATATAAATGATTTTATTAATCAGCTTAATAATTCTGATATTAAATTTATGGGAGGACTTTTTCCAAAAGTTATCCATGGCAATTCTATTTTAGATAAGGGTATCGTTATCAATACGCTCAACAATTTAGAGTCTATGTTTTTGGTTAAAAATATAAGTGCTAAAGATTATACAATCCCTAATGTCGTTTTTAATAAGAATCAAGATTACAGTCTATTTACTTATGTAGATGGTTTAACATCTAATATTTCTCATTATTTAAGTGAACTCTATGAAAATTATGGGATGCAAACTAACTATTTTGGTGGTGGAGCAGGTAGTTTATCATTAGAGCAGCAACCATGTGTTTTTAATAACGATGGTATTTTTCAGGATGCAGCTGTGTTTGCAATTATGAAAATGTCTTCAAGAATTGGTGTGAGACATGGATGGAGTAAAGTAGACGGACCATTTATTGTAACAAGTGCTGAAGGTAACGTTATAAAGGAAATTAATTGGCGAAACCCTTTTGAAGTCTACAAAAAAGTTGTAGAAGCACATTCTGGTAAAACCTTCACTGAAGATAATTTCTTTGATATTGCAAAAGGATATCCTTTTGGCATTTTAAAGGATGATGCAGAATGTATTGTTAGAGACCCACTAATGGTTAATGACAAAGGCGAATTAGTTTGCGTTGGAGAGTTAGAAGATAATACAGTTGTTGATATTTTAAATGGTGATGAAGATTCTTTGGTTGAAGCAGCAAAATCGGCAGCAGAGGACAGTATAAAGAAAGCATCAATGCCAAGAAAAGCAATTCTTATAGACTGTATCTCTAGGATTTTATTTTTAGAAGATAATTTTGATAAAGAATTAAAAGCCATAACGAGTACCTTAGAAAATAATTTTGATAACATATCAATTGGTGGTGCATTAACTTTAGGTGAAATTTCATCATATGGTGAAGGCTTCTTGGAGTTTTATAATAAGACTATCGTTGTAGGCTTGTTTGAATAATGAAAATTGAAAACCACATATTAGATATTCTTCAGCTATACGAGTATGCTATGGCAATAGGCAAGTTTTTAGATTACAAGGAAAGTTGTGATTTGTTTTTAAAACTTTTGCTCAAACGGAAAAACCTTAATGCTGCTTGGATTTTAGAATCTAAAGATAACATGTTACAATCTACCTATGCCATTCCTTTTGGTGAAGAGATTAAGGTAAAAAAAGATGATGCAACCTCAGAGTTTTTAGATACTATTGGTTTTAGTAAAATAATAACAGCTAGTAACATTGTTTCTAATATAGCACCAATACCTGTAGAAGAAGGAAAGACTGCAATTTTCAACTTAGATGCACAAGGTTATTTGTTCTTATATTCTAAAAAAGACAATATTAGTAACAAGGATTTATCACAGTTAGAACCAGTAATCAAGAAGTTTACTATTAATTTAAAAGCATGTAAGGCATTCAAAGAACAAGAACAGTTGCTTCATAATCTAGAGATACGAAACCAAGAACTTAGTGATTATGCACATATGGTATCTCACGATTTAAAATCGCCGCTTCGAAGTGTAGATACACTAGCAGCCTGGTTGATGGAGGATAATAAAGATAGGTTAGACGATCATTGTAATACTCAACTTGGTTTAATTCGCTCTAATGTTGAGAAGATGGATGCCTTAATTAGTGGTATCTTGGACTATTCTACTATTGGTAAAAACCAAATAGAAACTTACAAAGTAGATCTTAATTTATTGCTTAAAGACGTACTTAATTTGATGGAGATACCTAGCCATATTTCTATCGACATTCCAGAACTGCCAACTATATTAGGTGATAAATACAGGTTACAGCAATTGTTTCAGAATTTAATTAGCAACGCTGTAAAATATAACGATAAGCCAAAAGGTTTAATTGAGATTGGTGTAGAAGACAAAAAGCAATTTTGGGAATTCTACATAAAAGACAATGGAAAAGGAATAAATGAAGCTTACTTTAAAAAGATATTCAAGGTTTTTGAGAAGCTAGAAAACACTCAAGATTCAACAGGAGTTGGTCTTTCTATAGTAAAGAAAATAGTAGATTTATACGGTGGAAAAATCTGGTTAAAATCAGAGCTAGGTGCAGGAACAACATTTTATTTCACTTTAAAAAAGCACAAAGATGGAACAGCCTAATTTATCCTATATAGAAAGTATGTCTGGAGGAGATAAAGCATTTGAGCAAAAACTCATAGATATCATTCAAAAAGAATTTCCTGAAGAAAAGCAAGTGTACTTCGATAATATAGGTACAGGTAATTTTAAAGCCGCAGCAGAGAACGTTCATAAACTTAAGCATAAAATTAGTATTTTAGGCCTCACAAAGAGTTATGAAGTTGCTGTAGACTATGAGCATAATCTCCTAGAAAATAGCAAAGAAGGCAAAATAGAATTTGAAGCTATTTTGCAAAACATGACCAGTTTTTTAGAGACCCTTTAATCCTGTTTTATGAATTGTATTATTATTGATGATGAAGCAACTGCAAGAGCTATAATTAATCAATTATGTAGTAATGTAGATAGCTTAAATGTTTTAGAAGAATTCCCTAATGCAATTCAGGCCATAAAGTATTTAAATCAAAATGATGTAGATCTTATTTTCCTAGATATACATATGCCAGATTTTACAGGTTTTGACTTTATAGAAACAATAAAAAATCCTCCCAAAATTGTATTAACTACCTCAGATGCCAACTTTGCAATACAAGCTTTTGAGTACGATTGTATTGTAGATTATTTGGTAAAACCCATCACACCAGAGCGCTTTAAAAAAGCCATACAAAAAGCAGAAGCAGTAACGAGCACTCCCAAAAAGACCAAAAAACCTGCAGATGATGTAGAGACATCATCAGGTAATGATTTATATGTAAATATTGATAGAAGACTCATAAAAATTGATATTCCAAGCATCTATTTGGTAGAAGCCAAAGGAGATTATATTCAGATTAAAACTGAAACTAAAAACTATACTGTACATTCAACACTAAAGAAGATTGAAGAAAAGCTTCCAGATAGTTTATTCTTAAAAATTCATCGTTCTTATATTATCAACGTAGATAAGATTATAGATATTGAAGACAATAGTGTTTTAATAAAGAAAGATGTCATTCCTGTGAGTCGTTCTAACCGACCAGAGTTAATGAAACGACTTAACTTACTCTAATAGGACTTTACAAAACAACCATTCGTCTATAGATGTTGGCTTTCTAAAGTAAATCAGAATATATTCATCGAAAATAAATAAATTGATAATCAGTTGATTATAAATTTGTACCAGTAATCATTTTTAATAATGGTTAGTGGTTAATAGCAAAGTTAAGGCAAGAGAGCAATCTTTTGCCTTTTCTGTTTTATGGACTTTAGATAAAAAGCGCAAAAAACCATTCGTCGACACTTAACTGCATTCTAAAGCCATTCTATTTGCATTCAACGAATAATAAAAAGCAAGGTTGGTATTGTCTGTATTTTTGAATCAGAAAATCATAATTTCATGGTTTTTGGATTGATGGTAAGGATAAGGCAAAGGCGAAAGCCTTTGTCTTTTTCAAATTAAGAAAATGATTAATAGCAATAAAGCATAATAGTCAGTGGTATTTAACCCCTTAAGAACTGATTATTATTTAACCCTAATTACTAACTAGGTAGAAAGGCAAAGACGAAAGTTTTTGCCTTTTGTTTTTTAGATGAATCCTGAAAAAAATCAGAAAAAACCATTCGTCGAAAGTAAACTGTAAACTAACGCAATAGTTGTAGTAGTAATCGAAAATCACAAAAGTCTGGTGGATAACTGAGGTAAATTTGCTTCAGGAAACAAGAATATCCAGACTTATGACACAATTTTACACATTTAGAAATCAACTTTTATCTTTTGCTTTATTTGCATTAAGCTGTATCAGTTTTGCGCAAGAAGATATTCCTTTTAATTGCGATTATAATGCTTATTTATTTCAACATAATGATGTGTATGCAATAGATTTAGCATCTGGTAGTTCTTATCAAGTTGCTGCAGATGTTACTCCAGGTAATATAAACGGTGCAGCTTACAATCCGGCAGATGGTTTTATTTGGGGCTCATTAGGATCGCCAGCAAAATCAATTGTTAGGATTGGTAAAAACTTTACAACTACAACCTACTATATAGACGAGCTGCCAAATAGCAACCGTTATATTGGTGGTATTAGCGCAACAGGTATGTATTACCTTAAAGGTGGTGGTACAACTTATTATAAAATAGATTTAGATCCAGAATCTCCAAATTACACACAACATAATGCTACAGAAACACTGTCTCAGAGTATTAATATTCATGATTGGGCCTTTAATGCTGTAGATGGTCAATTATATTCAGTAGAAAAAAGCACAAATATTTTATACCGAATTAACCCTGAAAATGGCGTTGTAACTTCGCTAGGTGTTGTGCCAATCCTAACAGGAAATAATTATACTTACGGAGCGGTTTATTTTGATGCTGATGGTCGTTTTTATGTGTCAGCAAACCAAACGGGAACTATTTATGTGATTCAAAATGTACAGGATGTAAATTCTACTTTAGATATAGATTCTAACCTGTTTGCTTTTGGTCCATCAAGTTCTAGTAATGATGGAGCACGTTGTCCAACAGCTCCAGTTTTACAAGAAATTTGTGATAACGGTATTGATGATGATGGTGATGGATTAATAGATTGCCAAGACCCTTCATGTTCAGGATTTGGAATGTGCGATATTATTGAGCCACCAACTTCTGGTGGAAATGATGGAGGATTAGAAAGTAACAACAGACTTTCTGAGCAAATTAATGCACGTAACTTCAACAGAGCAAAAACAGGTTACACGTTTGATAGAAGTCTTGCGCCAAGAGTATCGAGAGATTTTATGTATGCACAGCGCACGTCAGACAATAGCTTCACGTTACAAGATTTTGTGCCTTTAGAAGTTATTGGCGAAACAGAAGCTATAGAATCTACACCTTCAGACCTGGTAAATATTACAAACGCAAGCGAAATTTATGCTGTAGATTATATGAATAACGATACACCAATTGCTACAGTTTTAGCTCTAAAAACCGAAAACGGAGTTTACGAACACACAAAATACATTTGTGATCGTCTATTAGGTGCAGAGTTAATTTCGGTAAACACAATAACTATCAATGAGCAACCTTTTATTAAATCTATTATTAAGAATATAGATGGAACGTATGAGTTTGTTTTAAGCCTTTCGGCAAAGGTTGTAAATGACGATTTAAATTTTGCTGTAGAAAGCCACTGGAATTTAGATCAGTACGAAAGCGATGTCACTTTTTACAATTTCCAGATTTGGGCAAATACAGTAGATGATTTATATCTTTTAGGAGAAGAGGTTTTAAACTTATTAAATATTGAAAAGGAAATTTCGGAGTACAACATTTCAACTCCACCAACAGTATTTGTTAGAAAAGGACAATATAGAAACGGAGCTTTAGACCTACAGATTATTAATGTCAATGCTACAGAAACTGTAAACTTAGATGCAGGTTATAGAACTACAGAAACCAGCGAATTTCAAAATATGAGTAATACCCTAACCTTGGGTGAGCAATACATCACTAATCTAACGGTTGAGACTGGACGTTTATTTGATATTGGGTTTAGGATTGGTGATGGTATTGCTACACCAGATGACTTGTTTATGTCAGATGGTCCTTGGGGAATCGATGATTCACAAGAAGGAACAACTGTTGGGTTATATAATGTAACAGAAAACGATTACAATTTTACTGCAGATGAATTCCCAATAGAACGCAATGTACAATTAAGAGCAACAACAAATACATATGTAGCTACTTACAGAGCATTAACACCACGTTTTAAGGCAGTTGATTTATCAGATTACAGCAGTTTAAAGTTAAGCGCATCTGGCACAGGAAATTTAGAAATTACTTTTGTTAAACAAAGTATTAACAACTGGGAAGAGCAATACAAAACTACAATTGCTTTAACCAATGCAGAGCAAGAATATGTGTTGCCAATTGCAGATTTCATGAATAATACTGCAGACACACCAGTATTAGACGATGTAGTAACTATAGTGTTTACAATGGTATCTGAAGATGGTACAACAAGTTCTAAAATGATGAACTTAAGCAATCTAAGGTTGTCACAAGAGACAAGCTTATCTGTAGAAGAGTTTAATGCAGATGAGAATGTGCTAAGTGCATATCCAAACCCAATGACAACAAAAACAACCCTAACCTTTAGTTTAACGCAAACCGAAACCGTACAGTTTGTAGTGTACGACCAATTAGGTAAGCAAGTTTATAACACAACATACAATGCAATAGCAGGACGCAACAGCATTACCTTTAACAGAAACGATTTAAGCACAGGCTTATACTTCTGTAAAATTATTAGTAATCAGTACAATATTAATCCCTTAAAACTGATTATTAATTAGCCCTTTTTTGATTACATAACTTAACCTACATGGTAAAAGGCAAAAGCGAAAGTTTTTGCCTTTTTGTTTTTAGTTTAATGATTATATTTAATTAGAATTTAATAATTGATATTGGGTGTTTAATCTTTAATCTATTCCATGGGCTATAAAAAAGTGTGTTTTAATTGCCGAAAATCTTTTAATCAAGGAGCTAATTTTACTCAAATGCCTGACCAAAAGTGTCCGGATTGTGGTGAATTAATGCAACACGTTTCACATCGATTCCGACCACCTAAGCAAAGAGAAACTGAAAAGTGGAAAGTGGCGAAATACCTAGTGGAAAATGGAATGAATTATCATCATGTTTATGATAAAATCTATTCAGTAGATGGAGTTATTTGTTTACAAGGTTATGCGCAATATCCTCAAAATATGAGAGAAGCTAAAGAATTTGTTGAAAAGTATAAAAATCAACTTGATGTCTTAAATCGTAATACCCAATGAGTGAAGAAGTAAATAAATATTTGAATGGACTTAAAAAATGGAAGGTGGAATTGTCCAAGCTTCGTGAAATTATATTGGAATGCGGATTAAAGGAGGAGTTTAAATGGATGCATCCTTGTTATACAGATAATGGAAAAAACATTGTTTTAATACACGAATTCAAGGAGTATTGTGCGATTTTGTTCCATAAAGGAGTTTTCCTCAATGACTCTAACAATCTTTTAGTACAACAAACTAAAAATGTACAATCAGCAAGACAAATGCGATTTACCGACTTACCAGAGATTTACGAACTAGAATCGATTATTAAGGCATACATCCAAGAAGCAATCAGAATTGAAAAATCAGGTAAGAAGGTTGAAAAGAAGAAACCATCTGAACTTAAATTTCCAGAAGAGTTGGAACAAATATTTTTAGTGAATAATGACTTTCATAAGGCTTTTATGAAATTGACTCCTGGACGTCAAAGACGTTATCTTTTATATTTTACTAAACCAAAACAATCTAAGACAAGGACATCACGAATTGAAAATAATATTGAAAGAATAATGAACGGTTTTGGATTTAATGATTGTGTTTGTGGACTTTCAAAACGAAAGCCGAATTGTGATGGTTCACATAAACAATTAGAAAAAAGTAAATAAAAAACTAAATACTGTAATTTGTGGCTGTAATAGCTAAGTATTCTGTTATCTGAAAATTCCGTTTGATTTACTTCACTAAAATCTTCAATTTACCTAGCAACTGAGCTTAATCTAAAAACAGTATCTTTAGTCTTTACACTTGGTTTATAACAGTATTTAACTAATTTAACAATATGAAAAAACATAAATTAAACATATTAATATTAATACTTTTAGTTCCGATTTTTGCTTTGGGTCAAATACCCAAAGGTCATTTTATAGATGCCGATGATTCTGTAGAAAGAGGTTATAAAGTAAAACCGTTTAAGCAAGAAAAGGAAGGAATTTATCACTACGCTGTTTTATCAGAATTACCATTTGAAAATAATTGTGATTCCAATCTTTCAGAAAAAGAGCAAATAGCTTGTTCTGAAGAAACTTTTAGAAACTTTATTTATCCTAAAATCTCTTCAGAAATTAATTTTAAAGGTAACGTTTATGTTTATTTAACGGTTACTGAGGCCTCAGAGGTCACAGATGTCACTGTGAGTTCATCACCCAATTCAGAAGAGATTAATAAACTTGTAAAAGAAGCGCTTAATACTATAGACTTTAAACCTGGAAAGTTTGAAGATAATGTTGTCAAATCTAGACTTTGGACATCACTTACATTTCCTTCGTCATCAAATGAACTTTTTTCAGTGTCATTAGAAAAAATGAAAGCAGATAAAAATCCTAAGTACGAAGATTATGAAAATTTGCTTTTTGATGCAACTCAATATATTTTTTCAAATCCAGTATACCCAAAAGGAAAGGAATTTAGTTCGGCTGCGCAAATTGTGTCATTTTGGATGAATAAAGATACAGGAATGGGAATCCCAATATTTGGTAAATTTTATGATGCCTTAACCAATAAAGATAAACAACAGTTTCTTTATGTTGTAGCCATGATAAATTACGGTTTAGATCAAAAGATTAACCACAACCGCATTTTAGAATGTATCCCTCAAAAAGGCGAAAAGTATAATGAAAGAGAAGATGTAAAAGAAGTACAATTAGAAGCTGCAAAAATCTTATTAGAGTTTATTGGTAATGAGAAGAATAATGTACTAATGACTTCAAAAACAAAAAAGTATTATAAAGCTTATAAAAAAGGTAATCTTGAAGAAAAGTTATTTGAATGAAATAAATATTCTCTAAAATGTTCTGTAAGATTACTTTTCGATTCTCTTATTCTTCAAAAACACCCACTTAAAACGTAACCCAACCTCAGTAAAGGTAAAACCAGCAGCAGTGGCAGAAGCAATGTTACTGTGCGTGCCATAAACATTAAGTAAGCTGCGCTCAGAAAATTTGTAGCCAAAAGCACCTTGTATTCTATATGCTGTTTGCTTTGGGTCGTCCTCTATAAACTGGTAACCAAAAGCACCAGTAAGATTATAAAACCATTCTTTTGGTTTGGCAACAGCTTCATCTTTAATAAGGTTGACAAAAACCTCATAGGCATTAAATTGTTCTGGGCTAAAGTAAATTGTTGGTACTTGGTCTTTAAAGGTAATATGCTGATAGTTTACACCTGCTTTTAATCTAGGCTTTGGTAAAATGTTATAGTATAATGAAGTAAACAATAGGTTTCTGGTGTTACCATCATTTTGTGAGGTATGGATTAACTGCGTGTACCAACCTAAGTTAAAATTTGTACTAAGATTGTAGTTAGCATAGTAGTTGTTTTGCACCAACTCTCGGTCTAAAAGGTCTGCATTAAAACTTTCTACCTGACGCTTATAACCTAGTTCTAAAGTTTGTAGTTTTAACGTTTTAATGTTTAATGATACGTCCGCTAATAGCTGGTTGTAATCATTGTTTTCGGCTTCGGCAGAATTAAGTCCAGCAATACCTTTCAAAGTTAAATTTGGGATTAACTGATATGATAATCCAAAGGATAAGTTATTTGCACTTGCTGAAACATCTGTAACACTATTGTTGGTTGTACGGTAACTGTAATTTCCTAATAATTGAAGTTTGGTTGATAAAGGGTAGGTAACATCTGCAGAAAAGGTATAAGCTTTGTTGTCTCCATTATCAAACGTGTGTGATGCTTTGGTTTCTACTGTTGGACTAAAACTAAGATCTAATTGATTAATAAAATTAGTAGCATCTTTCTGTTTGTCGTAATACTTTAAAGTGTTTTCTGCTGAGGTGTAAGCGTCATCGCTTCTTCCCAATGCTTTTAAGACGTTAGCTTTTCCTAAGTTACCATCAAAAGATGTACTGTCGTTTACAAGGATTTTGTTGTAATCTTCAAGACTCTTTTTAAAGTTACTTTTATAAATATTCAAAGTGGCACGCAAAGCTAAAACCCAATTTTCGTTAGGATATTCAACAATAAGTTGATCTATTAATTCTGAAGCTGCTTTAAATTTTTTGTTCCAGATTAAAGCTTGTGCATAGCGCTCTGTTGTTTGCTGTTTTATTGTTGCATTTGTAGAGTCGGTAATGCTATTGTAGGCTTCAGTACTTAAAGCTAAGGCTTGTTTTTCTTTACCTTTTAGATGAGAGACTAATGCCAAGCCATTTAAGGCAATACTCTTATGTTCTGGTTGTTTTGCTAAGCGATTGTATATGTTTTGCGCTTCATCGTACTTTTCCCATATTAAGTATAAATTACCAAGGTTGAGCAATGTGTCTTTATCGTCATTAAACAGCTCTAGATTTTTAATTAGGAGTTCTTCAGCTTTTTCATAGTTCTGTGCTTGCTGATTTTGGTAAGCATAACCTAAGTAGATATATTTTTTAGAAGTTAGAGCGTTTGGATTTCCAGGAGATACTTCTAAAGCTTTATTGACATAGGTTAGAGCATCTTCGTATTCTTTTAAGTTAGAAAGCGTATTGGCAAAACCTAATAGTGCGGCAAAGCTCTTAGGGTCTTCTGTAACCAAACCTTTGTAGTAAGCCTTCGCGTCTTTAAAACTGCTGTTCCAGAGTAGAGATTCTCCGTAATTCAGTTTTACTTCAAAATCATTAGGATAATCTTCTAGTAAATCTGAAAATAAAGCATTAGCAGCTTCGGCTTTTCCGTTTAGTCCAATAGCACGACCATAACACAAACGTGCTGTTTTATTATTTGGGTAATCCTTTAATATGTCATTAAAGAATTGTTCGGCCTTAGCATATTGTCCGGTTTCTAAATACTTAAAACCTACTTGCATATTCTGAGCAGAGAAGCTCAAAGTAAATGCTAAAAAACTAATAGTAAATAATGATTTTAAAGTCTTCATGTCTGTTACATTTTAACTATTTGCAAGTTACGGTAAGGTAGTGCTTCATTCATCTACAGTAAATTGCCATCCGTCGAAATAGAACGCTCGTACATGGAAATACGGAGGATATTTGTGTCAGATTTGAATGAAAAACAATTAAAAAATAACAAAATTATGGCACTTACAATCACAGAAAAGCACGGAGTTTTTATAATAGGTGGATCTATTAATGCATCAACAGCAAAGCATTTTCAAAACCATTGTGAAGCTATTTTAAATGCAAATGGAGAATTAACTATTCATATAGAAAATGTAATAGAAATTGATGCTAATGGCATTAGAGCTATTAAGGCATTGTACAAGCAGGCCTTAAGTCAGAATAGAGGTTTTATGGTTATTGGAAATATCAATAGAGACCTTTTTGAAGAACTGAGAGCAATTAAAACAGCAGCT
This sequence comes from Winogradskyella sp. ABM4_392, assembly GCF_056160445.1. NCBI lineage: Bacteria > Pseudomonadati > Bacteroidota > Flavobacteriia > Flavobacteriales > Flavobacteriaceae > Winogradskyella > Winogradskyella sp. ABM4_392. Next base: position 855,829 of record NZ_JBSWXE010000001.1, read on the forward strand.
TAATTTCAACCTTAAAAAATAAAACTATGCAAGCCTTAGCTATCCTAAAGTCTAAAAAAATTACACCAGAACAACTCTTTATGATTAGTGTTTTGGCGGTTAATGGAGGTAACTATTTGTACAATCTTATTTTAGGTCGTGTATTAGGACCTGCTCAGTTTGCAGATGCTGCAGTACTCATCACATTTTTATTAGTATTATCCTTTGTAGCAATGACGTTTCAATTGGTCACAGCTAAATTTTCGGTGTTGTTTGAAGGAGATACTTTTAAAAGTTTTGTTGCTAAAGTCTACAAGCAATCCTTTATTGTAGGTGTGGTTTTTGGCCTTTTAATTGTGGTTTTTGCACCACAACTACAAACGGTTTTTAATACATCATCATCAAATATGTTTGTCATTTTTGGTTGTGGTGTGCCGCTTTACTTTTTAATGAGTGTTAACAGAGGAACCTACCAAGGCAAAAAAGCGTTTAAAGCTTTATCTATTACTTATCAAGGTGAAATGTTAAGCCGATTGCTCATTACATTAGCTATAATTTTAATCTTCGATATTAAAGCATCTTGGGTTATTGCGTTAGGTATTTTAATATCCTTTGCATTTGGATTGTTTCCATTTAAAACAAGTCAGATTAGTTTTAGTAAGACTTTAAAATTAGATGCAGAACATGGTAAGCAAATAAAACGCTTCTTTTTGCTAACTGCCTTTTACGAGTTAACACAAATCATCATTAATAATAGTGACATCCTATTAGTGAAACACTATTTTGAATCTTACGAAGCTGGTTTGTATGCTTCCTTAGCTTTAATTGGTCGCATCGTATATTTTATTGCTTGGATGTTTGTAATGTTATTATTACCAGCTGTCGTAGAACTAAAAAAAGAAGGCAAAGAAACGGCATCAGTATTGTTTAAGTATGTAGGCTATATTGCTCTCATTTCAGTAATCATTGTATTTGGCTGTATACTTTTCCCAGAGTTAATTATAAACATACTTTTTGGTGAAGCTTATATTGATATGGCACCATTACTATGGCAATATGCTATAGCCACATCCATGTTTGCCTTATCTAACATCTTTGCTTACTACTACTTGTCTTTAGATAAATATGTGCCTGTTATTATTTCGGGAGTATTTGGAATGTTACAAGTTGTGCTGGTTGTGTTTTACCATGATAGTTTAGATCAGGTTGTGCATATGCAAATTGTTGCAATGGCATTGCTGTTAATCATTCAGTTAGTGTTCTTTAGACTCGAAGTCGTAAGACAAAAAAGGCTTAATCTAAACTAATTTACCATTCGTCTACAGTAAATCGTTAACTATCTAAAATCAACCGAATTAGTCCTCATAAACTCTCAAATTTGTACTGTAATCAAAAAGAGAATAATTAAAAATCCATAGAAATGAAATTAGCAATCGTAACAGCATATCCACCAAGTAAAGTCACTTTAAATGAGTACGCATATCATTTGGTAAAGCAATTTAGAAAGCATCAAGATGTTACAGAATTAATCCTATTAACTGATAAAACAAAAGGTAGTAAAGATTTACAGTTTGAAGAAGCAGGATGCAAGATTACGGTAAAAGAATGTTGGTCGTTTAACAGTTACAAGACAATTTTTTCAGTAACAAAAGCAATTAACCAAACAAAGCCAGACTCAGTATTATTCAATTTACAATTTATGAAGTTTGGCGATAAGAAAGTGGCAGCGGCTTTAGGTTTAATGTTGCCATTGGTTTGCAGATTAAAGAAAATCCCAAATGTAGTGTTACTTCATAATATCATGGAAGAAGTGGATTTAGGATCAGCAGGTTTTACGTCAAATATCATAATGAAAAAAGTCTATGGATTTATAGGTACTTCATTAACCAGATTGATTTTAAAAGCAGATACGGTTGCTGTTACAATGCAAAAGTATGTTGATATTCTTCAGCTAAAGTATTTTGCTGATAATGTAAAGTTAATTCCGCATGGTACCTTCGAAATTCCAGAAGAACCAAACTTCGGTTGCACAAAAGAACCATTTCAGATAATGACTTTCGGAAAATTTGGAACCTACAAGAAAGTGGAAGATATGATTGAAGCGGTAGAAATGGTTAGAAAGGAAACCGATTTAGATCTAGAAATTGTAATTGCAGGAACAGACAACCCAAATGTGCCTGGATATCTCGCCAAAGTGCAAGAGCAATATAAGCATGTGCCACAATTAAGATTTACAGGTTATGTTGAAGAGTCTGAAGTACCAACGTTATTTCAAGAAAGTGCAGTGGTTGTGTTTCCTTATACTTCTACAACAGGCAGCTCTGGCGTATTGCACCAAGCAGGTAGCTACGGTAAAGCAGTTGTAATGCCTAACCTTGGTGACTTAGCATTATTAGTACAAGACGAAGGTTATAGAGGTGAGTTTTTTGAGCCAGGAAGTGTTGAAAGTTTAGCGCAAGGCATTAAAGCAATTGTTACAAATGAAGCTTACAGAATTGAGTTAGCTAAAGCTAATTATGAAGCTGCAACAGCGTATCCAATGTCCAGAATTGCAGATATGTACGTAGAGACTTTTAAAACTATCATTGATAAAAAATACAATAAAACAGAAAAAGTAAGTACAAAATTAACATCTAGCCATGTTGATAAAAGACAAGAACAAGCTAAATCTTCTAATACAAAATCACCTACATCTATTGTTTAGAAGAGATATATTTATACGATGCCTTTTTTGCCCCATTTTTATCGATAAAACCAAAATGTTTTTGAACATTTTTGCGCCATGGAAGTCTACCTACGACTTCCTTTGGTATTTTAGAAAAGTCGTATAAGGTCCAAGACATAAACGGAATGTCTTGTTCTGCAAAAGTGGTTTGAATGGTTTTGTGATAGTCTGCTTGGTCCTCTTCAGATGAACCAAAAGGTTTCCAAAATCCACTGTAAGAAGATATGCCATACTCTGTAATAACAATAGGCTTATCTTTAATTTTAGATTTTAAATTGGTGTAGGCTTCTGATAAATCCTCAAGGTTTTCATAGTAGTGAAAAGAGATGAAATCTAGCTTATTTTTAAGGATTTCTCCACTTTCTACATTAGACCAACCTATGGTAACAGGATGATTGCCATCTACAGATTTTACTAAATCTATCATTTTATCGAGCCAGGCAGTAACTAAAGATTCACCTCTCGATTCAAAATCTAAATTGGGTTCGTTTTTAATGTCCCAACCTAATAAAGCATCATGATCTTTTAAGGCAGTAACTACTTTTTTTGCATGCTGTTGGGTTAAGGTCCAATCTAAAACCGAATAGTCTCCATAAAAATCGAACAAGGTTATGAGTACTTTAAGATCTTTTGTCTTTGCTAAGTCTAAAAGTTGTTTTACTTGGTCTAGTTTTGTCGCATCTACGTTGGCTTTGCCAAAACTTTCGTAAGGAATAAAAACACGTATACTATTGAGGTTGGCATCCTTTATAATTGTAAAATCTTTAGCAATAGTGTTAGCATCAAAATTGTCGCCATACATATCCCAAGCAGTTGCTTGTGGATAGTAGTTAATGCCTTTTATGTCTAGTGTTAAAGTATCCTGAACGGTTTCATTTCCAAACGGACGACTTTCTAATTTCACCATATGTCGTATTCGCCAAAACCCATCTTCTAGTAAAAAAGTAACACGGTAATCGGAGGTTTCAGTAACTTCAGAAATAAGATTGTTGTCTTTAAAAATGCGTTTGTATTCCACTACATCATAATCTGTTAACACAGCGAGTTGACCATCTTCACTAAAAAAATCGAGTTTAGGATTGTGAGATAAGGTGGTGGCATCTATTGTAGTATTACTTTCAGTATTAAGCTGAATGATATTATAAAGATTCTCTCTGGAGCTTTCGGTATAATAATCAGTTATGCCTTCAGTGGTGTTAGTTTTGTATGCAACTTGTTTTACATACCAAGCATCTAAATAATCTGTTTCAATGGCTTTTAAGGTTTGCTGGTCCATTGGTCTGCCTTCATTAGTTAAAGATTGCCATTGCATTTGGGGCAGATATTGCTCTACTTTTTTTACTTCGGTATGAAGCATTTTGCTTCGGTCTGCACCAGTATTAAGGTAACTGTAAATAGACGAAATACCATAAACCACCAAACCAATGAGAATGATATAAGATATCATTAACGCTGTGCGTATTATATTTTTATTGATATTACTCATAGGTAATGGTACTAAAGGATTTTGTTGTTCCAGCAGCATAAAATTCAAAATTGTATTGTCCTTTTGGGAAACGGTCTTTGTTTAGTTTAAATGTTGCAAAACCTTCACGTGTTTCTTTAATCATTTTATGGTCTAAAACATCATTTTTAAAGATTTTTAAACTCACGTTGAGACCATCTGGTACACGTTGATTCATAAAACTTTCAATTGGTCCTACAGTTATGGTGCGCTTATCTTCAGAAAAATGAATTTCAAAATCACCAATAGCTTTTTTATAAAAAATGGCAATAGTATTGCTTTCTGCCATGCCTTCAACATAGGCTTTTACATCATAACGTTCTTCGTGGTCTGGATGCAGAAATTTTGCCTTGGCAATTCCGTTAATCGTCAGTCCAGATGTTGATGATTTATACCCTTTAGAGTTGGTTAAATAGAAATTTACAAACGTACCATCGCTAACGGTATTGCCGTAACGGTCTTTTAATTCTGTAGTTGAAAATGTAGTAATCTGGTTGCCATCTGCATAATCGTGAATTCTGCTGAAATCAATTTCAAAATTTGTTGGAATAGCAGGCACTACATTGACATCGTATTCTTTTGAATTAAGGTCTAAACATTCTGTACTTATAAGGATGCGACCATACTCTTTTTCGGAATAAATGTTTTTGTAAGCAATACCATTTTTCATGGTGATTTCGTCTTTAAAATTACGGTCTAAAAATTGGTGTTTTACAGTAACCTCAGTGCTGTCTGCCAAAGGATTGTCTAAGTGGTCTGTTGGTATGGTAACAAGCATTGTATAGTCTGTAGCACCAGCTTCAATACTTGGAGGACCAATATAGGTTTCAATAGCTTTTACTTTTGGTTGTGGATTAACATATAGTGTACCTGTTTTAAGAACAGAATCACTAATCAGTTGCCAGTTTATAGTGCCTGATTTATTGGCAAAACTTTGCGGTAATTGAAAACTAGTTATTGAATTTTCTATGCTAGGTGAAACTACAATGGTTCCGTAACTATTAGAACATAACAAATAAGCGGAAGCATTAGGATTTCCCTTAAATTGCAATGAAATTTCCTCGCCAGCAACATAATAAGTTTGTGTTGAAAGTAACTCGATATCTTGTTTAGAGTCACTTGAGTTTTGTTTGTTGTTGGTGATAAAAAACAAAACAAAAAGGGCGATATAGAAATACTTAAACTGCATTAATTTGGGTTTCCTATATAGGTGTTAACTTCTAGTTTTACAAATTTATAAAGCGGATGATTAATATGTTGTAACTCATTATCATCGTGCTTAAGGATTCGGTTAGGCACAATTTTATCTGAAATATCTTCGTTTGGTAAACCGTTAACATAACAGTTTTCCATATCGTCATTAATCAATTTTGACGTTTCATTTTTCAAAAGAGCATATTCAAATGGACGCTGACGTTGCTGTCGTATGCCGTCCTTTATAAAGATATGATCTACCCAAACCAATGTTTTGTTTTCGTCGTAATAAGATATCAATAACTGCGGAATGGTAACTTCTTCTGTACCTCCATTAAATAAAGTTCCTGAGATTTCTGAGTCCGAAATAGTTTGAATTGCAATTGACGTGCGCTTATATAAATCTGAACTCGATACATTACCTGCTGCCTGAAGATTAAATTTGGTTGGTTGTTCTTCAAACTCTATTGGTGTAAATTCATCAGGATTAAAGGTTTTTGGGATAGAATCTTGTGTTTTAGACCAGGCAATACCTTCAAAATTTATTCTAAACGAACTTACTTCTTTAGGCATTAACTTATGCTTTACGTGGTATTTGGCATTGTAGGTTGCCAAAAACTTATTATCATCGTTGTATAAGGTGCCTTTAAGTACCACGTCTGCTGGTACATTGTCTATGTTTTGTACTTCGCCAATTAAAGCATAATGATTTTCAAACTTTACCAATTTAGCATCTAAAATTTCTAAAACAGGCTGTTTTAAAATGTCTTCGTGATGGGTTTCTTCTGTGGTAATACGTCGTCTACCTTGGTTAAAATAGTCAGTCGTATTCATGGAATACAATTGGTCTGGTGGTAAATCTAGATCAATGTCTTCTGGCTGTAAATACCATTTACCTTTTACTTTTTCGAGATACTTATAATCGGTTTTTTTAATTTTTTCAAGAGGTGTAATCCATTCGGTGTTCACTTTTATGCTTGCTAAACTATCATTTTCGCTTATGGTTTCTGTAGTAATAGCATCGAGCTTAGCGTAAGAGCTCAATAAACCGTCAGTAACAGAAACCTCTAACATGTACTGGTCTAATGCCATATTGCTCTTTGGGTTTATAAGGCTGTGCGCTTCCTTAAAGCGTTTAAAATCGATAGCATCGTAATAGGCAATAACTGCATTTTTAGCCGAGTGATGCGATACGTTTTTAATGTAAAACAAGTATATGCCATAAAATACAATAATGGCTAGTATCACAGACCATACATGCGTCAGTTTTAAAATTAATCTTGAGAATTTGGTGTAATTATTCTGAAAATTAAGATACACAGGTGGTGGTGAATATTTTGTTTTTAAAGCATGTACCAATAAAAACTGAACGTTTAGCACAAAAGCGACTAAAACAGTAAGAAAAGGCATGGTGCCCCAAAGAATTTTTAACCAGGTGGCTACATCGTCTTTAGGTAGAATAGATGATAACGGAGCCACGTTGAGTTTTTCCCAAACCATAATACCATTTTCAAGTTGCCTTAAACGTTGCCAGCCACAGAAATATAGGATTGGGTCGTAAAATTTATCGTTAGAGAAAATGTATTTGAGGTTATATTTCTCTGGTGTGGTTAAAAACTGCTGTAATGAACCAATACCTTCTACACCTTTGAATTTTGAATTTTCTAAACGCTCAATAGGTCTTGTTGTAAGTTCTGGCAAACGTCTTGCTGAGTGGTAATTGCCATCTACAGATAAGGCTTTTGTTTGTGCAGATAACCAAGCCATTTGGTCGCCAAAACCAAGGGTCATATAACGCCATTGGTCGTGATGATCCTGACTCAAAAAATTTACAATTGGTAACATTTTAATTTTTTGAGGTTGAGAAGGTTTAAAGTAGCCTAAGCTTAGTGTAAAAATGGTCATAAACAAGAATAAACCAGCAAAGAGTCCGCCAGCAACTCTGTGGTACACATCTCCAAGTCGTTCTTGTATAAGTGTTTTTAAATCGCCTTCAACTAATCTGTATACAAATTCGCCAAAAAGCGGCAAAGACATAATGGAAGCCCATAGCGTAAAACGGTCTAGTGTTAAGATGTTAAAAGCTGTTTCGCCAAGAGCAATTCTAGGAATAGGTGTTGTGCCACCAGTACCCAAAATGGTGAGTATAGTTATAGATAAACCAAAAAACAGATAACGTTTACTGTAATATCGATAAAAAATATAAGGCAATAAGATGAGTAAAACTCCCCAAGGAATAAGGAAAAAAACGAGTCCGGAAGATGTTATTTCCAGAAAATTATCTCTAGAGCCATGCGGAATCGGAACCTGAGTTATTGGGTTGTTTTTAGAATTAATCCAATACGGTAAAATACAACCTACAATGATTACCAAGGATAACATTCCAAAGCTTACAATGCGTTTAAAGAGTTTAAAAAAGCTATTGATAAAAAGCTTGATAGTAACCTGTTTGTAAGACTCTATACCTTCTCTGGCATGATCCATTATTACCATTCCTATTAATGGGAAAATAAAAAATACCATTCCAAATATAGGAGTTACATGATGCGATGTAACTGTAACAGATATTAAAGATAGTGAGGTTGCTAGATAGCGAATTTTTCCTGTTTTAAGCCATAGGTAGATTTCTGGCAAAGCATGCATTAAGACCGAAATACCAATAATACTAGGTAATTGACCAAAAATATGGAGTGTTTCGACAAAAGATGATGAAAAAACAGCTAAAACAGCTGCATAACCAGCAGCTTTCTTGCTTGCTGTTATTAAATATGAAAACCTATAGACACCTGTGATAAAAAGAATAATGCCTATGAAAGCAACAGTAAACATTCCAAACTTTAAGCCACCAATAAAAGATAATGCAGCAATAGATTGATGAACCAAAGGTGGATAGCTCATTACCGTAAATCCAGTGTACCATTTATAGTTCCATGGTTCAAACCAGCTCGTGGCATAATGATCTGCAAAAAATAGATGTATTAGTGCATCATAGGTCGTTTCTAAAGTAAAAAAGATAGACGTACCGTGAAACACTAAGCCCATTAAAAGGGCAGCAATCAAATATTTATTTGAGCTTTCTTTCATCTATAATACTGATGCTTAAATCATTTTGGTAAAGATATATAATTTCATAGGTGGTTCTAATTTTATTCATCTTAAGCAATCTACCATTCGTCTACACTAAAGGTCTGATTAATCTAAATTAAAATTTTCAGGATGTCTTATCCAGTACTTTTGAACCGTAATTAATACATAAAAACACAAATTATGAAAGTTTTAGCCATCGACGATCAACAATTAGTATTACTTCCTTTAGAAAAAAGATTGAAGGAGTTAGGATATGATGTTAAAATAGAAACCAGTGCAGACAAAGCATTAGTTATTTATGATGAATTTCAACCAGATTTGGTAATTGTAGATTTTAACATGCCAAAAATCTCTGGATTTGATGTGGTAAAACATATTAGAACGTCAAAAAAACCTGAAACACCAATTATGATTTTATCAGGTAATACTCAAGATGCAATTATAACTGAGGCATTTGAGTTAGGCGTAACAGATTATATGAAAAAACCTTTAAGCTTAAACGAGATTTGTGCACGTGTAAAGCGATTAATCGGAGTGCCACAAACAGCAGTAGCTAATTCTTCTGAGAATGTAATGATTCAGCAACGTTGTGTTGGTGTTGTAATTCCATGTTATAATGAAGAAGAGCGATTACTAAGTGAAGAGTTTTTAAAGTATATAGATCAACATACAGGCTATCATTTATGCTTTGTTAACGATGGTAGTAAAGACAGAACCTTAGAGGTTTTACATAATCTTCAAAAAGGTAGAGAAGACTTTATTACAGTTTATGATTGTGAAAAAAATGGTGGAAAAGCAGAAGCTGTAAGATTAGGAATGTTGCACATGGCGCAAAAAGAAGATCTTGATTATATAGGGTTCTTAGATGCAGATTTATCTACCGATTTAAGAGATTTTGATGATTTGGTAAAGACTATAGAAAATTCAGATTTTAAAATAGTAAGTGGTTCTCGTATTTCTAGAATGGGAGCAAATATCACAAAAGAATCTGCACGTAAAATCATTAGTTTAACGATAAATTTTATCATAAGAAAGATTTTAAAAATGGATTTTAAAGACACACAATGTGGTGCTAAAATCTTTCATAAAGATGTTATTAATATCGCTTTTGGTAAAAAATTTGTAACACAGTGGATTTTTGATGTAGAAATCTTCAAAAGAATGTCTATCCATTTTGGTCTTAAGAAAGCAAAGGCAATGCTTTGTGAACAGCCATTAAAGCGTTGGATACACGCAGATGGTTCTAAATTATCTATGAAAGACTCAGTAAAGATTGTAATGCAATTGGCACAGATTGCTTGGGTTTACAGAGCTAAAAAATCAAATAAAATAATTAGTACTTCTAATGCTTTGGAAGTAGTATAATAAAACGTAAATGAAGACAGGAATCATAATTATATTCAGAAATAACGAATCTTTAATTAAGGTAGAAAATATGGCAAAGCATATGCAGTCTACTGAAATCGAAAAGTTTTGTTTAGTCGATAATTATAGTAGCGACAATACCTTGCAATTACTGCATGAGATTAAAGAAGAATGTGTAGATAAGGTAGAAATAGTCGAGATAAAAAAAATGGTTTCAGAATCTATGGCTAAAAGAGCAGGTGCACGTTATTTGTCAAGCAATTACAATCTAAAATATGTAGGTTTTATAAATTTAGATTCGGTTCAAAATAGAGGTGAGGATCTTGAAAGTATTTTAGAGCAAATTGCCCAAAATGATAATTACATAACTGATTTAAAAACACTAATAGACAAAAACAATACAAAGCAAAACTTTATAAAAGGAGTTTTTTCCATTGTAGATTCAATTAAGGAAATCAATAAAAAATATAAGTCTTTAAAACCAAGTATTTAAAATGAAAGCATATCCAATAAAATTTAGACCAATCTTAAAAGAAAAAATTTGGGGAGGAAATAAACTCTCAGAAATTTTAAATAAAGAAACAAATCTAGAAAATGTAGGTGAGAGTTGGGAAATTTCTGGTGTTGAAGGTAATATCTCTGAAGTTGCAAATGGTGATTATAAAGAGCAAACTTTAAATGACCTCTTAAGCACATATAAATCAGATTTTTTAGGTTTGGCGAATTATGAGCGCTTTGGTAATGAGTTTCCATTGTTAATTAAGTTTTTAGACGCAAAAACAGATCTTTCAGTACAAGTACATCCAGACGATGAAATGGCCCAAGCACAACACAATTCTTTCGGTAAAACAGAAATGTGGTATATCATGGATAGTGATGACAATGCAGATATTGTTCTTGGATTAAAAGATGAAAGTGTAGATAAAAATATATTAGGACAAATTAACGCAAGTAATGTTGAAGATGTCTTTAATAGAGAAAAAGTAAAGCAAGGCGATAGTTATTTTATTCCAGCAGGAAAGATCCATGCCATTGGTGCAGGTGTTTTGGCTGCTGAGATACAGCAAACCAGCGATATTACTTATAGGGTTTACGATTGGGATAGAATTGACGATTCAGGTAATAAACGTGATTTGCATACTAAACAAGCTATAGAAGCAACAAAATCTTTTGAATCTACAGGTAAGTGTAATTATGATTTAAAAGCTAATGAAAACAGCAACTTGGTGTCTTGCGATTTCTTTACCACCAATATTTTTGAGATAAAAGGATTAAGACAAATAAACTATGAGAATTTAGACTCTTTTGTTATTTACATGTGTGTAGAAGGCGAAACAAAGATAGCGGTAGATGGACATACAGAAACTTTAAAAATGGGAGAAACCGTTTTGTTACCAGCAACAATGAAAACAGCGTTATTTAATGGTAAAAATGCAAAGTTGTTAGAAGTGTATATAAAATCTCAGCAATCTCAAAGTAAAAAATTAGCTATTTAGTAGCCTTATAATTTTATATTTGCTCATCTTTAAAATTAAATTTTGATGAGTTTAGAAAGAGAACTTCAAAAGCGAAGTGGAAATCAGTGTGAACTTAGTGGAGCTACAGAAAAACTAGCAGTTTATATTGTTCCAGATGCTAAAGATTTAGCGTTGTATGCATCGGAAACATGTATAGAACAGATGAACGATGCAGACAAAATTGATGCTAACCATTGGAGATGTCTTAACGATAGTATGTGGAGTGAGCATGATGCTGTAAAAGTAATGGCTTGGAGAATGCTTCACAGAATTGATGCAGATTGGACACAAGATTTACTCAATATGTTTTACATTGAAGATGAATTGTTAGAAGTGGCAAAAGCATCAGGTGATGGTGAAGATGATGAAAATAAAATTATACATCGCGATGTTAATGGTGTGGTTTTAGAGCATGGCGATTCAGTTGTGCTTATCAAAGATCTTAAAGTTAAAGGCTCTAGCATGGTAGCCAAACAAGGAACTGCTGTTAGAAATATTAGGTTAGATCATGAAAATGCCGAATATATAGAAGGCAAAGTAGATGGTCAGCAAATTGTAATTATCACCCAATACGTTAAAAAGATTTAATCCGAGCCTTTTTTGTTGAAGAAGTCAAAACTCAACGGTATCATAAATACCAAAAACAAGTAGCGACCAGTTATTAATCCAAAGAGTGTTATTCCAGCAAGAATAACCATTAAAATTACCTTATATTTATATTTCATAGTGTAAAGGTAAATTCCTTATTTATTTTATTCAAAACAAAAACCAAGATGTTGCAAATAAGACCAACATGCGAGCATTGCAATAAAGCGCTTCCCTACGATTCTAAAGAGGCTATGATTTGCACCTTTGAATGTACCTTTTGCAAAGATTGTGTTGAGCTTTTACATCAGATCTGCCCAAACTGTGGTGGTGGTTTTGAAAAACGACCAATTCGTCCTGAAACATTACTCCATAAATATCCTGTTTCTACTAAAGTAATTCACAAGCCAGTAGACCTTAAGGCTCACTATATAAAATTCAAGATTAAGTAGTTATTTTTCTTACAATCTATATGTTTGTAAATGTGTTGTTTATCGAAAAAATAAACCGCCAATTTCAAATTATCTAGACAAAAATACCATTTATCGAATTTCTGGGAAGTAGAGAATATTTAGTCAGATATTAGAGTCATCCCTCGAGAATTAATAGCACCAGATTTACAGATTAATAGCCCTAAATTATTATTAATGATTTAACATTATTTATTATGGATTTACAAATCACCAACTACAACAATCGTTTTCAGATTAAAGGGACACTGAACAAGCTGAGTCTTAAAACATTCAATGCTCATTTTGCTAATATTTTCGATAGACTAGATAATATATTATTAGATATTGAAAGTGTAGAAAGTATTGATAGAGCTGGTGTAATGGCTTTAGCAAGATTACATAATGAATCCATTACAAAATCAAAAAAATTATCTATTGTAGGTTTAGGTTGCAAAGAACTTTATGATCATTTTAAGTCTGAAGAACCTGAAACTATCCAAGTGCCTACTGGTTCAATTGCAGCTGCATAACAGTAGATTAAGATACATATACAGAAGTGCTCTCTAGTGCGTTTATGGTGACAGATAAACAACTTGTGAGCACTTTTTATTTAGCAAGACATGTCTGCAATAATTTTCCACTCACCATTTATCTTTTTAAAGATAATTATAAAAACACCATCTGCATTGCCAATTTCTCTTTTAAGGTGGTACTCTCCCATTACCCAGTAGTTGTTGCCTTCGATTTTTGAAATATCATTGATTACAAAATTTAGAGTACCGCTTTCATCTTTTGTTGGATAACCTTTTTTGTAATTGTTCAATGTGTTTTCCCATCCGTTGGTAAGACCACTGCTACCATAAAATTTGAGAGAATCACTTTTCCAATAGCCATCCATAAAGCCTTCTAAATCATGATTGTTCCAGGCGATTTCTTGAGTGTTCAGTACATCTAAAATTTCTGCTTTATCTCTTTCTAAGTCGACTTTTTGTTGTTCTTGGTTATTACTGCAATTCAACAATAAAAGAGCAAAAACAAAATAGATGGATTTCATTATAAATAGGTATTTAGGTTTTCCTAAAAGTAATGATTTACAGATAAATCTACATTAGAGTGTTTTTAAAACACACCCTTTTGCTTCTTTAAAAATGCATCAGCTTGATGTTGCATCAACTCTCTTGCTTTTTTACGTTTGTAGTTCATCACCTCTTCTTCATCTGCAATTTCTGTGTACACTTTGTTATTAATGTCATTATCTGTTTTAACAAGTAGTTGACGTTCTGCAACTTGTTGGCTAACCCACGATTTAATAACAGTTTCCTGATCTTCTATTTTATAGTCGTATTCTCCTTTTGGAGATAAAAGCTTTGCAATAATAGGAGAAGTTTCAATAGCGAGGAACAACAAGAAAATAAAGAAAGAAGGTAACCATGGTAATTTACCTAAAGCATTAACTCTTGCCATTAAACCATCAAAATTATCAATTATAGGTTGCGACTCTGTAACGTTGGCTTTATAATCTCCTTGCAAAGCAATAATTTCATTTTCTAAAGATGTGATTTTTGCTTTGTTGTCGGTTTTTAGTTGTTGTAACTCTGCTAAAGCAGCATCGTGTTTCTCGCGTTTTTCTTTATAAACAGGTCCTTTACCGAGTTTCATAGTGCCAGATGTACCTTCTGCTTCTGTGATATAGGTGTCGTAAAGTGCGTTGACTTCAATTTCTTTAGTATCTATTTGGTTCTGTAAGCTTAGAATCTGACCTTCTAAATCGGCAATCTTAGGATTAAACTGTTGCGCAATTTGGTTTTGATTTGCAAGTGTTAAATCATTTTTTTGTTCTAATAAAACCTGATTGATTTCCTTTTCAAAAATCTTTAGTTCTAAAGGTTTTGAAATCACTACAGCAATAATCACAGCCAGAAAAATCCTTGGTGTAGCCTGTAAGATTTCATCCAAAACATTATTGCGTTTTTTTATGGTAGAAACTATATAACGGTCTAAATTAAATATGAGTAAACCCCATATTATTCCGAAAAAAATAGATGTATATAAATTGTCAAAAACGGTGTAGAGTGCGTAGCTCGCTGCAATAGTTGCCATTAAAGCCGTAAAGAATACAGTTGCACCTATACCAGCATATTTATTTTGTTCGCCATTAGAGCAGTTTTCTAAAATCTCTGTATCTGCTCCCGAACATAGGATAAAGAATTGTTTTAACATAACTGTTTGTTTTGATTGATTGATGATTTGTAACACTGAACTACTTTCAGTGTCTATTAGAACGCTAAAACTTTGATTTTGTTACATTTTTAAGATAAAAAAGCCTCGAATTTCGAGGCTTTTCATATCTAGTTTTTTGATTTTTTCTTTTTATCAATCTCAATTGGTTCTTTTGAAATGTAGACTATTGGTTTGCCTTCTTTTGATTTTGGATAGGCATTAACGTTCAGTTGGTTGTTCTTTTTAAGAAGAGCTATGGCTTCATCTGATGTGATGGCTTTTCCTTCATAGTAGAAACTAGCGTTTGCTTTAGCCATCTTTATTATAAAGTCTAAGGTGGACTCAGGCTTTTTTGGTTCTGGCGGAGGTGGAGGAGTGTCTTCTGTGTTCTTTTTTGCTTTTGGTGGCTCAGGTGCTGGAGGCGGAGGTGGAGGAGGTGGGATTTTTTCATCACCTTTTTTAACTTTTGGAGTTTCAGGTGTTGGTGGTGGTGGCGGAGGAATGTTTGGCCAAGCTTCAGCATTTTTACGTTGTGCTTCAGACATTAGATTAGTATATATATGATAGTATTTTTTATAGCTCTCTTTTTTAATTATTGGATATGATTTCTTACCATTTGCTTCAGCTTCTTTTATAGCTATATTCATTTTTTTTGCCCAAGCATTATATTCAGAAATTTGCTTTTTAGTGGCTTTTTGTTGGTCTAATTCATTTTCAATAATATCTAAAGCTTTAGTTTCAATTTTTTGCTCTACATACTCTCTCTCTGCAAAGCTGTAAAAAAGAATAGCAGTAATTGGTAGGAGTAGTAATGTACTAATCCAAATTCGAGTTTTTGAGGTTTGTGTTTTCATAACTGTAAATCGTTTTTTGAATGATGAATAATTGATGGCACTTACTAATTGATGATTGTGAGTGTTTGATGAAAATTGTAATAATATATTTTGATAGCTTTTAGTGGTAACACCTTGTTGCAACACAGCGTCATCTGCTAAAAACTCGTGATTGAGTTTTACATGATGTTTTAAAATGTAAACTAAAGGATGAAACCAAAAGACAATTTGTAACAGTTCTAACAACAAAATATCTAAACTGTGCCATTGCTTGGCATGTGTTTCTTCGTGTAGTCTAACTTCTTCGGGTATTTGGTTGTTTTCAAATTGTTGCTGGTTAACAAAAATGTATTTAAAGAAGGAATGTGGTATGTGATACCTTTTTAGTAAAACATAGATAAAACCATGGTAGCGTTGTTTGTTGTTTGTTGTAATTTGTCTGTAAAGTCTAAAAAGGTTAACTGCAAAACGAATTATAAATAGAGCTACACCAAGTACATAAATAGACCAAAGAATAGTTTCTAATATAAGTATCGGTGCGGTTTCAATGGACTGAGATATAACTTCTGCCTCTATTGGAATAAAAGCATTAGTAATTTCAAAATTTTGAACAATGGTAAGCTGAGGAATTATTAAAGCAATAGCAAATGAACCTAATAGATAAAATCTTTTAAAGTGATGCATTTTTTGCTTTTCTAAGAGTAACACATAGCTTAGCCAAAACACCAAAAGACAAACCGAAAATTTTAATAAATACAATTCCATGATTACTTACTTTTAATTTCCTTGTCTATTATAGCTTTTAATTCTTCTAATTCCGTTTTGGTTAAATCCGTTTTTCGGGTGAAGAATGATGCAAACTGAGACGCACTATCGTTAAAAAAGGTTTTTATTAAGCCATTTACATGCTTAGAGAAGTAGTCTTCTTTTTTTACGAGTGGGTAATATTCTCTCGACTTTCCGTAGGTTTTATAATCTACAAAACCCTTTCCAATCATGCGTTTTAATAACGTGGCAACAGTTGTTGTTGCTGGTTTTGGCTCAGGATAGACTTCTAAGATATCTTTCATAAATGCTTTTTCCAGTTTCCAGAGGTATTGCATTAACTGTTCTTCGGTTTTAGAGAGTTCCATTGTTCTACAAAATTAGAATTAACTCTACAAATGTAGAATAAAAATTTTAATTTCAAAATATTTGATTATCAATTTTTTACAATTAACAATCCTTGACTATACTTTTTAAAGATGTTTTTTAATGAAAACATCTTTATTGATCATAGATTTTATCTTGATAACTTTCAATATCAAAACACAATAAAAAGAAGATTTAATGAGCGATTTTATTAAATCTAGTTTGGGAACTATGGTTGCAGTACTTTCTGGATATTAAAAGATGACCATAAATGAAATGTGTTGGCTTAAGAGTTTAAAGTGACCTTAACAAATTAATTGTTGCATGTAATAGAAAGTACGTTTTTCCCATACTTATCCTTTGAAATATCCTGTTTTCGAAAACCAAAAGTTTCACCTCTTATTGCCTTGTTGTAATCCCCTTTCCATGTATAGCTTTTACTTTCTGCGTAGTAATAATAAATACCGTTTTTGGTATCATATAAATAAGCATTTTCACCTGGTGAAAGTGTAAACCAACCTCGAGACTCCCATTGATTAGTTTTTATATTCATTACCCTTAAAGCTACCTGGATTTCCTCATTGCAATTATTTTTAAAGTACAATTTGTAAAAAGTTTCCTTTGGTTCACTAGCTTTTGATACCAAAACGCCATTAACCCAAGTTTCCTTATCAATTATTGTATTGTCTTTAATGATATATTTAATGGTTTTGACTAATTTGTTGTTTTTGTAATGCTTTTCTCCGTCTATAAACACCCCAGAATCTTCAGTGTTGTATGTGTAATGAACACCATCCTTCACATTACTGATTTCCTTACCATTATCATAAATTATATATTCATTTTGGTTACCATCTCTGTTGTAATATATCCACTTGCCATCTTTTTCGCCATTATTGTAGTTGCCTTTTTCTGTTGTACGAGTTTTTTTAGAATAGATATTGGTGCTGTAAAATGTCCATATACCATGTCTTTTATCGTTTACATAAGTCCCTTCTTCTTCTAAGTTTCCGTCCTCATAAAATTTCCAATTTCCAGATCGTTTTCCTTTGGTATATTGCCCTTCTTCCACATCGCCACTGTAATTTTTGTCTTTCCAATAGCCGTTTTTTTCATCATTAGCATAGGTTTTAATGCTCTCCAACTCACCATCTTCATCGTATTCTTTAAAAGTTCCATGCTTTTCACCCATTTTAAAAGAACCAACTTCTCTCAATTGCCCATCAGAATAATAGGCTTTGTACTCACCATTTGGTTCATCATTAGCCATAATACCGATGGATCTTAGCTGTCCATTTTCATAATAATCTTTGCACAAACCATTCATTTTACCATCTAAGAGTTTCAGCTCTTTTTTGAGGTTGCCATTGTCATAAAATTCATTTTCTAGCCATACACCAACCTTTTCGCCATTTTTGTAAGTCCCTTTTTTTAACAATTTTTTACTCTCATGATATTGAATAAATTCACCTACAGGTGTACCCACATTAAGTGTAGCTTTAGCCATTAAACTACCATCTTCAAAGTAGGCAATGAATTCACCATCTTCTTTGCCGTCTTTGAAATTGCCTTTAGATTCGAGCATGCCGTTTTCATAATAGCTTACAAAAGCACCATCTAATTCATCATTTTTGTAATGCTCAATTTTTTCAATTTGGCCATTTTTGTAATAGTACTGCCATTTACCTTCCATTTTGCTATCTACCATTTTACCTTCAGACATGAGCTCGCCAGAGCTATAATATTCTTTTTCTACTTGGGCATGACTGATATTGATACAAACTATAGTTGTGATGATGAATAGTATTGACTTCATGGTTAGTTAAGTTTTTGTAGTTTTTATAAATGTAAAAATTTTTACTAAAATGATGATTTTTTATAGTCTATGTTTCTTAGGTTTATCTATTAATTACAGCACTTTGATAACCATTAAAACTTTATTTCACATGAAGGGATTAATTCCGTTAGTTGGTGTCCTTACTCAAGATAAACTTTAATGAATGCTTAGTAAATAAAAAGATAACATATGCATTATTGAAAACCCTATCTTTGAACTAAATTTATTGTTTAATAGAAAAGTTGCATTTGTAACTTGAATCCAGTCGGTAAATAATATTCGATAAAATGTCAAATAAAATTTTAAATAGCCTTCTCTTCTTTATCATATCTTTTGGTTTTTTACAGGGACAAACAATAGAAGATTTAATGAATGAAGTAAGTAATTCTAACTTACAAACTACAGTTGCAGAATTATCTGGTGAACAAACAGCGACCATAAACGGAAGTGCACAAACCATAACGACTAGAGTACAAAGTAATAATGATTTAGCAGCCGATTATATAAAAGAACGCTTAGAAGCATTGCCTAATCTTAATGTTGAATTTCAAAATTTTAATACGGTTGGGAAGAACGTTATTGCCACTCAGATTGGGCAGACTAATCCTGATGATATTTACATCATTTGTGCGCATTACGATTCTGTAACCACCTACTGTGCAGACGATAATGCTACAGGAGTTGCAGCAGTTTTAGAAATAGCAAGAATACTTTCTGGTCAATGTACAGATAATACTTTTGTCTATGCGCTTTGGGACGAGGAAGAGATTGGCTTACGTGGTGCTAATTATTATGCACAACAAGCAGCAGATGAAACTAATGGCAATACACGAGATAATATTCTGGGTGTAATTAATATGGATATGATTGGTTATGATGGTGATACACCTGGTACTCCAGGAGATAATCAGTTTGATATTGATGTTAGAAATATTGCAAATTCGGTTGCTATAAAAGATGATTTGCTTAGTCTTTTAAGTACTTATACATTCGATTTAAACGAAATAGTTGTAAATCCTGGAACAACAGCTAGCGACCATTCTCGTTTTTGGAATCAAGGTTTTTCAGCAGTTTTAGTAGGTGAATCTTGGGAAACCAATGACCAAACTCCAGATTACCATACATCTAACGATAGGGTTGATGATATCGATTTTCAGTATATGACAGAGTTGACCAAGTTAGTGATGGCATATACAGCAACTAAAGCTAGTTTAATTGATGTTGATAATACCGTTACGCAAACAGCAACATCATTAACATCTAACCATGTTACAGGAACATACCAATGGTTTAACTGTGATACCAACACACCTATTTCTGGTGAAACCAATCAATACTTTACACCATTAACTAACGGGAATTATGCCGTTGAAGTAACTAACGGAAATTGTACAGAAATGAGTACGTGCATTAATTTTTCTGTTTTATCAACGGATGAATTTCAACCCAATGAAATAAAAGTGTACCCAAATCCTGTTGACTCGGTAATTAAGGTTGATAATTTTACAGCATCTGAAATTGACATCACAATCAATAATATTTCAGGGAAATTGATTAAAAAAACAAACTCCAGAAAAGCACATATTGAAATTGAATTTGATAGCACTGCTTCAGGAGTTTATTTTGTAAATGTTAAGTCTAAAACTAAAGCTTCGACTTTTAAAATTATTAAAGAATAGATTTATTCAGCCAATTTTAACTCTGTAAAATACTTGTAAAACCAAGGAATAGTCTCAATACCTTTTAAATAATTCCAAACACCAAAATGTTCGTTTGGCGAATGTATAGCATCACTATCTAAACCAAAGCCCATGAGGATTGTTTTACTTTTTAGTTCTTTTTCAAAAAGAGCTACGATAGGAATACTTCCACCGCTACGTTGCGGAATTGGAGTTTTTCCAAAAGTCTGCTCATAAGCTTTAGAGGCAGCCTGATATCCTATACTGTCAATTGGAGTTACGTAACCTTGACCACCATGATGAGGTGTTACCTTCACCTTTACGGCTTCTGGTGCGATACTCTCAAAATGGGTTTTGAATAATTGTGTAATCTCTTCCCAATCTTGGTTAGGTACTAAGCGCATAGAAATTTTGGCGTAAGCTTTACTCGCAATAACTGTTTTAGCTCCTTCACCAGTATAACCTCCCCAAATACCATTGACATCTAGTGTTGGTCTAATGGAATTACGTTCATTAGTTGTGTAGCCTTCTTCACCATAAACAGCATCAATATCTAGAGCTTTTTTGTAGTTGTCTAACGAAAACGGAGCTTTGGCCATTTCTGCACGTTCTTCGTTCGAAAGATTTTCAACCTTATCATAAAATCCAGGAATGGTAATATGATTGTTTTCATCATGAAGCGATGCAATCATTTTAGTTAATACATTTATAGGATTTGCTACAGCACCTCCATACAAGCCAGAGTGTAAATCTCTATTTGGTCCTGTAACTTCAACTTCGACGTAGCTTAAACCACGTAAACCAGTTGTAATAGAAGGCACATCTTTGGCAATCATGCCAGTATCAGAAATTAGGATAACGTCGTTTTCTAACTTCTCACGATTAGCAGCAACGAATTTTCCAAGGTTAGCACTACCAACTTCCTCTTCACCTTCAATCATAAACTTAACATTACATGGCAGCTCATTATTGTTTGTCATGTATTCTAAAGCCTTCACGTGCATGTACATTTGGCCTTTGTCATCACAAGCACCTCTAGCAAAAATAGCACCTTCAGGATGTTTGTCTGTGTTTTGAATTATAGGTTCAAACGGAGGGGAATTCCATAAATCTAACGGATCTGGTGGTTGTACGTCATAATGACCATAAACCAAAACCGTTGGTAAGTTTTTATCAATTATTTTTTCGCCATAAACGATAGGGTAACCATCGGTTGGGCAAATTTTAACTTGATCGCAACCTGCTTTTTCTAAACCAATTTTTATAGCATCAGCTGTGTTTAGAACGTCTTTTTTGTAAGCGGAATCTGCACTTATAGAAGGAATTTTAAGTAAATCAATAAGCTCGTCGATGAAACGTTGTTTGTGTTCTTCGATGTAAGATTTTATGTTTTGCATAATAGTTATTTGATTTCTAACAAAAGTAACAATAATGAAAGGATTATTTTCTTAAATAAAACCTATTTGAATATTGAAACTATTGTTTATATTTGCAGTCCTTTTGCAGGCGTGGTGGAATTGGTAGACACGCTAGACTTAGGATCTAGTGCCGCGAGGTGTGCGAGTTCGAGTCTCGCCGCCTGTACAAAATTTAAGCTTCAGTTAAATACTGAGGCTTTTTTTTATGCCTACCTTCATTATATGAGTATATACTTTTGCTCTAGCTCTTCTGTTTGATTACAAGTGAAATAAGCTTCGCTATTAATAAATTTAGTCACTTTCTATAAATTTCTTCCTTTGTTATGTAAAAATTAGTAAATTTGTATGATGTATTATATCATATAAATTATATTTATGTTCGAACCTTTAGGTATAAAAAAGTCGCTTACTCAAATGATAGAGTATGAGTTAACTGAAGCGATTAGGGCAGGTAAGTATATTCCTGGAAGTAAGTTGCCCACTGAGAATGAGCTTTGTGAGCTTTTTGTAGTTAGTAGAACTGCCGTGAGAGAAGCCATAAAAAAAATGAGTGCGCGTGGTATTGTGCAAGTAAAAAGAGGTAGTGGTGTTTATGTTTCTGAAATGAGTATTAAAAATGCTTCAGAAACTTTGAATCTTTTTTTTGAACTCTCTTCAGACAAAAATGTCATTCAACAAACCATAAATACTAGGCTCATTTTAGAACCTGCTTTAGCAAGTCAGGCAGCTATTAATAGAACTGATGAGCAAATACAATCGTTGGTTGATAATATTAAAATGACTAAAAGTTGTGACATAAATGATAACGATAAGGAGGCAGAATTAGATAACGATTTTCATAAAACCATTTTATCTATCGCTAATAATCAGGTTTTGGATTTGCTTTTAAATCCAATTTTTCATCTAATGCCAAAATTTAAAACAGGTGTTTATGCAAAACCTCAAGAAGGAGAGTTGGTTAAAAAGAAGCAGATTATGCTCACGCATCATGAAAATATCCTAGATGCTATAATAAAGCAAGATGAGCAAATGGCAAATAAGGCTATGTACAACCATATTCTAGAAACTCAGAACAACTATACTAAATCGCTAAAGAAATAATGAGCTTTATAACTTTTGGAGAAATCATGCTAAGATTAACTCCTGAAAAACATAGAAATAAAATAAATTCTTGTAAAACCTTTAATGTTAACTATGCTGGCTCAGAGTCTAATGTTGCGAGTTCTTTAGGTATACTTGGAGATGAAGTGGCTTATGTTACAAAACTTCCAAATAATCAATTGGGTGATGCTGCTGTTGGCTCCTTGGGCTCTTATCAAGTGAATACAGATTATATAGTAAGAGGAGGTGATAGAATAGGAACTTATTTTATTGAGCAAGGAACCTCAATAAGGCCATCAAAAGTAATATACGATCGCAAAAATTCCGCCCTGAGCGAGATTCAACAGAATGAGTTTAATTGGGAAGAGATTCTTAAAGGAAGAAAATGGATCTTTTTATCAGGAATCACTCCTGTATTGTCAACTCAATGTGCTAAAGAAACTATTAAAGCTGCTGAAATAGCACAAAAAATGGGTGTTAAAGTAGCTTTTGATATGAACTATAGAAGATCATTGTGGAAACAAGCTTCGGATGCACGCAAAATCTTTGATAAAATACTTGATAATACCGATTTGTTATTTGGTAATGCTAACGTACTTGAAGACGTTTATAATATTATTTCAGAAGGAAATAATAAGCAAGAACAAACGCTTAATGCTATGAAAATTGCGACTCAACAATTTGGTATAAATAAAATAGCTTTTACGATTAGAGATCATACTTCAGCAAGTAATAATAAGCTATCTGCTATTTTTCTTTCCAATGACGAATTTAATACTTCAAAAACTATTGAAGTTTCCATAGCTGACAGATTTGGAACAGGAGATGCATTTGCAGCAGCGGTTTTACATGGAGTTCGTAAAAATTGGAATGACCAAAAAGTCATTGATTTTGCCACAGCGGCATTTGCCCTAAAGCATACTGTTTTGGGAGATCAACATACGAGTAGTGAAGAAGAAATTTTTTCAATAATGGAAGGTAACACCAGCGGACACGTTTTAAGATGAAAAGAGAAGATATTACAACTTTTATAAAAAACGAAAGGTTAATAGCCATCGTTAGAACAAAAGAACAAGAAAAGGTACCTCAAATAATAAAAAACTTAGTGTTAGGTGGTATAAAGGTTATTGAAATTACATCTAATACTCCAGGGTTTTTAAATGAAATCTCAAAGGCTAAAAAACAGTATTCAGATTTAGGTATAATTATAGGAGCTGGCACAGTAGTAAATGCAGATGTTGCTAAAAATGCTATTGAATCTGGCGCTCAATTTCTTGTAACACCAAATACAAATACAGAGGTATTATCTATTGCGAAAAAATACGATATTCCAGTAGCTATGGGAGCAATAACTCCAACAGAAATATGTACTGCAATTGCACACGGAGCAGATATTGTAAAGTTATTCCCAGCTGGTAACTTAGGTATTGAATACTTTAAATCAGTAAAATCTCCATTAGATGATGTATGCTTTTTTGCTGTTGGTGGGATAGATTTTTCTAATATAGAAGAATGGATTGCGGCTGGTATATCTGGTTTTGGTTTAGGTGGTGCATTAACCAAAGCAAAAGATGGTGAAGAAGATGGAGTGAAAAAAAATGCAGAACGATTTGTTAAAATTAAAAATGAATCTCAATGGATCAATTAGAAATTGTCAAATTAGAACTATTTAAAGTTCCACCAAGATGGTTATTTGTTAAAGTAACTACTAAATGCGGAATCATTGGTTGGGGAGAGCCAGTAGTAGAGGGCAAAGCAGATTCTGTAGCTGCTTGTGTTAGGGAGTTAGAGCCTTACTTAATTGGTCGAACAGCAAATCATATAGAAGATATATGGCAAGTACTTTACAGAGGTGGCTTTTATAGAGGTGGTACTATACTTATGAGTGCAATTTCTGGTATTGATCAAGCGCTGTGGGATATAAAAGGAAAATATTTAAATGTTCCAGTATATGAACTGTTAGGTGGTGCAGTAAGACAAAAAATGAAAATGTATTGTTGGATTGGTGGCGATAATCCAGATGTTGTTTTAGAGCAAGCTCATGAGAAAATAAATCAAGGTTATACAGCAGTTAAAATGAATGCGACGGGACAAATGCGTTGGGTTGCCAATGTGAAGGATATTAAAAGTGTAGCTAGAAATATAAAACTCTTGCGCGAAGAGTTTGGCTATGATATTGATATAGGACTAGATTTTCATGGAAGGGTTCATAAGCCTATGGTTAAAAGGCTAATCGACGAATTAGAACCTTATGAACCAATGTTTATTGAAGAACCTGTGCTAAGTGAAAACAACGATGCACTTAAGCATATTTATTCATATACAAGTATACCTATTGCTACTGGAGAGAGGATGTTATCACGTTGGGACTTTAAAGATATACTGCATCAAGGTGTTGTAGATATTATTCAGCCAGATTTAAGTCATGCTGGTGGAATTTCAGAAGTCAAGAGAATCGCAACTATGGCAGAAGCTTATGATATTGCTATTGCTCCACATTGTCCTCTGGGTCCAATTGCATTAGCATCTGCACTACATTTAGACTTTTCTTCTCCAAATGCTACCATACAAGAGAGTAGCTTAGGAATACATTACAATCAAGGTTTTGATTTATTGGATTATGTTGAAAATCCGGAAGTATTTGATGTTAAAAATGGATACTTAGATTTATTTGAAAAACCTGGTTTAGGGATTGATATGAACGAAAAGAAACTTAAAGAAGGGCTGAAAATAGGTCATGATTGGAAAAATCCAATATGGAGAAATGAAGATGGTAATTTTGCTGAATGGTAAGAATTTAAGGTTCTAAATTACATTGAATTAATGGTTATTTCTCCTTTTTTAAGACCCTTACCAGTAACAGTTAATTTAATGTCTCCTGCTTTGTCAGTAGATTGAACCAATACCACCAATTTACCACTGAATAATTTCATAGTTGGTAGGTGGAATAATTCAAGTGATGTGGCGTCGCCATTACAAGCAGCTCTGTAAGTACCATTACCTTTCACCTTAAAGTTGAGTTGATTGGTTGCTGTTGGGCAAGGAATACCATTTTTATCAACAACTGAAACTGTAACAAAAGCCAAATCTTCACCATTGGCTTTAATGGTTTTTACTTCGGAATCTAAGACGAGTTTATATGGTTTTCCAGCGGTTTTAATTTCTTTTTCTGCTGCTGGATTTCCATATTCATCAAATGCAACGACTTTTAATGTGCCTGGTTCGTATTTTACATCTATCCACATTAAGCGATAACGGTTCTGCTTGGTGTCTTTGTTTTTCTTTTGAATACCGAGACTTTTTCCATTTAAAAATAATTCAGCACTATCATAACTTGTATAAACGAAAACTGGTGTGGTTTCACCTTCTCGACCTTTCCAATTCCAATGCGGTAAAATATGAAGGGTCTCATCTGTTGTATTCCAACGACTTCGATATAAATAATAACGGTCTTTTGGCAAACCTGCCAAATCGTTAATTCCAAAATACGAACTGCGAGAAGGCCAAGCTTCGTCATAAGGTGTTGGTTCGCCCAAATAATCAAAACCCGTCCAAACAAATTCCCCAATAACCCAAGGCTTATCATCTTGCAAAACAAAATCATCATCAGGAAGATTAGACCAGCTACAATATTCTAAATCGTAAGACGAAGATTGAAAGTCTGAATAGGTTTTCATACTGGCAATTTCAACAGGAAATTTATAAACACCACGAGAACTTACCGTTGAAGCTGTTTCAGACCCTAACAGAAACCCTTGTGGAAAACGCTCATAAGCTTCTTCGTATAAATGTACGCGATAATTAAGTCCCGGAACATCCATAATGGCCCCAAAACCAGATTCCATCACTGCTTTCACTTGGTCCATACCAACGGTCACTGGTCGTGTAGGGTCTTCCCTGTGAAAAATATCCTGTAGCCATTTGGCACGTTTTACACCCTCGCTTCCCCATTGGTCTGGCACTTCATTACCAGAACTCCACATCACAATACTTGGATGATTTCTTGTCGCTCTTACCAGATTTACAACATCCTTTTCAGCATACTCATCAAAAAAACGATTGTAACCATTTTCAACTTTTGGTTTTTTCCATTCGTCAAAACTTTCAGCTAAAAACATAAAGCCCATTTCGTCGCAAAGTTCTAATTGCTCAAAAGATGGCATATTGTGTGCGCTTCTAATCGCATTACAACCCATATCTTTTAAGATTTTGAGTTGACGTCTCAAGGCAGACATATTTACTGCAGTACCAATCGGACCCAAATCGTGATGCAAGCAAACACCTTTAAATTTTCGGGTTTTGCCATTAAGACTAAAACCAGTTTTTGGTCTGTAATCTATGGTTCTAATACCAAAGCGTTGCGTTATTTCGTCTTTCAGTACCTCTCCTTTGTATAGTTTTAAAACTGCCGTATATAAGTATGGTGTTTCCGGACTCCAAAGTTGTGGTTGGCTTACTTTTATATTTTGTTCAAATTCATCATTAATGATGGTTGAGGTTTCTTTTGAAGTAATTTTGTTTCCATTAGCATCAAAAATTTCGGTTACTAACTTTAAGTCTGTTCCAGAAGCTTTGGTCTTGATATTCACTTTAGCTTCATCTTCAGTAATTGAAGGTGTAGTGATAAAGGTTGACCATTGCTCAAAACTTTCTTTATTTTTTACAATAAGCCTTACATTTCTATACAAACCAGCGCCAGGATACCATCTAGACGATTTGCCAACATTTGTAAGTTTTACGGCTAAAGTATTTTCAGATGTGTCATTTATGTATTTTGAAACATCAAAATAAAAATAGCTGTAACCATATTTCCATTCGCCAACTTTTTTGCCATTTAAAAAGATTTCTGGCTCGCTCATTGCGCCTTCAAAAAGTAATAACACCTTTTTAGAATCGTCAAAATTTTCAAGTGAAAATGTGTTTCTGTACCAAGCTTCTCCTATGTATGGTAAAGCGCCAGTTCTGCCTGTTTTTTCTGTGGCAATGTTTTCGCCATTTTGGGTGATGGCAACCGTTTGCTTATCAACTTCTTTGTCAAAAGGACCATAAATTGCCCAATCGTGAGGAACGGTTACAGTTTCCCATTTGGCATCATTAAAGTCTATTTTAGTGGCATTAGGATGATGTCCTTTGTTGAATTTCCAACCTTTTTTTAACGTAATGACTTCTCTGGTTTGCGCTTCTAAAAAAAATGCTCCACAGGTTAATAGAAATAAACCAAGAAGTGAAAATATAGTTTTATTCATCTAGTGAAGCATTGTAAAATTTAATACCAAGAGTTGCTTTGTTGTCGTGGTCAAAAAGTGTGGCATTATCCCAATGCGACCCTTGTGCCCAAAGAGTAGAACAGCCTGTAGAAACCCAAGCTGGCTCCCAATAGACTAGGCCTTGTCCACCTGCGTTTTCAATGATTTGTTTTAGTTGATTAAGGTAATCTAATTGCCCTTGTTGGGTTGCAGGATAACCACCTGTTAGAGCATCAGAACCTAAAATATTATTAGCACTATCTGCATTATCTAATGTAAAAGGATAGGCAGTTTCTACTATCATTAATTTCTTGTTGTAGGTGTTAATTAATGTTGAAAGTGGTGTTTGTACTTCGTTTAAATCGTAGTCGGACCAAATAGGGTAATACGACAAACCTATCCAATCAAAATCGGTAACACCATTTGCAGTAGCTTGCTCAAACCACCAAAGTCCATTTTCTGGTTGTGCGATATGTAGCATAACTTCTATGGTCTTATTTTTAGCGGCTGAAATATCTCTAACAGCTTCTATACCTTTATTGATTAATGCCGAATTTCTTACCCAATCAATAGGCCAAACCAGTTCGCCTTGTTGTAAAATCATTCCGTTAATTTCATTGCCAACTTGTACAATATCTGGCAATAAATTTTCATTAGATAGTTGGTCTAAAGTGTTGTATGTGTATTCGTAAAGTAACTGACTTAATGCAGGTGTGTTGTTTATTTCACTAATCCAAGCAGCTGGAATTTCTTGCTTTGAAGGGTCTGCCCAAGTATCACTATAATGAAAATCTAAAAGCACTTTTAAACCTTTGGATTTAGCTCGCTGTATGGTTTCCTTAACGTCGTTATAGTTAGAATAGTTGGTCCAATCGGGATTGTGCCACAAACGAACTCTCACCAAATTAGCACCTTCATCTTTAAAAATCTGATAAACATCAGTGGTAGTACCATCTAAATCTTTGTATGTAGCGCCACAATCTTCCATTTCGTTAGCGTAAGAAAGGTCTGCGCCATAGTAAAACGAAATAGGTGTTTCTATCATACCATCATCGCCATCATTACCACCAGAACTGTCGTCGGAACACGAATTGACGCTTAATAGAAGAGATAAGAATATTGAAATAGTCGTAATGTAATACATCTTAGAATCTGAATTTGTCATAATTTAAAGCAATTTTCTGCTAATTTAATAAATTATTTTTCAAGCACCTACCAGTACCTACCGGTTTTTGCATATATTTGTTTGGTGAGTATTATTAATGTAGATAGCAAGGCAGGAATACCAAAATACCGACAAATTATTCAGTCGGTAGAGGTAGGTTTACAAGAAGGACAACTCAAAAAAGGGGATAAGTTGCCCTCTGTAAATAGTATTCGCAATAGGTTTTCATTATCAAGAGATACGGTTTTTATGGCCTTTGGCGAACTTAAAAAACGAGGTATCATTGAGGCTGTTTCTGGTAAAGGGTATTATATAAAGAGCGAAGATATAACGGTTGCCAAAAAAGTGTTTTTACTTTTTGATGAGTTGAATATTTTTAAAGAAGACCTATATAATGCCATAGTAAATGCATTGGGTGAAGGTGTGCAAGTAGATATATTTTTTCATCACTTTAATCAAGATGTTTTTGATAAGCACATTAATGATAATGTTGGTAATTACAACTATTACATTATAATGCCAGCAAGTTTAGAGAAAGCGTTTCAATCGTTAAAAAACCTTCCAGAGGATAAAGTTTTTTTACTGGACCAGATCAATGAAAAGTTGAAACATTATGCTGGTGTATTTCAAAATTTTGAAAAAAATGTATTTGAAGGACTTTTGAGCTTGAAGACTCAATTACATAAATACGATACTTTGGTTTTTGTGAATCCAAAATCCAATCAGCCTAAAAGTATTTACTCAGGATTTCAAAAATTTATTTCAGACAACATTATAAGAGGTAGTAAGGTAGAAGGAACAGATTCTATCTTACCCAAAAAAGGGGATGTTTACTTTGTACTTGACGACAGAAGTTTAATCGAATTGATAAAAAAAATAAAAGAGACTACTCTCGTTATAGGAAATGACGTTGGTATAATTGCTTATAACGATTCACTTTTAAAGGAAATAGTTGAAGGAGGAATAACAACAATATCAACAAATTTTAAACAAATGGGAGAACGAATATCAACCATGATATTAAATGAAGAGTTTGTTCTCGTAGAAAATCCTAATAATATTCTAATAAGAAATTCACTTTAAGTAAGTAATAAAATCACATTAAAGATCATGCAAATACTAGCGTTTATAGCATTTACCTTAATTGTAGCGATTATTTCATATATAAAAACGAGATCAACGAAAGAGTCAACTTTAGATGGTTATTTTTTAGGAGGTCGAAGTTTAACAGCAGGTGTTATTGCAGGTTCACTGTTGTTAACCAATCTTTCCACAGAACAAATTGTAGGCCTCAACGGATCTGCTTATCAAAGTGGTTTGTCTGTAATGGTTTGGGAAACACTTGCAGCAATAGCTATGGTTGTAACAGCTATATATTTGTTGCCAAGATATCTAAAAGGAGGTATTACAACCGTACCACAATTTCTTCAAGATAGGTTTGATACATCCACTAAGACTATTACGTCTGCTCTGTTTCTTACAGGCTATGTTGTAGTGCTATTGCCAATCATTTTATATTCTGGATCTATAGCCTTAAGCGGCATGTTTGATGTGCCAGAGCTATTAGGTGTTTCAAAATCTACAGCTTTAAAAGTTTGTATTTGGGGAATAGGTATGGTCGGTTCTGTTTATGCTATTTTTGGTGGGTTAAAAGCTGTAGCTGTTTCAGATTCTATAAATGCTATTGGGCTTTTAATTGGAGGACTTTTAATTCCTGTTTTTGGTTTAATGCTTGTTGGTGATGGGGATATTTTAAGTGGAATTTCGACACTAACTACTGAGCATCCAGAAAAGTTTAAGTCCTTAGGTAAGCGTACTGATCCTGTGCCATTTTATACTATATTTACAGGAATGATGTTGGTACAGTTATTTTATTGGGGAACTAACCAACAAATTATTCAAAGAGCACTGGGTGCAAAGAATTTAAAGGAAGGTCAGAAAGGGATTTTATTAGCGTCCTTTATTAAAATCTTAGGGCCAATTATTGTGGTTTTACCTGGCTTGATTGCATTACATGTTTTTAAAGGTGATCTCACTAGTGCAGATGACGCTTACCCAATGCTGGTGAAAAAAGTATTACCAGACGCTTGGGTTGGATTTTTTGCTGCTGTTTTGTTTGGTGCCATTTTAAGTTCATTTAATAGTGTTTTAAATAGTTCTGTAACACTGTTTGGTATGGATATATATAAACAACACCTTAATAAAGAAGCAAAAGATAGAGAAGTGGTTAAGTATGGGAAGCTTTTTGGGATTGTATTGGCCTTATTAGCCATGTTTATTGCACCTTTAATAGAAAAAGCTGGAAGTTTGTTTGCATACCTTCAAGAAGTAAATGGAATTTATAGTATTCCAATTTTAACCATTATTGTTGTTGGGTATTTTACTAAACGTGTTCCACCAATTGCTGCTAAAATTGGATTAATAACAGGATGTGTTTTTTACATTTTGAGCCAGTTTTTCCTTCAGCCTTATTTTATTGAAAAAGCATTAAGCGAAGCAAAATTTAATGGTGTAACTTCTGAAACGGCTTTGGCTTTGGTAGAAGCTAAAGCGTATCCCCATTTCTTGGATATTATGGCCATTCTTTTTGTTTTGAACATCATAGTAATGCTCATTATAGGTAAACTTCGACCATTGTCAGTACCCTATGAAATGAAGTATACAAAACAAGTAGATATTACTCCTTGGAAATATGTTAATCTTGCAAGTATTGGTATTGTGGCAATTGTGGTTGCAATCTATATTTATTTCGCATAAATTATTTAACTATTAAATACTAAAAAAGGCTTCTCTTTGAGAAGCCTTTTTTGCTCAAATAAACACTTAATAATTAGAGCTTGACTAACTTAGTTGTCTTTGTTTTGTTATTGCTGTCCTCAACCCTTACGATATACATTCCTGTATTTAAACCAGAAATGTCGAAAGTATCATTTTTAGTAAAATCACCTTTAAATGATTTTACCATTTTTCCTGTTAGATCATAAATTTCAATATCAGAAACATTAGAATTTATACTAAATGATGATTGAGTTGGGTTTGGATATATCGTAAATAACGATAACACTTCATCATCAATACTTAGAGCGTTTGATGGTTGGTTTCCTAATATTCTAAACTGACCAGCTGGTATTGTTAATGTCGTTGTTGAATTTGAAACGGTAGTGTTACCTGTTGGATCCATTAAGTCATACCAAGTAGTTGTCACGCCAGCTGGGAAATTTGTGTCAACAGTTTGCGTGTTAACATCAAAATTTGCTAGAATTATAACATTTCTAAGTTCTGTAGTAGGAATAGAGGTGTTAAAAACATCTATTCTAGGTGTAAAATCACCAGAAGACATCGTATAATCACCTTCAAATACAGGTTCCTCTATTTTCAGTTTATGTAACTTAGACCAATCTTCATAAATCTGACCTCTTACAGCATCAGTTAACCAATTATTTGTCCATTGAGGTTGTGGTTTTGTATCTAGCTTACAATCTCCATCACCACCACCAGGAAGATTAACCATACCATTGTTACAGGTAAAGATTGAGTTCTCCATTCCTAAATCACCAAAATGCCAAATCATTTTTGGTCCAGGAACCATAACTGATACTGCAGCCAAAGCAGACATACGAGATAAAGCAGTATTTAAATCTTGAACATTGTGACTGCTATTACTAGTATTTCCAAACTGAAGGTTTTTATACATTAAGCGCTCTTCGTCATGACTCTCTGGATAACCTAAAACTCTTGGGCCATCAAAAGAAGATCTTGATTTGTGACCAATACCGTTAATATTTTTATTTCCATTCTGTCCCATTGTTAACTCATTGTAAGGATCTGTCATTTTTCCCCACATCATCACACCCTTACCTTCAGAGTATCTGTAATTAGCCCATTCTTTTTCTTCATTTTCACTTCCTAAATGCTCAAAAATCACATAGTGATCTTCGTCTAAAGACCAAGAATAGTCAGCATACTCTTTTAAAACATCAACTCGATCTTGTTGATAGCTATTAGTACAACCTTCGTTACCCGAACTACAGTTTTGGGTAAATCCTTTGGTTAAATCCCAGCGAAATCCGTCGATATTGTACTCTTCTATCCATTGTTTAATAACTCGTTTTACATAATTCTTAGTTCTTGGTGCCTGATGATTATAGTCATATCCTACACTATAACTGTGTGTAGCTTGTAGATTGAAGTATGGGTTTTGAGAAGTTGGATTCCCAAAGCCATTACCATCTGGATCATCCATCCACATTCTAACCATTGGAGAACGTCCGAAAGCATGATTTAAAACTAAATCTAAAATAACGGCTATTCCATTTTGGTGACATAAGTCAACAAATTCTTTTAACTTGTCTTCGGTACCATAGAATTTATCTAACGCCATATGATATGAGGTATTATAACCCCAACTTTCATTGCCTTCAAATTCCATAATTGGCATTAAGTGAATCGCATTAATATTTAGATTTTTGAAATAATCAATTTTATCAATTAAATCTTGATAATTTCTATCTGCATCAAAATCTCTTACCAAGACTTCGTACACGATTAAATCTTCTTTCTTAGGTTTGTTGAAATTGGTAACCTGCCAATTGTAGGGTGTCTGCCCAGTTTGTAAAACGGTAACTTCAAAACCTTTTGCATTCTGAGGAAAAGCAGGAAGATTTGGATACGTAGAGTCTGGAATCCATGGATCATCAAATTCTGATAAAATTAGTGTTGAGTATGGATCTGCTGCATAAACAATTGAAGGTGAATTAGCAGGAGGAGTTTTATCACCCACCCAATATTCATAAGTTTCAATTTGCCCTGGTGTTAACCCTGTTAATTCAAGCCAAAATAGATTTCTTGAAAAATCACGCTTCATAGCATAGGAAGTGTCTGGTTGATAGTTGTTAAAACTACCTGCCACATAAACAAAATCCTTACCTGTTGCATAAAGCACTAATATTGCAGTATTATCATCAATGTAATTAATTCCTTCTTCATAATCTTGAGTCATGAAACCTAAAATAGAGCCTGGATCGACAATTACACTAAATGTTTTAGTTATTGAAGTTCCGTCCAAAACTGCTGTTAATTCATACGATGTATTAACTGTAACATTCATATCAGTATATGAATAGTTATCTGTACTCGCTTGATTATCTATAACAGAACCATTTGCTGTTAAAGTGTAATTAGCATTACCACCAATATTGGTAGCTGAAATGCTAAAATTATCACCAGAATCTATAATCGTAGTATCCGCTGTTGGAGATGTAAGACTAATTTGAAATGTACCAACATCAAAAAAGAAATCTGTACAGCCGTTTCCTTTAAGTTCTTGTGTTCCATCTTCATTTCTAAACACCATGCCCATTTGTACTATATTGGCTGCTTGAGCAGCAGTTAAGCCATAATAGTCTTCTGGAACAAACGTGATGGACCATATGCCACCACCTTGGTTGGTCATTTCACCAACACCATCGTCTTGCCCCCAATTACCTACAACATAGGTCCATGCATTATCACTACTACCCACACCTGAGTGTAAATATATTTTTGCAGGATTGCTTAATCCATTACAATCTGTACTTGTACTATTTGCATTAAGGGTAATTGTTATGCTTTCATTCACCTCAAAGGGGTTTGGTGTAATAGTAACTTGGGCATATGACATTATAAAAATGCCAAACAATAAAATAGATAAGTAATACTTTTTCATAATTCTTTTTTTTTAAAAAGGCATGTCAATTATTAATTTAACATGCCTTTTATGTGTTTATCTCATTAAGTTATGAGAAAATTTTAGAACTGTAAGATCGAATATTCTCCAGTATTAGTGTTTAACCAAACTCTAGCAGGACCAGCAGCAGAAGGAATATTGTCACCATCTTGGTCTATAATTCCGTCAGCACCAGTATCGCCATAGTTTAATCCCCAATCATTATTTGCTCTAAACTTAATTTCACCATCTAAAAGTTCTGCCAAATCGCCGTAAAAAACGCCTTCTTGGATTTCAGTTAGTGCAAAATCATCGCCAGCACCTCCCCAGTCATTAAATCCAGATCCAACAACACCAAATACACTAGCAGTATCATCTACAGTCACTGTTCCAGCATTTAAGTCTAAAGTAATTAAATAATGTCCGGCACTTACAGCGATGTTGTCACCATCTTGGTCTATCGTTCCATCAGCTCCAGTATCACCATAGTTTAATCCCCAATCATTGTTGAAACGAATTTTCATTTCACCATCCATAAGTCTTATACCTTTCTTGAAAGTATCAGTAGTGTAGTCATAATAGAATTTTCCATCAGGACCAGTCCCACCCCAATCATTCCAAGCAGAACCAACAACACCCCAAGAATATGCCTCAAGGTCATAAGTTAAGTTAGCTAAATCAACTGTGATTTTGTAGTCACCAGCAGTTACAGCAATATTATCACCATCTTGTACTAAGGTTCCACCAGAACCTCCCCAGTTAGTTCCCCAATCGTTATTTAACCTAAACTTAATTTCACCATCTACTAATGTTACATATGATACATAAACATCAGGAGTGTCTGTTGTATAGAAATAACCATCTGCATATGCTCCCCAGTTGTTATAACCAGAGCCAACTACACCTACTTCTGCAATCATTGCACCAGCAGGACCAGAACCTGTACTTTCTAATAACTCTACATTTATCATTAATACATCAGAGAATGCTTCAGTACCACTTCCGGTATCACCTGGGAAAGCTCTTAATCTCACAGAGAAAGAACCTGTATTAGGTTCAGGAGAATCAGGATCGTTATCCAATCCAGCTTCTGTTGCTACCGTCATCATTTGACCAATACTCATAGCTATCTCGTTACCAATTGAAGAACTAACTACAACTGCGTCACTAAAATCTCCTGTTATAGAACGCTGTAATTCGTAAGTTATGTTGGTAGGTGAACCAAAATCTGCATTGCCCCAAGTGAATCGTTCACCTAAATTACCTGACGTTTCAGTAGATAAGATATAGTTATCTTGAATTGAATTTGTAAATACAAAACCTTCTGGGTCTTGTGTTGTGAAAACTACATCATCTTCAGTTTCACAACTGTTAAAACTTAATAAGGCAAAGATGAAAAGGCCTAAAATTGATATTTTTTTCATGATTATTTTAAGTGTTATTTAATTAGTATCCTGGGTTTTGTTCTAGATTAGTATTTATACCAAGGTCTGTTGATGGTAAAGGCATTAAGTCTCTAAAAGATTCTGTAGTAGTGCCTTGTTGAACTCCACCTTTCCATTGCCAAACACCATTATCAGAAAACTGATCGAATCTAATCAAATCAGTTCTTCTGTGTGCTTCCCAATATAATTCTCTAGAACGCTCATCGATAATAAAATCTAATGTTAAGTCCGATTCAGAAATATTACCGCTAGTATCACCATAAGCACGACCTCTTAATTCGTTGATATAGCCAACAGCTGTGCTCGTAGAACCACCACCGCCTCTTAGAACAGCTTCGGCGTACATAAGATAAGCATCAGCTAATCTAAACATTGGAAAATCGATATCTGTGTGGTTTCCTGTAGTATCAGAACCTTGATTGCCATCTACATCAACGTTTCTGTATTTTGCAACGGCATAACCGTCTGTAAATGTAGCTACAGTCATTATATCTTTATTTTGACCATCAGTATATAATAATTCTCTACCATCGGCTGAATTCTCTTCACCAGGGAATTGCTCAACAAATGTAGGTGTAGTTCTAACACCAAACCAGCCACCATTAATTCCAAAATCTGCAGGATCCATTGAACCACCTACAGGAGCATGAGTTAAAAATGTCATACCACCAAATGCTTGTGTTCTTAAACCATCAAATGGAATAGTAAAAATAACTTCTTCTTGAGCACCATTAGAGTCATTGTCTGCTAAGAAAGAATGGAAGTAAGGTATACTTGGTATTGAGTAGCCTGCACCAATTATGTTATTAGTGTAAGTTAATACATCATCATATCTAGAAGTTCCAGTATATACTTCAGAGTTTAAATAGATTTTTGCTAATAACATCCAAGCTGCACCTCTGTCTGCCCTTCCGTATTCATTTGCTCTAGGAGCAGCCATGTCATCTAAAATTTCTAGTAGTTCAGATTCAATATAGTTGAATAAATCTTCTCTTTGTATTTGAGGAGGTAAAAATGCACCAATTGGGTCATCTTCTGTAACAAAAGGTGGGTTTGCATATAAATCCATAGCATGCCAATAGGTTAAAGCTCTCATAAAACGAGCTTCGGCTCTAAAAGTCTGAATTTCTGCTCTTAATTCAGAAGATACACCTCTTCCATCTAATTTACCATCTGTAGTTTGACGTAAAAATTCATTACATAACGCTACTTGATACATGATACGGCTGTACATAGTTCTGATAAACTCGTTACCAGAAGTCCATACTTGGTTATGTAAATCGTGTATAGTACCATCATTCCATGCAATTATAGCCTCATCAGTAGTAAGTTCTTGCATTTTCCAATAAAGTCTCAAATAATTAGAAAACCCTTCGTCCAAACCTTGTAGGTCTGGCGTACCTGCAGGACCCTCTTGGCCACTCAAAGAAATTCCAGCATAAATCTTTGCTAAAAATTCTTTGTAAGCTTCAGGGTCTTCAAACGCTGCATCTCCAGTAAGACGTTCGTCCTCTGGTTGTAAGTCTAATCGATCAGCACAAGATTGCACAAAAAACGCAATAGCAAAGACCAAGAAGATACATTTAATTGTTCTTAACATCATAGCTTTGTTGTTTATATATTTATTTTTCATTTTTTTAGAATGTAAAGTTTAAGCCTAACACAATATCTCTTGTTCTTGGATAGAAATTGTTTTCTATACCACTGCTTATTTCAGGATCTAAACCATCATACTCTGTAATTACAAACACATTAGTAGCTGTTAATGATGTTCTTAAAGTCATTTTAGAAAAAGGTATGGTGTAACCAAGAGAAATATTATCTAATCTAACGAAATCAGCTCTTTGAATATAGTGATCTGAGAATAGCTCTTGATTCGTAAAATTAGTATTTAAGAAACTTGAATGTGCATTTGCTTGATAGCCTGGTTGATTAACCACTGCATTTGCATTTCCTCTGTCAGACGCTACGTTATTGTATACATAGTTTCCAAAACTTCCTCTAAAAGTAAAGTTTAAATCAAAATTTCTGTATCTGAAATTATTTGTAAATCCAACAAAAGCATCTGGTGTAGCTTTTTTGTAAGGTTGTCTATCTGCTTCAGTTATTTGGTTATCACCATTAACATCAACATAAGCACCAGCAATAGGATTTCCATTGTCGTCATAAACTTGTCTGAAAACAAAGAATGTTGTTGGGTCGTAACCTGGTCTAAGTATTTGGATAGTATTACCAACACCACCTGAGATTCCACCAGTAGGTAAGGTAAAGTTAGGATCATCACTTAAACTTAATTTAGTAATCTCAACATCTTGGAATGTTAGGTTAAAATTAGTATCCCAACCAAAGTTTTCTTTCTGAGCAATAACTCCATTAAGACTAAATTCTATACCTCTACTTGTAGCCTCACCAACGTTAGTAATTAAAAGGTCAGTTAGGTTGGCACCCGCAGGTACAGGAACTCTTGATAATAAATCTTCTGTTTCTCTGTAGTAAGCATCTACAGTACCTGTAAGTCTATTGTTAAAGAAACCAAAATCTAAGGCAACGTTATATTGTGTTGTTTCTTCCCACTTAAGTTCTTCATCAAATCCTTCAGGACGTAATGTTTGGAAGAAAATAGGATCACCGTTAGGCAGTGTTCCAAATTGAACGTTAGCAGCATTGTTTCTTGAAGGTGTATAAATCCCTAAGTAACCATAATTTTGTCCGATTTCTTGCTGACCTGTGACACCCCATCCTGCTCTAAGTTTTAAGTTAGAAAAGAATGAGTTCTCCATAAAACTTTCGTTCATTAATTTCCAACCAACTGAAACTCCAGGGAAAGAACCCCAACGATTGTCTTCACTAAATCTTGAAGATCCATCGCGTCTAAAACTCGCCGAAATTAGATACTTATCAGCAATATCAAAACTTGCTCTTGCAAAATAAGATTCTAGAGCATTTCTGTTAATATCAGTATCGGTTAAAGTAGTAGCAGAAACTCTATCTACAAAACTTTTGATATAAAATTCTTGAAATGCATGACCAGCAGTTATATCAACTAGAGTATTTATAGATTCTAAATTTTTCTTGTAGTTTAAATAAAAGTCTAATGATGTATTACGGTTTAATCCAGAAGACACTTCGTTTGTTGGGACAGCACCTGTGTCATTAGGATTGGCTGCTGAGAATTGATAACCATTATTTTCTGCATAATCAATACCAGCATTTAAGTTAAAACGCAAATCTTTTAAAAACCAAAACTTGTAGTCAATGTTAAAGTTTGAGATTACACGTTTTATAGTTTGTCTGCTGTTATAGTTATTGTTGTCTAGTAAGAATAGTGGATTTGAAGGCGCTAAATTAGCACCAGTTCCATATTGAGTATAATTACCGTTTTCATCAAATACTGATTGAGTTGGGTCAAATGCTACTGCTGCACCAATTGCGCCTTCATTAGCATAATCATACTCATCTTGAATTGCCTTAGTTACTAAAGATAATTTAAGATCATTATTTAAAAAACGATGAACAAGAGATGTATTAACAGCGTTTCTCTCATACAAATCCTGTAAAGGACCTTCTTGTGATACGTGGTTTAAATTTACTCTGAAATTAAAACGTTCATATCCTTTAGATACGGTAATGTTATGAATAGCACCAATACCTGTTGAAAAAATTTCATTTTGCCAATCTGTGTTGGCATTTCCTAATAGTGAAGTATCTCCACCATTATCAGCAACTACTTGTCTGTACTGATCACCATTTAATACATCAACAGTATTTGTTACACGTCTAGTAGAAGCTTGTAAACCATATTCAACTTTGAATGGCTGATTTGTTTTACCCTTCTTAGTAGTAATTAAGATAACACCATTAGAGGCACGGGAACCATAAATAGCAGTAGCAGATGCATCTTTAAGCACTACAAAGTCTTCAATATCTGCAGGGTTAATTGCGTTAAGAGCATTTCTACTACCTTGCGCACCACCACGCTGATCAATTGGTAACCCATCGATAACAATTAAAGGGTCGTTTGTAGCACCAAAGTTTGATCCTAACGAAGCTCCACCACGAATTCTAATTTCTCCCCCTTCACCAGCAGCACCACCACCAGAAGTAATTCGTACACCAGCAGCTTTACCAGCAATCAGTTGTTGAGGTGCAACAATAGCACCACGGTTAAACTCTTCGTCACCTACTTTTTCAACGGCACCAGTAGCATCTTGCTTAGTAGTAGAACCATAACCAATAAGTACTACTTCGTCTAATTGCGCTGCATCTTCTTCAAGTGCAAAGTCAAGGCTAGATTGACCACTAAATGTTATTTCTTGAGTTTTGTAACCAACATAAGAAACTACAATAGTTTCACCTTGGTTAACTTCTAAAGAGAACTTACCATCAAAATCGGTAGAAGCACCTCTAGAAGTTCCTTTTACCAGCACATTTACTCCTGGTAAAGGCATAGCGTTTGCCTTATCTGTTACTGTACCTGAAACGGTTGTTTGAGCCATTAATGTGGTAGGTACCATTATTAAACAGAACAGTAAAGCATTTAAGAATGTTTTCATACAATGTTTTTAAGTTAATTGCTTAGTTAATTGATTTATATTTTCACTTCTTGGGTTAAATCTATGTAAAATTAGTGTGATTTGAGTGTTAAAAAACATGACATATGTCACGAAAACGTTTTCGTGTTAAAAACTTTTTAACAATCATTAACATTTGAAGAAAAATACCAAAAAATTAAGGAATTCGCAATTACATATAGTTAAAATTAAGAAGTTAAGAATTCAATTTGTTTAAATAAGGTTATCTTCGCTTACTGATTTATAGCCTAAAATATGAAACGAAAAATAACATTAAAGCAAATTGCTAGAGAGTTAGAGGTATCGGTTTCTACAGTTTCAAAAGCATTAAGAAATAGTGCAGAAATAAGTGAAGATACTAAACAGAAAGTACAGGCTTTTGCTAAGCTATATAATTACAGACCCAACAATATTGCCTTAAGTTTAAAGAATCGTAAAACTAACACGATAGGTATTATTATTCCTGAAATTGTACATCATTTCTTTTCTAAAGTAATCAGGGGAGTGGAACTGGTAGCTAACAAAAGAGGTTATAACGTAATAGTTGGTCTTTCTAATGAATCTTTTTCTAAAGAGGTAATTAACATGGAAATGCTTGCTAATGGTAGTATTGATGGGTTTATTCTCTCTATTTCAAAAGAAACCCAACAGTTGCAAGACTATCATCACTTTAACGAAACTATGAGTCAAGGAATGCCTATTGTAATGTTTGATCGTGTGGTGTCTGATATGAACTGTGATAAAGTTATTGTAGATGATTTAAATGGAGCTAAAAATGCTGTTGAAAAACTAATAAGCAATGGATGTAAATCTATTGCATTAATAACTACTAAGGATTATGTGAGTGTTGGTAAATTGAGAACTCAAGGATACTTGGAAGCTTTAGAGAACCATCAAATACAGCCTAAAGCAGATCTCATTTTAAAAATTGATGATACGTTAGATTACGAAACGCATTTAGATGCCTTAGAAAATGAAATAGAACAGTTATTTAGAGCTAATAATGATATTGATGGTGTATTTGCTGTAAATGAGTTGTATGCATTATCTGCAATGAAAGTGGCAAGAAAATTAGGTTTAAATATTCCAGAAGATGTTCAGGTTATAGGGTTTACGGATGGTGTGCTTTCAAAACATTCAACTCCAAGTTTAACTACGGTCAGCCAGCATGCGCAACAGATGGGTGAGAAGGCTGCTGATTTACTGATTAATAAATTAGAGAATTATGTAGAAACTGAGGAAGACCATTTTCAAACAGTCATTATTGCTACAGAATTAATTGAGCGTGAATCCACTAAATAATAATTTAACATTGGCGTTCTAAAATCTTTATATATCTTTACACCCGAAATCAAGACTTATATTTTCACTTCTTACATAAGTTTTGATGAGCACTGCTTATCAGAATAGTATTAATATTAAACATACTATTTAATGAAAAAGCGCATTCTCGGTTTTTGGGAAATCTGGAATATGAGTTTCGGATTCCTTGGAATTCAATTTGGTTTTGCTTTACAAGGTGGCTTTATGTCGCGTATCTTTCAAACGCTAGGCGCAGGTAAAGATGAAATTCCACTTTTGTGGATTGCAGCACCTTTAACAGGCTTACTTGTTCAGCCAATTATTGGTTATATGAGTGATAGAACTTGGCACTCTCGTTTTGGTCGTCGTAGACCTTACTTTCTTGTTGGGGCCATTTTAAGTTCTATAGCCTTATTCTTTGTGCCTTATTCGCCTGCTTTGTGGGTTGCTGCAGGTTTTTTGTGGATTCTTGATGCATCAATCAATGTGTCTATGGAGCCATTTAGAGCCTTAGTTGCAGACAAGTTGCACGAGTCGCAAAGAACCTATGGATTTGTTGTGCAAACCTTAATTATTGGTATTGGTACTTGGGTAGCGAGTAATTTACCTTGGCTGGTATCTAAGATGGGTGTAAGTGATT
The DNA here is from genome assembly GCF_056160445.1 of Winogradskyella sp. ABM4_392. Taxonomy (NCBI): domain Bacteria; kingdom Pseudomonadati; phylum Bacteroidota; class Flavobacteriia; order Flavobacteriales; family Flavobacteriaceae; genus Winogradskyella; species Winogradskyella sp. ABM4_392. The sequence continues at coordinate 898,529 of NZ_JBSWXE010000001.1, forward strand.
CAGCAGATTTGGGAGTTGTTCCAGATTCAGTTAAAGTAGCATTTGCTATTGGTGCTTTTGTTTTCTTACTAAGTATTCTTTACACGGTATTTACTACAACAGAATATCCACCAGAGGATATGGAGGCTTTTGAAAGAGAGAAAAAAGAGAAGAACAGTTTTGTTTCAGATATTATCAATAATGTAGGTAATATGCCAATTACGATGAAGAAATTAGGTGTTATCCAGTTTTTTAGCTGGTTTGCCTTTTTTACAATGTGGAGTTTGGCAAATCCTGCACTAACAGAACACGTATTTGAAACGCCTGCACCTGTAGAAGCGAATTTCGATATGAGTGTGCCTGCAGATAAGGAAGCTTACGATATAGCAAATACTGCATTTCAAAAATCATCTAATCTTGTGGGTTCAGCAATGGGAGTTTATGGATTGTCATCTATGGCTTTTGCGTTGTTGTTGGTGTTGTATACTTCTAAACGACGCATTAACAGAAAGTATGTACATATGTTCTCACTCTTTTTGGGAGGAGCAGGATTCCTTTTAATGAACTATGCTTCGCCAGAGGGTTTAAAATACTGCTTTTTGCTCATAGGTTTAGCTTGGGGAAGTATTCTTTCAATGCCTTATGCAATGCTATCGAGTTCAGTGGACCCAAAACGAATGGGTATGTTTATGGGAATATTTAATATGTTCATTGTAATCCCACAAATTATAGCTGCACTTGGCGGAATCAACTTTGTGTCAGGATTATTAGGTGAGCAAGCTATTAACGCAATGACTGTAGCTGGACTTAGTTTAGTTATTGCAGGACTTTGTAATCTTCTAATAACTAATAGAAGTGCTATTTCTTATCAATCAGAAAACTAAATAAATGAACACTAAAGGATTCATATTCGATTTAGATGGTGTTATAGTAGATACCGCAAAATACCACTTCTTGGCGTGGAAAAAACTAGCCAACGATTTAGGTATAGACTTTACCGAAGAAGAAAACGAACAACTAAAAGGGGTTAGCCGAGTAAAATCGCTTGAAAAGATTTTAGCTTGGGGAAATAAAACCCTTTCAGAAAAAGATTTTAACGCGCAAATGGCTAAGAAAAATGAAGATTACTTAAGTCATATTGCTAAAATGGACGAATCCGAAATTCTTCCAGATGTACCAAAAGTACTCAATTTTTTAAGTGAAAATAATCAACCTATATCTCTGGGTTCGGCAAGTAAAAACGCCAGAACCATTTTAGAGCGCGTTAATCTAAAAGAACAATTCAATGCTATTGTAGATGGTAATGATGTTACCAAAGCAAAGCCAGACCCAGAAGTGTTTTTAATAGCAGCAAAACTGTTAAATGTAGCGCCAGAAAACTGCATCGTTTTTGAAGATTCAGTTGCTGGTGTAGAGGCTGCAAATGTGGCTAATATGATATCTATTGGTATTGGTAGCAAGGATGTGTTGGGTCACGCCAAATATGTCTTCAACGATTTCACAGAAATTTCAGAAGAATTTATAGAGAAACTTATAAACGAATAAAAAATAAGCCTTTGTTCTTGGCTAAAAAAGGAAATAAATGAACTTAGATTATATCATACCTAACGCTTGGTCAATCATCGAAGAAGGATTTGACCCAAACAAAGTTAAAGCTTCAGAAAGTATCTTTAGCTTAGGAAATGGTGCAATGGGACAACGTGCCAATTTTGAAGAGAGGTATTCCGGACCTACGTTTCAAGGGAGTTACATTGCAGGTGTTTACTATCCAGATAAAACTAGAGTAGGTTGGTGGAAAAACGGTTATCCAGAGTATTTTGCTAAGGTGTTAAATGCACCAAGCTGGATTGGTATCAACGTTATGATCAATGACGAAACCTTAGACCTGCATACGTGTAAAAAGGTTGAAAACTTTAAGCGCGAGCTTAATATGAAAGAGGGTTGGCTATCTAGAAGTTTTACAGCAACACTTCAGAATGATGTAGAGGTTGAAGTTAATGTAAAACGTTTCCTAAGTCTTACTGAAGATGAAGTGGGAGCGATTAATTATGAAGTAAAACCACTAAATTCTAATGTTAAGGTAACGTTTCAACCGTATTTAGATAGTGGAATTACGAATGAGGACACCAACTGGGACGACCAGTTTTGGGATACGCAAGATGTGGTTCAAGATGGTGAAAAAGCATTCATCAAAGCCAAAACGATGAAGACCGAATTTCATACGTGTACATTTATGGAATCTCGAATTTTTCTTAATGGAACTTTAGTTGAAGCAAATGCAGAGGTTGATAAAACGTCAAACAAAATAGCATTTACGTATACTCAAGATGCGAAGCAAGGTGAAACTGTTTCTATTCATAAATTTGGTGGTTACACAGTAGATAGAAATCACGATAAAGATCAATTAATCAACGCAGCAAGTTCTGTTTTAGATACAGCCGTAAATGCTGGTTTTTCAAACTTGTTAGAATCTCAAAAAGAAGCTTGGGCTAAGATTTGGGATATGGCAGATATTACCATAGATGGCGACTTAAAAGCACAACAAGGAATTCGATTTAATATCTTTCATTTAAATCAAACCTATTTAGGTACTGACCCACAATTAAACATAGGCCCAAAAGGATTTACAGGCGAAAAATATGGTGGAAGTACCTATTGGGATACCGAAGCATATTGTATTCCATTTTATATGGCAACCAAAGACCAAAGCGTTGCCAGAATGTTGTTAACCTACAGATATAAGCATTTGGAAAAAGCCATTGAAAACGCCGAAAAATTAGGCTTCAAAAATGGTGCAGCTTTATACCCAATGGTAACAATGAATGGTGAAGAATGCCATAACGAGTGGGAAATTACCTTTGAAGAAATCCACAGAAATGGTGCGATAGCATTCGCTATTTACAACTATTTCCGTTATACAGGTGACTTTAGTTATGTACCAGAAATGGGACTAGAAGTATTAATCGGAATTGCAAGATTCTGGCACCAACGTGCAACCTTTTCAACATACAGAAACAAGTATGTTATTCTTGGTGTAACTGGTCCAAATGAATACGAAAATAATATTAACAATAACTGGTACACCAACTACATTGCGCAGTGGTGTATAAAATATGCTGCAGAATGCATAGATAAGGTTGAAGCTGATTATAATACAGATTACACACGTGTTATGAATAAAGCTAAACTTTCTAAAGCTGAAGTTAAAGAATGGTTAGAAGTGGCAAATAATATGTACTTCCCACATTCTGAAGAGCACAATGTATTCTTGCAACAAGACGGTTTCTTAGATAAGGAATTAATCACTGTGGCAGATTTAGACAAATCGCAACGACCAATCAACCAAAAGTGGTCTTGGGACAGAATTTTACGTTCGCCATACATTAAGCAAGCCGATACGTTGCAAGGATTCTATTTCTTTGAAGACCATTTTACAACTGAAGAATTAGAACGTCATTTCGATTTTTATGAACCATTTACGGTTCACGAAAGTTCGTTGTCACCTTGTGTTCACAGTATCCAGGCAGCGAAGTTAGACCGAATGGAGCAAGCGTACACGTTCTATTTAAGAACATCACGTTTAGACTTAGATGACTACAACCACGAAGTACACGAAGGGCTTCACATCACATCAATGGCTGGTACTTGGATGAGTATTGTAGAAGGTTTTGGTGGTATGCGTGTTAAGGATAATATGCTAACGTTTGAACCTCGTATTCCTGAGCAATGGGAGGGCTATTCATTCAAAGTAAATTTTAGAAATCAAATCTTAAAGGTTATCGTTAATCAAGGTAAAACACACTTTGAAGTTGATGGAGACCAAGATTTACAAATAGTAGTAAATGGTGAAAACGTAACCATTTCGCCAAACAACTTAGTTACAGTTTAAGCTGCTAAGTTTTACAAGAACATTAAACTTATTAATTATGAAGAAACTATCATTAGTTATAACTCTATTTTCAATCGTTTTAATGTGGTCTTGTAAAGAAAAGGCAGATTCTACTACGACTGAAACTGAAGATAAACCAGTAGTTGAAGCGAATGACATTGAGAGAGTTGAACCGCCTTTTTGGTGGACAGGTTTCAAAAACAAATCGCTTCAACTTTTGGTTAAACATCCTAATATTGGCAATGCTAAAGTAGAGATTTCTAAATCAGGAATCACACTTAAAGAAGTCCACAAAGGTGATAGTCCAAACTATCTGTTTTTAGATTTAGAAATTTCTGAAAGTACAAATCCAGGTAAATTCAATATTGTTTTTAAACAAGATGATGGTAACGAATTAACGCAAACCTACGAGTTAAAAGCCAGAGAACAATCAGCAGAAGATTATGTAGGTTTCGATAGTTCTGATGCTATTTACCTTATTACACCAGACCGTTTTGTTAATGGTATCACTGCTAATGACACACCTGCTGGTATCGAAGGGCAGCCACAATTGCAGGAGCAAACCATTAATAGAAGTGATGATTATGCAAGACACGGAGGCGATATAGCAGGGATTACGTCTCGCATAGACTACATCAGCGATTTAGGGTTTACAGCAGTTTGGCCACAACCTTTATTAACTAACGATATGAAACGTGGTTCGTATCACGGCTACGCTGTTACGGATTTGTATCAAATTGATCCTCGTTTTGGAACGTTAGAAGAATATAAGGAACTATCAGCTAAGCTTAGAGAAAAAGGAATGAAACTTGTAATGGACCAAGTTGCTAACCATTGTGGCTTATACCATTGGTGGATGAAAGATTTACCATTTAAGGATTGGATTAATCTTCAAGACAATTACGAGGAAAACATAGAAAATTGGGGCAATGATTTCACAATTAACTCTAATCATAGACGTACAACAAATCAAGATATTTATGCTTCAAAAGCCGACCATGACGGTATGTCTCAAGGTTGGTTTGTGGCTACAATGCCAGATTTAAATCAAAAAAATCCATTTATGGCCAAGTACATTATTCAAAACAGTATTTGGTGGATTGAAACTGCTCAACTTGGTGGTATTCGTCAAGACACTTATCCTTATCCAGACAAGGATTTTATGAGTGATTGGGCAGGAGCCATTATGACTGAGTATCCAAATTTTAGTATTGTCGGTGAGGAGTGGAGCTACAATCCGTTATTAATTGGGTATTGGCAAAAAGGGGCCAATAATAGAGATGGATATGATTCTAACCTAAGATCTTCCATGGATTTTGCAATGCAGCAAAATGTCGTAGATGGAATAAAGGAAGAAGAATCCTGGAACAAAGGATTGGTAAAAATCTACGAAGGTCTGGCTAATGATTTTCATTATGCGAGTCCAAAAGATATTATGGTGTTTCCAGACAACCACGATATGAGTCGCATTTTTACGCAACTAGATGGCGATATTACCAATACCAAAATGGCAATGGCAACATATGCCGTAATGCCAAGAATTATGCAGATGTATTACGGTACTGAAATCTTAATGGACGATTTTGAAAAACCTGGTGACCATGGTTTAATTAGAACTGATTTTCCTGGTGGTTGGGAAGGTGATACAGTGAATGCATTTACTGGTGAAGGCTTAACAGATGAACAGAAAAACATGCAGACGTTCATTAAAAAGCTATTTAATTACAGAAAAAATAGTAAAGCTATACACGACGGAAAAACTGTGCATTTTGCACCATTTGTGGGTACTTACTTTTTATACCGAACATTAGGAGATGAAACCGTTGTTTTAATTCTAAACAAGAACGAAGAACTCATTACGATAGATCTTAATTATCAAGAGGAAATGGGATTAAAAGGTAAAACGCTTAAAAATGTAATTACTGGCAAAACGGTAAAATGGGGCGAAGTCATTGAGTTAAAAGAGAAGGGTGTTACACTTTTAACAACAAAATTATAGTTATGAAAAGCTTTAATTCTCTATCAATATTAGTTCTGTTGTTAATCTTTTCATGTAAAGAGAACACTAAAAATCAAGACACACTAACACCAGTCCAAGAAACAGAAGAGCAATCTATAGTTGAATTCAAAACTGTTGAAGATGCCAAACTAGCTTCAGGACAATTGTTGCGAGTAGAAGATTTTCCGTCAGAATACATTAAGTCAAGACCAGTTGATGTTTGGCTACCAGAAGACTATTCCGAAGACAAAAAGTACAATGTATTATATATGCACGATGGTCAAATGTTGTTTGATAGTACCACAACTTGGAACAAGCAAGAATGGAAAGTAGATGAGTGGGCTTCAAAATTAATCTCAGAAGGAAAAACTAAAGACTTTATTGTTGTAGCAATTTATAACATTGCAAACATTCGATGGTTTGACCTTTTTCCTGAAAACGCTCACGAGTTTTTATCTCAAAAAGACAAGGATAACTTGAAAGCTAAAAATGGAGATGCTAAAATTAATTTTAGCGGGAATGATTATTTAAAGTTTTTGGTTGAAGAATTAAAACCAACCATTGATAGCATGTATTCAGTTCATAAAGATAAAGAACACACGTTTGTAATGGGCTCTAGTATGGGAGGTTTAATGTCTATGTATGCCATTAGTGAATATCCACAAGTATTTGGTGGTGCAGCCTGTATATCCACGCATTGGGTTGGTGCAATGCCAATGGATAATAACCCTTATCCAAATGCGATTTTTAAGTATATGCAAACCAAGTTGCCGCAAGCAGGACAACACAAATTGTACTTTGATTACGGCAACAAAACTTTAGACGAACATTATCCACAATACGCACCAAGAGTTGACGCTATTTTAAAACAAAAAGGATATACAGAAGACGATGCCAAGAACTTGTTTTTTGAAGGTACGGACCATTCTGAAAATTCTTGGAATGCAAGGTTAGACCAACCTTTATTGTTTTTGTTGGGTAATAATTAATCGGTTTTGTCATTCCGCACTTGATGCGGAATCTATTTTAAATTATATGAAACACATCATCCTATACATCTCAATTTTCTTCATAACGGTTTCAGTAGTTGCACAAAACTCAAACCGAAAATACCAATCGCATAATGAAGAAAAAGGAATTTTTTCGGTAGTCACTAACGATGGCACCTATAAGTTTCAGTTTTATACGTCAGAAATTATTGAAACAAGTTTTATTCCAGCAAACGAAAAATATAACAGAGATTCTCACGCTGTAATACTTCAACCTGAAGTAGTTAAAACAAATTACAGTTACGTTGGTAATGACATCAAATTTGGAACAGAGGACTTTTCAGTAAAAGTAACTACAGACCCTTTCCAAATTTCATATTACTACAAAGACAAACTCATCACTTCCGAAAAACGTGGCTACTACAAAAGTAAGCACGAACCAATGGATATGGTAAAAGGCAATATCGTTGCCGATTCCACAGAAAAAATCGAATTCAACCTATCAAAAGAAGAAGTACTGTATGGTGGTGGTGCAAGAGCTTTGGGAATGAATCGTAGAGGACATCGTTTGCCATTGTTCAATAGAGCGCATTATGGTTACGAAACACATAGTGAATTGATGAACTATACAATGCCAATCGTATTGTCTTCCAATCAATATATGATTCACTTTGACAATGCGCCAATTGGGTATTTGGATTTAGATAGCAAAGGCGATAACACCTTAACTTACGAAACCGTTTCTGGTCGTAAAACTTATCAAATCATCGTAGGAGAATCGTGGTACGATATGCTGAATAATTACACCAATCTCACAGGAAAGCAACCTATGCTACCTCGTTGGGCTTTGGGTAATTTTTCAAGCCGATTTGGATACCATTCGCAAGAAGAAGTTGAACAAACCATAGCTAAATTCAAAGAAGAAAAAATCCCTGTAGATGCTATTATTTTAGACTTGTATTGGTTCGGAAAAGAGCTTAAAGGCACTATGGGAAATTTGGAAGTCTTCCGAGACTCGTTCCCAGATTTTGAAGGTATGGTAAAACGCCTCAATGACATTGGTGTTAAAACGATTCCTATTACAGAGCCATTTGTATTAACCACATCAAAAAAATGGGATGAGGCAGTGGCTAAAAATATATTAGCTAAAGATTCTTTAGGAAATGATGCTAGATATGATTTTTACTTCGGGAACACTGGCATAATTGATATTTACAAACCAGAAGGTGAACAATGGTTTTGGAATATTTACAATGATTTAGCCAACAAAGGTGTGGCTGGTGTTTGGGGAGATTTAGGAGAGCCAGAAGTGCATCCAGATTGGGTACAACATCATACAGGTAATGCTTCCGAAGTGCATAACATTTACGGCCACGATTGGGCACGATTAATTCATGAAGGCTATCAACGCGATTTCCCAGAAACAAGACCATTTATTTTAATGCGAGCAGGTTATTCTGGTAGTCAACGTTATGGAATGGTGCCTTGGTCTGGCGATGTTAACCGAACTTGGGGAGGATTGCAAAGTCAACCAGAAATTGCGCTTCAAATGGGAATGCAAGGCTTGGCATATATGCATAGTGATTTAGGTGGTTTTGCAGGTGCTAATTTAGATGACGAATTGTATGTGCGCTGGTTGCAGTATGGAGCTTTCAACCCAATTTTTAGACCTCACGCGCAAGAAGATGTGCCAAGCGAGCCAATTTATAGAAGTGAAAAAGCCAAGCGATTAGCGAGTTTTGCTATCGCAATGCGTTACAGACTATTACCATATAACTATAATTTGGTGTACAAAAACCATAAATATGGCAAGCCTTTAATGCGTCCGCTTTTATTTGAAGAACCAAACAATCCTGAATTATTCAATTATACAAAAGCCTATTTGTGGGGAAATGATATTTTGGTCTCGCCAATTTTAGAAGCAGGTAAAAAAGAACAGGAGGTATACTTCCCAAAAGGCTCAAAATGGTTCGATATTGAAACGGATAATATTACCGAAGGCGGAACAACAAAAACCGTACAATTGAGAGAAGATTTCATTCCGGTTTACGTAAGAGCAGGTGCTTTTATTCCATTAACAGATATGGTTCAAACTACAGAAGATTATGATGATAGCACATTTCAATTACAGTATTATCACGATGATTCTGTGAAAGAGTCTGAGCGAGAGCTTTACTTTGATGATGGAAAAACAGCCAATCCAATAGCAAATAACAACTATCAGGTTTTAGAATTTGAAGCTGAAGTTGAAGGCAATTGGTTAAAAATTGAGTTTGAAGCTAAAACAGGAAAAAATTATTTAGCCACAACAAGAGAGATTGCTTTAACTATTCATAACATTCAGAACAAGCCGAAGAAAATCAAAATAGGTAAAGAAAAGGTTAATGGAACTTATAATTCAAAATATAAAACCCTAACGCTCAATGTGACTTGGGATACTTCGACAGAAAAAGAAATTAAAATAAAACTAAGCAAATAAAATGCGTTCAAAATATATAATTGCTCTAATTTTACTTGTAACGCTTTTTTTTAGTTGTAAAAATGAGCCAAAACAAACTATAAAAACCGAAGAAACTAAATCAGTAATGAAAAAGAAGGAAGTCGTATATCAGGTTTTTACACGTTTATTCGGAAATACCAATACAAACAATAAACCTTGGGGAACTTTAGAAGAAAATGGAGTTGGTAAATTCAACGATTTCACGGATAAAGCACTTGCTGAAATTAAGGATTTAGGAGTGACACATATTTGGTACACAGGTGTGCCACATCACGATGTTATTACGGATTATACTCAATTTGGGATTTCTAACGACGATCCAGATATTGTAAAAGGTCGTGCAGGTTCGCCATATGCGGTTAAGGATTATTACAATGTGAATCCAGATTTAGCCGAAAATGTTGAGAATAGATTGCAAGAGTTTGAAGCCTTAATTGAGCGTTCGCACAACGCAGGTTTAAAAGTTTTAATAGACATTGTGCCAAATCACGTGGCGAGAAACTATCAAAGCTTAACAAATCCTGAAGGTGTAACAGATTTTGGAGCGGAAGATGACAAAGCCGTGACTTACACAGTCAATAATAACTTTTATTACAATCCAGGTGAACCATTTAAAGTACCAAATTGGGAAAACGGTTACCAACCTTTGGGAGGCGAAAATCACCCAAAATCTGATAGTAAGTTTGAGGAAATTCCTGCAAAATGGACAGGTAATGGTTCAAGAGCGTCGCAGCCAAATATGAACGATTGGTACGAAACTGTAAAAGTTAACTACGGAATAAATCCAGAAGGTAAAAAGGATTTTGATGAATTGCCTGAAGGTTTCGATAACGAAGATTATAAAGCACATTATAACTTTTGGAAAGACAAAACCGTACCAAGTTCTTGGGTAAAGTTTAAAGATATCGCCTTGTATTGGACAGACAAAGGTGTTGATGGTTTCCGATTTGATATGGCAGAAATGGTGCCTGTGGAATTTTGGAGTTATATGAATTCGCACATCAAGATGCAGAATCCTGATGCGTTTCTATTAGCTGAGGTTTACCAACCACATTTGTACAGAGATTACATCAAAAAAGGAAAAATGGATTACCTGTACGACAAGGTGCAATTGTATGACACCTTAAAACACGTTATGCAAGGTCACGGCAGTACATACAACATTCCGCCAATTCAAGAGGATTTAAAAGATATTGAGCACCATATGCTTCATTTTTTAGAAAATCACGATGAACAGCGTATTGCGAGTCCAGATTTTGCAGGTAACGCTGAAAAAGGAAAGCCAGCAATGGTGGTGTCTGCAGCCATAAGCACATCGCCTACAATGGTATATTTTGGTCAGGAGTTTGGAGAAAAAGCCGAAGAAGATTTAGGTTTTGGCGACCCAACACGAACCTCGATTTTCGATTATGGAAGTGTGCCAAGCGTTGTACGTTGGGTAAACAACAAACAGTTTGATGGTGGTCAATCTACCGAAGATGAAAAATCATTGAGAGACTTTTACAAGCGCTTATTAAACTTCACGATTAGCAGTGATGCTTTAATGGGAGACTATCAAGATTTGCAACATTACAATCAGCAACATACTGAGTGGTATAATGATAAAGTCTTAAGTTTTTCACGTTGGAGCGAAGACGAAAAACTAATTGTAATTTCAAACTTTAATGCAGAAAACACCTATGGTTTTGAATTGCAATTACCAGAAGATTTGATTTCAAAATTGAAGTTGAAAGATGGTAACTATCAAGTTGAAGACCAGTTGTATAAGAGTTATACTTCAAACCTAAAAGTTGAAAACGGCAAAGCCCAAGTGAGAATAGATATAAAACCTTTAGAATCATTCATACTTAAATTAAAGTAATCATGAAAAAACTAATATTTACATTTTTTGCAATTGCTCTGTTTGCAAGTTGCAAGGAAGAAAAAAAAGAAACGAAAATTGAAGACGAGCCAAAAACGAGTGTTGAAATTGAACCGATTTCAAATGAGATTTTAGAAACGGCTGTAATATATGAAGCTAATATTCGTCAATATTCACCAGAAGGTACTTTTGATGAATTCACCAAGGATATTCCAATATTGAAAGAGTTGGGTGTAAAAGTAATTTGGTTAATGCCAGTATTCCCAATTTCGGAAACCAAAAGAAAGGCTGAAGGAGGGAAGTTTGCTTCAGAATTTCCAGAAGAAGAACAAGCTAAATACCTTGGAAGTTATTATGCTGTAACGGATTTTACCAAAATAAATCCTGAATTTGGTAACAAAGAAGATTTCAGGGAATTGGTTAAATCCGCTCACGATAATGGCATTTATGTCATTTTAGACTGGGTTCCAAATCACACAGGTTGGGATCATGAGTGGTTAAAAAACCATCCAGAGTATTACACGCAAAATGAAAAAGGTGAAGTCATTCATCCAGAAGGAACGGATTGGACAGATGTTGCAGATTTAAACTATGACAATCAAGAAATGCGTAAAGAAATGATTGAGGATATGATGTACTGGGTAAAAGAAGAAGGTGTCGATGGTTTTAGATGTGATGTAGCAGGTTCTGTTCCGTTAGATTTTTGGGAAACAGCCATTTCTAAATTAAGAAGTGAGAAAGATGTGTTTATGTTAGCAGAAGCTTGGGAACCAGAATTATTGGATGGCGATTTATTTGATATGGCTTACGCTTGGGATGGTCATCATACAATGAATGGTATGGCAAAAGGCGAAAAGTCAGTTGCAGATTTTGATGCTTACATAGCTAAAATCAACAAAGACTATGATGAAGACGATATATTAATGAACTTTATTACAAACCACGATGAAAACTCGTGGAATGGAACAATAAAAGAACGAATGGGTGACAAAAAAGAACTCTTTACAGCCTTAACTTATGCTAAACCAGGTATGCCATTGATTTACAGTGGTCAAGAGTACGACATGGATCATCGCTTAAAGTTTTTCGAAAAAGATTCAATTCCTAAAAGAAAAGGCGCATATTTTGATTATTTAAAGAAGTTAGGTGAATTAAAAAATACCAATCCAGCATTAAATGGTGGGAAAAACGCGGCATCTTATAAACGATTGGATACTCAAAAAGATGTTTTAATGTTTGAGCGTTCTAAAGATGGACAGACCCTATTGTTTGTTGCTAATTTTTCTGATGAAAGTAATGTGATTTCAGTTAGTAGAGGAAAGTATTTAGACTTTTTTATTAATGAGGAAATATTACTTACAGGTCAATTGTTTTCACTTGAGCCTTGGGAATACAAAATTTTAATTAAGAAGTAATGTATAAAAATTTAGTAATATTAGTTTTAATCTTTTCAATATTTGGCTGTAAAAACAATCAAAATTCAGATATAGTGGAGGCTAATACTCAAGAAAAAACTATCAAGCAAACACCTTTTGATTGGGAAGGAGCTAATCTTTATTTTCTGTTGACAGATCGTTTTAATAATGGAGACACATCTAATGATGTCAACTTCGACAGAACTAAAGAAACCGGAAAACTTCGAGGTTTTGAAGGTGGTGATATCAAAGGCATCACCCAAAAAATCAACGAAGGCTATTTCACCGATTTAGGTATCAATGCCATTTGGATGACACCAATTGTAGAGCAAATCCACGGAGGTACAGACGAAGGCACTGGAGTTACTTATGGTTTTCACGGTTATTGGACTAAGGACTGGACAAACATAGACCCAAATTATGGCACAAAAGAAGATTTACACGAGTTAGTAAAAGCTGCTCACAATAAAGGTATTCGCGTTGTTTTAGATGCAGTGATTAACCACACAGGTCCTGTTACTGAAAAAGATCCTGTTTGGCCAGAGGATTGGGTAAGAACAAGTCCGCAATGTAAGTATGATAATTACGAAAACACAGTGACTTGTACATTGGTAAAAAATTTACCAGACATTAAAACTGATAGCAACGAAAATGTAGAATTACCTCCTCAGTTAGCAGAAAAGTGGAAAGCAGAAGGACGTTACGAACAAGAAGTAAAAGAATTAGATGAATTTTTTGAACGTACTGGCCATCCAAGAGCGCCACGTTTTTATATCATGAAATGGCTGACAGATTACATTACTGAGTTTGGTATAGATGGCTACAGAGCAGACACTGTAAAGCATACCGAAGCGTATGTTTGGGAGGAATTTAAAAAAGAATGTGATTATGCTTTTGCACAATACAAAAAAAATAACCCAGAAAAAGTTCTAGACGATAATGATTTTTATTTAGTAGGCGAGGTGTACAATTATGGTATTAGCGGTGGAAAAATGTTTGATTATGGTGATAAAAAAGTGAACTATTATGATGACATGTTTACTGAGCAAATCAATTTTGAATTCAAATGGAATGCAAAAGAAAGCGACTACGAAACCCTGTTTAAAAGATATTCTGATATATTGAATAATGAATTAAATGGCTTCGGTATTTTAAACTATTTAAGTTCTCATGATGACGGTAGTCCTTTTGATCCTTCGAGAATAAAACCGTTTGAAACAGCAAACAAGCTTCTTTTGTCGCCAGGAACATCGCAAGTGTATTATGGTGATGAATCTGCTAGATCTTTAGTTGTAGAAGACACAGAAGGTGATGCAACATTACGTTCATTTATGAATTGGGAAGCTGTAAATTCAGATGAAAAAATAAAAGCAGTTTTAGAGCACTGGCAAAAATTAGGTAAATTTAGAGAGCATCATCCTGCAATCGGAGCAGGTATACACCAAATGATAACTCAAGAACCTTATTTGTTTTATAGAAACTATCAACAAGGAGACTTTAAAGATTTAGTAGTGGTAGGTTTAGATCTGCCAAAAGGTAAAAAAATGATTGACGTTTCCGAAATTTTTGAAGAAGGTGATAAACTTCATGATGCATATTCAGGTATAGAGGCAATAGTAAAAAACGGAAAAATAACTGTAGATTCTGAATTCGATATTGTACTTATTGAAAGGCATTAAAACAAAAACACATAAAGTCTAATTTTGAAACTTTACAGTGTAAAATCAAAACATTCCATCATGAAACAAAGACTTTTATTAATAGCAATAGCAATTCTAATCGTTGCTTGTAGTTCGTCACTCAAGAAAGCAAGTATCAGTTCTCCAAATGAAGCTATAACGGTTAATTTTAACCTAACTGAAAAGGGTGAACCAACATATCAAGTACTATTTAAAAATAAAGTTGTAGTAGATACCTCTTTTTTAGGATTTGAGTTTTTAGATGCAGAACCACTGAAAGACAATTTTGAGATTAAAGCTTTTGGAACAGTTTCAAAAAATGACCCTTGGGAAATGCCTTGGGGAGAACAACTGAAAGTAGAAAATGAGTATAATGAACTGATTGTTTTTTTAGTTGAAAAGGATACTGAAAGGTCTGTTAATGTTGTGTTTAGAGTGCATGATGATGGTATTGGTTTTAGATACGAATTTCAACAACAAGATGGTTGGACAGAAGCTTTAATAAAAGAAGAAAAAACACAATTCAATCTTACTCAAGATTACAAAACATTTTGGATACCAGGAGATTGGGATATTTATGAACACTTGTATAACACAACAAAGCTCTCTGAAATAGACGCCTTGCAATTTGCAAATCATAAGGATTTAGCTCAAACAAGTATTCCAAATAATGCGGTAAATACACCTGTAACTTTGGTTGGTGATGATGGACTGCATCTAAGTTTTCATGAAGCAGGTTTAGTAGATTATTCAGGAATGACACTTGGCGTAGATACCGATAATTTAAGTTTTGAAAGCATCTTGGTTGGTTCTGATAATAAAGAATATAAAGTTAAACGTCAAATACCCTTTAAGACACCTTGGAGAACTATTCAGATAACAGATAATGCTCCAGATTTAATTGCCTCTAACTTAATTGTAAATCTTAATGAACCAACTAAAATACATGATATGTCTTGGTTTACACCAATGAAGTACACAGGAGTTTGGTGGGAAATGCATTTAGGGAAATCGTCTTGGGATTACGGAATGACTCAAAATATGAGCACATGGACAGACACAGGAGGAGCACACGGAAAACATGGAGCAACGACTGAAAATGTAAAGCGCTTTATAGATTTTTCAGCAAGAAATAATATAGGAGGTGTCCTAGTTGAAGGTTGGAATACTGGTTGGGAACATTGGATTGGTTTTGAAGATCGAGAAGGTGTATTCGATTTTGTTACTCCTTATCCAGATTACGATTTGGATGAGGTTACAAGATATGCTAAAGAAAAAGGTGTAGAAATCATAATGCACCATGAAACTTCTGCAGCCACTGAAACATATACCAAGCAACAGGACACAGCTTATGCTTTAATGCAGAAGTATGGTATGCATTCGGTAAAATCTGGTTATGTTGGTAAGATACTTCCCAAAGGAGAATTTCACCACGGACAGTATATGGTAAATCACTATAACAATGCAGCGATAAAAGCAGCTAAATATCAAGTCGCAGTCAATGCACACGAGCCAATAAAAGCAACAGGTCTACGAAGAACCTATCCTAATATCATTTCTCGAGAAGGTTTGAGAGGTCAAGAATTTAATGCATGGTCAAGTGATGGTGGTAATCCGCCAGAGCATTTGCCAATAGTTGCTTTTACAAGAATGTTGGCAGGTCCAATAGATTACACACCTGGCATTTTCAATATTAAATTTGACGAATACAAACCAAACAATCAAGTAAACACAACTATTGCTCAGCAATTGGCATTGTATGTTGTGATTTATAGCCCAATACAAATGGCAGCAGATTTGGTAGAGCATTACGAAGCTAACCCAGAGCCACTTCAATTTATAAAAGATGTTGGAGTAGATTGGCAACAAACCAAAGTCTTAAATGGCGAAGTTGGTGATTTTGTAACCATAGCTAGGCAAGAGCGTGAAACAGGTAATTGGTTTGTTGGTGGTATTACAGATGAAAATTCAAGAACACTAGATTTAACTTTCGACTTTTTAGATGAGAACCAAAAGTATGAGGCTATTATTTACAAAGATGGTGAAGACGCTCACTGGGATAATAATCCTTATGATATTACTATTGAAAAGATAGGTGTTTCTAAGAATTCTAAGCTAAGTGTGAAATTAGCTGAAGGTGGTGGTTTTGCGATAAGTATAAAAAAGCTTAATTAGTCTACTTATATGTAACAAACTGTATGTAAGGTAGTCTAAACAGAAACGACTACCTTAAATATTTGTAACTTTGCGTATAGAAAAAAATTACGGTTTGGACATTAACGACAACATTGATTCGCCTTTTATCATTAAGGTAAGCTTTAATAAGTTGCTTAATCAGTATCAGAAATTAGTTGAAACTGATAATGACTTTATTGTTGCTAATGCACGTCGTGTTCTAGAAATTGCTGATAATAATCCTGTGTTGAGAGAAGGGTTTAGCGATTTAAACTTGCTTAAGACTTATGAGAAGGAGATTGAGGGTATTCTTCAAGATGCGTTTAGTCCAGTTTTAACTCATAATGAAATAAAGACAGCATCTGTCCCTTTTCAGGATATAATTTTCAATTCTTCAGAACGTTTTCAGTCTATTTTAAAAACTGCAGGAGAAGGGTTTGAACTACAAATAAAAAATATGCCTGATGACCAAAGGTATATTATTGCTTGTACCATAATCCTTAACTTTTGTTACGGATATAACTTAAATTTTAAGCGTCCTTTCTTTTACGAAATTCCTGACGCTAATGGTATAACAAGATTTTATAAAATCTTATATAATGCAGATTTTGTAGAAATTATACCAAAAGATAATGCTCCAAAAATCACTTACGAAGATTACGAAGAATTACTAGATAATTTTGAAAATTTAGAACTTTGGAAAGAGAAGTTTCCTCCTAACAGTTATGAGTTTAAAGGTTTCGTTATTTCAAATATTTTTGATGTAACTGATGACCAGTCTATTTCTAACATAAAATCCTCTTTAATAGCAGAAGATAAGCGTAAAGACGAAAGCTTTATGCAAGGGTTTTATGAAATTTTCAGATCCTTATTTGGTTTTAAAAATATTGAAGTAGGTTTTTCTATTTACAATGAAGAAGAGGGTGCTTTTGAGCGTGTTTATGGTGCAGGTATGAATAGCTTCTTGTTGAATAAAGAAGAACGAGTGCCTTGTGAAGATGCACTTTGTAAATGGTCATATAACAGATTGTTAAAGGAGAATACATACTTTTCAATTTCTGATGTAGAAAAAATATATAAGCGCTCTAAAGGAAAAGCACCTCATGTTAAAGTACTACACGAGCAAGGTTATAAAAGTGCCATTTTTGCTCCAATTGCAAATGATGAGGGTTTAATGGGAATTTTAGAAATTGTGTCTAAAGAACCTAAGGTGCTAAATAGTATTAATGCGAATAAGCTTATTGATGTAATGCCTTATATCGTTTCTGCTGTTGAACGCTCTAAAAATGAAGAAGAGAATTTAATAGAGGCAATTATTCAAAAAGAATGTACATCTATTCATCCAAGTGTGCATTGGAAGTTTGTCCAAGAGGCCAGAAATTACATAAAGATTGAATATAATACAGGTGAATCACCAACATTCAAAAAGATTACTTTTGATAATGTTTATCCACTCTTTGGGCAAATAGATGTCAAAGGTTCATCTAATGCTAGAAATGAAGCGACACAAAAGGACTTATCGCTTCAATTAAATTTAGCAGAGAAAATATTGAATAAAACACTTCAAAAGAAAAGTTTGCTAATATTAGAGCAAATTAAGTTTCAGGTTAACGAATATTGTAATGATTTAAAAACAAATTTTAAAGTAGATAGCGAGCATGCAATTACTGTGTTTTTAAGAGATGAGGTTAAACCTGTTTTTGAGTTGATTGCACAAACCGAACCAGAACTTAAAGAAGATATAGAAGATTATTTCAGTAAAATAGATGAAGACTTAAATGTTATCTATTTTTACCGAAAGCATTATGACGATAC
The DNA here is from genome assembly GCF_056160445.1 of Winogradskyella sp. ABM4_392. Classification (NCBI taxonomy): domain Bacteria; kingdom Pseudomonadati; phylum Bacteroidota; class Flavobacteriia; order Flavobacteriales; family Flavobacteriaceae; genus Winogradskyella; species Winogradskyella sp. ABM4_392. The sequence goes on from NZ_JBSWXE010000001.1 coordinate 916,830, forward strand.
TGTAAAGTTAATAAACACCAACATGTCTTCTTTACTTGATGAAAAACAAGCCGAAGCTCAAAAAATGTATCCTCATTTCTTTGAACGTTTTAAAACCGATGGTGTTGAGCATAACATGTATATAGGTGAGTCTATTACAAAGCAAGATAGCTTTAATATGATTTATCTCTATAACTTAAGATTATGGCAATTACAGGTTATGTGCGAAATGGAAAATTCTTATTATCAAAACCAGCATGAATATCCTATAAGCTTAGATGTCGCATCAATGGTATTGGTCTTTAATCAGCCGCTTTCTATTCGTTTTAGAATGGACGAAAAGCGTTTTGATGTAGATGGTACTTACAATGCGCGTTACGAGGTTGTAAAGAAGCGAGTAGATAAGGCGTTCATTAAAGGAACCGAAGAGCGTATTACCGAAAAAGGGAAATTAACTATTGTATATTCTCAAAAAGAAGATGAAGAAGAATACAAAAGATATGTTAGTTTTCTTCAATCGAAAAATATCCTAGATAAAGACTTAGAAATTTTAGAGCTAGAAGATTTACAAGGTGTAACAGGTTTAAAAGCATTAAGGGTAAGTATTTTATATCATAATGAAAATGATGATAAAAATTTCTACACCTACAATGATTTAATGGATGCCATTAAATCATAAAGTTGATACTACTGTCTTTTTTTGAATTTATAAAACCAGTCTCGGTATTAGTTTCTGGTAAAACATCCTCAATATTTACGTTAGGATTATCTTTTACCGCAATGGCAAAGGATATTAAAGAGATTATGATTCCTATCATAAATACAGTATAGGTAATGCGTAATAGTCTATATTTCCGTTCTAAAACTTTACCTAAAAAATAAAGATCTTTTGTAAGCGCCTTATAGATGTAGTCTTTGTCTTTTACCATTTCTCCAATAGCCCATTCAAACTCTTTTAGTTCCATTTTATGGAAATTGCCAAAAAAACTGAGATTTACCTCTTGGTTTTCTACATCCTCTTTGGTAAACTCACCACTTGTCACATTTGGTCGTGTAGCAATGATTGATAATACCATTGAGATAACACAAAATGATAAAAATATAACTGTCGGCCACGTTAAGTATGGATTGGTATCTAACTTAGAAATAAGATTAGCAAGTACAACCGAAATAATAATCGCATTAACCGATAGTAGTATATTGGCCTTTGTATCTGCAATATCACTAAGTTTAATATGATTTCTTAGAGCTGTTCTGTAAAAGGTTTGTACACCACGTTCTGGGCTTTCGTTTTTATATTGTGCTTTGTATTTAGCCTTAAGTTTTTCAACATCAAGTTTCTTTTTACGCTTTTTCTTTTTGCCCATTAATTTGGCTAGGTTCTTTTCTTTTCGAGGTTGCCAGTTTTTTAGCGCATATTCTGTGTAAAAATTATGTTCTGTTAGAACCTTAATATTTTCTGCACGCCATTCAGCTGGTGAGTAATTTTTAATACCACGTAACTCAAGTTCTTTTCTAAGAAATTCACTAGCCTCATCAAAATACTTTTTACCAAAGTGAGAAGCATCAGCATCTCTTATAATTTCTTCAAGTTTATTGGTTGGCTCTTCATCAAATTTAGTAGCCATTATGCAATCCGAAACAGCTTTTATGATGTTGTCATCAACATCTTTTTCTTTTAAGAAAGCTTCTGCAAGCTTTACACTTTCTTCCTCGTGGTTTTCAGAACTCACAGTGTAACCAATGTCATGTAGTAAAGCTGTAAGTTCTAATATTTCAGCTTCTTTTTTGGTGATTTCAGAATTGTCTATGAGCTCTTTTGTACTTTTTAATACACGTTGCGTATGTGTGTAATTATGGTATATAAACGTGTTTGGAAGCTTATCGGTTAATAGGTTAAAAACATATTCTTGTGTGTCTTCAATAAGAGACTTTGCCATAAGTAACGTACATTATTAATTAGGTCTAAATTACGAAAATTACAAGACTTAACATTTAATTAGTGCTGTTAGTGCTTGCTAAGTTGTATTTTTATACTGAGATATTATAATAAGTCGTAACAACCAACATTACATTTCAGGCTTAAGTGTCTTCTTATCGTCTATATGAAATTAAAAATTGCAGATACTTTTAATAAAGAATTACCTTTTGATACCAATTTAAGTAATACCAGAAGAAAAGTCTTTGGTGCCATGTATTCTTATGTAAAACCCAGAGTGCCTTCATCACCAAAACTAATTCATGCGTCACCAGAAATGTGCAAAAATTTAGGAGTTAATGCTGAAGAAGTTACTTCTGATGAATTTTTAAACATTTTTTCCGGAACTAAAATCTATCACGATACACAACCATATGCTATGGCTTATGCAGGTCACCAGTTTGGTAATTGGGCAGGACAATTGGGAGATGGTAGAGCTATTAATTTGTTTGAGGTAGAGCACAACAAGAAACGTTGGGCATTACAGCTTAAAGGTGCAGGAGAAACACCATATTCCCGCCAAGGAGATGGCTTGGCTGTATTGAGATCTTCGGTGAGAGAGTATTTGTGTAGCGAGGCAATGCATCATCTGGGAGTGCCAACAACAAGAGCTTTAAGCCTTATGCTTTCTGGGGATGAAGTTTTAAGAGATATGTTGTATAATGGTAATGCAGCTTACGAAAAAGGAGCCATTGTTTGTAGGGTAGCACCAACATTTATTCGTTTTGGTAACTTTGAATTATTTGCTTCTAGAAACGATACAGAAAACCTTAAAAAACTTACAGATTATACAATAAAATACTTTTATCCAGAACTTGGTAAGCCCTCTAAGGAAACATATATTAAATTTTTTAAAGAAGTTACTAATAGAACCTTAGACATGATTATTCATTGGCAACGTGTCGGTTTTGTACATGGTGTAATAAATACCGATAACATGTCAATTTTAGGACAAACCATAGATTACGGACCTTATGGTTGGTTAGAGGGTTTTGATTTTGGTTGGACTCCAAACACCACAGACCGAGAGCATAAGCGTTATCGTTATGGTAATCAGCCTAATATTGCACTTTGGAATTTGCTACAACTTGCCAATGCTTTGTATCCTTTAGTTGAAGAGGCTGAACCTTTTGAAACAATTCTAAATCAATATCAAAAAGATTTTGAAGTTAAATTTTTAGAAATGATGCGATCAAAATTGGGATTAGATATCAAAGCCGAAGGAGATAAACAGTTAGTTGAAGATTTAGAAGATTGCCTTTTACTTTCAGAAACGGACATGACGATTTTCTATCGTTTATTATCTAATTATGAGAAAGGTAGTGTTGATGAAGGATTAAAAACTGTTAAAGATGCTTTTTACGATTCTGAGGAAATAAAAGGAGAGAAGAAAGAAAAGTGGGAAAAATGGTTTGCTGAGTATGACGAAAGATTAAATTCAGAATCATTAACAGATTCAGAGCGTCAATTAAAAATGAATGCTGTAAATCCTAAATACGTACTTAGAAATTATATGGCACAGTTGGCTATAGATAAGGCCAATGAAGGGGATTATGATTTAATTGACGAATTGTTTAAAATGTTGAAAAACCCATATAACAACCAACCTGAATACGAGAAATGGTTCGCCAAGAGACCAGAATGGGCAAGGCATAAAGTCGGATGCTCTATGTTGTCTTGTAGTTCTTGATTATATAAAATTTATTTTTAGCTATTATGAAACACATATACAAAAGAATTGTAATCCTAGTATTAATCCTTTTAAGTCATGCTTGTGCTACATTCAAAGCACAGTATGCCGAGGAGGATTTTACAATTCAAAGTTTACCTAATAAGCCAATAGATAATGTGTTTTATTTAGTTGGTGATGCAGGAAAATCACCGATGAATGGCTACTCTGATGCACTGAGAGCATTTAAAAAACATCTCGCAACTCAAGATAATTCAAAAGAAAATTACACACTTTATTTAGGTGACAATATTTATCCTGCAGGCTTACCTAAAAAAGAGCACAAGGACAGAGCGGCTGCTGAAAATGCACTAAATGCACAAATAGGAACTGTAGAAGGATTTAAAGGAGAAACTATTTTTATACCAGGAAATCACGATTGGTATGCAGATGGGATAAAAGGAGTAAAACGTCAGGAAAAATATGTAGAAGATGCCTTAGGTAAAAACACGTTTCAACCAGAAAACGGTTGCCCTTTAGAAAGTATTGATGTTAGTGAAACAGTACAACTTATCATCATAGATACACAATGGTATTTAGAAAACTGGAATGATAATCCTGGTATAAATGATGAATGTGAAATTAAAACCAGAGAACGTTTTTTCTTAGAGGTGGAAGGAGAACTAAAAAAAGCGCAAAACAAAACTATTGTATTTGCGATGCACCATCCTATGTATACCAATGGTGTTCATGGTGGACAATTTGCAGCTTCAAAACATTTATTTCCTGGACAAAAGAAAATACCTGTACCAGGTTTAGCAACTATAGTTGCACAAATTAGAACTCAAGGAGGTGTGTCAATTCAAGATCGTTATAACGAGCGTTATAATGAGTTAATGAAGCGTTTAGAAACCTTGGCTGTAGATAGTCCTAAGTTAGTGTTTGTGTCTGGTCATGAGCATACATTGCAATATATTGAAGAGGGTAGAATAAAACAGGTAGTCTCTGGCTCTGGAGCGAAGGAGTCTTATGCTACGCTTAGTGATAATGGTTTATTTTCATATGGTAAACAAGGTTTTGCAAAGCTTGTGGTTTATAAAGATGGAAGTTCTTGGGTACAATTTTTTGGCGCCGAAAATGGTGAACCAAAGGCACTATATCAAAAAGAAATTATTGAGCCAAATAAGCCAGATTTTGATATTTCCACTTTACCAGATAGCTTTCCAAATACAGTTGAGGTTTCTATTTATTCAAAAGAAGAAACAGATAAAACAGGCTTTTTTGAAGCCATTTGGGGTGAAAATTATAGAGATGTTTACAGCAAAAAAATCACAGCAAAAGTTGCTACGTTAGATACCTTATATGGTGGTTTAGAGATTGTAAGAAAAGGAGGTGGACACCAAACACGATCCTTAAGGCTTAAGTTAAAAGATGGAAGAGAGTTAAACATGCGTGCACTTAGAAAGAGTGCCACTCAGTATATACAAACAGTAGTTTTTAAAGATAATTTTGTAAAAAATGAGTTTGATGAAACTATAGTAGAAGAGCTCATTTTAGATTTCTACACAGCAGCACACCCTTATGCTTTTTTAGCTGTCCCTAAATTGTCAGATGCTGCTCAGGTGCTTCACACTAACCCGAAGCTTTATTATATACCAAAGCATAAACATTTAGGCAAGTTCAATAATGAATATGGTGGGGAATTATATATGATAGAAGAACGGCCTGAAGATAATTATTCTAATGACAAAAACTTTGGCTATGCAGATGATATAGAAAGTACCCATGATATCATTGAAAAAATAAGAAAAGATGAAGAGTATAAAATTGATGAAGTTGCCTTTGTAAGAGCACGACTTTTTGATATGCTTTTAGGTGATTGGGATAGGCATCAAGATCAATGGCGTTGGGCGCAGTTTGATCAGCCAAACGGAGATAAACTATACAGAGCAATACCAAGAGATAGAGATCAGGTGTTTTCTAATTTTGACGGGACGTTGCTAGACATAGGAAGAACAATTTCTAGCTCTACAAAACAACTTCAGGTTTACGATTCTGAACTAAAAGATATTAAATGGATGAATAGTGCTGGACATAAATTAGATAAAGCATTAATCAAACAAGCGGATAAATCGGTTTGGGTAGAGCAGGCTCAATTTCTTCAAAAGAAAGTAACAGATGACGTTATAGAAGATGCTTTTTTAAACTTACCGAAAGAGATACAAGGAGAAACTATAGAAGATATCAAAGCCAAATTAAAAGGAAGGCGAGATAATCTTATAGATATTGCGACGCGTTATTCAGACTATTTAGATGAATTGGTAATTCTTACTGCAACAGATAAAGATGATTTTATTGAGATTACAAGAACAGCAGATAAAGAAACTAGAGTTCAAATTTGGAGAAACAAGGGTGGTGAAAAAGCAGATGTTATTGTAGACAGAACCTACCATAGAAATACTACTAAAGAGATTTGGGTGTATGCCTTAGACGATGATGATATTATAGAGGTTAATGGTAAAGCTAACAATCTTATCTATACAAGGATTATTGGCGGACAAGGCAACGACATTTATAGAATTAATAATGGCAGACGCATAAAAGTATATGACCATAAGTCTAAAGAAAATACTATTGAAAAGAATAAAGGGGGTCAAATTAAGTTAACAGATAATTATCAGTCTAATCTATATGATTTTCAAAAATTTATAACTAAAACTAGTGTAATCACTCCAAGTTTAGGTTTTAATCCAGATGATGGTTTTAAAATTGGAGTAAGCTTCACGAAAACAAAAAAAGGATTTGAACGCAACCCGTTTTCAGAACAGCATAAGTTCAGGTCAGGTTATTATTTTGCGACCAAAGGCTTCGATTTAAGGTATGATGGTCAATTTGCAAATATATTTGGTGATTGGAATTTAAAGCTTGGAGGTATTTTTACGAGTGCCAATTTTACAAATAACTTCTTTGGTATTGGTAACGAAACTGTAAATAATGACGATGATTTAGACTTAGATTATAATCGTGTTAAGACAAGTATTTTTGGTGTTAATGTAGGAGCTGTTAAAAACTCAGGTTATGGTAGTGAGTATGGTTTTAAAGCTGTTTTTGAAGGCATAGAACTAGATGCTACAGAAAATAGATTTATTACAGATTTCATTCCTGCTACGAATGAAGATTTTTATAAAAGAAGGTTTTTTACAGCACTAGAAGTAGAGTATAATTACCACAGTGCAGATGACGAAATAGCGACTTCTCGCGGCATGGATTTTAACATTGTTGCTGGTGCAAAGACAGAGATAGAAGAGTTTAATAATATTTTTGGTTATGTAAATGCGCATTTAGGATTCTTCAACGCATTAAGCGTTAATAGAAAACTGGTTTTAAAAACAGACATAAGAACACAATTGCGTTTTGGTGATGACTTTTTGTTTTTTCAAGGAGCCAACATTGGAGATGGAGGAGCTGGACTAAGAGGTTATAGAACAGAGCGTTTTACAGGTAAAAACTCATTGGTGACAAATGCAGATTTACGATATAGTTTTAATAGCTTTAAAACAGGTTGGTTCCCTATGCAGATTGGTGTTTTTTCAGGTGTAGACGTTGGTAGAGTTTGGGTGAAAAATGATAATTCTAGAAAATGGCACAATTCTTATGGTGGCGGATTTTGGGTTGCGGCAGCAGATTCTGTGGCAGGCACATTTAATTTCTTTACAGGCGAAGATGGATTAAGATTTTCTTTTGGTTTCGGACTCAATTTTTAATTGAGTTTGTAACTGTAAATATTGCCTCCTTCGTCACCACTACGCTCATCTGTTATGTAAACCATAGCGTCATTTTTAAAGCAAATACCCTCTTTTTGAGAGTTATGGTCAAAAGGTAGCTCTTCGATATTACCAGAGAAGAAATCATCATTTTTAAAGTTAGTGATTTTCCATACTTTATCATGATTTAGTAGTACGATGCTTTTACCATCATCACTAATATCGGCAGCAGTAATTTTATTGTTTTTACCATCTAAATTAAAGTCAGATCGTAAAACAGCTTCATGTTTCCCTGGTGTGTTAGGAACCTTTAAGGTGATAAATTTCTTTGTTTCTTTACTAAAAATATAAAACGAATTATTGTATAAAAAGAAGGCTTCAAAGTCTTTAGAATACTTCTTTTTTGGCACAGTAAAGTCAATGATTTCTGCTTCAGCAGTATCGTTGTCTAAGTCGTTATGATTTATTTTTAAAATCCTAAAATGTTTTCTTTTTTCATTGTTATTCCCAAAATCTCCAATGTAAATGTTCCCTTCTTTATCAGAGGTTAAATCTTCCCAATCAATATTGCTGGCGTTAGTGATTGCCACTTTTTTTACAATTTTTCCGCTAGAATCTAATCCGTATAGGTTACTATCATTACCAGCATCTTCAATAGTCCAAATTAAATCCGACTGAGGTATGGTTTCTGCAGCAGAAGCCTCTTTTATAGCATTGTTAATACTTCCTTCTATTTTAAGTTGTCCTGCAGATTGGCAAGAAACCGTGATAAGCGTTATTAATATTAATCTTTTAAAGTGTATCATTGTAAATATTTTCATAGGTTAAGAATAACTATAGAAGTTAGTTTTAACAAAGATTTACTCATAAAATCTTCTTAAATCATCATTTTGAACAAACAAAAAGACATAATTGTTATTGGTGGAGGAGCAGCTGGATTTTTTGCTGCAATAAACATAGCACAAAAACATCCCGAATTATCAGTCGCAATTTTAGAACGTGGTAAAGAAGGTTTACAAAAGGTGAAAATTTCTGGAGGTGGACGTTGCAACGTTACACATGCAGAGTTTATACCGTCAGAGTTGGTGCAAAATTATCCAAGAGGCGAAAAGGAATTGCTTGGACCTTTTCACACCTTTATGACAGGTGATACTATTGCATGGTTTGAAGAACGTGGAGTAGAATTAAAGATAGAAGAAGATGGCAGGATGTTTCCGGTCTCAAATTCATCTCAGACTATCATAGATTGCTTTTTGTTTGAAGCCAAAAAACATAAGGTTGAGGTTTTATATAATCACTCTGTAAAAACTATAAAACTTATTGAAAATGGATTTAAAGTTGGTACAACTCAAGGAGATGTTGAAGCCAAAAAAATAGTTTTAGCAACAGGAAGCAACCCGAAAGTCTGGAAACTTTTAGAGGATTTAGGACATTCCATAATTCCGCCAGTACCTTCGTTATTCACTTTTGATATAAAAGACAAACGCATAAAAGATATACCAGGAGTTGTAGCACAAAATGTAGAAGTGAAAGTTTTAGGAACAGATCTTTTTTCTGAAGGTCCTTTACTTATAACACATGTTGGTATGAGTGCGCCAGCGATTTTAAAATTATCGGCTTATGGTGCTGTGGAGTTAGCAAAGCTTAATTACAATTTTAAGATTGAAATTAATTTTATAAAACAAGATTTTGAAGATTGTCTAGATCAATTAAAAGATTTAAAACAAGATTTAGCCAAGAAACAGATTTTTGGCACTGCACAGTTCGGTTTACCAAAGCGATTGTGGAGGAAATTAGTTGTAGCTTCACATATTTCTGATAATGAACGCTGGGCAGATCTCAATAAAGAGCAACTGACTGCTCTAGCAGCGCAGTTAACACAAGCGGTTTTTCAAGTAACAGGCAAAAGTACCTTTAAAGAAGAATTTGTTACAGCAGGTGGAGTAGACTTAAAAGAAGTAAACTTTAAAACCTTTGAAAGTAAGTTAGTTCCAAACTTATATTTTGCAGGTGAGGTTATTAATGTAGATGCAGTAACAGGTGGTTTTAATTTTCAGAATGCTTGGACAGGAGCTTATATTGTGTCTCAATCAATAGCGAAATCATGAAAACATACATCGCATTATTAAGAGGTATCAACGTTGGCGGACACAGAAAAGTGCCAATGGCAGAGTTAAGAGATTTGCTAACTAAGATTGGATTTTCTGATGTTAAAACATACATACAAAGCGGTAATGTAATCTTTCAAACAAAAGAAATACCATTTAGGCAGTTAGAAAATGGAATAAGAAAATCTATTGAAACTCATTTTGGTTTTGAAGTTTCAGTAATGTTAAGAACCAGGCAACAATTGCAAAAAATATTTGACGACTGTCCGTTTTCCGAAGATAAAAAAAGCAACAGTTATTTTGCTATATTATCACATGTTCCGCAAGAAGATTTAGTTGAGGTAGCTTACGAAAAAGTCTATGAACACGAGGAATATAAAATTGTAAATGACTGTCTTTATTTCTATTCAGACAAGGGTTATGGCAATGCAAAATTCAGTCTCAATTACTTTGAGAAAAAACTAAATGTCAATGCCACAGCAAGAAACTATAAAACTATGCTAAAGTTACTATCTTTGTCGGCAGAAAATTAAAGAATGAAGGCTGAAGATTTTATCCTTAAAAATTATAATTCAAGTGTAGAAAGTGGCTCAGTAAAATGGGAATCTCCGAGTAATATTGCATTAATAAAATATTGGGGAAAAAAGGAAAATCAAATTCCAGAAAACCCTTCAATAAGTTTTACACTATCTAATTGTAAGACCATTACAAAGCTTACTTACACTAAAAAAGACCTTTCGACTGCGCTCAAGGTGACATCAGATTTTAGTTTTGATGTGTATTTTGAAGGAGAGCAAAACGAAGCCTTTAAACCAAAAATTCAAACTTTTTTTGAGCGTATAGAAGCGTACGTACCTTTTTTAAGAGATTATCATTTTAAGATAGAAACCTCTAATACTTTTCCTCACAGTTCTGGTATTGCGTCTTCTGCATCAGGTATGAGTGCTTTGGCGTTGTGTTTAATGAGTATTGAACAAAAATTAAAGGAAGATGTCACCTTGAGCGCAGTCGAAAGGTCTTCTGAAAAAAATTACTTTAAAAGAAAAGCATCCTTCTTAGCCAGATTAGGCTCTGGTAGTGCATGTAGAAGTATCGAAGGTGAGTTGGTAGTTTGGGGACAAAATGAAAGCACAGAAAGTTCAGATTTGTACGGAATTAAATTTGATGGCGAAGTACATTCTAATTTCAAAAATTATCAAGATACCATCCTTTTAGTAGATAAAGGTGAAAAGCAGGTGAGCAGTACAGTTGGTCATAAACTAATGTATGGTCATCCTTTTGCAGAGCAACGTTTTGCTCAGGCTCATGAAAATTTAGCAAAACTCAAAACAATTTTAGCATCTGGTGATTTACAAAGTTTTGTGAAAATAGTTGAAAGTGAAGCATTAACGCTTCATGCTATGATGATGACGAGTATGCCTTATTTCATTTTAATGAAGCCCAATACTTTAGAAATAATCAATAAAATCTGGAAGTATAGAGCCGAGAATAATTCTAATGTATGTTTTACTTTAGATGCAGGTGCAAATGTACATGTGTTATATCCAGAAAATGAAAAGGAAAGTGTGTTAGACTTTATAAAAAATGAGTTGACTGTATATTGTCAGAATGGTCATTTTATTACAGATTTTGTAGGTAAAGGTGCACAATTAATTAAAAATTAACTTAGGCTTAGGTATTGATTGCAAACCAAATAGCATATTAATCCGTATATTTGTTAAAAGAAATTGTTTAATACCAATATGAAAGGACCTCTTTTCTACTCGAAAATTCTACTCTTTGGTGAGTATGGAATCATTAAAGATTCTAAGGGTTTATCTATACCTTATAATTTTTACAATGGAGCTTTAAAGGTTGATGAAAATCCATCTGAAGAGGCTATCAAGTCTAACGAAAGTTTAAAACGTTTTGCGTCTTATTTAGAAAGTTTAGATAAAGATTTAGTGTCATTTGATATAGATAAACTGAAGGAAGATGTTGAGGCTGGTATGTACTTTGATTCGTCTATACCGCAAGGCTATGGCGTAGGAAGTAGTGGAGCTTTAGTAGCAGCAATTTATGATAAATACGCTACCGAAAAAATTACCGTTTTAGAAAACCTGACGCGAGAAAAACTATTAAAGTTAAAAGCTATTTTTTCTGAAATGGAATCGTTCTTCCATGGAAAATCTTCAGGATTAGATCCTTTAAATAGTTATTTAAGCCTTCCAATATTAATCAAATCTAAAGACAATATTGAAGCTACAGGCATACCATCGCAAAGTACAAAAGGTAAAGGCGCTGTGTTTTTATTAGATAGTGGTATTGTTGGTGAAACTGCACCGATGGTTAGCATTTTTATGGAAAACATGAAGAATGAAGGATTCCGTAGTATGTTAAAAGAGCAATTCATAAAACATACAGATGCATGTGTTGACGATTTCTTAAAAGGAGATATCAAATCTCTGTTTAGAAACACAAAGCAGCTTTCTAAAATTGTATTAAATAACTTTAAGCCAATGATACCAAGTCAATTTCATGAGTTATGGAAAAAAGGTATCGAAACCAATGATTATTATTTAAAACTTTGTGGTTCTGGTGGTGGTGGTTATATCTTAGGTTTTACAGAAGATATAGAGAGAGCTAAAGCAGCTTTACAAGGTCAGAAATTAGAAGTTGTTTACAACTTTTAAAACTAAAATATTACATTTAAACCTCACAGATTCTTGTAATTTGTGAGGTTTTTTTAATTTATCTCTATGCTAACAAGACAGCAGAAACATATTCTTTTAAAATTTTTCAGTCTGTTTTCGGTAGTGCGTGGTTACAATATTTTGGTTGTAGTTGTCGCACAATACTTAGCATCAATTTACATTTTTGCTCATGATAAGCCTTTAAAAGAAGTACTATTTGATGTTAACTTGTTAATGTTAGTTTTAGCCTCATCAGCTACCATTGCTGCAGGTTACATCATTAATAACTTTTATGACTCTGAAAAAGATTTAATCAATAGACCTAGAAAAACCATGCTAGATCGCTTGGTAAGTCAAAATACAAAGTTGTCATTTTACTTTGTGTTGAATTTTCTAGCAGTAGTTTTTGCAAGTTATGTTTCATTTAAAGCTGTGCTATTTTTTGCACTTTACATTTTTGCGATTTGGTTGTATTCTCATAAATTCAAAAAGCAACCAATGACTGGTAACTTAGTATCAGCCATATTAACTGTAACTCCATTTTTTGCCATTTTTATTTATTACAAAAATTTTGAGCTGGTCATTTTTGCGCATGCTATTTTCTTGTTCTTACTAATTTCAATGAGAGAGTTAACCAAAGATTTAGAAAATATTAAGGGAGATTTGGCTTTAAATTACAAAACCGTTCCTGTGGTACATGGTGAACGTACTTCTAAGGTAATGCTTACTGTCTTAGCTTTGTTAACAATAGTTTCAGGTATTGCACTTATTGTGTTTTTTAAAATAGGTCATATGTACTATTTCTTTTATTTAAGTGTAATTTTACTCTTCCTCTTTTTGTTAATTCTTTGGAGGTCTAACAACAAAGCGCACTATCTCATACTTCACAATATTTTAAAATTCATCATTGTGGCTGGTGTATTTTCCATTTTGCTCATAGATATTTCAGTAGTTTTAAATCGCTTGTAGTGTTTTTATTGTAACTTCAAACAACTAAAGAAATAAAGTAGTTAGTATTAACTAATATCATACCTTTGCCAAAAATTTTAATATGAGCAGACATCAAGATAGCAAAGGAAGAGGGAAAACTTCAGGAAGAGGACAGGCTAACAGCAAATCTAAAAGTTTTGCAAGAGGTAATGCTCCTTTCAAAAAGAAATCAAAACCAAAGACAGCATCAAATCCAGATGAGATTCGCTTAAACAAATACATAGCCAATTCTGGTATTTGTTCGCGTAGAGAAGCCGATGAAAATATAGCCATTGGTTTGGTAACTGTAAACGGAAAGGTTGTAACCGAAATGGGTTACAAAGTAAAGCGTACGGACGATGTACGTTTTGATGGACAGCGTATTGCGCCAGAGCCTAAAGTCTATGTATTGCTTAACAAACCTAAAGGATTTGCCACAACTACAGCAGAAGGTAAGGGTAGAACGGTAATGGATCTAGTAGCCAATGCAACCAGTGCTAATATTAGACCAATAGGACGTTTGGGAAGAAATTCGCTTGGTCTTTTACTGTTTACTAACGACGAAAAAGTAGTACAAAAATTCACCAATTCTAAAAATGGTGTAGCACGATTGTTTCAGGTAGAATTAGATAGAAACCTAAAGTTTGAAGACTTAAAAAAGATACAAGAAGGTTTTAATGTAGATGGCAATTTAATTACGGTTGAAGAGATAAGTTATATTGAAGGAGAATCAAAAAACAATATTGGTATTAAGATTAAAAACACCGGAAACTCAATACTAAGAACCATTTTTGAAACGCTTAAATATGATTTGGTAAAGATAGATTGTGTGGCAATTGGGCACTTAACCAAAAAAGACATTCCACGTGGTCATTGGAAGCATCTTACCGAACAAGAGATTAATACTTTAAAGATGTTATAATCTTAGCTAAATAAATCTGAAGACAAATACCGATCTCCACGATCACAGATAATACTAACTATAACACCGCTTTCTAACTCGTTAGCAAGTTTTAAAGCGGCAGTTGTAGCTCCGCCACTACTCATGCCAGCTAAAATACCTTCTTCTTTTGCTAATCTGCGTGTCATTGCAACAGCTTCTTCTTGGCTAACTTCTATAACACGGTCTACTTTAGAAGCATCAAAAATTTTAGGTAAATAAGCTTCTGGCCATTTTCTAATACCAGGTATTTTAGAATCGTCTGTAGGTTGCACACCAACAATCTCAACACCTTTATTTTGTTCCTTTAAATATGTTGAGGTTCCCATAATTGTTCCAGTAGTTCCCATCGCAGATACAAAATGTGTCACCGCACCTTCGGTATCTCGCCAAATTTCTGGACCAGTAGACTTATAATGCGCTTTCCAGTTGTTATTATTTTCAAACTGATTAAATGAAAAGTAACCTTCGTTTTTAACCTTGTCTATGGCATAATCGCGAGCTCCCTCTATACCATCAGGATGTAAGGTTACCTTAGCTCCATAAGCCTTCATGGTTTGCACACGTTCCTTTGTTGCTGTTTCTGGCATAACAAGTTCTATATCTAATCCGTAGATAGTAGCAATCATTGCGAGGGCAATGCCTGTATTTCCACTTGTAGCTTCAATTAATTTTGAGGTTTTGTTGATTTGTTTGGCTTCCAACGCACTTTTAATCATGTTGTGGGCAGCTCTATCTTTAACACTGCCACCAGGATTATTGCCTTCTAGCTTAAAATAAAGACTCACATTAGGATTAGTGTTTAACGCTATGGATTTTACTAGAGGAGTATTTCCTATTCTATCTATTAAGGTCTTGTTCATTTAACTTGTTCTTTTTGGAGTAAATTTCAACTTTATGTTTGTGGATTACTGTAGAGTTTTTTGGCACAGAAGTCGTTAGCCAAGTATTTCCACCTATAATGCTATTTTCGCCAATAATAGTATCACCTCCAAGAATTGTTGCATTAGCGTAAATCGTTACATTATTTTTTATTGTTGGGTGACGTTTCGTAAACTGATCTTGTTTTCTTACAGTTAAAGCACCAAGCGTAACACCTTGATATATTTTTACATTATCATGTATTTCTGAAGTTTCACCAATGACAACACCTGTACCATGATCAATAAAGAAAGAATTGCCTATAGTTGCTCCTGGATGAATGTCTATGCCTGTTAATTGATGTGCATATTCAGTCATCAACCTAGGAATTAGAGGGAGTTTTAAGTTGTGAAAAATTCTTGCCATCCTATAGATAGAGATAGCAAAAAAGCCAGGATAAGCTATATAAATCTCTTCTAGGGATTTTGCAGCAGGATCGTTATTAAGAATAGCTTCAGCATCTTTTTTTAAACTGCAATACAAATCTGGAATATTAGTAAGAAAGTCAGTCCAACGTTTGCAAGGTTTTCCTTTAGTTTCAGGACATGCAATATCTCTTATGGAGATAAACAGAGGCTCTAAAACTGTAAATGCCCTTTCTGTATTAGTATCACTATCAAAAAAAGCCTTAAAGAGTAATTTGGTAAAACGCTGAGACTCTTCTTTTAAAACCATAGGTACTTTAATAGCAGCTTTCTGCTCATTGATTACCATTAATAACTTTTTATCCATTTCTGTCTTTCCTATGTGTAAACAGCACTTTAATAGTGCATCCAAATAACGAATTTAGTGAAAGAGAAATTTAAAGGAAAAAGCTTAACACTAATTTATTATTGATAATGTAAAGAAGAATGAGTCTATTTTTTAACGTCTACAGTGTAAGTTGATATTAAATCATCATCAATATATAGATGCACATCATAAAAACCTGTTTGGTTAAACTGATGTTCTAACTCTAGAGATTTATCCTTTATAGAAATTGAAGTAGGTTGATCTTGCCATGTATTAAAACCGTTATCAAAACCAAGTTTTACATCCTTGGCATTTGTATGGTCTTTTAACTGATATTTAAAAATTACTTTTTCATATGGCTTTATAGTATGATGCATTTGCTGAGGAGCATTATGTAGCTCTAGATTTTTATAGGCATTACCATACAATACTGGCGATTTTAAAAAAGTATCAAATGAAGGAATCTCATTATCATCTAAAAGCCACCAACGTTTATCAACAGGAAAGTGATTTACAGCAAATAGCTTTGGGTTTGCCAAAAAGAAGCCATCGTTATAATGAAAACTAAATTTGTTGGTCTTAGGATTAGGAATACCACTAGCCCAAGTAGGATCGCACAGATACCATTTACCGTTGAGGTTTATAGCATTCCATGAGTGATTGGGTAAATCTAAAGTTTCAATATTTGTGGTACTTACACGCCCAAAACCTTGCACAATCTCACACTCAAGATTAGCAAAATCAGCTAAGGTTTTTACCAAATAGGCATAACCTGTGCAAATAGTTCGTTTTTTCTTAAGCAGCCTACCAAAAAGCTTAGTTCTAAATTTTGTGTTCCAAGCATCAAGCTTTAGGCTATCGTCTTTAAAACGTTGTCGTTGTCTGTCGTTTTTTAGATAGAGCGAATAATCATTAGCAATATTGCTGCAAACCCATCTGTAAATCGCTCTAAACTTTTCCGCATCTGTATCTAGCGCATTAGTGAGCTTAAAAGAAAGTTCAGGTAGATTTTTAAGGTTTTCACCTTTTAAACTTAAGGCAATACTATCTGCTTTTTTAAAATTTACATGGTTAAAGTCACTTATTTGAGCATTAATGCCACATAAACCTAAAAAAAGCAGTGATAATAATAGAAACGTTTTTTGCAAAGCTTACATTTAATTCTTTTTGCGTTTAGACTTGTAAGGTTTGTTAGTATCTATAGCACCAATCATTTCTACCATGTCTGGTGTAAGCTCTAAAGTAATAAAGCTAGTTTTGTCAGTGATAGTTACTTTTTGGGTTTCGTAACCAAGATAGCTAAAGACCAATACATCACCAGTTTTTAATTTCTTCGGAAAAGTAAATTTACCTTCATCATCTGTTACAGCACCAACTCTGGTGCCATCTAATGTAATGTTAGCACCTGGTAAAGGACCATCTTCGTTAGATACAAGACCTTTTATGATGCGCTCTTGTGTAACTTCTGTAGTTTGGCTAAAAGCGGTATTAAACGTAAATAATGTCATCATTAAAACCAATGCAAAACCAAAAGTTTTTAATGTCTTGTACTGTGTAACTGTTTGTGTTTTCATAATATTTAGGTTTTGTTTACCACTAAACTAAAGTGTTTGGTTAAAGATATAAAATACGCTTGAGTTATTAATGGGTTTGGTTGAGTAAAGTGGTGATTGTAGTGAGGGATTTTTTTGTCTTAAACAGCAAAAGCTCCTTAATGGTCTAAAAATCTTGTTTGAATTTTGAATTACGTACAACGGTCTCGGCTATGAGTAGTTGCGTGGGTTAGCACTTAACTTAGCAAGTACACACCAAACTGAAAATCCGCGAGGATTTTCAGAAGTATGCAAGAACAAGCAATTACTTATAGCCATTGTTGTGTAGCGTTTTTGTTTACATACATTGCCAAATAAATTTAGCTTTGTTTTCTGTTTCGTTTATAAAACCATATCCAACTCCAGCATCTCCAAAGTTCACATAAAAAGGGACATTGGTAGCATCTAATTGGATTAGTAAATTCCATTTATCGCTTGAAGGATATTCTTCTCCTTGTATAAACACTGGTTCTCCGTTGAACTTATTTCTTACGTCTAATTCGTCATTGTCATAGTCAATATTTTCTTCCTTTTCGGTTAGTTCAACTTCACATTCAAAACTTTTAGGCACTAATCTTTTTTTAAATAGCTTTTTTACCATTTTGTAAAGTGTCGGTCCTTTTTCTAAATTTTCTGTTTTTACTTCATTATTTCCTGGCTGAAGAATAATTGCATTTTCTCCGCCATCTGCTTCCCAAGTTCCATCGACATATTCATCTTCCTCGGTCATAAATATGTATGCAAATTTTGCATTATTTTTTCCGTATCCGATTTCGGTCAAATCAATTTGACAAATAAAACGCATTGGATTTCCAGTCTCTTTGCTTATTGGCCATTCTGGTTCAGTTATCCAATCTGGTTGACCTCCAAATTTTGTTTTTCCACGTTTTGGTTTTGAATGTAAAAACTCAATTTCGTAAAATTTATTCATTTTCCTTACTTGGCTTAAATGCTACACGTGTTTGTGTGTGGTTTGTTGTGGAAAATCATCTATGATTTTCCGTCGTAACCGAAAGATAATTAATAAGATTGAATTTCCGAGAGGGAATTCAGCCGCAATTAACTATACACGTTGTTACCACAAGTATTTTTAGTCGAAATCAAAATCATAGTCGCCATACCAGTCTCCTCCGCTATCAAAGTCAAAATAATCATCAATAGAATCGAACATTTCAGATATATCAGACATCAAGTCAGAAATTGATAAATCAGAATCATACATAAAATCAATCCAAAACCAGTCGTCATAATATTCATCATCGTTATTCAATCGAACAGTTGAAATTAATTTTAACTTTTCTAAAAGCTCAAATTTTAAGTTTTTGAGCAAGAAAATATTTCCTTGAAGGAAGAGTATTAATTCTAAAGCTTTATCAGGCTCATTTTCTATAGTGTTGCCGATATTTTCATCAACCTGATTTAAATAATCTGCAATATCTTTTTTCAGTTCATTTCCTTTTGAGTTAGTCTTTAGTAAAGAGAAAATACTTGAAATTAAATCATTATTAAAAAGGTCGTTTATTTTTAAATCACGAACAATTTCCTTTTTATGTTTATATTCAGACGGGATTTCTTTAAATATAGCTCTCAAATAAGCTTTCAGTTGGAAATAACTGTCTTCATCTATTCTTTCTGTAAAATATTCCTCGAATTTGCTTGGTTTGTACTTTGAGTAATTTTTACCAGTTTCTACTATAACATATTCTCTCAAATGTGGATCTCTTGGATGAGATCTTTTTAAACTTTTCTTTATTATTAAAACTTGCTTTAAAGTCAAGTCGAATAAAGTCAGTTTTAAGAGTTCAATTAATTCTGTTTTAGGTTCTAAAATTAATTTGGTTCCTGCAGGTTTTAATTCAGATAATCTGTAAACATTCGAGTCTGCGAATTTCGAATTAGAACTAAACTTTATTATTTGATTACTGTTTTTCAATATTTGTGGTAACGTTTTTGCGTATGCCTCGTTAGGGAAAATCAGCTAAGATTTTCCGTCGTAACCGAAAGGAAGCAAATTGCAATGAATTCCGATTAGGAATTCAGCCGCAATGAGCTATACACGTTGTTGCGTGTAGTGTTTTATTCAGTCATTTTCTTTTTTCAATTCGGCTTTTATTCTGTCAGCTGATTTTGCTATGAACAATAACAGAATTATTGCTACAATATTTATATTCAATTCGATTATGTCAGGATTTGCATTTCGAGATAATTTCCAGTTAGCAAATCCAAAGTCAAGTCCAACTATAGTATCATTAGTTAATTCAGTCGTTATACGAAGATAAATTCCGATTGCAAAGTCAAAAATGTAGCCAAATAGAACAAAACTAATTACTTGTGTCGCTTGTGCTAAAAGAGAAAGATTTAAACCTTTCAGATATTTTTTTTGGATGAGTAAAATTCCGCTATAAATTGAAATTCCGCATAACGCAACAAATAATGAAAGTGAAAATATGAAAAATCCGTTTGAATTTAATTTATCATAAACACTTAAAAAAACGAGTAATAATCCTAATATTCCTCCGATGATTTCATAGTATCCTAAATATTCAATTCGTTGGTAGATTTTTTTCATTCACGGTTTTTTTACATTACACACAACGGTCTCGGCTATGAGTAGTTGCGTGGTTTAGCACTTAACTTTACAAGTACACACCAAACTGAAAATCCGCGAGGATTTTCAGAAGTAGGCGAGTTGTAGCAATTACTAATAGCCATTGTTGTACACAGTTTTTATTTTCTTTTTAATAGGTAACAATTACTCTTTAACAGAATGTTCTCACCGTCGTAGAAGTCAATTTGCTTTTCCAAATCATCCATAAACTCCAGTTCATCAGCTGGACAAACAATTATAAAATGTCCTTTATTAATTAGTTCACCAAATTTGTCAAAAATTGAAATTCTCGCATTGTTTTTATGATTATGCATATAGTCTATATTATACCAATAGCCAGTTCCACTTTTTTCAATCCAAAATGCTGTCTTTGGAATGTTCGTCAGTTTCATTAAAGAATCAACCTCTCTTTTGTATTCAGATTTCCATCCAATTCCGTTTAGTTTGTCCAAATAATTGTCCATTTGCGAATTGTATATTTCAATTCCGTTTTGTTCAACTGCGCTTAACGTGCAACCAAAGCCAACGATTTCAAAACCATACTTTTTACTCACATTATTTAAATCCGATGGCGTTAGCATTGATTCACCAACATAGACTATTTTTGGATTGTTTTTTGCAATGTCAGTTTTAGCAGTCAAATAATTATATCGACTGAAAAATCCGAAATTCCAGAGTGAAAGTCCGATTCCGATTATCAGGACTGAAATCAAGATTGATTTTTTACTCATCGTCTCTCAAATTGCGTACAACGGTCTCGTATAACCGTCAGTTACGGTTTTAAAGTTAATAATTTTCGGTTTAGCACAGACGTTAGCAATTCCGAGTGGATTCGTTTAAGCCTGTCCTGAGCGTAGTCGAAGGGTAGTCGAATCCGCCGTAATTGCGGTTATACATTGTTGTGCATAGTTGTTTTTTAATCATTCCAATAATCTCTATTAGCAATTTTATTCGAAATACTGTCAATAATTTTCTTGTGTTTTCCAATTGGTTCAAATTCCAACAACTTTGGATTTTCAGTCAGCCATTTTTCAACAATTCCAGAACTCCAAGCTTCAGGTAATTTTTTGTAATCGATATAGTTTGACATATAGGCAAATTCATTTACCATTGAAATCTTGTCTTTGTCAAAATCATTTTTAAACTGACTTGCAATTATATAACCTTGATGACAACATCGTAAATGTTCCGCATAAAGTTTGGTGAAAATCAGAGTCACATATTTTTCGTGAGCGTTTTTGTCAATAGTTCTTAGCTCTTTAAAGGCTTTAATAACGTCAAATGGAATTGAGTCTAAACTTTCTGAACGATTTGGTGCGTATTGTTTAGAAAATTCCGCTACGACTTTTTTTACATCCTGTGATTTAAATTCCGCTTTAGAGGTTTTGGTTTCCTCAAATTTCGCAACTCTTTCATTCCAAGTATCAATCTGTTTCTGCTTTTGATTGCAACTAATCAGCAGAAATAAAATAGCTAAAAAAAGGATTTTGTTCAAATTCACAATGTTTTTCTTAAATGCACCACAACGTTTTTGTGTATGCCTCGTTAGGGAAAATCAGCTATGATTTTCCTTCGTAACCGAAAGGTAGCAAATTGCAATGAATTCCAGTAAGGAATTCAACCATAATAAACTATAGATGTTGTTGTATTTTTAGTTATCTATAAACTGAACGTTCAAAGTAAAATAATGACGAGTTATAAATGTGTTCTGTTGAGTAAAGTGGCAATTGTAATGAAGCGTTTTAATGCTGAGGTATCAATGTAGCTTTTCTAATTCGTCTTGTAGACTCTTAGTGCGTCATCTAAAAAATCTGAAAACACGATATGTTTTCCATCTGACGAAATATCTAGTCCTGTTGGTTGGTTGCCACCTTCCCAAAAGTCTTCAACCGTCAATGTTTTAGTGTTAATTAAATAGATTCTACCCATTTCTAAACCTTTTTTGGTATAACCGAGTGTAGGATTGTTAGGACCTCTACATGAAACATATAGATAATTTTCATCGTGTGATAAAACAATTGTATTTGGTTTATCAAACACTTTAATTTTCTTTACAAGACTGTCATTTTTTGTATTGTATACTTCAATTTTCATTGTGCCTAAATCGCTCACATATAAACGTTTTCCATCTTTTGTAATTACTACATGCCTTTTAGAGCCTACTTCACCAAATCTATTTACAGGCTCATTTTTGTTTAAATCTATTTTAAGCATATCCGAGTCTGAAAATTGACACACATAAAGAAAGTTACCGTCTGGTGTTAACGACAGTCCGCGTGGAATTTGATCTAGCTTAAAACTGTAAATATCCTTTTTGCTTTTTAGGTCAATTACTGAAATATCCTTGGATCTCCAATTGCCTGTGTAAACGCAGTTTCTAAAAGGGTCGAATTCTAAAGTTTTGGGCCACTTCCCATTAATTGTTATGGTTTGCTTGAAATCATAAGTGTCTAAATCAAAAACATGAATGGCATTTGCAAACATCTGGCTAACCCAAAACTCTCTTCTTTCTTCTATTACTAAAGTTTCTACAAATCCTTTTTTTCTAGCCCATTTATAAGGTGGTTGTACTCTTTTAACTTCGTCTGTAGCTACATTAATAATATTAATACCATTATCATGAAGTAGTGGAACACTTACATGTAAAGAGTCTATAAAAGTGACGCTTTTAGGCTGTTTACCAGTTTTAATATAGTTTGAAAAATGATGTGTCTGATCTTTTTTGTCAAAAATAAAAACAGGTAGATTTTCCTTATGATAATTCTCGGTATTATAAATAATTGAATCATAACCTTTATTAATTAAGGTAAGAGTTGGCTTTGTTTTTAAATCGTCTTCATCTAATTGTATTTCTATAAGACCTAGTGTTTTATCACTAGATACAACCTTGTATTGTAAATTATTAGTATTAGTTAAAATTTCTACATTCTCAAATGGTTGAATATAGCATCTAAAGCCAGGCGGAAATATACTTTCATAAAAAAACAAGAAAGTAATAATAGAAATTACTAATAGTGAAAATAAGGTTAGCTTTTTATTTATTCTCATTTTAAAAAATCAATATTCTATTTAGTTTTTCAAATAGTTCACAACTGTATTTATAACAGCCTGTATATTAGGGATTAAATATAAATTTTTGAAAATTAATTATAAATTGTTTTGCGTATTAAAAAATAACATACATTTGCTGCGAAATTTAGAATCAATAACACAACAGATTCTAAATTTAGCTGAACACATTGAAAACTGTTTTTACGTTCGGGCTTTTGAAAATTAGGAAGTCATATTCAAAAGTAGCTTATAAGATAAGCGTCCGAAATTTAAAGCTAACTTCCGTTTCTCCGATAGCTGCTAGCCAGCATATATATGCTTTTGTACCAACTACACAAAGCCAGTTTCAGATTTGATATAGAGTTAACACAAATTAAGCCTATAACTTTATACCTTTATTTTTTCTGAAAAAACAACCGAGAATAAAACTAAAATGAATACAAAATACATTGATCTTATCGATCAATCCTTTTACTTTCCTCAAGAAGAATTTTATCTAGAGGAAAACACACTACAATTTCATGGTATAGACCTAATGAAATTAATTGAGCAATATGGTGCACCTTTAAAGTTTACCTATTTGCCGCAAATTTCTAATAACATTCAGCGTGCCAAAACATGGTTTGCAGATGCTTTTGCAAAACACAATTATAGTGGAACATACAACTACTGTTATTGTACCAAAAGTTCACACTTTAAACATGTGTTAGACGAAGGTTTAAAAAATGACATTCATATTGAAACCTCTTCTGCTTTTGATATAGATATTGTAAATAGCCTGAAGAAAGAAGGGAAAATTACAGATAAAACCTATGTAATTAGTAACGGTTTTAAGCGCGAAAAATACATTAATAATATTGCCGAGTTAATCAACGGAGGTCATCAAAACTGTATACCAATCATAGATAACTATGAAGAGTTAGATTTACTTACTGAAGAAATCAATGGTAAGTTTAAAGTAGGTATAAGAATTGCGTCTGAAGAAGAGCCAAAGTTTGAGTTTTACACCTCACGTCTAGGCATTGGTTACAAAAATATTGTGCCATTTTACAAAAATCAGATTCAGAATAATGAGCAAGTAGAGCTCAAGATGTTGCATTTCTTTATCAATACAGGTATTAGAGATAACGCTTATTATTGGAATGAGCTCACAAAATGTCTTAAGGTATACACCTCTTTAAAGAAGATTTGTCCGTCTTTAGATAGTTTGAATATTGGTGGAGGCTTCCCAATTAAAAACTCTTTGGCTTTCGATTTTGATTATGCCTATATGGTAGATGAAATTGTAAACCAGATAAAAACAGTTTGTGAGGAAGAAGAAGTAGACGTACCACATATTTTTACAGAATTTGGAAGTTTTACGGTTGGTGAAAGTGGAGGTGCTATTTACAAGGTGTTATACCAAAAGCAACAAAACGATCGTGAAAAATGGAACATGATTAACTCATCTTTCATTACAACATTACCAGATACTTGGGCAATAAACAAACGCTTTATAATGTTGCCAATTAACCGTTGGCAAGAAGGTTACGAGCGTGTGTTATTAGGCGGATTAACTTGTGATAGTGATGATTATTACAATAGTGAACAACACGTCAACGCCATTTATTTGCCAAAGTATCACAAAGACAAACCATTGTATATAGGATTCTTTAATACAGGAGCATATCAAGAAACCATTGGTGGTTTTGGCGGATTGCAACACTGTTTAATACCAAGTCCAAAGCATATTTTAATACAACGCGATGATAACGGAAACTTAACAACCGAAGTTTTTGCAGAACAACAAAAAAGTGAAGATTTACTGAATATTTTAGGGTACTAAAATATAAAGGCTGAGGTGTCACACTGAGCTTGTCGAAGTGTAATCGAAGCCCAAAAAATAAAAATTAAGCAATAAGAATAAATTTCCCTTTTTTAATTGTCCCCTTGAGGGGACTTTAGGGGTGTTTTAAAAATGTGTAATTAAAAAGATTCCTGCCTTCGCAGGAAATAATATGAAAACAAAAACTTACGCTGGCATTCCAGCAGAGCATTCAAAATTAGATCAATCAAAGATTGTTTTAATCCCAGTACCTTACGATGGTACAAGTACATGGCAAAAAGGTGCTGATAAAGGTCCAGAAGCGTTTTTACACGCTTCAGAAAACATGGAATTGTACGATATTGAGACTGACTCTGAGGTGTATCTTCAAGGTATTCACTTAGCAGATGCGGTTACGGAAAATGCGTCGCCAGAAGCTATGGTGGAAGCTGTGCACGAAGCAACCAAAAAGTACATTAAAAAGAACAAGTTTGTAACCGTTTTTGGTGGTGAACATTCAATATCTATTGGTACTATTAGAGCTTTCAACGAAATGTTTGAAGATTTAACAGTGTTGCACATCGATGCGCATGCAGATCTTCGCGAAAGTTACGAAGATTCTAAGTGTAATCATGCTTGTGCTGTGTATGAAGCGAGCCAAACCACAAATCTTATTCAGGTTGGTATTCGTTCTATGGATGCTATTGAAAAAACAGTAATGGATGAAGATAAAACGTACTTTGCGCATGAGATGGCTGTAGACGATAGTTGGATGGATTCTGCAATAGATCAAATGACGGATAACGTATTTATTACATTCGATTTAGATGCTTTCGATCCTTCTATTATGCCAAGTACTGGTACACCAGAGCCAGGAGGTCTGTTGTATTACGAAACGCTGGAGTTTTTAAAACAAGTGTTTGAAGAAAAAAATGTTGTAGGTTTTGATATTGTAGAGCTTTGCCCAAATGAAAACGAAAAGTCTTCAGACTTTTTAGCCGCAAAATTGTATTACAAAATGTTGAGCTATAAATTTCAAGGTGAGGATGTAGAAGACGATTTTGAAAGTAATTTCAATACAACTTCAAACGGAAACAATAAATTTTCTAAATTTAATGATGAAGATGAGTACTAATAAAGGACATATTACACAATTTATAGAGAAGTATTACCTACACTTTAACGCAGCAGCTTTGGTTGATGCAGCTAAGGGTTACGAGGATGAGCTTATCAATGGTGCTAAGATGTTAGTGTCTTTAGCTGGAGCTATGAGTACTGCAGAGTTGGGTAAGATTTTTGCTGAGATGATTCGTCAAGATAAAGTACACATCATATCTTGTACAGGTGCCAATCTTGAAGAAGACATCATGAATTTAGTAGCGCATAGCCATTACAAGCGTGTGCCTAACTATCGCGATTTAACTCCTCAAGATGAATGGGATTTGTTAGAAAAAGGACTAAACCGAGTTACGGATACTTGTATTCCAGAAGAGGAAGCATTTAGACGTATACAAGAACATATTGTAAAGATTTGGAAAGAGGCTGAAGCTAAAGGAGAACGCTACTTACCACACGAGTATATGTACAAACTGTTATTGTCTGGTGTTTTAGAAGAATACTACGAAATAGATTTAAAGGATTCTTGGATGTATGCAGCAGCCGAAAAGAACTTGCCAATTGTTTGCCCAGGATGGGAAGACAGTACTATGGGTAATATTTTTGCAAGCTATGTGCTAAAAGGAGAGCTTAAGGCAAGTACTATGAAATCTGGTATTGAGTACATGACGTTCTTAGCAGATTGGTACACAGAGAATTCAGAAAAAGGCATAGGTTTCTTCCAAATTGGTGGAGGTATTGCAGGAGATTTTCCAATCTGTGTAGTGCCAATGCTTTACCAGGATATGGAGCGTACAGACACACCATTCTGGAGTTACTTTTGTCAAATTAGTGACAGTACAACAAGTTACGGATCGTATTCTGGTGCAGTACCAAACGAAAAGATAACTTGGGGAAAGTTAGATATTAACACACCAAAATTTATCATAGAAAGTGATGCAACTATTGTTGCGCCATTAATTTTTGCTTACCTTTTGGGTATGTAAATCCAACCTAACAAGATGAACAGAAAAGACCAACACTTAAAACGCGTCATTGTAGACTTTAAAAAACTAACTCCAGAGATTCTTGCGCTTTTAGTAGAGAAATATCCTGATGGTTATGACGACGATCACATTATTACTTTTAGAAATGCTAAAAATGAAGTTGTAGATGCTGTTGAGGTAACTACCGAAGATACCAAGTATTTGGTTAAGGTAAGTACCAAGCTTGCTGTAACTATGGAAAATTACGACGAGGATGATTATGAAGATTACGAAGATGATGATCCAGAAGCAGTACAGGATCCAGAAATGGCTGCAGATGAGGACTCAGATGATTTTGATTAGTAATCGTAATAGGTGTTATTTTATTTTGTAACTTACTTAATATAAAAAAGTTATAAAACTCTAAATGCTTAAATTATGGAAACGTCATTTCACATGTCATTACCGTGTTTGAGTGTAAAGGAAACCCAAGACTTTTACATCAATAACATTGGCGCTTCTGCAGGCAGAACCTCAGAAAATTGGGTAGATATAAATCTGTTTGGTCACCAAATTACATTTATAAAAGCCGAAAAATTTAACTTCAATAATCCTAATTATGTGTTTGAAGGTAAGATTTTACCATCCTTCCATTTTGGTGTTATTGTAGATGTTGATAAT
Source organism: Winogradskyella sp. ABM4_392 (assembly GCF_056160445.1). Lineage (NCBI taxonomy): Bacteria > Pseudomonadati > Bacteroidota > Flavobacteriia > Flavobacteriales > Flavobacteriaceae > Winogradskyella > Winogradskyella sp. ABM4_392. The sequence goes on from NZ_JBSWXE010000001.1 coordinate 944,379, forward strand.
TGGAAAAAGATCTATACCAAGCTTACAAAGCAAGCGTTAGAAGTTGTAACCAAAACCACTTTCTTAAAAGATAAAACAGGAGAACATCTTTCATTTTTCATTAAAGATCCTAATGATTATATGTTAGAGTTCAAAAGTTTTAAAGAACCTAAAGACATGTTTTTAGCATAATGTTACCAGTTGTTGCTTATCAAGTAGCAAACACTATCAATATAAAAGCTAGCAGACAGCAATTGCAGTGGCAGTTGCTGTTTCAAGATAGTGATGAGTTGTTTTATTTACACTCAAAAGACAAGTATATCTATCTGTTTCAATACGGAATGGTAAGCTTTTTTAACCTTTCAAAAACTGAAATAGATGAAGCTTTAAATACTATTAAACCGTTGTGCGATACATACTTTGCAGACAAAATTTCTGAAGAAGTTAATGTAGAGATACAAGAAAATACGCTTCAAGTTAATTTTGAAAGCATAGTATTGCCAGATTTTAATAGCGAAATGATACGATTGGTAATGCTTAATGCATCGCAATCTGTAGCATTAAACCGTTATTCTGAAATAACCGAAGCACTGTTAATAGAAACTAACGAGCATACTAAATATTTAGAAGCTAAAGGAAAACTCGATATTTCAGGGAATAAATTGAAACGATTTATTGGTAAAACTCTAAATATAAAAAACAAGATTTCAGAGAACCTATACATCTTTGATTCACCAGAAATTACGTGGGAAGACGAGCAGTTAAATAAATTAAATTCAGATTTAAAACAGACTTTCGATCTTAAGGATCGATACCATGTTATCCATGATAGAATAGAGATTATAAAAGAAAATTTAGAACTCTTTAAAGATATTATGGATCATAGAGAAAGTAGCCGATTAGAGTGGATTATCATTATTCTAATTTTGGTAGAAGTCATAGATATGTTTATTCTAAAATTGTTTTAGCCAAGACAGTATTCTTCACAATAAACCACAGTTATCATTGTCTTAGATAGTGTTCTAAAAGTTTTGGGCTTGAGGTGGTAAACTCCCAATTGACAAACAAAAACAAATAATAGATAGTCTCGCATATAAGAGGTTACGACTATCAAAAAAATATAAATTAAAATGAAAAATAAACACTTTTTAGTATTCGTGTTTTCAATTATGGTATTTAGTGTTAACGCGATAATTAAAAACAAAAACGTATCACAAGAACAAGATACAAAGACTATAACAGCAACTTTTGATGGTTATGATGAAGAAGATGGTTATGCCTTCTTGGTAACTGGCGAAGATGATGAGGAAGATGAAGACATTATGTATTTTCATAATGTTACACCAGAAGTATTAAAAGCTGTAAATCTAAAATCTGATAGCTTAATAGGAGAACGTTTTCAGATAACTTATAAAACTGAAACTTATGAGGAAGAAGATGAATATGGGTATAAAGAAATGTACGAAAAGTACACCATCATAAAGATTAAAAAGATGTAATATTAAAGAGACTGCTAATTAAATTGGCAGTCTTTTTTTAATACCACTTCCAAAAAAAATGCAGAAAATACTACGAAGTATTCTAGAGCTACAATCCATAAATTTTCAGATTTATCTGCTGTGCCGATGCCAAGGTAAGATAGATAACTAAGTATTATTACTAAGCTCCAAATTAGAGGATATTTATAATTGGTAAATACACTCATAGCGATTAGTGTAGCTATATACCAAGGATGAACAGTAGTGCTTAAAAAAAGATAAATTGTAAAAACTAGTAATATGGATGTACTAAGTTTAGGTATGGAGTTATTCTTTTTAAAAACCGAAAATCCTAAAATGACCAAAATTGAAATTAAAGGTAGAATCTTACCAATTATGCCAATTTCATTATAACCAGTAATAGCATAACCAATAGCTCTAAGAATGTAGTAAATGCTAGCATTAAATTCAAAATTATTAAACCACAGTCCAACCGTTTTAGAGTAATTGTTTACAAATTCCATTGAAAAGAATGGGATGAAAAATGCAATTAAGGTTATGCCAACAATGGTATAGAATACAATTAGTTTTTTTATTCCTGCGAATATAGATAAACCATTAGGTTCAGCATAGCTAATCTTTTTTTGTTGACTGTTCTTTTGGTCACTGAGCGAAGTCGAAGTGAACCACCAAAAAAATAATGGCAAAAACATCAACGGAATCAATTTTACTGAAACAGAGCAGGCAAAAACAACAGCTGCCCATTTCCAATAGCCTTTGTGTAGCAAGTATAAACTCCACACTAAAAAGAAAATCATAACACCTTCAAAATGGAGGTTGCCTGTAAGCTCTATGATGATAAATGGGTTTAAGATGTACCAAAAGATTCGTTTAGAAGGTCGTTTTAAGGCTTCTAAAAGCTTTTTTCCAAAATAGAGTGTTCCTATGTCTGCAGCAATAATAAGAAGTCTCATACCTACGACAGAGCTTAAAATGCTACTGCCAGGAAAAAGATTTCCAAGCACAAAACAGACCTGATTTAAAGGTGGGTAATTGGTAAAATTTGAGGCGTTTAGTTTACCCATACCATTATACAGTTCTTGCGCTAGAGGCATGTTAGTGTCACCTTGACTCATTATAACATCTGGTGTGTATAAATACGGATTGAGCCCTTCTATAAGCATTTGTCCATCCCAAATAAACCGATTGAAATCTTGCGATAAATTGGGTAATGCAAATAGAAATAATAGTCTGAATAAGATAGAGGCTATTACTAAAATTCTAAAATAGAATCCGGATGTTTTCAAAATTTGGTAACCTAAAACAAATAAGATGCAATAGAGTAAAATGAGTTGTAATGCATCAGTTCGCTGTGTGTAGTAAGCAAACCATACGTAAAGCATACAGCTTATTAAGATGTAAGCTAATGTTGTCTTTTTGTATTTGTAAATATTGGCTAATTCAAGCATAATATACCCAAAGATAGAATTATTTAAATCTGCTATGTCTTATAGATAAAAAAAGAATAATAACTTTAGAAGGAATTAAAATGAAGAGTTATGAGTCATTCTATTTATTTCAACTTTATGATTAAAGCTGATAAATTCAGTGTTTACAGAGCTATAACAGAGCCAGAGCATTTGGTAAATTGGTGGCCATTAAAATGTTCTGGAATTCCTAATGAAGGCGAGGAATACAATTTTAATTTTACAGATAAATACGATTGGTATGCAGAAGTTAAAAGTGCTAAGCAATGGCATCATATTCATTATAAAATGACTAAATCTGATGATGATTGGAATCCTACAACCTTTGGTTTTGACCTAGAAGAGAAGAATAACGGAATTTATCTTCGCTTTTTTCATAAAGATTGGCCAGAGTGCAATGCACACTTTAAACATTCATCCTTTTGTTGGGCAATGCTCTTAAAAGGGTTGAAAGATTATTTGGAAAAAGGGACAATCGTGCCTTTTGAAGATAGAGAGTAGTACTTAAACTTTAGAGCCTAAAGATTTAAAAAACACATACCCAAAACCAATACAAAGCATTAAGTGAAAAGGAAACAATCCAAAGTCTCCACCTTGATCTCCAACTATAAATGCGCTATAAAGTCCAAATGCAAAATACAGCATTAATAAGCCTTCTAAAACTACATTTTTAGATAAAGATTTCTTAAGGTATTTATTGTTTTTCCAGTTGTCTTTGAATTTCTTAATATTGAATTTTGGTGTTCTTACAAATTCACTCTTTTTACCAATATGGCCTTCTATTACTGCAATTGAGTTATGGAGTGAAAAGCCCATTGCAATTGAGAAAAACGTGAAGAACATACCAATATATCCAAAGAATTTTTTGAAGCCACTTCCGTAGATGTTTTTGTACATAAACCAGTAGCATACAAAGAAAATGATAGTGCTCATAATAAAGAAACTCATAACATAGAAGTAGTCTCTCAAATGCGCATATTCATTCTTAATGTACAACATAGGAATACTTAAAATAGCGACAACGAAGATGCTTAAAAACATTGAGCTATTTAATAAATGCAATAACCCATGAACTTTAGTTTTAGCCGAAATGTTTTTAGACTTAATAACACGCCAAAGCATTTTTCTAAAGTTTTCAGCACCACCTTTATTCCAACGGAATTGTTGAGATCTGGCAGCACTAATAACTATCGGTAGTTCTGCAGGCGTTTCAACATCTTCGAGATATTTAAATTTCCAGTTTTTTAGTTGTGCTCTGTAACTTAAATCTAAATCTTCTGTTAATGTATCTCCTTCCCAGTTTCCAGCATCAATAATACAGTCCTTTCTCCATATACCAGCTGTACCATTAAAGTTTATAAAATGACCTTTACTGTTACGTCCTACTTGCTCTAAAGTAAAGTGAGCATCTAAAGCAAATGCTTGTATTCTGGTTAATAAAGAATAATCTCTGTTAATGTGTCCCCAACGTGTTTGTACAACACCTATTTCTTTATCTTTAAAATAAGGTACTGTGCGTTTTAGCCAGTTAGGTTTTGGAAGGAAGTCCGCATCAAAAATGGCAATAAATTCACCTTTTGCGATTTCTAAACCTTCTTTAAGGGCACCAGCTTTAAAACCAACACGATTGGTTCTTGTAATATGTTTTATATCTAGACCTTTAGCAGCTAGTTTTTCTACATGTGCTTTTGTAGAATGTACGGTTTCGTCTGTAGAATCGTCTAATACTTGAATCTCTAATTTGTCCTTAGGGTAGTCTAGTAAAGCAATGTTATCGAGTAAACGTTCCATCACATACATCTCGTTAAAAACAGGAAGCTGTATGGTAATGTAAGGTACTTCTTCAGGATTATTTAGGTCAAATTTTTCGCAAGTACTACGTTTCTTTTTAGACGATAAATAATTATAAAGAAGGTTTAATTGTGCTAATGCGTACATAAAAATAAGTACGATAGCAATAGTATAAACAACAATAATAAAGTAGTGTAGGTAAATCACTTAAAACTATATTTAAAAATCCATGTTAAGATTTTTACGCCTGCAAATATAGCACCTTTTACCGTTCCTGAAACTTTTGAGACACCTATTCTGTTTTTATATTTTACAGGAATCTCCTTGTAGCTTAATTTTTGCTTTAATGCTTTTAGTTGCATTTCAACCGTCCAACCATAGGTTTTATCTTCCATTTTTAGGGCTAGAAGTTTTTCATATTTTATAGCTCTAAAAGGACCAAGGTCTGTAAAGGTAGATTTAAAAAATAGACGCATTAAGCTGGTGGCTAACCAATTACCAAAAATTTGAGGGCCAGTCATAGAGCCTTCTTCTCGGAATTCTTTAACACGTGCGCCAACAACAAAATCAACGTTTTCTTCTATAATAGGTTGAACAATTTTTGTGAGTTCCTCAGGGTAATCACTGTAATCTCCATCTAAAAAAACCACAATATCTGGTGTTTTTGATTGGTCGCTGAGCGAAGTCGAAGCGATGTATTCCATGCCTTTTAAACATGCATAACCATACCCTTTTTGATGTTCTACTAAAACTGTAGCACCAGCTTGTCTTGCATTTTCTTCAGTATTGTCGGTAGAATTGTTGCTTACAACAATAATTTCATCAACAATAGAAGGAATTTCTTTTATGACATAAGGAACAGAGGCTTCTTCATTATAAGCCGGAATAATGACAACTATTTTGGGCATCTAGTTCGTTTGAAAGTGCAAAATAAAAGCCTTATTTCTGATTTACCAAATCCATTAGATTAACATCGTTACCAAGTAGAATTTCATTAGGATTTATGCGACCTTTCATGCTGTCGTTTTCTAGTTTTAAAACACCTCTTGGGCAAACAGCGCTGCAAACACCACAGCCAACACAGCTGGCACGCACTATGTTTTCACCTTTTTGAGCATAGGCACGTACATCTATTCCCATTTCACAATAGGTAGAACAGTTTCCGCAAGAAATACACTGTCCACCATTGGTGGTGATTCTAAATCTAGATTTAAAACGCTGAACTAACCCTAAATAAGCCGCAAGAGGACAGCCAAATCGGCACCAAACTCTATTGCCAAAAATAGGGTAGAAGCCAGTGCCAATAACACCTGCAAACCAAGCGCCAATTAAAAAGCTGTATGAGTCTTTAATCCATTGAGAATTGATACCAATAAAGGATTTTGCCCCTGTAAAATAGCAATACAAGGTTACTATGGTCATTACTATAGAGATCAATAATACAGAATGTACAACCCATCGTTCTAGTTTCCATGCTTTCAAACTTTTGTCAGAGTGTTGACGGTAAGGATCGCCCAGAGTTTCTGCAAGTCCACCGCAGCCACAAACCCAACTACAATACCAGCGCTTTCCAAAAAAGTAAACCATTAATGGCACAATAATTATCGTTAAGATTGTTCCCCAAACTAATATGAAAAGTCCTATAGCACCACTTTCAGTAAGGTTTTTAATGTTCCATTCAAAGAAAAAATCATAATCTAAAGGAAATGCATTTTTAAAATCATAACCAGGCATGTTGAGACTAGCCATGATCTCTGGAATTAAAAATGCAAAGACAATCTGAAAAAATAATACAGATGTGGTTCGCATTATTTGGTACTTGTTATGGCGATATTTTATATACATTCTTACAGCCATAACCACCATAATAACGCAGTATAAAAATCCGTAAACAAACCATTGGCTGGCATCACCACCATTAAGGGTATTGCTAATTGGGTCTAAAATATATGTCCAGTTTACAACATAGTCTGGCATAAAATAGAGTAGCAAATAAAAGACCACAAGATACACAAGGACTAACCAAGCAATCCAACCACGATTAGTAGCAGATTTATGGTATATACCATTATTTTTTATTCCGGGAGGTCCTAACAACAAAATATTTGGTAAAATATAAAGTAGAGCTCCAATGATGCCTAGTCCAAATGTGAGCCACCACATGAGTGCTGTATTTTCTCTTACAAAACCACTCCCTACTTTTTTAGCCAGATTATAACTAATGGTGTGTGGTTTTCCATGAATTTTATATTTGTACTGTTCTCCTTTTTTTGCCCAGTTTTTTTCAACATTGTATTTAGCAATTTGTTTGTCGTAATAGTTGTTAGAGGTTTCAAGTGCTTTTCTAACAGCTGAAGAAAACTCAAAAATATTCATTTGTTCTTCGGTGACTAAAGCCTTTTTAAGTTCCTTGGAAAAGATGTCACTTTTAATACCTTGTTCTGAGATATACTCATCAAGTTGTGTGTCGGTCATGCTGAAATTTCCTAGAAAAATACTTCCTGAAAATATCGCTAAACCCAAAAGGAAAATAGCTAAACCTATATATTTAATTAGTTTCATGTGTTTTATTTAGCTTAGGATGATGCAAATAATTTGCGCCAATGTTTTTTGCTCAGTTCAATGTTGCTATTGGTATCTTGGTTGTATTTTTTGATAATATCTTTTTCGTGAAGTTTATAAAACTCAGGATCAAAATTAGCAGCTTGTAGATGTTTTAAAACCTTATCAATAGTCCATTTTTCGGTGAGCCATTTGTCAAAAACTTCGTGACGCATTCTTATGCCAAAGGTATTGATGCCTAAGAATTCCTTAGTGTCTTTATGGTAAGCTATGGTAATGCATTTGGTGTCGTCGTCATGTTTCCAATGAAAATGATTTTCATACTCAGGTTTTCCTTTTTTACCATGTACCCAGCCATAGGTTTGGTATTCAATATCTATAAATTTAGCACTGTTAAACCAATGTCCTGGTTTGTATTCTAGTCTATTGCCGCAAATGGTTTGGGCTAAAGTTTCTCCCATCATGCGACCTGTGTACCAAACCGCTTCAATTGGTCTGCGATTACCTATAGCTTCACGTTGCTCGGCGCAATCACCTATAGCATACACATCTTTAATGTTGGTTTCTAAAAAACGATTAACCAAAACACCTTTGTTGGTTTCGATGTTGCTCTCTTTTAAAAATGAAATGTTAGGTGTTACACCTGCTGTTAAGCCTACAAAATCACAAGGAATTTCTTCGCCTGTTTCTTGAATAATGATGGATTTTACTTTTCCGTTATCATCAGAAATGATTTCTTTTAAATTAGTTGAAAGTCTTAAGTCGATATGATGACTCTTTATGTGTCTATTTAGCATTTGGCTTTCACCTTCTGGCAAAACGCTATTCCAAAAACTACTTTCACGCACCAAGAAAGTCACAGGAATATTTCTGGAATTTAGCATTTCTGCTAATTCAATACCAATGAGTCCTCCGCCAACAATGACTGCGCGTTTGCAAACTTTATTGTTTGGTGCATAGATTTCAAGATGTTCTAAATCTTGTTTGCTGTACAAACCTTGCACGCCTTTTAGATTTTCACCTGGCCATCCAAATTTGTTAGGTTTGCTGCCAGTTGCAATGACTAATTTGTCATAACTCATTTGGTCGCCTTCAGCAAAATGAAGTGTTTTATTATCAGTATCAATAGTCTTTACATACCCTTTTTTTAGTTCGATATTGTTTTTCTTCCAAAACCAATTTTCGTAAGGTTGTGTGTGTTCAAACTTCATGTGTCCCATGTACACGTACATGAGTGCAGTGCGAGAAAAGAAATAATCACTTTCGGCAGAAATGAGTGTTATTTTTTTATCTGATAACTTTCTAATATGTCTGGCAAGAGTAACGCCAGAAATACCGTTACCTATTATGGCAATATGTTCCATTGTTTTGGTTTAGTTGATGCTTAAGTCGCATTTAAAGATAAGACCTTAAAAAATGAATTCAATTTAGAAAGTATTTAAATTAACAATTTCTTGTAAGGTGTTGTGTTTTATTAAGACGTGGCTTTTCTTTATTTTTATGATATGAGAATAGTAGTTGTTTTTTTGGTAGTTTTGATTTTTGGGTGTTCTGCAGCACCTTATAAACCAAGTAAAATTAATGGAGTAAGCTTTGTTGCTGCGAGAGATATTGTGGATAGTACGCATGTAGCACCAGTAGTTAAGGTCAATGCAAATTATGCAGCAATCATGCCCTTTGGATTTATAAAAAACCTTGAGCATCCCGAAATTATTCACAACACAGACAGACAATGGTTTGGTGAAACCAGAGCAGGAGCAGAGCAATACATTTCTGAATTACGAAAAGCGAACATCAATGTGATGATTAAACCACAGCTATGGGTTTGGAAAGGTGAGTTTACAGGTGAAATAATGATGACAACTGAAACGGACTGGAAAGCTTTAGAAGATTCTTACACAAGTTTTATTTTAGAATATGCAGATTTGGCAGAAAAGGTCAATGCAGAGATATTTTGTATAGGTACAGAGTTAGAGTTATTTGTAAAATTTAGACCAACATATTGGTCTCAATTGATAGAAAAGATAAAAACAATCTATAAAGGAAAATTAACCTATGCAGCCAATTGGAATGAGTTTGCCAAAACACCTTTCTGGGACCAATTAGATTATATTGGTATTGACGCTTATTTTCCACTTAGCGACAAGAAAACACCTACTTATGAGGATTGTTTAAAAGGTTGGAAATCTCATAAACCAATTATAGAAAAACTTTCTAAGCAACAAGATCGACCAATTTTGTTTACTGAATATGGTTACAGAAGTGTCGATTATTCTGGTAGACAACCTTGGGTGTCAGATTATACCATGAGAGATGTAAATCTTGAAGCGCAAGTAAATACTACTAAAGCATTACTAGACACCTTTTGGTACGAAGACTGGTTTGCAGGAGGTTTTGTTTGGAAATGGTTTATTATGCACAATGAAGTTGGTGGACATGATAACCCTATGTTTACACCGCAAAATAAGCCAGTAGAGGCTGTGCTTTCCGATACATATGCTCAATTTAAATAGAAAAGCATTAATTAAACTTGTAATGTAAATTGTTAGGGTTCGTCTAAATCTTATAAAAAAGCAATGATGAACCAACCTAATTTACCATTAGGTATTTATGTAATCAACAATGAACATTAAATGTTTTAGGTTAGCTATAGTTCTGTTAATTGGTCAATTAAGTATAGCTCAAAATACCATTTCAGAGATTCAAATAGAAGGTAATAAAAGAACTAAAACCAGTTTTTTAAAACGGTTGGCTTATGTGAAAGTTGGAAGTGATCTAGATTCCATAGATATAGCATCAGATGTAAGACGATTTAGACTCCTGCCTTCTGTTGCCAGTGCGTCGTTTACCACTGAAAAATTAGACAACAATACTTATAAGCTTACGTATAAGGTAGTAGAGAATTTTGCAATAATTCCAAGTCTCAATGTTTCTCAAGATGTAAATGAAGATTTGGCATACAGACTATCACTCTTCGATTTTAATCTGTTTGGGCAAAATCAAATTATTGGTGGTTTTTACAGTAAAAATGTATTTGATTCTTATGGTGTGTTTTGGGAAGCACCAAACCTATTTACACGAAAATGGGGAATTGGACTCAATTATCAGAACAACGTTTTGCAACAGCCTATATTTTTTGAAGATGAGCGCGATGTTAATTACAAGTTCAACGCAAGAGCTTTTGAGTTTAGGGTTTTTTATGAGCATAATTTTAACAACAGGATTGAGCTTGGTTTCAATATAGCTAATGAGGACTATGATTATCTAGAAGGTAACTTGCCTTCTGATATACCAGAACATCTTAGCCTAAATCGTTTTTCAATTGTAGGTGAGTATGAATATAATAACATAACGAACGAGTATCAGTATGTTGAAGGTTTTAGAAGTGTATTCACATTTAATTTAACAGCTTCAGCAGAAGGGAATACAGAGTTGCTTAAAAACTTTTTTATTGGTAGAAATGATTTTGAATACTTTAAACGCATTGGAGATAAAGGTAATTGGGCAAACCGTTTGAGACTAGGTTATGCTACCAATGATACTACACCGTTTGCACCCTTTGCATTAGATAATCAGCTAAACATTAGAGGTGTTGGTAATGTTATTGATAGAGGTACAGCATCAATAGTGTTAAACACAGAATATAGACATACAGTTTTTGAAAAAGGCTGGTTTGCCTTACAAACCAATGCTTTTATAGACGCTGGTACTTGGCAAGATCCAGGTGGCGAATTAGAAGATCTAGTACAAGGTAATAACACAAGTTTATTTACGGGTTTAGGTTTGCGGTTTATACACAAGCGTATTTTTAATGCTGTTTTTAGGATTGATTATGGCATAAGTCTTGGGGACAAAGCTAATAATGGTGTGGTTTTTGGGATAGGGCAGTATTTTTAACTATAATTTAATCGAAGAAAAATCATACATTCTTTCAATCTATTAGTTTTGTATAAAAAGAATTAAATGCGAACACTTGCTATTGGTGATATTCATGGAGGACTTAAAGCCTTAACACAAGTTTTAGAGAGATCAGAAGTAACACCAAATGATCGACTGATTTTTTTGGGAGATTATGTAGATGGTTGGAGTGAATCTGCTCAGGTTATTGATTATCTCATAGAGCTTTCTTTATATAAGAATTGCATCTTTATAAAAGGAAACCACGATGTTTGGTGCGAACAATGGTTAGCAGAAGGTAGTGTTAATGATGTTTGGTATGTGCACGGTGGAAAAGAAACTATGAAAAGTTATGAGGGCTTTTCAAAAACACAAAAACAAGCACATCTCGCTTTCTTTGAAGCTATGCCACTATACCATATAGATGATGAAAATCGTTTGTTTTTGCATGCTGGTTTTACATCCATGCATGGTGTGCGAAAAGAAATTCACAGAGAAGCATTTTATTACGACAGAACACTTTGGGAAATGGCGCTAAGCTTGGATAAGCGTATCCAACAAGATTCAGAATTATTCCCTAATCGACTTAAACATTATAAAGAAATTTATATTGGGCATACACCAACAACTAGATTTCATAAATACCATCCTATGCAAGCTGCAAACGTATGGAATGTAGATACAGGTGCTGCTTTTACAGGTATACTATCTGCGATGGATATAGATACAAAGGAAGTGTTTCAGAGTGATACACTAATGCATTTGTATCCTAATGAAATGGGAAGGAATAAATAGTAAAAAGTCATCCTCAGATTCGAGTAATATAGGTTAATCCTTTAAATTTCTATACTTTTTATCCATTAAAGGTGTGTTTAGCCAGTATTGATCTTTATCTGTAAACTCATTTAAGAAAGAGTTCTTAATTGGTAGGTTTTTGTCCATAACAACTATCCCGTCAGATGTGGATTTATCTACATTAATTTGCTGCACAAAGAATTCTCTAAATTGATCACCTTTCACTGTTTCATGCTGGTAAATCTCTCTTCCTATAACATCTTTTATACGTTTAAGTTTATAACTCAATTGATCAATATTTTCGGAGTTTATGTCTATCAGTGATCCGTCATAACTTTCAACCTTAATTTTAAAGACTCTGCCAGATTCCTTATCAATGTCAATAGTTTTTAGACTTTTTCCTTTAAATTTAAATCGAAAATTTTTCGGGATTATGGTGCGCATGTCCAAATAAGCCTTAGTGTTGTTAAAAGTGATGTAAAAAGTCTGTTCTGCTTTGTCAAATTCCACTTTCTCCTCGCGGAGAACGTACTTGCCACCTATTTCAAACGAATTATTAAACGTTATATAATTAAGATACATCTTATCATTTTGCCTCAAATACTCTAAGTTTACATTGTAAAGTGGTTTTTTTGATTCTGGAGGGTGAACTAAATAATTAAATCTATGGATCGAAAAATCAACAAGTGAGATAAATATAGAACCTTTAACGTAGTCATTATTCTTATTGCGTCCAGTTTTTAGTCCATAAAGGCTGTTGTCATGAGGTTTAGCTTTTTTGAATTCTATTAATATCAATGGTTCATTATTTAAGAATATAATTTTACCCTTGCTAAATTTATGTAGTTGGGTAAAATCTGTATCCATACGATATACATAAGAAAATGAATTTATATTGTAGTTTCGTATAGGATTGTGAATGTTTAATATGGTATATTCATTACCACCGCGCGGCAGAATTTGGGAATGTTTGATGTATTTAGTTACTCCATCATAAGCCTTTGTTAGTGAGGGGTCTATTGTGAAATTTTGGTTTTGACTAAAACTGTAAACTGCAGAAGAAACATCATCAATATCTAGAAAGCTTGAGTTAATACCCTTGTCAAAAGTTTCTAAAATACCTTCGTTTAAGTTAATAAATTTATTATTAATTAGTTGATAGTCTCTATAATAACCAATGTAAGAATGGGGTTTGTCACTCAGATTTTTTGGGATTTCTCTAATGGCTTTTAGAACTATTTCTTTAGCAGATAATTTTTTGTTTTTTTTAATTATTTCTTCTGGGTTTACCTCAATGTTTTTTACCTTGTTTTTCACACTAATAAAAACAGGATCTAACGCTTCAATCTGAGTTTTCAACTTTATAATGTTAAGATTTTCTTGGTTCAATTCAATGAGAGGAATTTCTTTGGCCTCATAACCAATCGAAGTAATTACTATAACACTATTTTTGAATTGTAAAGGAATTCTAAATTCGCCGTTATAATCTGCAATTACACCTTGATTAGAATTCTTTAATCTAACTGTAGCAAAGGATATTGGCTCAGAGGTTTCAGTATCTATTATTCTAGCTAGAATTTCTCCAGAGTTTTGAGCGGATACAAATTGGAAGGATAAGAGCCAGAATGAGATAAAGACAACTAGAAATTTCATAATTTTTTTGATTAACAGCAATAATATTTTCTTTGCCATTTTAAAGATACCTATAGACTTTATAAATTGCAATAACTCTCCACTAAACTTAAATCAAACATTTAAAGTTACCTATTTAATTTAGAAGAATTTAATTTGAAGTAAGTATTAGCCAGCTTGTGTTTTGGATATATTCTTCTTGTAGTAAGCCAACATCTCATCAGCAGAAGCACCAAGCCAGTTTTTAATATGTATGGTCCAGAAGTGATATTGAAGTTTCCAGATACCGACTTTTTTGTAAAGCCGTGCTGAAGTTTTAATTTTCTTATTGATGACAGTAAATTGACGACGTTTGTACAATTCACCAATTAAGATGTTGTCTTCGTAAATAATATAGTTTTCATTGTAACCACCAATTGTATCAAATAATGACTTGGTGATAAACAAACTCTGATCACCACCACGACAGGCTTTTAAGTTAAACTGCGTCAGCCATCCAGCAAGTCTTAGCCACCAATGACTACTATCAAATTCCATTCTAAAACAACCAGCTTCATGACCATTTTTTACTTTGTCGATAATGAACTTATCGAAGTTTTTAGGAGGAAAAGTATCAGCATGTAAGAAGTAAAGAATTTTTCCGGTTGAAGCTTTTGCGCCAATATTCATTTGTTTTGCACGACCTTTTGGTGAAGAAATAAGTTTTACGTTAGTTCGCGTAAAATCCTTTACAGTTTCGATTGTTCCATCAGTACTTCCTCCATCAACCACGATGATTTCTGAAATGTTTTCAGATAATGAATTCTCGGTAAGATGTAGTAATAGTTTACCAATGTTATTGACTTCGTTCAATACAGGTATTATAATGCTAATCATACTTCTACTAACGGAATATTTAAGATTAAGGTTTTAATCATTCAAATCCCAACTGTAATTTTTATAACTCTTTTTCGCCTTTTCAGAAATGGTAATATCGCTATAGCGATTTAAAAAATCAATAAGACTACCGTCTTGTTCAAAATCTTTCTTAAACCATTTAAATATTTTAGATAGCTTAAGTTCGTTTTCAGAGATTTCGTTTTTTGTTGTATCAGAAAGAAATTCTTTAGTCGCTCTAGTTAATTGCTCGTCTAAATTGCTTGCGGTAAATGCTTCATTCTGAAGCTTAGGACAAGATTCTGAAGCACAAACAATTGCAAAGTGAATACGTGGTTCATTCATTTTACGAAGAATGTTATGTTCAATATCATTAAGGTTCAGCCACTTATCACCAAATTTCCAAAGTCTTTGGTTCCAAGGGTCTTTGATGTCTTTAATACTTTTTAATGGGTAATTTCTAATAATTAAATCTATAGTTAAGGCATTATAAGCGTTAATCCAGTAAGCTAATTTATCTTCCTTGGGCCAATTACCTGTAGGTGTTTTTATTGTCAGAGAATCAATGTAAGACCTAAATTGTCTTGAATTACTTTTAAAACCCGAATAGTTGACATTACTATTTTTATTTACATGTCTTTCTAAAAGTTCTTGCCAGATGATATGACTAAAAGATTCAAAAGTTGTATCGTGTTCAATTATTGGTTCTTCAGATGTGATTGTGTTGGCTTCTTCTTGATTATTTACTTCAGTAGTAGTATTTTTTGTATTATCAAGAATCTCAATTATTTCAAGAATTTCTCCATTATCATTTTTTGATTCCGAAATTTCACCAACATTTGGTGTTTTCGAAACAACAGCAATCTCTTTTGTCTGTTTTGGTTGCACTTCGATAACTTTTTTTGTGCCACAACAAGAGATTACTGAAAAGCTGAATAATAATAGAAAAAGATATTTCATGCTTTATGTTAATTTAATAGTAATGTTGTCTGAAATCAACAGCAATCCTTACTTGATCTTTTTGGAATTTTAGAAAAAATTCCTATGCTTTAGCAACATCCACCACCATCATAGTGGTAAGTAGATTCGCTAATAAAAATATCATCTCTTCCCAAGGCAGCAAGAGCTCCAGCAGTTTTGTCGCAAACAGCTAAAGGTTGGTTTTTTAATAATACGTGTCCTGCTTTATCATCAAAATAATCATCTTCTCCATAATAGATGGCAGCTTTCCCAGTAAAAATACATGGTCCATCTGCTGGCATAGGATCTTTTATAGCAGCCACTTCAATAGACTCTATGTAGATTAATTCATCAGTCGGATAATGTTTAGGGTCTAAAATTCGGTAGGGTTTACGTGCTCTAATTTCAATAGTGCCAAAGCCAGCGTCTGTAAGTGCTTTTACATAGTCGGCAATTGGCAGGCTACCACTTAAGCAAAGTGCTCTTAAACGTTCATCATTTCGTAAGTCATCATTCATAGGTTGCTCGCAAGTGGGATCGCTCATTACTAAACGTCCATGAGGTTTCAATACACGATACATTTCTGCAATGGCTTTCTTTAGATCTTCAGCCTTAAAAATATTGAACAAACAATTTTGAGCAGCGACATCAATGCTATTATCCTCAACAGGAAGATTCATAGCATCACCTTTTTTAAGATCAACAAATTCAGATTTAAACCAATCGTTTTGTTCTTCTGCAATTTTGAAGTTTTTACGAGAAGCCTCTAACATTTCATCAACAACATCAACTCCAATAACACCTCTTTTTTGTCTGCTGAAATATGCAAATTGAAGCAGTTCCATACCACCACCAACACCAACATAAAGTGTTTTAGGATTGTTGGTTAAATCGCGTGCATGCACTGTTGAACCACAACCGTAGTTCATTTCTTGCATAATTCTTGGAATTTTTAATCCTGGTAGTTCCCAAATAGGATTTGTGGTACAGCATAACCCAACATCTGGTGTTAGTGCAGCTTCTTTATAAACGTCTTTTGTGGTTTCTAGATAACTCATTTTTTTAAGTGTAAAAGTGTAAAGTAATTGGTGTAAAGTAAGTGCGTGTGAGACTCCACACTTAATACTTTACACTATATACTTTTAATTAATTCTTTAAATAATGTAATCATATCAGGTTCTGCTTTGTTGGCCATGGAGATAATCTCTGCAATATCCACTGGCTTTAAATTATCTGGATCACATTCATCTGTCAATACAGATACAGCAGCAGCTTTTAAGTTAAGATGATTAGCTACAATAATCTCTGGAACAGTACTCATGCCAACTGCATCTGCTCCAATAATTTTTAGCATTCGGTATTCAGCACGAGTTTCAAGTTGAGGACCAACAACAGAAGCGTACACACCCTTGTGAAGTGTAATGTTGTGTTTTGCAGCTATACTTTCAAATTTTGAAATAATTTCTGCATCATAAGGCGCGCTCATATCGGCAAAACGCTCTCCTAATTCTGAAACTCCTTTAAACGCCAAAGGAGAACTTCCTTGTAAATTGATATGGTCGTCAATTACCATTAATTCACCTTTTTTGAAATCTAAATTAACTGCACCAGCAGCATTGGAAACTAAGAGTGTTTTAATGCCTAGTTTTTCCATTATTCTTACTGGAAATGTCACATCCTGAAGTGTGTAGCCTTCATAAACATGAAAACGGCCTTGCATTACCACAACTTTTTTACCTTCTAGTGTGCCGTAAATGAGTTTTCCTTTATGAAATTCAACGGTTGCCGTTGGGAAATTTGGAATATGATTGTAGCTAGCCTGAGCTATAATATCTATTTCATTGATTAATTGTCCTAGTCCTGTGCCTAGGATGATACCCACTTCTGGATTATCAAAACCTTTTGATTGAAGGTATTCTGTGCTTTCTGTTATTTGTTTAATCATTAAGCTGTTGTATTTTTTCTTGTAATTTTTGATTGTTTTTATAAAAGTTTGAAGTTATCAAATCTTCATAAGTATCAATATCATTTAAGGTCTCTAAAATACTGACAGAAATATTGAGATTATGTAACTCTTGTAACGTAGTTTGAAGCAGATGAGGTTGACTCCATGGTTTGTTTTTGAATATTTCTGGAATCGAATGCTGTAATCCTATAAGGTAATAACCACCATCCTCTGCAGGACCAAAAGTTGCTTTGCTTTCTTTTAATGCATTTAAACCATTTTCAATATGTTTAACGCTGATATTTGGTAGGTCAGATCCGATGAGAACAATATTTTTGTACCCATCATTAAAACCGTCTTTAAAAGCATTGTACATCCTTTCTCCCAAATCAGAGCCTTGTTGTTTGTACTTCGGAAAGTTTATCCATTCGTTAGCATCTATTTCTTTAGAGAAGTATATGCGCGCATCAGATTTTATTTCTGAAATAGCTTGTTTGGTGATTTTCAAAAGTTCTTTATATACCTCAAGAGCACCAAAATCTCCTATAGTTTTTGCTAATCTGGTTTTTACAGAACCTAATGTTGTGTTTTTTACAAACACTATGACGAGCGTTTTAGTCATAAATTTTAATGCCTTTTAAGAGCCATTGACTCCATTCTTTAGAAAATACATGAACATTTTCAGTGGTCTCATTGTTGAGATTGTAAACTTTAAAGTCGTTATTTTTCCATTCAAAAATACCGCCAAATAGATTGTAAACATTCGTGTAGCCTTCATTTTTGAGTTGTTCCGCGATATCTTCAGATCTAATTCCCAAAGAACAGTACACAACAATCATTTGGTCTTTGTTGTTGAGTTGTTCAGTGGTGTTTTTTAGATTGAATTCTTCATAACCAACATGTATGGCGTCTTTTAGATGGCTAACCTCATATTCTCTAAGTTCTCTTGCATCTAAAAGAAAGGCATCGGTTTTTGGCATTGCCAACTCTTGAACAGAAATGTATGGTACACTTTCGTTATTGTATTTTTTTAATAATTCTGAAAGGGATTCTTGAGCAGATAAAATCCCTGAGAAAATGAATAAGATGTATATAATTTTCTTTTTCATAGTTATAAAATTCCTACTCACGTAGGAATATGTTACGCCACAGTACCTTGACAACTACTGCCAGCACCAGCAGTACAGCCATAGCAATGCTGCGAAATGACGATGTTTCTTCCCTCTAATAGTTCTTCATTATATTCAGAAATATGCTTCACTTTACTATTTACAGGTAATTCTAGCATTTGATTAAAATCACAATCGTATAAATAGCCATCCCAACTTACAGAGAGCGTGTTGGTGCACATTACGTTGGCAACAGCAGCAGGATTGTAAGCTTCAACCAATTGATACATATAATCTTCATAATTTTCTGAAGCAATGAGATAATCTAAAAATCTACTTATGGGAAGATTAGTAATGGCAAACAAATTATGAAATTGAATGCCAAAATCTTCCATCAATGCCTTTTTAAAATCCTTTTCCATTGAAGCTTGGTTACCAGGCAAAAAAGCGCCTGAAGGATTATAAACCAAATCTAACCGTAAGTTGCTGTCTGGCATGCCATAACCAACAGCGTTAAGCTCTTGTAATGCTTTAATTGATTTATCAAAAACACCATCACCTCTTTGTTTGTCTGTTTTTCCACGTGTCCAATGTGGCATAGAACTTACAACGTGTACATTGTGCTTTTTGAAAAACTCCGGCAAGTCGTAATACTTTTTATTAGCTCTAATAATGGTAAGATTAGAACGTACTATAAAATCTTTTATGCCTGCTTTTGCTGCTTCCTCAACAAACCATCTAAAATTAGGATTCATTTCTGGTGCTCCTCCTGTTAAGTCTAGCGTGTGTGCTCCAGTATTTTTAATGACTTCTAAACACTGTTCCATGGTCGCTTTAGTCATTATTTCTTTGCGATCTGGTCCTGCGTCTACATGGCAATGTTCACAAACTTGATTGCACATATAGCCAACGTTAATCTGAAGAATTTCTAAGGTTTTTGCTTTTAGTGGAAACTGATTGGTTTCAGCAATTTTATCTTTAAAAGTAGGTAATTCACCATTTTTAAAAATACCATTAGAAAGAATCTCTAACTGTTTTTTGCTTTGGGCTAATGCGTTTTCGCGTTTATGTAAAGATTTGGTAGCCATTAATTATTTTATCTTTTATATATCTACGAGAATAAGAGTTTAGGAGTTTTGTTTTTAGATTTTATCCGTCTAACTTATTAACTTTATTCATCATTTGTACACCATGAACTAAAGATGCGCCACCTCTAATAGCACCAGCTACATGTAATGCTTCCATCATTTCTTCTTTGGTGATACCTCTTTGTAAACCATCGCCAGTGTAAGCATCAATACAATATGGACATTGAATAGTGTGTGCTACTGCAAGTGCGATTAATGATTTTTCTCTCTCTGAAAGTGACCCTTCCTTAAAAACAGAATTGTAATACTCAAAAAATTTACTTCCGAGTTCTTCGTTCCAATCAGAAATTTTCCCAAATTTTCTTAAATCGGCTGGATCGTAATAAGTTTTAGACATTTAAAATGGTTTTAAAATTGTACGAAAAATCAATATAGCACTTTTTGTCGAGGTTAATTATTAAAGATTACAGAAAACGAGTAAAAAAAAACGACAAAGGTTTAAACTTGTAGTTAATCAATATTCTGTTTTGTCTTCCTTTTCCTCCCATTCTTTAAAGGGTTTAATAGCAATCTCTGGCGCTAGTTGTTCAAACGGAATACTTCTTTTGTTATATGGTAATGGGATTTCCTTGTATATAAATTCATCATCAAATCCTATGTGTGCTGCATCTGCTTGGTTGCTTCCGTAATACACCTTATCTGGTCTTGCCCAATAAATCGCTCCCAAACACATTGGACAGGGTTCACATGATGTGTAAATTTCACAGCCTTCCAACTGAAAAGAATTTAAGTTTTTGCAGGCGTCTCTAATTGCCGTAACCTCTGCGTGAGCAGTTGGGTCATTGGTTGAGGTAACCTTGTTGTTGCCTCTGCCTATTATTTTTCCATCCTTTACAATTACACAGCCAAAGGGACCACCTTCATTACTGTGCATTCCTTTTAAAGCAGCATTTACAGCTTCTAGCATAAATTTTTCTTTCTCTGTCATAAGTCAGTCTATCGATAATATTGTTTACGATGTAAAAATAAGTAATGCATATGTTGAATAACAATTATTTAATGACTAAAAGTTGGTATTCGCTTTAGCATTACATCTAAAAATAATATCTTTAATCTTCAATAATTCACCAAAGAAATTGTTGTTTAAAATTTAACCAAAATCATATGCACACTGAGCCAAAATTAGCACGTTTCAACCAAAATGTGTTATCTAAATATCAGATTTATAATAGTATATTTATGACGCTTCCTTTTGATACATTATCAAAAACCGTAGCGTTACTGCCATTATTTTATGAAACTTGTAAGTTAGGTTTTGAAGAAAAAAATGACCCAACGACTATAGTAAACAGCTTTTTTGAAAAATACCAAAGTCAGCTGAATGAAAAAGGACAGATAGATTTATTGTTTCGTTTCATTCAATATATAGAGCGTCAGGTTGTGTTATTTGATGCTGTAGAGGATGCAGCATTTTCGATTGTAAATAATATGGAAGGTGTTGGTTCTTTAAGAAGCTTAAAAGAAAATGCAACCGCTCAGCATAAAAAGGAGTTGCTAAAGCAGTATTTAGAATCTTTTAATGTTCGAATTGTTTTAACAGCGCACCCTACGCAGTTTTATCCAGGTGCTGTTTTAGGTATTATAACAGATTTAGCCGAAGCAATAAAGACTGATAATTTGACCGAAATTAGTGAGCTATTAGGGCAGCTTGGTAAAACCCCATTCTTTAAAGATCACAAGCCAACTCCATATGATGAGGCCGTTAACCTAATTTGGTACTTAAAAAATGTTTTCTACCATTCATTTGGCAGTATTTATGATTATGTTCAGCAGAACATTTTTGATTATCAAGACATCAATAATTCTATTGTAAATATTGGTTTTTGGCCTGGTGGAGATAGAGATGGAAATCCGTTTGTAACGCCTCAAATTACGCTTAATGTTGCTAAGAAATTAAAGGAGTCGATTATAAAGAATTACATTAAGGATATAAAATTCTTAAGGAGGCGATTGACTTTTAGAGGCATTAGGGAACATATTATTGATGTGAACCATAAGCTTCATAACACATTATTAAATAGGGAAAATCAAATTACCCTTGAAGAATTAAAGACAGCTTTGAATGAGATGAGAACACGACTCATTGAAGATCATCAATCTTTGTATTTAGACAAAGTAACTTCAATGATTAATAAGACCGCTTTGTTTGGTTATCATTTTGCAAGTTTAGATATACGACAAGATAGTCGTGTTCATGATAAAATGTTTAGGTCGCTTGTGGGTGAATTAATTGATAATGGAAGTGAATTGTTTCCAAAGAATTTCTTTGAATTATCAGAGGATGACCAAAAATTACATTTGGCATCTATAAAAGGTGCTATTGGTGAAATAGAATTTAATGAAGAGCTTTCTCAGGATATAGTAGAAACAATAAGAGCCATGAAATCCATACAAGAGACTAATGGAGAAATAGCTTGTAGTCGTTATATTATCAGTAATAATCAAACCACATTGAATGTGTTGCAACTCTTTGCTATGCTAAAAATTGTGGCATTTCATGAGGAATTAACTGCAGATGTGGTGCCGCTGTTTGAGACTGTAACTGATTTAATTGCTGCACCAAAAGTCATGGAGGAGTTGTACACAAATCCGCATTATCGTGCACATTTAGAAAACAGAAATAACAGACAATCCATAATGCTAGGATTTAGTGATGGTACCAAGGATGGTGGTTATCTTATGGCTAACTGGGCGATTTTTAAGGCTAAGGAAGCTTTAACAACGTTGTCTAGACAATATGATATCGATGTTATTTTCTTTGATGGTAGAGGCGGACCACCTGCTCGTGGAGGTGGAAAAACACATCAGTTTTATGCGTCTTTAGGTCCAACTATTGAGGATAAGGAAATTCAGTTGACAATCCAAGGGCAGACGATTAGCTCAAACTTTGGTACTCTTGAGTCATCACAATACAATATGGAGCAGCTTATTAGTTCAGGTATTATGAATCGTCTTAATGATAAGAATACTGAAATGGCTCCAGAAGATAAAGCAGTTATGAATCACCTCGCTGAGTTGAGTTATCAGACTTATGTAGATTTTAAAGGGCATCCTAAATTCTTGCCTTACTTAGAGCATATGAGTACGTTAAAGTATTATGCTAAGACAAACATTGGTAGTAGACCTTCAAAGCGAGGTAAGTCTGAAGGTTTAGATTTTAATGATCTTAGAGCGATTCCTTTTGTAGGTTCTTGGAGTCAATTAAAGCAAAATGTACCTGGATTCTTTGGTGTGGGTACAGCTTTAAAGCATTATGAGGATAAAGGTGAATTTGAAAAGGTTCAGCATTTGTATAAAGAATCACGATTTTTTAGAACCTTAATTGCTAATAGTATGATGTCGTTGTCTAAGTCGTTTTTTGACTTAACACGTTATATGGCAGATGATCCTGAATATGGGGAGTTCTGGAAATTGATTTACAAAGAATACGAAACTACAAAACGTCTTATTTTGAAACTTACAGGTTTTAGTGAATTAATGGAAAATGAGCCTGTTGCAAAAGCTTCAATTGCAGTTAGAGAATCTATAGTGTTGCCGTTGTTAACAATTCAGCAATATGCATTAAAGAAGGTGCAGGAATTAAAAAATGCAGATCAGAAGGATGAAGCTAAGATTGCAGTATTCGAAAAGATGGTAACAAGATCCTTATTCGGAAATATTAATGCAAGTAGAAATTCTGCATAAAAAAAGCAGACAGAAAAATTTATAAAACAAAATACCCTCTAACTAATTTTTAGAGGGTATTTTTTACAATTTAAATTAAAACAGGTTATATAACGATTAATGTTCGTTCAATCTAAAATCTGGATAAGCATCCATGCCGTGTTCGTGTGCATCAAGGCCTTCTAATTCTTCAAGTTCAGAAACTCTTATACCTACCGTTTTCTTTAAAGTGAAAATGATTAAAAATGAAGACGTAAGGCAGATGGCAGCATAAGCTAATACGCCATAAAGTTGCGGTAAGAATGATAGTTCATTTGCAGCTTCTAGTGTAGAAGCTACTATATTACCGTTTGCATTTAAAAAATCACCAGCTTCATTAGTTAATGGTTTAAAACCAAAAATTCCAACCGCTAAAGTTCCCCAAATACCACATACAAGATGTACAGCTATAGCTCCAACTGGGTCGTCCAGTTTAAGTTTGTCAATAAAACTAACTGCTAGTACAATAATAATTCCGGATACAGCACCAATGATAATAGCATCAGTTGGACTCATAACATCGGCTCCTGCTGTGATACCAACTAGTCCACCAAGTATACCATTCAAAAACATAGTGAGGTCTAGGTTTTTATACATAATTGTAGAGGTTATGGCTGAAAAAACTCCACCAGCTGCTGCGGCAAGACAAGTGGTTACTAAAGTTAATGATGTCGCTTCTGGATCTGCAGAAAGTACAGAGCCACCATTAAATCCAAACCAGCCTAACCATAGGATTAATACTCCTGCAGTTGCAATAGGTATGTTGTGGCCAGGTATAGCTTGTAGTTTTCCGTCTTTAAATTTTCCGATTCTTGCACCTAATAAACAGACAGCAACTAGGGCAGCCCAGCCACCAACAGAGTGTACAAGAGTTGAGCCTGCAAAATCATGAAATCCTAGTTTGTCTAAAAATCCGCCTCCCCATTTCCAAGAGCCAGCGATAGGGTAAATCAACCCTACATATAAAACTGTAAAAACCATAAAAGGACCAATCTTAATGCGTTCTGCAACCGCTCCAGAAACTATAGTAGCTGCAGTTGCGGCAAACATGCCTTGAAATAAAAAATCTGTCCAATAGGTGTAACCTTCATTGTAAGTTAAGTCTAAAGTACCAGAATCTGTCAATGGTGCATCTAGTCCGAAACCAGAGAATCCTATGAAACCATTAAACTCGCCAGGATACATAAGGTTGAAACCTGCAATGTAGTAAAGCAGTAGGCCAGAAGTAATGATAAAAATGTTTTTGAATAATATGTTTAAGGTGTTTTTTTGACGTGTTAATCCTATTTCTAAGAAAGCAAACCCAAGATGCATAAAGAAAACTAGGGCAGTGCAAATCATCATCCAAACATTGTTTGTAGTAAATAATTCCATTGTTTTAGTTTAAAGTTTGACCACCTTTTTCTCCCGTTCGTATTCTGTAGCATTCTTTTATGTCTGATACGAAGATTTTACCGTCACCAACTTCGCCAGTTGAAGCAGATTCTAAAATGGCTTTAATGGTTACTTCTTCAAAATCGTCATTTACTACAATAGATAGGTATCGTCTTTGTATATCACTTGTACTATAGGAAACACCTCTGTAAACATGGCCTTCTTTTTCGTTGCCAAGACCTGTAACGTCCCAATAAGAGAAGAAATTTACACCAACATCATGCAGTGCGCTTTTAACAGCCGAAAATTTGGATTTTCTAATAATGGCTTCAACTTTTTTCATTAAAATAAATTTTGATTTACGTTCAAATTTATAACAAATAAAAATATAACCCCTAAATTTTTAGGGGTCATTATATATAATTACGATAAAATCAATTTTTAACCCTAAAAATTAAAGGGTTTATAATTTGAAAAATAGATTGAAATAAATTAAGCGTTGTTTAAAAGAAAATGTTTTAGTTGGTTGTAGCTAGAAATTTTGACACTCTTCTTTTCTTTATGTAGAATAGATTTAATCTGAGAGGGCATTTCTATTTGGTCTGCTATTTGTTTTGGCATTACTGGTAAAAACTTAATAGGATGTGCTGTTTCTAAAAAGATGCCTTGTAGATCTGACTTATCTTTTAAATAACTCTTTAATGCGAGATAACCAATAGCGCCATGAGGATCTGCTACATAATAATATTTTTTATTTAGATATTCAATAGCTTCAATGGTTTCTTCATCCGAATAGCTATAGCCAGATAAGTTGTGTTTTAAGGCTTCGAAATTATTGTTATACAGTTGTTCTATACGAATAAAATTACTTGGAGCACCAACATCCATCGCATTGCTAATTGTAGCAACTGAGGCTTTGGTTTGGTAATTTCCTGTTTTTAAATATTCTGGAACAATATTATTTGCATTTGTGCCAGTGACAAAATGATCTATAGGTAAGCCTAGTTTTTGTGCCATCATACCTGCGCAAATATTTCCGTAATTGCCACTAGGTACAGAAAACACCAGTTTTTTACTTTTGTCTTTTAAAGCTTTATAGGCAAAAAAGAAATAAAACATTTGAGGTAACCAACGTGCAATATTTATAGAGTTTGCTGATGTTAAGTTACGTTTGCCTTTTAAGTCTTGGTCTAAAAATGCCGTCTTAACCATGTTTTGGCAATCATCAAAAACTCCATCAACTTCAAGTGCTGTAATATTCTGACCAAGCGTTGTAAGTTGTTTTTCTTGTATTTTGCTAACCTTTCCGCTTGGGTATAAGATAACAACGTCAACGCAATCTACTCCTAAAAATCCGCTAGCAACAGCTCCACCAGTGTCGCCCGAAGTAGCTACTAAAACCGTAACCTTATTTGTGTTTTGGTTATTACTGTTGAAATAACCAAGACAACGTGCCATAAAACGCGCTCCAACATCTTTAAATGCCATAGTTGGTCCATGGTATAATTCTAATGAAGCTATGTTTTTATCAATTTCAACTAAGGGAAAATGAAAGCTTAAAACATCTTTTAGAATAGATTTTAAATCTTCTTCAGGAATTTCATCTCCAACAAATTGTTTTATGGCTTCAAAAGCAATATCAACATGACTTAGTTTTTCAATATTTTGAAAAAAAGAATCCGGTAATTGTTGAATTGTCTTTGGAAAATACAGGCCCTTATCTGGTGCTAATCCTCTAACAACAGCTTCTTCAAATGTAACTTCTGGTGCGTTATGATTAAGGCTAAAATATGTCATTGAATTCGTGTTCCTGTTTTGCTAATGTGAGATACATAGGTGCTATAATCAATGCCTGAATTTTTATAAACGGCATCCATAGCTGCTTCAACTTTTTGAGCAATTTCTAGATTTTTACTAAGTGCGAATATAGAAGGTCCAGATCCTGAAATACCTGCTCCTAAAGCACCTGCTGAAATTGCAGATTGTTTAACATCGTCAAAAAGTGGAATTAATTTTTTTCGGTTTGGTTCTGCTACCAAATCAACTAATGAGCGGCCAATTAAATCAAAGTCATTACTATGCAAACCGCTGATTAATCCACCAACATTAGACCATTGTGTAATGGCTGTTTTTAAATCGATATGTGTTGGAACAACTTTGCGTGCATCTTCAGTTTTAATTTCAATTTGAGGGTGAATGATAGTGGCAACCAAATTTGTAGGAGTTGGTATGCTAACAATGTCTAAAGGTTCGTAGTTTTTAACCAGAATAAAGCCTCCGTAAAGTGCTGCTGCAACGTTGTCTGCAATGGCAGAACCACAAGCAGCTACTTCGCCTTGCATGGCAAAAAGGGTTAATTCTAAATTTGAATATTTGTTGCCTAATAACTGATTTACAGCAAACGCAGTACCTGAGGCACTCGCTGCGCTACTTCCCAATCCGCTGCCAGGTTTAAAATTTTTAAAAATTTGAATGTCTAATCCGAAGTTGGCTTTACTGTCTTTAAGCATGAGTAGAGCAACAACTCCAGCAACATTTTTATTGGCTTCATAAGGGAGATTTGCTCCTTCGATTTTTGAAATGACAACGTCTTTGCTGTCTGTTTTAGTGAAAATCATGTCGTCTCCCAAGGTTTCTAATGCAAAACCCATAGCGTCGTAACCACACGATACATTGGCAACAGTTGCAGGTGAAAACACTTTAATTTGATTCATGATTTTTTAATTTCTTCCTAAAGTTATGATATCTCCAAATAAACCAGAGGCTGTAACTTCTGCGCCAGCACCAGCACCTTTTATAATTAATGGTTGTTCTGTGTATCGTTCTGTGAAGAATAATACAATATTGTCTTTTCCTTTTAGGTTGTAAAAAGGATGTTCTTTGTTAATTTCTTTTAATCCAACACTTGTCTTTCCGTTGTTAAATTCAGCAACGTATTTTAGTTGAGAGTCTCTTTTTTGTGCTGATTTGTATAGCTCGCTAAAGTGTGAAGCTTCAGTTTTTAAAGTGTTGTAAAAATCATCAACAGTCTTAGCTTCTAAGCTTTCTTTAGGCAAAAACGATTGGTTTTTAATGTCTTTTAAATCGAGTTTGTAACCAGCTTCTCTGGCTAGAATTAATATCTTTCTGGCAACATCTACACCACTAAGATCTATTCTTGGGTCAGGCTCTGTGTAGCCTTCTTCTTGAGCTTGTTTTACGATGTCATGAAAACTACTCGTATCATCAAAATTATTGAATATAAAGTTTAGGCTTCCAGATAAAACGGCCTGAATAGAAGTCACCTTATCACCTGAGTTAACAAGGTTGTTTAATGTGTTGATTACAGGTAAACCTGCACCAACATTGGTTTCGAATAAAAATGAAGCATTATATTTTCTTGATAAATCCTTCAGTTCTTTATAATCTGAATATTTTGAAGAACAGGCAATTTTGTTGCAAGCGATAACCGAAATACTTTCTCTTAAATAATTTTTGTAAGTTTTTGCAACGTCTTCGTTTGCTGTAACGTCAATAAAAATGCTATTGCTGAGGTTAAGTTCTTTTATAGTGTCAAAAAATAATTTATGAGATTGTTTTTTGCCTTTTTGTAATTGCTCGTTCCAAGTGTTTAGGTTAATGCCTTCTTCTTCAAAAATCATTTTTTTTGAGTTGCTTATGCCAACAACTCTAACATTAAGTAGAAGATTTTCGTTAAGAAAATCTTGCTGTTTTTTGATCTGATTCAACAAAATACCACCAACATTTCCAACGCCAACAATAAACAGATTGAGTGTTTTAATTTGTTTTTCAAAAAAGCGATTGTGTAATGCTGTGAGTGCTTTTTTTATGTCTTTGTGAGAAATAACGGCAGAAATGTTTCGCTCAGAAGCGCCTTGAGCAATAGCTCTAACATTGACATTGTTGTTGCCTAGAGCTCTAAACATTCTGCCACTAATGCCTTGGTGATTTTTCATGTTATCTCCAACAACAGCAACAATGGCTAGGCTATCTTCAATGAGTAAAGGCTTTATTTTCTTTTTAGAAATTTCGTAAACAAATTCTTCATCCACAACGTGTTTTGCCTTTTTAGATTCAGAGCTAAAAACACCAACACAAATAGAATGTTCTGATGACGCTTGAGTAATCAAAACCACATTGATGTTGTTTCTTGATAGCGCGGAAAATAAACGCTTAGAAAATCCAGGAACACCAACCATACCATTGCCTTCTAAGGTTAATAAAGCTATATTTTCAATATGACTTATGCCTTTAACAGGTTGCTTTTTGTCTTTACCTTTTTTGGTGATTAAAGTTCCCTTTTCATCTGGTGAAAAAGTATTCTTTATGAGAATCGGAATCTTTTTTTGTAAGGCTGGTTGAACAGTTGGTGGGTACAGTACTTTCGCGCCAAAATGTGACAATTCCATGGCTTCCTGATACGAGATTTCTTCTATCGGAAATGCTTGTTTTACCAGTTTCGGATTTGCAGTGTACATGCCGCTAACATCAGTCCAAATTTCTAATACATCTGCTTTAACAGCTGAGGCAACTAAAGCTGCTGTGTAGTCAGAGCCTCCTCTTCCTAATGTTGTGGTTTCGTTGTTTTTATTTTTGGAAACAAAACCTGGTAGGACAATAATTTTATCTTTATTCTTTTTGAAGAATGAAGAAATATTAACTGTAGTTTCTTTTGTTTTTACGGCTGCATAAGTGAATGTAGAGTCGGTTAAAATCAGTTCTCTACTGTCTTTTAAAGAAGCGTTTTTTACAGTTTGCTGTAATGCTTCAGAAATGATGTAAGAGGATAAGAGTTCTCCAAAACTTACAATTTTATCAATGGTTTTATTAGAAAATTCGTTGATAAGATAAAGTCCTTGAAGAATTTGTTTCAATTCTTCAAGTTTGGTATTGACTTCATTTAATACTGCTTGTTTGTTTTTATTGTTAATTAATTCTTCAACAGTGTTAATATGACGATTGCTTATGTCTTGAAAAACTTTAATGTACTTCTCGTCTTTGTTTGTGGCGAGATTTCCGGCATCAATAAGCATGTCTGTTGTACCACCTAAAGCCGAAACAACAACTGCAATCTTATTTCTGTTAGATTCATTTTTCAGAATCTTAATAACCTTCGAGATATTTTCTGCATTGGCTACTGAAGTGCCACCAAACTTAAGTACTTTCACCTGTAAATTATTCTTTTAACAATTATATTAAAAAATGTGTAAAAAGGTAGGTGTCTAAGTAAATATATTAGGTAAAAACTAAGGTAGTGGTGTTTTTTGAATAAATATAATCTTTAAAAACCAAAAAACCCGATTCAATCGAATCGGGTCTTTGATGGTGGTGCCTCCAGGAATCGAACCAGGGACACAAGGATTTTCAGTCCTTTGCTCTACCAACTGAGCTAAGGCACCAGTTGCTTAATTAAGCGGATGCAAATATAAATTCATTTTTAGTATTACCAAAAAGAAAATTGTAAAATTTGATTTTATAAATTTGTTCCATATAAAAAGTGTATGAATCTTATTGTAGATGTAGGTAATACTTTTGTGAAATTGGCTGTTTTTGAGAATGATGAGCTAATTCATAAGGTTAGCTTTAAACTTTCTGAATTTAAAAAGGAATATAAAAAGCTAAAAAAAGATTTCCCGAAATTAAAACAGGCTATAATTTCTTCTGTTGGTAAATTATCTGAAAAGCAAATAGATTTAGTTGAGCAAGATTTAAAAGTTCTTGAATTAAGTCATAAGATAAAATTACCTTTTAAAAATCTTTACGATACACCAGAAACTCTTGGTGTAGACCGTATAGCACTGGTCAGTGCATCGATAAATCAGTTTCCAGATAATAACGTGTTAATTATAGATGCTGGTACTTGTGTAACGTATGATTTTGTAACCGATAAAAATGAGTATTTAGGTGGTGCTATTTCTCCTGGAATTAGACTAAGATATCATGCACTTCATAATTTAACAGCAAACCTTCCGTTATTAGAAAAGTACCAACCAGAAAACATAATTGGTAGTTCAACTGAATCTTCTATACACTCTGGTGTAATTATAGGAGTTGTTAAAGAAATTGATGGTGTTGTAGACCAATATAAAGCTAAACATCAAGATTTAACAGTTATTTTAACAGGTGGTGACGCCAATTTTTTGTCAAACCAATTAAAAAATAGCATATTTGCGAATTCAAATTTTCTATTGGAGGGTTTGAATTATATTCTAGATTTTAATTCAAAATAATGATAAAGAAACTCATTGTAATTTGTATTGCAATTATAAGTTCTAGTGTTTTTGCACAACAAGGTACAGCATCACCATATTCATTTTACGGTATAGGTAGCCTTAAGTTTAAGGGCACTGTAGAAAACCGTAGTATGGGCGGTATTGGTGTTTATTTAGATAGTATACATCTTAATTTAAGAAATCCAGCTTCTTATGTAGGGAAAAATGTAGATGCTTTTCCATATGATGGGGAGAGTAGACCAGTGAAGTTTGCTGTAGCAGGTTCTTCTTCTAATATAACTTTAAAGAGTGAGTCTAGTGAAGCAGAAGGTAATAGCTCTACTTTTGATTATATTGCTCTGTCTGTTCCGGTAGGTAAGTTTGGATTTGGATTTGGATTATTGCCTTATACTTCTGTTGGTTACAAATTAGATGATCTTAATGACGATAACGACTTGGTAAATCGCTTTAGAGGGGAAGGTGGAGTTAACAGAGTTTTTGCAGGGATTGGATATCAAATTACTGATAAACTCGGTATTGGTGTTGATTTTAATTACAATTTTGGTAATATTCAAAATTCAGCTATTGAGTTTGCTTACACACAAGACGGAGAGTTGATAGAGCTTCAAACCAGAGAGGATAGTAGGTCAGATTTAAGTGGTTTAAATCTGAACTTTGGATTGGCTTACAAGACTAAAATTACCGACAAATTAGAATTGTCTGCAACTGCAACATATGCACCACAGAGTCAATTAGCTTCAGACAATACGCGCACATTTTCAACAGTTATAGTAAATACTACAACAGATTCTGAAACAGTTCTAAATACCATTGATGCTAACCTAGAAGGTCAGAATTTAAAGAAGACAGAGTTAACATTGCCTTCAAGATGGTCTATTGGAACAGGTCTTGGTAAACCACAATCTTGGTTTATTGGTGCAGAGTATACTTTTCAGAATACAAGTAGTTTTTCTAATCCTTTTTACAGTAACAATGTATCTAGTTTTGAAAATGCCTCTGAATTTGCAATAGGTGGTTTTTTTATCCCAGATTATGATGCTTTTAGAGGGTATTTTAAACGAGTTGTTTACAGAGCAGGAATCAACTTTGCAAATACTGGTTTAGTAGTAAAAAATGAATCGATAAAAGAGTTTGGCATATCTTTTGGTTTAGGATTACCAGTTGGTCAAAGATCTCGAGATCCATTCTCAAATTTGAACCTAGGTCTTGAAATTGGAAAACGAGGAACAACTAACAATAATTTAATCCAAGAGAATTTTATAAACTTTAATGTAAGTTTATCTTTAAACTCTAGATGGTTTAGACAAAAGAAGTACAACTAACAATAATAATAAAAGATGAAGACGAGAATTACTATACTACTAGCGGCTCTTTTTGTAAGCTTCAATATTAGTTTTGCTCAGCAAGATGAAGAGTGCATGAATAACTTATCGATTTTTGATAGTTATGTGAAGACAAAAAAATATGATGATGCTTACGAGCCATGGAAAATTGTGCGTAATAAGTGTCCAAAATTCAACAGAGCTATTTATGTTCATGGTGAGAAAATTTTAACACATAAAATTGAAAATTCAACAGGTGCAGAACAAGTAGCACATATCAATGATTTAATGTTGCTTTTCGATCAAAGTAGAGAGAATTTCCCATCTAAATATGATGAAGGCGAAATTTTAGTTGATAAAGCAAACTTGGCATACAAATATCAAAAAGAGTTAGCCAAAACGGATGATCAGTTGTTTAACATGTTTGATAATGCTTATGTAAAGGATGTTAAAAACTTTACAAACGCAAAAGGACTATATACTTACTTTTCTTTAATGGTAGATTTGTTTGATGCAGGTGCAAAACCAGCTCAACAAATGTTTGATAAGTATGATGATGTTATAGAAGTTATAGAAAACATTGTAGGCGATAATACCTTAAAACTAAATAAATTGGTGGAGAAGGAAGAGTCAGGTGGAACTTTAACTAAAAGAGAAGGGAAATTAAAGAATTATTACGAAGCTAATATTAAGGCTTTAGAAGAGCAAGTTGTACCAAGTATGGACAAGAAGCTTGGTGATAGAGCTAACTGTGAAGTACTAATACCTTTATATGAAAAGAATTATGAGGATAACAAAAATGATGGTATTTGGTTACAAAGAGCAATGAATCGTATGTATGCCAAAGGCTGTAAAGAAGATCCTTTATTCTTAAAGTTAGTTCAACAAAAGAATAGTATTGAGCCAAGTGCAGATACATCTTACTACTTATATCTTTTAACTGGAGAGCAGAAGTATTTTGATCAGACTTTAGATTTAGAGCCAGATCCTTTAAAGAAAGCAAAGCTTTACAAAAAGTTAGCTAATGAGTTAAAAGCTAAGGGAAGCTATAGCAGAGCTAGACAGTACTACATGGAGTCTATGAAATTGAATCCATCTGACGGTTCACCTTATTTAGCAATCTCTGCAATGTACGCAAAGAGTGCTAATAGCTGTGGAGACTCTAACTTTAACAAAAGAGCAGTATTCTGGTTAGCAGCTTTAGAAGCAGAAAAAGCTGGTAGAGTAGATGGTCGTTTAAAATCTGCAGCAGCAAAATCTGCAGCTAGTTATAGAGCAAGTGCACCTTCTAAATCAGATATATTTACAGAAGGTAATGCAGGGCAAACTATTAGAATTGGATGTTGGATAGGACGTTCTGTAACAGTGCCAAATATTTAATGAAAATAAAATATTCACATATCATAAAAAACTTAGTCACAGTGTTTGCTGTGACTTTGTTTTTTTCGTGTGAAAATAACTTTAGCGATGTTCAAAAAGTAGGGATTCTTCAAAATCAACCTATAGGCGAAGCCGCAAGCATCGATTTAAAGTATACTGAATTTATCAAAGATTCTGTAAGGCTAAAGGCAAATCTTATTAGTCCTAAAATGCTCGATTTTTCTAATCGAGATTTTGCGTTTTCTGAATTTCCGGATGGTATATTATTAAAACTCTATGACGATGATGGTAAAATGACAACCATTACGTCGCGTTACGCTATTTTTTATACAGATACAGATATTATAGATTTAAGAGGTAATGTCACTATAACAACGCATCAAAACGAAAAACTGGTAACAGATCAGTTGTATTACAACGAAAAGTTAGAATGGGTATTTACAAACGAACCTTGGGTGTTTAATAGGGCTCAAGGTCCATTACATGGAATAGGGTTTGATTCAGATAAGGACTTTAAGAATTTTCAGATGTTAGAAATGGGTGGCGATTTTGAACTCGATAATTAACTATCTTTGTAACTTAGTTTTACTTAGATAAATTACACATGAAACTTCTTAAAATATTTCAATTCGCTTACATCATATTTGCAATTCTATTTCTTTGGGATGCAATCACTAATTGGTCTGTAGACAGAAACAGATCTTATATGTCTTTGTTTTTTGTAGCGCTGGCAGTATTTATGTTCTTTTTTAGAAAGCGTTTTGCGAGCAAATTTCAAGATAGAAACAAAGATTAACGTATGACTTTAGATATAGTCGTAATTATAGTTACACTTATACTTTCAGCATTCTTTTCTGGGATGGAAATAGCTTATGTGTCTTCAAATAAAATACATATTGAGCTTGAGAAAAAACAGGAAGACTTTTTAGGTAAAATACTTACCAAGTTAACAGCAAAACCATCTAAATACATTGCTACAATGCTAATTGGTAACAATATAGCATTGGTTATTTATGGTCTAAAAATGGGTGATGTCTTAGTAAAATGGTTTCAGTCTATGTTGCCGTCAGATAGCACGGTTTTAACCTATCTTTTTTATGATCTACAGTTGTTAACCCAAACTGTAATTTCAACGTTTATTATTTTAATCACTGCCGAATTTTTACCAAAGGTATTTTTTCAAATTTATGCTAATACCTTAATGAAAGTTTTGGCACTACCAACATACGTTTTTTATATAATTTTTAGTTGGATTTCTGATTTTGTACTCTGGATATCTGATGCGGTTTTAAAATATGTTTTTAAAGCTAAAGGTGAAGATGTCGTACTGGCAATGACTAAGGTAGAATTAGGAAATTATATTAGTGAGCAAATGGAATCTGTCGAAGATCATGAAGAAGTTGATAGTGAAATACAGATTTTTCAAAATGCATTGGAATTTTCTGAAGTAAAAGCTAGAGAAGTTATGGTGCCACGTACAGAAATCTCTGCTGTAGATATTTCAGAATCTATTGAAAATTTAACGCAACTTTTCATCGAAACAGGACGAACAAAAATTATTGTTTACAAGGATAATATAGACGATATTTTAGGATATGTACATGCTTTTGAGTTGTTTAAAAAACCAAAGGATATTAAGTCTATTATTATTCCTGTTAGTTTTGTGCCTGAAACTATTTTGATAAAAGATGTGCTTAATATCTTAACTAAAAAACGTCAAAGTATTGCTGTAGTTATTGATGAATATGGTGGCACGTCTGGCCTTATGTCTGTAGAAGACATCGTTGAAGAATTATTCGGTGAGATTGAAGATGAACATGATACTCTAGAAATGACCGAAGAACAAATAGACGAAAACACCTATAGATTTTCTGCAAGGTTAGAAGTAGATTATATAAATGAAACTTATAAATTAGACCTTCCTGAAAGCGAGACCTATGAAACTTTAGGTGGCTTAATCGTTGATGAAACCGAAGGAATCCCTGAAAAAAACGAAGATATTCTGATTAATAATTTTAAGTTTACTATTGAAGAAGTGTCTTCAACCAAAATAGATATTGTAAGACTTAAAATTCTCGATGTAGACTAATAATAACAATAGCTTACAAAAACTATACTTCTCCTTTTATTATTTCTTAGAAAATACTATTTTCGCAGACTTATTTATACGAAAAATTTAAGAAATGGCAATTTTAAATAAAATTAGACAGCGTTCACTAATCTTAATATTAGTAATAGCATTAGCACTATTTGCGTTTGTTATACAAGGAGTAATTGATAATCCAAATGCATTCTCAGGTTCTCAAGGTGTTGTTGCAACCGTTAATGGAAAGGATATTGATATAACTGAATTTCAGCAAAAAGTAAAGAATTACCAAGATGGTGCTGGTGGAAGAATTTCTTCAACTCAGGCAATGAATGCTATTTACAATCAAGAGTTACGCAATATCATTTTAAATGAAGAGTATGAGGCGCTTGGTTTGTCTGTAGAAAAAGATGAAATGCGAGATTTACTTAAAAACAGCTTTCAGTCTTACCCTGAGTTTCAAGACGAAAATGGTAATTTTGATGTGAACCGTCTAAATGCCTTCATAGCAAACCTAAAAGATCTTAAAGGAGAAAGAGCACCTTTAGGTAATTTTTCGATTAATTTTCAAGATTGGACAAATACCGAACAAAATATAGCTAATAGTTCACTTCAGCAAACCTATTATAACATGATTAAGGCTGGAGTAAGTACTACCATAGCCGAGGCAAAAGATGAGTACTTAGCCGATGCTAAAAATGTAGATATTCGCTTTGTGCAAATCCCATATACAACTATTGTAGATAGTTTAGTGCAAGTATCTAAGTCTGATATTAAGGCTTACATGAAAGATCATGAAGAGCAATTTAAAGCAGATGCAAATAGAGAAGTAGTTTATGTAGAATTTAAAGAGGAAGCATCTAAAGAAGACGAGGAAGCTATTAAAACCGCACTTTTAAAATTAAAAAGTGATACCGCAGAATATAACGAAAGTAGCGGAAACACAGATACCATTCCTGGTTTTGATAGTGTATCTGATGTTGCTGAGTTCATCAACTCTAATTCAGACATTAAGTTTAATGATACATTTTTAAGAGCAGAGCAAATATCAGCGACAGCAAAAGACAGTATAATAAAGTTAGAAGTAGGAGGGTATTATGGACCATATAAGGATGGTGAGTATTTCAAACTTTCAAAAATGCTAGCTAAAAAGCAAATGCCAGACTCAGTTAAAACTAGACATATATTAATTCCATTTTTAGGTTCGGCATCAGCAGGTCCAGATGTTACATTAACAAAAGAGCAGGCAAATAATCGAGCAGATAGTCTATATAATATTTTAAAAACTAATAAATCTAAGTTTGATGAATTTGTTACAGAATATTCTACAGATCAAGGTAGTGTTGATAATGGAGGTCGTTACGATTGGTTTGCTTATAATAGAATGGTAGCTCCATTCAGAGATTTTTCTTTTAATGGAAAAACAGGTGATATGGGTGTTGTAGAAACAACTTATGGATTTCATATTATAGAGATTGAAGGTCAAAAAGGAGAATCTGATACTTATAAAATTGGAACTTTAGCAAGAAAAATAGAACCATCTCAAAAAACATTGGATGAGGTATTTAACAGTATGTCTAAGTTTGAAATCGCTGCAAAGGATGGTGATTTTACAGAATTAGCTAAAGAACGTGAGTTGGCTGTAAAACCAATAACGTTTAAAGAATTAGATGAAAATATTCCAGGTTTAGGAAGTCAGAGACAAGTCGTACGTTGGGCATTTGAAGAAACTACTGATGTTGGCGAATACAAAAATTTCCCAATTTCTGGTTTTGGATTTATCGTTGCAAAATTAGTTGAGAAGAACGAAGAAGGTTTAATGAGTGTTGAAGATGCTTCAGTTTCTGCTTTACCTGAAATTAGAAAAGAGAAGAAGGCTCAAATGATTCGTGAGAAGATTAAGGCATCTTCTGTAGATGAAATTGCTAAGAATCAAGGTCAGAGTCCTAAGACAGCTGCAGCTCTTACTTTAAAGAACACAACGCTTGCAGGTGCTGGTGTGGAGCCAAAAGTAATTGGTGCTGCATTTGGTTTAGAGCAAGGTAAAACGTCTAAACCTATAGATGGAGAAAAAGGTGTATATGTAATTGAAGTTACTAAAGTAACTGAAGCTACAGAGTTAGACAACTACACATCTATAATGAACAGGCTAAATGTAACAAGACGTGGTGCTGTACAAGGAAAAGTATACCAAGCATTAGAAAAAGCTGCAGATATCGAAGATAACAGAGCGAAAACAGTTTACTAAAATAAAGTACATTATAAAAAAAGGCTTCACAGAAATGTGAAGCCTTTTTTATTTCTAATAACGCGCTGTTTGTCTGAAAATTTAATTATCTAAAGATCTAAAAGTCTAAACCTATCATTTAACCATTTCAGTAAATGGAATGATAACATCTAGTCCTTTTGATTTAAAGTAGTCGTTAGGATCACTTTCTGAAGTTGTTAAGATAAAGTCACCTCCCCAAGCTCCTAAACTCTTAATGCATCCATTATAATCGCTAAAAAATCTTGATTTAATAGGTGTTTGATCAATTAATTGACCTATTAGTTCTTCATGTTTAGTTATCAGATTTTCAAAAACGGTAAGTTCAGAGCAATTGATAATGCTTTCCGTAAGCGAATTGACTTCACAAATTACGCTGCTATTTAATTTGTTTAATGTTTTGTAGGCTTTAATACCATCTCTGCTATTTTGTTTTTGATTAAGGTAAACGAAATATAATTGGTCTTTGAAACTAGGATTAAAATCAATAGGAGCTACTAATGGTTGTTTGTTTTTATCTAGCTGAAAAGTTATGGGAGTATTATGTTGAGCGCAAGCAATATCATAACCGCTTCCACCAAAAGTTTTTTCTAAAAGCTGATAAGCATTAACATCTGCCCATTGTGCAATATTGTTTATCAATGTAGAGGAAGTTCCCAGTCCCCATTTTCTGTTAAACTCTAAATGCGTTGAAATCTTATACCCTTTTTGAGTTTTTAAAAAGTTAGGATTTAGTTGCTGAACGGATTCAAGAATCTGTACTAATCGAGAAGAAATATCATTATCATTCTCAATGGTTTTAAAAATCTCACCATTTTCTAAAGTGAAACTATTTTCAAACCAAACATTTCCCTTTTCATCATAGCTTTTCCAGGTTAAGGAATTGTTGTTGTCTTCTTCAACTTTAAGACTTTGACCATATTTTGTTGGTATGGCTAATGATTTTGCACCATCTAGCACAACGTATTCACCAGTGATTAATAATTTTCCATTGCTTTTGAAGGTTGTCATTAGCGTCTTATGTTTTCAATAGCTTCAACAACTGCACTATGTGTTACCACGTTAGTTTTAAAATGCTCTACTATTTTTTCTTTTTCTTCTGAGGTAGCTTCAAACTGATTTAATATGTTCATTAAATGCATCTTCATATGACCTTCTTGAATACCAGTTGTAGTTAAAGATTTTACAGCTGCAAAATTCTGAGCTAAGCCTGCTACAGCAACAATTTGCATTAGGTCTTTTGCAGATGGTTTTTCAAGCATTTCTAAAGCAAACTTAACCAATGGATGTAAACTTGTAAGGCCTCCAACTGTTCCCAATGCAAGTGGAATTTCAATCCAAAATTTAAAAATATCGTTTTCAATAGAGCAGTGCGTTAAACTTTTATATTTTCCATCTTTTGAAGCGTATGCATGCACACCAGCTTCAACAGCTCTAAAGTCGTTACCTGTCGCTAAAACCACAGCGTCAATGCCGTTCATTATACCTTTGTTATGTGTTACAGCTCTGTAAGGTTCAGCTTCAGCGATGTTAACCGCTTGTTTAAATTTTTCGGCAAATAATGTTGGGTTAGAAATGTCCTTGCTTTTTAAATCAGTTATAGAACAAGATACTTCAGCTTTAACCAGGCAATTTGGCACATAGTTAGAGAGTATGCTCATTACAATGTTTACATCGTCTTCTAATTGTGTTTGTGCTTCGGCTTTAAAGGTTTTAGCAAACTGTTCTAAACAAGAATTTATAAAATTAGCACCCATGGCATCTAGCGTTTCAAACGTGGCGTGCAATTGGTAGTAGTGCTTTAAATCTTCGGTTTTATTTCTAAGTTCAATATCTAAAATACCTCCACCACGACGTTCCATGTTTTTAGTGATGGACTTTGTATCTTCAATCAGTTTTGGTTTTACACGTTCAAAAAATGATTGTAATGCTTCAAAATTACCAGAATACGTAAAATGAACCTGACCAATTTTTTCAGTCGAAATCACTTCAGCCTTAAAACCACCTCTATCTAGCCAAAATTTTGCCGCCTTACTAGCTGCTGCAACCACAGAACTTTCTTCTATCGCCATTGGTACAGTGTAAATCTTATTGTTAATGGAAAAGTTGGGTGCTACACCTAGAGGTAAATAATAATTAGTAATGGTGTTTTCTATAAACTCATCGTGAAGCTTTTGAAGCTTTTCGTCAGAATTCCAATACTGTTGTACTAGGTTTCGAGCATTTTCTTTATTAGAAAAATAAGTATCTAAAAGCCACTCAATCTTTTCAGATTTAGATAGTTTAGAGAAGCCAGAAATAGCGGTTGGCATAGTTAAATCGATTTTGAATTGCAAAGATACTTAGGTTTGGTATAAAATGTGTGCCTATTCCACTATTATTGCCGATTTACTGTTAATAATGCCTGATTTTTGCATATTTTTTAGTAAACTTGGCATTGCTTTATCGAAAAAAGATTAATATGAAATTGAGATACTTCGTAGTCATTATTGGATTCCTAACTACCACCTTGATTTACAGTCAGGATAAACAAATTGCCCTCGAAGATATTTGGAGCGGTGCCTTTAGAACAGAAGGTATGCAAGCCTTACATTCTATGAATAACGGAACACAATATTCCGTATTAAACTACAACAGGCAAAACGGTACAGCTACCATAGATGTTTACGATTACAAAACTTTAGAAAAAGTAAAGACCTTAGTGTCTTCTGAAGATATTTCAGAGATACGAGGTTTTTTTGATTATACGTTTAGCGAAGATGAGTCTAAAGTGGTTTTAACAACCAACGAAATTCCTGTCTACAGAAGATCTGCTTTGGGTGAATATTATGTGTATGATATCAACACAAAACAAATAACTAAGGTTTCTGACCAAATGGTACAAGAGCCAACCTTATCGCCAGATGGAACTAAAATTGCTTATGGGTTTGAAAATAACCTCTATATAAAAGATTTAAGTTCAGGTAAAGTAACGCAAATCACTAATGATGGTGAGAAGAATAAAATCATCAATGGTATTACCGATTGGGTATATGAAGAAGAGTTCAGTTTTGTAAGAGCGTTTGATTGGAATGCAGATAGCAACTTAATAGCTTTTATACGTTTTGATGAATCTGAAGTACCAGAGTTTTCTATGGATGTTTATGGTTCAGGACTTTATCAAACACAACAAGTGTTTAAGTATCCTAAAGCAGGTGAGAAGAACTCAAAAGTATCGCTTCATTTATACGATTTACAAGCTGAAAAACTTCAAGAATTAAAAGTAGATAAGTTTTACGAAGACTTTTACATTCCTAGAATAAAGTGGACAAACGATACAAATGTGCTAAGTGCGCAATACATGAACCGTCATCAAAACGAATTAGACCTGTGGTTTATAAACACTAAAACTAATGCTTCTGATTTAGTACTAGCTGAAAAGGATGATGCGTATATCGATGTAACTTTCAACCTAACATTTTTGAAAGATAATAGCTTTATCTGGACGAGCGAGAAAGATGGTTTTAATCATATTTACCACTATGACAAATCAGGAAAGTTGATCAATCAGGTAACAGATGGCAATTGGGAAGTTACCGATTATTATGGCTTTAATGAAAAAGCAAATACCATATACTTCCAATCTACTGAAAACGGTTCTATAAACAGAGATGTATATTCAGTAAAGTTAAATGGAAAAAATAAAACGCAATTAACAAAAACTGAAGGGACAAACAGTGCTTCTTTTAGTGCTGATTTCACTTATTTTATTAATACACATTCTAGTGCAACTACACCATACGAATATACCTTGCACGATTCTAAGAGTGGAAATCTTGTAAAAGGGATTAAGGACAACGATCGCTTAGCTCAAAAAGTAGGAGATTATGTAACTTCAAAAAAGGAGTTTAGCACAATAAATGTTAATGGTAACGATTTAAATATGTGGATGATTAAACCTGCTAATTTTGATGAGAGCAAGCAGTATCCATTATTTATGTATCAATACTCAGGTCCAGGTTCTCAGCAAGTGGCAAACCGTTGGAATGGTGCTAATGATTATTGGTATCAGATGCTGGCGCAACAAGGCTATATTGTAGTTTGTATAGATGGAAGAGGAACAGGTTTTAAAGGAGCAGACTTCAAAAAAGTTACACAAAAAGAATTAGGGAAATATGAGGTTGAAGATCAAATAGAAGCGGCTAAAAAGTTAGGATCTCTGCCTTATATAGATGCTTCTCGCATCGGAATTTGGGGTTGGAGCTATGGTGGTTTTATGAGTAGCAATGCTTTATTTAAAGGTAATGATGTGTTTAAAATGGCAATTGCTGTAGCACCTGTGACGAGTTGGAGGTTTTACGATACCATTTATACAGAACGTTACATGACCACACCAGATGAAAATCCTAATGGTTACGATGATAACTCACCTATTAATCATGTCGATAAATTAAAAGGTGATTTCTTAGTAATACATGGAACAGGAGATGATAATGTACATGTACAGAATACCATGCGCATGGTTGAAGCTTTAATCCAAGCAGATAAGCAATTTGAATGGATGATTTATCCAGACAAAAACCATGGCATCTATGGTGGTAACACAAGATTACACCTTTATAAAAAGATGACGAATTTTATCCACAAAACTTTAGGTGATAAAAGAGAGAACACTCTTAAAGAAGAAAAAGAGCCATCTAAAATTAAAGGCTAACTAACAAAAACTAACTAATACAAATTTTATGTCAACAGCAATTAAACAACCGCATCAAAAAGAACTATTTGGTCATCCAGTAGGACTATATATTTTATTCTTAACTGAAATGTGGGAAAGATTTTCCTATTATGGGATGAGAGCATTAT
This sequence comes from Winogradskyella sp. ABM4_392, assembly GCF_056160445.1. NCBI lineage: Bacteria > Pseudomonadati > Bacteroidota > Flavobacteriia > Flavobacteriales > Flavobacteriaceae > Winogradskyella > Winogradskyella sp. ABM4_392. The sequence goes on from NZ_JBSWXE010000001.1 coordinate 987,243, forward strand.
TAGTCTTGTATATGACAACAGCTACAATTGGTGACGATCGAGGTGCTGGTTTAGGATGGACAAGTAAAGAGGCTCTTGCACTTTACGGATGGTATACAATGCTTGTGTATGTCATGTCTATTCCTGGAGGTATGATTGCTGATAAATTAATAGGTCAGAAAAAGGCTGTATTAGTTGGCGCAATTATTCTCTGTTTAGGACATGGTGTTCTTGTACTTACTGATATATGGGCATTCTATACTGGTCTTGGTTTGGTGATTTTAGGTGTAGGATTACTTAAGCCAAACATATCAACAATGGTTGGTGGACTTTATAAAGAAGGTGATATTAGAAGAGATAAAGGTTTTAGTATATTTTATATTGGGATAAATCTTGGTTCATTATTAGCGACTTTAATAGTTGGTCTTGTAGTTGCAGAATGGGGTTGGCATGCTGGCTTCGGTCTTGCAGGAATAGTTATGGTTTTAGGGTTGATTAATTACTTATATGGACAGAAATATTTGAAAGAAGTTGGTGATTATATTCCACCTTCAAAGGATGATCCTGAAGAAATATCTTACGGAAAGCTATACTCAAAACTTTTTAAATCATCTACTCAATTAGTAATTACACTAATTTTGGTTGGTTTATCAGCTGTGGGATGGTATTTTTTAGGTTGGGGATATGGTTTGTTGTTTTTATTCTTAACTGCAATCACAGCTTTATTAATGATGATTTACAAAGAACTTGATTCCAAGGCTTATAAAGATCGTTTTTTAGTGCTTTTACTTTCTTTTATAATGGTAATTATATTTTGGGGAGCATTTGAGCAAGCGGGTGGATTAATGAATTTATATACAGAAACTAATACAGACAGAATGTTGTTTGGTTGGGAGGTTCCAACTGTAATGTTTCAAAGTTTAAATGCAGGCTTTATAATAATATTCGCTACCATAGTAGCTGGATATTGGGCTAAAAGAAAATTAAAGGGTAAAGAAGCTTCTTCTTTATTTAAGATGGCATTAGGTATAATAATCATGGGATTCGGTTTTTTATTCATGGTTTTTGCAGCGATGGAGTTTGAGAAGTCTGGATCTTCAAGTATGTTATGGTTAGTTTTAGCATATTTGTTTCATACAATAGGTGAATTATGTATTTCGCCAGTAGCACTTTCTTTCATAACAAAATTAGCACCTGTTAAGTATGCTTCGTTAATGATGGGTGTTTACTTTGCCGCTACAGGTTTAGGAAATAAAGTTGCTGGAATAGTAGGTGAGTCAGCAACAGATTATGGTGAAAAGACTATTTTTATGGGTATTTTGATATTCACGGTTATTATAGGTGGTTTATTCATTTCAATTTTAAAACCTCTAAAACGTTTAACTCATGGTGTTGAAGATCAAGAAAGAGATTTAAAACATGAAGAAGCAGAAGGTTTTGAACTAGCTGATAATTAAAAAAAAATATATAAAACAAGCCTTAGGATTTTATTTACTTCTAAGGTTTTTCTCTACTAACTAAATACTTTTAGATTTATGAATAATTCATCCGAAAATTTTTTCGAAACAAAAGTAATGGGACATCCAGCAGGTCTGTTTGTGCTATTCTTTACAGAAATGTGGGAACGTTTTTCGTATTACGGAATGCGTGCTATACTAGTTATATTTTTAACAGGTGCTCTAGTAGGTGATAATCCAGGTTGGGGTTGGGAGAAACCTGCAGCCTTATCGCTTTTAGGAACTTACGCTATGTTTGTTTATTTAACACCAATTGTTGGTGGTTGGTTAGCAGACAACAAAATTGGCTACCGTATGGCAGTTGTTATAGGAGCTTTGTTAATGACGCTTGGTCATGCTTCCATGGCAATAGAGACACCAACATTTCTTTATATAGGTATTTCGCTTTTAATTTTAGGAAATGGTTTTTTTAAACCAAATATGACATCAATTATTTCTAAAATGTACGAAGGCCACGATGAAAAAAAGGATGGAGCTTATAACATCTTTTACATGGGAGTTAATGCTGGTGCATTTTTAGGGATTATGCTTTGCGGTTGGCTAGGTGAAAACGTAGGATGGAGTTATGGATTTGGATTAGCTGGAATTTTTATGTTTTTAGGTATGGTTCAGTTTTATTATGCTCAGCCATTGTTTGGAGATGTAGGTGCCAAACCTAAAAATGAGAAGAAGGGCATTATAGATACCTTGTCTGAAGATTTAGAAACTTCAAAAGAAAAGATAAGTGGTAAGCTAAATCATTTTGTTACTGTTGATTATGTTTTAATTGGAGTTTTTATTATTTCTGCTCTCATTTTCATAGTCAATGATCCTTTAAGTAAGATAGGTAATATTAATACACTGAATTTTACCGTTGCAGGAATGACTGACTCATTGTTTTTTGCATTACTGGCGGCTATTGTTTTTATAATTATTCTAGCTGTAAGAATTCCTCGTTACGAAAGAGTAGTTAGAGACCGAATGATTGCTTTTACAATCTTCTGTATTTTTACCATCTTCTTTTGGGCTGCATTTGAGCAAGCAGCGGGTTCATTGCCGATTTACACAAGAGATTTTACAGATAGAGTCCTGGAAGGAAATGCAGCGTCAATATTCAAAATAATAGATGCCATAGTAACTATTGTGCCTATCGGAATTATAACCTATGTTTTAATCAGTTTGTTCAGAAAAACATTTAGTAGAATAGGTTTTTCAAATATTGTTCTAGCCATAAGTTTTATTATTATTTGGGCATTGGTTATTTATAAACTTTACATCAATTTTAGTGCTGAGGCTAAAGAGGTTGAAATAACATGGTTCGCAATTCTTAATTCATTATTTATTATTGTTTTTGCGCCATTATTTACAAAATGGTGGGATAGCAAGTACAATCCGCCAGCATCTGTAAAGTATGGTTTGGGCCTTATAATCATGGCTATTGGTTTTGGGTTGTTAGCATTTGCTACCAGAAATGTGCCTTTAGGTGCAGAAACAGCAAAGTTGAGTATGATTTGGCTAGTGTTGGCTTATTTATTCCACACGCTTGGTGAGTTGTGTTTATCTCCAATGGGATTATCATATCTAAGTAAATTAGTACCAGCGAGAATGGTAGCCTTTATGTTTGGTGTATATTACTTAGCAATAGCGATAGGTAATAAAATGGCGCATTATGTAGGTGGTGATATTGAGAAAATTACAAAAGAAGATGGTCTTTCATATTTCTTTTTAATATTTACGGTTGTACCAATTGCATTAGGATTGGTCTCATTTGCATTACATCCATTATTAAAGCGTTTAATGCACGGAGTACGTTAACATTTACCGTTAAAATACAAGAAAATGCTCCGCTTTAGGAGCATTTTTTGTAAGTTCGGTATAAGATTTGCAACAAATTAATTATGAAAAAAATAAAACTACTTATAGCCTTTATCGCTTTTGGAACGTTGGTTTCGTTTCAAAATGCAAGTGAAACCTCAGAAAAAGAGATTAATTGGATGACTTTGGAAGAAGCTATTAAGCTTCAGGAAAAAGAGCCAAAAAAAATCATCATGGATGTATATACCAATTGGTGTGGTCCATGTAAAATGCTAGACAAAAACACATTCCACAACGAAGATGTTGTAGATTATATAAATGAGCATTATTACGCTGTAAAATTTAACGGAGAAGGTAATGATACAGTAACCTATAAAGATAAAACATACACAAATCCTAATTACGATCCAGCAAAAGCTAATAGACGAAATAGTGCCCACGAGTTTGCACGTTCTCTTAATGTAAGAGCATATCCAACAATGGTGTTTTTTGATGAAGAAGGTGAGTATATCGCACCAATTTCTGGGTATTTAAAACCGCGTCAAATAGAATTGTACTTAAAACTATTTAAGACAGATAAGTATAAAGAAATGGATACTCAAGAGAAGTTTAATGAGTATTATAAAAACTTTGAGCCTACTTTTAAAGAGTAGTGGTTTTATTTCAAGATAAATGCTCCCTTTTCATTTGTATAATGGAAAGGGATTTTTTTGTTTCTACATGTAGTTTTCCAACGTTTTATGTAAGACTTGTAATTACTTGCGTCTGCAATAATTTGTTCAGGTTTAATACTATCAATAACTCTTTCTAAATTAATTTTAGGGGAATCACGAAGTAAAATGAGGTCTGTTTGAAAAGACAGGTTTTTATAAATTCCTAAGCTATCTATAATTAATAATCGCTTGTTTTTAAATTGATAAACATCTTGCAGATTAGATTGAGTTATACTATCAATTAATTCTCCAACTTTATAATTCTTGATGATATTATCATATTTAAGTTTTGAAGCATCCAAATTATGATGAACCTCAAATCTGTCTTTCTGTTTAAATCCTATAACCGAAAAACGACTTTTGTTAAAGACAATAAAAGCTTCATCTTTATTTTGAAACTTATTAAAAAGATAAGTGCCTTGCAGAGCAATAATACTAACAAGACATATAGCCAACCATTTAAAAGTTCTTAATTTATAAATCTGAACACTACTTATTATTATGCCATAAGCACACAACACCTGAATTAAAGTAAAGGGAATGTCTCTAAATAAAAAGTCTTCAAACTGAGCTACCCAAGCTATAAATCCATTTAACAATTCTATAATTAGACTATAAATTTCAACAATAGGTTTAGGAAGAAAACCAACTAAAGCCATAACAATTACAAAAAGACCTAAACCAAGTATTAATCCTAAAAACGGAATCACCACAAGATTGGATATAAAGAACAAACCTGGAAACTGATGAAAATAGAATAGACTAATCGGCAAAACACCAGCTTGTGCTGCTAGCGTAACCGTAAATATCTGCCAAGGTTTATCTAAAATCCAATATTTTGGTTGCCAGAGTTTATATAAAATAGGTTGAATACTCACAATGCCTAAAACCGCTAAATAACTCATCTGAAAACCGACTTCAAATAAAAATGTAGGCTTTACAAGTAGAATAAAAAATGCAGAAATGGCTAGTGTGTTATAAATATTTGCTGGCCGTTTAAGATGCATGGCAAAACTTATAACGCTAAACATAGTTACAGCTCTGGTAACTGAAGGTGATAATCCGGCAACTACAGCAAATAACCAAAGTATAGTAATAATGATTACAGGTCTAAGAACATGTCCATATTTAAGTAGTAGTAGTGGTCTAAAAATAAAATTCAAGATGAGTAATAAAATACCAACATGCAGACCAGAAACAGCTAGAATATGAATAGTGCCAGAATTCACATAATTATTATAGATACTTTTATCAATAGTCTGTCTTTGACCTAAAAGTAATGCGTTAATAATACTTAAAACATCATCTTTAAAACCAGCATCAATCAATTTTTTATTGATAGTAGTTCTAAATAAATCTGCATACCCATAAACAGTATTAGGTTGGTCTGAAAGTACTAAGAATTGATTGTGTTGAAGATAGATTTGACTATAAACTTGTCTTAGTTCCAAATATTTGCTGTAATCAAATTGATGTGGATTCAGTGGTTTCTGGATGTCTTTTAAATCTGATTTGATATAGATGATAGCATCAACAGGTAGTGGGCTAGATGAAGAATCTTTTCTAATGTTTATAAGCAATTGTCCAGAAGCTTCACGCTTATTAGTAGAAATCAATGAAACAATATACTTATCGTTATACAGATCAGGTTTTAAACGCTCTTTAATTTTGAATGTTAATTCAATAGAGTTATTGAAATCTAAGTTGCTGTAGTGCGATTGACGAATCTTGTCATTTTGAAAATTATACGCATTAATGCCCAAACTGATCATACATAAATAAGAAATTAAGCCGAATAGCGTTTTTTTATTGTATGAATCTCTAAGTATTAAATAGTAAATAAAAAGAATAGCCATTAAACCTAAGGAAAGGTAAATGGCTATGCTAAAATTTGGTTTAAAATAATGTGCAATACAAATGCCTAGAATAAGACAAACTGTAAGTTTTATTATGGTGAAATTTAGTAACTTCATGATTATGAGTTACTAATATAATAAAATGAAGTTGTTTGTTAAGAAAAATATTACAGCACTCGCCTCGCTTGTACAAATGCAAAATACCAATACTTTTCTGCTAAGGACGATATCATAACACCTCTGCTTGTTGACGCATGAATGAATTCTACATTGCCAGTACGTACATTGGTTACAATACCAACATGATTGACTTTTCTACTATTTTTTTTAGTGGCAAAGAATACTAAGTCGCCAACATTTACTTCTTTAAGATCTATCCAATCTCCATAAGAGGATAAGCTGCCAGTTGTTCTTGGTACAGAAATGTTATTGTCTTTAAATGTAGTGTAGACCAATCCAGAGCAATCCATACCACGCTTTGTAGTACCACCATATTTGTAACGTGTACCATTAAATTTTTTAGCATATCTAGCGATAGCTTCTCCTTCTTGTGTAGGTTTAATATTTGGGTTTACTTTTACTGTATGTGTTTGTCGCTTCTTTGAGGTAGAATATGATTTTTTGGCTTTACAACTTGTTAATATGCTAATAACACAAATAAGTAATATAATTTTTTTCATAAGGTTTTATATACTGCTTATTGAATTAAAAATTAGTTTTGCAGCTTTTGCACTTGCTCCTTTACCGCCTAGTTTCTTCTCAAGTTCAAAATAGTCTAAAAATAATTGGTCTCTTTTATCTGAATTTAAAATAGCATTAAGTTCCTGTTTTAAACGCTTTTTGTTGAGGTCGCCTTGTATTAATTCGGTGACCACTTCGCGATCCATAATAAGGTTAACAAGCGAAATGAATTTTAAAGTTATAATGCGTTTTGCGATATGATACGATATGGCATTCGCTTTATAGCAAACAACTTGTGGAACTTTATACAAAGCAGTTTCTAAGGTCGCAGTGCCAGAAGTCACTAAAGCAGCATAAGAAATACTTAGCAGATCATAGGTTTTGTTAGAAATAAAACTAACATTGTTCTTTTTAATAAAGGTTTTGTAAAACTCAAAATCCTGACTTGGTGCACCAGCAATTACAAATTGATAATCTTTAAAATCATCAACTAGGCTAAGCATAACACCTAGCATTTTGGTAATTTCTTGTTTTCTACTGCCTGGCAATAATGCTATAATGGGCTGATTACTCAGTTGATGTGTTTTTCTAAATTCAGTTTCATCAACTTGTGGTCGGTCTGCGATAGCATCAATTAATGGATGACCAACAAAATTAACATCGTAATTATACTTTTTATAAAACGCTTCTTCAAACGGAAGGATGCAGTACATAGCATCTACATCACGTTTTATTTTTTCAACACGACTCGCTCTCGAGGCCCAAACCTGAGGAGAAATATAATAGTGCGTTTTAAAGTTTTGTTCTTTTGCCCATTTTGCAATTCTTAAGTTAAAACCAGAATTATCTATAAATATGATAACATCTGGTTGAAACTCAGCAATATCTTTTTTGCAAAATTTAATATGGCCAGAAATTTTTCTAAGGTTCATAATCACTTCTGCAAAACCCATAAACTGACGCTCCTTGTAGTGCATTACCAATTCGCCACCTACAGCTTGCATTAAATCACCTCCCCAAAAACGAATATTAGCTTTATCATCTTCTTTTAATAAAGCTTTCATAAGGTTAGATCCGTGTAAATCGCCAGAGGCTTCGCCTGCAATTATGTAATACTTCATTATTAATTAAAAAATTTAATAAGCATAGTTATTATAAAAACTAGCATTGTAGCTATGAGAACACCTTGAGCTCTATTGTCTTTTTTCTTCCTTAGAAAGAAAAAGAAAATTGCCAGATTAGGTAAAGCGCCAAGACTTATCATTTTGGTTAAAATACCGCGTTGCGCACTTTGTTTTAAAACCAACAGCCAATCATCTCCATTTCCAAAAATTAATGTAGCTATCAGCAGTCCTATGAATGTAGCAATAATACCAACTAAAAATCCAATAATTATGTCTTTATTCATGATTGTATTTTTAGTTGATGTTAACGTCATTCGGTGCAGAAATTAATTTAATTTCCAGGTATTTAAGGATTGAATTGTATGGTGCGCAGTTAAATCAAACTGAACAGGAACAATTGAAACATAACCATGCTCTAAAGCCCATTCGTCAGTGTCTTCACCATTGTCCATGTTCACAAATTTTCCAGCTAACCAATAGTATTCTCTACCCATAGGATTAACACGTTTGTCAAATTCTTCAACCCAATTGGCACGCGCTTGCCTGCAAACTTTTATACCCTTAATATCTTTTTTGTTAAGGTTGGGTAAGTTTACATTCAGTACTACACCATCTGGTAAACCGTGTTCTAGGACTTGTCTTGTAATAGTTTCAACAAAAGATTTACAATGCTCAAAATTGGCATTCCAATTATAGTCTAAAAGCGAAAAACCAATTGCCGGAATTCCTTCAATACCAGCTTCTAAAGCGGCACTCATCGTACCAGAATAAATAACGTTTATAGAGGAGTTTGAACCATGATTAATACCAGAAACACAAATATCTGGTTTACGATCCAAAATTTCTCTAACAGCTAATTTTACACAATCAGCAGGTGTGCCAGAGCAGCTGTATTCTGGTTGTTTTCCGTCAATATTTACTTTTTCTATGTAAAGTGTCGAGTTTACGGTAATAGCATGTCCCATAGCACTTTGTGGACTGTCTGGTGCAACAACCACAACATCTCCAATAGTGTTCATTACACTGATTAGTGTACGTATTCCTGGTGCTGTAATACCATCATCATTGGTAACTAAAATTAGAGGACGTTTTGCCATATCGTTGTTGTGCTTTAGGATAGCGTAAAAATACTAAAAACCATAAGAAGTAGAAGTATTTGTAGCTTTAACAAAAAATTAGTGCCATGATTTTTTATGGCATGGTTTTTTCTTCTATTTTAGTGAAAATAATCATTACCTACTTATTGTAATTAGAAAAATTAGAAAGATGAAAGGGAATTATAAGTTTTTATTGTTAGCATTCTTAATTGCTTTTGCTTCATGTAGCTTTACGAGTAAGAAGTTTGATGATAATCCAGATAAGGATAAACTGCTTATTCAGTTAATCACATATGTTTTAGATAATGGACATTTTAATCCACAGGACTTAAATGATAGCTTCTCTGAAAACGTTTTTGAAGATTATCTCAATCAATTAGACCCATTTAAGCGTTATTTTTACGAGTCAGATATAAAAGAATTTGAAGCTTTTAAAACGCAATTAGATGATCAGATTAAAGACTATGACGTCGCGTTTTTCAATTTAACACATGAGCGTTTGTTAAAAAGAATTGAAGAGTCTAAAGCTATTTACGCCGAAATTTTAGAAAAACCGTTCGACTTTACTAAAGATGAAAGCTATACGGCTGATTATGAAACCTTAGAATACGTAAAAAATAAGCGCGAAATGAAAGAGCGTTGGAGACAACAACTTAAGTTTTCAACCATTGCTAATTACGATGATGCTATTTCACAGCGAGATACAGATTTAGATGCCAATACACTTCCTGAAAGTGTTTTTTCTGCTCAAAATGAAAAACTTTCTAAAAACAATAAGAAATCTTTAGTGGAGCTTGAAAAAGAAGCAAGAGAGGCAACAAAGCGTTCTCTAGATGAGCTTTATGATTTTATTGATGACAGACAGCGCAAAGATTGGTTTGCGGTATATATCAATGCTATAGTTGAGGAGTTTGATCCACATACTTTCTATTTTGCACCAGAAGATAAAGACCGTTTTGATGTTGCCATGTCTGGTAATTTTGAAGGTATTGGTGCAAGGCTACAAAAGAAAATGGACGCCATAATGGTAAACGAGATTATCAGTGGAGGTCCTGCTTGGAGAGCTAATGAACTAGAGGTTGGTGATCAGATTTTAAAAGTACGTCAATCAGATGAAGAAAAGCCTGTAAATATTGTTGGGATGCGTCTAGATGATGCTATCAAGCTGATTAAAGGTCCAAAGGGCACAACTGTGGTTTTAACCTTAAAGAAAGTTGATGGTACTATCGAGGATATTTCAATTACCAGAGATATTGTAGAATTGGAAGAAACCTATGCGAAATCATCTACAGTGATAAAAGATGATAAAAAGTTTGGTGTGATTAACCTTCCGAAGTTTTATGTGGATTTTGAAAATTATAACAAGCGTAATGCTGCTTCAGATATAAAGCAAGAGATCATAAGATTGAAGCAAGAAGGTATTGAAGGTTTAGTATTGGATTTAAGAAACAATGGTGGTGGATCATTACAAACCGTTGTAGATATAGCTGGTTTGTTTATAGAAGAAGGACCTGTAGTGCAGGTTAAAGAGACTGGCCAGCCAAAAGAGGTTTTAAAGGATAGAGACAAATCTATTGTTTGGGATGGTCCTTTGGTGATTTTAGTTAACGAATTATCGGCTTCGGCTTCAGAGATTTTAGCTGCAGCAATGCAAGATTATAAGCGTGCCATAGTTATTGGCAGTAAGCAAACTTATGGAAAAGGAACCGTTCAGAATGTATTAGACTTAAATAGATTGGTTCGAAACAATTCTAATGGAGATTTGGGTGCCTTAAAGTTTACAACTCAGAAGTTTTATAGAGTAAATGGAGGTTCTACTCAGTTAGAAGGCGTTAAAAGTGATGTGGTAGTACCAGACAGATATAGCTACATTGATATAGGCGAAAAAGATCAGGAAAATCCATTACCTTGGGATAAGATTGACGCTGTTGATTATGATGTTTGGGGCAATTATTTTGATTATGACACTACTATAGAAAAAAGTAAGGAGCGTATGGCAGCTAACGAACAATTAAAGTTGATTGATGCTAATGCGAAGTGGGTAAAGAAAATAAGAGATCGTGAAAGTTATTCTTTAAACTATGAGAACTATAAAAGAGAAATGGAGCTCAATGAAGAAGAGGCTAAACGATTTGAAAAATTGTCTGAATATAAAACCAATTTAACATTCAGTTCATTACCATATGAAGTTGAATTAATGGATAAAGATTCGGTACTAAAAGAAAAACGTAATCGTTGGCATCAAAGCTTAGCTAAAGATGTTTACATTGAAGAAGCTTTAAATGTACTTCACGATTTAAAAATGACTTATGCTATAAAAAATAAAGTAGCTGAAGTAAAGAATTAAATATTAATGGGAAACCAAAACAATTCTCTAACAAGTTTAGCGCTCCAAAAGTTTAAAAAGAACTTTTGGGGCGTTTTCAGTTTAGGGATAATTGTTTGTATTGGACTGGTTTCGATTTTTGCTTACATATTTGCACCAGATGCCTCTAAGAATGCTAATCAGATGCATTTGTCTATTCACTCAAAACCTCCTGGATTCGAAGTGCAGATGCTTACACTTCCCTCAAGTATTGAATCTGAACAAGGTCTTTTATCTAAACTGTTCTTTGGTTCTGAAAATACGGATACTGAAATTCCTATTCAATCTTATGCTGTAAAAGATAATAAACTAAGTTATGTTGAATATGCTTCAGATGGTCTCCTAGGCATAGAAAAGCAAATAGATTTAGAGCGTTTTCCTAATTCAGATTACAAATCTTTTATAGAAAATAGGAGTTTCGTTTTTGGTACAGATAAATATGGAAGAGACTACCTAAGTCGTATTTTAATTGGGTCTCGTATTTCATTTTTTATTGGTTTTATTGCTGTCTTTATTTCTTTGGTAGTTGGTTTGCTGATGGGAAGTTTGGCAGGCTATTATGGTGGTAAAATAGATGCAGTTGTAATGTGGATTATAAATGTCACATGGTCTATACCAACGCTACTTTTGGTAATTGCTATAACCTTAGCGTTAGGTAAGGGCTTCTGGCAGGTGTTTATTGCAGTTGGCTTAACAATGTGGGTTGAGGTAGCAAGAGTTGTAAGAGGGCAAATTATAAGCGCTAAAGAGAAGCAGTACGTTACAGCAGCAAGAGCCTTAGGGTATACAGATTACAGAATTATAACAAAGCATATTTTACCTAATATATTTGGACCTTTAATAGTAATTTCAGCGGCAAATTTCGCAGCAGCAATACTCATTGAAAGTGGACTGAGCTTTTTAGGAATTGGCGCACAACCACCAATGGCAAGTTGGGGAGCAATGATTAAAGATCATTACAATTATATAATTCTTGGCAAGCCTTACTTGGCATTAATACCAGGTATTTGTATTATGCTTTTAGTGATGGCATTTATGTTAGTGGGTAATGCTCTAAGAGATGCTCTAGATGTAAAAACGTAAACCCTATTCGTTTTTTAAAGCTTCAATCTCTTCGTTGGTAGCATCAATAAAGTTTAATACATCATCCTGACCTATCTTTTTAGAAGATGATGTAATAAAATATGGAGGTAACTCTTCCCAAGTTTTTAAAAGTTCTTTGCAATAGTCTTCAACATGATTATCTATAGCGTTTGGTTTTAGCTTATCTGCTTTGGTGAAAATAATTCCAAACGGAATGCCATTTTCACCTAAGTATTGCATAAATTCTAAATCTATAGTTTGAGGCTTGTGCCTAATATCAACAAGAACAAAAGCAGAAACCAATTGTTGTCTTTGCTCAAAATAATTGGTTATAAATTTCTGAAATTTCTTTTTTGAAGTTTTTGAAACTCTGGCATAACCATAGCCAGGTAAATCAACCAAATACCACTCGTCGTTAATAATAAAATGATTGATTAATTGTGTTTTTCCTGGTCGTCCTGAGGTTTTTGCTAAGCTTTTTCTGTCAGTAAGCATGTTAATTAAGGACGACTTACCAACATTACTTCTTCCTATAAAAGCATATTCAGGAATACGATTCTTAGGGCATTTTGCCACTTCAGAATTACTCATTACAAACTCAGCTGATTTTATCTTCATCTTCAGTTCCGGCGAAAGCAGGAATCTTATTTAAATTAAACTTTTAGATATCTTATGTGTGTAAACTTTCCGCCTTAGCGACTTCGCGAGAGCTTCAAAATCCACGCTTTTCAAGCCAAGAATTCAAAATTTTATTAAACTCTTCAGGATGTTCCATCATTGCAGCATGGCCGCATTTGTCAATCCAAAATAAATCAGAATCTGGTAAAAGCTCGTGAAATTCTTCTGCAACCTCAGGTGGGGTCACATTGTCATTCTTACCCCAAATAATACAGGTTGGCGTATTCATTTTAGGCAAGTCTTTTGCCATGTTGTGTCTTATGGCGCTTTTAGCAATAGCTAACGTTTTTACAAGTTTATTTCTATCATTTACAGTTTCGTAAACTTCATCCACAATTTCCTTTGTAGCAACAGCAGGATCGTAAAAAACATCTTGAGCTTTTTTCTTTATAACCTCATAGTCACTACGCTTTGTATAACCACTTCCCATTGCACTTTCATACAAACCAGAGCTTCCGGTAATTACTAGAGCTTTTACTTTTTTGGGATATAATTTAGTGTGATATAGTCCTATGTGTCCACCTAAAGAATTTCCTAAAAGGATAACATTATCTAGGCCTTTAAACTCTATAAAATCCTTCAAATAGTTTGCGAAGCTTTTAACGTTGGTTTTTAAGAGCGACATTGTGTAGATTGGAAGTTCTGGAATAATAATTTTATATCCATTCTTACTGAAAAAACCAGTTACAGCATCAAAATTACTTAAACCTCCCATTAAACCGTGAAGCACTATAATTGGTGTGCCTTCTCCTACTTCAATATATCTATAATCCTTTTCTTTTTTTAAAAGGTGTACCATCTATAATATCAGTGCTTAGTGTTAAAAACAAATATAACTAAATCCTTTTTAAAACAAATACAATTATTGCTATTGAATGCTTTTGAAGTGATTTTTTACGAATGAGTGTTGTTAATAATTACCACTTCAAAATTGAAGCTTTAGAGGTTTATTTTATTGTGTTTTTTGGTTTTTCTCAATCCGAAAATTTAAAACTTATCAACAAAAGTGGGAGTATGTGGTAAAATGTGGTAAAATTTTCAATATATTTGATTCTTAATCGTTAAAGTGGAAAATCAAGGGTATTGAATTCATTTATTGGAACATACGAGTGTAAAGCAGATGCAAAAGGGAGGCTAATGGTTCCTGCTGCTCTAAAAAAGCAAATGTCTGCTGCTTTGCAAGATGGTTTTGTGCTTAAGCGTGCTGTATTTCAGCCTTGCTTGGAGTTGTATCCTATGTCTGAGTGGAATGCCTTGATGGCAAAGGTTAATAAGCTTAATCGATTCAAGAAAAAGAATAACGACTTCATAAGACGTTTTACTGCAGGTGTTAAGGTTGTGGAGGTTGATAGTGCAGGTCGCTTATTAATTCCAAAAGACTTAGTTGGTTTCTCTGGAATTACAAAAGAAGTTGTATTGGCTTCTGCTGTTAATATCATTGAAATATGGGATAAGGATAAGTATGAACAGGCTATTAATGATGCTGCGTCTGATTTTGCGGATTTAGCAGAAGAGGTAATGGGACAAGATGATGATGACAATGGAATATCATAATGCAGTTTTACTTAAAGAAACGGTTGATGGCTTGAATATAAAACCAGATGGTGTTTATGTGGATGTCACATTTGGTGGTGGTGGACATAGTCGAGAAATCTTGTCTAGACTTGGTGATGATGGAAAGCTGTATGCATTCGATCAGGATAAAGATGCTTTAGCTAATGAAATTGATGATGATCGTTTTGTTCTTATCAATGAAAATTTTAGGTATATCAAGCGATTTTTGAGGTTTTATGGTGTGAAGGAAGTTGATGGTGTGTTGGCGGATTTTGGAGTGTCATCGCATCAATTTGATGTTGCCGAACGAGGGTTTTCAACACGATTTGAGGCAAAGCTGGATATGCGAATGAATCAGGATAATAAGTTGTCTGCCTATGAGGTCATCAACGAATATGAGGAAGAGCAGCTAAGAGATGTTTTGTTGCAATATGGTGAGTTAAGGCAAGCACCTGCAATGGCAAGAGTGATAGTTTCGGAACGCAAGGATGCTCCAATTGAAACGAGTGAGCAATTAAAGTTGGTGTTGAAGAAGTTTCTGAATCATAGAAAGGAGAATAAGATTTTAGCCCAAATTTACCAAGCTATAAGAATAGAGGTCAATCAAGAGATTGAAGTTTTAAAGGAGTTGCTTTTGCAAATGCCAGAGGTTTTAAAAAAAGGAGGAAGACTAAGTTTCATTTCTTATCACTCATTAGAAGACCGATTGGTGAAACGCTTTATAAGAAATGGAATGTTTGAAGGTGAGCCAGAGCGTGATGTATTTGGCAATTTTGAAGTGCCATTAAAAAAAGTAGGTGGCTTAATTGTGCCAACAGAATCGGAAATAAAAATGAACAATAGAGCACGAAGTGCAAAACTTCGAATTGCTGAAAAAATATGAAGAAAAGTATCTACAGCATATTAAGAGGTAAGTTTCTAATCAGTGATGATTCGTTTAAAAATTGGCGCATCATCATTTTTATTTCGTTCCTAGCCATCATTATGATTGCCAGTTCTCATAGTGCTGATAAAAAAGTACATGAGATTGCGAAGTTAAATAATGAAGTAAAAGAATTAAGATCTGCATTTGTTGATGGTCGTTCAAAGTTAATGCGATTAAAAATGGAATCGACCATAATAACAAAGGTGGCTGAAAAAGGAATTCATATTTCTGAAATTCCACCAATAAAAATTAAAGTAAAATCATCTGTCGAAAATTAAGCTTTGGCAACAACAGAAACTAACATATTAAACAGATTGTATTTTGTGGCAGGTAGCATGTTTGTGTTTGCGCTAGCTGTGGTATTTAAGTTGGTTAGCATTCAGTTTATTCAGGGTGAAGAGTACCGTCAATTGGCAGAAAAACGAACAGTAAAAGATTTTGATATTGAGCCTAATAGAGGTAATGTGTATTCTGCTGATGGAAGTTTGTTGGCTACGTCTATACCTAAATACGATATAAGGCTTGATGCAGTGCAAGCTCAGCAAGCCGTTTTTGATGAGCATATTGGTGCTTTGGCAGATTCGCTTTCAGCTTACAAAGGTAAATCAGCAAGTTACTATAAAGACATTATACGTAAGGCACGTAGGAATAAGAATAGATATTTTTTGTTAGCTCGCAATATCAGTTATTCAGATTATATACGGCTAAGAAATTTTCCATTATTAAATAAAGGTGCTATTGGTGGTGGCTTAATAGTAGAGCAGACTACAAGACGCGAGCACCCAATGGGTGAGATAGCGGCAAGATCTATAGGTTATGAGCGTATTGATGAGAATCAGTATGCAACCAGAGTTGGGATTGATGGTGCTTTTGGTGAAAAATATTTACGAGGTGTTAAAGGGAAACGTTTAAAACAGAAAATAGGGAATGGGCAGTGGAAGCCAATTGCTGATTTTGATCAAGTTGAGCCGCAAGACGGTTACGATGTTTATACAACCATAGATGTAAATATTCAAGATATAGCACATCATTCACTTTTGGGGCAATTGGAAAAGTATGAAGCAGAGCATGGTTGCGTAGTAGTGATGGAGGTTAAAACAGGAGAGATTAGAGCAATTTCCAATTTGGCAAGAACTTCTAAAGGAACATATTACGAAAAACTCAATTATGCTGTGGGGGAGAGCCATGAACCAGGTTCTACTTTTAAGACTATGGCAATGATTGCTGCCCTAGAGGATAAGGTAATAGACACTTCTACAATAGTTGATACTAAAAATGGGACAAAATATTTTTACGGAAGGACTATTAGTGATTCGCATCGTGGTGGTTATGGTAAAATTTCAGCTGCAAAAGCCTTGGAGGTGTCTTCAAATATTGGATTAGCGACTATTGTTGATGATCATTATTCAAAAAAGCCTGAAAAATTCCTAGATCGCTTAAGTGAGTGGAAGCTAGACCAGCCGCTTGGAGTGTCTATAATTGGTGAGGGCAAGCCAGATATTCCAAGACCAGGTGCTGCAAATTGGAGTAGAAATGCCTTGCCATCCATGGCTTATGGGTACAATATGAAAATGACTCCTTTACAAACCTTGGCATTTTATAATGCGATAGCCAATGATGGTGAGCTAATTAAGCCAAGATTTATACGTTCCGTAAAATCTTTTGATAAGGCCATTGAAATCTTTCAAAAAGAGGTTTTAGTTGAGAAGCTTTGTTCAGATAAAACCTTGAATGAAATTCAAGATATTCTTAAGAACGTTGTTGTTCGAGGTACAGGTAAAAGTATGTATTCTAAGACATTCTCTATGGCAGGAAAGACAGGAACTGCTTGGACTGATTATGCCAACTTTGAAGAGTGGAAAAAAGATAAAAAATACGTCTCATCGTTTGCGGGTTATTTTCCAGCTGAAAATCCTAAGTATTCATGCATTGTAGTAATTCATAAGCCAAGTACTAAAATAGGTTATTATGGTGCAGATGTTTCTGGTCCTGTTTTTAAGCGTATCGCTCAAAAAATATATACAGATACACCATTAATTGACGAAGTAAAAACTTTAGACTTTAAAAACAATCTTGTAGATCAAGATTATGAAAATTACTTCGAAAACGCTCGCAACTACAAAGAACTTATGCCAAGTGTCGTAGGTATGCCAGCGATGGATGCCATTGCCTTATTGGAAAATCTTCAGGTTGATGTTAAGGTAAAATTAAATGGTAGTGGTACTATAAAATCACAATCTGTTGAAAGACATCAAAAATTAAAGCCTAATCAAACAATAGTCCTTGAAGCATCATGAAGGTATTAAAAGACATATTGTATAAGGTTACTATAAATGCTGTTGCAGGCAGTACAGGTATTGCTGTCAATAAATTAGAATTCGATTCTCGTAAAATAGAGGCTAACGACGTGTTTGTGGCAATTAGAGGTACCCTAACTGATGGTCATAAGTATATAGAAAAGGCAATTGCTGATGGCGCAACATCTGTAGTTTGTGAAGTGTTGCCAGAAACTCTTCAAGATGGAGTTACTTATATAGAAGTCGCTAATTCCAATCAAGCATTGGCTTTTATGGCTGCGAATTATTTTGAACATCCTTCTGAGAATTTAAAACTTGTTGGTGTTACAGGCACCAATGGTAAAACAACGGTAACGAGTTTATTGTATCAGTTGTTTAAAAAAGCAGGTTATAAAGTAGGGTTGTTGTCTACAGTAAAAATTATGGTAGATAATACCGAATATAAAGCTACGCATACAACACCAGATTCTTTAACTATCAATAAGTATTTAAAACTTATGAATGAAGAAGGTGTGGAGTTCTGTTTTATGGAAGCAAGTTCTCATGGTATTCATCAAAGTAGAACGGAAGGTTTAAAGTTTGTAGGAGGCATTTTTACCAATCTTTCTCACGATCATTTAGATTACCACGAGTCTTTTGCGGAATACAGAGATGTAAAAAAGGCATTTTTCGATCACTTGCCAAAAGATGCATTTGCCTTATCCAATATGGATGATAAAAATGGATTGGTAATGCTTCAAAATACTGAAGCTAAGAAATATACTTACGCTTTAAAGAATTATTCAGATTACAGAGCACAGATTTTAGAAAACGAATTTAGCGGCTTATTGCTTAAGGTGAATGATAGCGAGCTGTGGACAAAACTTATTGGAAGTTTTAATGCACACAACATTTTGGCGATCTATGGAGCTGCTGAATTATTAGGTTTAGAAAAAGATGAAATCTTAAGATTGATAAGCGAATTAGATAATGTGTCTGGTCGTTTTCAGTATTTCATTTCAGATGAAAAAATTACTGCTATTGTTGATTATGCGCACACACCAGATGCTCTAAAAAATGTACTCGAAACCATAAATAGTATTCGCACAAAAAATGAAGAACTAATTACAGTTGTTGGTTGTGGAGGAGATCGAGATAAAACCAAGCGACCAAAGATGGCGCATATTGCTTCGGCATTAAGTACAAAAGTGATTTTTACTAGTGATAATCCACGTAGTGAAGTTCCTGAGACGATTATTGAGGATATGGAAAAAGGAGTTGAGCCTCAAAATTTCAAAAAGACATTATCAATTACAGATAGGAGACAAGCGATTAAGACAGCATGTCAAATGGCTGAAGCTAAAGATATCATCCTAATTGCTGGTAAAGGACACGAGACCTATCAGGAAATAAAAGGTGAGCGCTTTGATTTTGATGACTATAAAACAGTACAAGAATTTTTAAAACAATTACAGAAGTAGATGCTATATTATTTATTCGAATATTTAGAAAAACAATTCCAATTTCCTGGAGCATCACTGTTTGGGTTCTTAACCTTTAGAGCGGCAATGGCAGTTATTTTGTCATTGTTAATTTCTACTATTTATGGTAAACGTATAATAGAATTTTTACGTAAAAAGCAAGTTGGTGAAACTATACGCGATTTAGGCTTAGAAGGTCAGGTAGAAAAAGCAGGTACACCAACTATGGGCGGACTTATAATTATCCTAGCGACGTTACTTCCTGTATTATTAATAGCTAAACTTGAAAACATCTATATCATTCTACTCATCATTACGACATTATGGATGGGAACTATTGGGTTTATTGATGATTACATCAAAAAATTCAAAAATGATAAAGAAGGTCTAAAAGGAAAGTTTAAAGTTTTAGGTCAAGTTGGCTTAGGGCTTATCGTTGGTTTGACTTTGTATTTTCATGATGATGTAACCATAAAAGAAGAACTACCGCTTCAACAACAACAAGAATTGTTGGCTGAAAATCCTAATATACCAGAAGCGCAATTGTTTGATGTGGCTGAAAAGTCAACAAAAACAACGATTCCCTTTGTGAAAAATAATGAGTTTGATTATTCTGATTTAATCACTTGGATAAGCCCAGATTTAGAAAGCTACGCTTGGATCATTTTCGTGCTGGTGAGCATCATCATTGTGACCGCTGTATCCAATGGTGCAAATTTAACCGATGGTATTGATGGTTTAGCAGCAGGAACATCTGCAATTGTTGTATTGACTTTGGGAATTTTTGCTTGGGTGTCTGGTAATATCATTTTTTCTAAATATCTCAACATCATGTATATCCCTCAGGTGGAGGAGATAACGATATACATTGCAGCATTTGTGGGAGCACTCGTCGGATTCCTATGGTACAATGCCTATCCAGCACAAGTATTTATGGGAGATACAGGAAGTTTAACTATTGGAGGAATCATAGCTGTAATAGCCATTGCGGTAAGAAAAGAATGGTTAATACCTGTGCTATGTGGAATCTTTCTAGCTGAGAACTTATCGGTAATGATGCAGGTGAGTTATTTCAAATACACAAAGAAAAAATATGGTGAAGGTAGGCGGATTTTTAAGATGTCTCCATTGCACCATCATTATCAGAAATCAGGATATCACGAAAGTAAAATAGTCACACGATTTTGGATTGTAGGAATCCTATTAGCCATAATATCTATAGTGACATTGAAGATCAGGTAATGAGAAGACTCGTGATTCTTGGAGGTGGAGAAAGTGGTGTAGGTACAGCACTTTTAGGAAAGGCAAAAGGATATGACGTGTTTGTGTCCGACAAAGGAAAAATTAAAGAAAAGTATAGAGACGTTCTTTTAAATAATGAGATTGAATTTGAAGATGAGAAGCATACAGAATCTAAAATTCTGAATGCAGACATCGTAATGAAAAGCCCTGGGATACCAGATAAAGTGGCTTTGGTGAAACAGATTAGAGATGCTGGTGTTAAGGTGGTTTCCGAGATTGAATTTGCTTCAAACTATACGGGTGCCACATTGGTTGCGATAACAGGTAGTAATGGCAAAACAACAACAGCGACACTCACACATCACTTGTTAAAACAAGAGTTAGATGTTGGGTTGGCAGGAAATATCGGAGACAGTTTTGCAAAGCAAATTTTGGAGAAGAATCATGAAAATTACGTGTTAGAGGTAAGCAGCTTTCAGTTAGATGACATTCATGATTTTGAACCCAAAATAGCAGTCTTAACCAATATAACACCAGATCATTTGGATCGCTACGATTATAAGTTTGAAAACTATATCGCTTCAAAATTTAGAATTGTAGAAAACCAAACTGAAGATGATTATTTCATTTACGATGCAGATGATGAGGTTATAACAGATTGGTTGCAAAACCATCAAATTCAATCTAAAAAGTTGCCTTTTTCACTAATAAGAGAAATCGAAGAAGGTGCATACTATAAAGACAATAAAATAATAATAACAATAGATAACAACAAAATAATTATGCCAACAGAAAATATAGCCTTAGAAGGTAAGCACAACGTTAAAAACGCTATGGCTGCTTCTACAGTAGCACATTTGCTTAAAATAAGAAAGCAAACTATACGAGAGAGTTTAGAGAACTTTCAAGGTGTGGAACATCGTCTAGAGCAAGTGCTTAAAATTAATAAAGTGCAGTATATCAACGATTCTAAAGCGACAAACGTTAATGCGACATATTTTGCGTTAGAAAGTATGGATGCACCAACAGTTTGGATTGTTGGTGGTGTTGATAAAGGCAATGATTATAAAGAATTGTTTCAGTTTGTGAACGAAAAAGTAAAAGCAATAATCTGTCTTGGTGTAGATAACAAAAAACTAATCGAGGCTTTCGGTAACATGGTAGATGTTATTGTAGAAACCCAATACATGAGCGAGGCTGTAAAGATTGCTTACAAAGTAGCTGAGGCAGGTGATAATGTGTTGTTGTCACCAGCATGTGCTAGCTTCGATTTATTTGAAAACTATGAGGATCGTGGACGTCAATTTAAAGATGCTGTGAGAAACTTATAAAAATTTAAAACGTTGAATTAGGGAGGCAACGATAAAAGGTTAAGCGTGCAAAATATTTTTTCACAAATAAAAGGAGATAGAGCAATATGGGCAATAGCAACACTATTGGCGATATTTTCATTTTTACCAGTTTATAGTGCTGCCAGTAATTTGGCATATGTTGGTGGTACAGGTAATACCTTTTCTTTTTTTGTGAAACACTTTATGCATCTTTCCTTAGGTTTTGCAATAATGTATGCGGTTCATAAAATTCCGTATAGGTATTTCAAAGGACTTTCAATGGTGTTGATTCCTGTAGTTTTAGTACTTCTTTTAATTACAATTCTACAAGGCTCAACTAATAGTCAAGGTACAAACACAAGCCGTTGGATACAAATTCCAATTGTAAATATGTCGTTTCAGACATCAACATTTGCGGCAGTTGTTTTAATGGTTTATGTGGCTCGATACCTTTCTAAGATTAGAGAGAAAAGTGTAAGTTTTAAAGAAACTATTTTACCACTTTGGGGACCAGTATTTTTTGTTCTAATTCTCATTCTTCCTGCTAATTTTTCTACAACAGCAATCATCTTTACTATGGTAATGATGCTGGCCTTCATAGGTGGTTATCCAATAAAGTATCTCGCAGTAATAATTGGTTCAGGTTTGTTGGCTTTGGTGCTATTTATTTTGGTGGCAAAAGCATTTCCAGATGCCATGCCAAATCGTGTAGATACATGGATGAGCAGAATTGAAAATTTTGCAAATGGAGAAGACACAGAAGAAGATTATCAAATTGAAAAAGCAAAAATTGCAATCGCAACAGGCATAAAACCATTAGGTCCAGGGAAAAGTGTTCAGAAAAACTTTTTACCACAATCGTCATCAGATTTCATATTCGCAATCATAATTGAAGAGTACGGTTTGTTTGGTGGTATATTTTTATTGGTAATGTATTCTTGGCTGTTGTTTAGGATTGTTGTGGTGTCGCAAAAAGCTGATACCACTTTCGGAATGTTGTTGGTACTAGGTGTTGGTCTGCCAATTGTGTTTCAGGCATTAATTAATATGGCTGTAGCAGTTGAATTATTTCCGGTTACAGGGCAAACATTGCCATTAATAAGTAGTGGAGGTACGTCCATTTGGATGACTTGTATGGCGATAGGAATAATTTTAAGTGTGAGTGCAAAACGCCAGGAAATAAAAGAAAATGAAGTTTTGGAAGGTGATAATCCTTTAGATATTTTAAGTGAAACAATTTAATGAGTAACTATAAATTCATATTGTCAGGTGGTGGAACAGGAGGTCATATATATCCTGCCATAGCTATTGCTAACGAATTAAAATCGCGTTATCCAGATGCTGAATTTTTATTTGTTGGTGCTTCAGATCGTATGGAAATGGATAAAGTGCCACAGGCTGGTTATAAAATTGAAGGACTATGGATTTCTGGTATTCAAAGAAAATTGACACTGAAGAATTTAATGTTCCCTTTTAAGTTGATGACAAGCTTGTTAAGATCCAGAAAAATCATAAAAATATTTAAGCCTGATGTTGTAATAGGTACTGGTGGATTTGCAAGCGGACCGCTACTACAAATGGCAACATCCAAACATGTACCGTGTTTAATACAAGAACAGAATTCGTATCCAGGAATTACTAATAAATTATTAGGCAAAAAAGTTGATACGATCTGTGTGGCTTATGATGGTTTGGAAAAGTTCTTTCCAAAAGAAAAATTAAAGCTTACTGGTAACCCAATAAGAAAAGACTTGTTAGCTGTAAAAGGTAAGCATATTGAAGGTAAAGATACTTTTAAGCTTATTCATAGTAAGCATACATTGTTGGTGTTAGGTGGTAGTCTTGGTGCAAGAAGAATCAATGAGTTGATAGAGGTGAATCTCGATTTTTTTGAAGCCCAAAATGTACAGCTCATTTGGCAATGTGGTAAGTTGTATTATGATAGATACAAGCAACATAATGACTTAAAACATGTTCAGGTGCATGCCTTTCTATATAATATGGATATGGCATATGCGGCTGCAGATGTTATTATTTCGAGAGCAGGTGCGATTTCGGTCTCGGAACTATGTATTGTTGGTAAGCCAACCATTTTTATACCATCGCCTAATGTGGCAGAAGATCATCAAACAAAGAATGCGCTTGCTGTCGCAGAAAAAAATGCAGCAATTTTAATAAAGGAGAGTGATTTAGATAATGACTTTCAGAAGCAATTTTCTGAATTGATTTCAAATGAAGAAAAAAAGTCAGAACTAAGTAAAAATATTGAAGCCTTAGCATTGGTGAATGCAACCAATGATATTGTTCATGAGGTTGAGAAATTATTAAAAAAATAAATGAATCTAAAAGCTATAAATAACATCTATTTTATCGGTATTGGAGGTATCGGTATGAGTGCATTGGCTCGTTATTTTGTGGCTAATGGAAAACACGTTGCTGGCTATGATAAAACACCTTCAGATATTACAGCGAGTTTGCAAGTGTTGGGTGTTGAGGTTCATTTTAATGATAGTATTTCAGAGGTTAAACAAGAGTTTCTGGGTAAAGAAACGACTTTGGTTGTGTTTACACCAGCAATTCCAAAAAGCCATTCAGAGTTAAACTACTTTAAGGATAATGGTTTTAAGGTGTATAAACGCTCTCAAATACTTGGCGAAATTACGAAGCAAACAACCTGCCTTGCTGTTGCGGGAACACACGGTAAAACCACGACGACAAGCATTTTAGGACATTTATTGAAGGAGTGCGATGCACCAGTTACAGCATTTTTAGGTGGAATTAGCGAAAACTATAACTCTAACTTAATCCTTAATGGTACAGAGGTTACGGTAGTTGAGGCAGATGAATTTGATCGTTCTTTTTTAACCTTATCGCCAGATTTGGCGTGCATCACCTCAATGGATGCAGATCATCTCGATATTTATGGTGATGCTAATGAACTTACAAAAACGTTTAAAGCATTTTCTGAATGTATAAAGCCTCATGGTAAACTTTTTGTAAAAAATGGGTTGCCATTAAAAGGCATTACGTACGGTGTAGATGACAACGCTGATTATAGCGCAAAAAATATTAGAATAGTAAATGGTAGTTATGTGTTTGATGTACAGACACCTAATGGAATACATAAAGATTTTCAATTTAACCTACCTGGTAGACATAATTTGTCGAATGCAATAATCGCCTTGGCGATGGCTGCTGACTACGGTTGCCCTTACAACCAGCTCGCCAAGGGTTTAGCATCTTACAAGGGTGTTAAACGACGATTTACATACCAGATTAAAACTGAAGATTTTGTATTTATTGATGATTATGCCCATCATCCTGAAGAGATAAATGCAGTGTACCAAGCGGTTCGTGAAATGTATCCTGATAAAAAGGTGTTGGCAATTTTTCAGCCGCATTTGTACAGCCGTACCAGAGATTTTGTTGATGGTTTTGCACAGAGTCTTTCAAAATTCGATGAAATATTGCTCTTGGATATATATCCAGCAAGGGAATTACCGATTGAAGGAGTGACATCAGAATGGTTGTTAAGTAAAATTGAAAACCCAAATAAAAAGCTGATTTCTAAGTCAGCTATTATAGATGAAATTAAAGTTTCTGATGCAAATGTTGTTTTAACAATAGGTGCTGGAGATATTGGAGTAGAAGTAAAACATATAAAAGAAGCCTTTAGTGTTGCGAGCTAATCTTAACTACATAAAAGTCATAGTATTGCTAATTTTGGTTGGCTTCCTTTTTGCGTTTTCTAACTACAGAAATGACAACCGAAAAGTGTCTGAACCAAACATAGAATTTACGGGTGAAAATAAGTTGTTTATTACAGAGTCAACTGTTAGTAAATTGTTAATACAAAATCAAGCCGCAGTTACGGGACAACCCAAAGAAATTATAGATTTGAACGATTTAGAAGCTGCCCTAAATTCTAATCCAATGATAAAGAAAGCAGAGGTGTTTATGTCAGTAAACGGTAAGCTTTCAGCAGAAATTGAACAAAAAAGACCTATCGCTAGAGTGCATACTAATGCATCGTATTACATAGATGATGAAGGCTCTTATATGCCCTTGTCTTCAAATTTTGCAGCTAGAGTGCCATTAGTTACTGGTAATATTAAGAAAAATAACCTCAATACAGTGTTTCAATTTGCAAAGGCTGTAGACGAGGATGAATTCTTAAAAAAACATGTCATTGAAATTCATCAAAACGATGATGGAACCATTGATTTTAGAATTAGAAAAAGCAATTTTAAAGTTCATTTAGGAACCTTAAATCAGCTTCAAAAAAAGATAAATAATTTCAAAGCTTTTTATCAGAAGGCTTTTAAAGATAAGATTTTAGATAACTATAAGCTTGTAAATCTCAAATTTGACGAACAAGTGATTTGCACCAAAATTTAGACTATGGACAAGCATCAAATTTCGGTAGGTTTAGATATAGGAACCACAAAAATTGTGGCCATGATTGGTCGCAAAAATGAGTATGGTAAAGTTGAGATACTTGGTGTAGGTAAATCCAAAAGTTTGGGAGTGCATCGTGGTGTTGTAAACAATATTACACAGACGATACAATCTATTCAGCAAGCAGTACAAGAAGCTGAAGCTGCAGCATCAGAAAAAATTGAAGATGTAACGGTTGGTATCGCAGGTCAGCACATTCGTAGTTTGCAGCATAGTGATTACATCACCAGACCAAATTCTGAATTGGTTATTGATGAAACAGATATTGATCGTTTAATAAACCAAGTTCATAAACTGGTAATGCTTCCAGGTGAAGAGATTATCCACGTGTTACCGCAAGAGTTTAAGGTTGATGGTCAGGCAGAAATCAAAGAACCAATTGGTATGTATGGAGGAAGGCTAGAGGCTAATTTTCATGTAGTAGTTGGTCAGGTGTCATCGATTAGAAATATTGGTCGCTGTGTTAAAAGTGCAGGATTAGATTTGGAAGGAATCACGTTAGAGCCCTTAGCATCCGCAAATGCAGTATTGAGTCAGGAAGAAAAAGAGGCAGGAGTGGCATTGATTGATATAGGCGGTGGTACAACCGATTTAGCCGTATTCAAAGATGGTATTATTCGCCATACAGCAGTAATTCCATTTGGTGGAAATGTTATAACAGAAGACATTAAAGAAGGTTGCTCAATTATTGAAAAGCAAGCTGAATTATTAAAGATAAAGTTTGGCTCAGCTTGGCCAGGCGAAAATAAGGATAACGAAATTGTTTCTATTCCAGGGTTACGAGGAAGAGAACC
Organism: Winogradskyella sp. ABM4_392; assembly: GCF_056160445.1. Classification (NCBI taxonomy): domain Bacteria; kingdom Pseudomonadati; phylum Bacteroidota; class Flavobacteriia; order Flavobacteriales; family Flavobacteriaceae; genus Winogradskyella; species Winogradskyella sp. ABM4_392. The sequence goes on from NZ_JBSWXE010000001.1 coordinate 1,014,191, forward strand.
AAAAGAAATTACCTTAAAAAACTTGTCGAAGATCATACATGCCAGAGTGGTAGAAATCATAGAGCAGGTTTATGTAGAAATTAAAAACTACGGACACGAAGAGCAAAAGAAAAAACTAATTGCAGGAATTGTTTTGACAGGAGGCGGAAGCCAATTAAAACATTTAAAACAATTAGTAGAGTACATCACAGGAATGGATACCAGAATAGGATATCCTAATGAGCATTTAGCTGGTGACAGTGATGAAGATATAGCTAGTCCTTTATTTGCTACAGCAGTTGGTTTAGTAATGGATGGTCTTAAGCGACAAGATCGTAAAAAAGCTGAACAAGTTGTAGAGGAGGTTGTTGAGGCTGAAGCGGAAGGAACAATTTCTGAAACGCAACAAGACATCGTAACAGAAGAACCTAAGAAAGAGCGTCGTTCATTTTTAGATAAGTTAACAGAGCGTGTTAAAGAGTTTTTAGACAACGCAGAATAGATAATTAATTAATCAAGATATATAAAATCCCATAATCTCAAAAAATATGAGTAATAGCAACGAATTTGGAAACATCTCATTTGATTTACCAAAACACCAATCTAACGTTATCAAAGTTATTGGTGTTGGTGGAGGTGGTAGCAATGCCATTAATCACATGTTTCAACAAGGTATTAAAGGTGTAGATTTTGTAATCTGTAATACAGATGCACAAGCGCTTCAAAGTAGTGGTGTTCCAAATAAAATACAACTAGGAGTTAACTTAACCGAAGGATTGGGTGCTGGTGCTAATCCAGACGTAGGTGAGCAAGCAGCAGTAGAAAGTTTAGAAGACATCCGAAGAATGCTAGATACCAATACCAAAATGGTATTTATCACTGCTGGAATGGGTGGAGGTACAGGTACTGGTGCAGCGCCAATCATCGCAAAAATGGCTAAGGAATTAGATATTCTTACTGTTGGTATCGTTACTATGCCATTTCAATTTGAAGGTAAAATGCGTAATGAGCAAGCACAACGTGGTATTGAAAACCTTAGAGAGCATGTAGATTCACTTATTGTTATTAATAACAACAAGCTACGCGAAGTTTATGGTAATCTTGGCTTTAAAGCAGGTTTCTCTAAAGCAGATGAAGTCTTATCAACAGCATCAAGAGGTATAGCAGAAGTTATAACACATCACTATACACAAAACATCGATTTACGTGATGCTAAAACAGTATTGAGTAATAGCGGAACAGCCATTATGGGATCGGCTACAGCTTCTGGTCAGGCCAGAGCGCAAGAAGCTATTATGAAAGCTTTAGATTCGCCATTACTTAATGATAATAAAATTACTGGAGCTAAAAACGTATTGTTGCTTATCGTTTCAGGTTCTCAGGAAATCACTATTGATGAAATAGGTGAGATTAACGACCATATTCAGAATGAAGCAGGTCATGGTGCTAACATTATTATGGGTGTTGGTGAAGATGACTCTTTAGAAGAATCTATCGCAGTAACAATTATTGCAACAGGGTTTGATATCGATCAGCAAAACGAAATTTCTAATACCGAAACTAAAAAAGTTATTCATGCTTTAGAAGAAGAGGTTATTGAAGAAGTAAGTACTCAAGAAAAAGAGCCTGCCATTATTACACCAGATATCGTTCTTGAAGAAAAGAAAGAAGATCCAATAGTGCGTCATACACTTTTAGATGAGGATGATACAGAGACTTCAATAGAGCATAATATGGATCTAATTGCTACTACAGATTTATTGAGAAATATGGATGTGGTATATGATGAAGTATTAGATACTAAGGCCGAATTAAATGTAGAGCCAGAGGAATTCATTATTACACCAATTGAAAATAAAGTCGAGCCTATTATTGAAGAACAAGAAGAGCAGATTACATTAACTTTTGATTTGCCTTTATCTAATAATGAACCAGAAACAATTGAAGAGCCAGAGTCTGGTGAGGAGATGATGTTTTTTAGTTTAGATGAAGACGTAAAAGACATCAATGTTAATGAGCCTGTAGAAATTATATCGGTAACAGAAGTTAATGAAGAAGGAGAAAAGCGTTACGCGCTAGATGATGTTGAAACTTATGAGTCTTCAATAAATACAAAGGTAGAGAAAGAGGTTAAAGAGGAGATTGTTTTTGAAAAGAAAGTACTTCCTGTTGAAGAAACAGAAGTCATTTCAGAGGATGAAATTGACCCAATGAACAGTCCGATTTCAGATTTAATTAAAGCACGTGCAGACGAACGCAGAAAGCACATGAAAGAATTTAACTATAAGTTCAATACGGCTAAGATTGATGAAATAGAAAAAGAGCCTGCTTACAAAAGACAAGGTGTTAATTTAGAAGATGCGCAGCACTCTTCTGAGACCAATGCGTCTAGACTGTCTGTTGGTACAGATGATAATGATGACATTCAGTTAAGAAGTAATAATTCATTCTTACACGATAACGTAGATTAATAGCAAATTCAGTTTAGTGTTATCACACCAATGTCAAGCCCAAAAAGTACCCTCAAACTTTTTGGGCTTTTTGTTTTCAAAGGTTCTGAATCAAGAAGAAACCTAACTTTTTTAGTATCTTCGCACTTCTAAAAGATTAAGGTAATTATGAGTTTACAAGATAACGTTATGTCTGCTATGAAGACAGCCATGAAAGAAAAAAATCAAACAGCATTAGCAGCATTAAGAGCTGTAAAATCTGAGATATTATTGGCTAAAACTGCATCTAATGGTAGTGATGAGTTATCAGAAGAGCAAGAGATAAAGATTCTTTCTAAAATGGTAAAGCAACGTAAAGACAGTGCAGCCATTTTTCAAGAGCAAGGACGAGATGATTTGGCGCAACCAGAATTAGACCAAGCTGAAGTAATAAGCCAATTTTTACCAGAAGCTTTAAGCGAAGAAGAAATTGAGAAAGTTGTTGTAATGACCATAGACAGTATTGGTGCTGAAGGTATGAAAGATATGGGTAAGGTTATGGGTATTGTGAGTAAAGAGCTGGCAGGTCAAGCAGACGGAAAGACAATTTCTACAATTGTAAAGGCTAAGTTGTCTAACTAAAAATTGGCCACGTAGCTCAGCTGAATAGAGCACTGGATTTCGGCTCCAGCGGTCGTAGGTTTGAATCCTACCGTGGTCACGAATACATACTTCAATAAGAAAAAATGCCAAGCTTGCTTGAGCATTTTTTTGTTTGAAGTATGTTCAAAGCGGAGCGCAAGGGATGCGCCAGCAATCCTTTGCGAAACGATTTGTTAGAGAAGTTAATTTATAGCCAAGCTTGCTTGAGCATTTTTTTGTTTTAATACATGTTAGGGCTAGTTTAAGTGTTTTATTTCTATATTTAGACAATGATCTTAATCTACCTCCAAGAAGCTCAAAATCCTGAAATTAATCCTACCTTCAGGTTAATCTTAGTGGTTATATTTTTCGTTGTATTAGCAGCAATGTTGTTGTTAAGACTTTATAGAGTTGTTGAATCTATATATGTAGATAAGTATAATAAGCCTTTATTTTTAAATACTATTATATTTAAAAAAGAGCTAACAAATCAGCAGCAATCAGTTTTAAGTAATGAATTTGATTTTTATAATAGACTTAATAAAAAAGAGCAAGACATCTTTAGACATCGTTTAGCAACGTTTATTAATAAAAAAGAATTTATAGGTAGAGAAGGCTTAGTAGTAGATGAAGAAATGAAGACCTTAATCTCTGCCACAGCAGTAATGTTAACCTTTGGTTTCAGAAATTACATTATCGAATTGATAGATAAAGTAATAATCTACCCAACAGCATATTATTCTAACTTAAATGAAACTTACCATAAAGGTGAAACAAATCCGCAATTAAAGTCAATAGTATTTTCTTGGGAAGATTTTAAAAAAGGGTATCACATAGGTGATGACAATTTAAATTTAGGAATCCATGAGTTTGGGCATGCAATTCATTTAAATGCATTTGGAAAAACTGACATAAGTAGTGAGATTTTTAGAGGTGGCTTCAATAAACTGGCTAGTTATCTTCAAGACCATAAAATGGTTAGAGATAATTTAATAACCTCAAAATACTTTAGGGCGTATGCCTATACCAATCAGTTTGAGTTTTTTGCTGTACTGTTAGAAAACTTTATAGAAACACCAAATGAGTTTAAAGGTAAATTTCCAGAACTTTATGATTACATGAAACAAATGTTAAACTTTAATTTTGCAGGATACTAAAGACTAAGAAATAAGCATTATTTTTGAAGTAAAAGCAACTATAAACTATATATGAAAAGAATATTAGTAACAGGCGGAGCAGGATTTGTAGGTTCACACCTCTGTGAGCGTCTCCTGAATGAAGGAAATGAAGTTATATGCCTAGATAACTATTTTACTGGTTCCAAACAGAATATAGAGCATCTTATGGATCATCATTATTTTGAATTGGTGAGGCATGATATCACTAATCCTTTCATGGCTGAAATTGATGAAATATACAATTTTGCTTGTCCGGCATCTCCTGTACACTATCAATACAACCCTATAAAAACGACTAAAACCTCTGTAATGGGTGCTATAAACATGTTAGGATTAGCAAAACGAGTTAAAGCAAAAATATTACAGGCGTCAACAAGTGAAGTGTATGGAGACCCTACAGTACATCCTCAGCCAGAAAGTTACTGGGGAAATGTTAATCCTATAGGATCACGTTCTTGTTATGATGAAGGTAAGCGATGTGCTGAGACCTTATTTATGGACTATCATAAGGAGAATAAGGTAAAGATTAAGATTATACGTATTTTCAATACTTATGGTCCAAGGATGCATCCACAAGATGGAAGAGTGGTGTCTAATTTTATAGTGCAAGCCTTAAAGGGTGAAGATATTACGATTTTTGGGGATGGTACACAAACCAGAAGTTTTCAATATGTTGATGATTTAATTGATGGTACTGTTAGGATGATGAATACTCGCGATGGATTTATAGGTCCTGTAAATATTGGTAACCCAAAGGAATTTACCATGCTTCAATTAGCAGATGAAATAATTGACCTAACAGGTTCCAAATCTAAAATTTCATATCTGCCACTACCAGAGGATGATCCTATGCAACGTCAGCCAGATATAAGTTTAGCGAAAAAAGAATTAGGAGGATGGGAACCAAAAATTAATTTAAGAGAGGGATTAAAAAGTACAATCAATTACTTTGATGATTTATTGACCCACGAAAGCTAGTTTCTAACATATTATTAGTGTATAAAAAAAGTCTCTAATTTAGAGACTTTTCTATTTTTTTTATGTTTTCAATGACTACCATAGTGCGAATACAGCTTGTATATGGGTTTGGTAATGATTATTATCTAATCCACTTTCTGAATGGTCTAATGCAAATTTCCCAATAACTTGAGCTCGTATCCCAAATGTTTGTCTTCTATTTAACCAAAATAAAACACCACCACCTAAGTTTAGTGATATATTAGTTTCGTCGATATTAAAAAATCCTACTCCAGCATTTCCGTAAAAATCAATCCACTCAGCCGATGGGAAAATATGCTTTCCGAAATAATACTTAGCGTGAGTGTCAAAAGAAAAATAAGTGTAGTCTTCTTGTAATATTGCACCATCAATCTTGTCTCCTTCAGCAAATGAGTTTAAAGTAAAGGCTTGTTCAATTGATAAACCAGACGTCCAACCAACTTCTACACCAAGTGAAATAGGTAGGTTAATGGCCCAGTCTGTCATTCCATTTACAGGTGATCGTGTTCCAGCACTGTTAACAGCATTAAGACCTACACTACCAAACCATTCAGCAGAATCAGATTGGCTGTAAGAATTGAACGATAACGTCACAAGAGCTGTTAGTAAAAGTAATTTTCTCATGAAAAATTTATTTTAAAAATCAAAGTTAAACTTTATGGCTTATAAAACAAATAAGATATTAAGTTATTATAGTTAAATGTAAATATAATTAAGAGTTTTTTAAAACAGACCTTATATGTGTGAAAATACGTTTTCGGTCTTTTAATAATGCGGTTCTATAGGCTTTATTGTTTATAAAGTAAGGAACTCTACCAATGATCACCCATAAAAAATGAACAACCTTTATAAGCTTATTCCAAAATTTGTAAAAGTCGAGATGCTTTAATTTATAGTTATAAAATTTTGTTGTAAAATTTTCACATCTGTATTTTTCAGGGATGTCTATAAAAAAGATACCCAATAAATTGAAGTAATTTTTAATAACCTTACTATTGCTGTCCATGAATGAACAATCTTTTTGTTGCAACATCACTAGACTATCATACGCTGACCTAAAGCTTATGCTATTGTATAAGCTACCTTGGTCATTTATTTGATAATTGAGAATGTTGTGAAGCAATAAGTGCTTTAAAGAAGGTGTCGCAATAGTATTATTAAACTGCTTAGATAACAGGATATTAGAACTGTTCAATGCCTTGTTCTTGTAAGATATAAACAATTTTCTATGCAATTCTACAGCGCAAATATAATTATCGGTCTTAAGTCTTGGCAAGTGTTTGTGCTCAAAGAAATCGTTACCAAGCGTCTGTTCAATTGGATAGTAACTATTGTTTTGCAATACCTTAAAAGCCAAATCAAGCTGATCATTAGCTACTAAAATATCAATATCTCCAAGCATACGCTCTGCAATAGCATCATAATAGCCGCCAGAGATAAGTGCTGCACCTTTTAAGAAGACGTGTTCTATTTTATGAGAATTCAACAACTCAGATAGTGTATTAACTTGCAATGCTATTTGATTGTTTCTCTGCTCGTTAAGTACTGTAATTTCTTTAAGGTAAGTCTCTAATTCTTCAGGCAAAAGATGTGTGAGTTGTTTCGCCTTTAAACGACAGTAGATAGCAGGTAACACTAGGTGTTTACTACCTTCAATTACAATGTCATCCCAATCAAATGCTTTATTGCTAAGTGTCTCTTCTAACGTCTCATTAGAAGACTTAAAGCTTAGAATATCTGCTATATGTTGGTATGTAATGGCAAGATTACCCATTAATGGAATTAATTGGTATTAAATATAACTAATATTAATGGTTGTTAATTTGCTTAAAGTAATTCGTAATTTCATTTATAACACTTCCTGTATTGCTATAGGTTAATTTGTAAGTAGGTGTTTGAGATAGCCAATCTAAAAATTGTTTTGCATGTAAAGGCTTTGGTGATAACCATGATTCAGGAATCAGAGTCTCTAAGGCTTCTTTAATCGATATCGATTCAAGAGACGTTTCACTATCTTTAATATAGTTTACCATTATGATTGCGCTACATGGATAACGGTCTTTAACCGGATTTTTGCAAGGTAAGTATTTAATGATACCTTTACTTTTATTAAAAAGCGTATTTGGTAAGTCATCAAAGTTACTAACCAAAGGACGCAATAAATCAAAAGCTCCTTCTTTTAAAGATATTGCTGAAGGATTATAGTAAATATGAGAATCTGAAGCGAGCATAGGGGAGACATCATCAGCTACTAATTCAAAACCCTTAGCAGTTAGCAATGCGCATAATGTGCTTTTACCTTTACCAGACACTCCAATAAATAAAATAGAATGTTCACCATCTGAAATTGTAGACCCATGGAACGTGCCTAACCAATCCGATTCTTCTTTATTGTGAATATAAGAAAGAAGCTCCATTGCAAATTTGCCTTGTATAAGATGATAGTCGCGTTTTGGTACTGTACGCACCAATGCTTCATTTTTAAACAAACATAGCTGATCATTTTCAATGTAAACATCATAGATGATATCTGGTATTAAAAAATCATTGGTCTCCAAATGAGCTATACTGGGATGAATGGTTTTCTTAACTAAATCCGAATCAAAGTTGACTTGAAAGACTTTACCGTTAAAGCTATAATTTTTGAAGATTTGACGTTTAGATGCATTGAATGAAGTGTCTAATTCGCCAATATCATCAACTTTAGTATTGCATTGCTCTAAATAAGAAATTAAGTTTTTAACAACTAGATTAGCATCTGTACTTGAATCAACAGTTGTTAGTTTTGATTTAAATGTATCAATTGATGAACATTCTAAATAATCGTGTAGGAGATTTCTAAAATCATCATCTACAACACTGTAAACGTTAGATTTTTCGTACCAAAGCAACCAATAAGAACCAAACAAACGTTGATATGTTGGTGCCAAGTTCTGCTTCAAACTTTATTGTAAATTAATCAAATGGATTTCCTCCTGGATCAGGTGGAGAAGACGATTGCGCTTTAAGTGGATTTAAAATCACAAAAGTACCTACAGCTGTTAATGCTGCGTACTTTCCCATTTTTTTGATGGCGTCTTTACGTGTGATTTTGTCTGTATTGTTGTCTTTTTTCATGGCCAAGCCTAGATTTGGTTCAAAAATAATAAAATAATTTATTTAACAAGGGAAAAAATAAAAACGTTTATACTAAAATTTGTTTCACATGACATATTAAAGTGTAAGGTTTTCTAACCAATGATTTAACGAATATAAAAAATAAAGTTAAAAAACCTTACAAATGTCTAATACTTAAGTAAATAGTATTAGGCTGGTTTTACTATTTCAAGATAATTTTTTCAGTCTTTGTGGCATCTCCATTAACGAGCTTCACAATATATATTCCAGTGTGTAAGCTGCTGGCATTGATAGTCTGTAGCGTTGTATTAGATTCTAAGGCTTTAACAGTAACTAAACGTCCTTGTATATCATAAACATTAGCAGAAGTACCTTCGGTCAATTGTCCGGCAATATTAATGGTTTTGTTGTTTTGGTTGGTATAGATTGAAATACCATCAAAAATAGCATTTGCCGTAGATAGTGCACTATTAGAGAATCTCAAGTAAAAACGTCCTGTGCCATTTAAATCCTCAGAAGGGGTCAATACATAATCCGAAGTATTCAATAAAGTAGATGTGCTGGTCAAAGCATCGTCTAAATACACTTCAATAGATGTAGGTAATGTATTTTCAGCAATACTAAAGGTTAATTGTTCGCCCATGTTGGCATTAACACCTAAAGCAATAGTTGTATTGTTATAATCTGTTTTACCGATGGCTTGCGTTGCAAACGGTACATCCATATTCTCTTCTACTAAGTGAGAAAACAGAGAAAACGCTGGCGCAACACCACCAAGTAAGCTAGCATCATAACCAGGATCTAATCCTAAGGTGCTAGCCGCTGTAAAATATACCTTAGTGATAAAGTTGTCCGAAGCGTTACTTAAATTGATGTTTACATTAGTAATTGCAGAAGCGGCAGTTCTACCAGCAATAAAGTCATCATCGGTAGATACAATACGCATATCTGGTGTATCGGTTGTAAACTGAAGGTTACCACCAGCGACATTAGAAGCTACAAAGAAGCCTTGTCCTGGTGCAATATTAAGTGTATTGTTTTCAATAGCACTAATAATGGTATAATCGACTGCAGAACTACCATTTGTACTGTCGTTGTAACCATAGATGACCACAGCGCTTGGATCTAATAGCGCAGCATTTTGGGTTAAAAAAGCTTGAGCATCCAAGTAAGAAGGGAACGGATTACCAACCAGGTTAAGAATGCTTGCCGAACCTTGGTTTATAGCAACCTCAACTAAGCTGTTGTTTACAGTACCTTCAAAAGATACTAAATTTGAACCAGCAACAGGGTCAATACCACTACGATAACCCACACCAGCAGTTAAAGGTGTTGTGTCAGTTTCATCCCAAAGCTCAAAAGGATCCGTGGCATTATCATTATCAAAGCCACCAAAAAGTACGTTCGTACCACTAGGATTTGCTAAAATGTTTGTATTGTTACCGATAAATGTATTGAATGGTTGTCCTGAAACAGGAGCACTAATCAAATCATTACCATTAACAGGGCCGTTATTGTTAACATGGCGGTTGTAAACGACATCACCTGTAGCTGTACCATTAACTATAAGGCTAGAATACTCGTCAGAATCAGAGTTTAAAATTAAACTGCCACTATTGTTAAGGTTTCCTAAAACTTCTAAATTACCTGTTTTTTCAACGTTGACTGTACTTCCGCTTTCTACAGTTAAGTAAGGTGCGGTTTCACTTGTGGTAACATTTACTGTAGAATTTTCAGCAATGGTATATGTGCTTTCAAAGTTTAGTGAGTTTATGTAAAGGTTTCTTTGTCCACTACCACCATCACCATTCGTTCCTGCACTAACGTTATAAAATCTAAGATTAGTGATAGTACCTGCATTAATGCTATTTACAGTGCCACTTTCAGAACCGGTTAATCCTCCTGTTCTATCTGCTGTCCAAGAAACGGTGTTAGCATTTTGAGTAAATGTGAATGTTATGACCGTATTAGCGTCATAAGCATTTCCAAATAAACCAGATGTTCCTGTGATATTATACTGATCACTACCAACATTAAAATTTATAATAGTATTGTTTGAGCCATCTCTCAAATCAAATCCTTTGTTACCATCTCTAAAATTCACCCCAACAGAAACTGTAAAAGAATCACCTTCTTCCATAGTCTTAGGCATTGATAGTGTTGCGCCAGAAACAGCACCATTTCCACTGTTGGCAAACATACCAAAAGAATTTCCATTAACATCTAATGCAGATGAAAACGAGCCAATAAATCGACCAGCAAATCCACCACTTGGTGTGGCTTGGTCAAATGTCCAATCACTAAAACCAGACCCTTGATTTGTTGTGCCCCAACTACCGCTGTAGTTATCTGAGTTGTCATTTCCAAGTGTAAAAGTATCTACTCCTAGTGTTTGACCATTACTAATAAAAGTAAATGATATACATAGAGTAAGAAATAAGTAAAACTGTCTCATAAGCTTATATGGGTTTGATATTATGATAATTTGATAGAATCAAATATAGCTTTTTTTGTAGATTTTTTAAAATAAAGAGGCTTGTGTTGCTAACATGTCACTTCTGGAAAAAATAAACATTTCCCGTTATAACAAAAAACGCACTCATAAATGAGTGCGTTTCTTGATATTAAAAGGTCTTATCTTATTTATTTCAAGATAATTTTTTCAGTTTTTGTAGCATCTCCATTAACGAGCTTTACAATATATATTCCTGTATGCAGATTGCTTGCATCGATAGTTTGTAGCGTTGTATTAGATTCTAAGGCTTTAGCAGTAACTAAACGTCCTTGTGTATCATAAACATTAGCTGAAGTACCTTCGGTCAATTGTCCGGCAATATTAATGGTTTTGTTGTTTTGGTTGGTATAGATTGAAATACCATCAAAAATAGCATTTGCCGTAGATAGTGCACTATTAGAAAACCTTAAGTAAAAACGACCAGTACCATTTAAATCCTCAGAAGGGGTCAATACATAATCAGAAGTATTTAATAAAGTTGATGTACTGGTTAAAGTATCATCTAAATATACTTCAATAGATGTAGGCAATGTGTTTTCTGCAATGCTAAAAGTTAGTTGCTCACCCATGTTGGCATTAACACCTAATGCAATAGTGGTATCGTTATAATCTGTTTTGCCGATAGCTTGTGTTGCAAACGGTACATCCATATTCTCTTCTACTAAGTGAGAAAACAGAGAAAACGCTGGCGCAACACCACCAAGTAAGCTGGCATCATACCCAGGATCTAATCCTAAGCCGCTAGCTGCTGTAAAATACACTTTAGTAATAAAGTTGTCCGTAGCGTTACTTAAATTGATGTTAACGTTTGTTATTGCCGTTCTACCAGCAATAAAGTCATCATCGGTAGATACAATACGCATATCTGGTGTGTTGGTTGTAAACTGAAGGTTACCACCAGCCAAATTAGAAGCTACAAAGAAGCCTTGTCCAGGTGCAATGTTTAGTGTATTGTTTTCTATAGCACTAATAATGGTATAATCATCAGCAGATGTACCATTAGTGCTATCGTTGTAACCATAGATGACCACAGCACTTGGGTCTAACAGCGCAGCATTTTGAGTTAAAAAAGCTTGTGCATCCAAGTAAGAAGGGAACGGATTACCAACCAGGTTAAGAATGCTTGCAGAACCTTGGTTTATAGCAACCTCAACTAAGCTGTTGTTTACAGTACCTTCAAAAGATACTAAATTTGAACCAGCAACAGGGTCAATACCACTACGATAACCCACACCAGCAGTTAAAGGTGTGGTGTCAGTTTCATCCCAAAGTTCAAAAGGATTTACAGCATCGTCATTATCAAAGCCACCAAAAAGTACGTTCGTACCACTTGAGTTGGCTAAAATGTTTGTATTGTTTCCAATAAATGTATTGAATGGTTGTCCGCTTAATGGTGCACTAATCAAATCGTTACCATTTACAGCATCGTTAGAATTTACAAAACGATTATAAGTTACAGTTCCTGTGATAGCACCATCTAGGATAAAACTAGAATAGGTTGTAGATGTAGATTCTAAAGTTAAACTGTTTACAGTTAAAGTGTTTCCAGATTCAACATCTAGACCAGCTCCAGGATAAACAACAACATCATTTAGACTAACATCAGAGTTTAAAACAGCAACACCGTCTGCTACAATGGCGTCTGATGCACCAGTAGTTCCATCAGGATTCGCAGGATACCATGAACCGTCAGAATATACATAACCATTGTAGATGCCCTCAACTTTAAAGTTGTCAAAAGCTAAATCTTCACCACCAGAATTTACGGAAACTGTGATTCTTAAGTCTAAAATAGAACCAACAGGAATTGATTTTTCAAACTCTTGAAATGTACCTGAAAGTTGTAGTCCATCTCCTGTACCATCAAAATCAGTATCCTCAAAAAAATTGTTATTAAAACCTCCGGTATTTTCAAAAGCTAATAAATTCACCCAGCCACCACTATCAACTTGATACTCAATCAAGACAAAGTCTGAGTCATCAATACCACCACCATTAGAAGCAAAAGATCCTTTAAAGGACAATGTAGTAAATTCACTGACATCAATCCCTGTCCATGTTAGCTGACTTGGAGTAGCACTATTTGTCCATCCTCCATCATCTATGTCTTGAGATGCGTGGAAAGTTCCGTCTATATTTGTGTAGGATTCGTTGATGTTTGAGCCATCAGTAATCTGAAAATAATCTGCGGTTCCATCATTGCCCTCACCACCAGCAGTTACTGTGTAGAGATTGTTATTGTTGAAAGGCTCGTGCCAAAAAGCCACTGCTGGATTTGGATCATTTTCCTGTATTGTTAAATCAAATGTAGATTGCGTACCTACAGTAGCCGTATTTCCACCAGTAACACCTGTAATAGTAAACGTTAAGGTTTCATCACCTTCAAAAATAGTATCATCAGTAACTGTTATAGTTAAAGTTTCATCGGTTGAAGACCCGGCAGCAAAGGTTACAGTCTGTGTTGTGTAGCCGTTAATATCTGTATTGTCACCTGTAGTTAATTCTACATCAAAAGAGGTAGCATTGGTGCCGTCAGGATTTGTAATCGAAAAAGTTAAATCGGTTGTTCCTACACCTTCAGATACAGATGCTGAAGCCGAAGCAAATTCTACAGAAGTGATTGGTGAACCACCAGAAAAAGTAAATGCAGTTGTGTCAAATGTCTGTGCAGTGCCAGATGTAGTCCAGTTCGAAAGGTTATAAATTAATGATAAATAAGTAGCTTTATCTTGACCTGCTCTAATTCCAGTGTAGATACCATTATCTCCACCGAAATAAATAGCTGTAGTGCCTAACGTTAATCCAGAGCCTGCTAATGTTCCAGCATCACCAGCGTCTTCACCAGCAAAGCCAAGTAAAGTATATGTTCCTGAGTTGTATGTATTAGTAGATGTCTGATACAAAAACACTCCATCACCACTGTTTCCTAATGCGAAACTACCAGCTTGTTGGCTAACTGTTCCACCTGCAGTAGTTCCGGTAGTTGTAATAGTAATAACAGTACCAGCAGTTATTGATGGTGTCATCCATTCATAAAAACCTTCACCAGTATTAAAATTTGTGCCGTTCCACTCATCGTCAGTAAAGAAAACAGATTCTCCAGCCGGAATATCTTCCAGGGCAACCACTAGGATTTCTTCGTCGTCAACCCCAACTCCAATTATGGCTAAATCACCTGCGGATAATGTTTGCCCAAACCCAAAGCTCGTAAATAAAATGGCAACTAAAAATGTGTAAAAATGTTTCATGTTTTTTTTAAATAAATTGTTTAACAATAACAATACGTCGTAATTAAGGATTGGTTTAGTAGAAAGGGATAGCAAATATAACAAAACTATAGATGCTTTTTGTTTTTAGATATTAACAAAGCGTTAATATTAAACTGAAATGCGCTAAAATAATTTATACCATGCTTTTTTTATGATGCTAAGAGAATTGTTTTAGATTTGTAGCTTAAGCCTATTTTTATTGAAAAATATTCAATCTAAAACTGTAAAAGGAGTCTTATGGAACTTAACTGAGAGGTTAGGAAACCAAGTTATACGGTTTGGTTTGGGTATAATTCTGGCAAGGTTACTAATGCCTTCAGATTATGGTATAATCGCACTTACAACGATAGTTATTGCTTTTTCAGAAATTATTGCAGATGGTGGTTTTATGATGGTTTTAATTCAAAGAAGAGAAAATACCGAAAAAGAATATGCTACGGTGTTTTGGTCAAAATTATTGTCTGCAACTGTTATTTTTGTTCTCATTTTTTTTTCTGCATCTTTTGTAGCTGATTTTTATGAAATACCATTATTGAAAAATGTACTTAGATTAATAGCATTGTCATTAGTTATCAATGCATTTAGCAGCGTTCATAAAATTAGATTAACTGTAGATCTCGATTTTAAGGGACAGGCTAAAATTATTCTTTTGTCTACTCTCATTGGTGGCTGTACAGGTATTATTTTAGCATTAAACGGTTACGGTGTTTGGTCATTAGTTATTCAAACTTTAACAATAAGTGCAGTGCAGGTAGTTTTATTTTGGTTTTATACCAAATGGGTTCCTAGATTTACATTTTCTCAACCATTTGTAAAAAGTGTATTTGGGAATAGCTTGTATTTTTTGTTCGCAAATATATTAACGGTTATATATAATAATCTATATATAACTACCATTGGTAAGGTTTATAACTCTTCTTTATTAGGGCTGTATACAAGAGCCCGCCAGTTTGAGCAACTACCAGAAAATACAACAAATTCTATTATTGTTAAGGTTTTATTTCCTGTATTAACTGCTAATAAGGACAATAAAAAAGCTTTAAAAGAAAATACAACACAAATATTGTCATGGTTGTCTTTTATAATTGTACCAATAATGTTTCTGCTGATTGTTAATGCTAAACAAATTATTGTATTCTTTTTGACAGAAAAATGGATAGGTGCCGTAGAGTTTTTAATAATTTTGGCGGTTGCAGGAATTTTTATTCCAATTAATAATACCTTATTAAATATATTTAATGTGTTAGGCAAACCAAAAATATCAACAAGAATTTATCTGCTTAAAATTTTATTAAGTGCATTTTTAATTTTTCTCGTTTGGGAACATGGAGTGTTGTTTACTGCAGCAATGATAATCTTAGAAAATATTATAGTATTTATTGTTTTGAGCTTTATAACTAGAAATCTTATTAACTTAAGTATTTTAGATGTTGTTAAGGCTATAGGAGGAGTAGTTACTGTTAATTTGTTAGTGTTTGCAATTATATTTTATATATTCAATTATTTAAGTCTGATGACTTTTAATAATGTAGGTCAAATGATAGTATCGTCAATCTCTTATGTGTCTATTTTATATGCATTAGGGCACATCTTAAAATTACCCCAAATAAAACATATCAAAAAAAAAATAAAACAAAGATTTTGAGTTTTTTATTTAAAACGAGAACGAGATTAAGGAAACTTAGGTTTAGGATAAAAGGAGAGCTTTTTAGACTATACCTTTTAAGTTGTGGATGTAAGGTTGGTATGGGTATAAAGTGTAAAACATTTCCTGTATTGAGAACAATACCTAAAAAAAATATTACAGTTGGTAATAATGTTAATTTTGGATATAGGATATCGTTAGATATTAGGGATAATGGTCAATTAATTATTGGTAACAACGTAAATCTTACCCAGGATATAGTAATTAGTGCTTTAGATAGAGTAGAAATTGGTGATGATGTCCTAATAGCTGAGTATGTTAGTATTAGAGATGGCGATCATAAATATGAAAAGAATAAGAAAATCAACAGGCAAAGTCTTGTTAAAAGCCCAATAGAAATAGCTTCTGATGTTTGGATTGGAGCAGGAGTAAAAATTTTAAAAGGAGCTAATGTGAAAAAAGGTTGCATTATCGCGGCTAATAGTATAGTATTAGAAAAAACAAAAACTGAAGAGTATAATATATATGCTGGTTCACCAGCAAAAAAAATAGGTGAAAGAATTTAAGTTTTGAGGGTAGGTATAGTCACAACATGGTTTGAGAGAGGAGCTGCATATGTCTCTTTGCAATATGCTAAAAAATTAAAGGACGAAGGGGTAGAGGTTTTTATTTATGCTAGAGGAGGGTATGATCATAGTTTTAATAACCTATTTCCTGTTGAAGTTGATAAAGATCACAATTTGATTATTAAATCCGCCTTAAATGTCTCACAATTTAAAAAATGGTTAATTGATAATAATTTAACCCATGTTTTATTTAATGAGCAGTTCTGGTGGCAACCCATTATACTCACAAAAAAAATGAATATTAAATGTCTGGCGTATATAGATTATTATACCAAGACATCAATACCGCTTTTTAAAATATATGATAAACTTATTTGTAATACTAAACGGCATTTTTCTGTTTTTGATAAACTAGGTAATGCTGTTTATATTCCTTGGGGTACAGATGTCGATCTTTACGCTCCAAAAGAGAAAGATTATGATCAAGTTGTGTTTTTTCATTCTGTTGGTTGGTCACCATTTCGGAAAGGAACGGATTTCTTATTGGAAGCAGCGAGTAGAATAGATGATGATTTTAAACTTATTCTGCATTCACAAATAAACTTAGAACAATCATTGCCTGAACAAAAACATATAATTAATGATTTGCTAAGCAGGGGAAAATTAGAATTAATAGATAAAACAGTCGAGGCGCCAGGCTTATATCATCTTGGAAATGTATATGTATATCCTTCAAGACTAGAAGGAATTGGTCTTTCTATTGCCGAAGCATTGTCTTGTGGGCTACCAACAATAGTTCCAGATAATGGACCCATGAATGAGTTTATTGATGAGCAAACTTGTAAAACAATTTCAATTAAAGAATTTAGAACAAGAGAGGATAATTATTTTTGGCCGATGTGTTATGTTGATGTTGATGACTTGATCAGAAAAATTAAGTATTATATAGAGAACAAAGAGAATTTGTCAAAACTTTCAGAGATGACCAGAGAGTATGCCATCAAGAATCTTAATTGGGATATTAACGCTAAAGAATTATTAAATATTTTTTACTCAACATCACACCAAAAACTAGAAAAAAATCTATTAAATATAGCTAAGAAAAGTGATTCAGATAAAATGAAACTAAGTTTCGTTTATGCATTCAGTCCATTTCTTTATAAATCTTTAGTTAAATTATATAAGTCATTTGTAAAAAAATGAAAATTCTCTGGTTGGCACCTAATTTTAATCATTACAAGGCACGTTTCTTAAATCATTTAGCGCAAGATTCAGAAATAGATCTTACAATTGTTTCAGGAACAGGTAGGGAAAATATGGGCGACAAAGAACTTGATGAAACTTGGGATTTTAAACATGAAAAAGTTAACGTGTCCAAAAATGATTTTGGAAAATCAAAAGAAGTTAAGCAAAAATTAAAATCCATGTTTAGGAATTTTGATTGGATATTAATACCTGCTGAAAAGAAGAATATTTCCTTATTATTATTTGCTGAAAAATTAAGAAAGCACAATCCACAAGTCCGCCTTTTTTCATATAACCATGCACAGTTTAAATCTAAAAATGGATTATTAGCATTATTAGATAGTACGTTATCTAATTTATTTTACAAAAAACTAGATAGGGTTATATTTTACACTGAAAATGCGTGTAAAGTAGCTGTTAATCAAAAGATTATATCCCAACATAAGGCGTTTTGGGCTAACAATACAATAGATAATACAGAAATAGAGAAGTATTATTCGTTTCAATTGCCACATAAACAACCTACTATTGTGTTTATAGGACGCTTAATAGCATCTAAACGTATCAAAGACCTTATTTCCTATTACAAGGCATTGAAGGTAAAACTTCCTAATCTCAAACTCGAGATAATTGGTGATGGACCCGAGCTAATACATGTTAAAACTACCATAGACGCAGATAAGGATATAAAATGGCATGGCACGTTAGTGGACGAGGCAAAAATAGCACCAGTGATGGCGAGAGCTTCCATTGTGTTTGTGCCAGGACTATCAGGATTATCTATTAATCATGCCTTTGCTTACGGAAGACCTTATATTACATTAGCTGCCGACAAACATGGGCCAGAAATAAGTTATTTAAATCACAACGAAAACGGTTATTTACTACAGGGTGATTTTAAAGAAAACATTAAGGTTATAGCAAACTTGTTAAATAACAATAACAAGCTAGAACAATTTAGTTATAATGCCATGAAAAAGGGAAAGCAATTGTCAGTCGATAAATGGGTGCAACAAATAAAACAGAGTCTTGCTAATGCGTAATAAAAAGCCAAAAATATTATTTATTGGACCAACTCCACCTCCTTATTCGGGCCCAGAACTCAGTATGCAACAATTTTCAGAGTCTGAAGTCCTAAATGACGCTTTTGATATAAAGTTTTTAAAAACAAACTTTAGAAAAGACAATACCAAAAAAGGAAAGCTAGATTTCTCTATGCTAACTAATTTTTTTATCTATTTTTCTAAACTTTTGAGATTGTTAGTATTTAATAGATTTACTTGTGTGTATTACCCAATTACACCAACACAAATCGGTTGGATTGGTAGAGACAGTTGGACTATCTTATTAAGTAAAGTATTTGGTGCAAAAGTAATTATTCATCTTAGAGGTAGTCACTTTAAGCTAAACTTACAAACATTTAACAAGGTTGTAAAAAACATAGTTGGCTTTAGTCTTAAAAGAGTAGATTGTGCTATTGTACAGGCAAAATATCTTAAAGATCAGTTTAAACCTTATATAATGGATGATAGAGTGGCTGTACTTTATCAAGCTATGGATGTAAACGAATATTCTAACAACCATAAATCAGAAATAGAAGAAGGAAAGATTTTAATAATGGGCCATATGACCAAGGCTAAAGGATATACGGATATTCTAAAAATAATTCCTGACATTTGCGAAACACTCCCAAATACAAAATTTTACTTTGCAGGTAATATTAGAAAAGGTGAGCGCGGAGTCTTTTATAACCAGTTCACCGGTGAGAAGATAAGCTACGAAGATCCGTTTATGGCAGAAGAAAAGATTCTTAAGTCAAAGTTTAAAGATAACTACGTAAATTTAGGAATCATTAGTGGTAAAGATAAAATGGCGCATTTGGCAACTACAACTGTTTTTTTAACAGCCTCATATTCAGAAGGTTTTTCAAGGTCTTTGTTGGAAGCAATGGCAATGGGGAAGCCAGCTGTTTTTACACCTGTAGGTGCGCATAGAGAGGTTTTTAAAGATGGAGTTAACGGCTTTTCGTTTATGCCTGGCGAATTACAACAATTAACCTCAGTGCTGAAAAAGATTTTGAGTGATAAAGAAACTAGATTAAAAATTGGAGAAACTAACAGGTCGTATGTTGTTTCAAACTTCTCGATTCAAAAAATTGCTAACGATTTTAAAGAAATTATACTTAAAACTATAGCATCATGAAAACCATTATTCGAAAGTTAGTACATTACTTAGGGAACGTTTTACGGTTTTTTCAAATGTCGTTTCTAAGGGCATCTGGTGCTAAAATCGGTAAGAATACCATGATAAGTTTGGGTGCGAAAATAGATGTAAGACGTGGGCAAATTACCATAGGAGAGCATTGTTTAATAACACATGGTTGCTATATTTTGTCTCACGATGGTGCGGCACACGTTATTGACAATGAAGATAATGGCACAGGTTATGTCACAATAGGAAATCATGTGTTTATCGGTGTCAACTCTGTTGTGATGCGTAATGTAACAATTGGTGACCATGCCATTATTGGCGCTGGTTCGGTAGTAAATAAAGATATTCCAGAAGGGGCTATAGCTGCAGGTAATCCAGCTAAAGTTATAAAGCAATTAGAGCCTCCTTACAAGGCGTTGCCAAAAAAACACAATTCTTTAGAATGATAGGTGTTCCTGTATTTATTCTTCTAACACTATTGGGTGTTAGATTAAGAAAAGGTGTTTTTGCTGCTTTTTTGGTGTTGGTTAGTACAAAATCAATAATGGATTCTTTTTGGGATATCAAATTTGGACCACTTTCAATGTTGTCTATACAAGGGATATTGATTCCAATTTTATTTTATAAAGTTTATAAATATAAGAAGCGACTTCCTCTTTACTGGGTTAGAACTGCCAATTTATATTTGTTAGCCCTATCTTTTGGTTTATTTTGGAGTTTAATAAGTGAGCCCTTTTTAGCAATAGAAATACTGGTATTAAACATTAATATATATTTAGGCTTCTTTATTATACCTTTAGTAATAGAAAACAAGACAAGTCTGAGAAAAACTTTAATCGCATTAATGATTTGTGGTGTGTTTCCAATGTTAGTCAGTCTTTACCAGCTTCAAACAGGTGTTATTTTTAATGATCGTGCGACTGTTGGATTGACTAGGTATGTTGGTTTTTATCACGATGCATTTCCAGTACGATTTTATGGTTTAATGACACTTTTTGCGGTATTCATTTATCTCAATAACTTTAAAGTTAAAAGAATACAATTCAAAATTTTCATGGTAGCAATAACAATCGGTGCTTTTATATCTATTTATTTAGTATTTAGTAAGGCAGCAGTTGCTATTTTGGGTGTTTGGTTTATACTCTTGTTATTGTTTTCAAATTCTAGGTTTAAGTATATATTTTCTGTATTACTAGCAATTATGGTATTGTTTTTAGTGTTTGGTGATGCTATCAGCAGCAATGTAGGGCAACTTTTTAGTAAAGAAGTAGGGTACCAATCAGGTGAAGTTAAAGATGCTCGTTATACGCTTGCAGGTAGAGGATATATATGGCAGGATTTCTGGAGGTTCTGGATCAATGAGCAAAACAGTTTTTTTCAATGGGTTGGTGATGGTTTAAATCGACCAGCACACAATGAATGGCTAAGAGTATTGCTAATGAATGGTATTTTGGGCCTAATTTTTTTATTATTTTTTAACTTTCGAATATTTTACCATTTATCAAAAATGAGACGTAATGTTTTGATTTTTGGTTTAATGTTGATGGCAATGTATAGTATAGACAGTATAGGATTAGTACCAGGTGTATATTATTATTATAATATATTAGTATGGGGTATATTTGGACTTTTATTAATCAAACCACATTTTTTTATAAAAAGATAATAGCTTAATGCAACAACTCACACAAAAACTAGGCTCAGGAGATATGATTATACAAGACGTACCCTATCCGCAATTAGGCAAGGGCATGGTCATTGTAAAAAACCATTATTCCATTATCAGTGCAGGTACAGAGGGCTCAACTGTGGTAGCCGCTCGCAAAAGTCTTATTGGTAAGGCCAAAGAGCGTCCGCAACAAGTAAAACAAGTTATAGATACCTTAAAAAAACAAGGCCCTGTACAAACTTACAGAGCAGTGATGAAAAAATTAGATGCCTATTCTCCATTAGGCTACAGTTGTGCAGGTGAAGTGCTAGAAGTGGGAGAGGGAGTTACCGAGTTCGAAATTGGTGATAAAGTAGCATGTGCAGGTGCAGGATACGCTAACCATGCAGAGATTGTATCGGTTCCGGTAAACCTTTGCGTAAAATTAGAAAACGATGCCAACCTTAAAGACGCAGCTTACAATACACTAGGCGCTATTTCTATGCAAGGGGTGCGTCAGGCAGATTTAAGATTAGGAGAATCTTGTGTGGTCATCGGCTTAGGTCTATTGGGTCAGCTAGCAGCATTAATTCTTAAAGCATCTGGTGTTACGGTAATTGGTGTAGATGTGTCTGAGGCTGCAGTTAATCAGGCGGTAGAAAATAAAGTTGTTGATTTAGGTTTAACTCGCAATGCAGCTGGAGTAGAAGAGCAAATCTTAAATGCTACAAAAGGTCACGGTGCAGATGCGGTAATCATAGCTGCAGCAACTTCAAGTTTAGACCCAATTAATTTTGCTGGTGCCATAGCGCGCAAAAAAGGCAAAGTGGTGGTTTTGGGTGCTGTGCCTACAGGTTTTGATCGCGATCCGTATTGGTACCGTAAAGAGTTAGAATTAAAAATGGCATGCTCTTATGGACCAGGTCGTTATGATCTTAACTATGAAGAAAAAGGTATCGATTACCCATTGCCTTACGTGCGTTGGACAGAAAAACGAAACATGGAGGCGTTTCAAAGTCTTATAGCTACTGGGCGTATTAATATAGGTTATTTAACCACGCACGAATTTGAGTTCGATAATGCCAAGGATGCTTTTGATTTGGTAGTATCTAAAACAGAACCGTTTACAGGAATTGCTCTAAAATATGATACGTCTAAAGACATTTCTAAAGCTAAAATTACAACATCTGATGCTACTAAGCTCGGAAAGGTCAATATATCTTTTATTGGTGCTGGGAGTTATGCGCAAGGAAATTTATTGCCAAATATTCCAGAAACTTCAGAAGTTGGGAGAGTAGGTGTATTAACTAACACAGGGACAACATCTAAACGTGTGGCAGAAAAGTTTAAGTTTCAATTTTGTGCTACAGAAGAAACAGATGTTTTGGATGATAAAACCAATACAGTCTTTGTAGCGACGCGTCACGATTCACATGGACCATACGTTTTAAAAGGTTTACAAGCCAATAAAAATGTATTTGTAGAAAAACCGTTGTGCTTGTTAGAGTCAGAATTAGAACAAATTATTGAAGCACAAGAAGCCAATAAAAAAGCGGTAATGGTTGGCTTTAATAGACGATTTTCTCCATTAACAAAAAAGTTAAAGAAAGCAGTTGGGAATAACCCAATGACAATGATCTACAGAATCAATGCAGGTGCTATTCCTAAAGATACATGGATACAAGATGCTGAAATTGGTGGTGGTAGAATTCTAGGTGAGGCTTGCCATTTCATAGACTACTTGACATATCTTAATGGAAGTTTACCTACAAAGATAACGGCATCCGCATTGCCAGACGCCAATCAGTTAAATGATACGCTAAACATTTTAATTCAATTTGAAAATGGATCCTCAGGAGTTGTTGGCTATTATGCTAATGGTTCTAAAGCAATGGCTAAGGAATATGTTGAGGTGTTTTCAGCTGGCATGTCTGCAACGTTGAGCGATTTTAAGGAGTTAAAGATTTACGGAAAAGGGAAGCCAAAAAAGAAAAAGCTCCTTAATCAGAACAAAGGTCAAAAAGAAATGGTAGAAGCCTTTGTTGATGAGTTACTTAAAGAAGGTCAGGCACCAATTCCTTTTGAAGAAATTGTAGCTGTAACAAAAGCATCATTTAAAGTTTTAGAATCTATAAAGCGTGGTGGAGAACAAGTCGATGTCTAATTTTGCAGAATCATTTAAGAAGCTGAAATCTTACTGCGAAGCCGAAAACTTCAAAGGTTGGGATCCTTATGATGGTTTAAATTCAAAGGTGTTTCAAGCATTGCCTTTAAAACATTGGGATGTGGCGCGTTGGGTTTGGATTCAAGGATTTAAGCGTAATCCTATTAATCTTAGAAACATATTATTGGTGCCTAAGCAACATAACTCCAAAGGTATAGCATTATTTCTTTTGGGCTATTGTAGGTTATACGAAGCAGCTTGCCAAGGTAAAACCGAATTCGGAACTTTAGAAGAACTATTAGATAAGATAAAGTACATCACCCAACTACTTTTAGACATGAAAGTAGAAGGCTATGCAGGCGCATGTTGGGGCTATAACTTCGATTGGCAGGCAAGACGACTCTTCCTATTCAAAAAAAATACACCAACAGTAGTAGCAACAGCGTTTTGTGTTGAGGCACTAATAGAAAGTTATAAGATAACAAAAGACCCAAATGTACTAGAGGTAGCAACATCTTCGGCCGAATTTGTGTTACAGGATTTATCCAGAACAAAACATGGTAAAGGACACATCTTTTCATATAGTGTTAAAGATGGCAACAATACAGTAATAAATGCATCGTTATTAGGTGCAAAAATTTTGAGCTATGCCTATAAATACAAAAAAAAGCAAGAGTATTTAGATATGGCCAAAAAAGCTGTTATTGCTGCTAGTGATTTGCAAGAAGACGATGGTTCTTGGATTTATGGGTTGTTGTCAATACAGTCTTGGAAAGATAGTTTTCATACGGGTTTTAATTTAGATGCTATAGAAACCTATCAGCAAAATACAGGTGATACATCATTTCAGAAATATATAGATAAAGGTTGGTCATACTATACAGAACACTTTTTTGAGGAAGATGGAAAGCCAAAATACTACCATAACAAAACTTATCCAATAGATA
Source organism: Winogradskyella sp. ABM4_392 (assembly GCF_056160445.1). Classification (NCBI taxonomy): domain Bacteria; kingdom Pseudomonadati; phylum Bacteroidota; class Flavobacteriia; order Flavobacteriales; family Flavobacteriaceae; genus Winogradskyella; species Winogradskyella sp. ABM4_392. The sequence goes on from NZ_JBSWXE010000001.1 coordinate 1,038,745, forward strand.
TTCATTGTCCGGCACAAGTCATAGTAACAGCTTCTAAGCTCAATCAATTCAAAGATCATGTTGAATTGTTAGAACGTACACTAAATTGGACGATAGAAAACATGCAGTCCAAAAAAGGGTATTTTTATTACCAATACAGACAAGGATTAAGTTCAAAGATTCCATATATGCGATGGAGCAACGCCTTTATGTTCAATGCAATGGCACACTATTACTTAGAAAAAAACAAATAGTCATGAAGTCTCAAGCCCTAAATAATGTCATAACCTATGCGCCAAAATCTAGAGCGCAACTCATAGAGTATGCTTTTGAGCACCATAAAATTTTAGTAGCCGTAAATGCTGAGAAAATTCTACATGCCACCGATGAAAGTCGTGCGATCATTAACCGAAATTTAGGCTATCCAGATGGTATAGGTGCCGTTTGGGCACTGCATAAAAAGGGCTATAAAGATGTCGTTAAAATTCCAGGCTGCGAACTTTGGCTGGATATTGTAGAAAAGTACCATAAAACAAAGTCATTTTATTTGGTAGGCGGAAAGCAAGAGGTTATAGATGCAACTGTTGCAAAGCTAAAAGAAGAATATAAAAGCATTGACATTTGCAATTACAGAAACGGCTACATTAGAACCGAAACTGAAGAAAATCAGCTCATTGAGGACATTGTAAAACACCAACCCGATGTTGTATTTGTCGCTATGGGCTCACCAAAACAAGAACTTTTAATGGAGCGCATACAACAGCAGCATCAAGCTGTATATCAAGGCTTGGGCGGAAGCTTCGATGTCTACACAGGGAATGTAAAGCGAGCTCCCAAATGGTGGGTAAAAAACAATTTGGAATGGGCCTATAGACTAATTAATCAGCCTTCAAGGATCAAACGTCAAATACACTTAGTACGTTTTTTAGCAAATTTAATATTAGGGAAATATTAAAAACTATAAAATACCCTAAGTTTATATCAATAATTCATGATGTATCAAATCAATGCTTCATTCGGTGCTCCTTCGGGTCTCCTCCGGGTCTCCTTCGGGGTTAATTCGGGTCAACGGTAGTTTTTTCCTACAAACCCTAAAAGTTTAGCCATAAAGAACGCAGGTCATATTAAGAAAATTATTAAAAAACTATAAATTTGTGCCTTCAGTAATATAACTATAATTAAACCAATCAACCCAAAACTATCATGTACAACATTACAATAATAGCAGGAGCAAGACCTAACTTCATGAAGATTGCACCAATAATCCACGCTATTGAAAACGCTAAACATAAAGGCGAAGCATTAGACTATAGATTAGTACACACAGGGCAGCATTACGATAAAAACATGTCTGGTAGTTTTTTTGAGCAGCTTAGCATTCCAGAACCGCACATTAACTTAGAGTGTAGTGGAGGAACACAAGCAGAGCAAACAGCAGCGATTCTAGTGAGTTTTGAAAAGGAATTAATGGCAAATCCTGCTGATTTAGTTTTGGTGGTTGGTGACGTAACTTCAACAATGGCGTGTGCTTTAGTAGCGCAAAAACTATATACTAAAGTAGCCCATGTAGAGGCAGGTATTCGCTCTGATGATTGGACCATGCCAGAAGAAATTAACAGATTAGTCACAGATAGTATTACTAACTATTTTTTTACAACATCTGAGTTGGCTAACCGAAACTTGCTTAAAAGTGGTGTAGAGGACAACCAGATATTATACGTTGGCAACACTATGATCGATACACTTTTGAAGCAGAGGCCAAACTTTAAAGCACCAGAGGTTTATGGTCTGTTAGGGCTAAAACCAAAATCGTATATCGTAATGACACTTCATAGACCAGCAAATGTTGATGAAGAAAGTCAGTTAAAGGCCATGATAGATGAGATTGTATCCAATACTAAAGACTTGCCTTTAATTTTTCCTGTGCATCCAAGAACAGCTAAGATATTGGAGCGTTTAAAAGTGTCTCACTCAAGGTTACATATGGTAGCGCCTCTAAGCTATTTAGAGTTTAATTACCTAGTAGAAAACGCTAAAGCAGTAATTACAGATTCTGGTGGTATTACAGAAGAAACCTCAGTAATGAATGTGCCTTGCATGACGCTTCGTGATAACACAGAGCGACCAGAAACTATAACCTTAGGAACCAATGAGTTAGTAGGAACTAATCCCGAAGCTATCAAGCCATACTTAGAAAAGCTGTTTAAAGATGAATGGAAAGATTATAAAACAATTCCACTATGGGACGGCAAAACTGCAGAAAGAATAGTAGCTCATATTCTAAATTTAGCTGAGAAATAATTTGTAGATATTTGTCTAAACATCTTATACTTCGTTTAGAAAGTTGTATATTTCTAATCCCCTAAGATGGTTTAAAATCAACCATATGATTGAAACATTACTGGAGAATTTTACTCCTGAAAATAATATAACCGTCTGGCTAATAGCAGCTTTTGTGCTCGCATTCTTAATTGCCTTTCAGACGTTTCCTACCATATTATATGTAGCCAAAGAGAAGCATTTGATGGATGAACCTGATAGCAGAAGTGTACATGCTGATAAAACACCAACCCTTGGTGGTATTGGTATATTTGTGGGACTCATTGTAGTGATGACTATTGTTGGTGCTTTTTTAAATACTAAGGTGCTACTCCTAGTTATGGGAGGTTTAACTATTCTTTTTTTCTTAGGACTTAAGGATGATTTGACGGTGCTTTCTGCAGGGAAAAAATTTATGGGACAATTACTAGCCGCAGGTCTACTTATCGTTTTTACGAATACGAGGATAATAGGTTTTTCCAAGATATTGGATATTGATGTTTTACCATATTGGATATCTGTAGGATTCACACTCTTTGTGTATATTCTTATAATAAATGCTTATAATTTAATCGATGGTGTTGATGGATTAGCTGGTACCATAGCATGTAGTATTAGTGGTATTTTTGTTTACCTTTTTGTTAGTTCTAACGAATTAAGTTTAGCAACCATAGCTATTGCATTATGCGGATGTTTATTAGCGTTTTTAAGGTTGAATTTTTCTAAAAAAAACAAAATTTTTATGGGAGATACAGGTTCTATGATTGTAGGATTTTTATTAGCATTCTTTACCATTAGCTTTATTAATATGGCGCAGGTTGATACTACGTCTGCATATTACAGAGCTTCACCAGCCTTAGCGTTTGCTCTGTTGTTCTATCCGCTAATAGACACACTAAGGATATTTTTTATTAGAATTGTAATTCATAAAACCAGCCCTTTTAAAGCCGATAAAAATCATATTCATCATCGATTTATAAAAAGTGGTTATAGCCATTTAAAGACAACGATTTTAATTAGCAGTATTAATGTAGTCATTATTTGTATTGCCTTTAATTTGCTGCATCTTAACCTAAATACTCAAATAATTTTTCTCTTGTTGTATGGTAGTGCTCTATACATGCTACCATTCTTATTTAAAAAAGTAGTTCGCTAGTTTAATTTTAGGGTGTTTGGAGGTTTTAATAGTGTAAATGCTTTTGCAAGTCCTTGAAATGCGATTATATTTGTTGTACTTATAAAAGATTTTAATGAAAATAAATATTTTAGGGTTATTAGTACTCTTGTTATTGAGCTCATGTGCCTCAAATAAAGAGGTGCTTTACATGCAGGATGCTACCAAGCAGAAAAGCGGTCAAGTTAAATATGAATCAGCAAAAATACAGCCCAATGATATATTAAAGATTACTGTTGAAAGCTTAGTTCCAGAGGCTGCTTTGCCTTATAACAAGTTGAATTCTGCTGGTGCTCAGCCACAAAATCTTCAGGTACTTCAATTAGATGGTTATTTAGTGTCTTTAGAAAACACGATAAAATTCCCAGTTTTAGGTGAAATTTCAACAGCAAATAAAACCAGTAAAGCATTAGAAGAAGATATTAAGAATATGTTAACTTCAGGTGGTCATCTTTCAAACCCAATAGTTAATGTTAGGCTCATCAATGCTAAAGTAACCGTTTTGGGGGAGGTAAATAAACCTGGTACTTACAACTTTACTGAGCAAAATATTACAATATTACAAGCCCTAGGGTATGCAGGTGACTTAACCATCAACGGCAAACGTGATGATATTCTTATTACAAGAGAAGAGGATGGTCAACGTAAAATAACTCGCATTGATTTGACATCTACCTCATTTATGAATAGTGAATACTATTTTATAAAGCCCAATGATGTTATTGTAATTAATCCTAACAATCCTAAAGTCAAGACAGCTGGTTTTATCGGTGATATTGGGACGGTTTTAACTATTGCGTCTTTGGCACTTAGTATAACGATTTTATTATCAAGGTAATTTATGGAAAGCCAATTCAACAATAATTTTACATTCAACGAAGAGGAAAGCCTTGATTTAAAACAAGAGTTTAGACGATATTTTCGATATTGGCCTTGGTTTGTTTTAACTCTAATAGTTGCCTTTGTTAGTGCATATATCTATTTAAGATTTGCACCTCGCATTTATGAAACCTATTCTAAAATTAAAATCTTAGATGAGTCTGAAGGCTTGGAATTACCAACATCGGCTTTTATTTTCAAAAGAACAAACATAAATTTAGAGAATGAGATAGAGATCTTAACGTCTTATCGCATTATGAATCGTGTTGTTAGGGAATTAAATCTCAATACACGCTTCTATGAAGAAGGTACGATCCAAACATCACAAATTGATGAACTTCCATTCAGCTTTGAGCAAATCATAGATTCTGACAGTATTGATAGAAATTTAGAATACAAAATAAGAGTTTTAGATAACGGTGTCGAGATTAGTAATATAATTACAGATAAGTCCTTTACTTTTTCTAAGTATTCAACTCATAACGAGGTGCATCGTTTACCTTTTAATGTTGAGTTAAGCAGTGAAGATGTAAGCATACTTAAGGATAAAACATATATTGTTTCTTTTATTCCATTAAAGAGTGCAGCGCTTGGCTTAAAAAGTCAAATTCAGGTTGAAGCAATAGGTGAACAAAGTGATTTGCTCGAACTTAGAGTTAAAGGAGAAAGTTTTAAGTTGTCAGAAAAAACTTTAGATACATTGATAGCTGTTTTTGATGATGATGGTATCAAGGATAGAAGGTTAGTTTCTGAGCGTACCTTAGATTTTATTAGGGGCCGTTTTGTTTTATTAGAGAAAGAACTAGATTCTATAGAAATAGATCAAGAGGTTTTTAAAGAGAAAAATAACATAATCGATATTGCTACTGATGCTGAGTTAGGGTTGCAAAAACGAACAGAATCTGAAGAAGAGTTGTTTAAACTTGAAAATCAACTCACTTTATCTAAACTGTTAGAAGATTCTTTAAATGAGAATTCTGAGTCAGATTTGCTTCCAGCAAACATTGGTATTGATAATCGTAGCATTAACACTTTAATAGGAGAGTATAATCTCGCGGTGATTAACAGAGATAGATTAAAGGATAGTGGAGGTCAGAATAATCCAGCAGTATTACAAGCACAATCTCAAGTAGAAGGCTTAAAATCTAACATAAATAGGTCCTTAAGGAATTATACATATCAGTTAGAAACTTCATTAAAGAAATTAGAAAGTAGAAACCAAAGATTTGCGGGTAAAGTTTCGCAAATACCAAAACAAGAACGCTTATTTAAATCTATTCAAAGACAGCAGAAAATAAAGGAAAGCCTATATCTGTTATTATTACAAAAACGTGAAGAGGCTGCTATAAATTTAGCGATTACGGAGCCATCAATTAAAGTTGTAGAATATGCCTTATCTGGCTCTAAACCAATATCACCTAAACCAAATATTGTGTATGCAGGTGCGCTTTTAGCTGGTTTGCTAATACCTTTTGGAGTATTGTATCTTATTTTTATGCTAGATACAAAGTTACATACCAAAGACGATATTACTGAGGTAACTTCAAAGATTCCTGTAATAGGTGAAATACCAGATTTAAGAAAAAAGAAGGATATTATTTTTAACGATCCTAATGACCGTTCGCCATTAGCTGAATCTTTCAGAATATTAAGTTCTAATGTAGATTATATTCTGCCAATAAAAGAACAGGATAAAGGAAGAGTTATCTATTGTACATCGACAATAAAAGGAGAAGGGAAAACCTACGTTAGTCTTAATTTGTCTCTCGCGTTATCTAGTATTAATAAAAAAGTGTTGCTTATTGGTGCCGATCTTAGAAATCCTCAAATACATACGCATATAAGTGAGGATAAACAAAAGCCAGGCTTATCTAATTACCTTCACGATGTAGATTACGATTGGAAAGATGCTTTAATAAGTGGATTTGATAAGCATCCTAATCACCATATTATTCTTTCAGGAAGTATTCCACCTAATCCAGCTCATTTGCTTACTAACGGACGCTTTAAAAAATTAATTGAAGAAGCTAGAGAAGTATATGACTATATCGTCGTCGATACTGCACCAACAATATTGGTGACTGATACCATGCTAATTTCTCAATTGGCAGATGCAACTATTTACATAGCCAGAGCTAACTACACAGAGAAAAATTTATTAAAATTCTCTAAAGAATTATCAGAAAGCGGAAAGTTAAAGAATATGGCTTATGTAATTAACAGTGTAGGTGCGAGTAAGTCTCAAGGTTATGGTTATAACTATGGCTATAATTATGGTTATGGTAGTGCTAAATAATACTTAGGATACAACTACTGACTTAGATTCAGTTTCTTACATGATATTTATCATGATTTCTCTGGGTTTTATGAGTTACTTTTAATAGTGAATTGTAAAACTAATAGTCATGAGATATATACCGCCAATTTCCGAAATAATGAGTAAAAATATCATTGCTCTTAATAGAGATGATGATTTAGAAACTGCCGAGATACTTTTTAAAAGGCATAAAATAAGACATATACCTGTTGTTAACGGTGAAGCTATTATAGGAATGCTCAGTTATTCAGATTTGTTGCGCATAAGTTTTGCTGATGCTGTTTATGACAATGAAGAAGAGGTTGATAGTCTTGTATATAATATGTTTACAATAGACCAGGTGATGGTAAAGGACGTAGTTACCGTGTCTTCAACGGCAACTATTAAGGATGTAGCTAGGATATTATCAGAAAAAGAGTTTCATGCCTTACCTGTTGTAGATGACGGAAACCTTGTGGGTATCGTCACCACTACAGATCTAATAAATTATCTCCTGAAACAATTATAAACGAAACGAAGAAGCGCCAATAAGGCGCTTTTTTTATGAGTTGGCAATAGATTTTAAGTTTTTAATTGTTGCTGTAGGATCATCACTTTTAAAAACATGACTTCCAGCAACAAAGGTGTCTGCACCAGCCTCTACTAATTTTTTTATGTTCTTATCGGTAACACCACCATCTATTTCTATGCGCGTGTCCAAACCTTGCTCATCAATTAGCTTTCGAAGCTTTTTGATACGTTGAAAAGTAACGTCTTCAAATTTTTGGCCACCAAAACCAGGATTAATAGACATTAATAGTACCATGTAACATTCTGGTAAAATATCTTCTAAAACATTTATAGGAGTAGTAATGTTAAGAACAACTCCAGCTTTACAACCAGCATCTTTAATTTGTCTTAATGTTCTGTGTAAATGTACAGTAGATTCGTAATGCACGGTAATGATATCTGCACCTATTTTAGCAAACTCTTCAATATAACGTTCAGGTTTTTCAATCATTAAATGAACATCCAAAGGTTTTTTAGCATGTTTTTTTATGGCTGCAATTACTGGCATTCCATAAGAAATATTTGGTACAAAATGCCCATCCATAACATCAATATGAAACCAATCGGCTTCACTGTTGTTAACCATTTCGGTATCGCGTTGTAAATTGCCAAAATCAGAGGCTAACATGGAAGGTGCTATTAATTTTTTAGACATCGAATTATATTAATTAAAGGTTTGAGCAAAGTTATATAAAATTGAAGTTTATTAAGGTTTGAAGTTAATAAGATATTATAAAAAGTGAACCCACGGTAATCAGCCGTGGGTTCTTTCATCAATCAAAAAACGAACAGTTATGTTTTGTAACTGTTGTTACCTTTATTAGGTTGGTGCTTAAATATACAAAAAACCAAGCCTAATTAAACCTTTATATCATTTTAACTCTAAATACTTTTATAATTATTTTGAATAATACTGTTTTAAGCATTCTATTACAAGAGTTAACCTAAATAAGTTTTTAATATTTTACTTCTAGACGTATGCTTTAATCTACGAATAGCTTTTTCTTTAATTTGTCTTACACGTTCACGTGTTAAGTCAAAAGTTTCACCAATTTCCTCTAAAGTCATTGGATGTTGATTTCCAAGTCCAAAATAAAGGCGAATAACATCTGCTTCACGTGGTGTCAATGTTTCAAGAGCACGCTCAATCTCAGTTCTTAAAGACTCATGTAATAAGTCTTTGTCAGGGTTTGGAGATTCTCCACTACGAAGTACATCATATAGGTTGGAATCTTCTCCTTCAACTAAAGGTGCGTCCATACTGACATGACGTCCAGAATTCTTCATAGATTCCTTAACATCGTTAATCGTCATGTCTAATTCCTTTGCGATCTCTTCTGCAGAAGGAGGACGCTCGTGACTTTGCTCTAAAAAAGCAAACGTCTTGTTAATTTTATTTATAGAACCAATCTTGTTTAGCGGTAAACGAACAATACGAGATTGTTCTGCTAATGCTTGTAAGATAGATTGACGGATCCACCATACAGCGTAAGATATAAATTTAAATCCACGTGTTTCATCAAAACGCTGAGCGGCTTTAATAAGACCTAAATTTCCTTCGTTAATTAAATCTGGTAATGTTAAACCTTGGTTTTGATATTGTTTTGCCACAGAAACTACGAAACGTAAGTTAGCTTTGGTTAATTTTTCTAAAGCTACTTGATCGCCTGCTTTTATACGCTGAGCTAATTCTACTTCTTCGTCTGCTGTAATTAAATCAACCTTACCAATTTCTTGTAGGTATTTGTCTAATGAAGCGGTTTCTCTGTTAGTAACCTGCTTGGTAATTTTGAGCTGTCTCATTTACTTTTTTATGATTTGTGCAATGCAACATTGTTGTTGCTTTTTATTATACGTAAATAAGCATTAAAATGTTACACAAAGACTAAAAAAAATTAAATTTTAATAAGTTTAACTGTGTTGAGATTGATGTCATCAACAGTTTCGCTGGTGAATTTGTAATGGCCTCTTGTAGTAATTAATCGAAACCTATATGATTTTATTTGACTCAATGTATTAAGAAATAACCATTTAGATTTGAGCAATCTTGGTTTTTGAGATTTAAGGCTTAAATCAAAGATATGTTTACGTCCTTCTTTTTCTGCAACTATATCTGGTGTTACTTCAATTTTACTTCCTTTTTTTAAATAAGATTTTGGCGATTCATAACCTTTCATATCTGCTTTAATTTTAGTGTAACCTAAACTCTCTAAATAAGAAATGGAATGATTTAATTCTTCTGTGTAGTTATTTTTGTCTTGTGGTATCATCCTTATAGGATAAGAAAAATAAGGCATATTTCCAAATTGAGTGCTGTTGATATAGAGTCTTTGGATTCTAAACCAAAAAAGCTCATGGCAAATACCATGAGCTTTTATGATTTTGAATGTTGTTTAAGTAAGCGACTAATTTTCTTCAAAAGTTTGTGTATCACCAAAATGTGCTACTCTAGCGTTGATGGCAAAAGCGTCACCAGTAAAGTTCTCATTAGTAATGAAGGCTACAAAACTTACATTTGAAGAGTTTGCAACATTAGAAGGAAGGTTAGCTGTAAATGTTCTGCTGTATAAATCGTTTGTAACATCATTAGTTGCAATGGCATCGCCAGTAACACTTGTAAGACTTGATCTTAATACGTGATCATGGACAAAATTTGGAATAGGATCTTGACCACCATAATAACTTTGATTGTTTGCTTGGTCTCCAACTAGACCATCTTCAAGTACCATAACTACAAGTTTAGCATTATTAAAATCAAAATCTTGGCTAAATTTAGCATCTACTTTAACGGTCATGGTGTTACCAGATAATGATGGTGTAATAGCTAAGCCTATTGGTGAGTTGTCACATAAAGTTTGGTTTACAATCTGATCTATATTACTCGGTTCTGGGAATGTCCAGTCAGAGCCTCTATTAACTTTGGCTGTTGGAAACCCAGTGATGCCAAATGCTGATAGCATATCGGCAGCTACAGAAGGTTGAAATTCATCATCCCAGTGTACTGCAACTACTGCAATCTGATCTGTTTCCTCCTTAACCTGTTCAATAGCGTAAGATACTCTTGGACAAAAAGGACACCATGTTCCTGTATAATCCTCTATTACAACATGTTTTGTGAATTTAGCGTTGTCAACAGCAACATTTACGTTTAAATTGTTTGTTGTACTAATATTTTGATAAGTCGCAGAAACTTGTAAGGATCCTGCTTGAGTTGTAGTATATGTATTACCAGTAATAGCTGTACCGTTAACAGAAATTGTAGCCGAACTGGTAACATCCATATTGTTGTTACCCATAACAGCAAAGCTAACAGTATCACCAGCATAGATGCCACAAGCTACAGAACTCGATATTTCAACAGATATGCTTGTTATGTCATTACCGTTTCCATTACCGTTTCCGTTTCCATTGCCGTTTCCATCACCGTCACTATCGCTACTACAAGCGCTGAAACTTATGGTTAAGGCAATGAACAAAAGATTAAATAGATGTCTAGTTTTCATAAATCGCAAATTTTTAATAAATAATTAGAAGAGGTTTGGTTTAAAAAAACGCAAATTATACTAATTTTTTAAAAAACTGGTATTATTATTGCAAAATGTTAAAAAAACTAAAACATAAAAACATGAAGCACCTAATATTTACTTTTTTCATTTTAAGTTCATTACTAACTTATAGTCAGGGCTTTCCAGATATAACTCTAGATGATATTGATGGTAATACTGTGTCTCTAAAAGAGCTTGCGAATTCTGATGATATTAAAATTTTTAGTTTTTGGGCAACTTGGTGTGTACCATGTATTAATGAATTAGATGCCATTGCAGATGTTTATGAAGAGTGGCAAGACGAAACTAATGTTGAGCTTATTGCTATCTCTACAGATGATGCTAGAACTGGTAAAAGAGTAATTCCCTTAGTGAACGGAAAGGGTTGGGAGTACCAGATATTGTTAGATGAAAACCAAGATTTAAAGCGTGCCCTAAATATCAATGTATTACCATATGTAGTCGTTGTTAAAAATGGTGAAATTATCCATACAAGAACAGGCTATACTCCAGGCAGTGAAGAAGAACTTTATGAAGTCGTTAAAGAGCATTCAAAAAAGTAATTTTTCATTCTAATCAACCTAACTTAACTAACCCTATATATGAAAAAGCTATTCTTGCTGTTAACGCTTTGTTTTGCTATAAACCAAATGTCAGCTCAATTACTTGATAATTTACGTGTTGGCCTAGAATCTAACATGGCTTGGTATAATGATGATAAACGAACCGGACCTTTTTTTGATGGAGAAAATAATGATAGTGATAAGCATCTTAGAGTCAATTCTTACTTAAAGTTAGACTATAACTTTCTTGAAAACTTTACCGCAACTGTCCAGATTGAATCTTATGAACCACTGGCTTTGTTGAATTATTCACCAAATTTTGAAGGCACAGACTTTGGGATTTATTCACTCAATTATAGAAGTGATAAGTTAGAAGCTATTGCAGGACATTATTATGAGCAATTCGGTAGTGGTCTTATACTTAGAAATTGGGAAGACCGACAACTTGGGTTAAATAATGCTTTATTAGGTGGAAGGATAAAGTATATGCCAACAAATTTTTTATCATTAACAGGTTTATATGGTAAACAGCGCGTAGGTTTTGAGACTGCAGATAGCGCTATTTTAGGTTTTAATACAGAAATAGATATTTCTAATATTTTTAAGTTAGAAAATTCGTCGTTGAACCTTGGCTTTAGCTATGTTGGTAGAAAAGAAAAAACAGACATAGAAGAACCAAATTTTGACGAGCTAACAAATGCCTTTTCTGGACGTATAGATTTCTCTAAAGGTAGTTTTTATGCAAATGCGGAGTATGTAACAAAGTCTGATGATGTGTTTGTTATCAATGGACAAGTAATAAATACATTTGTAAATCCTGGGAATGCTTTATTATTTAATTCAGGGTTTTCTAAAAAGGGATTTGGGTTAGATGCAACGTTTAGAAGATTAGAAAACATGGGCTTCTATTCTGAGCGAGAAAAAACAGGAAATGCGTTTTTGGAGAACAATATCAATTTTACACCAGCACTTACCAAACAACACGATTACTTACTGACCAATATTTTTGTATATCAGGCACAGTCACAGGTTGTTTTTGCAGATCCTCAACTCATGGAAGCAGGTGAAATAGGTGGACAATTAGATTTGTTTTATAACATTAAAAAAGGAACAGCACTTGGAGGAAAGTATGGCACTAAACTGGCTTTTAATGCATCGTATTGGGCTGGTTTAAAAGGAGATTATGATTTTGATAACTTGTCTTACGATGTGGATTATTTTGGTTTTGGTGATAAATATTTCTCAGATATTAGTTTAGAGATAAGAAAGAAATGGAACAAAAAAGTGAATTCTATTTTTTATTACGTTAACCAATATTATAACCAAAGAACAATAGAAGATAATTTCTCTGGTGAGCAAATAAAAACCAATATCGTTGTTGGAGAAACAATTTATAAGTTTGGCAAAATTGGCCAGTCTATACGCTTAGAATTACAGAAGTTATGGTCAAATTCTGATAATCACGATTGGGTTGGTGGAACTTTAGAGTATAATGCGAGCCCGAGATTATCATTTTATGTCAATGATATTTACAATAGTGGTGAGGATAGTGACACTTCAGAGAATCACTATTATAATTTTGGTGGTAGCTTTAATAAAGGCTCTACACGATTTTCTTTAAATTACGGTAGACAGCGTGCTGGTTTGGTTTGTGTAGGTGGTGTTTGTCGTTTTGTGCCAGAAGCAACAGGATTATCTGCTAGTTTGTTAATGTCTTTCTAGAAAAATAGTATTTAAAAAAATATAAGTCCATCAAATTTTGATGGACTTTTTAATTACATTTCTACTTTATTCGAAATCAAAGAATTCATTATCTAGTTTAATTCTAGACCTTAGTTTATTAATTTTTTGATGCATTCTATTAAAAAATAGGGCTCTATCTTTTTCACCAGCATTAACTAGAAGTTTAGATATACTCATTTGCTTCTGAAAAAATTCAAACATCAACTCGCAAGTAGGTAAGTGTTCAATTTTAAAATAGCTAATAACAGTAAAAGGAGTAAAGAATACCTTTTGACCTGGAGTAATTATCATAATGGTATTACTCATGGTATGTATATCGTTAATGTACAGCTGATAACTTGACTTATTTTTAGAGCCAATTAATGATTGTTTTATAGCTTGTTCTTCTACATGTTTTACCACATCTTCTATATCATCACAAATTCGTAATGCCAATTCTTGAGAAAGCATGCCAGCCTCAAAATAATATAAAACCTGCTGAAGAGAACCGTTAATGGTAGTGTTATTCCATATTTCGGTAATGTTTATATCTCTGTAAACTTCCCCAAGTTTAAAGGCGCTATCTAGTAATGGTTGAGGGATGGTTTCTATAAAATCATCAAAAGACATTTTGTTTTGTGTCATATTTGTGTCTACATCTTTGAGCCAAACATAGATTTTATAACGTGAGAGAAAGGAATCCTTTAATGTGTGAAACAGAGGTATATCCTTTGCAGAATATATAATAGAAGCATTTTTTACTTTGGTTAATGGTATTACGCTGTTATATGATTGTTTAAGCCAAGTATTTAGACCTTCAGTATTATGAATTGGTGGCGACAATTCAGTTAATATGGTATTCTGACTTCCTACCTCAAATAGTTTATTCAATGATATGTTATAATGCTTGGCAAGTATTACCGCTTCTTCTAAACTAAGATTGGTTTTATTGTTTACACGCCTATATGCAGCGTCATAACCAATGTCTAAAACTGAAGCTATTTCCTCTACAAAGGATGTTTTTGTTGAGGTTTTTTCTTTGAGATGATTAATAAATTCGCTTTGCATAAAATGATACTAGAGGTTACAGTGTTTTTAGATATTTGTAAAAATTACAAAAATATGTTGTGAATTACTTGAAATTAATAATATAGTTTCAATTTGTGCAAATTAATTTAGATTATGAATCTAAACTTTATTTATATGAAAAATGCTAGAAAACAAATAATACTAATTAGTATTATTCTTACAAGTTTAATTTTATTTCAAAGTTGTCGTGTTTATCATAAAGAACATGTTACTCTAGATAAAGCCGTTGAAGAAGGTAAAAGAGTAAAAATGATGACCAAAAATGGAACAAAACTTAAATTTAAAAAAATTGTTCATTCTAATGGTTTTTATTACGGTATTAAAAGAGTTAAAGGAAAAGATGAATTAAATCCTTTAGACCCTAATTCTATTAAGTCTGTACGGTTGCATAATAAAACAATGTCTATCATATATGGTACTGGTATGGGATTATTAATTTCTGGTGTGATAATGTCGATAATTATCATTACTGCTTGGGATGGGCCAAGCACTGAATTTACACCAATTCAGTTTCCTTATTAATATAAAAAAGCCCATCAAATTTGATGGGCTTTTTTTAGAATATAAAAAAGATTAATCTTCTTTGTTATTATCTCTTCGGTTTCTATCGTCTCTGCGGTTATTACCTCTGTTACGATTATCACGTCCTCGATTATTGTCTCTATTACGATTGTTATCGCGTTTTGGTCTATCTTCCCAACCTTCTGGTTTTGGTAAAATAGCTTTGCGAGAGACTTTTTCTTTACGTGTTCTAGGATCTATACCAAAGTATTTTACATCAAATACATCTCCCATGTTCACCACGTCAGATACATTCTCTGTGCGCTCCCAAGCCAATTCGCTTACGTGTAATAATACTTCATTGCCAGGTGCTTCAGTGTATTCTACAACAGCACCAAAGTCTAGCATTTTAATAACTTTAACCTCGTAAATGCTACCAACTTCTGGTTTAAAAGTTAGCGAATCTATTTTAGCTAAAACAGCATCAATACCTTCTTGGTCTGTTCCTAAAATTTCAACAATACCTTCTCCAGTAACAGGATCTTCATTAATTACAATTGTAGTTCCTGTTTCTTTTTGTAACTCTTGAATTACTTTTCCACCAGGACCAATAAAGGCACCAATTAAGTCGTTTGGTAAAGTAGCAGTTACCATTTTAGGTGCATGTGCTTTTACTCCTTCGTTTGGTGTAGATATTGTATCTGTTAATTTGCCAAGAATATGCATACGACCATCTTTAGCTTGGTTTAGTGCATTTACTAAAATCTCATAGCTAAGGCCTTTAATTTTTATATCCATTTGGCAAGCGGTAATACCGTCTGCAGTACCAGTAACTTTAAAGTCCATATCACCTAAGTGATCTTCATCACCTAAAATATCAGATAATACAGCGTAACGCTCACCATCTGAAATTAGTCCCATTGCAATACCAGAAACTGGTTTTGTCATCTGTACACCAGCATCCATAATTGCCATAGTACCAGCACAAACTGTTGCCATAGAAGACGAACCGTTAGATTCTAATACCTCAGATACAACTCTTACTGTATAAGGGCAATCTTCAGGAATCATACGTTTTAAAGCACGTTGTGCTAAGTTTCCGTGACCAATCTCTCTTCTAGAAGTTCCTCTTAAAGGTCTTGCTTCTCCAGTAGAGAATGGAGGGAAGTTATAATGTAAATAGAAACGTTCTTCACCTTCTAAAGATGGGTTGTCTATCATGTTAGCCTCACGAGATGTGCCTAAGGTAACCGTAGCTAATGCTTGAGTTTCACCACGTGTAAATATTGAAGAACCGTGTGTAGACGGTAGGTAGTCAACCTCGCACCAAATTGGTCTTACATCTGTAGTTTTACGACCATCTAAACGGATACCTTCTTCTAATACTAAATTTCTAACAGCTTCTTTCTGTATTTTACTGAAGTATTTTGATACTAAACCACCTACTTCTTCAAGTTCTTCTTCAGTATATTCCGCTTTAAGGGCTTCTTTCACTTCAGAAAAAGCAACACCTCTATCTTTTTTAGATGACGCTGCTTTAGCAATCTCGTAACATTTATCGTAAGCAAACGCTTTTACTTTTTCTAATACTGCTTCATCTTCAGCCTCTGGCTCGTACTCGCGAGTTTCTTTTTTACCAACTTGCGCAACTAAGCGTTTTTGAGCTTCAATCTGAACTTTAATAGCTTCATGTGCAACTTTGATTGCTTCAATCATTTCTTCTTCAGAAATCTCACTCATTTCACCTTCAACCATCATCACAGAATCCTCAGAAGCACCAATAACCATATCGATGTCAGATTGCTCTAATTGAGATAAGCTTGGGTTGATAATGAATTCACCATTAAGGCGCGACACACGAACTTCAGAAATAGGAGTTTCAAAAGGAATGTCAGATAATTGAATAGCTGCAGAAGCTGCTAAACCTGCAAGAGCATCTGGCATAACATCTTTATCTAATGACATTAACTGAATCATTACCTGTGTTTCAGCATGGTAATCTTTAGGGAATAATGGACGTAAAACACGGTCCACAATTCGCATTACTAAAATTTCTTCTGTACTAGGACGTGCCTCACGTTTAAAGAATCCGCCAGGATAACGACCTGCTGCAGCGAATTTTTCGCGGTAATCTACTGTTAATGGTAAAAAGTCTACGTTTGCAGCTTCATAATTAGAAACTACAGTACAAAGTAGCATGGTTTCACCTGATTGAACAACAACAGAACCATGTGCCTGTTTTGCAAGTTTTCCGGTTTCGATAGAGATTTCTCTACCATCACCTAGGTCTATGACCTCTTTGTAAGTTTTTGGAATCATAAAATTTTAAATCTTCAGCTGATATGCCGTGCATAACCAGCGATGTTAAACAATGGCCGTTGTGTTGTTGTGTAGTTGTTGTGACCAATGAAAAACTGTTGTAGCTTCTTCAATTCGAAAATTAAACGCTTTCGAAGACGTTATATTGTAAACAAAAAACCACGCTAAAAGCGTGGTCTTCGTATTTAGATTATTTTCTTAATCCTAATTCTTTAACGATAGCACGATATCTTAAGATATCTTTTTTAGTTAAGTAGTCTAATAAAGCTCTACGCTTACCAACCAACTTTACTAGAGAACGCTCAGAGTTATAATCTTTACGATTGTTTTTTAAGTGCTCAGTTAAATGGTTAATTCTGTACGTAAATAACGCAATTTGTCCTTCAGCAGAACCGGTATCATTTTTTCCTTTACCGTGTTTTGCGAAGATTTCTTCTTTTTTCTCTTTAGATAAATACATTCTAATATTATTGTAAATGATTGTTATGTACTTTGAAAGATTTTCTTTCAAGCGGCAAATATAATACTTTCTTTGTGATTTGTGGTTTTTTTTTGTAACTTTTAATCTGTATAACAGTGTTTTAATAAAGTCTCCCCTGGCTAATTAAGAGCTTTTTCCTATTGATCCTGAAAATTTTTGTAGGATGAAAGCTATCCGCTCTTCTCAAAATGTTGCTAATGCATACGATGTTCTCGATCGTGTGTTTAACAATACATATAATGGTATTGCTGTTGTAAGTATGGATGGCAATTGGCTTAAAATGAACGAAGCTGTTTCTGATATTTTTGGTTATACAAAATCCGAACTTTTTAATATGGATATAGACAACATTGTCTTTATTGAAGACTTGGGCGTGCATGAAGAAAAGTTTGAAAAGTTAATAAGTGGAAAAATAGATAAGTATCGCGTAAAGCAGCGCTATTTTCATAAAAGCGGAGATGTTATTTGGGTGTTAATCTATGTGACTCTTGTGTACTTTAAAGAGGGTAGACCACATATGATTTGGCAGTTTACAGATATAACCAATCGTCAAAAAAATCAAGATAAGTTAAAAGCTATGTTGAGTGTGGCTAAAGAGCAGAACGATAGATTAACGTCTTTTGCAAATATAGTAACGCATAATCTTAGATCGCATTCAGGAAATCTTACTTCGCTAACGAAATTCTTAGAAGACGACTTTGAAGGAATAAAAGCTAACGAGAACTACAATATGTTAAAGCAAGCAGTAGATAATTTAGAAGAAACCGTTGCTCACCTTACAGAAGTTGCAAAGATTAGAGAAATAGAACCTTCAAAATTACAAGACCTTAATCTTTATGAATATGTTGAAAAAGCCATGTATAATATCATTGCTATGGCACAAAACTCAAATGCTTTAATTTATAATGAAATAGATGAATCTCACTATATAAAAGGTGTGCCTGCATATCTAGATAGTATAATCCTAAATTTTCTTACCAATGCCATTAAGTATAAATCTGAAAAAAGGACACCTATTATTGAATTGACCTCTTTAGTTGAAGACGAGCACATTGTTTTCAAAATTAAAGATAATGGATTAGGTATCGATATAGATAAGTTTGGTGACAAGCTATTTCAGATGTACAAAACTTTTCATTATAACGATGATGCCATAGGTATTGGTCTTTTTATTACCAAAAATCATATTGAATCTTTAGGAGGTAAGGTTACTGTAAGCAGTGAGGTAGACTTAGGAACAGAGTTTTCAATTTATTTTAGAAAAGCATAAATTTTATTTTTCGATTAAACTTTTTTCAATTGTTATAGTCTTAACATCATATTAACAATAAAAAAAGTAATCATGAATTATTCAAATTACAAACTCAAACATGTCATTTTTAATGACATAAGTAAAAAAATTAATGTCCTTAAAAAAGGAATTTTAAGCCTTTTGGTTTTAGGTTTAACATTTACCTCTTGTAGCGACAATGATGAAGTTATAGAAACAGAAGATGTAACACAAGATACTACTGAAGTACAGCGTTCTGCTGAAATCGACCAAATAGATAATATTTTAGGTGATATAGTTATAGATGCTTATGAGCAACAAGAGTTTGAGTCGGCAGATAGAATTGAATACACCCAAGACAATTCTTCAAGAGAAACGTACTCTAGAGATATTCCAGAATGTGTTACAATTACTGTGGTAGCACAACAAAATTACAGAGAAGTAACGTTAGATTTTGGTACAGAAGGATGTGTGGTTAATGAACACTTAATACAAGGACAGATTGTTTTTGATTATACCAGAAATCCAGAAGCACAAGAAATTGCTATTAATTATAATTTAGTTGATTTCTATTTTGATGCTAAAAATGTAATTGCAAGTCGTTCTATTTTGAAAGAATTATCTAACGACAACGGAAATCCACAGTTTACACACAACTTAAATGTTACAGTTATATGGCCAAATGGTGTGCAAGCTTCTAGAGAAGGAACTAGGATAAGAGAATGGGTTGAAGGTTTTGGAAGTGGTGTTTTTAGTGATAATGTTTTTGAAATTACAGGAAATTGGACTGCAACTTTTGTAAATGGTAATACACATACCTACGAAGTTTTAGTTCCGCTAAGAAGAGAGGTTGTTTGTGCCTATTTTGTAAGTGGTTCTTTTGATGTGCAACGTACAAATTTTGGTGGTATCTTCGATTTTGGTGAAGGCGATTGCGATAACCAAGCGACGTTTACTTTTAACAACGGTACAGAAATACCTATAGTGCTAAATTAGATTTAGTTTTAGTTGATTGGAGTAAAAAAGCGAGCCATTAGGCTCGCTTTTTTACGCTCTTAAAGGTTGATTCTTTATTAAATCGATATATTGATTTACTTTTTTCTTTAAATCTTTTCTGTGTGTTATAAAGTCTAAGAAACCATGTTCTAATAAGAACTCTGAGGTTTGGAACCCTTCAGGAAGTTCTTGTCCTGTAGTATCTCTAACAACTCTTGGGCCTGCGAAACCAATTAATGCACCAGGTTCTGCAATATTAATATCACCTAGCATCGCAAATGAAGCTGTAGTACCTCCTGTAGTTGGGTCTGTACATAAAGAAATATAAGGAATACCAGCATCTGCAAGTTGTGCTAATTTAGCTGAAGTTTTAGCTAACTGCATTAGTGATAAGGCAGCTTCCATCATACGAGCACCACCAGATTTACTAATAATCATAAATGGAATCTTTTTCTTTAAAGCATAGTCTGCAGCTCTTGCAATTTTTTCACCAACAACACTACCCATAGATCCACCTATAAACCCAAAGTCCATACAGGCAACAACTAAATCTTCTCCCATAGATTTTCCTACGGCAGTTCGCACAGCATCTTTAAGGTTAGTTTTAGCTTGTGCAGCTTTTAAACGATCTGGGTATTTCTTGGTGTCCTCAAATTTAAGAGGGTCCTTAGATGTTAAATTTGTATCTAATTCTTTAAACTTATTGTCGTCAAAAAGAATTTCAAAATACTCTTTGCTTCCAATTCTTACATGATAGCCATCTTCTGGACTTACGTAAAAATTTTGTTCTAATTCTTTAGTGTCTATTATTTTACCAGTAGGAGATTTGTACCAAAGTCCTTTGGGAGTGTCTTTTTTCTCTTCTGTAGAGGTTTGAATTCCTTTATCCTTTCTTTTAAACCAAGCCATATAAATTTGATTTTTAAACCCTTAGACTTCACTTAGGGTAATTTTAATCATAGATAAAAAAAGATTTCTATAATTATTGCTATTAGTTAGTTGAAGCAAAATTACTACTATTTAATTAAACTCAAAAGTAGTTGTTTCATGTAATTGTTAAAATAAACAAACCTATCAAAACTATAAGACAGTCTTGATAGGTCTGAAAATATGGAATGCATTATTATAACGTATCTACATTATTTAAGTCTTCAAATGCTTTTTTAAGACGCTCAACAAAAGCTTGTTCTCCTTTTCTTAACCAAACTCTTGGATCGTAATATTTTTTGTTTGGTACATCGTCACCTTCAGGATTACCAATTTGAGTTTGTAGGTAATCATGATTGTCTTGTACATAATCTCTAACACCACTTAAGAAAGCCCATTGCATATCAGTATCAATATTCATTTTAATTACTCCATAGCCAATAGCTTCTCTGATCTCTTCAACTGTAGAGCCAGAACCACCATGAAAAACAAAATCAATATGATTGTGACCAACATTATATTTTTCTGTGATATATTCTTGCGAGTTCTTTAAAATTTTTGGTGTCAATTTAACATTACCTGGTTTATATACACCATGAACGTTACCAAATGCAGCAGCAACAGTAAACTGGTCACTAACTTTGCTTAATTCTTCATAAGCATAAGCCACTTCTTCTGGTTGTGTGTATAATTTTGAAGCATCTACATCACTATTGTCTACACCATCTTCTTCACCACCTGTAATACCAAGTTCTATCTCTAAAGTCATACCCATTTTGCTCATACGAGCTAAGTACTGTTTACAGATTTCTATGTTTTCTTCAATTGGTTCTTCAGATAAATCAATCATATGAGAACTATAAAGAGGCTTGCCGGTTTCTTCAAAATGCTTTTCGCTAGCATCTAATAAGCCATCAATCCATGGTAATAATTTTTTTGCACAGTGGTCTGTATGTAAGATTACAGGAACCCCATAAGCTTCTGCCATATGGTGTACATGTTTTGCACCTGCAATAGCACCTGCAATAGCACCTTTTTGATCTTCGTTTCCTAGACCTTTTCCTGCATTAAATTGCGCACCTCCATTAGAAAACTGAATAATTACTGGAGCATTTAAAGCTTTAGCAGTTTCTAAAACACCATTAATAGAATTTGAACCTATAACATTAACTGCTGGTAAGGCAAATCCTTTTTCTTTAGCTAGTTTGAAAATTTCCTGAACTTCTCTTCCTGTTGCAACGCCAGGTTTGATATTATGACTCATTATTTTATGATTGAAAATTAGATATCAAAAATACATAATTTTAGTCATTTTTTGATGTGAATAATCAGAATAATGGCTATAAAATATCGAAAACGATGTAGATGAATTAATGCAGTTAGAAAGGATAATTTATACCAATATTGTACACCGCATTTCTAAAGTTATAGTTTCTAAACCAACGACTACCTTCTTGTTGCGAAGGGTCATAGGTTTTAAAACCAGTATCAAAGCGAAGTACAAAAAAACCGAAATCATAACGAAGTCCAAAACCAGAACCAACGGCTATATTTTCGAGTGAATTAAAATCAGTGAAGGTCGCTCTATCATCTTCAACATTGTCCAAAACATTCCAGATGTTTCCTGCGTCAACAAAGAGTGCGCCTCTTAAATCTCCAAAAAGTCCAAAACGTTGTTCTGCACTTAAGTGAATCTTAAAGTTAGCTTCGTTAAATTCATTAGTAGAGCTAGAGCTTCCTGGCCCTAGGTTATAAGCTGTCCAAGCTCTGTTGTCATTAGGTCCACCAGCAAAGAAACTTTCGGCAAAAGGAATACTGTTAGAGTTGCCGTAAGGTATGGCTATACCAGCATAACTTCTAAATGCGAAAACATTGTTTTTGCCTAAGTCGAAATATTTTACATAGTCAACTTCAGTTTTAAAATACTGAGAAAATGCCACACCAAATACCTCATAATCTCCATTGCTGTTTTTTGGAGCACCAAATATTTCAGATAGGTTAGATAGTAAATTACCAGCTAGCTCAACGCGCCATTTAAAAATAGAAAAATCATTGTCAAAAATACTTGTGCGTCTATCTTTTTTATAATCAAAACTTGTTGAGAAAATAAGGTTATTTTCTGTAAGTCTTTGTTTTCGTTCTTCAATATTATTTATAGTTATAAAATCATCATCATTAGATGACAAGCTCGTATTTCCGTTAAGTACGTCATTAATAAATTGATTAGCTTCATTAGGAATGGATAGATTTTCTTCTGTAGCTATATAGCCAATGTTTCGCGCAATAGTATTAAGTCTACTGAAAGAGTTTGTGTAAACTCCAAAGTAATTACTTGTATTTAAGTTTTTTACAAACTGAACATTAAAGAGTTCTAGAGTATTAGAAACTGTTCTTGAAGGTGACCAATTGTAACTTAAAAGTCCGGATAAGGTTTGCTTATCTAATCCAATATTCTGTTGACTTGTCGTGGATATATTAATTGCTGTACTAGGCGACATGTATTTTGGGATAATACTGTCTGTGTTAAATGGTGTAAATAATCTTGGGATTGTTAACCTAATATTACCACCAAACTCATTGATGTCAAAAAAGGCATCATCATCTTCACTGCCATCTCTCGAAGCACCAATGGCTGCAATACCACTAATTTCTAAAGTTTCTGCTCCTCTAAAAATATTTCTAATTTTTAAACCAGGAGTTACAGAAAAACCAATGGTCTGTATATTGCTTTGAGAGACATCTAAGTCTAAGCTTAGTGCGTATTTTTTCTTTGGTTCTAGATATATGTTTGCAGTTAATGTAGTATCCTCAGTATTTTCAATGTATTCAATACTTGGATATCTGAACATTTGTAAATCATTAAGGTAGCGTAAAGATCTGCTACGTGCTAGGTCTGTATAGATATCACCTTTATTTATAAAAACAGCATCAGTTAATGCCTTAGGCCTAAATCTTAGTTTCTCTTTGCTGTATAAATTGTAGTCCTTGTAGATTGTTGTGTCTGAAATTGTTTTGAAGCGATTATCAAAATTATCGTCTGTAAATATGTTGACTTCTTTTATTTTATAAATTTTGAAAGGTTCAATCCTAGAAGAATCTTCTGTTCTTACAGTTCTATTTGCTATTATAATGTCTGTATTAACCTTATGGTTGGTATCTATGGTGTCTGTTTCAAACCTAATGTAGTCTTGACCAAAATAGTAGAAACCAGCATTTCTCAAATAGGTGTTGATGCGCTCACGCTCATTTTCAAAATTTTGTTCATCGTATTGTTCTCCTTTCTTTAGAAGTGTTTTTCTAATAAATTTAGGATAAAGGGAATCTATTGAAGGACTACTAATAACTGGTTTTAAAGAGTCTAAAAAATAGGGCTGTCTTTTAGTAACTTTGTACGTGACTTGTGCTCTTTTGTTACTGTCTTTGTCAACTTCAAAAGTTACCTTATTATCAAACCAACCTTTGCTGTAGTAATATTTTCTAAGGTTATTTGCCGTTTTTAATGTTTTATCTTCGTTGTAAATGGTAGGCTTTTCACCAGTGCGTTTTAGCCAACTATTAAAATTTTTTCTAGCTTCAATTTCGCGGTCAAATTGTTTTTTAGATAATAGTTTTGTTTTCCAGTGTACTTTTGACGAATCATTGAGTACTTTGGCTTTTATTATTGAATCTATGTTAGGTCTTGCCAAATTATAGACATGGAGTTTTAAAGGAAAACCCAGTAGACTATTCATGCCAGAATTGGTTTTCTGAGTAATAATATTGTTGACGCGTTCTTCTTTATTAATCTTATCATCTACAATGATGGTGTTTTTTGTGATTAAATGTTCATTAGATTTTACGCGTTTTACAACATCACAAGAATTTAATAATGTAATAAAAACCAACATCAAAATACCCTTAAGTATTCTAGGAAATTTAGCAAGTATAGAATTTTGAATTTGCAAGTTTATTTGATGTAT
This sequence comes from Winogradskyella sp. ABM4_392, assembly GCF_056160445.1. Lineage (NCBI taxonomy): Bacteria > Pseudomonadati > Bacteroidota > Flavobacteriia > Flavobacteriales > Flavobacteriaceae > Winogradskyella > Winogradskyella sp. ABM4_392. Next base: position 1,063,334 of record NZ_JBSWXE010000001.1, read on the forward strand.
GTTTTTTTGATATTGGTTGCTATAAACAAAAATTAGTCCAAAAAAGGTTTACTTTGTAATTAACCACAACAAAAGTAAATACATTTTAATGGTTACAAAGCAAGAAATAAAGTTAATTAAAAGTTTAAATCAAAAAAAATACAGGCAACAGTTAGGTCTCTTTACTGTTGAAGGTATAAAAGGCATTACCGAATTTCTTGATTCTGATTTTAAACTTCATAAATTATATACCACCAAACAAATTTTTAGTGCGCCACAAAACCAGATTGTTGAGGTTTCTGAAAATGAACTACGTAAAATTTCAGCTTTAAAAAACCCAAATACAGCATTAGCGGTTTTTGAGATTCCGAAATCAGAAAGTATAGATCTTGATGGATTGATTATTGCCTTAGATGATGTTAGAGATCCTGGGAATTTAGGGACTATTATTAGGCTCTGTGACTGGTATGGTGTAAAGGATTTGGTGTGCAGTCTCAATACTGTAGATTGTTACAATTCTAAAGTAGTGCAAGCTACTATGGGTTCTTTAACGCGAGTTAATATTGTATATGAAGCCCTTTCAAAATTTATGACAAACTATAAAGGTGAAATTTTTGGCACCTATATGGATGGTGAAAATATTTATTGTGCAGACTTACCGAAAGAAGGTGTTATTGTTTTGGGTAATGAGGCCAATGGTATTTCGGACGCAATTACTACAGTTGTAGATAGACGCGTTACAATTCCTCAGTTTGGAACAGCCAAAGACACAGAGAGCCTAAATGTAGCTAATGCAACAGCTATTATCTTAAGTGAATTTAGAAGGAGAATTATTGAAATGTAAAGTTTATAAAAATGCCTCTGGTTTGCATTTTAGCAACATTACCAGTCCATGGACTGTTCGGGTCGGCATCTCTTACAATTTCATCATTTATAGCAAAAACACCACGAATTGAAGGAGTAAATTTAAAATAAAGAAGGTATAAGTCTATTCCAAAGCCAATTTCGTAGAAGTAAGTGTTTTTCTTCATTCTAAATTCGCCAGCACTATTATCGTCAGGATTGTCTTGATTGCTAGAGAGGTTTAATGCTGTTGAAAAACCACCAACTATAAAGGGTTTAAAGTTATTTATTCGTTTTGTTGAAACCTTCAATAGTAAAGGAATATGAATGTAAGTAGATTTTACTTCTCGCAATAAGTCAGAGTCGTTAAAATCGGTACCTTCAAAATAACTTTGGTTATACATTAAATTTCTGGTGGTAAAGAAAACACCTGGCTCTAATCTTAAATTCATGTAGTTGTTAATACGCATGTCTCCAATAAGACCAAGATGAAACCCAAACGTATTGTCAACTAAGATATCATCAAGATTTTCTTCATACTCAAACTTAAAATCATATTGATTAAACCCTAAGAAATAACCCCAAGACAAGAATTTTTGGTCTAAATTATCTATGTTGTTGGCTACCTTTTCCTTAGTAAACAATTGTGCAGTTGCTAATTGAGATGCCATTATAAATGTTAAGAAAACTAGGATTTTCTTCATAACTATGCTTTAGATGCTGTATATATTGTTGCCACACCCATGGTTTGTGGTTTATCTTCGACATTAATAAACCCAATTTTTCTCAAAATATTGTTTAGCTCCTCACCATAAGGAAAAACCGAAGCCGATTCGCTCAAGTAGTTATAAGCTATTTTGTCTTTTGAAAATAATTTTCCAATAGTTGGTAATATAAATTTTGAGTAGATATTGTATCCAAATTTATAAATTGAATTTGTTGGTACCGAAGTTTCTAAAATAACAAAAATTCCGTTTGGCTTTAACACTCTTAATATTTCTGAAAGTCCTTTTTCTAGATTTTCAAAATTTCTTACACCAAAAGCAACCGTTATGGCGTCAAAAGTATTGCCATCAAAAGGTAAATTCTCTGAGTCTCCAATAACCATTGAGATGATATTCTCTAATTTTTTTGTGACTATTTTTTTTCTTCCCACCTCTAGCATACCATTGCTAATGTCCAAACCAATAATTTCTTTGGCATTGGTTGAGGCAAGGTTAATGGCTAAGTCACCTGTGCCAGTTGCAATATCTAAAATATTTTCTGGTTGTTTTTGGCTAACAATTTTAACGACTTTATTTCGCCATTTTACATCAATACCAAAAGAAATAACACGATTCAGTCCATCATATTCGTTAGAAATGGTGTCAAACATTTCGGTAACCTGTTCTTTTTTAGAAGCGTTACTGTTTTTGTATGGTTTAACTTTTTCAGCCATTAAAATTTTTTTGCAAAAATACGTGAAATTTTTTGTTTGAAAATTCACAATTCTCAATTCACAAATGAAAAATTTCCTGAAATGTTAATAGTTTGTCATTGCTATTAAGTTTAAAGCTTTGAAACACGTTAACTTATTACTTCTTACTATATTTGTATGTTTATTTTGAATAAAAGTTTAGATGAAAATAATTATCGCAGGTGCAGGAGAGGTAGGATTTCATTTGGCAAAATTATTGTCCTACGAGTCGCAAGAGATAACACTTATAGATACTAAAAAGGATAACTTAACCTATGCAGGTGAGCATCTGGATATAAAAACAATTAAGGGAGACGCCACATCTATTGCTATTTTAAGAGAGGCACGTATAGATTCGGTAGAGCTGTTTATAGCGGTTACATCTTCTGAAACTACAAATATTACAGCATGTGTGCTGGCAAAACAACTTGGCGCTCAGCGTACAATTGCCAGAATATCTAATACAGAATTTATTGACGAAAAAGATACCATCGGGTTTTCTCAATTTGGTATAGATGAGTTGATTTCACCAGAATCTCTAGCAGCATCAGAAATTGAACTGTTATTAAATCAGTACGGTTTTAACGATACTTATGAGTTTGAAGGTGGTGCATTAACAATGTTGGGTTTAAGACTTTCTAGAACTGCAAAGTTTGTTGGTAAGACAGTAAAGGAAGCTGCAGAATTGTATTCAGAATTACATTTTATTCCAATTGCAATTCAACGATACGGAACACAATATACTATTATTCCACGTGGTGATACACAATTTAAAGAAGGTGATAAAGTAGTCTTTATGACTTCTGCTGGTGGTGATGCTGAATTATTTGAACTTTCAGGTAAGGTTAAGTCTGAAATTAAGAATGTAATGATTCTCGGCGGAAGTAAAATTGGTTACAAAACTGCAAGAGATCTTTGTAAAAGTAAGTTTAACGTAAAACTTGTAGAAAGTAAAAAGCCACTTGCTGAAGATTTAGCAGATAGATTGCCAAATGCTTTAATTATATGTGGTGACGGAAGAAACGTTGAGATTTTAGATGAGGAAAATATTAACGACATGGATGCTTTTATCTCAGTAACTGGTAATTCTGAAACTAATATCATGTCGTGTTTATTAGCGAAGTCAAAAGGTGTAAGAAAAACAATTGCCTTGGTTGAAAACATGGATTATTACCAATTGTCTCAATCTATAGGTATAGATACGCTTATCAATAAAAAACTTCTGGCAGCAAATAACATATTTAGGTACATTAGAAAGGGTGAGGTAGTAGCCATGACGAAGCTTACTAATATGAATGCAGAATTATTAGAATTTGTGGTTAAGCCTAACTCTAAAATTACAAATAAGCTTATTAAGGATTTAAATTTTCCACGATCGGCTATCTTCGGAGGTGTTATTAGAGATGGAGAAGGTATGATTCCTTTAGGAAGCTTTAAAATTGAAGCTGGCGATAGAGTTGTAGTCTGTTGTTTACCGCGTTCTATTTCTGAAGTAGAGGCCTTTTTCTCGTAATTAGTATTATGTCTAGAATTCGACTTAATTATAAAATCATTTTCCATTTTTTTGGATTGCTATTGCTTTTCAATGGTGGTTTTATGATGTTGGCTACGCTAATTAGTCTAATTTACAAAGATGGTGTAACCTTAAATTTATTCTTAGCTAGTTTATCTACTTTGCTCATAGGTGGTGTTGCCATGTATGGCACAAAAAATCACAGTAAAGAGATGAACAAGCGTGAAGGTTATATTGTTGTAGCCTTTGGTTGGATTGTAATGTCGCTAACAGGTACATTGCCTTATATGGCAACAGAATCCATTCCTACATTTACAGAAGCGTTTTTTGAAACCATGTCTGGCTATACAACAACAGGAGCCAGCATTCTTAATGATATAGAAATACTTCCTGAAGGTGTTTTGTTTTGGAGAAGTATGACCCATTGGATAGGTGGTATGGGAATCATTGTACTCGCTATTGCCATTTTACCATTATTGGGAGTTGGAGGTATGCAGCTTTTTGCAGCTGAAGCACCAGGTCCAGGTGGTGATAAATTGCATCCAAGAATTACGGATACTGCAAAACGTTTATGGCTTATATATTTTGGTTATACTGTTGCCGAAACAATTCTTTTACAAGTTGCTGGCATGTCTTTTTTCGATGCTATTAATCATGCATTAAGTACATTATCCACTGGAGGTTTTTCAACTAAAAATGCAAGTATAGCATATTGGAATGATAATCCAACAATCCAATATATCATCATATTTTTCATGTTTTTAGCAGGTACAAATTTTGTGCTGAGTTACTACCTTTTTAAAGGTAATGTTAACAAAATTATTAAGGATGATGAGTTTAAATTATATTTTAAATTCATAGCGATTTTTACCATCATCGCTGCGATTTTAATTTATTTTAGAGCAGATGTGTCTCAGTCTACCATTGCGCATCCAATGGTTTTAGGTGAAGGAGAAAGTGCGTTTAGACATGCTTTATTTCAGGTGTTAGCAGTAGTTACTACAACAGGCTTTGTGTCGGCAGATTATACCATGTGGACACCATTTTTAACAGTATTCTTCTTTGGACTAATGTTTTTAGGTGGTTCTGCTGGTAGTACCTCTGGAGGTGTTAAGGTTGTACGTCACTTAATTTTAATTAAGAATGGTTTTTTAGAGTTTAAGCGCTCATTACACCCTAATGCTATTTTACCTGTTCGATATAATACAAAATCGGTGTCTAAAGACATTGTATTTAATGTCTTAGGATTCTTTATTCTATATATGCTATCATTTATTATTGGTGGTTTAGGGTTCTCTATGTTTCAGATAGATTTTGAATCTGCTATTGGTCTGTCAGCCTCAAGCTTAGGTAACGTAGGGCCTGCACTCGGTGATTTTGGACCTGTAAATAATTATGCTGCATTACCACCTTTAGGGAAATGGTGGGCTTCATTTTTAATGCTGATTGGTCGATTAGAATTGTTCACAGTACTTATAATTTTGACTCCTTTTTTCTGGAGAAACAGATAAAATTTCAAAATTTTTTGATTTTTTTTAAAATTTAGCTAGTCTATAATTTTACTATTGTTTTTTGAGTTTTATGTGCTATAAATCAAGCTATTGTTGAGATGCTGCTTGTAACATTTTTATTTCTGTTGCGTCATATTTGCGTAACCAATTAAAAATTATCAATCATGGAATTAGTATTAAATCAAGAATTAGAATCTGTACCAGAACCCATTGCGGTATCGCATTACACAACAAACGGTTTGTTAACTTCTAATTACAAATCTATTGTGAAGCACAACTTTAGCAAGTCTACAACAAAATCTGTTTTCGGAATTAGACAGCGTATTAAGTCTTCACAATTAGGTAAAGTAGACCACGTTGCAGCTATATTAAAATTATCTGTATTCGTTATAGCTTTAATCGCTATTTTCTAAAATGTATTCACTTTACTTTCTGAACTCAAACTGGCATTTTTAAAAAATACCTTTTATCTCTATTAACATGTATATAGATACAATGTTAATGCTCTATACCTTAATTTAAAAGTAAGAAACTATGTCAGGAGGATATATGTCAACGAGTATTAAAAATAATCTAAGTTTGCTTTCTAAAAGAGAAAAACTTAGAAATACTTTAGGTAGTAAAAAGCATACCAGAAAGACAGAGTATAACTTACCGAAAGCTTCTAACAAGGAACTAAGTATTATTGCTAGACGCATGAGAGAAGAACACAAGCTTAGAATGGCAAAAGTAATAGTGGTAACAGCAATTCTATTTTTTATTCTCGCAGCTGTTTTTCTTGCTTCAAGAGGTGGTATAGTTGAGCTTTTAACGTATTAAATAAAATAAAACTTTGGTTTGGATGCTATGGCATCATAAAAAAAGCTATAATTCTTAAAGGGAATTATAGCTTTTTTAAAGTTATCGGTAGGCTTAACTTAATGCTTCTTTAATCCTTTTAACAGCTTCGATAATTTGTTCTTGTGAAGCGGCATAAGAAATACGTATACAGTCAGGATTACCAAAAGCTTCACCAGTTACCGTGGCTACTAAAGCTTCTTCCAATAAGAAGAGAGACATGTCAGTAGCGTTGTTTATGGTTTTTCCTTTTATGGTTTTTCCAAAATAGGAAGACACATTAGGGAATACATAAAAAGCACCTTCTGGTTCATTGGTTTTAAAACCTTCAATACTGTCAAGTAAACCTAAAATTAATTGACGACGTTCTTTAAATTCTTCAATCATGTATTGAATTTCAGAAGGATCTGCTTCTAAAGCAGCTATAACCGCACGCTGTGCAATACAGTTTGCACCACTAGTGACTTGACCTTGCATTTTGTTGCACGCTCTGGCAATCCACTCTGGTGCACCAATGTAACCAATTCGCCAACCTGTCATGGCAAAGGCTTTAGAGACACCATTTACAGTAATTGTTCTATTGTACATATTTTCAAACTGTGCCATACTATGATGGCCACCAATAAAATTGATATGCTCATAAATTTCATCTGAAACAACATATATATTAGGGAACTCCTGTAAAACATCTGCAATGGCTCTAAGCTCATCTTTGCTATAAACCGATCCGCTAGGATTACAAGGAGAACTGTACCAAATCATTTTTGTTTTTGGAGTAATAGCAGCTCTTAATTGATCCGCTGTCATTTTAAAATCGTTGCTAATCGCTGTTTTTACTTCAACAGGAACTCCACCATTTAATTTTACGATATCTGCATAGCTAACCCAATAAGGGCATGGTAAAATAACTTCATCACCATCATTAAGCATTACAGAAGCTATATTAAATAAAGCTTGTTTGGCACCAGTAGATACTACTATTTGAGATCTTGAATAGTCCAGCCCATTATCGCGTTTAAACTTTGTAATAATTGCATCTTTAAGTTCTACATAGCCATCAACAGGTGTATAACTATTGTAGTTGTCGTTTACAGCCTTAATAGCTGCTTCTTTTACAAAATCTGGTGTATTAAAGTCTGGTTCACCAAGACTTAATCCAATAATGTCTTTACCCTCTGCTCTAAGTTCTCTGGCTTTTGCAGCCATAGCTAGGGTTGCTGAAGTCGATAGATTATTAATTCTATCTGAAAGTTGGTTCATGTTTTAGTAGTAATAGAATTATGCTTGCATTGCTGGTCGCATTCCCATTTCTTTTAAAAATCTAAAATGTGCAGCAATAGCTTTTCTTGTGGTTTCGTATTCTTTGTATGGTAAATTAAATTCTTTTGCTGTTTCCTTTACGATTTTAGCAATCTTACCATAATGAATATGGCTGATATTAGGAAAAATATGATGCTCTACTTGGTGATTTAAACCACCAGTATACCAGTTTACTAACCAGTTTTTAGCTCCAAAGTTAACAGTAGTTTTAAGCTGGTGAATTGCCCATGTATTCTTCATAGTGCCATCTTTTTCAGGCATTGGCATTTCGGCTTCATCCATAACATGTGCTAACTGAAATACTACGCTAAGTATAAGACCAGCTACATAGTGCATTATAAAGAAGCCAATTAAAACTTCATACCATGCTAAATCTGTTAGTACAATAGGTAAGACAATCCACATAGAAAGATATACCAATTTAGAGATCACCAACTTACTCCAATTTACAATTGGGTTTGGTAATTTTCCATAAGATAATTTACGCTTCATGTAGCGTTTCATTTGTTGGAAATCTGTCGTAATTGCCCAATTGATAGTAAGTAACCCATATAAAAAGATAGAGTAATAATGTTGAAATCTATGGTGTTTGCGCCATTCTGCGTGTTCAGAAAACCTTAGAATTCTTCCAGCTTCTAAATCTTCATCATGCCCATGAATATTGGTGTATGTGTGGTGAAGTACATTGTGCTGTACTTGCCAATTGTAAACATTTCCTGCTAAGATGTAAATACTGCTACCCATTAGGCGATTTACCCATTCTTTGTTAGAAAAAGAACCATGGTTGCCATCATGCATTACGTTCATGCCAACTCCAGCCATACCAACACCCATAACCACAGTGAGTAAGATTTGAGCCCAAGTAGGTATGTCTAGTGTAAGTAATAAAAAATATGGTGTTAGAAAAAGGGAAAACATAACAATGGTTTTTAGCCATAATTTCCAGTTTCCTGTACGTTTAATGTTATTTTCTTTAAAGTAATTGTTAACACGTTTGTTTAGAGTTCTAAAGAACTTTGCCGAGTCAACACGAGAGAATGATAAGGTTTGTTGAGCCATAAATCTATTTTTTATCTATAACGAAAGGAGATTAACTTCATTATAAGTTGCCAAAGATAATTAATAAATAAAATGAAGCCTTATGCTTAGGCGTTAATTTATGCACACTAAAATAGTTATTTTTGCACAAATTGTAATAGATGGATTTAATTCTAAAATATTTTCCTGATTTAACCGAACATCAGATTGAACAATTTGCAGCTCTTGAAGCATTATATAAAGATTGGAATTCAAAAATAAATGTGGTGTCTCGCAAAGATATAGACGAGCTCTATCTTAGACATGTACTACATTCTTTAGGCATTGCTAAGGTGATACAGTTTGTGGATGGTTCCTCGATCTTAGATGTTGGTACTGGAGGTGGTTTTCCTGGTGTGCCTTTGGCTATTATGTTTCCTAATTGTCAATTTCATTTAGTAGATAGTATTAATAAAAAATTGAAAGTTATTAATGCGGTTTGTGAAGCTATTGATTTAACCAATGTTAGAACGACACATAGTAGAGTAGAGGCTATTGACGAAACTTATGATTTTATTGTAAGTAGAGCTGTTACAGCTATGCCAGAGTTTACAAAATGGGTAAAAGGAAAAACTGCGAAAAAGCAGCGAAATGAATTAAAGAATGGAATTTTGTATCTAAAAGGTGGTGATTTAACTGAAGAACTAAAGCAGTATACCACAGTTAAAGCCTATCTATTATCAGATTATTTTGAGGAAGAATTCTTTGAGACTAAAAAAGTGATTCATTTACCACTTAAGCATAACTAAATAAAAAAGCGCTTCTACACGAAGCGCTTTTTTTATGTGTTATAATTAGATTAGTTAGCGACAAACTTAGTTGTGAAGCTAGTATTGTTTTCCGAACTTACATTCAATATGTAAAACCCTGAAGCCAGATTTATAGGAATTGTAGTTCTATTATTCAATAAGATTGAAGTTTTATAAATTACCTTTCCTGAAACATCCATAACTTGTATCGATACATTTGAATTGGTGTTTGTAAGAAGTACAATTTCATCTTTTATAGGATTGCTTTCCAGTTGAAATGTATATGCGTCATTATCTGAAATACTTAAAGGAGGAGTTAAGATTTCAACCAAAGCAAAATTAACATTGTCTTCTGTTAACTGCACATGAGGCTCATTGTCATCTGGTAAAAATGTATTATCAAAAGGTGTGATGTTTGTTGTACCACGACCAGCCAGATTAATATCGTGATGCCAATCTATTTCATCATCTGTAATTTCTAATGCAAGTCCACTTACGGAAGGGATGAAATTGAATTTATCAATTTGTAAAGCATTCACAAAATCACCTGCTGTGCCACCTCCAGAGGCAATATCACCAGTTAAAGCAGCCAGATCAAAAAGTCCACCAGGTGCCGAGTCTACACCATCAGAGTAAGAAAATGATTGGCTACTTGCTTCAGACCCTTCTACTTCAACTCCAAAAAGAGAGATGGAAATATCACTTACTGTAGATGTTACGCCAGCTGCTGGTGTAAAGTTTATTTCGATATCAACAATTGCTGTGAAAATACCTGCAGGAACACTTAAGCTAGTATTAATTACAGAATATCCATTTGTAACTGTAGGTCCGCTATTACCCATTGCAAAATATGAGCTCCCAATGCCACTACCATTTATTATTGCCACATTTCTTGTATTCTCGGGAAATCCTGAAAAATTAAAACTATTGATGTTGCTCTCAAATTGAGTTCTAAAAGGGTGTGGTTGAGGCAAGGTTAGAGCAGGATCAAAGTTTACCGAACTTCCAGATTGAAGGTGTGCTTCAAAATGATCTACTAATAATTGTCTTGCCGCAGGAGATTTTAAAAAAGATTCTATAAGTGGTTGTACTTCAGCAATTGGTTGTGTGCCATTATTAGCAAGAAAATTTAATTGATGTTGTAAACCTATAGGAACATTAGCTCCATGATGAGGAGAATCAAAAGACATATAAAGTCTCGTATCGGCATCTAGCATGTTAGCCTCCATGTAATTTAAGGCGTAGCGTGATATTAATCCACCCATGCTTGGACCTATGATAACGTTTTGCTCAGGGTTACTAGCACTGGCCTTTGAGGTGTTTATAATGTCTAAAAGTTCTACAAGTAGCATGGCATTACGCTCTATAAAATCAGTCCCACCATCTATTGTTGCACCATCAGCAGCTCTTACATAAACAGGAAAGTTTAAGATAATAACATCAAAACCTTCTGCTCTTACTAAGTCTGCTAAGTTTTGTGAACCAGAGCTGCCAGTAAAATCCAATAAACTGTATAGTCCAGGAATATTTCTTGAATCTGTTGGGTCAAAGCCGTCAACTACAATGATAGGTTTGTCTAAAATACCATCATCAGTGTCTAGAAAAATCTGATATTCACCTTCGCCAGGATAATTATTTGCTTCACCATAAGCTGATAAATCTGGTGTTATGCTCGAAGTGAAGGAAGTTTGAGCTATAACTAAAGCGGGAACAATTAAAAAAATTAAAAAGTAAAATTTCTTCATATTGAGGGAGTTTTTGGTTTTAGACTTAAAAGATACAAAGTTTCAAAAGGCAATTGCTAAATTCAATGTTATATTCTATCAAAAGCAAAAAAAATCCTTAAAAGAACAAGGCTCTTAAGGATTTGTAATTCAGTTTGTTATACTGGTTAGCCTAAGAAAGGGTATCTGTAATCTGTTGGAGTTACAAATGTCTCTTTAATTAACCTTGGAGATACCCAACGCAACAAGTTTTGAGCACTACCTGCTTTATCATTTGTTCCAGAAGCTCTGGCACCACCAAATGGCTGTTGACCAACAACAGCACCAGTTGGCTTATCGTTGATGTAGAAGTTGCCAGCCGAATTTTGTAGTGCTGTAGTTGCTTCGTCTATGGCATAACGCTCAGTGGCTAAAATCGCACCAGTTAAAGCATATTCACTTGTCTCGTCAACAAGTTTTAAAGTCTCTGAATAAGCCTCGTCTTCATAAACATATATAGTCATTACTGGACCAAATAACTCTGTACACATCGTTGTGTATTTAGGGTTTGTAGTTACAATCACTGTAGGTTCTATAAAATATCCTTTAGATTTATCGTAATTTCCACCAGCAATAATTTCAGCGTCACTATCAGCTTTCGCTTGATCTATATATTTAGCTAATTTATCAAATGAACCTTCGTGGATTACGGCAGTGATAAAGTTGCTCATATCTTCAGGTGAACCCATTTTGAATGAAGCAAGATCTTCTAAAACATAGTTTTTAACATCTGCCCAAATGCCTTTTGGAATGTATGCTCTAGACGCAGCACTACATTTTTGACCTTGGAATTCAAAAGCACCACGAGAGATGGCAGTTGCTACTTGCTTAGCATTAGCGGATTTATGAGCTACGATGAAATCTTTTCCACCTGTTTCTCCAACAATTCTTGGGTATGTTTTGTAGTTGTGAATGTTTTCACCGATTTGTTTCCACAATTCTTTAAATATAAATGTAGAACCTGTAAAGTGTAAACCAGAAAAATCTGGACTAGCTAAAACAGTATTGGTAATCATTACAGGATCTCCAAATACAACATTGATAACACCATCTGGTACACCTGCTTCTTTAAACACATCCATAATTACTTTAGCAGAGTATACTTGGCTGTCACTTGGTTTCCAAACTACCACATTACCCATTAATGCCATACAAGCAGGTAAGTTACCAGCAATCGCAGTAAAGTTAAAAGGTGTTACAGCATAAGTAAAACCTTCAAGCGGACGGTACTCAACACGGTTCCAGGCATCGCTTGTGCTTTCTGGTTGCTCCATGTAAATGTCAGTCATAAACTGAACATTAAAACGCAAAAAGTCTATAAGCTCACATGCAGAATCAATCTCTGCCTGGTGGATTGTTTTAGACTGTGCAATCATAGTTGCAGCATTAATTTTTGCTCTATATGGACCAGCAATTAATTCTGCAGCTTTCAGAAAAATACCAGCACGTTGTTCCCAAGGTAATTGAGACCAAGTCTTACGAGCTTCTAATGCTGTAGCAATGGCTTCTTCAACGTGCGATTGCTCAGCTAAATGGTACTCACCAACGATGTGTTGATGGTCGTGAGGAGGAGACATTGTTCTGGTATTTCCAGTTTTCACATCCTTTCCATTAATATATAAAGGGACTTCTACTTTGCTGTTAAACATAGCTTTGTAAGTTTCGGCTACAGCTTTACGCTCTGGTGAACCTGGTGCATAAGACTTTACAGGCTCATTAACCGCTACAGGTACATTAAAGAATCCTTTTGACATAATATGATTGTTTTTGTTTGAATTTTTGAAAGTGCAAAGGTACAATTTTTAAAGCAGAAAGTTAGTTTCAAACGTTATAGTTCTGTGAAAGCTGCATCCATATTTTTTTGTAAGTTGCCGTCAAAATTTTCTACAAAGACCTATGTTGAAAAATGATGCCTTTATTTTAACCCTTGCTTATCCTGAAACTATTGTGTCTCATGCAGACGAATGGTATTCTAAATATTTAAAATACCTTTCAATCGGCAGTAAAAATCATGTGAGAGCTGGACATGCAGCCATGGTTTTAATTCATAAGGAAACAGGTGTTTTAGAATATCATGATTTTGGAAGGTATATTACCTCAGAACCCAATGGACGAGTAAGAGGACGAGAGACGGACTTTGAATTGCACTTTCCTGTTAAAGCAAAAATAGAAGGCAATACGATTAAAAACTTAGATGAAATTCTTGAGTTTTTAGCTGTCAACCCAAAATTAACTCATGGTGATGGTCATTTGTATGCCTCGGTTTGTAATGCTGTGAATTATGAGTCAGCTCGTAACCATATTGATGCCATGCAAGCTAAGGGTTTTATTAGATATGCAGCATTTATAAAGGACGCTTGTAATTGTGCTAGGTTTGTGACCGACGCTTTAATTGCAGGTATTTTAGATGTGAAAATTAAGAGACAACTACTGCGATCTAAATGGTTTACACCAAGTACCATTGGTAATGTCGTTATTGCAGATACAGAAGATTTGGTCTATTTAGTAAATGAAAAAGGCAATATCGGTGAATTTAAATCTACCGTCAGCAGAGAAAATAGACGATTGTTTTTAGATAGACTTAAAGGCTATGACCCAAGTTTGATTGGAACGCTAAAACCGAAACACAATGAAGTTAAGGAAGAACATGCGCAATGGCTGAGTGGTATTGCTGCAGGTGCCTGGTTTGAATTACACGATTTAGGACACGATTCTGAGTTTCGTTTTAGAAGAATTTCACCTTATGGGAATATGGACTGTGATGGTATTTACAAAGTGAATGATGATAGCTTTGATATTTCTAAGGACTATCAGTTTATTCATTATTCAAATTGTTTGTTTTTTAATATAAAACAAGAAGGTAAAGTGTATAAGTTTGAATTAATCAAAGACTATCATAGCTAAACTTCTTTTAAATAAAGATGATTGGTATATAGCTGCGATTAAATTTTTTCACATCATAAAGAATGGCTTTAGATTGAACCCAACCAAAGTCTTCACTTTGTAATCCTTGAATGTCGTCATTCATAAGAATGCCTGCCTCAAAAACTACTAAATCGTTTTTCTTTAAGAGTATTTTGCTAGTAACGGTTGCCATATCTCCATTAGAACATTTAAAGTTCCAGTTATTCTTCATGCTCTTTAATACTGAGATGTCTGAAGTCATTAAATAATTAACTTTTGTGATATCCTTTGGTAACTTTTTAATATCATGTATGTCAAAAACTAAATGTACTTCCCATTTGTCATCACTTTCAAAGTCGAATTTTTCAAAAGGATTGATAGAATTGTTTGAACATTTAATTTGATGAATATTTGCTTTAGAATTTAGGTCTATTATTAGGGAATAACCAGTAATAGAAGTAAATCCAAATAAAATGACAATTAGCCCTAAAGTTATAAAAAGGGCTTTTTTTAAATTCATAATTTAGTTCAAACTATTAATTAAGTGCAAAAGGAGCACTCAATTTAAAAGAAGGGATATATACTTTAAACTTACTGGCTTTTGTAAAGTTTACCATATTATAATGGCCTTGCATAGCGCCAAAAGGAGAGGTTAGCAAGCAACCAGAATTATAAGTGTGTTTCTCACCTGGTTTAAGTACAGGTTTTTTTCCAATAACACCTTCACCTTCAATAATCTCTTCGTTATTTAGAGCGTCAAGGATTTTCCAATGGCGAGAATGTAACTGAACAGAATCTTTACTTTGGTTTTCAATAGTTACCTTATAACCAAAAGCAAAATGCACTTTATAATTTTTATAAAAAGTGCCTTCAAAATTGGTTTCGACTGAAATTTTAATGCCGCTTGTAACTTGTTGTACCATAGATTTTTTGAGCGTTGTACTTGCTAAAATAAGATAAAATTTTAATCAAGTCGTAAATTTTAAGTTAAGTCGTAGGTATTTTTAACATTTTTTCGTCTACATAGGCCTCCAAAGTTCTAAAAAAGGCTAAAATGTCTGCTTTTTCCAAAATACTATTTATGGTTACCATGCGTACAAATTGTTCGTTTTTATAAGAACCAAAACCTACCATGAGTTGAGCATCTTCGTATAGCGCAGTACATAATTCTTTTGGATCTATATCTTTATAGTTAAAGCAAACTGAAATAGAATCATCAAAGCTGTAAAGTTTATAATCATTATTTTGTTTGATGTAATCTCTCGCGACTTCAGCCATTTCAAATTGCTTGTCAACAATTTTCTCTAATCCTGTGGTGCCAACGGATTTCCATAGTGTCCATATTTTAAGGGCATCATTACGTCGGCCACATTGCATAGAAGTTTTGCCTAGGTTAAAGTCATCTCCATCGGTTTGATATAAATAATCGGCTTCGTTAGAAAATGAATGGTGCAGCTGTTCAGGATGTTTTGTAACAATAATAGAGCAACTTAAAGGTGTGCCAAGCATTTTATGTGCGTTAACACTAAACGAATCGGAATGTTCAAGACCATTTACTAAATGCTTGTACTTTTTGCTGAAGATAACACTACCACAATATGCGCCATCAACATGAAGCCAAAGGTTGTATTTTTTGCATATAGGGCTTAATGTTGAAATATCATCAAAAGCGCCCAACACAGTTGTACCTGCAGTAGCATTTACAAAGAATGGTATGTGGTTGTTTTTTAGGTCCTCCTTAATCAAAGTTTCTAAATGACTGGCGAGCATCTCGCCTTTGTGGTTGGTATTAACAAGACGTACCTGCTCGCGTCCAATTCCAGTTAAGGCTGCATTTTTTGCTATGGAATAATGGGATTCAGCAGAGGTATATACAATCATTTTTGAGGTAAGACCTTTAGCTCTAATGGATTCATTCTTAGCATCTCTAGCCATAATGAGTGCCATCATATTACTCATGGAGCCACCTGGTGCAAAAGTGCCATCGCTGTTTTCTGGATATCCTGCTAGTTTAGAGATGTTTTTCAGAACTTGTTTTTCTATGCCAACTTGCGGTCCTGCTACCTTGTAAGTATACATGCTGTTGTTGAGCATTACGGCTAATAAATCACCTAAAGTTGCTTTGCCGATTCTTCCTCCAAAGAGTTGATTAAAAAAGGATTTTGAAGCTGTTTTTGGTGTGCTTTTTATAATGCTTTTTAGGTTGTCAATCAAAGCCTTATCAACTATACCTTCATCATCTAATGATAAGTCTAATGCATCATATAAATTAGACGTAGGAATTTGTTTAGCTACAGGTTGTTTATATTCTTCAGCCAATAACTGTTCAGCGAGTTCTATAAAAATATTGAGGTCTTTTTGCATTAGATTGATTTCAAAATTTTGCTTAGGCTAAATTTATTCCTATTTTTCGGTATTAAAGAATTATTTCTCTAAATATTGAATACTCAGGAACATATTCATGTACTTATCGATGTATTGTCGCATTCTTCTAAAGAAGATTACACAGACATTCTATTAAATTTCAATTTTCAGGATATAGACTTTTCTGAAATAGAAAATTGGAAAACCCGTAGTTATACAAGAAACTGTTTTTATAAGGATGAAAATTTTGAGCTGATTTTAATTTGTTGGGATAAAGGACAAAAAACGGCTATTCATAATCATGACGGAGAGGATTGTTGGGTTTATTTATTAAAAGGCGAGTTAGAGGAGGATTTTTACGAGTTGGATGATTCTGGTCAATTAGAATATAAATCATCTCAGATTCTACGACCAAATGAAATCACTAAATCTGAAGGACATGATGGATTTCATAGATTAAGAAATAGTTCTAAAAATAGAGCGTTAAGTCTTCATGTGTACGCGAAGCCAATAGCGCAAAGTCTTACTTTTGATGATGCTTTAGGAAAGTTGGTTGATAAAAAGTTAAGATACGATACGTTTAAGAGTGTCTTACCTTCTCAAGTTATTAATTAGAGATATCAACAGAAGTAGCTTCTCCATAACCAATAAGCCTGTCATATCTCGCTCCTAAATCTCTGTAATACACCAAAGTCTTGTAGTTGTTTTCTGTTTGCCAATAATCGCCACTAATGGCACCTTCGTCAAGTTCACCTGTTTCGCTATCTACAACAACATATTTATAATTATAAAATCCTTGTTTTAACCTAAAGCTTGTTTCGTACGCACCTTTTTCAGAATTATATTCCATTCTGGTTAGTGGCTCAATGGCAAATGCATTAAAATTACCGTAGACATGAATGTCCTTTCCGATTAATTCATCTTGGACTAATGAAAAATGTACCATAGTGTAGTCTGCTTCAATGTCAACCTCTGTTCGGTCTAATGCTGTTACCTGAAAATTACCATTTAAATCTGGGTTGTAGGTGTATGGTCTTCCTGCTCTGGGTGCATTTGGGTATAAGTAGCTTTGGTAAATATCTTTTAAGTCAATAAACTGAACACCAACGTTAGAAATTCTTACGTCTTTATTTTCAAACCATAAAAACTCATTACCTCCCCAAAAAGCAGACTCAGTGTCGTAACGATATATCAGCTCGTTACCAAGTGTGTATTGTGGTTTTAAATCTGAAATAGAAGTGTTGAGGTTGTTGTTTTGAATGATTACAGTTTTAATAGTCTCAAGAGGATTGTTAAAATTGATGCTGCTAGTAGAAATCGTTAAATCAACTGATTGTTTTTCTTCAATAACTTTTACATCTCTAGAGCGTTTTACTCTTACGCCAACATTAACCAAGTCTTCGTATATCATGAATTTTCTGCTGAACATTAATTCATCATATTCATCATATATAGAGATCATGTAGTTGCCACTCTTTAATAATGCTCTAGTTTGAATATTAGGTATTTGTAATTTATAGTGCGAATACACTTGGTAAGTATTAAAAGAGTTATAATATTCTAAAATACGTTGGTTGTCTAAACCTCTCATGTATTCTGCCTTAGCAAGAACTGAAGGTGTCCAATCAAAGTTAAAATGTTCAATCACATAATAAAAGTCTTCTTCATTGGCATTAAGTGCATCAAATTCTAAAACTAAGGGTTCGCCTAATTTTAAAACCGGTAACTGACCTTGTGTGGTGTTACTTTTAAAAGATATTGTCTTAATAAAATCCGGAGGACTAACTTCTTCAGCTTGCGCAAATAGAACTGTTGGGATGCTAAGTAAACATAAAATGTAGAAAAGTTGTTTTGTATTCATGTGGTAAATGTGCAATGGCATAAAGATAATCAAAATCTGTGCCTCAATGCATAAGAGTTATTTATAATGATTATAAATAAAAATGTTGATGTTAAATTGAAAATAAATTCCCCTTTAATTCTTAAATTTGCACGGATTTTTAGATAACTAATCTTTAACTATATGTCAAAAGACATCAGAATTAAAAAAGGTTTAGATATAAAACTAGTTGGCGAAGCCGAGAAAACTACCGAAAATGCTATCATTAGCAATTTCTATTATATCAGACCAGAAGATTTCCACAGTATTATCCCAAAACTTGTTGCTAAAGAAGGTACACGTGTAAAAGCAGGTGAAACTTTGTTTTACAACAAAGATGTGGAGGATATGAAGTTTGTTTCACCTGTTTCTGGCGAAATAACTGAAGTACAGCGTGGTCCAAGACGTCGTATAGACGCAATAAAAATTACTGCAGACAAAGAACAAGTCTATGTAGACCATGGTGAGTTTGATATGTCAGCTGATGCAGATAAACTAAAAGCACATTTACTAGCTTCAGGATGTTGGGCTTTTATAAAGCAACGTCCATACGATGTAGTTGCAAATGTTAATAGCAAGCCAAAAGGAATTTTCATTTCAGGTTATGCCAGTGCGCCTTTAGCTGCGGATTTAGATTATACCTTAGCAGGCAAAGAAGCAGAATTACAAGCTGCTGTTACTGCACTTTCTAAACTTACTGATGGTAGCGTTCATGTTGCTGTAGGAAGTTCTAATTCTCCATTAGCAGGTTTAAATAATGTAACTACTCATAAAGTTTCTGGTCCACATCCTTCAGGTAATGTTGGTACTTTAATTAATAAAGTAGACCCAATAAACAAAGGTGAAGTTGTTTGGACAGTCAACGCACAAGATTTAGTAATTATCGGTGAATTATTATTAACAGGAAAGTTTAATGCAGAGCGTATTGTCGCTCTTGCAGGTTCTTCTGTTAAAAAGCCAAGATATTTTAGAACAAAAATTGGTTCTGAAGTGGCAACTATGGTTTATGATAATGGCGTAGATAAAGATGGTAACGACAGAATCATTTCAGGTAATGTATTATCAGGAAAAAAAGTCGCTCCAGACGGTGCTTTAGATTATTATAGTAATGTGCTTACGGTAATACCTGAAGGTGATGACTATGAATTCTTCGGTTGGAATAAGCCAGTATTCAATAAGATTTCAACGTCTAGAGCGTTGACATTTTCTTGGTTAAACCCAAAGAAAAAGTATGATCTTAACACCAATACAAATGGTGAGCATCGCGCATTTGTGGTAACAGGAAGTTACGAAGAGGTATTTCCTTTAGATATCTATCCAATGCAAATTTTAAAGGCATGTATGTATAAGGATTTAGATGAAATGGAAGCTCTTGGTATGTATGAGGTTGCTCCAGAGGATTTTGCACTAACAGAATTCATTTGTGTGTCTAAACAACCACATCAGAAGATAATAAGAGAAGGATTAGACTTAATGCTTAAAGAGATAGGATAATGGGTTTAAAACAAAATTTACACAATTTTAAAGAAAAGAATAAGGATAAAAAGTGGCTTCCTGGATTTAATGCCCTTTTTACCTTCTTATATATGCCAAATGAAACCACGCACAATGGTACTCATATAAAAGCGGCAGACGATCTTAAGCGTACTATGAATACTGTAATCATGGCTTTAGTGCCATGTTTAATATTTGGTATGTTTAATGCTGGTTACCAACACTATCTAGCACAAGGATTAATAGAATCAGCAGATGGATTTTTAGGTGCATCTTTCTGGACTTGGGATAACTTTATTATTGGTCTATGGAAAGTGTTACCACTAGTAATAGTATCTTATGGTGTTGGTTTGGCTGTTGAATTTATCTTCGCTATCATCAAAGGTCACGAAGTAGAAGAAGGTTACTTAGTAACAGGTATGTTAGTGCCATTAATTGTTCCTGTTGATATTCCACTATGGATGTTAGCTGTAGCAGTTGTTTTTGGTGTAGTAATAGGTAAGGAAGTGTTTGGAGGTACAGGTATGAATATCCTTAATCCAGCATTAACAATACGTGCCTTTTTATTCTTTGCATATCCAACATGGATGTCTGGTGATAAAGTTTGGGTACATGGTGCTGTAGAAAGAGACCAAGCTATTGCAGCAGGTCAAAATTTAGATGCAATTTCAGGTGAAACCTTACTAGGTGCATATGCTCAAAATAGTTCTTTAGCAGGTATTGATTACTGGGATATGTTTTGGGGATTAATACCAGGCTCGGTTGGTGAAACTTCAAAGTTTTTAATCATCATAGGTGCTTTGTTCTTAATCTTCACTAAGATAGGAAGTTGGAGAATTATGTTGAGTACAGTTATTGGTGCTTTAGTAATGGGCTTAATTTTCAACGGTGTTGTAGATGCTGGTTGGATAGGTGAGTCTAGTAAATTTTACGGTTTAATGAGCGTACCGTTCTGGCAACATCTAATTATTGGTAGTATTTTATTTGGTGCAGTATATATGGCGACAGATCCTGTAACTGCAGCACAAACCAATAAAGGAAAATGGATTTACGGGTTCTTAATCGGTTTCATTTCTATAATGATACGTGTATTCAACCCAGCATATCCAGAAGGTGTGTTCTTAGCAATTTTATTAATGAATGTATTTGCACCGACAATTGACCACTACGTGGTACAAGGAAATGTTAAGAGAAGAATGAAACGTGTTAAAGTTAAAACAGCATAATCATGGCAGTTAATACAGAAAAAAATTCATACACAGTATTCTTTGCTATCGGAATGGTAGTAATAGTTGGTGCATTGTTAGCATATTTAGCATCTACTTTAAGACCTGCTATTGCAGAAAATGAACGTTTAGAAAAGCAACAGAATATTCTTTATGCCATGGGTGTAAATAATAATGAAGGTTCTAGTGCAGTATTTGTTTCAACAGATGTTGCGCCAGAAGAATTCAAAAAGAACATTACAGAACAACTTGTCTTAACTGTTGATGCTAACGGAAAGTTAGTAAAGACACAATCAAGAGAAGAGTATGTAAATGAGTTTCAAAAGGAACCTTATCTTATCGATATTAAAAAACAAAAATCTAATGCTAAAGCAGGTGAGCCAAGACAATTACCACTTTTTGTAGGTAATAAAGATGGTAAAAAAGTTTATGTGGCACCTATTTACGGTAAAGGATTATGGGATGCGATTTGGGGTTATGTAGCAATGGATGAAAACATGGTTGTGCAAGGTGCTTACTTTGACCACAAAGGAGAAACACCTGGACTTGGTGCTAACATAAAACAACGTTTCTTTATGGACGATTTTTATGGTGAGCACCTGCTTTCAGAAGCTGGAGTATTTAAAGGAATAACTGTAGCAAAAGGAAATGCAGATCCAAAAAACGAAGATAAAACAGACAATGAGGTAGATGCCATTGCAGGTGCAACAATTACTGGTGATGGTGTAACAGCAATGATTAAGAGTGATCTTAAATTATACGTGCCTTACTTTAAATCTTTAAAAAAGTAATAAACATGGGAAAAGACAGTAGATTAATATTAGACCCATTAGCAGATAATAACCCAATTACTATTCAGGTATTAGGTATTTGTTCTGCACTTGCAATTACTGCAGAGTTAGAAGCATCAATTGTGATGTCTATCTCAGTATTATTCGTATTAGGTGTTGGTAACGTAGTTATCTCTTTAATGCGAAATATAATTCCTTCAAAAATTAGAATTATTGTACAGCTAATCGTTGTTGCTACACTTGTAATTATAGTAGACTTGGTTTTAAAAGCCTTTGCTTATGAGTTAAGTAAAACACTCTCGGTCTTTGTAGGATTAATTATTACCAACTGTATTATTATGGGACGTTTTGAGGCATTTGCTTTAGGTAATGGGCCATGGAGATCTTTTTTAGATGGTATAGGAAACGCATTGGGTTACGGAATCATCTTAATAATAGTTGGGTTCTTTAGAGAACTACTAGGGTCAGGTACCTTATTAGGTTTCCCTGTATTAGGAGACCCAATTGAAAAAACTGGATTATATGCTTTAGGGTATGAGAATAACGGATTTATGTTATTGTCACCAATGGCACTAATTGTAGTTGGAATTATTATTTGGGTACAACGTACAAGAAACAAAGCATTAATAGAAGATTAAATGTAGTAATGAGATTCTAGTAACGAGAATTTAGATGTCTCAATACTAATACTCAAAACTCGATACTAAAAAGAATATGGAACATATAGAATTATTTTTCAAATCAATTTTTATAGATAATATGGTATTTGCCACTTTCTTAGGAATGTGTTCATACCTAGCAGTATCTAAAAAAGTATCAACAGCTGTTGGTCTTGGTGCTGCTGTAATATTCGTATTAGCGATTACAGTACCTTTAAACTGGTTATTAGATCAGTATATTTTACAACCAGGCGCCTTGTCTTGGTTAGGTGATGAGTATGCAAGCTATGATTTAAGTTTCTTATCGTTCATTATGTTTATCGCTACCATTGCAACTATGGTGCAGTTGGTAGAGATTATAGTAGAGAAATTTTCACCTTCCTTATATAACTCATTAGGTATATTTTTACCATTAATTGCTGTAAACTGTGCAATTTTAGGAGGATCTTTATTTATGCAGTCTCGTGAAATAGCAACATTAGGCTTAGCACTTAATTACGGAATAGGTTCTGGTATTGGTTGGTTCTTAGCAATCTTAGCCATTGCAGCTATACGTGAAAAGATTAGATACAGTAATGTGCCACCAGCGTTAAGAGGTTTAGGTATTACATTTATTATTACTGGTCTAATGGCAATTGGATTTATGAGCTTTGGTGGAATGTTGACAGGAGGTGATGACGAAGGTAAAACTGAGGACAAATCTGCTGTAATCGAGGTAATCGAAGAAGATGTTAAACAACAAGATGCTAAAACTGAGTCTGACTTAGAATTGGCAGAAAATATAAACAAGTAATTGATGAGCATGATGATATTAGCCGCAAGTACAATCGGAACTGTAGTAGCAACTGTTGGAGCCTTTTTATTGGTTACATTATTATTAGTAGCGTTGTTATTATTTGTAAAACAAAAATTATCACCATCTGGTCCTGTAAAGATTAAAATAAATGGTGAAAAAGAAATAGAAGTAGCTTCAGGAGGAACTTTACTGTCTACATTAGGTAATAATAAAATTTTCTTACCATCTGCTTGTGGTGGTGGTGGAACTTGTATTCAGTGCGAGTGCCACGTTTTAGAAGGTGGTGGTGAAGCGTTACCAACAGAAACACCACATTTTTCTAGAAAAGAATTACAGCATGGAGCTCGTTTAGCATGTCAGGTTAAAGTAAAGCAAGACATGGAAATTACTATTCCTGAAGAAGTATTTGGGATTAAAAAATGGGAAGCAACAGTTGTTCGTAACTATAACGTTGCATCCTTTATTAAGGAATTTGTTGTTGAGATTCCTGAAGATATGAACTACAAGGCTGGTGGTTATATTCAGATTGAAATACCACCATGTGAAGTTAAATATTCAGACATAGATATTACAGCTCACCCAGAAGAACACGAAACTCCAGATAAGTTTCAGGCTGAGTGGGATAAATTTGGTCTTTGGCCGTTAGTAATGAAAAATACAGAAACTGTAGAGCGTGCATATTCTATGGCTTCTTACCCAGCAGAAGGAAGAGAGATTATGCTCAACGTACGTATTGCAACTCCACCATGGGATCGTGCTAAGAACCAATGGATGAATGTAAATCCTGGTGTAGCATCATCATACATTTTTGCTCAGAAACCTGGAGATAAAGTAGTGATTTCTGGTCCTTATGGTGAATTCTTTATCAACGAATCAGAGAGCGAAATGCTTTACGTTGGTGGTGGTGCAGGTATGGCTCCAATGCGATCTCACCTATACCACTTATTTAAAACCTTAAAAACTGGTCGTAAAGTAACGTATTGGTATGGCGGTCGTTCTAAGAGAGAGTTGTTTTATTTAGAACATTTTAGAGCATTAGAGAAAGACTTCCCTAACTTTAAATTCTATTTAGCGCTTTCTGAACCGTTAGAAGAAGATAACTGGAAAGTTAAAAAAGATATCAATGACGAAGAAGGTGATGGTTTTGTTGGATTTATTCATAATTGTGTAATAGATAATTACCTTAACCATCATGATGCACCAGAAGACATAGAATTGTACTTCTGTGGTCCACCATTAATGAACCAAGCTGTTCAGAAAATGGGTGAAGATTTTGGTATTCCAGATGAACATATCAGATTCGATGACTTTGGTGGATAAACACTAAAATATTAAATAGATAAAATCCTATTCATTATTATTTTGAGTAGGATTTTTTAATTCTATTGTTTCTCAAATACGTAGAATACTAAGATTATTGTAACACTTCTTTAATAATTTACTTCGTATCTTTGCTATCTAGAAGAAGAAAATGAATGGAAACAAAAGTAGCTTCAAATATATTACCAGAACGCAAACCAAAATGGTTAAGAGTTAAATTACCAACAGGTAAAAAATATACAGAACTAAGAAGTTTAGTAGATAAGTACAAATTAAATACTATTTGTACATCTGGGAGTTGTCCAAACATGGGAGAATGTTGGGGAGAGGGTACGGCGACTTTCATGATATTAGGTAATGTCTGTACACGTTCTTGCGGTTTTTGTGGTGTTAAGACAGGAAGACCAGAAACTGTTGATTGGGATGAGCCAGAAAAGGTAGCGCGTTCTATAAAACTGATGCAAATAAAGCATGCTGTTTTAACAAGTGTTGACAGAGACGATCTTAAAGATATGGGAAGCATTATGTGGGCGGAAACAGTAAAAGCTGTTAGGCGAATGAATCCTGAAACTACTCTAGAAACATTAATTCCAGATTTTCAAGGTATAGAGAGACATATCGATAGAATTGTCGAAGTAGCTCCAGAAGTTGTGTCTCATAATATTGAAACAGTACGTCGTCTAACAAGAGAAGTACGTATACAGGCAAAATATGATCGTAGTATGGGTGTTTTAAAATATCTAAAACAACAAGGACAACGTAGAACTAAGTCTGGAATAATGCTGGGCTTAGGAGAAACAAGAGAAGAAGTTATTGAAACACTTCACGACCTCAGAGAAAACGATGTTGATGTTGTTACTATTGGTCAGTATCTTCAGCCAACTAAAAAGCATCTGCCTGTACAACGTTTTATAAATCCAGATGAATTTGATGAGTATAAAGCAGTAGGTTTAGAACTTGGGTTTAGACATGTTGAAAGTAGTGCGTTAGTAAGATCTTCCTACAAGGCTCAGAAACATATCAATTAATGATTAGGGTTGCTATAAATGGATTCGGTAGAATAGGCCGACGAGTGTATAGATTAGCGCTAAATAATCCTAAAATTGAAATTATTGCTATAAATGATTTAGCAGATGCCAAAACGTTGAGTCACCTTCTTAAGTATGATAGTATACATGGTGTGCTTCATAATGATGTTTCTTTTGATACCAATAATATCATTGTAGAAGGGGTTTCAATTCCCTTATTCAATGAAAAGCATCCAAAATTAATCAATTGGAAAACAGTTCAGCCAGATATAGTTATTGAATCTACTGGTAAATTCAAAACTCAATCAGAACTTCAATATCATATTACTAATGGAGCAAAGCAGGTTATACTATCTGTGCCACCAGTAGATGACGATATCAAAACTATCGTACTTGGTGTTAATGATGATAGTATTGATGGTTCAGAGCTAATAATATCCAATGCGTCTTGTACTACTAATAATGCTGCACCAATGATAGCTTTAATAAGGGAGCATTTTGGTATTAAACAAGCTTACATTACAACTGTTCACTCATATACTACCGATCAAAGTCTACATGATCAACCACATAGAGACTTAAGACGTGCAAGAGCAGCAGGCCAATCTATTGTGCCAACAACTACAGGTGCTGCAAAGGCACTAACTAAAATTTTTCCTGATTTGTCTAATGTTATTGGTGGTTGCGGTATAAGAGTTCCTGTTGCCAACGGATCATTAACCGATATAACTATAAACGTAGAAAGCGATACTACTATAGAAGAAGTAAATTCTATATTTAAGAAAGCTTCAAAAGGGCCTTTGAAGAATATTTTAGAATATACAGAAGATCCAATAGTTTCTATAGATATTGTAGGCAATTCACATTCTTGCATCTTCGATTCTCAGATGACTTCAGTTATTGGAAACATGGTGAAAATAGTGGGCTGGTACGATAATGAAACAGGGTACAGTTCAAGAATTTTAGATTTAATTTGCAATTTATCGGATAAAAAAGCACTTTTGTCGAATAAATAATTATATTTGTTCTATTAAATAGAGCTGAAATGTCCCGAATCAAATATCACATATTTGTTTTTTTAGCATGTTTTTCTAGTCTGATTTTCGCGCAACAAGCTGTTGTGGAAGATCCAGATATGCTATCTATACGCTTACAAGAACGTATTAATCAAGCAAAATTAGAAAGCGATAGAGGTGATTATTACAATGCTTTAAATAATCTTGATAAAGCTTTAGAGATAGCGAAAACCATTGACGATAAAATAAGTCAAGGAACAACTCTTACCAAAATAGCTAAAGTGCGTTACCTAGTAGGTGAAACCGACAAAGCTAATGTAGCGTTAGGAAAAGCAATACAATTGCAACGCGAAAATAACGACGATGGAAATCTTGCGGTTAGTTATAATATTCAAGGAGTAGTCCATAGTACTAACGAGAAGTATGAACTTGCCTTAGATTATTACAAATCAGCTCGAAACTTATTTGAGCAAGAAGATTTAGAGGAATATATATCAGAAGTAACGTTGAATGAGGCAAAAGCCTTCATAGCATTAGGTAGATACGAAGAAGCTAAAACACAGCTCGATAAAACGATTATTATTTCTAAGAAATATGAACAAAGACGAGTTTTAAGTAGTGCTTTAATTCAATCTGGAAAAGTGTCAAGTGCACTAGATAATACTGATTTAGCTTTATCTCAGGTAGAGGAAGGACTCTCAATTGCAAAAGCTTATAATGTCGTAGAAAATACAAATGAAGCTTATTTAACTTTAAGTGATATACATAAAAAAAGAGGTGACTATAAAAGTTCATTAGAAAATATTACCCAGCATATACGTCTTTCGGATTCTATATTAGATGTTAAACGCGAAAATTTGGCTCCAGGAATTTCCAGTCAATTCATCAATAAGTATAAGGATGCTCAAAATGAGCAGCTTTTGCAACAAATAGATGAAGTAAGCGCAGAGAGCAATTTTACAAGAATAACAACAATCTTAAGTATTGCTTTAATTACAATTCTTTCACTTTTAACCTTGTCCTTGTATAAAAACAATAATATTAGGTTGAAGACTAACAATATGCTTCACAAAAAAAATGATGAACTTATTGTTGCTAAAGAAAAAGCTGAGCTAGCCTCAAAAACAAAAGCTAACTTTTTATCTACCGTAACACATGAGTTGAGAACACCTCTTTATGCTGTTACAGGGTTGACCAATATGTTGTTGGATGAAAATCCGAAAGAGCATCAAATACCACATTTAAAATCATTAAAATTTTCAGGAGATTACCTATTGACGTTTATTAATGATATTCTTCAAATAAATAAAATTGAAGCAAATAAAGTTGAGTTAGACCCTGAGATTTTCAACCTTAAAAATAAAATAGAAAATGTAATGTCTGCCTTAGATAATTCAGCTAAGGATAATGGCACTAAATTACATTTCAACTATGAAGATGGTTTGCCAGAAACTTACAATGGTGACCAGCTAAAGATTTCCCAAATCTTAATTAACCTACTTGGAAATGCCATTAAATTCACAAAAGATGGAGACATCTGGGTAAGGGCGTACAAAATTGATCAAAAGGACAATAAGTACACCTTACGTTTTGAAATTGAAGATAATGGTATTGGTATTACAAAAGAAAAACAAGACCAGATGTTTGAGAGCTTCTCCCAAGGCTCCGTGCAGATTAACCGTAAGTATGGCGGTACAGGTCTTGGTTTATCTATTGTAAAAGGACTTATCAAAATTCTTAAAGGAAAAATTTATTTGAAGAGTGAACTTGGAAAAGGCACAACATTCTTCTTTGAGATTCCTCTAGAGAAGGCTGAGACAGTTAATACACCAACGGTAGAAGAAACTAAACAATCAAATAAGATGGAAGATTTGGATCTAAGCGAAGTGAAGATTTTAATTGTCGAGGACAATAAAATCAACCAGATGATTACCAAAAAGATTCTCAACAAAATGGGGCTTTATTGTGATGTGGTAGATAATGGTGAAGCTGCCGTAGAACAAGTTAAATCAACAGATTATAATGTTGTTTTAATGGATATTCATATGCCAGGTATTAGTGGTTTAGAAGCTACTAAGATTATTAGAACTTTTAATAAAGACTTGGTGATTTTTGCACTTACAGCTGTAACGTTAGAAGATAAGATGCACGAGTTTGGTGAAGCCGGATTTAATGATATCATCTCTAAGCCATTCAAGCAAGAAGATTTTGAAGGTAAGTTATACGATGTGCTTTCAGGTAAAGAAGTAGTATCTAGTTTCTTTTAACCTACAAAAGATTTAATTGCACTATCAAAAACATCTTTTTTATCCAAAGTTATTTCAATCGGAAGATAGAATAATTTAGATTCTAAACTTTCATTATCCGCTAATCGTACAAAATCTTTTTCCGTTGTAATAATCAGTTCCTTTTTTGCCAACTCTTCAATATCATTTATTCGGAAGCTATAATGATCAGGAAATTCCAAATGATCAAAATTTAACTTCTTAGATTTTAAAAAGTCAACCAAAGGTTTTGCATTAGCAATACCAGTTACAAGTGTAAATTTAGGTAAAGATTGTAATGCCATTTCAGAATGTGTAGAAACAACTTTTTCAGCATAGCTTATAGAACTAAATACTAATTGTTGATGTGGTTTAATCTTTAACCCATTAGATATTTTGTTTTTTTCACTCTCAGAAATAGCTTCAGGACATTTTGTTACAACAATAATATCAGCTCTTTTGGCACCAGATCTAGGTTCTCGTAAGTTACCAGTAGGCAAAACAATATCATTGCTATAGAGATTGTAATATGCAGTGAGCAAAATATTAAAGCCAGCTTTAACTTTTCTATGTTGGTAGGCGTCGTCTAGTAAAATAACTTCAGGTTTATCCTCTAACTCTAGCAATTGCGCAATACCATTTTGGCGATTACCATCAACAGCAACCTTTATATCCTTAAATTTTCTGAAGAATTGAAAAGGTTCATCACCAATGGTATCTGCAGTAGCGCTTTGGTCTGCTAACTCATAACCTTCAGTTATACGTTTGTAGCCTCTGCTAAGTGTTGCGATAGATTTTTCATCTTTTAGTAATCGAATCAAATATTCTATCATTGGTGTTTTTCCTGTGCCACCAGTACTAAGATTTCCAACACAAATAATTGGAATGTCATACGATTTTGAAGACTTAATACCTTTATCGTATAACCAATTTCTTAACCAGGTTACTAAGTAGTAAATTGGCACAACAGGAAACAATATGATGCGTAGAAATTTCACAAGCACTAAATTATATTATTTTTGAAACAAATATACGCTTATGCTAGTACAAGACGTAATAAATCATTTACACGAGTTGGCACCTTTAAACTATGCCGAAGATTTTGATAATGTAGGCCTTTTGGTAGGTGATAAAACTCAAACAGTTACAGGTGTTTTGGTAACCTTAGATACGCTTGAAGCTGTTGTAGATGAAGCCATAGAAAACAACTGTAATCTTATTGTAAGTTTTCATCCTATCATTTTTAAAGGCTTAAAAAAGTTAACGGGAAAAACCTATGTAGAGCGTGTTGTTATAAAAGCAATTCAGCATAATATTGCAATTTTTTCAATACATACAGCTTTAGATAATGCATTTCAAGGTGTTAATTCTATAATCTGTAATCAGTTGCAATTACAAAATAAAAAGATTTTAATGCCACAGTCTGGCACACTCAAAAAGTTACAAACCTATGTGCCAAACGAAAATGCTGAAGCATTAAGAACAGCATTATTTGATGCTGGTGCTGGTAACATAGGTAATTATGATTCTTGTAGTTTTAATCTTGAAGGCAAAGGAACTTATAGAGGAAATGAAGAGTCGAATCCAACTCTAGGAAAACAAGGTGAGTTGCATACCGAAAATGAAACATTAATTTCAGTTGTGTTTGCAAAGCATCTAGAATCTAAAGTTTTAAAAGCCCTTTTTAATGCGCATCCTTATGAAGAAGTGGCTTACGAAATCACAACTTTAGATAATACTAATCAATATATTGGTATGGGAATGATAGGTGAGTTGGCACAAGAGATGGAAGAGTTAGACTGCTTAAAATACGTAAAGCAAAAAATGAACACTGAATGTGTTAGACATTCAAAACTTCTCAAAAAGCCAATAAAAAAGATTGCTGTTTTAGGTGGTTCTGGAAGTTTTGCTATTGGAGCTGCTAAAGCATCTGGTGCAGACTTATTAGTAACAGCAGATCTTAAGTATCATGACTTTTTTAGTGCAGAAAACAGTATTTTATTAGCAGATATTGGTCATTATGAGAGCGAACAGTTCACAAAATCATTTTTAGTAGACTATCTCTCGAAAAAAATTACTAATTTTGCAGTCGTTTTATCAAAGACAAATACAAATCCGGTAAAGTATTTATAATTATGGCGAAAAAAGCTGAAGCTACTGTAGAAGAGCGTTTAAGAGCGCTTTATGATTTACAGTTAATTGACTCTAGAGTAGACGAAATAAGAAATGTTAGAGGTGAACTTCCTTTAGAAGTAAGAGATTTAGAAGATGAGGTTGAAGGGTTAAATACCAGACTAGAGAAATTAAATGATAGCCTTGCTGTTATTGATGATGAGATTAAAGGAAAGAAAAATTTAATCGAAGAAGCTAAAGCTTTAATCAAAAAATATAGCGAGCAACAAAATAATGTTAGAAATAACAGAGAATACAATTCATTAACAAAAGAGATTGAATTTCAAGAATTAGAAATTCAATTGGCTGAAAAGCATATCAAAGAATTTAAGGCTCAAATAGAGCAGAAAAAAGAAGTTATTTCTGAAACTAAAGACCGTTTAAAAGATCGTAAAGAGCACCTTAAGCACAAAAAAGGTGAATTAAATGAAATTTTAAAGGAAACTGAGAAAGAAGAAGAAGCACTTTTAGGAAAATCTGAAGAGTTTCAAAAGAAAATAGATGAGCGTTTAGTAAAAGCCTATCTAAGAATTAGAAATAATGTAAAGAATGGTTTAGCTGTTGTGCCAATAGAGCGTGGTGCATCTGGTGGTTCTTTCTTTACTATTCCGCCACAAGTACAAGTAGAAATTGCTTCTCGAAAAAAGGTAATCACTGATGAGCACAGTGGTCGTATTTTGGTAGATGCTGCTTTGGCAGAAGAAGAAAAAGAAAAAATGGATAAGTTATTTGCTAAACTAGCAAAGTAATTACCATTAAACAATAATAAAAAGTCCTCACAAATTGTGAGGGCTTTTTTTATTTAATAAAACTTTAAAAGATTTCTTTTTAAGGAATTGTATTTTTATACGTCTATAGAAAAAGAAAAAAGAAAGTCATGAAAAAGTTACTCATCGTTTTAAGCATAAGTCTATGCTTTAGTTGCCACAATCAGGCGCAATCTAATTCTAAACAACAAGAAATCATCAACGCAGAACCTGTAGAGGTTCCAATGGAAGATGGGAAAGCAAAGGCCTACTTTGCAAGTGGTTGTTTTTGGTGCGTAGAAGCGATTTACGAAAGTGTAAAAGGTGTAGATGAAGTTATTAGTGGTTTTTCCGGAGGACATACAGATGACATTACTTATGAGAAAAGCCATTCTGGTACAACAGGACATGCAGAAGCTGTTGAGGTGATTTATGATCCAGAAGTGGTGAGTTTTTCAACCTTGGTAGATATATATTTTGGTTCACAAAATCCTACCCAAGTTAATGGGCAAGAAAATGACCATGGACCACAATATCGATCAATTATCTTCTATCAAAATGATGAACAAAAGAAAATTATAGAAGATAAAAAAGCGGCACTGGCAAAACAACTCGATGCTAAAATTGCTGCCGAAGTTTATCCTTTTCAAAAGTTTTATAAAGTGTCTGATTATCACCAAGACTTTGTAAAGCGTAATCCAAACCATAGATACGTAAAAGCAGTTTCTATTCCTAGGTTAAATCGTTTTAAAGCTAAATTTTCAGAGCTGTTAAAAGACGACGAAAAGCATTAATTTAGTTACTTGTTATTTGTAATAAATACATGAATAAAGTAATATTTGAAAATAAAGCAGATTTTAATGATTGGCGTGATTTACTCTGGAATCTTTTTTCAAATATTTTAGCTTTAGTTTTGATATATGCAATCTTTTCAATTCCGAAAATTTGGGGCATTCATTGGATGGACTTTAAGTTCTTTTTAATATTAGCTTTAGGATTGCTTATTTTTTGGACCTATAGATTTTTAATACAAAAACATCTTATTTCTATTTCAATAGATGTTGATAATTCAAGATTTAAAATAGTCGAAAAACAATACTTCAAAAGACCAATTGTTTATGATTGTGATATTTCAAACACCCAATTATCAGCACTTTCAGGTGAATATATTGAAGAACCGAAATTTGAAATAAAAATTAATTCGAAAACTATTAGAATTAACCATAGACAAAAAGGGCTTTCAAAAAAGGAAGTTTTAAAACTGTATGAAAAACTTGAAAAGATTATGAATACTGAGTAAAAGTCAAGTATAAAACTTTCAAAACTCTAATAAATCAATCTTTTATATTGGAGAAGTAGAACTAATTATTTTTAGTAGCCTTAATCTCAAAAATCATAGGAAACAATTGATTTTTTATCTTATACATTCTAGATTCCGTTTTTATTAAATCAGGAAAAACATCATAAGGGCTCTCATCATGCTCATTAAGATATTCTATCTGTAAACCAGCCTCAATAAGTGCATTTACGACTTCACTCAATCCGTGATTCCAGCCATATTCCTTACTCACCATTTTAGAAGATTGGTTAGCATACGTACCTTCATATTCTTCATAAATTACTTCATCTTGGCTGTAATGGTATTTCATTTTTGGTTTACCATCCACATAATCAAACATCCAAAGAATAGGATGAAACTCTACCATATAAAATGTACCGTCAGTTTTTAAACGTTCAGCAATCATCTTAGCCCAAGGTTTTAAATCTGGCAACCACCCAATAACACCGTAACTCGTGTACACAATATCAAACGTTTTATTAATGTGTTTTGAAGTATCCAAAACATTACAACAAACAAACTTAGCATCAAGCTGCAATTCGTTATTAAGCTGCTTGGCAAGTTTTATACCTTCATCACTTAAATCTACACCAACACATTTCGCTCCCATACGTTGCCAGCTTAGGGTGTCTTGACCAAAATGGCATTGCAAGTGCAATAATGATTTGTCTTTGACATCACCTAAGGCTTCCAGTTCATAAGGCATTAAAGAGGTTTTTCCAGCTTTAAATACATCCATATTATACATTTCGCTTTGCGCATGTATCTCTACTTTCTTATTCCATGTGTCTCTATTAGTGTCAAAGTATTTATTGGTGTCTTCCATTTTTAATAACTTTTTGTTCCTTCCCTTTGTGAAGGTTGGGATGGGCTTTAAATTTGTATCTAAAATTAAAATAACTTTTTAATATGAAATCTTTTTGTCTAAGTCTGTTTTGTTTGTTATTAGTTTTTTCATGTAAATCCGAAAAAAAAGAAACCGCTACTGAAGAAGAAGTAATAGAATTTAGTATTGCTGAAAAAATTGCTAATGCTCACGGTTATAAGAATTGGAAGAATGTTGAGAAAGTAACATTTACCTTTAAAGTAGATAGAGACACTATAAAAGGTAGTGGTCGTTCTTGGGTTTGGTTTCCAAAAAACGATAGTGTTTATATGAAAGCTGGAACGCAAGAGGTTAAATACTCAAGACGTAACTTAGATAGTGTGCCAGCCAATGCAGATAAAGCCTTTATAAATGATAAGTATTGGCTTTTAGTGCCATTTCAGTTAGTTTGGGATAGGTCTGCAACCATTTCTGAGCCTAAAAAAGTAGAATCACCAATTAATAAAGAACAATTGGATATGATTTGCATCACCTATCCTAATGAAGGCGGTTACACGCCTGGTGATGCTTACGATATATATTATGATGAGGATTATTTAATTAGAGAATGGACGTATAGACAAGGAAATTCACCAGAACCAACATTAACTAATACATTTGAAAACTATAAAGATTTTAATGGTATTAAAATAGCAATAGATCATAAAAAAGATAATGGCAATTGGAACTTAAATTTCGCAGATGTTAGCATATTGCTAGAATAAATGAAATTTAAATTTTTGGCATTACTTTTGTAATCTATAATGTAAGTTTCACGTGGGTTATTTAGACTTAAAACGTATAGCTTACATTTTCCGCCATCTGGCGTCTATATATATTCAGGAGCGCTTTGTTTCAAGGCGCTTTTTTTATGCTTTTTAAATCCTTATTTTTGTTACAAACTGAAAAATAAAGCATACATTGTCCGACTACAAACTTGGTCTTGATTACGCTAGGCAACAAGACGAAACAGACGAATTATCTCAATACAGAAAGCAATTTCATATTCCAAAAGACAACGACGGAAATGAACTCATATATCTGTGTGGTAACTCACTTGGCTTACAACCAAAATCTACAAAAGATTATATAAATCAAGAACTTAATGATTGGGCAAATCTAGGAGTTGAAGGCCATACGCATGCAAAAAATCCATGGATGCCTTATCATGAGTTTTTAACTGAAGCTTCAGCAAAATTAGTAGGTGCAAAACCTATTGAAGTAGTTACAATGAACTCATTAACTGCAAACCTTCATTTTATGATGGCGTCTTTTTACAAGCCAACAAAAGAGCGTTATAAAATTTTAATAGAAAGTGATGCATTTCCATCTGATAAATACGCAGTAGAGTCACAATTGCGTCATCATGGTTTCGATGATAAGGAAGGATTATTGTTATGGAAGCCAAGAGCAGGTGAAGAGTTGCTTAACTATGAGGATTTAGAACAAATTCTTGAAACTCATGGAGATGAAATAGCACTGATAATGATTGGTGGTGTTAACTATTACACAGGGCAATTTTTCGATTTAAAACGAATTACCAAATTAGGTCATAGTTATGGTTGCATGGTTGGTTTCGATTGTGCGCATGGTGCTGGAAATGTAAAATTAGATTTGCATAATTCAGGTGCTGACTTTGCGGTATGGTGTACCTACAAATATTTGAATTCTGGACCAGGAAGTTTATCAGGTTGTTTTGTACATGAACGACATGCTTATGATAAAAGCTTAAACCGCTTTACAGGCTGGTGGAGCCATAATAAAAAAACACGTTTTAATATGCGTCATGAGTTTGATGTATTGCCTGGTGCTGAAGGATGGCAATTGAGTAATCCGCCAATTTTATCAATGGCAGCAATAAAAGCGTCTTTAGATATGTTTAACGAAGTAGGTATAGATAAACTTACAGAAAAATCTAAGAAATTGACAGGTTATTTTGAGTTTTTGTTGAAGCAATTAGGTGAGGATGTTATAAGAATTATTACACCATCAAATCCTGAAGAAAGAGGTTGTCAGCTTTCAATTCAAGTTTTAAATGCAGATAAGTCGCTGCACCAAAAACTTACTGAATCAGGTGTTATAAGTGATTGGCGCGAACCTGATGTTATACGCTGTGCACCTGTTCCACTTTACAACTCGTTTGAAGATGTGTATAAAATGGTAGAAAAGTTGAAAGAAATTTTAAATTAAACAGTCACCTCGAGCGCAGTCGAGAGGTCAAAAAAAGGTCTCGACTGCGCTCGACCAGACCACTAACATAATGAAACAAAAAGAAAACATATTAATCATTGGCGCAGGTTTATGTGGTTCACTTTTAGCACTACGTTTAGCACAAAGAGGCTATAATGTCAATGTTTACGAAAGCAGACCAGATTTACGTACAACAGACATTTCTGCAGGTCGTTCTATTAACCTTGCCTTATCAGATCGCGGATTCAAAGCCTTGCGTTTAGCTAATGTTGAAGATAAAGCGCGTGAGATTTGTATCCCAATGAAAGGTAGACTAATGCATGATACCGAAGGTAATACCTTTGCATCCAACTATTCTGGTCGTGATAACGAATACATCAACTCAATTTCAAGAGGTGATTTAAACGGCATGTTATTAACCGAAGCCGATACATACGACAATCTAACCATTCATTTTAATACCGAATGTGAAACGGTAGATTTAGATACCAATACCGTTCATTTTAAAAATCGTAATACAAATGAAGCTTTTAACGTCACTGCAGACGTTATTTTTGGTACTGATGGCGCAGGTTCAGAATTAAGAAAAAGCTACTTTTTACAACGTAAATTCTTGTTTAGTTTTTCTCAAAACTTCCTAACGCATGGATATAAAGAATTAGAAATTCCTGCAGCCAAAGACGGAAGCCATCAAATCAGTAAAGACTATTTACACATTTGGCCAAGAGGCGAATATATGCTTATCGCTTTACCTAATTTAGACGGAAGTTTTACGGTGACGTTGTTTTTAGGTCACGAAGAAGGCAAGTATAATTTCAAAGATTTAGATACAGAAGACAACATAAAAGCCTTTTTCCAAGCGCAAT
This sequence comes from Winogradskyella sp. ABM4_392, assembly GCF_056160445.1. Taxonomy (NCBI): domain Bacteria; kingdom Pseudomonadati; phylum Bacteroidota; class Flavobacteriia; order Flavobacteriales; family Flavobacteriaceae; genus Winogradskyella; species Winogradskyella sp. ABM4_392. Next base: position 1,100,301 of record NZ_JBSWXE010000001.1, read on the forward strand.
TTCCTGATGCATTGGAACTAATACCAAATATTGCTGAAGAATTTGCAAACAATCCAACAGGTGCTTTAGGCACTATAAAATGTTCACCTTGGTATCATAAAGGCAACACCTTAATTTTAGGTGATGCGGCACACGCAGTAGTTCCGTTTTATGGTCAAGGGATGAATGCGTCTTTTGAAGATGTTGCAGTTCTAGATAGCATAATTGACAAACATGAAGGAGATTGGGAAACCATTTTTAAAACCTACCAGTCGGTTAGAAAAGCAGATGCAGATGCTATTGGCGAATTAGCAGAAGAGAACTATTACGAAATGCGAGATCATGTTGCTAATCCAATGTTCAAAACAAAGCGCCAGCTAGAAATGCAATTAGAAAAACATTTCCCAGAGCACTATTTTTCAAAATATTCGATGGTCACATTCAATGAAAATATTGGCTATCATGAAGCTATGACCAAAGGTCGTGCGCAAGACAAAGCCATTTTAAACATGATTGCAGATAACGAGATATCGATATCAGCAGATATGACTAATGAGCAATTAGAAAAGGCTTTACATAAAGTACAAGAAAAAACTAACGATATTATAGATGATGACAACGTTGCAAAAACGATGCATCACTAAATTCCTGTGAAAGCAGGAATCTCATAAATTAAAAAAACATGAGTGAAAATAAAAATGAGGTTCCTGCTTCCGCAGGAACTAAAGTAACACCAAGAGGCGCATATCCACATGTAAAAGTGGTCGGCGATTTCATTTTCGTATCAGGAACGAGTTCAAGACGCGCAGACAATACTATTGCTGGTGTAGAACTCATTGACGAAATGAATACCAAAAAATTAGATATTGAAGTTCAAACCAGAGAAGTTTTAAAAAACATCGATAAGAATTTACAAACCGTTGGTGCCAGCTTGAAAGACGTGGTTGATGTAACTACCTTTTTAGTAAACATGAACGATTTTGCAGGTTACAACAAAGCATACGCCGAGTTTTTTGAAAAAGAAACTGGACCAACCAGAACAACAGTTGCTGTACACCAACTTCCACATCCTGATTTGTTGGTTGAGATTAAGGTGATGGCTTATAAGAAATCTTAAAAATGATTAACTTATTCCGGAAAATAAGGAAGGACATGTTTAAGAAAAAGAGTTTTCTCAGTTATGTACTCTACGCTATTGGCGAAATAGCACTAATTGTGATTGGTATCTTGTTGGCACTTTATCTTCAAAATAAAAATGAAGAAAAGAAAACGTCGAAGACAGTTACAACATCCATCAATATGTTAAAGGATGAAATATTGATTAACAAAGCAAGTATAGATAGAGTTAAAGATTACCATATTATGGTAAGAGACACAATAAGAATAATTGAAACTCCCCAAAAAGAAGAAGATATCGACTCAATTTTAAGTTTTTGGAGAGGAATGCAAACCCCTAGATTGCAAAATGCAGCTTTTCAGACTAGCATACAGTCTGGCATTGGTAAGGAATTCAATCCAGAATTACTAAAGTCTTTAAATGCCTTATACACCTACCAAGATAGCTATAATGAGTTTACAAGTCAATCCACGCAGATTTTCTTTAATTCAGATTTTTCAGATTTTACCCAATTCAATAAAATCATGGCTTCAGTTGGCATGACAATGAGTGATCTTTATTGGTACGAAAAAGAGCTTACAGAAATGTTTGATTATAACCTAAAACAAATAGATTCCTTACACCCTCAACCTTGAAAATTAAAAACTACATAAACGGAGATTTCTCGCTTCCCATTTCTAATCAGTGGATCGACAATTACAATCCTTCAAATGGTGAAGTCTATGGACAAATACCTAATTCATCAAAAGACGATGTAGAACAAGCTTTTAAAGCTGCTAAATCTGCTTTTCCTAGTTGGAGTCAAACTACTTTAGAAGAACGTAGCAGAATTCTAATTAAAATTTCAGAATTATTAGAAGCCAATTTAGACCGTTTTACTGAAGCCGAAAGTAAGGATAACGGAAAACCTGTAAGTCTTGCCAAAATGGTAGATATACCAAGAGCAGCGAGTAATTTCAGGTTTTTTGGGAATGCCATTACCCAATTTGCAAGTGAAAGCCACGAAAGCGTTGGTCAAAACGCTGTAAATTATACACTACGACAACCTATTGGTGTTGTAGGCTGCATTAGTCCGTGGAATTTACCGTTGTATCTTTTCACTTGGAAAATCGCACCAGCAATCGCTGCAGGTAATTGCGTTGTTGCCAAACCAAGCGAAGTCACACCTATGACAGCGTATTTGTTGGGTGAAATTTGTAATGAAGCAGGTTTACCTAAAGGCGTTTTAAATATTGTTCATGGTTTAGGTACTACGACTGGTCAAGCTATTGTAGAACATCCAAATATCAAAGCCATTAGCTTTACTGGAGGAACAGCAACAGGCGCACATATTGCCAAAGTTGCAGCACCAATGTTTAAAAAGTTGTCTCTAGAATTAGGCGGAAAAAACCCAAACATCATCTTTGCCGATTGCGATTATGACGATATGTTAAACACAACGGTACGTTCGTCGTTTGCTAATCAAGGTCAGATTTGTTTATGCGGAAGCCGAATTTTTGTAGAGGAAACTATTTATGACAAATTTAAAGCTGACTTTGTAAAAAAAGTAAAAGATTTAAAGGTTGGTCATCCTTCTGAAACAGATACTAATATTGGTGCTTTGGTTTCAAAACCGCATCTTGAAAAGGTCAAAAGCTACATCAAAATTGCTAAAGAAGAAGGCGCAACTGTTTTAAGTGGCGGAGACGAAGTTACTGTTGAAGGCTACGAAAACGGTTACTATTTACAACCAACAGTTATCGAAGTTAAAACAGATGATTGTCGCGTGAATCAAGAAGAAATTTTTGGACCAGTAGTCACCATTATGCCTTTTAAAACTGAAGAGGACGTGTTAGAAATGGCTAACAAAGTAAAATACGGATTATCAGCAACGCTTTGGACTAACAATCTAAAACGCACAATGCGAATGAGCAACCAATTACAAGCAGGTATTGTTTGGGTAAACACTTGGATGATGCGCGATTTACGTACACCTTTTGGCGGCGTTAAAGCAAGCGGAGTTGGTCGCGAAGGTGGTTTTGAAGCTTTACGCTTTTTTACTGAGGCTAAGAATGTATGTATAAAGTATTAATGAGATTCCTGCTTTCGCAGGAATCTCATTTAACAATATAAACTAAAAAGATTCCTGCCTACGCAGGAAGTTATTATGGACTTAAAACTAAACAACAAATACGCACTAGTTTGTGGTAGCACAGCAGGTATTGGTAAAGCAACTGCTTTAGCTTTAGCTGAAGAAGGTGCAAATATCACACTGGTAGCAAGAAACGAAGACAAGCTAAAAGCTGTTTTAGCTGAACTACCAAAACACAGAAATCATGCTTATATCGTAGCCGATTTTTCTAATCCGATGGAATTAAAAGAAAAAGTTGAAAGCTATATTAAAAACAATCACGGATTTCATGTGTTGGTAAACAACACAGGTGGACCAGCTGGTGGACCAGTTTTTGATGCGAAAATTGAAGAATTCGAAAGCGCTTTTACACAGCATTTAAAATGTAATCATGTATTGGTACAAGCTGTTGTTCCGTTTATGAAGGCTGAAGAATATGGACGTATTGTTAATGTCATTTCGACATCTGTAAAACAACCTTTAGACGGACTTGGTGTAAGCAATACTATTCGTGGTGCTGTAGCCAACTGGAGCAAAACCTTGGCTAACGAGCTTGGACAATTTGGCATTACTGTAAACAATGTATTACCTGGTGCAACTGGAACAGAACGTTTAACCGAAATCATTAAAAACAAAAGTGCTAAAACAGGCAAGACAGAAGAAGAATCTGCTAACGCCATGAAAAGCGCTGTTCCAGCAAAACGATTTGCAAAACCAGAAGAATTAGCTGCAGCAATCACCTTTTTAGCAAGTGAAATGGCAAGTTATATTAACGGAATTAACCTTCCGGTTGATGGTGGTAGAACAAAAAGTTTATAAGCCTAATATTTCAAAAATATTATTCTTAATTTTATTGAATTGATGAATCTGCGTTAAGGATTGCAGCGACATCCTTTTTTACGTCAGTTTGAGTGTTTTGCGAAAAATGAGCAAAATGTATCGAAAACAAGTAAAAAAGATATAGCGTAAAGCCTGACCCGATAGGGTAACGCCCAAAATAGTATACAATGAGCAAATTATTTCCTCCTATTAATTTTAAAGCATGGATTGAAGAAAACCGTCATTTACTTAAGCCACCGGTAGGTAATAAAGTGGTTTGGAAAGATGCCGATGTTATTGTTATGGTCGTTGGTGGACCAAATGATAGACAAGATTATCACTATAATGAAACACCTGAGTTTTTCTATCAAATTGAAGGTGATATGGTTTTAAAAGTGATTGAAGATGGTGAATCAAAGGATATTCACATAAGAGAAGGTGAAATTTTTGTCTTGCCACCCAAAGTGCCACATTCTCCGCAGCGAAGTGCAAATACAGTTGGTTTGGTTATAGAATATCCAAGACCAGAAGGTGTAAAGGATAAATTACAATGGTACTCTGATGAGGATACAAGTTTGATTTATGAAGAAGAGTTTATGCTAGATAATATAGAGACAGATATGCCTGCCATTTTTGACCGTTATAAAAATATGGTCAAAAAAGGAGCATTTAAGAAATAAGCCAAAGAATATCTAACCAACACACAATAATTACCGAAACTAAAGTTTGGTAATACCCAAAACACATGAGTAAACGCAAACTGAGAATAAACGGTCACTCACACCTTCTTCCTTATCCAGAAGAGATTCCTGAGTTTATGAAGGATAAAGGCATTTTTTGGGTCGATAAAGACCGAAAATTCATGCTTCAAAAAGATTGGAACAGACCTATTACAGATTCTAGTTTTTTCTTAAATGAAAAGTTAGCCTGGATGGAGCATTTTAAAATTGACCATGCTGTTGTTCTTAATTTGTCGCAACTCTATGGTAACGGTTTGCGTCTAGAGGAAATGAAGCAAGCCTTGCGATTTCAGAATGATTTTAATGCACGTATACAACACGATCATCCGAGTAAATTTACAACGGGTTTTGTGGTGCATCCAGGATTTGTTCGTGGTGCTTGTTGGGAAATAGAACGTTGTGTTGAGGTTTTAGGAATGCGCTTGTTATGTCTGCCAACACATTATATGGATACTATTGGAACATGGCGTTGTATTTTTGATGAAGAAAACGAACCTATTTTTGAGCTTGCCGATAAATATAATTTAGCTGTTGAGATTCACCCATATGATGGAGAAAAATTTATAAAGCTAGAAAACACGTCATGGCGTTTTCACTTAATTTGGATGCTGGCACAATGTGCTGATGCTTATCATTTTTTAACCTTAAATGGTTACTACGAAAAGTATCCTAATATGCGAATTTGTTTTGCTCATGGCGGACAGTTAGCACAGATTAATCTTGGTCGTCGTATTCAAGGGTTTGATGGAAGACCAGATTTATTTGAAGGTAAAAAGCATCCACGCAAAGCGGTAGGTCATAAAAATATCTTTTTTGATACTTTAGTACATGATACAGGTTCTTTAGAATTGCTGATAAAGAATCAGACCTCAAAACAGGTTATAATGGGATTAGATGATCCTTATCCGCTAGGCGAAATGGAAAGTGCTAAACAATCTTCGTATCCAGGTAAAATTTTAGATTTAGCTATAGAACGAAAAATTATAAATGAATCTGAACGTGATGCCATTTGGGAAGATAATGTTGTACAGTGGTTGTGTGGTGATGATGAACAGGCAAAAAAAGATCTTATAGCCAGAATTACTTCTTAGAATTACAATTTTCAAATTTTTGTCTATATTTAAATTCTAATCATCAACTATATATTATGAGAAAAATCGGAGGTTACATGATCTTTTTTGGTCTTTTTGCAATTGTGTTAAACTTTTTTGATAGAGTTCCAAGTATTTTAATGTGGATTTATGAATGGGGAGAAGGTGTGGCTTGGGCCATAAAAATAGGCTTAGTAGTAGTGGGAGCTGTTTTATTCTTTTTAGGTAAACCTGAGACTGAAGAGGTTGAATTAGAACTTCCTGAAGAACAAAAAGCAGAATAACTATCCAACTTTAAATTTTTGACATGTATTTTTTGCCAGAAGCTTTAGACAATTACGTTGTTTCACATTCTGAGCAAGAGCCTGAGTTATTACAGCAATTAACTCGGGAAACTTATCAAAAAATTTTGCAACCTATCATGCTCAGTGGTCCTTACCAAGGTAGAGTGCTGAGTATGATTTCTAAACTTGTAAATCCTAAATCTATTTTAGAATTAGGAACATTTACAGGCTATGCTACCTTATGCTTAGCCGAAGGATTGCAAGGTGATGGAGTTATTCATACTATTGACATAAATGAAGAACTTCATGATTTTCAACGAAAGTATTTTGATAAATCTGATTATGGCCATCAGATTATTCAGCATACAGGAAGCGCAATAGATATTATACCTAATCTAGATATTTCGTTTGATTTGGTGTTTATTGATGCTGATAAACCTAATTATAGCAACTATTTTCATTTGATAATTGACAAACTAAGTACAGGAGGTATTATACTTTCTGATAACGTCTTATGGCATGGAAAAGTAGTTGAACCTTTAAATGATAAAGATGTATCTACAAAAGCTGTTTTGGATTATAATACGCTTTTAAAAGAAGACAATCGGATTGAAACAGTCATGTTGCCAATACGAGATGGACTAACTATCAGTAGGAAGAAATAAAAAAAGAGCTTTACATTAATTTGCAAAGCTCTTTTTAGTTTATGATTGGTTATTATTGTACAGCTTGCAGAGCATCTATATTTCCATATCCAAAGCTACTACTTTTACTAGGGTAGAGATCTGCAGATTGTTTTAATCTGTTTAATACTTGTGTTCTAGACCAGCTAGGATACTTTGACCAAATTAATGCTGCTATACCTGCTGTAGTTGCAGTAGCAACTGATGAGCCACCTGTATACCTTCTTTGTCCTGTGTTAAATCCTAAAACTGGTGGAGCTTTACTGGTGTTGTTATCACCTTCCATAATGATTGTAAAATCTATTTTGCTTCCACTATGACATGTATCACATCTTTCATAGCTTGAGCCATCATTAACTCCAGTTACAGCAACGGTTTCGCTCATTGTTGCAGGAAAAATTACACCAAAACCATTGGTAAAACTCGTTGAGGTTCCGCCAGCAGCAAAGATTAATTTTCCTTTACTGTAGGCATATTTCACAGCATCTTTGATATTTCCTATTGACCAAACGTAACCAATGGACATGGAGATGATTTTTACATCACTTCTATTCCCTAATTGAGTTAAAGCAGCAGAAACACCTTTACGCTCATGATAATCGTTTAATAAAACATCTTCTGTTGCTCTGTAAGCTACAAGGTTTGCATTGTAAGCTACACCAACAGGCATTCCATCATTGTTTCTAGGTGCAGCCATAGTAGATCCCATTGCTGTACCATGTCCGCATTTGTCATGTGGACCATCATAGTTGCTGCTCCACCACCATGCAGAATCAATAAAAGTTCCGTATTTCTGAACAAATCTCCCTGTAGAAGCACCATCATTAAATCCTGATGAGTTTAATAAATATTGTGAAGCTGAAACACCAGTATCGATAAGACCTATAGTTACACCAGAGCCAGTACTGTGATTCCAAGCCTGAGGAATATTGTGCTCGCTAAAATGCCAGGACACCTGTGCATTATTTGGGCTTGTAGTTGTGTAGTGTGCAGAATTAATACTGTCGGGATTTTTATCACAACCTGAGCTTGAACGAAAAGCTTGTTCAGCACCATATTGATTATAGCCATTTGGCTCTAGATAGCGAACATAGTCACTCTTTCTTAACTCAATTATAGTCTCAATTTTTGTAACTTCTACATCTATTACGGTAATGATTTCATGTTCTACCAACTTTAAATCTTTCTTTTCAACAGCTTCATTATCTAATACAATATCTAATAGTGCATTTTTCTTAGATTCTAAAATAGGATCTTCTGTTTCACTGAAACTCTGACCAGGATTTCCATATCCAATGCTAAGTACATTTTGTCCATGAACAACTGCACTCCATAAAAAATGTTCATCAACTGCATTCCAGTCAAAGTCACCTGTGTTTTCTATAGTCTCGGAAATTCTCGAATTAATTTGTTCAATAGTAAGTGGATCTTCAGGAAATTGAACTGTTTCTGGTTGGGTTTCAGCATTCGTATCATCTTTAGAACATGATACTAACACTATTACAGCTAGTAGTAATAGTTTGAAAAAGTTTCTTTTCATTTAATATGATTTAGACGGTTAGTAATTGTCTAAATATATTAAATTATTCTATAAAAAATACATTAAATATTAAGGATATGATAAAAAATTAATATAAAAATAAAGAATATTTTACCCTACATGTTTCGTTTTACAGAGCCTGTAAAGTTTTCGAGATCATCTTTAACTTTATTAATTTCTTGCTGAATCTCTTTAGCGGCTTCTGTATCTACAACATTACTCTCTTTAGCACTTTTTGTAACTTCGTGTTTTATGTCGTTAGTGGCATCCCTCAAGGTTCGCATACCTTTACCTAATCCTCTTGCAATTTCTGGTAGCTTATCTGCACCAAAAACTAACACTACAATAAATAGTATAAAGACAATTTCGGTTCCACCGATGAATAATAATGTTGCTAATTGTATCACAGTGCAAATATAGAGTGACTTTATGTAATAAAAAAAACCGACTCGTTAAAGTCGGCTTTAATTTTAAATAAATTTTTCTTAATCTTTTATTTTGTTCTTAAACTTATCGAAATCACTTTCTTTAGTTTCTCTCGGCCAAGAGTTGTTAGAAGTGTCGATATCTGCAGTTTCTAAGTCTGGATCTACAGTAATTGCAACAATTTCTTTGTCTGTTGCAATTGCTCTACTTACTTCCTTGTCATTAAATCTCCAGATTTGAGCAGGATACGTGATTTTTTCTTTAGAACCATCAGCATATTCGTACCCAACAATTAGTGGCATTACTAAACCACCTGGTTTATCAAAAGTAACTTGATAGAAATATTTAGGTGATTTCTTCATGTTCTTTTGTTCTTCAGGTGTAAAATTATCCATTATGTATTCTTTTACAGTAGGAAGATCGTCCATTGATTTTCCGCTTTTTAAAGCTTCATCATAACCATCATCACCTTCGCCAATAAAGTAGACAAGTGCATTAGGATCCATATTGTAACGTTCTGCTAATTTTCTTCCGTTTTCATTAGGATTATTAGTAACCGCAAATTTCTTTACCTCTTTTATTCCAATGTCTGTATAATCAGTGGTATAAAACCAACCTCTCCAGAACCAATCTAAGTCTACAGCAGATGCATCTTCCATTGTTCTGAAGAAATCTTCAGGTGTTGGATGTTTAAACATCCAACGTCTTGCATATTCTCTAAATGAATAATCAAACAAATCGCGTCCCATAACTGTTTCACGAAGGATATTTAAACCAGTTGCTGGTTTACTGTAGGCATTACTTCCAAACTGATAGGTGTTTAAACCTTTGGTCATAATAGGTGCAATAAAATCTTGATCGCCTCCCATATATCTTACGATATTTTTAGCAGGACCTCTACGAGAAGGATATTTGTCGTGACCAGGAGAAAGCGCGGTTGGATACCACTCACCAAAATCTTGTTCTGCTACATATTGAACAAAGGTATTTAAGCCTTCATCCATCCATGTCCACTGACGCTCATCACTATTAACAATCATAGGGAAGAAGTTATGTCCAACTTCATGTATAATAACACTGATCATTCCATACTTAGTTCTATCAGAATATTTGCCATTTTCGTCTGGTCTTCCGTAATTCCAACAAATCATAGGGTATTCCATTCCTTGTCTTTGGGCATGAACAGAAATAGCTTTATGATACGGATAATCAAAGGTCATACGAGAGTAAGACTTTAATGTACTTGCTACAGCTTTTGTAGACCATTGCTCCCAAAGCGGATTACCTTCTTTAGAGTACATAGAAACAGCCATAACATCTTTGTCGCCAATTTTTACGGCCATCATATCATATATATACTTTCTAGACGTCGCAAAACCAAAATCTCTAACCATTTGGGCAGAAAGCTTCCATGTCTTTTTCTTTGTGCTTTTTGTCTTTTCATTTTTACGAGCTTCGTCTTCAGTTACAATCATTACAGGTTTGTCGTAAGATTTTTTAGCTTGGTTGTAACGCTTCATCATTTCTTTAGTGAACACTTCTTCTCTGTTGGTTAAATAACCTGTTCCGTCTAAGATATGATCTGCTGGTACTGTAATGTTAACATCAAAGTTACCGAATGGTAATGCAAACTCATCTCTTCCCCAAAACTGAGAGTTTTGCCATCCTTCAACATCGTTATACACTGCCATACGAGGATAAAATTGTGCTATAACATAAGATCTGTTATCATTTTCTTCAAAATACTCATAACCAGAGCGTCCACCATCTTTTACGTGGTCGTTGATGTTGTACCACCACTTTATTTTGAAAGAAAACTTATCTCCAGTTTTCATTGGTTTCGGTAATTCTATTCGCATCATGGTGCGATTTATGCTATGTGGTAAATCTTTACCATTAACATCTTTAACGTGTTCAATATTAAAACCACCATCAAAACGCTCTTTTAAATATGTTCCTGTAGCTCTTGAAGCTGAAGTTGCAGGACCAATACCTGAACTGCTAATTAAAGGTGTTTTAGAATCTTTAGCTCTCATGTTTTGGTCTAATTGTACCCAAAGATAGGTGAGCTCGTCTGGCGAATTATTGGTATATGTAATAGTTTCGTCACCATATAATTTGGCATTTACATCATCTATTTCTATATCCATTTTGTAGTCCGCTTGTTGTTGGTAGTAAGCAGGACCAGGTGCTCCAGAACCAGTTCTAAACATGTTTGGAGTTGCAAATTCATCATATAATTGTTTGAATTTGTTTTGGTTAGTGTGACCAAGTTTGCGCTCTGGCTTTATGTCTTCTTGTGCAAAAGCACCAGCAGAAACAAAAAGTAAAGCACCAAAGAAGTACTTGAAAATTTTCATTGCAATTAGTGTTATTTAAAAATGATTCCGAAAATAGAGAAATTAAGGCGTTTTAACAGAATTTTTAGTTAAAGTTTAACATGCACTCATCATTCTCTGGAATGAGTAAGAAACTCTTGTTTCTATCATTTAACTTTAACCTTACAATGTTCTGTTGTTCTGGAAGAATATCAAAAAGTATACGGTTAACAACTTTAATTGATTTTATGTCTTTTATATTCTCTATTTCGAGGTAGCAATAGGTAATGTCTTCCTTGTACTCTTTACCTATGAAGTTAAATTCATGAGCCTTTCCGTTAATTGAGATTTTAAGTTTGTCTTCAAGATAACGCTTCATGTATTCATCAACCAATTCAGGTTCATCATCTTCAGCAAGTGTAATGGTTTCATCATAACGTTCACGGATTAGCCTTTCAAAATCATCAATAAAAACTTGACTAATTATCTGAACAGATTCTTGCTCTTTAGCATGCTCAATGTTAGTAACGCTAACGTAATATTCATGTTTGGTGTTGCTAGAAGTTAATGTTAAGCCAACTGATAAAATAAAAATGAAGTATATTGATTTCATACGTTATATCTAATAGTTCTTTTCTAAAAACCAAAAAGTGTTCCAAAGTTAATCATTATTTGCGCTATCTAAATTCTCTCTGTAAGCTATTAATTTTTGTTGTAAAAATTCCAATAGTTTAATGTCGTTATCTTCTTTACATAAAGTAAGAAAGTTTTCATCTTCTTGAGAAAACAAAAAATATTCATCTCTTAGGTTTTTGGCGAGTGAATCATTTTCAAAAATTATTGATTCGTAATCAACTCTAAGTCTATTAATACATCTGTCTCTGTCATCTAACTCAACAATGTTTTTTAGTTTTTTTGTTCTTCCACTGATTTTGTTGAGAAGCTTATGAAAGTTAACACCAAAGCCAAGACCTAGATGTCCCCAAGAACCACCATCTGCATCGTGAAGTTTTTTTTCGTTTTGAGTAAGGGGTAACTTAGTGTTGCCAGGTATGCCGAGATCATAGAAATTAATCTCTGTTTTTGCATCTGAGTTTTCTAAATCAGACTCTAAGCTTCCTGTAAGTATTTTACCAACTACAACTTTGTCTAATGCACTAACTTTTTCATCTAATTTAATTTCTATTGCATTAGAATTTTCGTGTTGTTGCGTAATAAGGACTTCTTTGTTTTCATATATTAAGCTCGAAATAAACAAGGTGTCTGAAGCTTTAGCAAGAATGGTAAATTCACCTTTATCGTTAGATATTGTAAATTTTGAAGCAGTTTTATTTAAAATGTGGATACCCTCAACGTCGTCATTAGCAACTAGTTTGCCTTTGAGCTCTGTTCTTTGGGCTTGCAACAAAAAAACAGATAGTAATGCTACAAGACTAAAAAAGTGTTTAGTCTTTTTCACTTTTATCTTTAAGGAAAGATTTACTTAGTTGAGTAATACGCTCTAAAAACTGCATTTCTTTATCTTCGGCAAGCAATTCTTCATCAACACCCTTTTCTTCAATATAATCTATGAAAGCATCTACTTGGTCTAATGGAATATTAAAATTAGTGTGAATGTAGTTAACACTGTATTTATCTAAAGCTTCTTTAAATGGCGTTTTTTTAATAGCTTTTTCGGCATTGGTTTTTTCATCTTTTTCAATATCTGCAACTTGACTAACCAAAAAACCAGCAAGGTTTACAATGTTAAGCATGTTATCTACACGAGGATTATTTTCATTAAAAGCCACATTTTCTGCTTTGGTTTTATAATCTGCAGAAAACTCAAAATCTTCGATATGATCTAAACCAAAATAAACATAATCTAAGCTTACATTGTAGGTTCTAACATTTTCTAAATCTGCATTTATATTGCCTGTTAATCCAAAAGGTAACAGCACGACTTCATCTAGTTTGTTAACTTCTTCAACAAGAATAACGGTCATTGTTTTAGACTTAATTATATCCTCTGTAATGGTAATTGTAAAATCTTTGAATTGAAGAGCTCCAAACTCTAGAATATCGTTAAGTGCAACGCTAATTTTAAAGTCACCATTTTCATCGGTTATTGTGCCTTTATTAGAAGAAGCGTTATAAACAGTTACGCCTTGTTTGTCTTCAGAAGAAACTGAAATTCTACCATTTACAGAAACTCTTTCAATATCCTGACCAAATATTGAAATGGTTATAAAACAGCTTATAAAAAAAAGTATGTATTTCATGTTGGTTTTATTGTTTTATAAAGTTCGTGCTTATTCATCAATTTTCATAAAAAAGGCTTAATAAATCTTTGTTAAAGTGATAGATTTTGGTTTTAAAGTTTACAACTATAAATATTAAATTTGTGATATGAAATCAATTATTATAGCAAGTACGTCAACAGTTCATGGAAGTGGTTCTTTAGAATATCTTTTAGATGCATTAAAAGTTCACTTTAAGTCTGTCAATGAGATTTTATTTATTCCTTATGCAAGACCAGGTGGAATATCGCATGATGAATATACAGCCAAGGTTGCAGAGCCTTTTAAGAAAATTGGAAAAACTGTGAAAGGAATTCACACTTTTGAAGATCCTAAGAGAGCCATAAAAGATGCTAAAGGTATTTTTACAGGTGGAGGAAATACTTTTGTTTTGGTAAATCAGCTCTACAAGAATGATGTGCTAACTTCTATAAAGGATGCTGTAAATAATGGTACGCCATATTTAGGGACAAGTGCGGGAAGTAATATTTGTGGTCTCACGATGAATACTACCAATGATATGCCAATAGTCTATCCACCGAGTTTTAAAACCTTAGGTTTGGTTCCTTTTAATATCAATCCTCATTATTTAGATCCAGATCCTAATAGTAAACATATGGGTGAAACCAGAGAAACCCGAATAAAGGAGTTTCACGCTTTTAATACACAGCCTGTTATTGGTTTGCGAGAAGGAAGTTGGATTGAAGTAATAGGGAATAATCTAACATTAAAAGGTGATTTGGATGCAAGGATTTTTGAATATGGCAAGGAACCTTATGAAATTCCCAAAAATTCTGATTTAGGATTTTTAAAATAACCTATATCTTTTTTAGGAAATGGTAGCCTAATATCTCAAAGCCTTCGTTGTAATAAAACTTGTGCGAGGGATAATTTTGAACATAGGTGTTTAACTCTATAGATTGATAGCCTTTTTCTTTGCAATAGTCATGAATCCAACCCATAAACAATTTACCCAGCCCTTTGTTTCTATGTTCAGGTTTTATGTAAACATGATCTATTTCTACAGATTTTCCAATATAATGACGTGTACAGTACCATAGACCTGTTATACCAACAATATCATTGCCATTCAAAATGATAGCACATTCATAATTTTGATTTTTCATCTCGTTAAATCTTGATGATAAAACAGATTTACTGATTTTGCCTTGATTTAGATCAAAAACTAAAGGGACTATAGATTCTATCTCAGCCTTTGGTAATATTTTAAAATCGTAGTTCATTTATTTTTTTCTTATGCAAAATTAATGTTTTTCATAGTTTGAAACTACATGAGATGACTTTTCAAGAAATTATGTGTCAAACTTTTGTAAATTTATCACACTAAGACAATCTATATGAGAAGAGGTAATTTTAAAGTTAGAATTTTTATTGCTTTGGCTGTAGTAGCTTTTGCTTTTATAAGAAAATGTAGCCAAGAGGAGATTAATCCATATACAGGTAAAAAACAGGCGATTTCGTTATCTCCAGATCAAGAAATTGCGATTGGTTTACAAAGTGCGCCTGGTATGGCAAGACAACATGGTGGTTTGCATCCAAACAATCAATACCAAGCTTTGGTAGACGATGTAGGAAATAAACTTGTTAATAGTAGTGTTGCTAAAGAAACACCTTATGAGTATGAGTTTCATTTGTTGGCAGATGAAAATACAATAAACGCATTTGCGTTACCTGGAGGTCAGATTTTTATCACCTATGCTTTGTTTTCAAAATTACAAAATCAAGATCAATTGGCAGGTGTTTTAGGTCATGAGATTGGCCATGTGTTAGGGAGACACTCTAATGAGCGCATAACTAATGCTAACTTCTGGAAAGTTATTGCAATGGGTGGCTCTGCTATAGATATGGGTGGCGTGGCACAACAAATGGGACAAGGACAACTCTTAAAAAACGGTAGAGGAGATGAGTTAGAGAGTGATGAGTTAGGTGTAAAATTTATGATTGATGCAGGTTACAATCCTGAAGAAATGATTGGTGTAATGAAAATACTCAAAGCTGCTGCTGGCCCTAATCGCGTTCCAGAGTTTCAGAGCACACATCCTGATCCTGAGAATCGAATTGAAAAAATTAGAGAAGCCATTAGAAAATACAAAAATGCGTCTTAATTATTAAGACGCATTTCCAATTAACTAACTCAAATAATTGTCTTTAATTAGACACTTTTCTTTTAAAACGTTTCAAAAACTGTGCCGCTTCTTTGGCATTAGTTTTTTCAGCATGGCTTAAAGCTGTGTAGCCTAAGTCACATGCTTTATGAACATCAGCTCCTGCTGTAATTAATATTTTGATTAACTCTACACGATTGTATTTTGCTGCATAATGAATAGGACACATACCATTGGATTTAGCATTAACATCTGCTCCTTGGTCAATTAAAGTTTTAGCTAGTTCTACATCTCCAGTGGCTACAGCCTTGCAAAGGGGACTTACTTCTAATTTTTTTACAGTTACTTCACTATTTATTGAAGTCGAAAGATCGTTTGATGCATTTAGATTTGTGATTGAAAAGCCCAATGCTAAGGCTAAAACTACTACTGTTTTTTTCATGATGAAAGATTTAAAATTAATTGATTTGTTTTTTGATTATATTAAAGAGACGACTTTATTTCTTATATGTTACACTCCAAAATTTTAAATAACATACATTTAACGTTTTGAAAACAAATCTGTTAAGGCTTTCATAAAAAGGTGTATTTATGTAACAATCAGCGGTATATAACTTTAAAATTAAATAACATTTAAAATTTTTTGAATACAGATTTATAGTCGTATACTATGCCTTATATTTGAAGTTCTTAAACAAAGTAACATGAATAAGAAGGTAATCTTAATGATATTAGATGGCTGGGGAAAATCACCAGATCCAAAAGTTTCTGCTATAGATAATGCAGAGACTCCGTTTATTGATTCGTTATATACTAAATATCCTAATGCAAGTTTACGTACAGATGGTTTGCATGTAGGATTACCAGAAGGGCAAATGGGAAATAGTGAAGTTGGACATATGAACCTTGGAGCTGGTAGAATTGTTTATCAGGATTTAGTAAAGATTAACCTTGCTGTAGAAAATAAAACGCTTCAGGAAGAGCAAGTACTAAAAGATGCTTTTGATTATGCTAAAGCTAACGAAAAGGACGTGCACTTACTAGGTTTGGTAAGTGATGGTGGAGTGCACTCTCATATTAACCATTTATTTGGGCTTTTAGATACAGCAAAAGCGAAGAATATAGATAATGTTTATGTACACGCTTTCACTGATGGAAGAGACGTAGACCCTAAATCTGGTTATGGTTTTATTTCAGAATTAGAAGAACATTTAGCTAAGACAACAGGAAAGCTGGCTACTGTAACAGGTCGTTATTATGCAATGGATAGAGATAAACGTTGGGAACGTGTTAAACTTGCCTATGATGCTGTAGTACATGGACAAGGAACTCAAACGACTAACATACTAAAGTCTATTCAACAAAGCTATGAAGAGGATATTACTGATGAATTTATTAAACCGCTTGTAGTTAACGAAAATGATAAGCCTATAGCAACAATAAAAGATGGTGATGTTGTTATTTTCTTCAATTTTAGAACAGATCGTGGACGACAATTAACTCAAGCTCTATCTCAAGAGGATTTTCATGAGTACAATATGCATAAATTGAATTTGCACTAT
This sequence comes from Winogradskyella sp. ABM4_392, assembly GCF_056160445.1. Lineage (NCBI taxonomy): Bacteria > Pseudomonadati > Bacteroidota > Flavobacteriia > Flavobacteriales > Flavobacteriaceae > Winogradskyella > Winogradskyella sp. ABM4_392. Next base: position 1,117,375 of record NZ_JBSWXE010000001.1, read on the forward strand.
GTAACCATGACTAATTATGATGATAATTTTGAAGGTATCAACGTTGTGTTTAATAAAGATAATTTAACCGAAACCTTGGGTGAAGTATTAGAAAAACATGGTAAAAAGCAGATAAGAATTGCTGAAACCGAAAAGTATCCTCATGTGACGTTCTTTTTCTCAGGTGGTAGAGAAGCGCCTTTTGATGGTGAAACAAGAATTTTAAGAAATTCACCAAAAGTGGCAACATACGATCTAAAGCCTGAAATGAGTGCTTACGAATTACGAGACGCATTAGTTCCAGAACTTAAAAAAGGCGAAACAGATTTTGTTTGCCTAAATTTTGCTAATGGAGATATGGTTGGTCACACAGGTGTAATGGAAGCTGCTATCAAAGCTTGCGAAGCTGTAGATGTTTGCGTAAAAGATGTGGTAACAACAGCCTTAGAAAATAATTACACAACCATTTTAATAGCAGATCATGGTAATTGTGAAACCATGTTAAATCCTGATGGTACTCCACATACAGCGCATACCACTAATCCTGTGCCAATAATCTTAATTGATAAAGAGCTTAAGGAAATAAAAGATGGTATACTTGGTGACATTGCACCAACTATTCTAAAGTTGATGGGTGTGAAACAACCAGAAGCTATGACACAACATAGTCTTGTATAAATGGCACATTGTTGTAACTTTGTTGCCTAATTGATTGATTGCATGAATTTTCAGGATAGATTAATAATAGCAGTAGATTTTGATGGAACCATAGTTGAGGATGCTTACCCAAAAATAGGTAAAACAAGAATCTTCGCTTTTGAAACTCTAAAACGCTTACAGCAAGATGGTCATAGATTGATACTATGGACCTATAGAAGTGGTTCTAAACTTCAAGAAGCTGTAGACTTTTGTAAAAACAATGGTATAGAGTTTTATGCAGTAAATGCAAGTTTTCCTGAGGAAAAATTTGATTACAGCAGAAGCCGAAAAATTCATGCTGACTTATTTATAGACGACAGAAATATTGGAGGTATCCTTGGTTGGGGAGAAATCTATCAAATGATTACCAATGAAGAACCAAATATTAAGAAATCTAAAGGTAAAGGAGGTCTCTTTGGATGGTTCAAATAAGGTTTTACATCAAGTCAAAATAAGCTCTGTCAATTTCTTCTCTGTGGTCTGGATGCGCAATATCTACTAAGGCTTTTACACGTTGTTTAATTGTCTTTCCAAATAAGTTTGCGATACCATATTCCGTAACTATATAATGAACATGTGCTCTCGTCGTTACAACACCTGCACCAGGTTTTAGAGTAGGTACAATTCTACTAACACCCTTACGAGTTACAGAAGGTAAAGCGATAATTGCCTTACCACCATCACTAAGAGAAGCACCTCTTATAAAATCCATTTGTCCTCCAACACCAGAATACATTTTAGAGCCAATAGAATCTGCACAGACTTGTCCCGTAACATCAACTTCAATGGCCGAGTTTATGGCTACCATTTTTGGATTTTGTTTTATGTAGGCGGCATTGTTAGTGTAGTTGGAGGCTCTCATTTCTACAAATGGATTATCGTCTACGTAGTCATATAAGCGTTTAGAACCCATTAAAAAGGTGGTCAAAGCTCGACCTCTGTTAATCTTTTTGTAATTGCCGTTAATAACATCACTTAAAATTAAATCAATAACACCATCAGAAAACATTTCGGTATGTAAACCTAAGTCTTTATGATTTGTTAGTCTAGATAAAACTGCATTAGGAATGTTACCAATTCCCATTTGTAGCGTGCTTCTATCTTCAATTAAACCAGCAACATAGTCACCAATTTTACTTTCAATTTCTGATGGCTCAGAAGCATGCATGGTAGGGATTTCATCATCAACTTCTACAAAGTAATCTATTTCAGTATAATGTATAATACCTGCACCATGAGTACGTGGCATATTTTTGTTAACCTGTGCAATAACGGTTGTAGCATTATCAATAGCAGCCAAAGTGGCTTCAACAGAAACACCTAAGGACAAATAACCATGTTTATCTGGTTCAGATACATGGATTAAAACTACATCTAAATCAATAATATTTTTGTGGAATAATGTTGGTAATTCACTCAAAAAAACTGGTGTGTAAGAGCCATTTCCTTCATGTAACGTGTGTCTTACATTTTTGCCCAAAAAGAAAGAATTTACATGAAAGCTGTCCTTCAACTCTGAGTTAGCGTATGGTGCTTCACCTTCAATATGTAAATGGCATACTTCAACATTTCGTAATTCTTCATGTCTTGCAGACATGGCATTAATTAATCGTTGTGGAACTGCTGCTGCTGCCTGAATATAAACTCTGTCGTTAGATTTAATTGCTTTTACCGCTTCTTCTGCGCTTACCGTTTTAAACATTTTTTAAAATTTAGATTACAAACTTACAGCCCAAAAGGTAAAGAAAAACTGCCTTTTATCATGTTTTTCTAAAATTATTTAATAGTTATAATTAATTATCTTTGCAACCTAAATTATGAGACCATGATTATTGTAAAAACTAAGGAAGAGATTGAATTAATGCGTCAAAGCGCACTTATTGTATCTAAGACTTTAGGTATGCTTGCTAAAGAAATAAAAGAAGGTGTAACTACAAACCACTTAGATGCTATAGCAGAAGAATTTATACGAGATCATGGAGCTTTACCAGGTTTTAAAGGTTTGTACGACTGTCCTTCTACTTTACTATGTAGTGTAAATGAAGCAGTAGTACATGGATTGCCAACAGATGTGCCATTAAAAGATGGTGATATCGTTTCTGTAGACTGTGGTGCACTTATGAATGGTTTTTATGGTGACCATGCTTACACTTTTGAGATCGGAAATGTTACCGAAGACACAAAAAAACTAATCAAAATCACTAAAGAATCTCTATACGTAGGTATAGAACAACTGAAAGTAGGAAATCGTGTTGGTGATGTAGGTTATGCAATACAACAATATTGTGAGGCTGAAGGTTATGGAGTTGTGAGAGAATTAGTTGGGCATGGTATTGGTCGCAAAATGCACGAAGATCCTGAAATGCCAAATTATGGACGAAGAGGGCGTGGTAAGAAGTTCATTGAAGGTATGGTCGTGGCTATTGAGCCTATGATTAATATGGGAACACATAAAGTAAAACAACTAAAAGATGGTTGGACGATAGTAACACAAGACGGAAAACCAAGCGTGCATTTTGAGCACGATGTTGCTATTGTAGACGGAAAACCTGAAATTCTATCCACATTTGCCTATGTGCACGAAGCTTTAGGGATTACATCAGATGAAGAAGATAGATTTAGACAGAAAGCTTTTGTGCTCTAGATGAAATCAATATTTAAGTTTTTTCTAAACCTTTTTCCAAGACCTTTGCTAATAAGGTTAAGCTATATTATAAGACCAATTTTAGCATTTTTTTTAAAAGGAAATAAGTTTACAGACCCAATAGATGGAAAAGGTTTTAGAACCTTTTTGCCTTATGGTTATGGAAAGCAAAGGCCAAACGTATTGTCACCTTCAACATTGTCTTTAGAACGACATCGCTTATTTTGGTTGTATCTTAAAAATAAAACCGATTTTTTTTCAAAAGATTATAAAGTGCTTCATTTTGCACCAGAACAATGTTTTTTAAAACGGTTTAGAAAACTAAAGAATATAGATTACACTACTACAGATTTATTATCTCCTATTGCAGATGTAAAGGCGGATATTTGTAATCTGCCTTTTGAAGATAATAGTTACGACGTTATTTTTTGCAATCATGTGTTAGAGCATATTCCAGACGACACTAAGGCTATGCAAGAATTATTTCGAGTTATGAAACCAGAAGGATTTGGAATCTTTCAAATTCCTCAAGATTTAAATCGAGACACCACTTTTGAAGACGATACAATTACCGATAAAGCCGAACGTGCTAAAATCTTTGGACAATACGACCACGTTAGAGTTTACGGTCGTGATTATTTTGATAAACTCAGAAGCATAGGTTTTACGGTTGAAGAAGTGGATTATACAGCTACTTTATCAGATTCTGAAATTGATAAATACCGTTTAGCCAAAGGTGAGATAATTCCAGTTGTTTATAAAAAATAAATTGAAATGAGTCAACAAATGTTCATAATAACAGGTGCCTTATTCGGAATGTTGGCCATTATATTTGGTGCGTTTGGTGCTCATGCGTTAAAGAAAAACCTATCCGAAGACCAGCTTAAAAGTTTTGAAACTGGTGTAAAATATCAAATGTATCATGCCATTGTTTTACTAGTTCTTGGGTTTAACTCTGAATTTTCAACCTCTAGCATGTATTGGTGCTTTACCTTGGGTATAGTTTTATTCTCTTTCAGTATTTACGGTTTAGTGTTGAGTGATGCTAAAGGAAAGAAACTGCGTTTTTTAGGTCCAATTACACCAATTGGCGGATTATTATTTGTTGTGGGTTGGTTGCTTATATTATTAAGAGCTTGGTAATAAAAAAAGCTGCACCAAAAACGAACAAAGGCGCAGCTAATTTATATAGTTAGTGACTAATAGCATTTATAAGACACGTTTATAGTTTTTAAGTCACATATATTATTCAGGAAAACTATTAAGGTTTAAGGTTTTTAAGGTTTGGTCTTTTTCTTCATAAATAAAATAAACCTTAAGTTCTGAATGTGATTTTAAGAATGTAGTTACTTTGTCTATTCCCATAGCTTGGAAAGCAGTTGCATAAGCATCTGCCGTCATACAATCTGGAGCTATAACAGAAACACTGAGAATGTTTGTTTTGGTAGGATATCCTGTCTTAGTGTTGATGATATGAGCGTATCTATTTCCGTTTTCATCGGTTTTAAACTTACGGTAAGTACCAGAAGTTGCCATAGCTTCATCTTTTAATTCTAAAGCCTTGAAAACAGATTGTTCTCCATCAAAACGAGGCTCATCTAAACCGACCTTCCATGGTGAATCTTTTTCAATGTTTTTTCCTTTAACTCTTATTTCGCCACCAATTTCAACCAAATAATTTGTGACATTTTTTGATTCTAAAAATTCGCCTATAACATCTACACCATAACCTTTCGCAATGGCATTAAACTCTAGATAAGATGTTTTTTGTTTTATAATTTTAGAGTCTTTTAATCCTACTTTGTTTAGACCAACAAACTTCATGAGACTATCTATTGTCGTGCTGTCTGTTAAAAATTTATTGGTGTCTGCACCGAAATTCCAAGCGTTAACAACATTTCCAATCGTTGGGTCGAATGCTCCTTCTGTAAAACGATACACCTCTTTAGATTTCTTAAACACACGTTTAAAATGTTCATCAACCTCTATGTCTTCATTTTTGTTAATTCTTGAAATATCAGAATCTGGAATATAGGTTGAAAGCGATTTATTTACCACATTAAAAAGGCTATCAAATTGTTTTTGATAATTCTCACCACTTTCAGAATAAAATTGAATATTGTAACCAGTGCCAAAAATTGGACCTGAGACTTTAATGTTTTTAGGTTCTTTTTGACAAGAAAATATTGTTAAAAGAAGGGCTAATAAATAAAAATTCTTCATTGTTCTTAGTTGAGGTTCATTTCTATGACTTGAATGCCGTTGTATTCTAAAAGGTATTCTTTATTGAGGTAGATTGGCAAATTTTCACCTTCAGGATTTCCTAATCCTACACCTGCGTATAAAACTTTAGCGTTTTTTTCGAAGGCATGTTTTTTGAAAGTTTCCATCCAAACTACATCATAATTATTAGGGTTCTCGGGTAACATTACCGCTCTTACAATTACAAAATAGTATTGACTGTTTTTATCAATACAAACAAATTGAGGATGTCTTTTTAGCTTGCTATTTATGGCGACAAATTCAAAACCTCGAGATTCTAAATCTTTACCAACATGATTCATGGCTAAGTTGTGTAATTCTTGTTTTGTAAGTGCTTTGCTCATTTGGCAAAGATACGAAGATGCTTACTTAAATCTAACAAATTTCGCGCTACTAAACGTGTAATTTGAAACAGGTGTAATAGTATCATCCTCTAATTTATACCATGGAGAAATAGAAGAATTTGTTAAGTTTTTAACGAGGTGAACACTTTGTGCAGGTGTATTGCCTTGAAATAAAAGAAATAGTTTTTCGCCATTATCATTAACAACTTCGTCGCAAAGCATTACAATATGTCCAGGGCTACCTCCTTTTATTAGCATATCTCCAATTTTTAAATCTTTAGATTTTATAGATTTTAGTTCATTGTAAAGTGATAACGTACCAGAATAGGTGTAAATAAGATTTAGATACTTATAAAAATTTTCTTTGGTGTGATTAGCACTTGCTGTTTTGTGAAAAGAGACTTTATTGCCACTAATTTTAGGTCTGTAGCCTTCCGCATATTTTATCCAAGAGCAATAATGACCAGAAGTAAAATTGAAGCCAATCTCATCCTTTCTGTTGTTATCCCATAGATATTCACTACGTATTCTAATAAGGGCATCTGCGCATTGTTGCAAACCATTTTTAGGTACAGGAACTTCTAGTATACCAATATGTCCTCGTTGCCAAAAGTATTCTGTATTATCGTAGTTTATGATTTTGCTGCCAAAGGCTTTGAGTTTGTAATTTCTAAGGTAAGCTTCAAAACTACCTTTAGGATATTCAACACGCTTATAACCATCAGGTATGTTAACTCTAGATTTTATGGATAAGCTATCTTTGTTGATTAAACTTGGAGTTTCAATTACAGCTTTTACCGTGTCGTAAGCTTTTTCTACAGGTTTAAATTGAAAGGCAACAAAAATTAAACCGATAATAAGTAAGAGGAGTATTAGTTTCTTCATAACTGATAAACGTTATTTTTTAAAGATTTCGTATTATATTCCTACTTTATTTAAAACGACTATGTATCCACTATCAAAACGTTTGGGTTTAATTCTAGGTCCTTTATTGTTTATCTTCCTTCAAGTTTTTCAATTTAACCTAATTTCAGACAAAGCTGATATTGTTATTGCAGTTGCATTATGGATGATAATATGGTGGATCACAGAAGCGGTTTCTATTTCGGTTACTGCATTATTGCCTCTGTTCCTATTTCCTTTGTTTAAAGTGATGCCAATAGATGAGGTTGGTGCCAATTACGGAAGTCCAATTGTATTTCTCTTTTTCGGTGGATTTGTTTTGGCTTTAGCCTTGGAAAAAGTAAATCTACATAGGCGAATAGCTCTAAACATAATAAGGCTTACAGGCACGACACCAAATAAGGTTGTATTGGGTTTTATGCTAGCTACAGCTTTTATGAGCATGTGGATAAGTAATACGGCTAGTGCTGTAGTAATGTTACCAATAGCCATGTCTGTAATAAACTTGCTTATAAATGATGCTGATGGTTTTACAAAGCAAGACCAAAATTTTGCATTAAGTGTAATGCTTGGTATTGCGTTTTCTGCCAATGCTGGTGGAATAGCAACAATTATTGGTACACCACCAAACTCTATTCTAATAGGTTTACTAGAGAATGAATACAATATGGAGATATCATTTTTGAATTGGTTGATTGTCGGCTTACCTTTTTCGGTCATTTTAATCACTATAATTTATTTTGTTCTGATAAAATTATTCCCGAATAAGGGATTAGAATTTGGTGCTTCAAAAACAGTAATTGTTGACGAGTTGAATAAGCTAGGTAAACTCTCACCCAAGGAAAGACAAGTGCTAATAACATTTGCTGTAATAGTATCGCTTTGGATTTTTAGAACAGTCATTAATGGTATATTTCCAAAACTTGGACTAACAGACACCATGATTAGTATTTTAGGAGCTTTAGCGTTGTTTACAGTACCACATAAGTTTAATAAAGGTGAGTTTATTTTAGAATGGAAAGACACTCAAAAATTAGCTTGGGGAATTTTGATACTATTTGGAGGAGGACTAGCTTTAGCTAAAGGCATGTCTGCAAGTGGTATTGTAGATATTGTTGCAGAAACGATTTCTAAAAGCGAAGTAAGTATTTTGTTTACAGCTTCTCTACTTATTTTCTTAATGTTATTTATGACAGAGTTGATGAGTAATGTAGCACTTACAGCTGTATTAGCACCAGTTGTTGCAGGTATTGCTATTGGTTTAGAAGTGCCTATATTGTATTTATTAATACCTGTTACAATGGCAAGTAGTTGTGCGTTTATGTTACCAATGGCAACACCTCCAAATGCTATTGTTTTTGCAAGTGGTTTTGTAAAAGTGCATCAAATGGCAAGGGTAGGAGTGATATTAAATCTTATCTCTGTAATCTTATTAATTTTAATGTTTCAGTATATTCTGCCACTCATATTTTAAAAGATTCAATTATGAATTGTAATAACGTAAAACCAATATTTGTTGTAAATCTTTTGATTTTAAGCCTACTATTTTTTGGTTGTAAGTCAGTTGAAAAATTACCAGATCCATTACAAGCAGGATGGAAAGGAAAGAAAGTTTGCGAAGTTGTTGAAGAGAATAAATCTGTACGTATTCTAAAATGTACATTTCCGCCAAATATTGGTCACGAGAAGCATTATCACAATCCACATTTTGGTTATACGTTATCAGGAGGTAAATTCAGAATTACAGATACGACAGGTACTCGCGAAGTAGATGTACCAAAAGGTTATCACTTTTCTAATGATGTTAAAACTATTCATGAAGTCCTAAATATTGGTAAAACTACAGCTGTTTTTTTGATTGTTGAATACAAGTAAATTAAATAATTAGTATCTTTTATAGCGAAAAAGAAAAGCTATGAATACTACAAGTAAGAGATTTGATGAGGCTTTAAAAAAGCTATATACTGCCTTTCATAACAAAACACTCAATCCTGAAAACTGTAAACAATGCGCTGTCGGAAATATTCTTGATAACAATGATAGTTGGCAGCATATGACGGATTTGCATGGCTCTAATCGATTAAACTATGTAGGCTTAGTTCACCAAAATTTAGGAAGACGTTTTAATGGCTATTCACCAATAGAATTATTAAAAATTGAAACTTCCTTTTTAGAAGGTTGTGGTTATCGTTTGGGTAAAACCTATTGCCATAAGCCAGATTATTATAAAAATCAAGATATTTTATTTAATGGTTTAAATGCCGTTGTTTCGACTTTATGCGAGTTGGATGGCGTCAAAAATGTTATGCATTATAGTTCTCTATTTGATTATGAACTTAAAGATGATTTCAATCTACAAAGTGCTTAGGTACCAAATACTGAAACCTATTAAAAAAGCAATACCCAACCAAGACAAAATATGTAAGCCTAAACTCGGTCTCCAGGCTTTTGGTGTATGTTTACTACAGAGCAGTTTGTAATTTATAATAGCATAGAAAGGTGCTGTTACAAAAGACAGAATTGTAGCTACTTTAATGAGCAATCCCATCTCAGAAGCTAGGATTAAAAAGATAGTTATGGTTCCTAAGGTTAAAATTAATATCCAGTTAAAGTACCCTTTTTTATAGGTTTTATTATTTAGTATTTCTAAGCTTTTGTTCATAGCTCTAGGAGAAGCATCAAGCGTAGTAATGGTTGTACTAAACATAGTTGTAAATGCAGCAATACCAATAAGAATTTTAGCCCAATCACCTAAACTTTTGGTGTATAATTCTATAAGTTGGTTAGAAAATATACCAGCTTTATTGCTAAAGCTATTTCCTGAATCGTGCATTACGAAGTAACCTAAACAAACAAAAGCAAAGCCTAAAAGTATAGCGCCAAAAAAGCCAACGTTAAAATCTAACAACGCATTTTTTGGAGTAAATAATCCTTCATCTTTTTTCTTTTCTAATGCCCAAACAGAATGCCATACAGAAATATCTAAAGGTGCTGGCATCCATCCCATAAAGGCAATTAAAAAAGCAATTTCAATTTTATTGTTTGGTAATACCTGATTGAAATCTATGGTTTTATCAAATTCGGTAAAAGCAAAATAGACAGCAACCAAAGTACTTATAGTAAGTGTAATTATAATCACTTTTATAAGCTTGTCTAAGGTTTTGTACTTCCCAATTAATAGAGTAAATAGACAAATAAAGAGTAAAATAATCGTCCAGATTTCTACACTGCTTATACTTTCAATACGAAAATTTAAAAAAGAAATATCACCAAAGAGTGAGTTGGCCAAGCCAGCCGTAACGATAGTTACAGCAGCTTGAATTGTAAACATGGTGGCTAAGCTTAAAATGAAATAGGCTATTAAAATGGACTTACCCAATTTATGATAACCTTCTAGTAAACTCTCTCCCGTTGCTGCTGCATATCTCGGACCAAATTGAAAAAATGGATATTTAAATAGATGAACAAGTAATAATGCCCATAAAAGACCTAATCCAAAATCAGCACCAGCTCTTGTAGATTGTACCAAGTGCGAAACACCAATTGCTGCACCAGCAAACAGTAAACCAGGACCTAATTTCTTTAGGCTAGTAATCAAAAATTGAAGATTTTTTTGTTCTAAAACTTTGCTTTAAGAGTTCTAAGTCTTTATTGTCAATGTAGTAATGTTCAATTACTTTTATAATGTCTTTTTTACCCTTTCCTCTTTGTGTAACTATTATATTGTCTAAAGAGATTAAGCTATTTGGTTCTCCTTTAGAGCTAAATATTGAAATTTTAGAATGTCTTATCCCATCACCTCTTTTTAAGCTAAGAATGCTTTCTGAAGCATTATTGAGAAAGCTTTCAATAAATTGTTTTTTGAAAGCAACATATTCAAAATCAAAGTCAATAATTTCTTTCTTATACCATTTATTATCCCTTTCAGAAAAAGGAATAGTCTTAAAATTTATAAAAACACTAATTGCAAAAAAACTAATAATTGCAATTTCAGCTAGCCATATAAGCCATAGAAAAATTCCTTTTACTGGGACGTCGCTCATAAAACCCAAAGACCAAAGTCCAATTTTACTTATATTAATAATATCTATTACTACTAAATCTGGTCTGAAAAGGAATTCAGAAAATACTTTTATTTCTTTAAAAAAAAGTAAAGGTTCAATATCTTCATAAGATATGATGAAAAGATAATTTACCCATTGAAAATAAATAGCAAATAGTGTTACTACAACAGTAATGTAAATAGATGTTTTTTTATTTCTAATTTTGTATAAAGTGTTAAATCCTCTACTAATGTATGCTATAATAAAACCATAAGCTGCTACTACAATAAAGTTGAAGTAAATTAATGGTAAATAGGTAATTATAAAACTGTAAAAAAAACTAACAAATAAAAGTACGATTAAGCTAGAGGTTATCGACAGAAAGATATTTATAGGATTAGCTGTACCAGATTCTTTATATGAAATATTGGCTTTGGTCATTTATAATTTATTTTCATTTATAATAGCAGCTAATAGTTTTTTTGCTCGTAATAGTTTTACCTTAACATTGTTAATTGGTTCTTTAAGTTCCTTAGAGATTTCTTTGTAGCTCAATTCCTGAAAATACCTTAGATTAATAACTTCTTGGTAATGCGGCTTCAGCTTTTTTATATCTCTTAGTAGTTTGGCAAGATTTTGTTCCGTGATAATTTTGTCTTCAGGAGTAGGAGAGTCGTCAATAATCTCTAAGTAATTGTCTTCGTTGTCTTTTGAGGTGTTTTGTATGGTCTTTTTTTGTTTTCTTACTAAATCTATATGGATATTTTTAGATATAGTAATTAGCCAAGTTTTGAACTTATAATTCTCATCATAAGTATTTATTTTATCAAAAGCCTTAGAAAAGGTTTGGATGGTAATGTCTTCGGCATCATTTTCATTTTGAGTGCGCATTAGCTGAAAAGAATACACATCATTCCAAAAAGTGTCAAGAAGATAATTAAACGCAATCTGGTCATTTTGTTTGGCTTTGTTAATTGCGTCTATTATTTCCAATGCTTAGGTGTAGATATAAGATTAGCAATAAAGATACTTAATTGTGTGGTAACTAAAAATAATTCTAGAAAAGGTGCAAAAAAGATAAGATTAACATCGTCTAGTTTTTTTGCTGTAAGCCCAAAACATAATAGTTGAATCAAGAAACGAAGGGCAATAATGGCTATTACCCATTGCATTTTATACCCAAGGATTAAGAGTGTTATAGCAAAAACCCAAAACAAAAGTTGCGATGAATAAAACAAACCTAAAAGGATTTTGTGTTTTGTTTTATAAAATGAGGCAGTACTAACATGTCTTCGCTTTTGCAATATCCAATCTTTGAATGTTTTTTTTGGTTCTGAAATTGTAAAGCTTTCTTTTGAAAAACAGATGTCTGTATTTTTAGCATTAGCAACTTCATTTATAAATAAATCATCATCACCAGATTTTATAGACATATGACCGTTAAAGCCATTATTGTTAAAGAACAATTCTTTTCTATAAGCCATGTTTCTGCCAACTCCCATGTATGGGATTCCTAATTTTGCGTATGAAAAGTATTGCAAAGCGGTAATAATAGTTTCAAACCGTATAAGAGCATTTAATATTGAATATTTCTTTTTTGCATAAGCTCCATAACCCAAAACAATAGCTTTTTGGTTTGAAAATTTACTACTTATTTGTGCAAGCCATTTATTAGAGTTTGGTTTACAATCAGCATCAGTAAAAACAAGAAAATCGTTGCTTGAAGCTTTTATGCCTAAAGTAAGCGCATATTTTTTATTTCCCCAAAACGCTTCATTAGATTTTACATCAACAATTTTGACGTTTTTACTATTGGCTTCGAAGTGTTCCATGACCTCTAATGTTTCATCAGACGAACTGTCGTTGACCAAAACAACTTCAAAATTGCTGTAATTTTGATTGAGTATATAAGGAAGATTTTCTTTTAAATTTTCAGCTTCGTTTTTTGCACAGATAATTACAGAAAGCGGAATGTGCTTTTTAAGTTTAGTTTCTGCACGCTGAATAGCAAAAGAAAAAAGAAATGTAGAATAATAAACAAGCTGAATACCAACTATAACTATGAATACTATAAATAGTATAGAGGTAAGGTTCATTAAAACTTATGAATGTTGAGGTTCGTTACAGTCTTTGAATTGATCTGGAGTTTTTCCACAAAAACCACAAGCTTCTCCTTCTTTGTTTAACATAGGGTTTTGACTGGCGCAGGTGCCAGCAAATTTACCATCCTTTTTTGCCCAGATTTTAATAGCAATTCCGGCAACGGCTAATGCTAACATTCCTAAAGTGAGAAGTAATAATTTCATTTTACCTAAAAATTTTGTGCAAAGATAAGGCTTTTACCTTTATTTCTCTAAAACTATAATTGTGACTTACAATACAATTTAGGTGTCTAAAAAATATTAACATATATTTTCTAACTAATTCATTATCAATTATGAAAAAACTTTTTGCCGAATTTTTCGGAACATTTTGGTTGGTGTTTGGTGGTTGTGGTAGTGCCATTTTTGCTGCTGGAATACCAGACTTAGGCATTGGATTTGTAGGTGTATCATTAGCCTTTGGTCTAACAGTATTAACTATGGCTTATGCAGTAGGACATATTTCCGGAGGTCATTTTAATCCTGCTGTATCTATTGGTCTTTGGGCTGGTGGTAAATTTGAAGCTAAGAATTTAATAGGTTACATCATTGCTCAAGTTGTTGGCGCTATTGCTGCTGCATCAGCACTTTATTTAATCGTTTCAGGAAAATCAGGATTTGAAACAATAGGAGGTTTTGCTGCTAATGGTTACGGAGATTTATCTCCTGATGGATATAATATGATGTCAGCATTAGTTGCGGAGATTATCTTAACGGCATTTTTCTTAATAGTTATTTTAGGAAGTACAAACGTAAGAGCACCTAAAGGTTTTGCGCCAATTGCTATTGGTTTAGCTTTAACTTTAATTCATCTCATTAGTATTCCTATTACAAATACCTCTGTAAATCCTGCAAGGTCGTTAAGTCAGGCAATTTTTGCAGATGGAGCTTATTTGTCACAAGTATGGTTGTTTTGGGTTGCTCCAATTGTAGGTGCAATTATTGGAGGGGTAATTCATAAAACATTTTTTGAAAAAGAATAATCTAAGATGGTATTGCAATAAAAAAGAGGCATGATTTATCACGCCTCTTTTTTATTGAATTTATTTTTTAATCTTAATTTTCCTTTAATGAGATTTCCGCAACTTCGGTGTTATTCTCATTAGTTTCATCACCATCTTTACCGATTTTTATACTTAAGGCTAAAGCATCTTCCATATAAGGAATTTGTTTCATCTTACGGTCAGACTCATCCAATATACCTAAGTTAACCATTCTGTCCTGTAGTTCGGCCCATATTTGGTAATGCTGATCTTCTGGCAGCTCAGGTAACTTAATAATATCTATCATCGAGGTTTTTTCAACCGGATTTATATAAGCTACTGTCTTAAGATCTTTAGCTCTATCATTACCACTAATAATGTATTTTCTGGCATCAGGATCATTAAGTCTACTAAGCTCTGATGATAACTCAGATAACATAGCGTTATTTTTTTCTATATCACTTCTTAAGTCGTAAATCTCGTCTATCACTACATTGTTCTCATCTAGTAAATTCTGATTTTTTTGATACAAGAAAAATGATGATACAGCAAATAAAACAGCAGCAGCCGTCGCAGCAATGCTATACCAAGGCGTCTTTCTGTGTTGTACTAACTGAATAACTTTAGTGTCGTTAGTTTCGTCTAAAGCGTCTAAAATATTTCCTAAAATATTCTTAGGAACATCTACAGCACCAGCTTTAGCAATAATCTCTAAATTATTCTGAAGTTTTTCGTAAGCTGCTGAAGCTTCAGGATAATTACTAAGAAAAAATTCTACCTCCTTGGTTTCCTCATAGGAAGCTTCACCTACTAAGTATTTGTTTAGTAAGTCAGAATTTAAAAAGGTATGTAATTTTGTTTCCATAATTCTGTTATTCTGGGTCGTAAACTTTTTTAAGTTCACGTAATCCTATTTTTAATCTCGATTTTATAGTCCCAAGAGGAATGTCTAATTCGTCACTCGCTTCTTGCTGTGTCATGCCTTGAAAAAACAAGGCGTCTAACACAATTTGGTACTTTTCTTCGAGTCGTCCAACATGCTCTTTAATATCCAATACATCTTGGTTTAAATTGCTTGATGGTAAGATATATACGTTTGAAGTATCGATTTGGACTTCTTTCTGATATCGATTATTAAAACTTCTTAATTTATCTATAGCCGTGTTTCTTGCAATTCTAAATAGCCAAGTAAATAGTTTTGCTTTTTTTGGATCGTATTTATGAGCGTTTTTCCAGACTTTTATAAAAGTTTCTTGTAAAGCGTCTTGAGCAATTTCTTCGTTTATAGTTATTTTTAAAATAACACCGTAGAGACTGTTAGAGTAGTTTTCATACAATAAATCTAACGCTCTTTTGTCGCTTTTATCAAGTAAGTCGATTATTTTCTGTTCGGTTGGTGTAACGCTCAAAATGTTAAAATCTTAGTTTTTAGATTTTTAAAACATCCAAAATGGATTTACAAACGTAAATATAGTTAAATACGGTAATATAAGTATTTCATATTATAAAGTTAGAATAGTCATTTTTTCAGAGAGATTGGTTAATAGCATTTAAAAGATTATTCTAAACTCAAAAGTCGTAACCCTTGTTACGACTTTTGTTTTATATAATGTTTACTTCTGTTTCTATTGAAATATTAAAAATTCGTTTTATTGTTTTTTGAATTAATTGTGCCAGTTCATAAATATCACTTCCTTTAGCATTACCATAATTAACTAGAACTAAAGCTTGCTTTTGGTGTACACCATAGTCATTGAATCGTTTTCCTTTAAAACCAGCTTGTTCTATTAGCCAGCCAGCAGGAACTTTAACCAAGGTGTCCGATACTTTGTATGATGGTACATCTGGAAAATTGGTTTGTAAGTTTTTGAACTCTTCCGTAGTAACTACAGGATTTTTAAAAAAACTACCACTATTACCTATTTCTTTTGGGTCTGGTAGTTTACTTTGTCTAATAGCAATTACTGCATTAGATACATCTTTAATTGTTGGTTTTACAATGTTAGATGTTTGGAGTTCTTGCTTAATAGCACCATAATCTGTATGTAGATTATGGTTTTGTTTGCTAAGCTTAAATGTAACGCTTGTAATGATGTATTCGCCTTTTAAATCTTGCTTAAAAACAGATTCTCTGTAACCAAATTTGCAATCTTCTTTTGTAAAAGTTCTTGTGTTTTGGTCGTAGATATTAATGGCTTGGCAACTTTCAAATACATCTTTTAATTCTACACCATAAGCTCCTATGTTTTGAATAGGAGAAGTCCCAACATTGCCAGGAATTAAAGATAGGTTTTCAATACCACCATAATTGTGCTCTATGCACCAAAGGACAAACTGATGCCAGTTTTCGCCAGCCATGGCTTTAACAAAAACAGCGTCATCAGTTTCATTGACTACCTCAATACCTTTTAAATTTATATGAAGCACTAAAGCATCAATATTTTTAGTAAGAAGCATATTACTTCCACCACCAAGAATAAATAAAGGTTGAGTTCTATTAGTTTTTAAAACTTCCGTAAGAACTGTTTTATCAGTTATATTACAATAGGATTTTGCTTTGGCTTCTAAACCAAAGGTATTAAAGGGTTGTAATGAAACATTATGCTCTATAGCCATTAATCTTTATATACTTTAAGAGCTTCTTCTAAAATTTTAACAGCAGTTTTTAGACTGTTTTCATTTAATACGTATGCAATTCTAATTTGGTTGCGACCAACTCCAGGTGTAGAGTAGAAGCCTGCGGCAGGAGCTACCATAATAGTACTGTTATTATATTCAAAAGATTCTAACAGCCAGCGTGCAAAATCGTCAGAGTTTTTTACGGGTAATTCTGCGATACAATAAAAAGCTCCGTTAGGTTTAGCAACCTTTACACCAGGAATGTTTTCTAAGCCTTCAATTAAAGTGTTTCTACGCTTTACATATTCTTCTTTAACATCATCAAAGTAGCTTTGTGGAGTTTGTAAGGCAGCTTCACTAGCAATCTGTGCTAACGTTGGTGGGCTCAATCTTGCTTGAGCAAACTTTAATGCGGTTTTTATAACTTCTTTGTTTTTAGAAACTAAATAACCAATACGAGCGCCACACATACTATAACGCTTAGATACGGAGTCTATAACTATTGCATGCTCTTCTAAACCAGGTTCTTGTAAAATTGAGTAATGTTCTATGCCATCATAAACAAACTCTCTGTAAACTTCATCTGCAATTAAGAATAAATCATGTTTCTTAACAATAGCAGCAAGTTTGTTGATTTCTTCTTTTGAATATAGATAACCAGTAGGATTACCAGGATTACAAATAAGAATAGCCTTAGTTTTTGGTGTGATGAGTTTTTCAAATTCCTCGATAGGAGGAAGTGCAAAATTGTCTTCAATTTTAGAAATTACAGGAACCACTTTAACACTAGAAGCTGTTGAAAAACCGTTGTAATTAGCATAAAAAGGCTCAGGAATAATAATTTCATCGTCCTCATCCATAATACTACCAAAGGCAAAAAGTAACGCCTCACTACCACCTGTGGTAACAATAATATCGTTATGGGTTACTTCAATATCATTACGTAAATAATATTGAGCAATTTTTTTTCGGTATTCCTCAGAACCTTCAGATCTTGAATAAGCAAGTATATCTAACGAGTGAACTTTTACAGCATCTAATGCTACTGCAGGTGTTTTTATATCTGGTTGTCCTATGTTTAGGTAGTATACAGTTTTTCCTTGTTTGTGAGCTTCTTCAGCATAAGGCACCAATTTTCTAATAGGTGACTCTGGCATATTAATACCTTTCTCAGAAATTTTCGGCATGGTAAAAATTTTAAAGTGCTAAGTTCCGAAATTTCTTAAAGTTTCTACAAAAAATAACATTGAAAATATGTAGTTAAATAAAGATTTGTAAATTCAATCAAATCAAATCAATATTGAAAAGACATCTTACATATATAATTTTACTCTATTTATGTTGGAATAGTTGGTCTATCATCGCTCAAGGTCAATTTCTTTTGAAAGATAAGGTGAGTCAGAAAATTAATTTTGAATTTGCGGCTAATCTTATAGTAATTCCGGTAGAAGTTAATGGTGTGGAACTATCTTTTGTATTAGATACAGGTGTTAGTAAGCCTATTTTGTTTAATCTAACGGAAAATGATTCACTCGATTTAAAAAACACAAAAACATTTTATCTGCATGGTTTAGGTGCAGATGGAAAGATTGAAGCTCTAAAGTCTAGTTACAACAGATTTAAGATAGGTGATGCTGTAGGTAGTAATCAAGATCTGTATGTGGTGTTTGATTCGGATATTAATTTTACACCTCGTTTGGGTGTGGTTGTACATGGTATAATTGGCTATGATGTTTTTAGAGATTTTGTTGTTGAAATTAATTACAGTTCTAAATATATAAGATTGCACAAACCTGATGTATTTAAACCTAAAATATCTAAAAAATGGCAATCAATACCTTTAGAAGTTCACAATAACAAGCCTTATCTAAATGCTACAGTTACGTTGGGAAATAGTTCTGAAGATGTAAAATTACTAATGGATACTGGTAGTAGTGATGCCTTATGGTTATTCGAAAATAAAGAAAAGGGTTTAATACCAAACGACTCTCTTTTTTTTAGAGATTATTTAGGTAAGGGTTTGAGTGGTTCTGTTTATGGCAAGAGATCTAAGGTTAAAAGTTTTCAGTTAAGTAACTATAATCTTATGAATGTGAATGTTGCTTATCCAGATTCTTTATCTGTGGACGTCAATAAAATTCATAAAGGGAGAAATGGAAGCGTAGGAGGTGACATTCTTAAGAGATATAATATGTATGTAGATTATAGTAATGAAAAACTTTACATAAAGAAAAACAACTATTACAAGAAACCATTTACGTATAATAATAGTGGTATTGTATTAGAGCATAATGGCAGTATGTTTGTAAAAGAAAGGATAAATGTTCCCAAAAGTGATGGTTATAGTGTAAATGATGACTTGAATTCTGTAAAAATTGATTTATCAATAAGTCACAGAATGTTATTAAAACCCATGTATAGTGTTGCAGAACTGCGTAAATCTTCTAATGCATACACTTCTGGTCTAAGGGTAGGTGATATTTTGTTGTCAATTAACGGTAAAGAAGTCTATAATATGAAACTGAGCCAGATAAATGAAATCTTGTTTGGCAAAACAGGAAAACCAATAAGGCTAAAAGTTGAGCGTTATGGTGAAGTGAAGATTTTTAAATTTAAGTTAGATGATGCGTTAAAAAGAAATGAGCCCTCAAATTGAGAGCTCATTATAATATTATTACAACTGAGTTTATTGCTCAATCATACTTTTTTCTTTTTTTTCTAAAACACTTGTCTTATCAGGATCTATAACTAATCCTTTGATCTTAAGTGCCACTGTTGGAGTTTCTGCATTAGAATACACAGTGATAGTTTTTCTAATAGGATTAACTCTTTTTGTATCGTACTTAACTTCAATTTCACCAGTTTCACCAGGCATAATAGGCTCTTTTGGCTTTTTGGGTACAGTACATCCACATGTGGATTTTACATTAGATATTACCAAAGGAGCATTTCCGGTATTGGTAAATTCAAACGTTCTAACACCATCAGAACCTTTTTCAATGGTTCCGTAATCAATAACTGTTGTCTTAAACTCTATCTTAGCTACTTTCTTTTCCTGAGCAAAAGACCCAAAACTCATTAAACCTACAAATAGAATTGCTATTAAATTTTTCATCATTTAAGTTTTAAATTGATACTATCAAAACTACTTACTTTTTTACTCTCCTCAAAATTAATTAGATGTAATACATGCTATTTAACAATTTTTGACTTCTATTATCACATAAAACAGCCTAATAATTTTTCAAAAAAAGAAATATAAGTACTTTTGTCAGTTACTTAGCAAAAACGATACCAAATATGGAAATCCCATCAAAATATAATGCAACTTCAGTAGAAAATAAGTGGTACGACTACTGGATGCAACACAATTATTTTCATTCTACACCAGATGATAGAGAACCTTACACCATTGTAATTCCACCACCAAACGTTACAGGAATTTTACATATGGGACACATGCTGAATAATACTATTCAAGATGTGTTAATTCGTCGTGCTCGATTGTTAGGTAAAAATGCATGTTGGGTTCCTGGTACAGACCACGCATCTATCGCTACAGAAGCTAAAGTAGTTGCCAAGTTAAAAGCCGAAGGTATAGACAAAAATGATTTAACACGTGACGAATTTCTAAAACACGCTTGGGATTGGACGCATGAATATGGTGGCGTTATTCTAGAGCAATTAAAGAAATTAGGATGTTCGTGCGATTGGGACAGAACCAAGTTTACAATGGACAACGATATGTCTGAAGCTGTAATAAAGGTGTTTGTAGATCTTTATAATAAAGGACTGATTTATCGTGGTTACAGAATGGTAAACTGGGATCCTGAAGCTAAGACAACACTTTCTGACGAAGAGGTGGAATATGTTGAAAAACAAGGAAAGCTTTACTATGTAAACTATAAAATAGAAGGTTCTGATGAAACTTTAACGATTGCAACAACACGTCCTGAAACTATTTTGGGTGACTCGGCAATTTGTATTAATCCAGAAGATCCAAGACATCAAAATCTTAAGGGTAAAAAAGCAATTGTACCGATTTGTAATCGTGTAATTCCAATTATTGAAGACGATTATGTAGACGTAGAATTTGGTACTGGTTGTTTAAAAGTAACACCAGCACACGATGAAAATGATAAAGTGTTGGGAGATAAGCATAATCTAGAAGTTATAGATATCTTTAACGAAGATGCTACGCTGAATAGTTATGGTATGCATTACGAAGGTCAAGATCGTTTTGCGGTTCGTAAAGCTATTGTGAAGGAATTAGAATCTTTAGGTCAAATCGAAAAGATTGAAAATTACAACAACAGAGTAGGTATATCAGAGCGTACAAAAGCAATTATAGAGCCACGATTAAGCGACCAATGGTTCTTAAAAATGGAAGATTTGGCTAAGCCGGCTTTAGATGCTGTGCTTACAAATGGTGAGGTGAAATTATTTCCAAAGAAATTTGAAAATACGTACCGTCACTGGATGGAAAATATCAGAGACTGGAACATTTCACGTCAGTTACTTTGGGGACAACAAATTCCGGCATATTACTATGGTGATGGAAAAGAAGATTTTGTAGTTGCAGAAACTAGAGAGAAAGCTTACGAACTTGCTGTCACTTCGAGCGTAGTCGAGAAGTCTTTTAAAATTGAAGACTTACGTCAGGAAACTGACGCACTAGATACATGGTTCTCATCTTGGTTATGGCCAATGAGTGTTTTTGATGGAATACGAAATCCTGAAAACGAAGACATAAAATACTACTACCCAACCAATGATTTGGTAACTGGTCCAGACATTCTATTCTTTTGGGTAGCACGTATGATTATTGCTGGTTACGAGTACAAGGGAGAAAGACCATTTGAAAATGTGTACTTAACCGGATTGGTAAGAGACAAGCAAAGACGAAAAATGTCTAAGTCGCTGGGTAACTCACCAGACGCCTTAAAGCTTATTGAAGAATATGGTGCAGATGGTGTAAGAGTAGGCTTGTTATTGAGTTCTGCAGCAGGTAATGATTTGTTATTTGATGAAGCTTTATGTCAACAAGGTAAAGGATTAGGTAACAAAGTTTGGAGTGCTTTTTACTTAACCACACTTTGGGAAGTATCTGATAAAATTGAACAACCTCAATCGAGCAAAATTGGTTTGGATTGGTACGAAGCTAAATTTCAAAAAGCATTAGTAGAGATTGAAGATCATTTTAGTAAATATCGTCTTAGTGATGCGCTAATGGCTATTTACAAATTGATTTTTGATGATTTCTGTGGATGGTTATTAGAGATTGTAAAGCCAGCTTATGGTGAGCCAATTGATGCGATAACATATAATAAGTTAATTGCATTATTTGAAGACAACTTAAAAATCATGCATCCATTTATGCCATTTATTACTGAAGAGATTTGGCAAACTATGAAATCGCGAACACCTGAAGAAGCCTTAATCATAGCAAAATGGCCAGCTCAAAAGGATGCAAATGAAGCATTAATTGCTCAATTCGATTTTGCGTCTGAAGTGATTTCTGGAATCAGAAACATTAGAAAACAAAAGAACATTGCCTTTAAGGATTCTATAGGTTTTTCAGTTGTAAATAATGAAAAAGCAGAACCTTCTTTTGATGAGGTTATTGCAAAAATGGGTAACCTAAGTAGTTTTGATTATGTAAACGAACCTGTTGATGGTGCTTTAACCTTTAGAGTAAAATCTAATGAATACTTTATTCCAATGGAAGGAAGTATAGATGTAGAAGCTGAGGTTAAAAAGTTAACAGAGGAATTAAATTATACCGAAGGTTTCTTAAAATCGGTTCAAAAGAAGTTGTCTAACGAGCGTTTTGTAAACAACGCACCAGAACAAGTTGTAGCTTCAGAAAAGAAAAAGGAAGCAGATGCTCTTGCTAAAATTGAGACAATTAAAGCGAGTTTAGCAAGTTTGAATTAATTCAAGTTTTGAATAACATAGTAAGAAAAGACTGCTATTAAAGTGGTCTTTTCTTTTTACCACTCGTTTATTTTATTACTATCTAACTTAATAAATATGAAGAGTAAGATGGTAAAACCCCAAAGTCCTGAACCACCATAGCTAAAAAAAGGCAGAGGAATACCAACCGTAGGTATTAATCCCATTACCATACCAATATTTATAGTAAAGTGAATAAATAGAATAGAAGCAACACTGTAACCGTAAACACGACTAAATTGAGATTTTTGCGATTCAGCTAAATACAAAACACGTATTATTAAAAACACAAAAAGTAACACCACTATACTACTACCAACAAATCCCCATTCTTCACCTACAGTACTAAAGATATAATCTGTTTCTTGTTCTGGCACAAATTTACCTGTTGTTCTAGTGCCTTCGAGAAATCCCTTTCCTGTTAATCCACCGGAGCTTATAGCTTGTTCAGATTGAATAAGATTATAAGCCTCTGCTTTACGCATTTTTTCGAGTTTCACAGGATCTTTTTCTAAACGTAACCAAAGGCTAATTCTGTTTTGTTGATGAATCTTTAAGCCATGGTTATAGAAGAGTTTTACACCATAAGCGAAACCAATAGCGATAAGTAAAACCAGTACATACTGAATTTTAGATGCACGCTTTTTTTTACGTGTAAAAAAGCGAATGATTAGTGCCAGAGCGGCAACTATAGCAGTAATTAATACGCCAAATTTTAAAGATAATACAGCCAAAAAGATAAGCGATAAAGCCACAATGAGATAAATCTGTTGTAAACCTTCTCTGTAAAACACAAAGAAAAAAGCTGTGTAGACGATAGTACTTCCAGCGTCGTTTTGTAATAAAATTAGTAAGGCAGGAATAAAAATAATAGCAGCAACACGAATTTGGTCTTTTAAGGTTTTCATGTTGGTTTGTATATCACTTATATACTTAGCTACTGCTAAAGCTGTAGCAAACTTAGCAAACTCACTTGGTTGAATTGTCATGCTACCAATACCATACCATGAACGTGCTCCATTAACATCTTTACCAAAAATAAAGAGACCTACAAGCGATAATAGGGCAACCAAATAGATAACACTAGAGAACCGTTCGTAAAACTTGGCTTCGAGCGATAAAATCAGAATAATTATAATGAAGGTGAGTCCAATAAATACCAATTGTTTTCCATAAAGCTCTGTCATGTTGAGATAACTCGTTACCTCACCATCATGAGATGCAGATAGAATATTAACATAGCCAAAACCTATCAGTAAAAGAAAAAGAATAATGGTTATCCAGTCGAACTTAAAACGTCTTTGATTTTCTCTAAGCATTAACTATTGTTTTAAGGTCTCTTGATTTTCAAGTTTAATAGCATAATTATCTATAACCTGAAGTGTTGTTTCGCCATTGATTTTAAAAGGTTCACCAGAATGAGGTTTTGCATATTCATTTTCTAGACTGTGTGTAAGAATCCAGTTTTCAAGATCCGTTCTGGTTATCTTTCCTTTAATATATTTTTCAATCATTAGACTTGCCATTCTTCCTGCAAATCGACTTCCCCAGTATCCGTTTTCTACAAAAACAGCAATAGCGATTTTGGGATTATCTTTAGGTGCAAAAGCAACAAAAATTGAATGATCAGTTAGTTGGGTTTTTTTACCATCAACTATCGCAAAATTTTCTGCTGTTCCTGTTTTTCCACAAATTTCAATTCCTTCAACTTTAAGGGCTTTTGCGGTACCATCATTGTAAACATCGAACATACCTTCTATTACAGGTTTAAAGTGTTGTCTGTCGATAGTAGTATACTTTGGAGTTGTGAATTTTGATGGTATAGTATCACCTTCAATAGTTTTAATGATGTGTGGTGTGTAATAATAACCACGATTTCCAATGGCTGCAGCCATGTTTGCTAATTGAATTGGTGTGGCTTCAACTTCCCCTTGTCCAATAGCATTAGAAACAATGTAGGTTGAGCCCCAACGATTATCTCCGTATGCTCTGTCATAATAATCTCCATCTGGAATACGACCAGGACGACCAACTGATAAGTCGTTGTTTAGGAAATCTCCTAATCCAAAACTCTTGGCGTGTGCCGCCCATTTATTCATGCCGTCACCTGCATCATCATATTTGTCAATAATTCGTCTGTAGACATTTACAAAATAAGCATTGCAGGATTGCGCGATTCCCATATTCATATCAACAGGACTTCTATGATGATGACAACCGGTTAAACGTCTGCTACCGTAATAATAACCCATTCTACAACTAAAAGTATCATGTTCATCTACTACACCTTCTTGTAAGCCTATTAATGCATTGATGACTTTAAATGGCGAACCTGGTGGATACTGAGCTAACAGACCTCTATCAAATAAAGGTTTTGCAATACTATCATAGTGCAATTTTGTGTAGTTCTTAGATCTGTTTCTACCTACTAAAATATTTGGATTGTAACTTGGTCCGGTTACCATGGCTAAAATCTCACCACTATTAGGTTCTATGGCAACAATACCTCCACGCTTATGTTGCATTAAAAGTTCACCGTAAGCTTGTAGTTCAGAATCTATAGTGATAGTAATATCCTTGCCAGGTACAGGTAAGGTATCTAATTTTCCTTCTTGAAAAGGCCCAATATTTTTATTAAACCTATCTTTTTGAATAAATTTTATACCCTTTGTACCACGCAGAATTTCTTCATAAGATTGCTCTACACCTTGTTTGCCAATTAAATCTCCTAATTTGTAATAGGGTTGTTTTTTAATGATACTACGGTTAACTTCACCAATATCACCTAAAACATTGGCGCCAATAGTGGTTTGGTAAGATCTTAAGGAACGTTTCTGAATATAAAAGCCTACATATTTTCTCATTTTTTCCTGAAGCACAGCGTAATCAGATTTTGATAACTGTGGGACAAATGGTGAAGGCAATCTTGGAGAATAGTTTTTTGCGCGTTCTAATTTTTTATCAAATTCTTCTCTGGTAATCTTCAATAGGTTACAAAATTCAACAAGTTCTAATGAGTCCATAGGTTCAACTTCCCTTGGAATAACCATAACATCATAAGATGGTTGGTTGGCTACTAATAATTTACCATTTCTGTCGTATACATAACCACGCTTAGGATAGGTATACTCTTTTTTTATTGCTGAATCTTCAAAAATATCATACTCATAACCACCATAGACTTGCAGATAGAACAAACGTGCTATAAAAACAATGCCAACAAGTATAACTGTAGTTAAGAGTAAAAGTTTTCTCATTTTTTGTTTCGACTAAATAGAACTATGATTAGGATACAAAGTATTATAGTAAAAATACTAGAGAATAACGTTTTTTTCAAAATTAAAAGTATACCAGAAATGTTAAAAACTTCTAGAGAAAACAAAATGAGATGATGGGTAAAAGTACCTAGCGTAACGTAAGTAATTAAACTACCTAAGTCAGTATTGCTAAACTTTATACTTTGGTGCTCATAGAGCATACCAAATGATGTTTTTAAGAAAACTGGTCTGGCATAGGCTAAAAAAACCGAAGCAGCAGCATGAACACCACCAGAGTCCATAAAAATATCAACAAACATACCTAATATAAAACTTGTAAGTAGTAAAACGAGACGATCTTCTCTTATAGGAAACAGAAAGATAAAAATGATATAGATGTATGGATTAATGTAACCCAAAAAGTTTATATGGCTACAGATAACAACTTGAGTTAGAAGCAGTAAAATAAAACGAATACTATTTACACCTAGAGCACTATTCATTACTGCTGTTTTGTAATTTTAAAATCTCGTCTCTGTCTTTGTTTTCGATAATGTAAACTGTTCCGATGTTTGTCATATCATTAAACAGTCTTACTTGGATTGTGTATGTATCTCCACTAATGTCTGTTTCAAAACTTTCAATACTCCCAATGTTTATTCCTTTTGGAAAAATTGAAGACTGACCACCTGTAACAATGGTGTCTCCTGCTTTTACAGGAGCAAATTTAGATACATCAATAAGCTGAACAAATTCTGGGGATTTACCATTCCAAGTTAAAGAACCTATATGGTTTGAGTTTTTTAGTTTAACATTAATTCTACTTTTTTTGCTCAAAATAGAAAGTACAGTAGCATAATTTTTAGAGGTATTATCAATGATACCAACAATACCTTTTGATGTTATAACACCAAAATCTTGTTTAATACTATCATTCTTGCCTTTGTTAACAGTTAGAAAATTATTGGTTGACGAATAGCTATTTTTGTAAACATCAGCAATTGTTACTCTGTAATCCTTTTTTGAGATTGAAGTGTCAATAACAGTATTATTGTTAGAGTTAACGGAATTGAAAAGTTGTTCTTTTAAGCGTTTGTTTTCTTCGGCTAAAATTTCATTCTCTTGCTCTAAATCGAAATATTTATCAATTGAATTTACAGTGCCATAGACACCACCAGAAAGTGCGTTAGCAGAGTTTATAAATTTACTTCTATGATAAGAATGTGATTGTATAGTAAGTGCTAAACCAATACTAAAGAGGAATAAAAACAACAGAAAGGTTTTGTTTCTAATAACAAAATTGATGATTTGTTGCATTTATTTCTCGTTTATTTTATCAATACGCTTTTGTATTTTGGCAAGTTTTTAAGAACAATTCCTGTACCTCTTACTACAGCTCTTAATGGGTCTTCGGCTATATAAACAGGTAAATCTGTTTTTTGAGATAAACGCTTGTCTAAACCTCTAAGCATAGATCCTCCACCAGCGAGATAAATACCAGTATTGTAAATATCTGCAGCCAATTCTGGAGGAGTTTGTGATAAAGTTTCCATTACAGAATCTTCAATTCTTAAGATGGATTTATCTAATGCCTTAGCAATTTCTCTGTATGATATCTGCACTTGCTTAGGCTTACCAGTTAATAAGTCACGTCCTTGTACACTCATATCCTCTGGTGGTAATTCTAAATCTTCAGTAGCAGCACCAATCTGAATTTTAATTTTTTCAGCAGTTCTGTCTCCAACATAAAGGTTGTGTTGCGTACGCATGTAATAGATAATATCGTTTGTAAACACATCACCAGCTACTTTAACTGATTTGTCACACACAATACCACCAAGTGCTATAACAGCAATTTCAGTAGTTCCGCCACCTATATCAACAATCATGTTTCCTTTGGGTTGCATAATATCTACACCAATACCAATTGCAGCAGCCATTGGCTCATGGATAAGATAAACCTCTTTACCATTAACACGCTCACAAGATTCTTTTACAGCTCGCATTTCAACTTCAGTAATACCAGAAGGAATACAAACAACCATTCTCAACGCAGGATTAAAAAACTTTTTCTTAAGCGCAGGTATGTTTTTTATAAACATACTTATCATTTGCTCAGAAGCATCAAAGTCTGCAATTACTCCATCTTTAAGAGGTCTAATTGTTTTAATGTTCTCGTGGGTTTTACCTTGCATCATGTTGGCTTCTTTACCAACAGCTATTATTTTATTGCTAATTCGGTCTCTTGCTACTATAGAAGGACTGTCTACAACTACCTTATCGTTGTGTATAATTAGTGTGTTTGCGGTTCCTAAATCTATGGCTATTTCTTCTGTTAGGAAATCAAAAAATCCCATGCGCGTTTATAATATTATTCGGGTTATTCTTGTCAAAGTTTTTTGACTAAGCGTAAATGTAATAAATTATACGTTATTTCTGCCTTTATAGATGTTTTAACTCTATATATTTTTTAATGCTTAAAATGACGTGTTCCTGTAAAGACCATGGCAACATCATTTTCGTTACAGTAATTGATACTTAATTCGTCTTTTATTGAGCCACCAGGTTGAATTACAGCTTTAATACCAGCCTTATCGGCAATCTCTACACAATCTGGAAAAGGGAAAAATGCATCACTTGCCATAACAGCTCCTTCTAAATCAAAATTGAAAGATTTTGCTTTATGTATAGCTTGGTTTAGGGCATCTACACGACTTGTTTGTCCTGTGCCACTTGCACAAAGTTGTTTGTTTTTTGCAAGTACGATAGTGTTAGATTTTGTATGCTTACATAATTTTGAAGCAAATATTAAATCTTCAATTTCTTGTTGTGTTGGTGTTGTTTTAGTAACGGTTGTTAAGTCTTCCTTACTATCCGTTTTTGCATCTCGTTCTTGTACTAATGCACCATTTAAACATGTTCTTACTGTAGTTTTTGGAAGCTTAATATCATTTAAGATTAATAGAATTCTATTTTTCTTGCCTTTTAAAATTTGTAAAGCTTCGCTACTAAATGATGGAGCAATGACAACTTCACAGAATAATTTATGAATTTCTTCAGCAGTTGCTTTGTCAATTTCAGAATTACTAATTAAAATACCGCCAAACGCAGAAACAGGATCACCAGCTAAAGCATCTACATAAGCTTGATGAACCGTGCCTCTTTGAGCAAAACCACAGGCATTGTTATGCTTTAAAATGGCAAATGTTGGGTCTTCGCCTTTGAATTCTAAAATTAAATTTACTGCTGCATCAACATCTAAAAGGTTATTGTAGCTTAATTCTTTACCATGCAGTTTTGTAAACATTGCATCAAAATCACCAAAGAAGAATCCTTTTTGGTGTGGATTTTCTCCGTAGCGCAATACCTTACCCTTAGTTTCGCTAATTTTTAATGCAGCTTCTTCATGATTTTTATTAAAGTAGTTGAAGATTGCAGTATCGTAATGCGAAGAAACGTTAAACGCTTTAGCAGCAAATCGCTTACGATCTTCTTCAGAAGTTTCTCCATTTTTAGATTCAAGTAATTCTAAAAATTCAGCATAATCCTCTACAGAAGATACACAGGTAACATCTGCATAGTTTTTAGCAGCAGCTCTAATGAGTGAAATACCTCCAATATCAATTTTTTCAATGATATCTTGATTATTTGCGCCAGAAGCAACAGTTTTTTCAAAAGGATATAAATCAACAATGACCAAATCTATTTGTGGAATATTAAATTCTGCAAGCTCAGCAACATCACCTTCGTGATTTTGACGATTTAAAATACCACCAAAAACTTTTGGATGTAAGGTTTTAACACGACCACCTAATATTGAAGGATAAGATGTAACATCTTCTACAGGTACAACGTTAATGCCTAAATCTTTGATGAATTTCTCTGTTCCACCAGTTGAATAAATGGTAACGTTGAGATCGTTTAATTTTTTTACTATTGGCTCTAATCCGTCTTTACTAAATACCGAAATTAGCGCTGAGGATATGGTTTTGTTGCTCATAATGTTGTGTTGTGATTTTGATGCTGCAAAAATAAAATAAACAATACGATTATCTTTGTGGTTATATGAGTTTCTTTAAGTTTTTTGTAACAATAAATTGTTGAAAACGTCCTATCTTTAAATTGTTTTAAAACAACCAACATATGCTTGTCTATTTAAGAGTATTCAAAGAGAGTTTTTCGTTTGCACTAAATGCTCTCAGAAATAATAAGTTACGTACCTTTTTATCATTATTGGGCGTCACTGTTGGTATATTCTCCATTATTGCAGTTTTGGCAGCTGTAGATTCATTAGATAAAAACATTAAGGAAAATCTATCAGGACTTGATAAAAACACTATGTACCTCACTAAATATTCTTTTGGGCCAACAGAAGTGCCAAGATGGAAACGCGATAACTTTCCGCAAACAGAGTATGATGATTATGAATTTGTGAGACGTAATATACCAGACATTGAAGAGTCAGCCTATGTGATTTTTGGAGGTAGAGAAACTATTCGTTATCAAGCAGAAACATTAACTAATATTGAGATTACACCGATTTCTCATGGTATTTATGTTATTGATGATTTAAAAATTGATAAGGGTAGATTTTATTCAGAATTAGAGTCAGATACAGGAGCGCCTGTTATTGTTATTGGTTACGAATTAGCTGAAAATTTATTTGATCAGTCTAATCCAATCGGTAAAGTGGTAAGAGTATATGGTAGAAAGTTGACTGTAATTGGTGTTTTAGAGAAATATGGATCAGGCTTAGGTGACTCACCAGATGTTAAAGGTTTTGTGCCAGCAAATTTTGTGAGACAATTTAGAAATGGTGGTGTAGATGGCTTACCTGGAGCTGTGGTAATAAAGCCAAAAGCAGGTGTAGATATGGGTGCTTTTGAAAGTGTTTTAAAACAAAAATTTAGAGCGTACAGAGGCCTGAAAGCTGACGAAGATGATGACTTTTTTATTAATAAATTATCTGGTTTAGTATCTTTTGTTGATGCTATTATTGGAACACTTAACCTTGTTGGTTGGGTAATAAGTGGATTTTCACTTTTGGTTGGTGGTTTTGGTATTGCCAATATTATGTTTGTAAGCGTAAAAGAGCGTACCAATCTTATTGGAATTCAGAAATCTTTAGGAGCTAAGAATCGTTTTATTCTATTTCAATTTTTGTTCGAAGCCGTAATTTTAGCTGTTGTAGGTGGCTTAATCGGTCTGTTTCTTGTTTATATAACAGCTTTAATAATGAATGGAGTAGTGGGAGAAGACTTTGAGTTTGTCTTATCTTTTGGCAATATGTTCCTTGGTTTTGCCCTTTCTACATTTATAGGATTAATATCTGGAGTAATACCTGCAATTTCAGCATCTCGACTAGATCCTGTTGAGGCTATTAGAACTGGAATGTAGGATCTCTATGAAGAAGCAGTTTTGGAAATACTATTTTTTTGTATTTATAACTTTAATTCTGGTATTATTTAGTTGTTTCTACTTTTCTGATGGATTAATAGGGATAAATAAAACTGTAAATTGGGCTTGGGATTTTACCAATTTTATTTTTTGGATTATTAATCTGATATATTTAGCTGCTATAATTTTGGTTGCGTATTTACTAACTAATGTTTTAATTAGTGTAGTTAATCATTTTGTTAAATAATTTCAGCAACTTCTTCACAAACAAACTCTAAAAAGCGTTCATCAGCTTCAGTAAATGGATCTGGAGTATTTGAGTCTATGTCTATTTGTCCAATATTTTCTCCATTTACAAAAATTGGGATTACAATTTCAGCTTTTACAGTGATACTGCATGCTATGTAGTTGTCTTGTGCAGATACATCTGGCACTACAAAGTTTTTATTACTTACAGCAACTTGTCCGCATATGCCTTTTCCAAAAGGAATTATGGTGTGGTCAGTTGGCTCACCAACATAAGGTCCAAGTTTCAACTCGTTTTTATCACCATTTTTAAAATAGAAACCAACCCAATTGTAATAGTCTATATTAGCTTCAAGAAGCTCACAAATTTTTAAAAGACGCTCGTCTGTTGCTAAGTTTGTATTAGATACTATTGATTTTATTTTGGGTTTTAGGGTTTCAAAAGTCATAATTGTAAATTTTTGGCAAAAATATCTAAAAGCATAAACTTTTAAATTAGGGTTTTCATAAATTTAACAGCCTACAACTAATAAAGTTTTATTTGAGAGAACTCTTAACAAAATATAAACTCGTTATAAGATTCATTATCACCTTTTTATTGGTATATGGAGTATTAACCATTGGTTATAATGTTTACTTAAAATTATCTGATGGTTCTAAGCACTATCCTGATTATATGACCAACTTGGTCGCTAGGCAGACTAATTCTTTGCTGAATAGTGTGGGATATGAAGCTAAAGTTATACCACATCCCAAAGAACCTTCAATGAAGGTAATCATTAACGGAAAGTTTGTAGCCAGAGTTATAGAAGGTTGTAATGCAGTGAGCATTATCATTTTGTTTCTATCTTTTATTGTTGCTTTTGCAGGAAAGATAAAAACAACATTGTTCTATTGTTTTGCAGGTAGTATAATCATATATGCCTTTAACCTTATCCGAATAGTGATTTTATCAGCAGGACTTTACCATTACCCATGGAGACGCGAGGTCTTGCACAATGTTATTTTTCCAATGTTAATTTATGGGACTGTATTTATGCTTTGGATGTTTTGGGTAAATCGATTTTCTAAAAATGTAAAAGCAAATGCCTAAACTTACGCGCTACATATTAGCTGTTTTATTATTACTTGTTTTGGTGGCGATTAGAGGTTTTGAGGATTATTTGTTCTACGATCCTTATCTCACATTTTTTGAAAATGACTATCTCTATATAGATAATCCAAGACGCGAAGTAGCTAAATTAGTGTTCTACACAAGTCTTCGATATTTGCTTAATACATTGGCATCATTAGGGATTTTATATCTGATTTTTAATGATAAAGTGATGATAAAATTTTCGGTTCTACTGTATGCGATTGCCTATGTGTTATTATTAATTCCTTTTCTATATTTTGTTATTAATCCCAAGCAAGAAGATTACTATTTGTTTTTTAATATCAGACGATTTTTAATTCAGCCTATAGGTTTAATTCTTCTATTACCAGCATTTTACTATTACAAGCTTAATCGTTAAGGATTTTATAAAATCATTTCTGTTTGTGCCAATTTTGTAACTTTGCAATGTGAAATTTTCATTTCTAAATAGAACCATTGCTGTAACACTATCTTTTTTAGTGTTATTTTCTACATTGTCTATAGCCATAGAAAAGCATTTCTGTGGTGGCACATTGGTTGACGTTGCTATTTTTACCAAAGCAAAAAAATGCGGTATGGAGATGAAAAGTATGAATCAATCGGAAATCACAAAAAAGCCTTGTTGTAAAGATGAAACAGAAATCATCAAAGGGCAGGATGAATTAAAAACAAATTCATTTGATGATTTACCAAGCATACAGAAGCAAATACTTGTTGCTTTTCAGTTTAGTTATATCAACCTGTTTGAAAGTTTACCTAAAAAAACCACACCAAACAGAGATTATTCACCTCCCGAAATAGTGAAAGACATACACGTTTTGGACGAAACTTACCTTATTTGATTAAAGGCTAACTTTTTAAGATAACTACTGCTTTTTTAGCTAGTAGTTTATTACAATTTAAGTTGTCTCTTATAATCAAATTAAATGAAAACATATATAATAATTTTATCATTGTTCATGGGATACACATTAACAGCCCAAGAACAATTAGAAGGTGTGGTTTTAGAGTCTGAAGGCTCTAAAGAAATGCCATTACCAGGTGCAAATGTGTATTGGCTTGGTTCATCAATAGGAACCATAACAAACGATGATGGTAAATTTTCCTTACCGTACAAATTCTCTTATAACAAATTAATTATAAGTTACGTCGGTTTTAAAACAGATACATTAATTGTTAACGAAAACAGTTACATACGGCATGTACTACAGGCATCTCAAGAACTAGATGCTGTTACGGTAACATCTCGAAAACAAGCCACAAGTAAATCATTCCTCAAAGCAACTAATACGATTACAGTAAGTTCAGATGAACTACTAAAGGCAGCTTGCTGTAATTTATCTGAGAGTTTTGAAACCAATCCATCTATTGATGTAAATTTCGCTGACGCGGTTTCAGGAACAAAACAAATAAAAATGTTAGGTCTAACTAGTCCATACATATTGATTACCACCGAAAACATTCCTGCAATTCGAGGAGCGTCCCAAGCTTATGGACTAAGTTTTATTCCAGGTACTTGGGTGGAAAGTATCCAGATTTCTAAGGGAGCAGGTAGTGTAGTCAACGGGTTTGAAAGTATTGCAGGTCAAATTAACACAGAGTTAGTTAAACCTACTACAGATGATGGATTGTTTGTAAATGCTTTTGCTGGTCTTAACGGTAGATATGAACTCAATACGCATATCAATCGGAAAGTATCAGATAAATGGAGTACAGGTTTGTATGTTCATGGTAATTTAAGAAATCAAAAATTTGATAATAATGATGACTCTTTTCTAGATGTGCCATTAAAGCAACAAATTAATGTGATGAACCGTTGGCAATATACTAATGGAGAAAAAGGTTTAGTAAGCTTTATCAACCTAAGGTATCTTAATGATAATACGCAGTCAGGACAGACGAATTTCGATCCAGAAAGCGATAGAGGTACAACTAATTTTTGGGGAAGCGAAATTGATACCCAACGTTTTGAAATTACTACTAAACTAGGCTATGTAAATCCCGAAATTCCATATCAAAGTTTGGGTGTACAGACAGCATATAGTTATCATAAGCAAGATTCATATTATGGTTTAAATAATTATGACATAACGCATAATAGCTTTTACTCTAATTTGGTCTATAACAGCATTATTTCAGATTCGCGTCATAAGATAAAAACAGGTTTAAGTTTTACGTATGACCATTATGATGAATTGGTAAATGTCGAGTCATACGAGCGTACAGAAAATTCGCTAGGAGGCTTTTTTGAATATTCATATGATAACTTAGATAAGCTGACTATGACAGCTGGTATTAGAGCAGATCAACACAATAGATTGGGCTTTTTTATTACACCAAGACTTCATTTGCGTTACACACCTTGGGAAAAATCAGCATTTAGATTTTCTGTGGGAAGAGGAAAACGTAGTGCCAATATTTTTGCTGAAAATCAAAATATGTTTGCCAGCTCAAGACAAATCAATATTTTAAATTTAGGAGGAAAGATTTATGGTTTAGATCCTGAAATTGCATGGAATTATGGAGTAAGCTACTTACAAGGATTTAATCTCTTTGGAAGAAAAGCTGACGTAACCTTTGATTTTTATAGAACCAATTTTCAAAATCAGGTTGTGGTAGATTGGGAAAATCCTTTTGAAGTAAATTTTTATAATCTCGAAGGAGATAGTTATGCTAATAGTTTTCAATTTGAATTTAACTATAACCTGTTTAAAAATTTTGATTTGCGCACAGCTTATAAGTTCTATGATATCAAAACCGATTATAATTCTGGTGAATTAGAAAAACCATTAGTACCTAAACATCGCGTATTTGCTAATGCTGCTTATGAAACAGATCAGAAGGATAATGGTGCGCAATGGAAGTTTGATGCCACATATAATTGGTTAGACTCTCAACGCTTTCCAAGCACAACGTTAAGTGCTATAGAATATCAATTAGATGAATATTCACCAACTGTAGGAACATTAAACCTACAGGTAACAAAAGTCTTTTCTCATAAGTTTGAAGTATATTTAGGAGGTGAAAATGTAACTAATGTAAGACAAAATAATCCAATAGTTAGTGCAGACAATCCGTTTGGTTCAAATTTTGATACTAACTTTGTATATGGTCCTATATTTGGAAATATGTACTATGCAGGATTACGATTTAGAATAAAATAAACTGTAATTCCTGCGAAGGCAGGAATCCACATTAAAAGAATAAATAATTAGATTCTGAAACAAGTTCAGAATGGCAAAAACAATAATAAAATGAAACAAGTAACTTTAATTTTAGCACTATTAGTAACCACATTAACATTTGCTCAAAATAAGAATGCAAAAGCTTCTATGGAAGTAGATGGTGTTTGTGGTATGTGTAAAGATCGTATAGAAAAAGCTGCGATTAGAACTAAAGGTGTAAAATCTGCAGTATGGAATGTAGACACACATGAGCTTAAGTTAATTTATGACGAGCGTAAAACAGATTTAAAAACTATTTCTAAAAATATTGCTGCTGTAGGTCATGATACAAAGGAAATAAAAGCAACAGATGAGGCTTATGATGCTGTTCATCCTTGCTGCAAGTATCGTGATAAGGAAACGGTTAAAGACCATGAAGGAGAAAAGAATAAAGAGAATAAAAATTAAGATATAAAACCTGAATTAGTATTCAGGTTTTTTTATGAATTAATTTGAATGTTTTAAAATTTTAATCGAACTTGGTTAGCATGTAATTGAAAACATTAAAAATGAGAGACCTAAGCTATGTATTTCTGTTTTTAGCCTTGATTGCTGAAGTTTTAGGAACAATAGGTGGATTTGGGTCGTCTGTTTTCTTTGTTCCAATCGCAAACTTTTATTTCGATTTTGAATCGGTTTTGGGCCTTACTGCTATTTACCATCTATCAAGTAATCTGAGCAAAATCGTATTGTTTAAAAAAGGACTTGATAAAAAACTACTGATTAATATAGGAGTACCTTCTGTAATCTTTGTGGTCGTAGGAGGATTACTTGCAAAGGTTTTTAATAGTCATTATCTCGAACTGTTTCTTGGTCTATTCTTAGTTGTTTTGGCAATTGTCTTTTTAATAAAAAAGGATTTAATAATAAGTCCTAATAAAAGAAACGCCTTAATTGGTGGTGGCTTATCAGGATTTTCAGCTGGACTTTTAGGAACAGGTGGCGCAATTAGAGGCTTAACTATGGCAGCCTTTAACTTGGAAAAAAGTGCTTTTATTGCAACGTCGGCTTTTATAGACTTTTTAATTGATTTCTCAAGAACGTTTGTATATTACTATAATGGGTTT
Source organism: Winogradskyella sp. ABM4_392 (assembly GCF_056160445.1). NCBI lineage: Bacteria > Pseudomonadati > Bacteroidota > Flavobacteriia > Flavobacteriales > Flavobacteriaceae > Winogradskyella > Winogradskyella sp. ABM4_392. The sequence continues at coordinate 1,154,273 of NZ_JBSWXE010000001.1, forward strand.
ATTCATAATCATGATTTAATTTATATCCCTTTTTTAATAGTAATTGGTTTTATTGGTACTGCAATTGGAAAAAAGATACTAAATCATATTCCTCAAGATAAATTTAAGAAGATTTCATTGAGCCTAATTTTATTAATTGGATTAATCACTTTGATTAATGTTGTACTAAATTGATATTGTCCTTTTATTAAAAGGATAATGTTTTTCGAGCTATTTATCTTTACAAGAGCGATAATAGGCTATCACAACTTTTAATACCCATCTCAGTGGCATCAAATTTTATCATAAAAGATCCTCTGATGGCTTGCATCATATTTTTAAGAAGTTTTTCATCTTTAAAAGGCGATTTACCTTCACTCATAAGATCATAATCGGTGTTGTAGATAAAATAATTTCCTAAATAATCCTTATTTATAATTTCTTGGCGTTCATAAGCATTTAATATGGCTTTGTAATTTGAGTAGTGCCTCTCAATAGCTTTTTTCAATTCTAAATTATCAATAAGCTTTAGGTCACCCGAGTTAACCAATGCTTGATAGGTAAAATCTTTTGGTGTGAAATCTGTTAACTTCGCTATTTTGTATATATCTCTAATATCATAATTAATGTTTGTGTCTGGATTTGCCAATTTTGGTAAAAGACTTGAGACAATTTCAATCTTCTTTTTAATGAGATTTATATTACCTTCTAGTTGAGCTTTGTCTTGTTCAATATCTTGTTTTAGACTAGTAATGTATTGCTTTTTCTGCGCTTTACTTTTATTGTCTTCGGCGCATTTGTTTAGGCTAAAGGCTATAGAAATGCCAACAATGACGATTAATATTTCACCAAAAGCATATGAGATTTTCTTTTTCATAAAAGATAAAGTGTTGGTTTGCTCTAAGTTATAATAAAAGTGGAAAAAACAAAAGCCCTTGATTTTCATCAAAGGCTTTTGTTTTGTTGTTCAAACTCTACTGAGCTATCAGTGCCAGTGAGTTTATTGCTTGTCCGTGCTACGGACTACATCATACCAGGCATTCCGCCTCCACCCATTGCTGGCATTGCAGGTGCATCTTCTTTAATATCTACTAAAGCACACTCGGTAGTTAAGATCATACCAGCAACTGAAGCTGCATTTTCTAAAGCAATACGAGTTACTTTCTTAGGGTCTATAATACCTGCTTTAAGCATATCTACATATTGCTCAGACTTAGCATCATAACCAAAGTCTTTTTTACCTTCTAGTACTTTGTTGATAACTACAGATCCTTCACCACCTGCGTTCTCAACAATAGTTCTTAAAGGCGCTTCAATCGCTTTATTAACGATTTGTACACCTGTAGTTTCGTCAAGGTTATCTGTAGTGATTTTTTCTAAAGTCTTTTTAGCTCTTACTAAAGCAACTCCACCACCAGCAACAATACCTTCTTCTACAGCTGCTCTAGTAGCATGTAAAGCATCGTCAACACGGTCTTTCTTTTCTTTCATCTCAACCTCAGACGCTGCTCCAACATATAATACAGCAACTCCACCAGCTAATTTTGCTAAACGCTCTTGAAGTTTTTCTTTATCATAGTCAGATGTTGTAGTTTCTATCTGAGCTTTAATTTGGTTAACGCGAGCTTTAATATCTGAAGACTTACCGCTACCATTTACAATTGTTGTGTTGTCTTTGTCTATCATTACAGACTCAGCAGTACCTAACATAGAAAGGTCAGCGTTTTCTAGAGAGAAACCTCTTTCTTCAGAGATTACTGTACCACCAGTTAAGATTGCGATATCCTCTAGCATAGCTTTGCGTCTGTCACCAAAACCAGGTGCTTTTACAGCTGCAATTTTTAATCCGCCACGTAATTTATTGACTACTAAAGTAGCTAAAGCTTGTCCTTCTACATCTTCTGCGATGATTAATAACGGACGTCCAGATTGTGCAACTGGTTCTAAGATTGGAAGGATTTCCTGTAAGTTAGAAATCTTCTTGTCGAATAATAAAATGTATGGATTCTCTAAATCAGCTATCATTTTATCAGCATCAGTCACAAAGTATGGTGATAAATAACCTCTATCAAATTGCATACCTTCTACAACATCTACATAAGTATCTGTTCCTTTTGCTTCTTCTACAGTAATTACACCTTCTTTACCAACTTTTCCAAAAGCTTCTGCGATAAGCTCACCAATAGTATTATCATTGTTAGCAGAAATAGAAGCTACTTGCTGAATTTTTTCAGAAGAGTTGCCTACTTTTTTAGCTTGCTTTTCTAAGTCTGCAGTAATTGTTTCTACAGCCTTGTCAATACCACGTTTTAAGTCCATTGGATTAGCTCCAGCAGCAACGTTTTTTAAACCTTCTTTTACGATAGCTTGTGCCAAAACAGTTGCAGTTGTTGTTCCGTCACCAGCTAAATCGTTAGTTTTAGAAGCGACTTCTTTAACCATTTGAGCTCCCATGTTTTCTAGCTCGTCTTCAAGCTCAATCTCTTTTGCTACAGAAACACCATCTTTGGTTACTTGAGGTGCGCCAAATGATTTACCAATAATTACGTTACGTCCTTTAGGTCCTAAAGTTACTTTTACAGCATTTGCTAAAGCATCAACACCACGTTTTAGTCCGTCGCGTGCTTCAATATCGAATTTTATATCTTTTGCCATTTTTTTAAATTTTTAGCTTTTTGCCTCTAGCATTTTGCTATTGGCTGATAAGTTTATTAATTAATTTAAAGGTGCTAATAGCCAAAGGCTAATAGCTAAAGTTTTATATAATTGCTAATATGTCGCTTTCGCGCATCATTAAATAGTCTTTACCTTCTAACTTTAATTCAGTACCACCATACTTTCCGTATAAAACTGTGTCACCAACTTTAACAGTTAAAGGTTCGTCTTTTTTGCCATTGCCAACAGCAACTACAGTTCCCTTTTGCGGTTTTTCTTTTGCATTATCTGGAATAATAATACCAGAAGCTGTTTTTGTTTCAGCTTCCATTGGTTCTACAAGAACTCTGTCTGCTAAAGGTTTAATGTTTAAAGCCATTTGTTATAATATTTTGATTAATTAAAATTTGTTTTAACGCTTTAGCGTTATTCGAAAATTATGCCAAGACAAATAGACTGACAAACTTGCAGATTTTAATTGTCGGAAATTTATAGTACAAAAAAAGCCAACTTTAAAGTTGGCCTTTTCATTATTGTAAGAGAGAAGTATTAATTCCCTTCAGTATCGTTTGTTGTATCAGTATCTTCTGTGCTAGATGGAGTAGATATTGGCATTTCTGTAGCTTCATTTTCATCTAAAGCTTTAGAATCTACATTGTTGCCAGAATCGATTGTGAGGTTAGAGGCAAGAATTAATACAATTAAAGCTGCTCCCAAAAACCATGTACTCTTGTCTAAGAAGTCTCCTGTTTTCTTTACACCACCTAATTGCTGTGTACCACCACCACCGAAAGATGATGATAAACCTCCGCCTTTTGGATTTTGTACCATAATCACTACGACTAATAAAAATGCAACGATTACGATTAAAACTAAAAATATTGTAAATGCACTCATTTTATATTGTGTTATTATCTTTTAATTCTTCTACCAATTTTATTTGGTCTGCAAAGAAACTACTTTTTTCTGGATATTTCAAACTTAAAATTTTATAAGATTGAATGGCTTTATCGTAGTTTTTTTGTTCTAAATAAATTCTTGCTAAAGTTTCTGTCATTAGGCTGTCAGAAACGTCATCATCATTGTTTACCAACTTAGGTTTTGGTGTGTGGCTGGCAACAGGTTTTATCTTTGGGTTTTCGCTTATAAACTTATCAATAATATCTAGCTTATCAGCTAATGGTTGAGAGGTAATTTCTTGTATATCATCGCTTTCAGATTCATTTTCTCTTACAATAGGCTTAAAACTTGTAATCTTTAACCACTCGGTAAATGAATGACTTTCGTTTTTGTCAAATTCTAATGGCTTACCAATGTTAAGTTTTTCTTCAGTTGTGATGTTGTCTATATCGACTGCGATAATAGAATCTTCAAGTTTTGGAGTATCTTCCTTAGGAATATACTGTGTTTTTGCTTCAAACAGGTTTGGGTCTAAAACACCTTCGGTAGCTTTAATGTGTTCTTTTAACGCATCATCAATGGTTACACTTTTATTAACTGAAATATCGTCAACTTCATTAACCTCTAAGGATTTAATGTACTCTGAATTTTGCTTAATTTGATTAGAAATTTCATTCTGATTGAAAATTTCTGAAGTTATGTAATCAAACAAAACACTACGATCAGCTGTATGTGCAGCAGTTACTTTTAGCGCATTATTGTATTTGTAACTTTCTTTTTGTTTAAGACCTTTTAAGTATAAAGCACGTAAAGGTTGAAAGTAAGGATGCTCATTAATTTTTGCCAATAACGCATCTGTCTGAGTTGCTGTAACAGCTTCAGGATGCTGAAGTAAATATGTCAATTCTTTTAGTTGCATATATTACCAATTGGCTAATGATGCATTAAAAATATCTTGTGTTAATCGCTCAAAAATAACTTCAAAAGCTTCGTCTTTTGTGCCACCAACTAATTGAGCATTTGCATCAAAATCATAGAAAAATGAAAAACGTTGTTCAAAATCCTTCTCTTCATCTAGTGTGTTAAAATAGCGTACGTTAACACTAATTGTTAAGCGGTTTTGGGCTGCAGTGTTTTGAGCGGTTGCTGTCATTGGGGCAATTCTGTATTCTGTAATTTCTCCTTCAAACAGTAAGTCTCCACCAGTATTTACAAGATTTAGACTAGTTTGGTTTTGAATTAAGTCTTGTAATGCATTTGTAAAATCTATGTCTAAACCTGGCTCAACAAGTTCGGCATTATTCTGAAAAAAGTTGACTTGAAATGTTTTGGCATCACCAGTGTCTGCTCCTGTAAAAGAATAGATACCACAACCTGTTAATGTGATTGTAAATAAAAGTATTGCGATATATTTTAAATATTTCATGTGTTTATTTAATTATTTTCAATGGTCACATGGAACCTCATACTTTAAATAATTATTAATTAGTGTATTAATAATTATTTTTAGCATTCCGGTTTCATTTAATATGTGTTAGGTCGTTTCATTGTTATAAAGGCATAGATGTAACCAGCATTATCAGCAACATCAAAATCTACATTAATGAGTCTGTAGCCTTGATAATGTTTTTCGTTTATAAGATCTTCGGCTTCTTTTCTTATTGCTTCAGAACTGTTTGGTCTAAACGACTTTCTAATCATAAATATTTCTACAGCCTTCATAAATTTTACTTAATATTTAAAGATCGTATTGCTTTATTTTTCTGTAAAGTGTACGTTCACTTATACCTAATTCGGCAGCAGCCAATTTGCGCTTACCATTATGGCGCTCCAGAGATTTTTTAATAAGTTCTAGCTCCTTGTCTTGTAAAGATAAGGTTTCTTCTTCTTCAATCTCTTCAGCAAAATGATACTTGTCATCAACGTCTATTGTATTAGCGTCGTTATCTTCTGTATGCTGCGGAATGGATAGTACTTCTAAGTTATTAACCTCTGATGCTGTTTCGTAACTTTTGTTATCATCATCACCATAAATTTTCTGAATGAGATGCTCGTTTTCTTTTTTAACATCAGAAACACTTCCAGATTTCATTAGTTCCATGGTTAACTTTTTAAGGTCATTTAAGTCGCTTTTCATATCGAACAATACCTTATAAAGTATTTCCCTTTCGCTGCTAAAATCACTTTCAGATTTAGAAGTGTTAATTACAGCTGGCAAGCTTGTGCCAGTATTAGGTAAATAATTCTGAAGTGTTATGGCATTAATAGTACGATTATGCTCTAAAACTGAAATCTGTTCAGCAATATTTCTCAATTGACGAATGTTACCATTCCAACGGTATTTTAATAATAATGCTACGGCATCGTCAGTTAACTTTACAGTTGGCATTTTATACTTTAGTGCAAAATCACTTGCAAATTTTCTAAACAATAAATGAATATCCTCCTTGCGCTCACGTAAGGCAGGAAGATTAATTTCTATGGTGCTTAAACGATAGTAAAGATCTTCTCTAAACTTTTCTTTCTTAATAGCTTCAAACATATTAACGTTTGTAGCAGCTACGATTCTTACATTGGTTTTCTGAACCTTACTAGAACCTACTTTGATAAACTCACCATTTTCCAAAACACGAAGTAAGCGTACTTGGGTTGTTAATGGTAATTCACCGACTTCATCTAAAAAGATGGTTCCGCCATCAGCGACTTCAAAATAACCAGAACGTGTTTGTGTGGCACCTGTAAAAGCACCTTTTTCGTGACCAAACAACTCACTGTCTATAGTGCCTTCTGGTATGGCACCACAGTTTACCGCAATGTATTTGCCATGCTTTCTGTGGGAAAGTTGATGTATAATTTTAGGAATACTTTCTTTACCAACACCACTTTCACCAGTAACCAAAACAGAAATATCTGTAGCAGCAACCTGAATGGCTTTTTCTATGGCACGATTAAGTTTAGGATCATTCCCTATAATGCCGAAGCGTTGTTTTATGGCTTGTATGGATTCCATATTTAATTGTTCTTTGAATATCCCACAGCTTCACCAATAAGTGTAGCACTAGTGCAATCTAAAATTTTAACCATTACAAAATCGCCAGGTTTGTAGTGCTCTTTTGGGAAAACAGCAACCATGTTTTGGCTATTTCTACCAGACCAGTGTTGGTCTGATTTTTTAGAAGACTTTTCTATTAATATTTCTTCTACTTTGCCAACATGTTGCTGGGTTCTGTATAGACTATGTCTGCGTTGTAAGGCTTGTATTTCGTTAAGTCGTCTTTGTTTTACATCTGCAGGTACGTCATCTTCCATTCTACGACCAGCTAGTGTTCCAGGACGTTCAGAATACGCAAACATAAAACCATAATCGTACTTTACGTATTCCATTAAGGTTAAGGTATCTTGATGATCTTCTTCTGTTTCGGTTGGGAAACCAGCAATCATATCTTGACTTATAGCTACGTCTGGTATAATACGACGAATATTGTCTATCAGTTCAAAATATTCTTCACGCGTATGCAAACGGTTCATTTCTTTTAAAATTCGGTTGCTTCCGCTCTGTACAGGTAAGTGTATGTAATTACAAATATTTTCATACTTGGCCATAGTTTCAATAACATCTAATGTCATATCCTGAGGGTTAGATGTAGAGAATCTAAAACGCATCTTTGGCTGCGCTTTAGCACATAATTCTAATAGCTTGGCGAAGTTTACAGCTGTAGCTTTTTGTAATTCTGAAGCTTTCTCAAAATCTTTTTTAAGTCCACCACCATACCACAAATAGCTGTCAACATTTTGACCTAAAAGAGTTACTTCTTTATAACCTTTACTCCATAAATCGTTGACTTCTTCAATGATACTTTGAGGGTCTCTACTACGTTCTCTTCCTCTAGTAAAAGGTACTACGCAAAATGTACACATGTTATCGCAACCACGTGTAATTGAAACAAATGCACTAACTCCATTACTGTTAAGACGTACAGGTGAAATATCTCCATAAGTTTCCTCCTTAGATAAGATAACATTTATTGCTTCTCTACCTTCTTCAACCTCACTAAGTAGATTAGGTATATCCTTGTAAGCATCAGGCCCAACGACCAAATCAACAATTTTTTCTTCTTCTAAGAATTTTGTTTTTAGACGCTCTGCCATACAACCCAAAACACCAACCTTCATGTTTGGATTTTTATCTTTTACCTTATCGTAATACTTAAGGCGTTTTCTAACAGTTTGCTCAGCTTTGTCTCTGATAGAGCAAGTGTTTACCAAGACCAAATCAGCATCTTCAAGATTTTGTGTTGTATTATATCCTTGTTCTGACAAGATAGAAGCTACAATTTCGCTATCGCTAAAATTCATTTGGCAACCGTAACTCTCTATGAATAACTTTTTAGTATTACCATCTTTTTGGCCTAATACCAAAGCTTTACCTTGTTTATTTTCGTCGATTATTTTTTCCATCTATTAAGACTCACATTATAGTGAGAACAATTATTTTTTATAAGTCAATAAACATGCAAAGATAGTTTTATTTTGTTTATTATGACAAAGTGGCAGTTGTAAAAAGTAATTTGTTATTGCTCCAAATTATTATTTTTACAGATGTTTTTATTCTAAAGCGCAACCTTTTTAATTTAAATTCATCTTATTAAAAAATACACTTATGAAATTCAATAGAATTATAATGTCGTCGTTATGTATTATTCTTTTCTTAAATATGCAGTGCGAAGATGATGATACTACAACTTTACCTCAATCAAACTGTGTGAGTTTTGCATTGATAGATAGTTTTTCTTATGAAAATGCAGCTACAAGTCCGTATACAATAAATAATGTTTCTATTAATGAGGACTGTTTAATAATAAGCATTACTGCTACAGCTTGTGATGGAAGTACATGGACGATGCAATTAATGGACTCTGGAGATGTGTCTGAGTCTAATCCACCTCAGCGTTATGTTAAGTTCTTTTTAGTCAATGACGAATCTTGCCTTGCTGAAATAAGCAGAACAACTTCTTTTGATCTTTCTACATTACAAGTTGAAGGGGAGAATCAGATTATTATTAATATAGATGCTTATCCAGATACTGTTACTTACACGTATTAGAAATTTATCTTAATTTAATTATCAAAGTCTTGTTTTTGCAAGGCTTTTTTTAGTGATTAAGCCAAAAAGATTTTAATTAAGTAAAGGCTATTTAAGGCCAAATTAGGATTGTAAATTTATTTTCACATACATTTGTAACCTCAAAAAAATAAAGAATGCCGAAGAATCTAGTTATTGTTGAGTCTCCTGCAAAGGCCAAAACCATAGAAAAATTTTTAGGAAAAGACTATAAAGTCGAGTCTAGTTTTGGGCACATTTCAGACTTACCTTCTAAAGAGTTGGGAGTAGATGTAGAAGGGGATTTTGAGCCAAAATATAAAGTATCTAAAGATAAACGAGACGTAGTAAAGAAACTAAAAGAGTTAGCTAAAAAAGCCGAAATGGTTTGGCTGGCAAGTGATGAGGATCGTGAGGGAGAAGCAATTGCATGGCACTTGGCAGAAGCTCTAGATTTAGATAAAGAAAAAACTAAGCGTATCGTTTTTCATGAGATTACAAAAAGTGCAATAAACAAAGCTATTGAGAATCCTCGTGGCATAGATTATAACTTAGTAGATGCGCAGCAAGCTAGACGTGTTTTAGATCGTATTGTGGGTTATGAATTGTCTCCGGTTTTATGGAGAAAAGTTAAAGGCGGTTTGTCAGCAGGTAGAGTACAGTCTGTATCTGTAAGGCTTATAGTTGAGCGTGAGCGCGAAATACAAGACTTTAATCCTGAAGCATCCTATAGAGTAGATGCAGAATTTACATCAGAGGATGGAAAATCATTTAAAGCTAAATTGCCTAAGAATTTTGGTTCAGAAGAAGAGGCTTTAGAATTTTTGAATAATAATAAGGGCGCAACTTATCAAGTAGCTGACCTACAAAAAAAGCCAGCTAAAAAATCGCCAGCAGCACCATTTACAACATCTACATTACAGCAAGAAGCGTCAAGAAAGTTAGGTTTTTCTGTAAGCAGAACAATGAGTAATGCTCAGCGTTTATATGAAGCTGGTCTTATAACTTATATGAGAACAGATAGTGTTAATCTATCTGATGAGGCAAGACAAGGGGCTGAGAAGGAGATTGTTTCAGCTTATGGATCTGAATATAGCAAACCAAGGAATTACAAAGGAAAATCTAAGGGTGCTCAAGAGGCTCACGAAGCAATTAGACCAACAGATTTTTCTAACCATACTGTAAATGTTGAGCGCGACCAAGCAAGACTTTACGATTTAATTTGGAAGCGTGCGATTGCATCGCAAATGAGTGAGGCTAAACTAGAGCGCACTAACCTAAAAATTCAAATTAATAGTTCTAATAAAGTAAGTGAGCAATTCTCTGCTAATGGTGAAATCATAACCTTTGATGGATTTTTAAAAGTGTACTTAGAGGGAACAGATGATGAAGATGCTGAACAAGATGGAATTTTACCTGATTTAAAAGTAGGTGAAGAGTTGTCTAATAATTACATTGCGGCAACACAACGTTTTACAAGACCACCTTCAAGATATACTGAAGCATCGCTGGTTAAACAATTAGAAGAGCTGGGTATTGGTAGGCCATCCACATATGCACCAACAATTTCTACAATTCAGAATAGAAATTACATAGAAAAGGGTACTCATGAAGGTGATGAAAGAGCCTATAAGCAATTAGTGTTTTCAAACCAAAATATAAAAGAAAAGAATCTCACAGAAAAAGTGGGTTCTAATAAAGGTAAATTGGTACCGACAGATGTTGGTTTTATTGTTACTGACTTCTTGGTAAATCACTTTGAAAGTATTTTAGATTATAATTTTACAGCAAGAGTAGAAGAAAGTTTTGATGACATTGCAGAAGGTAAAGAAGACTGGAAAGCAATGATGAAAGACTTCTACAAAGGTTTTCATCCTCAGGTTGAAGACGTTCAAGAAAATGCTGAGCGCGAAACCGGAGAGCGTATTCTTGGTACTGATCCAAAAACAGGTCGTCAGGTAAGTGTGCGTTTAGGTAAGTTTGGACCAATGGTACAGATAGGTACTGTAGATGATGAAGAGAAACCTCAGTTTGCCAGCTTATCACCAGACCAACAACTTAATACTATTACCTATGAAGAAGCTATGGATTTGTTCAAGCTTCCAAAAGCTTTAGGTCATTATAAAGATGATGAAGTTGAGGTAAATAACGGACGATTTGGTCCTTATGTTAGATACGGTAAGAAGTTTGTCTCGTTACCAAAGGGAGTTGATCCGTTAAGTGTAGAATTAGATGAAGCGATAGTATATATTAAGGAGAAGGAAAAAGCAGATGCTCCTATATATATGTATCAAGGTTTAGAAGTCACAAAAGGCAAGGGACGCTTTGGGCCATTTATTAAATGGAACAATATGTTTATAAATGTGAATAAAAAATACGATTGGGATAATTTATCTGAAGAAGACATCGTAACTTTGATCGAGGATAAAATTCAAAAAGAAAAAGATAAACTTATCCACGTTTGGGAAGATGAAGGTATTAGAGTAGAGAAAGCACGTTGGGGAAGACATAACGTTATAAAAGGCAAGCAGAAAGTTGAACTAGCTAAAACAGTAGATGTGTCTAAAATGACCTTAGAAGAAGCTAAAGCTATTCTAGAGAAAAATGCTCCGAAAAAGAAAACCAGAAAAACCACAAAGAAAAAAACGACCACCAAAAAGAAGTAATACTTTATGAATTTTAATTTTCTAACGCCTGTTTCAGATGCGGTTTTAGCTCACTCAGAACTATTAGCGCAGCAAGCGCTCGGAAAAAAAATCAAAATTCACTCAAAACAAAATGGTATCCCAGATTTAGATGATGTTCAATTGGCAATCATCGGAGTTCTGGAAAATAGAAATGATGTCAACTATATAGGTGTTGATATTAACTTCGATGCTGTTAGGAAAACACTTTATACACTATTCCTAGGAAATTGGAGTACAACGATTGCGGATCTTGGTGATATATTGCCAGGCGAATCTGTAGAAGATACCTACTTTGCCATTCGTACTGCAATCAATGTCTTGGTAGAAAAAAATATTATTCCAATAATATTAGGAGGAAGTCAAGATTTAACCTATGCTAATTATCGTGCATATGATGATTTGATGCCAATGGTTAATATTGTCAATGTGGACACCAACTTCGATTTAGGAGATGCTAACTTGCCAATTAAAAATAATAGTTACGTAGGGAAGATCATTGTTGAAGAGCCTTATAATCTTTTTAACTATTCAGCAATAGGCTATCAAACGTACTTTAATTCTCAAGAGGAAATAGATCTTATGGAGAAGTTGTACTTTGAATCTTACCGTTTAGGCGAAATATCTGGTGATATAAATAAGGTTGAACCTTTATTAAGAGATGCACATATAGTTTCTATTGATTTAAAATCTATAAGAGCTGCTGAGGTAAGTGATAGTTTAAAATATTCACCTAATGGATTTTCCGGAAAAGAAATTTGTGCCATAACACGATATGCTGGTATAAGTAATAAAGTGTCTTCATTTGGGATTTATGAATACAGTAACTCTAAAAATGATTCTGCTTCTTCTATGTTAATTGCTCAAATGATATGGTATTTTATAGAAGGGGTAAATTGTAGAGTGAAAGATGACAATTTTAATAATGAAAATGAGTTTCAAAAGTATAATGTATTAGTTGAAGACGACGAACTCATATTTTATAAAAGTTTAAAAACAGGACGTTGGTGGATAGAAATTCCTTTTTTACCAGATGTTAATAATAAATTAAAAAAGCACACGTTATTACCATGCATGCATGCCGATTATGTGCTTGCTACTCAAGGTGAAATACCTGAACGTTGGTATAAAGCCTATAGGAAGAACAGCTTTTAAAAAGAACACTTAATCGATAATTTAACATTTAAACCATCGACGAAATGCATTTTTTAAGGACGAAATGCAAAAAAAAATCAAAAAAAGTTGTTTTTTAGAAAATATATAAATATGTTTACGACCTTAAAATTAAGGACGACTAATTTAACCTCGAGTTACTATGAATATTAAGAGATTTATTTTACTTACCACTGTATTGGTTTTGGTTGCCAGTTGTAATTCTGGAGACCGTGGACAATTAGTAGGTGTTAAAGGTAAAAAATGGCATCCAGAAAAGCCTTACGGTATGACTTTAGTACCTGGTGGAGCTTTTATTATGGGTAAATCAGACGATGATATCGCTGGTGTAAAAGACGCTCCGACAAAAACAGCTACTGTACGTGCATTTTACATGGATGAAACTGAGATTACTAATAGTGAGTACAGACAGTTTGTATTTTGGGTACGAGATTCTATTCTTAGACTTAATTTAGCTGAAATGGCTGACTTAGAAGGTAAAACTCCAGGAAATGGTGACATTGGTGAGTTTGCTTATTTAGATGCTAATCCAGAAGAATTAAATGCTTACGAAAGTTACATGCAAAATACTTATGGTAACGAACAGAGAAAAATTAATCACGATGTAGATTTAATTTTTGATACTGACGATTATCCAGATGAATTATATGCAGAGGTAATGGATGGCATGTATTTACCATTAGAAGAGTCATATAATGGTCAAAGAACTTGGGATGTAAAGCAATTCAAATTTCAATATACTTATATGGATATAGCTAAGGCAGCAAAAGATAGAAGTCTTAAGCGCTCTGAAGTTATAGAACAAGAAGAAGTAGAGGTGTATCCAGATACTACAGCATGGATTAGAGATTTCGCTTATTCATATAATGAACCAATGCATAACGATTATTTCTGGCACGATGCTTACGGAGATTATCCTGTTGTTGGTGTGTCATGGAAACAAGCTCAAGCGTTTTGTCAGTGGAGAACATTATATCACAATGGTTACCAAAAGAGTAAAGGAAGACAACCTGTGAATTCTTACAGATTACCTTCAGAGGCAGAATGGGAATATGCTGCTCGTGGAGGATTGCAAGGTGCTTCATATCCTTGGGGTGGACCTTACACTAAAAATGATAGAGGTTGTTTTATGGCAAACTTTAAGCCATTAAGAGGTGATTATGCAGCTGACCAAGCATTATATACTGTAGAAGCAGATGCTTATGATCCAAATGATTTCAATTTATATAATATGGCAGGTAACGTTTCAGAATGGGTGAACGGTTCTTACGATCCTGCTTCATACGAATTTTCATCTACAATCAATCCTAACGTTAACGACCCAGAAAACTCTCGTAAAGTAGTAAGAGGTGGTTCATGGAAAGATGTTGCTTATTTCTTACAAGTAAGTTCTAGAGATTATGAGTATGCAGATTCTGCAAGAAGTTATATTGGTTTCAGAACTGTACAAGATTACATGGGAACTGAGGTAACTAAGAATGCAGCAACTAACTAAATGAACAAACTAAAAACAATAACCCAAATTAAATTAACCTGCTTAAGTTATCATCCATTTAACTTAAACTAAAAAAACTAAACAAATTATGGCACAGAAAGGTAAAATTACAATCACTAACATGATCTACGGATTAGGAGCAGCAATCGTAATCGTTGGAGCATTATTTAAAATTCAGCACTGGCCTTTCGGTTCAGAGATCTTAACAATAGGTATGGTTGTTGAAGCCTTAGTATTTATATACTCAGCTTTTGAGAGACAACAAGCGGATTTAGATTGGTCTTTAGTATACCCAGAATTAGCTGGTGGTCAGTCTTTAGGTAAAAAGAAAAAAGAAGAGCCAAAAGATGCTGAAGGATTATTATCTAAAAAATTAGATAACTTATTAAAAGAAGCTAAAATTGATGGAGAATTAATGGCTAGCTTAGGAAATAGCATCAAAAACTTTGAAGGTGCAGCTAAAGGCATTAGTCCAACTGTAGATTCTATTGCAGCGCAAAAGAAATATGGTGAAGAGTTATCTCTAGCAGCAGCACAAATGGAGTCTTTAAACAGTCTATACAAAGTACAAATGGAAAGTGCAAATCGTCAAGCAGCAATCAACGAAGAAGCTGTAGAAAATGCACAGAAATTAAAAGAGCAAATGCAATCTTTAGCATCAAACTTATCATCATTAAATGGTGTTTACGGTGGAATGTTATCTGCAATGAACAAAAACTAATTAGTTTTTATAATCAATTTAATTAATTAACATTTAAAAACTAATTTACAATGGCAGGAGGAAAATTATCTGCAAGGCAGAAAATGATTAACTTAATGTACTTAGTATTCATTGCTATGATTGCAATGACTACAAGTAAAGAGATACTATCTGCGTTTAGCTTATTTAATACAAAATTCGAAAATGCAAACGAATTAGCAGTTGCATCTAACACAAACCTTTTAAAAGGTCTTGAGAAGCAAGCTGAGGAAAAACCTAAAGATTTTGGTGTTGCTTTTAATAATGCTCAACAGGTAAGTTCTATTTCTAATGAATTCTTCACGTATTTAGAAGGTCAAAAGAAAATGATCTTAGACAAAGGAAATTATGCGGCTAAATTTGCTGAGCAAGGTGGCTTACCAGCTGAAGAGATGGATAAAGGAGATGCTTTAGATGAGCACTGGTTTACAGGTGACCGTATGACAAAAGCAGGTCAGGCTTTCGTAGAGAGAATTAATGAATACAAGACTAAAATTAATGAATTGTTAGGGGATGATGTTGCTTACAATCCAGCTAAAGAAAATTTAGAGCGTCGTTTTAGTACTTCTGAAGTAACTAATAAAGATGGTAAGAAACAAAGTTGGTTAGATTATAACTTCAAAGGATTTCCAGCTGTAGCTTCTTACACTAAGCTTACGGCAATGCAAAACGATATCAAAGCAACTGAAGCAAACCTATACAATGTGTTTTTAGGAAATACAGTTGATGAAGCTACATCTTTAAAGAACTATACAGCTATCGTTATACCAGATAAGAATGCATTTTTTGCTGGTGAGAAGTTTACTGGTTCTGTAGTTTTAGGTAAGTATGCTAATGTAACTCCAACTAAATTAAAGGTTGGTGATACAGACTTAGACATGAACAGAGAAGGTGCAATTGACTCTACAGGTGCTGCAAGAATTGAGTTTACTGTAGGTAACGTAGGTGAGCACGATATTAATGGACAATTTACGTTCTTAGAAAAGGGTGAAGAGTTGCCTATTGATTTTAAAGGAAAATATGTAGTTGTACCAAGACCAAACTCTGCTACAATTTCTGCAGATAAGATGAATGTTGTATATCGTGGTGTTTCTAACCCAATGACTATCTCTTTTGCTGGTATAGCTGATAACAAAGTTTCAGCATCAGGTGCTGGTCTATCTAGAGCTTCTGGTCAAGGTAAATATGTTATGAATCCAGGTTCTGGTAAAGAAGTAACTATCAATGTTACCGGTACTTTAGATGATGGTTCTAGAGTAAGTGACCGTAAAACGTTTAGAATTAAGGATATTCCTGCACCAACAGGTACAATATCTGGACAATCAGGTGTTGTGAAATTACCAAAGCGTAATGTAGAGGTTGGTACAGTAGGTGCTAAATTAGAAGATTTTGTATTTGATTTACCAATACAGACGACTTCATTCAAAATTAAGGTTCCAGGTCAACCAACAGTTAATGTTGCTGGTACTAAAATGAATTCTCAAGCTAAGGCAGCTATTAACAGAGCTCGTAGAGGTGATAATATTACAATCTTTGATATTAAAGCAAAGATTCAAGGTAACAATTCATACAGGTTAAAAAATGTTTCTCCTGTTGTTGTTGAGGTTACCAACTAATAACAAAATATAGATTTAACCCAAATTATTATTAATAAGATGAAATTTAAAAGCTTTATATACTCAGGATTAATGGTTTTAGTGGCAAATAGTGCTTTTGCGCAAGCTAATATCCTAAATGCTAAAATACCTGAAGAGATAGGTATGAAGACTGAAGCTGAATTGCTTTTAGACAATGATAAACCATTAGAATATGGTTATGTAGGTGACAGAGACATCTTATTCTCAAAAATGATTTGGGAAAAGGTTGTATTAGATGAGCGTGTTAACTTTCCTCTTTATTTTCCGGTTGATGGAAATTTAGGAGATGACCGTAAGTCATTATATCAAGTTTTAAAAGAAAATATGGAAAGTGGAATGATATCTAAAGTGTATGCAGATTCATACTTTACTGAAGAACGTACGTTAAAAGATTTAGAAGCTTCACTTTCTATGACTAGAATCACTGATGCTGGTATTGATTACATGAACGAGAATGGTGTTGGAGAGGATCAGTTACCAGAAGAGTATGTCATAAGAAGAGATATTGGTCCTGCTGATATAAATTCTTATTTAGTTAAAGGATTATGGTATTTTGATAAACGTCAAGGTGAGTTAAAGTATCGTATTTTAGGAATTGCACCTGCAGCGCCAGATGTTAACTTCATTGATGAAGAAGGTTCTGAAAACAGTGAACCTATTCCAATGTTTTGGGTATTTTATCCAGAAGTAAGAGATATTTTACACGAAGCAAAGGCCTTTAACAACGATAACAGTGCTTCGCCAATTTCTTTTGATCACTTACTTAACAGTCGTCGTTTCCACGGAATTATTTACAAGGAAGAGAATGTTTATGGTGACAGAGAAGTAAAAGAGTACGTTGCTGATAATGCTTTAATGCAACTATTAGAATCTGAGCGTATCAAAGATAAGATCAGAGATTTTGAACAAGATATGTGGAGTTACTAATAACTCTAAAACATTAAGGAAAGCGCTCACTTATTAAGTGGGCGTTTTTTATTTCTGTCATTTCTGCATAGGCAAGAATCTTTTTGATAATTTCGCAAATGTGAAACAAGTTGATTATATCATAGTAGGTTGTGGTTTAGCAAGCATCGCGTTTTGTGAGCAGTTACGAGCTAACAGTAAATCATTTATTGTTTTTGATGATGGTTCACAGCAATCATCTATTGTAGCAGCAGGTTTGTACAATCCTGTGATTTTAAAACGGTTTTCAGAGGTTTGGAAGGCTAAAGAGCAGTTAGACATTGCATTGCCTGTTTACAAGAGAATTGAAAAAAATTTAAGTATAAAAATTGACTATAAGCTTAGAATTCTCAGAAGGTTTTCTTCAATTGAAGAGCAAAATCTTTGGTTTAATGCTTCTGACAAACCTAAACTAGAACCATTTCTATCAACAGAATTAGTTAAAAATAACAACGATGCAATAGATGCACCATTTGGGTTTGGTGAGGTATTACACGCAGGTCGCTTAGATACTACCGCACTCATAGACGCTTACAAGGATTATCTAAAACAAATTAAAAGTCTTGAGGAGTCTAGTTTCATCTATGAAAAACTACAAGTTTTATCTCAAGGTATATTATATAATGATATAGAAGCTAAACATACAGTCTTTGCGGAAGGTTTTGGTGTAAAGAAAAATCCTCATTTCAATCAAATTCCATTAAATGGCACAAAAGGTGAAGTTTTAATTATCAAAGCTTCAAAACTTAATATTGACTACGGAGTAAAGTCTTCAGTCTTCATTATTCCTATAGAAAATGACTTTTATGCTGTTGGTGCAACCTATAATTGGACAGATAAAACCAACCTACCAACAGTTGAAGGTAAGCAAGAACTTATAACTAAACTTAAGACGTTTTTAAAATGTGATTTTGAAGTCGTTCAACACTTGGCTGGTATACGTCCAACGGTAAAAGATAGGAGGCCTTTAGTTGGTAGACATCCTGAATATCAAAATTTATATGTTTTAAATGGATTAGGTACTAGAGGTGTTATGATCGCACCTTACGTAGCAGAAAAGCTATATCAATTCATAGAAAATAATAAACCTTTAGATTCTGAAATTGATATAAAAAGATTTACTTATTAGCTAGAGACTTATCGTATTTCATAAAAATATTAATCCAAATATTTCTCGAAAGTCTCATAATCACCGGAAATAAGAGTACCAAGGTTAATACAATACTAATAAATGCAGTTGTAACTGAGGTTTCAAAAATTACGTAAGTTGTTATAAACGCAGCTACTGCAAAAGCAATACCAACACCATAACTTACATACATAGATCCATAAAAGAATGAAGGTTCCATTTGGTATCTTGTCTTGCAATGCGAGCAATGGTCATGCATTTTTATAACCTTAGAAATTACATATGGATTTTTATTTACATACATAGATTCTTGATGACATTTTGGGCAAACACCAAAAAGTATACTATATAATTTCATTCCTTTTCTTATCATAGCTAAAACCTTTACTTTTGCATTTTTTAAGGCTTACAAAGATAAGTTATTGCCTTGCAACCATTGTAACAATTGTAACATTTAATGCAGTTGTATTTATGAAATTTAATTATGCTTAATATCCACAATCTATCCATATCGTTTCAAGGAGAATACCTGTTTGAAGACATTACATTTAAACTTGGTGCAGGAGACCGTATTGGTTTAATTGGTAAAAATGGTGCAGGTAAATCTACAATGCTAAGGATTTTAGCTAAAGAGCAAGAATCAGATTCTGGACAAATAGCAGCAGATAAAGACTTAAAAATTGGCTTCCTTAAACAAGACATTGATTTCGATTTTGGTAAAACCGTTTTAGAAGAATCTTACGAAGCCTTCAAAGAGATTAAGCAATGTGAAGCTAAGCTAGAAAACATCAATACTCAATTAGCAGAACGTACAGATTACGAAAGTGAAGCCTATAACCAATTAATGATTGATTTAAATGACATTCAACATCAATACGAAATCTTAGGTGGTTATAATTATCAAGGCGATACCGAAAAAATTCTTCAAGGTTTAGGATTTAATCGCGAAGACTTTGATAAACTCACAGATACCTTTTCAGGTGGATGGCGAATGCGTATTGAACTCGCAAAACTGCTGCTTCAAAATAATGATTTGCTGTTGTTAGATGAGCCTACAAACCACTTAGATATTGAATCTATCATCTGGTTAGAGAACTTTCTGAAAACATATCCAGGAGCAGTTGTAATTGTATCGCACGATAAAATGTTTCTAGATAATGTAACCAACAGAACTATTGAAATTTCATTAGGAAGAATCTACGATTACAATAAACCCTACACAAAATTCCTAGAGTTAAGAAAGGAAATGAAAGTGCAGCAATTAGCAGCGCAAAAAAATCAGGAAAAGCAAATTCAACAAACCGAAAAACTGATTGAAAAATTCAGAGCCAAAGCTTCAAAGGCAACAATGGCACAATCGCTAATTAAAAAGCTAGATAGAATTGAACGCATTGAGGTTGATGAAGATGATAACAGTGTAATGACCTTAAATTTTCCAGTGTCTATCACACCAGGAAAAGTGGTGGTTGAAATTGAAAATGTTTCAAAGCATTATGGAGATTTACAAGTTCTTAATAATGTGAATTTAACCGTGCCAAGAGATGTAAAAACAGCATTTGTTGGACAGAATGGTCAAGGAAAATCAACATTGGCTAAAATTATTGTAGGTGACTTAAAGCACGAAGGAAACGTCAATCTAGGTCATAATGTTCAAATAGGCTATTTTGCTCAAAATCAAGCAGAATATTTAGATGGTAACAAAACCGTGTTAGATACAATGATTGATGCTGCCAATGAAACCAATCGTAGTAAGGTTCGTGATATTTTAGGTGCATTCTTATTTAGAGGAGAAGAAGTAGAAAAGTACGTTAAAGTCTTATCTGGTGGTGAGCGTAACCGTTTAGCATTGGCAAAGCTATTGCTTCAGCCATTGAATGTTTTAATAATGGATGAGCCTACCAACCATTTAGATATTAAGTCTAAAAATGTTCTGAAAGATGCGCTCAAAAAGTTTGAAGGTACGCTTATTTTGGTATCTCACGACAGGGATTTTCTACAAGGATTAACCGAAACGGTTTACGAGTTTAAAGACCAAAACATCAAGGAATATCTTGGAGACATCGATTACTATTTAGAGCAACGTAATATTGAAAATCTAAGAGAAGCCGAAAAGCGAACCATTGTAGAGGATAAACCTAAAGAAAGCAATAAGCAAAGTTACGAACACCAGAAAAAAGTAAAGTCGCTAAATAACAAGCTGAGTAATATTGAAGCTAAAATAAATCAGCTAGAAAAAGCTATTAAAGAAGACGACTTTAAACTGGAAACTGATTACGATAACACAGCTTCTAACCCTAAATTCTTTGACGATTATCAAGAAAAAAAGAAGAATTTAGAACAGTTGATGGAAGAATGGGAAGAAATTACCATTCAAATTGAAGAAATTTCATAGCAACATTAAGATTATTTTAACGACTGCGAATAATGATAACAATAACTTTGCAAGTTATTGATGACCGCTTTCATTATGACCAGAAAAATTATTCTTTCCGTTTTGGGTATCGCTTTAATTGTTGGCGCATACTTTTTTGCAAAATATCTTATTGATAATAAAAACAAGCCTAAACCTGTAGTGCCAAAAGTGGTTAAAACAGTTTTGGTAGATACGGTTGAAAATTCAACAGTGCCTATTGTCATTTCAGCCAATGGAAATCTTACAGCAAAGGAACGCGTAGAGTTGTATTCTGAGGTACAAGGTGTTTTTAAAACCGGAAATAAACTTTTTAAAGCCGGTCAAAAATTCAATCAAGGAGAAACACTCATTCGTTTAGATGCTTCAGAATATTATGCTAGCGTGCAATCCGCAAAGAGTAATCTTTACAACAGTATTGCTGCAATTATGCCAGATTTAAGGTTAGATTTTACAGATGTTTATCCTAAATGGCAAGCCTATCTTAATGGTTTCGATTTAAATAAAAGCACACCACAATTACCAGAAATATCTGGCGAAAAGGAAAACTATTTTATCACAGGTCGTGGTATAGTAAGTGCGTATTACAACGTTAAAAATCTAGAACAGCGTTTAGCTAAATATAGAATTTCAGCACCTTTTACAGGGATATTAACCGAAGCTTTAGTAACGGAAGGTACACTTGTAAGAAGTGGACAAAAATTAGGAGAATTCATAAATCCTTCGGTTTACGAAATGCAAGTAGCCGTAAGTAAATCTTATGCAGATGTACTAAAGGAAGGCGAAGCTGTAACCCTTTCTAATTTAGAAAAAACAAAAACTTACCAAGGAATAGTATCAAGAGTTAACGGAAGTATTGATGCTACTACGCAAACTATCACTGCTTTTGTTGAAGTGAAGCACGACGATTTAAAAGAAGGAATGTACTTAGAGGCAAACCTTAATGCCGAAAAAGTAAATGATGCCATTGAGATTGATAGAAATCTGCTACTGGACAGCCAAGAAATTTACGTAGTCAAGGATAGTCTTTTGGATGTTATTCCTGTAAAACCTGCACATTTTTCTGATGCTACTGTGGTTTTAAAAGAGGTGCCAAACGGAACCATCATTTTAAGAAAACCAGTACCTGGTGCTTATGCAGGTATGCAAGTTAAAGCTGCAACAACAGATTCTGCTGAGTAATGAGAAAGTTAATAGAATACTTTATAAGATACCACGTTGCAGTAAATGTATTTATACTAGCATTTTTTGTGTTTGGTATTATTGGTGCCTTATCGCTAAAGTCATCCTTTTTTCCACTTGTTGAATCTAAAATCATCAATGTAGCCATTACCTATCCTGGTGCTTCGCCACAAGAGATTGAAGAAGGTATTGTACTTCAAATCGAAGATAACCTTAAAGGGTTAAAAGGTATTGATAGGGTAACCTCTACTTCTAGAGAAAATAGCGGAAGTATAACAGTTGAAATCGAAAAAGGCGAAAGCTTAGATTTTATGCTTCTTGAAGTTAAAAATGCGGTAGATCGTGTGCCATCGTTCCCTACAGGAATGGAACCTTTGGTGGTTTCTAAACAAGAAGCCATTAGAGAAACTATATCTTTTGCAATTAGCGGAAATGATATTCCTTTAGCTACTTTAAAGCAATTAGCCAGACAGGTTGAAACCGATTTAAGAGCTATAGACGGAATTTCACAGATTGAAATTTCTGGTTTTCCTGATGAGGAAATCGAAATTGCAGTTAATGAAACAGATTTATTAGCATATAATCTCACTTTTAACGACGTGGCAACTGCCGTGAGTAACTCAAATATTTTAGTTACAGGTGGTAATGTAAAAACAGTTGCAGAAGAATATTTAATTAGAGCTAATAATAGAGAATACTACGGAAAAGAGCTGTCCAATATTATTGTAAAAGCCTCTGCTGATGGAAAAGTTGTTCGCCTTAAGGATGTGGCAATTATAAGAGACCGTTTTTCAGAAACACCAAATGCTACCTATTTTAATCAAGAATTAGCTGTAAATATTTCGGTTACCAGTACTAATAATGAGGATTTAATTAGCTCAGCAGATAAGGTAAAAGAGTACATCGAAGCGTATAATCAAAAATATGAAAACGTACACCTTAGTGTTGTTAGAGATTTATCTATAACACTAAATCAAAGAACACAATTATTAACAGAAAATGCCATTGTTGGTATGTTGTTAGTTTTAGTGTTTTTATCTATTTTTCTTAATACAAGATTGGCATTATGGGTGGCTTTTGGTTTACCGATTTCATTCTTGGGAATGTTTATTTTTGCTGGTCAATTTGATGTGACGATTAATGTATTATCACTCTTCGGAATGATTATCGTTATTGGTATTTTGGTTGATGATGGTATTGTTATTGCCGAAAATATCTATCAGCATTACGAGAAAGGTAAAAAACCAATTCAAGCAGCTATTGATGGTACTATGGAGGTAATACCACCTGTGGTTTCTGCAATTACTACAACGGTGTTGGCCTTTTCATTGTTTTTCTTTTTAGAAAGTAGAATAGGAGAGTTCTTTAGTGAAGTGTCAGTCATCGTTATATTAACATTGGTTGTGTCGCTTGTTGAAGCATTAATCATCTTGCCTGCGCATTTGGCACATTCAAAAGCCCTTAGAATTAAAAAAGAAGAGCTGCATAGCAAAAAGTCATCTAATGGGTTCTTTTCCTTTATGCGAGGACTCAACCGTTCTGGAGATCGCTTTATGTCATATTTAAGAGATAAGGTTTATGCACCTACATTACGATTTGTAATGGAATTTAAACTATTGGCGCTAGGTGTTTTTGTTGCGCTTTTGGTGTTAACGTTTGGTTCACTAGGTGGTGGTATTATTGGCGTTACCCTTTTCCCAAGAATTGCAAGTGACGCAGCTAATATTGAGTTGGTGATGCCTGCTGGTACCAATGTGAAGATTACCGATTCCATCATTTCAATGATTGAAGAAAAATCTTTCATCGTTAACCAAGAGCTTACTGAAAAGTATTTAAAAGGAACAGACAAGCAATTGTTTGAAAATACAATAGTGTCTATTAACAGCAGTTCTTCTGCTAATTTAAGAATCAATTTATTGCCAGGTGAAGAGCGACCAGACGAAATTCAGTCGTTTTTAATTACCAAACGATTGGAGGAATTAGTTGGTCCTGTTATTGGCACGGAACGATTAATATATGGTTCTGGTGGAAATTTTGGTGGGAATCCTATTTCTGTATCCTTATTGAGTAACAATATTGAGGAACTAAAAGCATCTAAAGAAGAACTCAAAAAATACTTACAGTCTAATCCTTTGCTAAAGGATATTGGAGATAACGATCCTGCGGGTATAAAGGAAATTCGTTTAGAGCTTAAGGAAAGTGCTTACTTGTTAGGCTTAGATTTAAGGACGGTTATGTCTCAAGTGCGTTCAGGGTTTTTTGGTGCTCAGGCGCAGCGTTTCCAACGAGGGCAAGACGAAATTAGAGTTTGGGTTCGTTATGATAAAAACAACCGAAGTTCAATTAATGATTTAGACGATATGCGTATTGTTACACCTACTGGTGAACGTGTAACTCTAAAGGATATCGCAACTTATAGCATTGAGCGTGGTGATGTGGCTATTAATCACTTAGAGGGTAAGCGCGAAATTCAGGTTTATGCAGACTTAAAAGATCCAAGTACGAGTGCAACGGATATTACTGAAGACATTAAAACTGAATTTATTCCTCAATTACAATCAAAATATCCAACCATAAATGCTTCTTATGAAGGTCAAAATAGAGAAGCAGGAAAATTAACCAGTTCTTTAGCAGTAGCAGGTCCAATAATATTACTTCTAATTTATATCACCATTGCATTTACATTTAGAAGTTACTCACAACCACTATTGTTGATTCTGTTAATCCCTTTCAGTTTAACAGCTGTTGCATGGGGACACTGGTTACTAGATTTTCAAGTAAATGTTTTATCCCTTTTAGGAATCATAGCTTTAATTGGGATTATGGTCAACGATGGATTGGTTCTTATTGGGAAATTCAACAGTAATCTAAAAGAGGGAATGAAATTTGACGAGGCACTTTCCGAAGCTGGCAAATCGCGTTTTAGAGCTATTTTCTTAACCTCACTAACCACAATAGCAGGTTTGGCACCTTTACTATTAGAGAAAAGTAGACAAGCACAGTTTTTAAAACCAATGGCAATTTCTATTTCCTTTGGTATCGCTTATGCAACAATCTTAACCTTGTTGGTGTTACCGTTATTCTTGTCATTCAGCAATAACATTAAGAAGAATACAAAATGGCTGGCCACAGGAAACGATGTGACTAAGGAAGAAGTAGAACGCGCTATAAAAGAACAAAATGAAGGTAATGAAGAGCACTAAACAGATATTTATTGTCTTGGGCGTTTTATGTTGTGTTAATCTACAAGCCCAAAATGTACTAACAAAAGAAGAGGCTGTTTCTAAAGCCCTAGAAAATAATTATGGTGTGCAGATTGCTAAAAATGATGTGGCTGTTGCAGAAAATAACACCAGTATTTTGAATTCCGGTTATTTGCCGACAGTGACAGGTAGTGCAGGTGCAACATATAATTTAGATAATACTGAAGCTGAATTTTCTAACGGAGAGGTTACTGTCTTAAATGGTGCTGAGAGTTCTAGATATAACGCTAGTGTAAATCTTAACTATACCTTGTTTGATGGTTTAGGAAGACGTTACAACTACAAACGTTTGAAGGAACAGTACCAATTAACCGAATTACAAGCAAGAGAAACCATTGAAAATACGATTATTCAAATGTTTTCGGTGTACTACAATGTGGCGCAATTGTCTGATAATTTAAACACTCTTGAAGAAACGCTAACCGTTACCAAAGACCGATTAGTAAGAGCAGAATATCAATTTGAATATGGCCAAAACACAAAGCTTGAAGTTTTAAATGCTGAAGTGGATATCAATAACGACAGCATCAATATCATCAATACAAAACAGCAATTAAAAAATGCAAAGCGTGATTTAAAATTGGTGTTAGGTGAAACGTTTACGGAAGATTACGATGTAGAAACTGAAGTGGACTTCACATTGCAATTTCAAAAGGA
The DNA here is from genome assembly GCF_056160445.1 of Winogradskyella sp. ABM4_392. Taxonomy (NCBI): domain Bacteria; kingdom Pseudomonadati; phylum Bacteroidota; class Flavobacteriia; order Flavobacteriales; family Flavobacteriaceae; genus Winogradskyella; species Winogradskyella sp. ABM4_392. The sequence goes on from NZ_JBSWXE010000001.1 coordinate 1,180,222, forward strand.
CAGCTTATTTCAACAAGCAAAACGAAGAAATGTTGCTTTACTTCAAACGGAAAAAAACATTGCAATTAGTAAGTTAGATATTAATTCTGGTCAATCCGCATATTTACCAACTATTGGTTTAACAGGTTCTTACGGCTGGAACAAAAATAACAACAACGCAGCATCGTTTTTAACTACATCAACAAATACAGGATTATCAGGAGGCATTAATTTAAGCTGGAATTTGTTTGATGGAGGCGCAACTATCAACAGAGTAAGAAATGCAAAAATTAATCTTGAAACACAACAACTTCAAAAAGAAAATATTCTATTGAGTATTGAGCGCGATTTTAATAATGCTTGGGATGATTATATGAACAAGCTCGACATTTATAACATTCAAGATAAAAATATTGTTACCGCTCAGAATAATTTTGATAGAACTCAAGAGAAATTTAAGATAGGTCAAGTCAATTCAATTGAGTTTAGACAAGCTCAAATCAATTTATTGAATGCAGAGTTAAGCCGAAGTCAAGCCAAATACGATGCAAAATTAGCAGAGTTGACCTTGCTTCAAATTAGTGGCGAGTTGTTGAATGTTCAATTCTAAAAACAGCTAAAGAATGGAAGAACACTTTTTTCAGTGTCCTTACTGTTGGGAGCAAATTTCTATGCTAATAGATGTATCCCAAAATCAACAAACTTACATTGAAGATTGTGAAATTTGCTGTAATCCTATTCAAATTTCTGTAGTTACAGAAGCACAACAAATAGTTAATTTTCAAGCTAAAAATATTGAACAGTAAAAAATATTAAATATCTGTAAATCAGTATTTTAAAAACAAGCACTATGTAGTTCGTCGAAAAAATTTGCAGTTTAAGGTATAAGTACCTATTTTCGAATAGTTTATGTGCCCCTCCACAAAATCTAGCTATTATGAAAACTTTAAAACTAACCCTACTATGTTGCTTGCTTTCTGCATTTACATTTGCCAACGTTTCTCAAAGTCAAAAAGACGCACTAGTAGCACTTTACAACACAACTAATGGTGATTCTTGGAATACATCTTGGGATTTAGACCAACCGATAACCGAATGGTACGGTTTAACTATTGAGGATGATAAAGTTGTGGCAATAAATCTGAGCTTCAATAATCTTACAGGTAAATTACCAAGTGAAATATCTGAGTTATCTTCCTTAAGAATACTAAATTTATCATTCAATAAACTAGAAGGTGAATTGCCTAAATCATTAACCAGCATGACCAATTTGGTGACGCTTCAATTGTTCTCTAATAACTTTTCAGGTACTTTACCATCAGATATAGGTAGAATGGAAAGCCTCAAAACATTAGAATTGTATAACAATAATTTCTTTGGTGAGATTCCTACTTCTATAGGTGACTTAACCAATTTAGAAAATTTAATATTAAGTAGTAACCAATTAATAGGTAAGCTACCTGCAAGTATTTCTAAGCTTAAATCTTTAAAGGTGTTAAGTTTATTTGATAATAGTCTCTTAGGAACTATACCTTCAAACATTGGAGATTTAACTCAATTAGAAGAATTAGTGTTATCTAACAATGCGTTCTATGGTGATTTACCTGGTGAATTAGCAGAATTGTCAAACCTTAAAACATTATTGTTGAGTAATAATGGCTTTAAAGGAAACTATGCAGCTCTAAAGGATAAATTACCAAATATTGTTGATTTTGATTTAGATGAAGTTAACATGAAAGGTGCACTAGCAACATTAGATTCAGACGAGGATGACGATTAAGGATTATTTTTAGCCATATAATTATAGATTGAAAAAGTGTTCAAATAAAATGAACACTTTTTTTAATGTAAAAACTTGCTAAAACTAAAAAGGGTTGTATATTTGCAGTCCGATATCGCGGGATAGAGCAGTAGGTAGCTCGTCGGGCTCATAACCCGAAGGTCACAGGTTCGAGTCCTGTTCCCGCTACTAAGATTAAAGCCATAACAACATTGTTATGGTTTTTTTTTGTGGGTATATTAATCCATAAAGATGAAATTATTGCTCTTATAATCATATTATTAAAATAGTATGCTATCCTAAAAGGTTTTGTAATTTCACGAGGCTTCTTCAGTTTAAAATATAATATTTCACGTTAAAGATAATTCTATATAGATTAGAATTTAACAACTATTTTATTTTTGATGCTCATAGAATATGGTTTTTACACTGTCTTCTAGTGAGATGCCTGGTATTAATTATTCTAAATATCAATGGACAAAAATTATACTTTCCGTATTATTTTATATTAAATATTGTGTCATTGATAATATTTGTTATATTTGGTAAACCAATCTGGTTAACCAATTATTCTATTATGAAATTTAATTCTAAAAAACTCTATTGCTTCATACTTATTTGTGGTGCGTTTGCTACAAAATCTTGTAAAGAGTCTAATACTTTTCCAAGTAATGTTTTACCAATTTTTGAACACTGGAATTTAATTTTAGGAGATGGTTCAAATGTTGGTAAAGCTGTCAATTATAATAATGAGGATTATTTTTATACTTCTAAAGATGATTCTGGTGAATGGGTAGTATTTAAAACACCAAATGCAGGCAATACGCACGGTACTTCTAATAATACAAGAACAGAGTTGGCTCAGTTAAAAAAATGGACGCCAATGACACCAGCAAAAATGAATGCAACTTTAAAAGTAATGAATGTATCAAGTACTGGCGATGCTCGAGTTGCATCTACTTACTCTGTTGTGGTTGGTCAAATACATAGTGCTGACGGTCATGAAAATGAGCCTTTAAAAATCTTTTATAAAAAATATCCAGGTCATGAAAAGGGCTCTGTATTTTGGAATTATGAAATTAACACAGCTGGAAATGACAACTCAAAAAGATGGGATTATTCTTATCCAATTTGGGGTTATGATATGTCTGTTGTTGGCACTGATGAGAATACATTTCCTTCAGAACCTAAAGATGGAATTACCTTGGGTGAAGAGTTTAGTTATGAGGTGGAGATTAAAGATGGTATGATGTATCTAAAGTTTGAAAGCGAAGGACACGAAACAAAGACTTTTGTGAAAAATCTTATTGAATCAGAGTACACAAATAGCGATAACATACCAGAGCAGACTAAAAAACTATTCTTTGAAATAGGTCAAGACGGTGTAGAGCGAGAAAATGCCTATAAAAGTGAGGGGCTCTTTTTTAAGCTTGGTTGTTATAACCAAACCAATGGCAAAGACCCAAAAGTAAACAAAGTATGGTGCTCAGGAGCTGAAACTCATGGAGGAGATCTTCAAAAACAATATGCTGATGGTAATTATGCAGAAGTTTGGTTTAAATCAGCAAGTATAGAAATAAGTGATGACGCTATCTCTAATTCTGGTTATTTTGAAGCTAATGATGGCTTAAGTAAAAAAGTAGTTTATCCACATGAAGTTATTCCTTTTATGGATAAATTTAAGATACTGATGGGAGATGGGACAAATGTTGATGATTTAACAGAATTTGAGGATAAAGACTTCTTTTATACTGCCATTGATGGAACCAGACGTTGGGTGGTATATAAAACACCAAATTCTGGTGTTACTTCACCAAATTCAAGCAATACAAGAACAGAATTACAGGAAAAAAGAGAGTGGGTTCCTGAAGAAGGAGGGAAGCTAACAGGTACATGTAAAGTTATGCAAGTATCGGTTTCAGGTGATGCTCGCGTTGCGGCTTCATATTCTGTTGTTGTTGGTCAAATACATAGTGGAGAAGGTCATGAAAATGAACCATTAAAGATATTTTATAAAAAATTCCCAGGTCAAGAAAAGGGTTCTGTGTTCTGGAATTATGAAATAAATACCGCTGGTGATGATAACTCTGATCGTTGGGATTTTTCTACAGCAGTTTGGGGATATGATATGTCAGTTGTTGGAACAGATAAAAATGACTTTCCTGAAGAGCCAAAAGATGGTATAGAGTTAGGCGAGGAATTTAGCTATGAAGTAAATGTATATAAAGGCATTATGTATCTCACTTTTAAAAGCGAAGGTCATGAAACAAAAACTTTTACAAAAAATCTCATTCAATCAGAGTATACTACAAAGCAAGATATACCAGAACAAACCAAGCAGTTATTTGTATCTATAGGTCAAGATGGTACAGAAAGAGCAACTGCATACAAAGGTGAACTAGGTTATTTTAAGCAAGGTGCTTATAACCAAACAAATGGTAAAAAACCAGAAACAAATATGGTATGGTGCGCAGGTGCTGAAACTTACGGAGGTGATATACAAAAGCAATATGCTAATGGTTGTTATGCAGAAGTGTGGTTTAGGGAAGCAACTATAGGTCCAGGGGAAAAACCTGATGATTTAAACGATTAGTTGATTTCTTGAAAAGAGTAATCTTCATAATGGGTGTTTCTGGATGTGGCAAAAGCACTATTGCTAAATTGCTATCTGATAAAATGAATATCCCATATTTTGATGGCGATGATTTTCATCCAGAACAGAATGTAGCTAAAATGACTAATGGTCAGCCTTTAAATGATGAAGACCGACAAGGTTGGTTAGAAGCATTGAATAGATTGGCTAAAAACCAACTTAAAACCAATAGTTGCATTATTGTATGTTCGGCATTAAAAGAAAAGTATAGAAATACATTAAGCAATACCATTGAAAACCAAGTAAAATGGATTCACTTAACAGGTGATTTCAATTTAATCTCAGAACGTTTAAATAACCGACAAGGTCATTTTATGACATCGCAATTATTGCAGTCACAGTTTGATACGCTCGAGACACCAAGAAATGCAATACAAGTAGATATTAGTTCATCACCTCAAGATATAGTAAAACACATTAAAAATGATTTAATGAAAACCTCAGAATTTGGATTATTTGGTTTAGGTGTAATGGGTAAAAGCCTTTGTCGAAATTTAGCCAATAACGGATTCAAAATTTCGATGTACAATAGGCATGTTGATGGCGTTGAGGTTGATGTGGCAAAAGACTTTAAAACAGAATATCCTGAATTAAAAGACGCCGAAGCTTACGACGATATTTCAGCATTTGTAAATTCTTTACAACAACCAAGACGCATAATGTTAATGGTTAATGCAGGTAAAACTATAGATTATGTGATTGAAGATTTATTGCCTTATTTATCTGTAAATGATGTTTTAATTGATGGCGGAAATTCAAACTATAAAAAAACTAAAGAACGCTACGAATATTTAAAATCTAAGCAAATTCATTTTATCGGTACTGGTGTTTCTGGTGGCGAAAAAGGTGCTTTAATTGGTCCGTCTATTATGCCAAGTGGAGATAAAGCGGCTTACGATCTTGTAAAGCCTTATTTAGAAACGATTGCCGCTAAAGATGCAAATGGATTACCTTGTTGTACATACGTTGGTCCAGAAGGAAGTGGGCAATTTATTAAAATGGTACATAATGGCATTGAGTATGTAGAAATGCAGTTATTGGCAGAAGTCACCACAATTTTTGAAGCGCAAGGACTTAATCCAGATGAAGTTTCAGAGACATTAGATGGCTGGAAATCAACCGCAAGCAGTTACTTATTAGATATTACAACTACAATTTTTAAAACAAAAGAAGGTGACGATTGGCTGGTAAAAAAAATATTGGATAAAGCCGGAAACAAAGGCACAGGTAACTGGACCACAATAGCATCAGCAGAATTAGGCTTACCAAGTACATTGATAGCTTCAGCCTTATTTTCTAGATATATCTCTTTTTTTAAAGACGAACGCGTAGAATTACATAGCATATTCAAATCGTCCGAAGCTTCAGAATTAAATTTGTCTGAAAATGATATTTTAGAAGCCTATCAGTTCGCAAGAATCATAAATCATTATCAAGGTTTTAAATTAATAAATGAAGCGTCAAAAGCGTACCATTGGGATTTAAACCTAAGTGCAATTGCTCGTATTTGGACAAGCGGTTGTATCATTAAATCAGCACTTATGCAGGAGTTAGTTGCTGTGTTTAGTACGACTTCAAACCTATTGACAGATTCAAAAATTTCAACGCATTTAAAGCAATGCAAACCATCAATAAAACAGGTTGTATCACAAGCACTTCAAAATGATTTATCAACACCAGCTTTAAGCGAAGCGCTTCAGTTTTTTAATGGTATTACTACAGCTTATGCTTCGGCAAATGTGATACAAGCACAACGCGATTTTTTTGGAGCACATACTTATAAACGCTTAGATGATAATTCAGATAAAAGCTATCATACAAATTGGGAGCAGTCTAACTAACTAAAAATATTACATCTATTATGGATGAGACAACACAAAAAAAATCATTACTCAAAAAAATTATTGCTATTATCCTAGGTTTTGGCCCAGGAATTTTTGCAATAGGTTATACCATTGGTACAGGTAGTGTTACCTCAATGATTGTAGCTGGTAGCAAATTTAATATGCAATTACTTTGGGTGTTGTTTTTAAGTTGTCTGTTTTCTGGTGTATTGATGTTTGCATACGGAAATTATGGTTTAATTACTGGTGAAACGGCACTTTATGGATTTAGAAAACATCTTAAATACGGAAAAGCCTTAGCCATACTCATTATTGTCGGTATAACCTTTGGTCAGTGGAATTCTCTAATGGGAATTTTAGGAATTTCATCAAACATTATTTTTGAAATTCTAGCTCTAAATTTTGAAGGCTTACACAATTATGAATATCAAATTGTGCTTACTATAGCTATTGTCATCATTATAACATTCTACTTATTAATGCTGGTTGGTAAGTACACGTTTTTTGAAAAAATATTGGTCATTTTTGTAACCTTAATGGGTTTCTCGTTTCTATTGTCTTTATTTTTTGTTCAACCACTTCCTGTGGATGTTATCAAAGGATTTGTACCATCTATACCAGATGTTCCTGGTGGTAAAATGTTAGTAGCCGCTTTTGTAGGTACAACTATGGCAGCAGCAACATTTTTATCTAGACCTTTGTTTGTAAAAGGAAAAGGCTGGACCATAAAAAATTTAGGTCAACAAAAAAGAGATTCTATTACAGCAGCTATTTTAATTTTTATCATCAGTGGAACTATTATGGCTGTTTCTGCAGGTGCATTATTTTACGAAGGTAAAGAAGTAACACACGTACTCGATATGGCAAATACTTTAGAGCCAGTTGCAGGAAAATGGGCTGTTACTATTTTCTTTTTTGGAGCTTTAAGTGCTGGCTTATCTTCAATTTTTCCGTGTTTGTTAATTGCGCCATTATTATTAGCAGATTATCAATCTGGTGAGCTAGATACCAATTCCAAACAATTTAGAATCGTAACTTTTGTTGCTTGTTTGGTAGCACTTATTGGCCCAGCGTTTGGTGCTAATCCAATTGAAGTACAAATACTATCTCAAGTATTCAATGTGTTTGTGTTACCTGCTGTAGTTCTTGGTATCATTCTTATCGTGAATAATAGAAGAGTAATGAAAGGATATAAAACAAGTTTGGGTGTAAATGTAGGATTATTTACTGCTTTATTCTTTTCATTGGTAATTTCATACAATGGTATTGTTGCGCTAACCGAATACTTTTAATAAATATTATCAAAAAAATCAGGCAAAATGACTAATAACAAGTTAACAGGAAAGAATGTACTTATTACAGCAGGAGCTCAAGGTATAGGTGAAGCAATAACCAAGCATTTTATTGATGCTGGTGCTAACGTTGCAATTCACTATTTTTCAAGTTCAGATACAGCAAACGAATTAAAAGCTTATGCCGAAAGTAAAAATTTAAAGGCGGTTGTAGTGAGTGGTGATCTAACTAAAGAAGAGGACGCAAATACTTTAGTGCAAAAAACAGTTGAAGCTTTTGGAGGTTTAGATATACTAATTAATAATGCAGGCAGTCTAGTTGCTCGTAAGTTATTAAGTGAAATGGAAACAGAGTTTTGGCGTAAAGTTATGGATATTAATTTAACGTCTATGATGTATGTTACAAGAGCAGCTGAGCCATATTTATCAAAGCAAAAAGAAAGTAGTATTGTAAATTTGGCTTCCTTGGCAGGTAGAAAGGGTGGTCATCCAGGTTCTTTAGCCTATGCTACAAGTAAAGGAGCTATTTTAACATTTACAAGAGCACTTTCTACAGAGTATGGTCCAAAAGGTATACGAGTTAATGCGGTAGCTCCAGGTTTAATTTTAGGAACAGCATTTCATAACACACATACTACTGACGAATCAGCAAAAGCCACAATAGCTGGTATTCCGATAGAACGTGCAGGAAATGCAAGTGATGTAGCTCGAGCAGTAACATATCTTGCTTCTGAATATGATGGTTTTATAACTGGTGCTACTCTAGATATAAATGGAGGTGTTTACACGATGTAAATTAAAATAAAACTAATTAATCTATACAAAAACAAGAAATATTAAATATTATGAAACGATTTAGTGACAAATACATTCTTACAAAAAATATGGAATGGGAAGAATTAGGTGGAGGAGTATCCAGAAAATTTTTAGGTTATGATAACCAAATAATGATGGTGTTAGTGAAGTTTGAAAAAGGAGCCTTAGGTTCTCCACATCAGCATTTTCATACCCAAGCCACATATTGTGTGTCTGGTAAATTTGAATTTGAAATTGATGGAGTAAAGCAAATCATAGAGGCTGGTGATGGAGTTTATATTGAACCAAACTTATTACATAGTGCAGTGTGCTTAGAAGAAGGAAAACTAATTGATACGTTTAGTCCTGTTAGAGAGGACTTTTTAAGTGGTGATGGCGTTTCATATTTTGGAGATAAAACGAAGTAATTATCATTTTAATTCTCTATTTACAGAACTATTTTCTGTCTTATTTTTTATCTACATAAAACTACGAGTATGGGCTATTTATTCTAAGGCCAAAAGATAGTAGTTCAAAAAAAATAATAGCACACAAATATCTTTTTGTGTGCTATTTTACCTTAAATATTTAGAATTTTAACATCATTTTTTTACGAAAACGTTTGAATTAACATTTTTTTATATATATTTGGTAAACCAATTTGGTAAACCAGTTTGGATAACCAATAATTTGGTCAAAAAAATAGACAATCAAACTATTAAAAAATCAGTATTAACTAACTAATTTTAATTATTTATTATGAATCTAAAAATTAGACTAACAACTATTGTTGCTTTAGTATTTAGTGTAGTAATCTTTGCACAAGAGAGCTATACGCTAAAGGGCACTGTGACCGGAAAGTCAGACAATATGCCTATACCTGGAGTTAACATAATCATTGTTAATTCGACCAAAGGTGCCACAACAGATTTTGATGGCAACTTTCAACTTGAAGTCAAAAAAGGAGATGTACTTCAATTTTCTTATGTTGGTTACGCAACTCAAACCATTACTATTGACAATCAACAAACTTTAAATGTTTCATTAGCAGAGGATGCTAATTCATTAGATGAGGTTGTTGTGGTTGGTTATGGTACACGTAAAAAATCTCATAACACTGGTGCAATTGCAAAAGTTGGTGGAGATGATGTGGCAGCAATACAAGCAACACGTGTAGATGACGCTTTAGCAGGTAAATTATCTGGTGTTTTAATTCAAAATCAAAGCGGTGAACCAGGTGCAGACCCTAAAATTCAAATCAGAGCTGCGTCTTCTGTTTCTGGAGATTCTAATCCTTTGGTGGTAGTAGATGGTTATCCTATTTCAGGGAGTATAGCGACAATTAATCCAAATGACATTGAAAGCTTGGAGGTCTTAAAAGATGCTGCTTCTGCTGCTATTTATGGTTCTAGAGGTGCAAATGGTGTAATATTGGTGACAACTAAAAAAGGAAGATCAGGTAAAGCTAAGTTTAGTTACAATGGCTTTACAAGTTTTTCTAATAAGTATAGAGATAATATTTTAAAGTCTGGTCCAGAGTGGGCTGCATTTGCAAGGCAAGAGATTGCAGCTGGTAATTGGGATCTTTCTCAAATAGATCCTCAATTTATAGAGTATAGGCTCAGCGCATACGAAAATTCACCAGGAGCAATTAGTCCAGAAGATTGGTTGTTTAGAACAGGTAGTACAAATAGCCATGACCTTAGTGTAAGTGGCGGTACAGATAATGTAAATTATTTCGCTTCTGTAGGTTATCAAAAGACCCAAGGTGTTGCTATTACCCAAGGATTCGAAAGACTAAACGCTCGTTTAAACGTAGATGCAAAATTAGGTGAGAGATTCAAAACAGGTTTAAGTTTTAATGGGTTCACATCTGATAGAGATATTCTAGCCCATGATATGAGAGATTTATTAAGGGCTTATGGTGTTCATCCAATTTATCATACAGAAGAGTCTATTGCCTTTGTGCAAGCTTTAAATAGTGAAGCCATTTCATTAGGTTTAGATCCTTTTGATGATGGTTATAGAGGTGGAGTTGGACCAACTAGTATTTTCGAATTACAACCAGGTGACAGAGTAGATGATTGGCATTATGGACGATCAAATAATGGTATTGGTGGTTCCGGTGATGCAGGTCCAGCTCAAAAGTTAGATAATGCAGATCAATGGGAAAGAACTTATTATGCAAATGTTGTTTCTTATTTACAATATGAAATTTTAGATGGTTTAAATATAAAAACAACCTTAGGTGGTGATTTAAACGATACCCAAGCATATTATTACCAAGGATTGGCTGCAGATTCTAGAGCAAGAACGGATCAAACCGATTTAGATCAAACAGACTTAAAGGTTACTACCATGTTAAGTGAAACAACTTTAAGTTTTAATAAAGTTCTAAATGAAAAGCATGATGTTGCTGCTGTTATAGGATATGAATTTCAAAATACATATTTTGATGGTACAGCTTTAAGGGGAACAAATGTGCCTTACAGTGATATTATCAATTACAACTTATTAGATCCAGCTGATATTACTGTTACTGAAAGGGAGGAGACAAGAACAAGAAACAGTGTTTTCGGTAGAGTACAATATGCATATGACAACCGTTATTTAGCTTCTGCATCAATTAGACGTGATGGTGATTCTAGGTTTGGTTCTAACAATAGATATGCTACATTTCCTGCATTCTCATTAGGATGGAATGTACATAATGAAAGTTTCTGGAAGTCGGAAAAGTTTAGTTTATTAAAATTAAGAGTTAGTGCAGGTTCTTTAGGTACAACATCCTTCTTAGATTCTTACGATGCTATAAGTTTATTAAATCCTTCACCTACAATTTATGGTACAGGTTTTTTAATATCAGATAATGTAGATAATCCTGACTTAACTTGGCAAACGAATACAGAAACTAACTTCGGTATAGATTTAGGGTTCTTAAACAATAGAATTAGATTAAGTGTTGATTATTATACTTCAGATATTGAAGATATGTTAATCAGAAACACACAATCCTATACCACTACTGGTAACAACTTCAGAATCATAAACGGTGGTGATATGACAAGTTCAGGTTTAGAATTCGAATTATCCGCTACACCAATCCAAACTGAGAATTTTAACTGGAACATGAATTTTAATCTTGCAACGGTTAAAACTGAGATTACAGATTTAAATGGTTTAGATGAATTGCCTCAAATTCAATATGGTCAAAGTGGTAGAGGTCCTGTGTTTAGAAATTATGTAGGTGGTGAAATTGGAGAAATGTGGGGATTAGAAACTATCGGAGAAGTTGAAATGCAATACTTAGAGGACCCTACAAGACATCCAAATAATACATCTGGTGAATCTTACGTGGTTGACCAAAATGGAGATGGAGTAATCGATAGTGAAGATTACGTGAAAATTGGTCAGGCTACACCTGATTTTTATTGGGGCCTAAGTAGCACGATGAACTACAAGAATTTTGATTTGTCTATGCAATGGCAAGGATCTCATGGTGCTGAAGTTTACAATATAGATCCGCTTTATTATGAATCTCAATGGTCAGGAAGATTAGTAGACAGTTTTGATGTAAATGATGATGGTATTGCAGACCACAATGGCGAGCATTATATTGGAAATAGAAGACAGACAGATTCTGGTATACAAGATGCATCTTATATAGCACTAAGAAATTTAACGATAGGTTATACACTAAAACCAGAATGGATTGAAAAAGTAGGGATGAGCTCTGCAAGAATATATGCTGCAGCAACCAACTTGTTATATATTATGGGTAGTGATTACACATCTTATAACCCAGAAGGTATCGAAACAACAAATACTGGCTATGCAGGACCAACAACATATGGTGTACAAGTTGGTGCTAGTCCAATAGTTAGAAGTTTTACATTAGGTTTAAATCTTAACTTTTAAAAAAAGAAAAATGAAAAAATTATTTTTAATACTTGCAATAGCTTTATTTGTTACAGCTTGTAACAATGATCTTGATCAAGTGCCACCAAACATCGCTACTTCAGATTCGCTTTCTGATTTTGATGGTGTGTTGAATGCAGCATACTATTACCAATTAGGTTCTGTAACACCATTAGCTGTAATGGGAGATTTTAGAGCTGATAATGCTCTTATGATAGAGGAACCTTATCCTTCTTTTGATAGATTTAATAGTGATTTATTAGATATGGAAGACCAATTTTTTGAACCATTTTACATTGCTCTATATAGATCAATATTAAGTGCTAATAACGTAATAATTAATTCTGAAAATTCTACTGATGTTGGTGAAGCAAAGTTTTTAAGAGCATTATCTTACTTTAAATTAGTAAAGGTTTTTGGTGATGTTACTGTGAATTTAACATCTGGTGATTTAGATTTAGATGTTGCCAGACAGCCATCATCAGAAGTTTATGATAATATCATTATACCAGATTTACAAGATGCCATAGCGTCACTAGATAATACAGGTTTATCTACTGGAAGAGCTTCACAAATTGCTGCTCAAGGACTATTGGGTAAAGTTTACATGCAAAGAGGAGATTTTGCTAATGCAGAAACTCACCTTTCGGCTGTAGTAAGCAGTGCGTCTGCTGCCGGAGTAACTTTAGAATCTAATTTTTCAGATGTAGTAACGGATGAAAGTTCAGAAATTCTATTTGCAACTCAAGTTTCGAGCTCTATACCAGATGAATATGGTTTTACTGAGTTTACAGGATGGTTTATCGGTAATGATTCAAAAGCTTTTGAACCATTAGATATGGATTTAGTTGCTGCTTTTGATGCAGCAGGAGATGTTACAAGAAAAAACCTTACTGTGGATGAGATAAACATTAGAGGTGTCAAATATGTATCAGAGAATCCAGATCAAGATTTTATAGAATTAAGATTATCAGATGTGATAATGCTATATGCAGAAGCATTAAATGAAAATACTAATGCTACAGGTTCCCAATCATCGTCAATTTTAGCTTTATTAGATGATATAAGAACTAGAGCTGGACTAGGTAGTTTAAGCGGTTCTGCGACTACACAAGCTGAGGTAAGACAAGCTATAGCTGATGAAAGAAGATTAGAACTTGCGTTTGAAGGACAAAGGTGGTTTGATTTAGTAAGAACAGGTACTGTAGATGCAGAAATGGGTGAAACAATTAATCCTAATTATCACCTATTTCCAATTCCGGTTTCAGAAGTACTTGCAAGTGGAGGAGTGATTACCCAAAATGCAGGATACTAAATAGTAATAGCATTACAAATTGATATTTGTATAATATATAAGTTTGAGAGTTGGTTGATTACAAAGAATTCTGCTCTGCTTAATGCCTATAAGAGCAGAATTCTTTTAAACTTTAGTAACTATAAGATTTGATAATTGCCTAATGTTATTTTATTCCCTAATTTTATAGTGAAAAATCTGGTTAACCAATTTAAGAGTTTACGATATGAATTTAGAAACACTACAGAAAATAGATGGACTTTCACTTCAGAAGACTATAATTTCAAAAATTAGAGATTTAATTAATTATAAGAATCTAGAACCAGGTGATAAGTTGCCATCTGAAAGAATGTTATCAGAAAAATTTCAGGTGACAAGAAGTAGTGTTAGAGAAGCTATACAGAAGCTAGAATTTTTTGGACTTTTAAAATCGATTCCTCAAAGTGGAACTTTCGTAGCAAATATTGGTGTAATTGCTATGAATGGCATGATTGAGGATATTCTAAGACTAGAAGATCCTGACTTTAAATCTTTAGTAGAAACAAGAATACTACTAGAATTAAAGACTGTTAGATTAGCAGCATTAAGAAGAACTGATGAAGACCTGAAGAAAATGAAAGAAGCTTTAGATGCTTATGAAAAAAAGGTTTTAGAAGGTGAAGATGCAGTACAAGAAGATTTGTTATTTCATTTAGCTATTGCTAACGCATGTAAAAATGCAACAATGAACACGTTTATGCTAATTATAACTCCAGAGATCATAACTAATTTTGAGAAATATCATGTTTGCGATAAAGGTTTAGCAACTAAAGGTATCGATGAACACTATGCTATTTACAAAGCAATAGAGAGCCAAGATCCTGTATTGGCAAAGCAAAAAATGAAGGAGCACTTTAGTGTTTTATATCAATATTGCTATAACGTTTAATATAAATCATAAATGAAAATAAAAGGATTACGGTGGTGGGTTATTGGATTAATAGCTCTAGCTACCGTCATTAACTATATAGATAGACAATCTTTAAATGTGCTTTGGCCAAGTATTTCAGAAGAACTTTATCCTGATAAATCTATGGATGAAAGAAAGGACATATTTGGATGGATTTCTTCAATATTTCTATTCTCTTATGCTTTTGGACAAGCCATATTTGGAAAAATATTCGATAAAGTAGGAACACGATTGGGTTTTATTTTATCAATCGGCTTTTGGTCGATAGCAACAGCATTACATGCATTAGCTAAAGGATTTTTAAGTTTTGCAATATTTAGATCTATTTTAGGTGTGGCTGAAGCTGGGAATTGGCCAGGTGCTGCAAAAGGAAATGCAGAGTGGTTTCCTTCTAAAGAGCGCGCATTTGCACAAGGTATTTTTAATTCTGGTGCGGCAATTGGAGGAATTATATCAATACCAATAATAGCCTATTTAACCGTTTATTTTAGCTGGCAAACGATATTCATACTAGTAGGTTTGGTTGGATTACTTTGGTTAATTCCATGGGTTTTAATAATGAAAGCACCACCAGAAAAACATCCATGGTTAAGTGAAGAGGAACGTCTTTATATTTTAGATAAGTCAAGAAATATCAAAGATTCTGTTGTTGAAGAAAATGAAATCGATTTGGATGAGGATGTTTACAACCCAACAACAGGTGAGGTTTTATCACACAAAGAAAGTTGGGGAGTTATATTAGCTTCTGCGGCAATAGATCCTATATGGTGGTTATTTGTATTCTGGATTCCAACATATTTAGTTGAAGTTTATAATATGGATGTAAAATCCATTGGTATTTACGGTTGGGTGCCTTATGTAGGAGCTATGATTGGTGCACTTTTTGGAGGTTTGTTAGCTCAAAACAGAATCAAAGCAGGATGGTCTATTAATAAAACTAGAAAGACCGTAATAACATTAGGATGTCTAATTATGTTGCCATGTTTTTGGTTACTGTCAGATCCAGGAGGTCCAGTAAATGCTGTTGTTTATATGGCAATAATTTTATTTGGTTTTCAAACTTCTATAGGTAATATTCAAACCTTACCGAGTGATTTATTCAAGAAAAAAACAGTAGGTACATTATCTGGTTTAGCTGGTATGTCGGCAAAATTTGCAGGTGTTGGTCTTACGGCTTTAGTCTCTACATTAACAGCAGGAGGTAATTATACACCAGCTTTTATAGTTGGTGCAGCATTAGCGATAATTGTACTTGCAAGTATTTGGGTATTATGTCCTAAAATTGAACTATTGAAACAAAAATCATAATTATTAAAATTTAGAAAAACTATTAATATGAGTAATAAAGGAAAAGTAGCCATAGTTACTGGCGCAACAGGAGGAATTGGATACGCAGTTGCTAAACGATTAGGTGAAGATGGATATACAGTAATATTAAACGGAATTGATGATGAAGCTGGGGAAGAAAAGTTAAAAGAATTAAAAGGGCTAGGTATTGATGCCGAGTATTATGGATTTGATGTAACCAAAGAAGATGAGGTTACAAAAAATATACAAGCTATTGGCGATAAATATGGAAGAATAGATGTTCTGGTGAATAATGCTGGTGGTCTTGGTGGTAGATCTAGATTTGAAGATATGACTACAGATTTTTACAGATTTGTAATGGCATTAAATTTAGATTCAGTGTTCTTTGCATCAAGAGCGGCTATACCTTATCTAAAAAAAGGAGAACATCCTTCAATTATAAATTATACCTCCAACGCAGGATGGACTGCTGGAGGACCAGGAGCTGGTATTTATGGTACATCAAAAGCTGGTGTTCACGCTATTACAAGAGCATTGGCAAAGGATTTAGCAGAATATGGTATAAGAGCAAATGCAGTATCTCCGGGTACAATAGATACACCTTTCCATGCTCAAATAAAGGCAACTAAGCCAGAGGTTTTTGCATCATGGGCAAATAATATTATGTTAGGTCGCTTAGGGCAACCAGAAGATGTTGCTGGTGTAGTATCTTTCTTGGCAAGCAAAGATGCCGCTTTTATAACTGCTGAAACAGTACAAATTGGAGGCGGACAAGCATTAGGTATTTAACTTGTTATTTTATTATGATTTTTAATCAAAAGCCCTTCAATTTTGAAGGGCTTTTTAAATTCTAGACATATGAATAAAATATTAACTTTTGGTGAAGTGTTAATGCGTTTATCACCACTGGGAAATAAAAAGTTCATTCAATCAAACACCTTAGAATATTATTTTGGTGGAACTGAAGTAAACGTTGCCATTTCTATTGCTAATTTCGGAGGTGAAGTAAAACACATTTCTTGTATTTCTAATGATTTCGTTGGTGATACAGCAATTTCATATCTAAGAAAGTTTGGTATAGAAACCTCATCAATTGTGAGATCCGAAAGACCACTAGGTGTATATTTTTTAGAAGTTGGTGCAGTAATGAGACCTAGTTCTATTTCATATAATAGATCACATTCTTCCTTTTCAGAAATACAACCAAGTATGGTAAATTGGAAAACTTCAATAGAAAATTGTAGTTGGTTTCATTGGACAGGAATAACACCAGCATTATGTAAAGGTGCATACCTTACATTAAAAGAGGGGCTAGAGTTGGCTTATAAAAAAGGTATAGAGATATCTGCAGACCCAACCTATAGAAAAGGTTTGTGGAAGTATGGTGCTGATCCTGAGGAAACTCTTAGAGAGTTGTTGAGTTTTTCAACGATTTTTATTGGTGGAGTCAATGAGATTAATGAAGTTTTAGGTACAGAGTTTAGGTATTCAAACGAAGATTTTATTGCAGCAAGTAAATCGCTAATGAAGCAGTTTCCAACTATCAAAAAGGTTTTCGATAAAATAAGAACACCAATTAATGCCTCTTGGCATAAAATACGATCTAGAATGTGGAATGGTGTTGAATTTAGAGAATCTAATGATTTAGATATTACTCATATTGTAGACCGTATTGGTACAGGTGATGCTTTTGCTGCTGGTTTAATTTATGGTCTTCAACGCTTTGATGATTACACGGCAATGGAGTTTGCAGCAGCAGCTAGTGCATTAAAGCACACGTATGAAGGTGATGTAAATTTTTCTTCAACGAAAGAAGTAATGCAAATTTTAGAAGGTAATACTTCAGGAAGATTTAATCGATAGATATTCTATTTGAAGATGCTCGTATGATTAATTCAGATTTTAATATATTCTTGGTTAATTTCGGTTTCCAATCCTCTTGATTTATTCGTTTTAAAAAAGTTTCTGCAGCTCTTTTGCCAATCTCACCACTATGTTGATTTACTGTTGTAATGGTTGGTGTTACTAAGGAAGTAAAAGGCTCATTACTAAATCCTACCAAGGCAATATCATATGGTACTCTAATACTATTTTCTTGTAAAACTTGTAATGCTCCTAGTGCAGCGTAATCATTAGACGCATAAACAGCGTCTGGTCTTTCCTTAAGTTTTAAAAGTTTCTCCATGCAACGTCTACCCTCATTTAAGGTTAAATCACATTCTAAAATTAGATTACTGTCCTGCGGAAGATTAAATTTTTTAAGCGCATCAATAAAGCCAACAATACGGTTTTTAAAAATTCTTGTTCTTCTATAACCTCCAATATGAGCTATACGTTTGCAGCCTTGTTTAACTAGGTGTTCAACTATCATGGTGCTACTATCGTAGTCATCAATTCCTATGTAATCCACATTTAAATCGTTTTCACCTCTATCAAACACAATTAATGGTATTCCGTTAGATTTTATTTTTTCAAAATACGATAAGTCTATAGTTTCATTTGCCATACTGGCAATTATACCATCGACTTGGGTGTAGAGTAGTGTGTCTATATTTTTACATTCTTTTTCAAATGATTCGTTAGATTGTGTAATAATAATATTATAACCTGCTTTATCTAAAACTTCTTCCATTTGTTCTATGACAGAGGAGAAGAAATGACTATTAGTTCTAGGAACAATTACTCCAACCAAATTACTTTTGCCTTTTCTAAGAGCACTTGCTAAATGGTTAGGTTGGTAGTTTAATTCTTTTGCAACACGTTTTACATCTTCCTTGGTTTGTTTACTAATACGAGAATCATTGTGTAAAGCCTTAGATACAGCAGCAGCAGATATATTAAGTGCAGTTGCAATGTCTTTTATAGTAGTTCTTTTTTTATTTCCCAAGATTTTATATATTTGCTTAAACGTTTAAGCAAAACTAAGCTTTTTATGTTTTAAAATCAAAACAATGTACGTTTTGATTTATTTTTAAAAAATTTGGTTAAACGTTTAAGCAAATAACTAATTAAACAATTATTAAATGAAAAAAGTTGTCACTTTTGGGGAAATAATGCTAAGATTAGCACCTCAAGGATTTTTAAGATTTTCTCAAGCATCTAGTTTTGATGTTGTATATGGTGGAGGTGAGTCTAATGTAGCAGTTTCTCTAGCAAATTACGGAGTTCCTGTAGACTTTGTTACGCGTTTGCCAAAGAATGATATAGGTCAATGCGCAATGATGGAAATGCGTAAACGTGGTGTTGGTGTTGACAAAATTATATATGGTGGTGATCGCTTGGGTATTTATTTCTTAGAAACTGGTGCTGTAAGTAGAGGTAGTAAGGTAGTTTATGATAGAGCGCACTCTGCAATTTCAGAAATTAAGCCTGGTATGGTAGATTGGAAATCTGTTTTTGAGGATGTAGCATGGTTTCATTGGACTGGTATTACACCAGCTATTTCACAAGGTGCAGCAGATGCTTGTTTAGAAGCTGTTAAAACGGCAAGTGAAATGGGTGTTACTATTTCTACAGATCTAAATTATAGAGCAAAACTTTGGACGTATTGTGATGATGCGCACAGAGAAAAAATAATGACTGAATTAACATCCTATTGTGATATCGTTTTAGGAAACGAGGAAGATGCAGAGAAGCATTTTGGTATTCATCCAGAAGGACTAGATGTACATAAGCATGGGCATGATGTAAAAGCAGAAGCGTTTTTATCTGTATGTAAGCAAATGATGGAAAAGTTCCCTAAGGCTAAAAAGGTAATTACAACATTAAGAGGTTCAATTTCTGCCTCTCACAATACTTGGGCTGGTGTATTATATGATGGAAAAAAAATGTACGAAACCAGACAGTATCAAATTACAGATATAGTAGATAGAGTAGGTGGTGGAGATTCATTTATGGGTGGATTAATTTATGGTTTATTAAAATATCCTGAAGACGATCAAAATGCATTAGACTTTGCTGTTGCTGCTTCATGCTTAAAGCACACGATTAAAGGAGATGCTAACTTGGTAACAGTGGCTGAAGTAGAAAAATTAATGGGAGGCGATGCCTCTGGACGAGTAGCAAGATAATATTATGGCAAATTTTTCAAGATTAGAAGTAGCAGAAGTTATGAAGCAAACTGGCTTAGTGCCTTTGTTTTATAATGGAGATATAGAGGTTAGTAAAAAAGTAATTAAAGCCGTTTATGATGGAGGCGCAAGATTGCTTGAGTTTACTGCTAGAGGAGATTTTGCTCACGAAGTGTTTGGTGAGTTAAATAAGTATGTTCTTAATGAATTACCTGGTATGATTATGGGAGTTGGCTCTGTTACAGATGCTGCTTCAGCATCACGCTTTATGGCATTAGGAGCAAACTTTATTGTAACACCAGTTTTAAGAGAAGATATTTCAATTGTTTGTAATAGAAGAAAGGTAATGTGGTCTCCTGGTTGTGGCTCATTAACCGAAATTTGTAGAGCTGAAGAGCTAGGTTGCGAAATTGTAAAATTATTTCCTGGAGGTATTTACGGACCAGGATTTGTAAAAGCAATAAAAGGTCCACAACCATGGACAAGTATAATGCCTACTGGTGGTGTTGCGCCAACTAGAGATAATCTAGAAGGTTGGTTTAAAGCTGGTGTAACCTGCGTTGGTATGGGTTCTAAGCTTATTGCTAAGGAGGCTGATGGTAATTACGACTTAGCAAAAATTAAAGCAGATACAAAAAATGCAATTACAATTATTAAAGAATTAAAAGCTTAGAGTATTGAAGACTTCGAGAATTACAATGAAAGAACTTTCAGAGCTCTCTGGATATTCTGTTTCAACAGTATCTAAAGCGCTTAATGGTAAGCAAGACATTAGTCCGGATGCTACAGAGTATATAAAGTCACTAGCAAAGAAATTTAACTATGTACCAAATAAATTTGCTTTGGCCTTACGTGGTATTAAAACAAAATCTATTGCTATTGTAATTCCCGAAGTCACTTTAAGTCACTACAGCAAAATACTTTACTATCTCCAAGAAATTGCCGAGATAAAAGGATATCGAGTTCTTCTTTTTCAGACATTTCATTGTTCTAAAAAGCAAAATAAGTGTATTAATAGTCTCAACGATGGCTCTATTGATGGAGTATTTTTAGTTTCTGACACTGAAAATAATTTAAGAGTTAATAAGCTAAAGAATACTCCTCTTATACAATTAGGTGTAAATCAATTTCATTCAAGTGAAGAAATAAAAGAATTGTCTTCCTCTGGTTTTAATACCTTTTTAAGGCTAGATTGCTAGTTAAATTATAACATCACATAAAAGCTAATGAAGAAGGCAATTTTATATATGGTTATTAGTGCCTTAGCATTTACACTATTAAACGTATTTGTAAAATCTTTAGAACAATTTAGTGTATATCAGATTGTGTTTTTTAGAGCATTGGGTTCTTTGTTTTTTACACTTCCTTTTTTATTAAAAAATAAAATTTCTGTTTTCGGTAATGAAAAGAAATTATTGATATTTAGAAGTGTTTTTGGCTTAGCTTCAATGCTGATGTTTTTCCTGTCTATAAGATACATCACCATGGGAACTGCAGTATCTATTAGATACATTGCTCCAATATTTGCTTCAATTTTTGCTGTTTTTCTTTTAAATGAAAAATTAAAACCCATTCAATGGGTGTTTTTAGCTTTTGCTTTTTCTGGTGTTTTAGTGTTAAAAGGATTTGGTGAAAATCTAAAAATTGAAGGTATGGTATTTGCTATTATTTCATCCATATTTGCAGGCCTTGTTTATATTACTATTAGAAAAATAGGTGATAAAGACCACCCTGTTGTTGTGGTTAATTATTTTATGTTTATATCTACTATAATTGGTGGCTTACTCTCTATTAATAATTGGACTACACCAATTGGTTACGAATGGCTAATATTAATGAGCCTTGGTGTATTTGGTTATTTTGCACAGTTATACATGACAAAAGCTATGCAAATAGGCGAAACCAATCAAATAACACCCTTTAAATACCTAGAGGTTGTTTTTACTACAGTCGTAGGTTTGGTCTGGTTTGGTGAGTCTTACAGCTTTTATATCATCTTAGGAATGTTAATTATAATTACCGGATTGAGTCTGAATTTAAGAGTGAAAAAATAATTGGATTTTAGCTCAAATGGTTTATCTCTAATAATCTGACTAAAATCATACTAAATTTAGATAATGATTATTAAATTTAGTTTATGAGAAATATATTATTACTTACTGACTTTTCAGATAATTCTATTAATGCCTTACACTACGCTTTAAAGTTGTTTAGTGGCACTACTTGTAATTTCATTGTATTGCATGTTGAAGTAGCCAATACGTTTTTAACTGATGATTTAATGGCAGCCGGAAATAAAAGTATCTATGATTCATTAGTGAAAAAACCCAAAAACAGATTAAAAAAAGTCGTTTCAGATTTAGACGAAGCATCTAAACAAGAAAATTTCAATTTTGAGATGCTAATAGACCATGATGTGTTTGTAGATTCAATTAATCAAGTGGTAGTATCTAAAGAAATAGATTTAATTGTTATGGGAACCAATGGTGTTACTGGTGCTAAAGAAGTCATATTTGGTAGTAATACTATAAATGTTATCAGAAAGGTTGTATGCCCAACACTCGTAATCCCTGAGGATTTTGAATATACATCTCCAAAAGAAGTTTTATTACCGCTAGATTTGAATGATTCTATAAGTGGTAATGCTTTTGAGAATCTCTTGACTTTTACAAAATCATACTCTGAAAAATTACATCTATTACGTGTAAAACCAGACAATGAAGTTTCAACAGAGGAATTAAAAGATCAACACCATCTAGAAACATATTTGAGTGGTTTTAACTACGAATATCACGTCGTTAGCGATGCGTTAATGGATCATGTAGTAAATTCCTATACACAAACACATAATATAGATTTAATTACTTTATTGGTTCAGAAAGAAAGTCTTTTTGAGAGATTCTTTACAGGCTCGTCAACTACTGAGATTAGTAAGAAACTTAAAGTACCATTACTGGTGTTTCATGTATGATATATTATCCTCAAATAATAATAATATTAACTAATTTTCTTTTGTTTGCTTAATGCGATTGGGTTTAATAGCTGCTCAGCTTCTAAGGCTTCAATCATTAATTCTATATAATCATTTACTGTTTTGTCTATAGATTGTGGATCTACTATGTTTATTGAACCTTTCCACAGCAATTCTCTTTCTTTGGTTGGGCAGATACAGAATACAGAGGTTTCTGCATGGTAAACCGTATACTCTTCATAATACTCAGGATTATAAAAACTATCCTGATATCTTAAATAATCTTCTTTAAATTTTATAAAGGTTTCATCGTATACATCAAAGTTTTTGGTATATGCTATTTTATCTTCAGAGCCTACTACTTTTGAAAAAATGATGGTATCAAATCCACTTTGTAAAAGCTGTTGTTCCAAACTATCTAATTCATTTTGGTTCAGCTTTTCGGTTTTAAAGGATTTAGGAAAAACTTCAAAACTTGTATAAGCATCTGTACCTCGCATTAAAAATTCTTCTTTTAGCTTATTCTCAAATTTTTGCTTGGCCTCAATATTAGATGTAATACCAACAACTAAAACTTTAGAAGGAGCATAGGATTCTATTTCCGGATTTTTCCAGCTATCAGTTAACTGTGTTGAGGTACAGCTACTTACAAGTGCTGTTAAAAGTAGAATAATCAGCTTTTTCATAATAGGTCTATTTCTTGTCTAATAGTCGATTTTGCTTACCTTCTTTCATAACCATCTTTATAAGGTTAAAAAGTTTGGTTTTTGTAGTTCTGTAGCGCTTTCTAAACTCTTCTACAAGCTCGGTAAGATTACGATGTTCTTTTTTATAGGCTGTTTCTTCCTTAATCTGGTCTATACCATCTACCATAATAGATAGTTCTTTTTCATGAGATTTAACAGCATTGATTAAGGTTTGAGTTTGTTCAACAATTTTAGTGAGTTTATCTATTAATCGTTTACTTTCTTCAAAATGATTGTTGTCTAAAATCTGAAGTGTATACGAACGAATTAAGTCTTCAAAAAACCATTGCTCTTCTTTACAAAATTCTAATTCCGAAAGCCATTTTTTAGATTCAAAGTGCATCTCATCTGCACTTAACCATTCGGTATGTTTGGCATTTGTATGTATCGTTTTCATGATTCAAAAAATTTAAAACAGCAGAGTGTATTATCCATAAAACATACACTCTGCCTTAATTAAGAGATTTTAGATAACTTCAACCTTTTTAGGTTGTTGTGTTTTAGCTTCTTCTTTTTTAAGAAGATTAAGCTTAAGGATACCATTTTTATAGGTGGCCTTAACCTCTTGGTCTGTGTTAACAGATTTAGGTAGGGTTATAGATCTTTTAAAAGAGTTATAGCTAAATTCTTTGCGTGTAAAGTCTTCTTCTTTTTCTTCTATTTCATGTTTTTTCTCACCACACACGTTAAGAATGTTTTCATCTATAGTTACCTCAAAATCTTTTTTATTGAAACCTGGAGCTGCAAACTCAATTTCAAAATCATCATCGTGTTCTTTAACATTCATAGCTGGCATTAAGCTATCTTCTTCAAAAAAGTCGTTGTTAAAGAAATCGTCGCTGCTTAAAAAATTTTTTAAGCCTTCATTTGTCCAACTAGGGAACAAGCGTCGTCTGTTGTTAAATTTAATTAGTGACATAGCTCTAAATTTTTAGTGTTAAACTTCGATTTTACTATTCCTAATTTACTGAGCTAATGGTGATTCTGAAATGATTTTAATCAGTTTGAAGCGTGTTGTTTTTAAATTAAATAATTAGCTTTTCTACATCAGTCAACTGTGGAATTTTTACATGCCAACCATACGTGTTTTTAATTTTAGTCCTAAAGGCATCTAAAGCTGTAGGCTCTCCATGAATGAGATAAACCATTTCTGGAATGTTTTTAATGGTTTTCATCCAATTGAGTAAATCCTCTTGATCTGCATGTGCCGATAAGCTTTCAATAGTTTTTATTGTGGCTTTAACTGGATAGTATTTTCCAAAAAACCGAATTTCGTGCACACCTTCTTTTAGTTGTCGTCCTCTGGTGCCTTCGGCTTGATAACCAACCAAAAGTACAGTAGTTGAAGGTTCATCTATAAGTTGTTGTAAGTAGGTGAGTACGCGTCCTCCGGTAACCATACCACTACCTGCAATAACAATTTTAGAGCGTTTATCATCTATAGTCTCCCATGTTTCTCTGTAGGACTGTACGATGTTAACATGATTACACATCGCGTAGTATTCTTCAGTTGTTAACCTATGCCAGTTAGGGAAGTGTTTAAAAACATCGAGGACATTGTTGCCCATAGGACTATCTATAAAAATAGGAATGTTTGGGATTCTTCGTTGTTTATACAATTGCCATAGAATGTACATTAAAGTTTGTAAACGCTCTACTGCAAAACTAGGTATAATGAGATTGCCTTTTTTGTTAATCGTTTCTTTGATGATGTTCTCTAAAATAGTTTCTACATCCTCTTCCGGATGTAACTTATTGCCATAGGTACTTTCAATAAACAGATAGTCTGCCCATTCTGGTGTTTTAGGGTTTTTGAGTAGGTAATCGTTAGTGCGTCCTATGTCTCCAGAAAATACAAACCGTTTACCATCAATATCTAATTCTATAAATGTGGCACCAATGATATGACCATTGTATTGAAATCGATAGGAGATGTTTTTAGTCAATGAAATCCATTTATCATCTTCTTCTGCATGAAATAACTTAATAGTCTGTTCCGCTTCTTCAACAGTATAAAACGGTAAAGCAGGCTTGTGTTTTGTGTATTTTTCTTTATTGGCTTTTTCTGCTTCTTCTTCGTGAATTTTAGCACTATCTTTTAGAATAATTTCGGCAATGGCAAGTGTAGGTGCTGTACCAACAATTTTACCTCTAAAGCCTTGTTTTAAAAGTCTTGGTAAATAGCCAACGTGGTCTAAATGTCCATGCGTTAAAAGAACAATATCAATGGACTTAACATCGATAGGAAGATTAGACCAGTTAAGTTCTCTCAACGTTTTTAAACCTTGAAACATCCCACAGTCTATCAAAATATTTTGCTCTGAGGTTTCTAACAAAAATTTTGACCCTGTGACTACGCCAGAAGCACCTAAAAAATTAACCTTTACAAACTTTTCCATGTCTATTCAGTTTTAATTGTACATAGATCTGCGATTTCTTTAAGTATTTTTTCTTTTCTGGCATCAGAAATTCCTAAATGATCTAGATAGAATTTATCGTGTATTAATTCTCTGCATAAAACCACATTTCTACTTAATAAAAATTGTTTTTCTCTGTTTGATAATAATGTGGATACAGTAATTGGATATAATCCTAAACGGTCAATTCGGTCTTTTAATCCGTTGTTTTCAGGATAGTCCCAACTTAGTAAGTAGAGCCCACAACATTTACTGTATTGTATGGCATCTTCTGAGAATCTGGTGTTGGTAACAACCCAACCTTTGGTTAGTGCAGTTCCGTTTTTTGGATTCGTATTCCAATGTGCTTTAACATCTTGGTAGCGCGAGTTAATGTATAATGGTATTTTTACATTACAGTTAATACCTTGTTCACCATGAAATTTACATTCAATGATTGTAGTTTCATTGTCTTTGTGCGCAACAACATCAATCTCGTGCGTTACACATTTACCTTGTAAAACTTCACCAATTTTTACTTTGTAACCAGAATATTTTAATATTGCTCCTACGAATCGCTCAAAAGGAAAACCTGTTGGGCCTAACTCATAAATTGCCTTTTTGAGTTTGTATTTAGAGGCGAAATGACTTTTCTTTTTCTTTAGTAAAGCAAAAGCTCTGTTATAAATTTCTTTTGTAGAAATACCTTGGTAAAGCTTGTCTCTAACTTTATCTATAATCTGGTCTATAGTCACTTTATCTGCACCAGTTCGTTTTAAAGAAGATCGTAACTTATTAAGTGAAAATTTTACTCTATCACCAGATGATTTGGTTATAATGATGCTTTCGTTTTCCATTTTTATTCATTTAAAAAAAGCTGCCAAAACATAATTGGCTCTGGCAGCTTTACTGACTAATAAAATTTGCTGGAAACTAATTCAACTTAAAATAATCACGAACCCAAGCGATTATCTGATTGTTGGTCATGCTATCAGTTTTTACAACATCTTTTACTTTTGTGTTTAGTGCATTATAGTTTTTGTCTAATTCTTTTTTGAACCTTTCGTTTGTGCCAGCAGGTCCAAAAATGACTAATGCATCAGTATCTTTTATGTCCTCGACAATATTTTTGAAATACTGCTTAAATTGATGTTTCTCTTTCTCTAAATATTTACTGTCCTTTATAACGTCTTGAGGTCCACTTTTAAATCTCTGACCAGATCCTCCTTTGGCTTTAAAATGTTCAATTTCGGACTGTACGGTTGAGAAATTCTCTTTTCCGTTATCTATCTTCACTATGTGTGCTTTGTCTTTGTCTATCCAAACTCCTGTATACTTCATGATGGTGTAATTTTAATTTCTTAGGTCGTGCATAGCTAAAATCGGGACATTGAGATGAAATGATATTTCCTTAACCAATGGGCTAGAAAGTATGCTGCCAAAAAACTTATGTTTTTTATTAATAAATGCTACCATATCACTTTCTCTACTTTCAACAAATACATTGATTGCTGCAATTACTGAATTGTTAGACAAGGTATGGTGCTTATATGTTGTACCTTCTAGTATTTCTTCTAGAAGTGCCTTATTTTCTTTTTGAGAATCATCTAATTCATCTTGCTCTTTAACATGCAAGACAATGATTGATGCATCCGACTTTTTAGCAATATCAGTAAGGTAAACCAACTCTCTGCGTTTGTATGGCACTTCAAAACCTGTCGGAAATACTATTTCTTTTGGAAGCTTTATTTCAGCTTCCACAGGTACTACAATCACTGGGCAATTACGAACTTTTTCCATTACATATATTGCAGTACTACCAAAGGCCGTAGCTCTAGAGTGTGTTTCACCTTTTGTACCCATAATTATCATTTCAATATCCTTTTTGTCCACGATGTCTTTAATGGCATCAATAGTGTTATTAAACATCGAAACGGTTTTGAAATGATGTTTTGGATTGTCTTTCTTTGTTAGTACAAGCTTATCTAAAATTTTAGCCAGTCCGTTCTCAGAATCCCATTTTTTAGATTCATATATGTCGCTTCCAGATTGTGGTTTCATTAAGCTTTCAACTAAATTTCCGGTGGCCGAAAACACATTTAGGATATAAAAATCTGTAGGTTCATTTTTAAATAGCTCGGTAGCATAATCTATGGCATGCCAAGCATTGTCCGAAAAGTCTGTTGGTAATAATATCTTATGCCTCATGATTCTATGTTTTAAGTTGTTGTACTTTCAGCCAATCGTTCACTAAGCTGAGGACGGAATTACAAAAAATGGTATTGTAGCATGGAAGCCTATCTTCTTAATTACAGGCTCATTAATTATACTTTCTATAAAACTGTGCTCATAGTTTATCATTACTAAAATGTCTATGTTAAGCTCTTCTATAAAGTCGTTTATTGCATTTTCTTTCTTTGTGTAATCTGGCATCCAATGGAAAGTATGCGGATTATCTTCTAAATAAGCTTTTAGCATTGCCAGATTGTAATCTTGCTGGTGACTCAGATTTTTTTCTTCGTTAATATGTAATATTCTAATCTTAGAATCGTACAGTTTTGATAGGTTTTTTAGAGGAAGCAACTCTTCGCCATAAAATCGATTAAAATCTGTTGGAAATGCAATTTGTTTTGGCTCCTCAA
Source organism: Winogradskyella sp. ABM4_392 (assembly GCF_056160445.1). Classification (NCBI taxonomy): domain Bacteria; kingdom Pseudomonadati; phylum Bacteroidota; class Flavobacteriia; order Flavobacteriales; family Flavobacteriaceae; genus Winogradskyella; species Winogradskyella sp. ABM4_392. The sequence continues at coordinate 1,208,856 of NZ_JBSWXE010000001.1, forward strand.
AGTCAAACTCATGAGGAATTAAAAGAATAGGGCAAGACTTTACATGCTTTATGATTTTTACAGTGTTGCTACCCATAAATATTTCTTTGGCACCAGTAGCTCCTTTGGTTCCCATTACAATAATATCAATCTTGTATTTAGTGATAGCCATATCAATGGCATCATCCATGGCATCCACACTGAGTAAGATCTCAAAATTATGATTGAGGTTGTCGTTTGCTCTTTCTGCCATGTCTTTGAGTTCTAGCAACTCCTGCTTTGCATTATCTGCCATAGATCTCAATAACTTGTTTGAAATGTTAGACATCGCAGAGGCTTTCATTTTATAAGAATGCAAAAAATAGAAAGTACATTCTTCCTTCTCGTAGAGTTTAAGTGCATAAACGGCTGCACACCAGGCATTATCTGAAAAATCCGTTGGTAATAGTATTTTTTTCATGGCGAGTAGCTTTAGTTCACTAGCAAAAGTTACTGTTAACTTTTGCATTTTGAAATGATAATAATCAGTCTTATTTATAGTTGTGACGGAATAACCATAAACGGAACATTAAGATGAAAACCTATGTGTTTTATATTGGATTTAAAGAATAGATTTTCAAAAAATGAATGCTTATTGTTAATCATCACCAACAAGTTGATTCTTGTTTTTATCTGAAATTCTGTAATTGCTTCTGGTATATTTTGGTTTTTAATATTGTGGAAAAGATGCGCAATACCTTTAAACTTTGCTTCAAGTTTTTGTCGGTTGGTTTCTTGTCTTTTAGTTAAAGCTTCACCATAGTGCACATGCATAATATTAACACGAATGTTATACAGATTAGCAATATCTAAAAGAGGTTGTAAGTGCTGATCTTTAAAATCTATTTCATAGTCTGAAGGGAACAAGAGTTCGTGTGGTTTTTCAAAATCAAAATCGCTAGGAATTGCAATTACAGGACATTTAGCACTGTTAAGTACATGCATGGTGTTAGAACCAAACAAAACTTCTTTAACACCAGATGCACCTTTGGTTCCCATAATTATTAGATCCATTACATTGCCTTCGTACAATTCGCTTATTTCACCAGTAAGTGTATTAAAAGATGAAATGGTTGTAAATTGATGGTTAGGATTAGGGAACTCAGCTTCAATTTTTTCTACTAAATCCTGAAGCCTTTTTTTGCTGGTTTCTTTTACAGTCTCCATAAGTTGAAACTGAGGTTCGCTAGATTGCATAAACTCAACCTGATAAACAACAGGAGTATAGGTGTTTAGTAAAATGAAATTACATTTTTCATTTTTATATAGTTGTAATGCGTATGTAATGGCATTCCATGCATTATCTGAAAAATCCGTTGGTAATAGTATTTTTTTCATGATAATTGATTTTAAAAAATTAATAGCGTCTAATATTTTGTAGAGCCAAAAACGGAATATCAATTCTCAGCGTTATTTCATCTAGTTTAGACTTAAAGAATATGTTTTCAAAAAATGAGTGTCTTGTATTAACCATAACTAGCATATCTACATTATTTTCATCTATGTAATTACAAATAGCGTCTGTAATACTCGAATCTTTAACAGTCTTGAAATTAATCTCGTTTTTGCAAAGTTCATCCTTAACAAAGCTTTGGTTATTCTGTTGTCTCATGGATAGTTTGTCACTGCTAGAAACATACAGCATATCTATAACAGATCTGTATGGTGCAGCAAGCTCGCATAGTAATTTCAGTTCTCTTCTCTTATAAGGAATAAGGTAATTGGTAGGGAAGAGGATATGTCTTGGTTGAATACCTACATAATGTTCTGGTATGGCTAAAACAGGACACTGAACGTATCTAAGAACCTGAAGCGTATGACTTCCAAAAGTTAATTTTTTATCGTTAGTATTGCCACGAGTTCCCATAACGATAATGTCTATATTTTCTTCGTCTACAATCTTGTCTGCTTCATCTACCAACATGTTATTTGCAGAAATAATTGAATAGCTATGTCTTGGGTTTGGAGAAATTTCCTTTATGTCTTTTAAGACCTTATCAAGATTAGATTGCGATTTGTCTGCAATGCGTTTTGTAACTTTTACAAGAGTTTCCTCCTTGATGAGTTCTTCATCTTCAAAAATTTCATCTTGGTAAGCATGCATAATAAAAAACCTGCTTTTGTCGTATTTAAACAACTCAGAAGCGTATTTTAATGCATTCATTGCATTGGCGGAAAAGTCTGTTGGGATTAGAATATTTCTCATGACAAATTCATTTTATAGCTTATTAAAGCTAAGGTATTTAGCATCATTTTACAATGATATTTATCATACAATTCAACTAGGAAATTTTAATGAGATAAAAGGTCAAAAAGAAACAGGAAGCATTAACTTCCTGTTTCCGTAAAGTGTTTAATTCTATAATTCACCTCTTATTTTGAAAACCCTAAATTCCTCTGACTACAAAGAATTATAATGGATCGCTTTTTTATTCAACCAAAGCATTAAACACTTTTTTTACATTCATAAACCCTTAATAAAATATGAATGCTTTTACTAAGAATTTTTGCGCTTTTATTGTAACATAGTAAATATAATTATTGAGCCTGTTTTGTAAAATGAGGAATATCAGTTTTGGTATTAAATTATCAGAATGTATGTATCAAAAAAAGCCAGAGGTTGCTCTGGCTTTTTTCGTGATTAATAGCACGTGATGTTAAATTTCCCTATGTTTTAATATCACGTGCTAAACATAAATAACCTCTTAGTTTTATAAAATGATAATTATCAATTTTGGCTAATATGGAATTATTTGATAAACGATATTTAATAAAAACAGACCAATTAAAAATAGCAGCATATAAATAAGCTGAACCATTTTAACGTTGGTTAATATTAACCACGACACGGTTTTGTTAGGAAAAATAAACAGTGCCAAACCAGAAAATAGAAAAGACCATCCTATTAAAGTAATAACCAGTTTGTAATTTAATTCCCAATAGTTATGTAAAATTACGGTAGTTAGTCCTAGCGTAATACAGATAAAGGCAGCCAGGATTAAAAACTTTTCATCTTTAAGATTGTTAAAAATCTGTTTTATGCGTTTTGGATTAAAGCTTAGTATAAAAAAGAATATGATAAGATACCAGCCCCAAAATTTTGTAAAGAATAGTGAATTTTCCATGGTTTTATTAATTTTTTTCGTGTAATACTAATAATGGTTTGTCTGTGTGATAGCTTACCTTTTCAACTCTACTATGAAAGAATATTTGTTGAAAATAGTTAAGGTTTTTTGCCACCATACATATAAGATCTACGTCTCTACTTTCTACAAAACATTGCACAGCATCTTCTACTTTTTTGTTTGTGAGATAATGAAAACTACTTTTAATACCTGTAAAGTAGTCTTTTAATAATGTTATGTTCTGATTTAACTCTTCCTCTAAATGCGCTTTGTTCTTGTTAATATGAAGTATTCTAAGAAATGCTTTAAAATGCTCTACAATATCTAATAAAGGATGTAAAATATCTAGATTGTAGGTGAGGTTTAAATCTGAAGGAAAAGCAATCTCTTTTGGTGGAACAAATTCTGCATTCTCTGGCACTGCAAGTGTTGTACATTTAACTTTGGTAATGACATCTGCAGTATTTGTACCAAGAATAATTTCATTTAGACCAGAGGCACCTTTTGTGCCCATAACGATAAAATCTATTTCCTTTTCTTTTACAATTCTTCGAATAGAGTCTATAAAAAAACCAGTTTCTGTTAGTACAAAGAATTTGTGCTTGTCTTTATTTGGTTTTAACTTAGAAATACGCTTTACAAAACTGCGCAACCTTTGTTTTGCTGGTTTAATATATGTGTTTTCTAGATAGTAAGAGTCTATGGTTAAAGTCTCATCTTGTGGAATAAAGTTGTTTAAACTGTTAACATGTAACAGGTAAAAACCACAATCAATAGCATTAAAAAAATGAATGGCATACTTAATAGCATTCCATGAGTTCTCAGAAAAATCCGTTGGTAAAAGCACATTTTTCATGATATTAATATTTTAATATCTTAAAATTAGGTGCTAAAAACGGTTTATAAAATGACTAGAATCATTTTAGATAATTGAGGTTACTTAATTTGCTTAAGACCATCAATATCTAAAACAACAATGTTTCTTCCTTCGGATTTAATCAGTCCTTGATTTTTAAAATTGGTTAATGTTCTGATAAAGGTTTCTGTTGCGATACCAGCAACACTTGCCAAATCATTTCTGGAGATTTTTATTGGATCATTAGGCCTTCGATTAATCTTTTCGGCAAATTGAAGAATTGTATTGGCTGTTTTCTTGTTTACTGAACTATATGCCATTTCTAAAAGCTGGTCTTTAAAATGCGATAAATCATCCGTTAGGTGATCGATTAAGGCTATGGCCAGTTTATTGTTATTCTTTAAAATTTCGGACAATTGTAATATTGATAAGCCAACTAATTTGGTCTTCTTTATTGCTGTGGCAGTTTCTTTATGTGGTAAGTTGTGGGTAAAAGATGTGTAGCCAAACAGATCGTCTTCTTTGTAAAGACTTGTTGCTAATTCTTTGCCTTTAGTATCTAACTTATGGCATTTTACAGCACCTTTGGTAATGAGATAAATAAAATTAGAATGGTCACCTTCTCTGTAAATGATATCTCCTTTGTTAAACGTAAACTCATTGCCATAATCGTCAAAGAAGTTCTTTAAGTCATTGAGGTTGATTAGTTCATCCTTCTCAGAGTAATTATGAACGTTATCTTGTTCTTTCTCCTTAAGGATACTGGCTTTAGCTAATCTGCTTTTAATGGCACTTACCAACTCGTCTTCTGTAAAAGGTTTAGTGATATAGTCATCTGCACCAAGATTCATACCTTTTCTAACATCTTGGTGTTCTGTTTTTGCAGATAGAAAGATAAAAGGAATATGTTTTGTCTTGTTGTTTTTGGTTACCTCATTTAAGACTTCATAACCATCGAGTTCTGGCATCATTATATCACAAACTATAATGTCTGGTATATTAATGTTTATAGATTTTAAGCCAAGTTTTCCGTTTGGAGCAGTAAAGACCTCAAAGTCTGAAAGCTCTAAAAGCTCGGCTATGTTTTCTCTTAAAACCGAATCATCTTCTATAAGTAAAACCTTAGTCATGTTTTGCCTTGTTTGGGATTTTTAGTGTTACTAATGTTCCTTTGTTCTCTTCACTCTCAATTTTAATATTTCCACCTAAATTTTCGAGATGCGTTTTTACAATGTTGAGACCAATTCCTGTTCCTTGTAAGTTGAGCACATTTTCGGCTCTGTAATAGCGCGTGAAAATATTTTCTAATTCTTTTTTTGGGATACCAATGCCATGGTCTTCAATCTCAAAAATAGTGTCGTTTTCATCTTGATGAATTCTAATGTCTATTGTCGAATTCTTACCTGAATATTTTATCGCATTCTGTAGAATATTGGACAAAATAATTTCAATAATTCTTTCATCCTGATGCATTTCTATATCATCGATATCATCAGGATAATTAATACGTTGCCCTTCTTTTAAAAGCATGTTAGAGTTGTAAACTACTTCATTTATAACCTTACTTAATTTAAAGTCTAAAAACGTATAATTAAAGGTTCCTGTTTCTAATCTTTCAATAGATAGAAAATCGTTTAAAATGGTGTTGAGATAATTTACCTTGTCTTTTAAGATGGTTAAATGTTTATCGCGCTTTGGTTGTTCTTCAGCTAGCTTATATTTTTCTAAAAGCATTAAAGATGTAGCTATGCCACTTAGAGGTGTTTTAAATTCATGCGATACGAGCGACAAGAACTTTGTTTTTAACTCATTAAGTTCTTTTTCTTTGCTTAATGCTTCTTGTAGTTGCAGTGTTCTTTCTTGTACTGTTTTTTCAAGTTTTATGGTGTAGTTTTTTTGTTCGGTAATATCTACAACTATGGCGACAAAAACCTTATTGTCTTTTAGTAGTGAAAGCTGTAAGTGTACCATAACAGGATAAGTAGAACCATCTTTTCTAACATGAATAGTTTCAAAATCTAGTTGCTCCTCTTGTTTTTTTAGAAGTTTGTTAATGTATTTTTTTCTAAAGGAAACTTCATTGATATTGGCTTTTATATCCACTGGAGTCATAGATTTTAGCTCATCCATAGTGTATCCAATATTTTTTAATGCACCTCTGTTTGCATTTATAAAGTGGAGCGTTTCAGCATCAAAAACATAAATCTCATTTAAAGACTCATTAAAAATTGTAGCTAAATGATTTTTTTCTTCTTCGGCTCTTACACGCTCAGTTACGTCATTTTGTACACCAATAAAATGAGTAACAACACCTCTTCGATTTGTTATAGGTGTGATGTATAAATCATTATAAAAAATAGTACCGTCTTTTCTATAATTTCTAAGTGTTGCAAGACAACTTTCACCATTTTTTATGGCCTTTCTTATTTTGGCTAATGCTTTTTGATCTCTATCATCACCTTGAAGGAATCTGCAGTTTTTATTTAAAATTTCTTCCTTGGTGAAACCTGTCAGCTTTTCAAAAGCAGCGTTATGATAGATAATAGGATTATCTGGTTTTAAGGCATCGGTAATAACAATTCCATTATTTGCAGAATCTAATGCCTTGGTTCTAAGCATAAAGTTAAATTCGCTCTCTTTTTGTTTAGAGATGTCCTTAACCAAAGCCATAACATAGGTTTTGTTGTATATGCTGTAAGGGTTGAGTTCTACTTCTATTGGTATAACATTGCCATCTTTTTTTAGGCCATAAACATCTGTGGTTTTACCCATTTTGCTGCGCTGATATTCTTCCATAAAGCGTTCTACATTTTTACTATGTGCTTTACGGAATTTTGTAGGAATAAGAACCTCTATTGACTTGCCTTTGATTTCGTCTTTGCTGTAACCAAAAATAGTTTCTACCATACCATTTGCTTCCATGATATGCTGCTTTTCGTCAACAATAATAACAGCTTCAGAGATGGCGTCTAGAAGAATATTGAATATTTCTTGGTCTTGTTTAATCATACCAAACAAGTGATTGGTGTATCCTTTAAAGATACGTAATTAAAAGCGATTATTTTATGATAATGATCAATATCATTCTTTATTTCTTAAGATTTAAATACCTTAGTTTATAGCTAATTTTAATTAAGATGAATAAGGACTTTTTAATTCATTTAGGATATGTGTTTTACGCCATTGCCAAGGCAGATGATAACTTGTCTTTTGAAGAATACGTAAAGTTATCTCAAAGTCTAAAAAAACGATGGCATCATCTTGCTGAAGCAGAAAGAGAGCTGATAAAAAATCAGTTTAATGCATTACAGAAAGTAAACATGTCTGCCGAAGATAGTTTTTCAGTTTTTATTGAGTTTCTACACAGAAATCCTAAGTTGTTTACAGAAGAATTAAAAAAACTTATCCTTAAGACTGGTAATGAGATTGCGTATGCGTTCGCCAAAATCAATAAATCTGAACTAAACTTTATGGCTAAACTGAGCCTAGAGTTTAAGAAATTATCACAATAAATACTTTGGTTCTAACTCGTAAGATTGACCAAAATCATTTTATAATATTGTCTTCAGTATTAGCTTTATAGAGTTAATCTTTAAAGCAAATAATCATGAAAAAGTTGATAGTAGTACTGGTTGTTTTTATGATGTTACCATTAATGGTAATATCTCAAGATGTAAAAAATATTGATTTTATTTCACCATTTTATGATGGACTAGCAGCTATTGAAAAGAATGGAGAATGGGCTTTTATTGATGAGGTAGGCAACATAGTTGTAGACTATAGAAATGATGTGGTTTTAAATAGTTTTGGTGATGAGAGCTACCCTGTTTTTAACTCAGGCAGATGTTTAATAGTAAAAGAGGTAAAAGGCATTTCATACTTTGGATTTATTAACAAGGAAGGTAAGACTATCATTGAGCCTCAATTTTTGAATGCTACAAATTTCCATAACCAAATGTCTATTGTTTTACAACTTCATGAGAATATTATAGGTGAAAATGACATTTTAGATAAAAGAATGGTAGAATATAGCTATATCATGAATGTTATAGATATAAATGGCGAAGCAATAATGTACCTTTCTGAAAAACCAACGCATATTACCTTATCTAAAGATTATGTTGGAGTTCCTCCTAAGATTGGAGCAAAGTTTATTTCAGAAAAGCTTATAGCAATAAAGCATGATGATAATAAATGGATTATAAGAAAAGTCGATGAATCTAATCAATAAATGCAGATACAAATCTGTAATTGGGAGTCACTTAGCGTTGCTTACAATAATACTCACCTTTTCGTACTCCTGTAATCAGAATAGGAAAACAATTCAGCCTGAGTATAGAGAACTTACAGAATCGGTTTATGCCTCTGTTACAGTTCAGCCAGATAGTTTATATCAGGTCTATGCTATTGTATCTGGTATTTTAGATAAGAACCTAGTTGAAGAAGGAGATACTGTTGTAAAAGAGCAAAATATAATACAGGTTATTAATAATGCTCCTAAGCTGAATGCTCAAAATGCAAAGCTTCAATTAGAGTTGGCTCAAGAAAATTATAATGGTAGAGCAGCAGTTCTCAAAAGTATTGAAGATGAAATTGTCTCTGCTACTTTAAAGTATAAGAATGATTCCATTACTTATTTTAGACAAAGTAATCTTTGGAATCAGCAAATAGGCTCCAAGGCTGAATATGATGCCAAGAAGTTAAATTATCAACTTTCAAAAAACAATCTTCAGTTAATAAAAAGTAGATATCATCGTACAGAAAGTGAATTGCTTACAGCTCTTAAACAATCCAAAAATAACTTTGAGACAACCCAAATAGCTAGTAAAGATTTTACTGTTAGTAGTAAGATAAATGGTAAGGTCTATGCTTTATACAAGGAACCAGGCGAAATCGTTAATACCATGGAGCCATTAGCTGCATTAGGTAGTAAAGATCGTTTTGTTATTGAAATGCTGGTAGATGAGGTAGATATAGTAAAAGTAAAGACCAATCAACTTGTTATAGTAACTTTGGATGCCTATGGCGCCAATATTTTTAAGGGAATAGTATCTCGTATTTTACCTAAAAAGGATGAACACAACCAAACCTTTACAGTTGAAGCCTTTTTTAACGACCAACCTGCCACATTGTATCCTGGATTATCTGGTGAAGCAAATATTATCATAGCAAAAAAAGATAGTGTACTAACCTTGCCTATATCTTATATTAGAGAAAATTATGTTGAAACTGAAAATGGCTTACAAAAAGTTGAAATAGGTTTGCAAAACATGGAATATGTAGAAATTATTTCTGGTATTAATGCAGATACTAAAGTTTATAAACCAGATGAATTATGAATTGGCCAATAATATTAAATATTGCCAAAACACACTTAATTACTAAGATTAAGCAGACGTCTACTGCAGCTTTGGGAGTCACTTTTGGTATTGGTTCTTATATTACATTAGTTTGTTTTATGACAGGATTAAATGCTATGCTAGATGATCTTATTCTTAACCAAACACCACATATCCACATTTATAATGAAATAGAGCCCTCAAAAAAACAACCAATTTCCTTATATCAAGAGTTGGAAAATAGTTTTAACGTCGTTCATTCAATAAAACCAAAGTTAGCTCAGAAAAAAATTCACAATGCTTTGCCTATAATTAATTTTCTAGAGCAGCAAGAAGATGTAAGAGGTGCATTGCCTCAGGTAAAAACACAGATTTTTTATATCGCAGGTTCAATAGAATTGGGTGGTAACATTACAGGTATAAGTCCTATGGATGAAGCTGAGTTTTTCAATTTCAATGATTATTTAGTTGATGGCTCAGCCAAAGATTTACAAATCGCAGATAACGGAATTTTACTTGGTATAGGAATCGCTAAGAAAATGGCATTAAAAGTTGGTGACCGTGTACAGGTAAAACCAATTACTGGCGAAATATTTCCACTTAAAATTGTCGGATTTTACCAAAGCGGTATTACAGATTTAGACAATATTCAAAGCTTTGCCAGTATTAAGACCGTTCAGAAGTTATTGGGTAAAGCCGAAAATTATATCACAGATATTAATGTTAAATTAAGTGATATAAGTGTTGCAGAAACAATGTCAAAGCAAATCGAGTCTCAATTTAATCTTAGAGCAATTGATATAAAAACAGCCAATGCACAGTTTGAAACAGGTACTAATATTAGAAATCTAATAACGTATGCAGTATCTATTACACTTTTAATTGTAGCAGGATTTGGTATTTATAACATACTAAATATGCTAATTTATGAGAAGATGAATGATATTGCCATTTTAAAAGCAACTGGATTCTCAGGAAGAGATGTTCAAGCTATTTTTATGAGTCAGGCCATGATTATAGGTTTCGTTGGAGGTATTTTAGGATTGCTCATTGGTTTTGGTTTGGCACATTTAATTTCAACCATTCCATTTCAAACCGAAGCCTTACCCACAATAGAAACCTATCCTATAAACATGAATCCTTTATTTTTTATTATAGGCTTTTCTTTTGCAATGCTTTCTACTTTTTTGGCAGGCTATTTACCATCCAAAAAAGCTAAAAAGATTGATCCGGTTAAAATTATTAGAGGGCAATAAACATGAGTATTTTAAAAGCAAAACATATAGATAAGTATTTTAAAAAGCCAGTCCTCTTTCATGTTTTAAAGGATATAAATTTTAGTATAGAAAAAGGAGAGTTTGTGTCTATAATGGGAAAGTCTGGATGTGGTAAATCTACTCTACTTTATATTCTTTCTACTATGGATACAGATTACGAAGGTGAGTTATGGCTCAATAATGAGCTAATTTCAGGGCAAGACAGGGAGTACTTATCCTTTATTAGAAATAAGCATATTGGTTTTGTTTTTCAATTTCATTACCTGTTACCAGAATTTTCTGTTTTAGAAAATGTAATGCTTCCTGCTAAAAAACTTGCGGAAAAATCACTCAAGGAGATCGAACAAGATGCTATGGAAAAGTTAAGCATATTAAACATTGAGCACCTCGCCAAAAAAAGAGCATCTCGCATTTCTGGTGGAGAAAAACAGCGTGTTGCGATAGCTAGAGCTTTAATCAATAATCCTTCTATAATAATGGGAGATGAGCCAACAGGTAATCTAGATAGCCATAATGCAGAAAATGTATTCGAAATTTTCAAACAATTGAGCGAAACAAAAGAATTGTCTTTACTTGTTGTAACTCATGATGAGGATTTTGCAAATAAAACAGACCGAATTATACAAATGGGTGATGGTAGAATTTTGTCTTGAATAAGGCTGAAAGTTTATTAATGCTTTTAGATAGAAAACGAAAGTAAAATTATTAGGATATGGAATCTTTTAAAATCATAGATGTAACACCAAAAAATGTAAATAAGGAAACATTGTTCTGTATAAAGGATATTAAAAAACCAGGTTTTGAAAGTAAACGCAAATGGTTCGAAAAGCGTTATGATGAAGGTTTGCGGCTTAAGATTTTAAAAAATGAAGCTGATAAAATGATTGGTTTTATAGAGTTTGTGCCAGTGTCAAAAGCTTGGAGACCTGTTGATGGTGACAATTTCCTTTTTATCCACTGTATGTATGTGTACTCCAAAAAAGATAGAAATCTTGGTTTTGGGAAATTGCTCATTGATGAAGCAGAAAAAGTTGCGAAACAGCTCAATATGTATGGTGTTTGTGTAATGACAAGTAATGGCTCTTGGATTGCTAACAGAACCATATTTGAGAAGTATGATTTTATAGAAATAGATAACAGAGGACGTTTTGAGTTATTATCTAAAAAATGGGATGAGAGTGCAAATCATCCTAAGCTTATAGATTGGACCAAACACCAAAAACAATATCAAGGCTGGCATTTGGTTTATGCAGACCAATGTCCATGGCACGAAAAATCTGCGTTTGATCTTCTTAATACAGCTATGGATTTTGGTATTGATTTAAAGCTTAGCAAAATTGAAACAGTAGAGGAGGCAAAAAATGCACCTTCTGGTTTTGGTGTTTTCAATTTACTTCATAATGGTGAGCTTTTAGAAGACCATTATATCAGTGCGACACGTTTTAAAAATATCCTACGAAATGAGTTAGGATAAATTCATAAGAAACATTTCTTTATGAGATTGCTACATACAATTATTATCAAATGTTAAAGTGTAAAGATACGCTTCTAAGTTGATGAATATCATTGTGCTAGATCAATGATTTGCTTTCCTTTGGTTAAAACTTAAAACATGTTGTTAACCATTATCATACTACTGCTTTTATCATTAATTATATACCTATTGTTAATGCCAATGGTTTTGGTTGTAGACACAAATAATGAGCAATATTATGTTCAAATGAAAGGTGTCGCTAGGGCTGATGTGATTAAAGATGATAAAGAGATCTTTATAATAAAGCTTAGGTTTTTCTTTTTAAAATTTTATTTCCATCCATTAAAAGCCAAAAAAGAAAAGAAATCAGGAATAACAAAAGCAGTAAAGGTTGATAAAAAAACAAAGAAATTAAGTTTTAGAAGAATAGTAAGAATAATGAGATCCTTCAAAGTGAAGAAGTTTTACATGAACATAGATACAGGCGATTGTATTACAAACTCAAAATTGTATCCAGTATTTGCTTTTTTAAACTACCAGTTTGGTGGGTTTCATATTAATTACAAAGGTCAAAACGCATTAGTATTGGCTGTTGAGAATAGACCAATACGCATTATTAAATCATTTTTTAACATTTAAAACATCAAATTATGGAACTACATTTAGAAGAATTATTAGGACAAGTGACAGATTTTATGAAAACGGAAGCTAATGCAGATACTGTAATTGGTAAAGAGTTTCAACTAGGAGAATTTAAGTGTGTACCAGTAATAAAGGTAGGCATGGGATTTGGTTCTGGTGGAGGAGAAGGCACAGAGGCTAAAGGAAAAAAAGGTGAAGGTATGGGAGCTGGAGCAGGTGTAGGAATAGAGCCTTTAGGATTTTTAGTAACAAGAGAAAATGAAATATCTTTTATTGAAGCTGGTAAAGCTCATGGTCTTTCTGCTGCTTTTGAAAAAGTACCAGATTTAATTGAAAAATTAGCCAAAAACAGAACACTTGAAGCGGAAACTGCATAACTAGCTTAGCTTTTTAGTAAGCCTGAATATTGATTAATAAAAAGTCAATATTCAGGTTTTTTTTTAATATCTCATTACATCTTGCTTAATAACCTACTTTGTTTTTTGTGTTTGGTACTTCCCATTTAATCATTTCTTTTAAAAATTCATCTACTTTTTCAATAATGATTTTTTCTGTGATGTCTTTAGGATTATAGATCTCTAGCTCAACGCTACTGCTTTCTACTGGTATTTGTTCTATGTACGGAAATAGAATAAACGTGTGCACGTCTCCACTATAAGATTGAGAAAACACCAATGCACCACCTTGTATAAATTGATATGCAGGTATACGGTTAGTACAATCTATGAGTTCTTTTGGGAAAGAATCAAATGTGATATTTACAGCTTCGTTAGTGCCAATCCAATTCAATTCTTGTACTTTCCAACCAATATCGTAGGTGTTGCAAATGGTTTTCAATGTTTGGCTGATTAGATCTTTGGTCTTTGTTTGCCAAATAGTCTTTTTATCTACAACTGTTTTTATAGAAGTCTTATAATCATTGATGCGTTCTTCTAAATGTTCTATTTTCATCACTTAATTATTTATTGTCTGTACTCTTTTTTGCCTCCTTCTTTTCTTGTCGTTCTAACTTTCTAAAATAGCCACGTGTTAAGAAATTATGCTTTAAAGCCTCCATGTTTTCATTAAATTTTTCGGTTCCTTCATTAATGTTTTTAATAGTAGATTTTAGGTCATTAACCAATGCTGTATCTCTTACAATGTAGTTGTATGCACCTTCGCTAGAGTTTAAATCATTTACAACAGTATTGATGTTGTTTAAAATTGAATTGATTTCATTGCTGGAGGTTTCAAGATTATTTACAATACTTTTTAGCTGCTTTCCTGAAATTGAATCATTCAATACCATGCCCAAAACAGAATCATCGTTTGTTTTTAATGAGGAAATAATATCTGTTAACTCATTTATAGCTTTTGTAGCACCTCTACTTGCAGTTTTAAGATTGTAGACCGATTGTTTAAGGTCTTGTGCCATTATGGTATCGTTTAATAATAACCCAATAGTACCTTCACCTTCTAGCATCTCGGTTGTGATTTTTAGTAAATCAACAGTTAATAAAGCTGCGTTTTCTGAGCCAACACTCAAAGTACTAAGTATATCATCAGCACCAATTTTACTGAAGGATTCAATAATGTCACCATTTTCAATAATAGCTGCAGTACCTTTTCCTGGAACAATATTTACAATCATATTACCTACCAATCCATCCGAACCTATGGTAGCTATAGCATCTTTTTTAATGTGTTTTATAATTTTTTCATCAATACTCATATCTATTTTTATGGTAGAGTCATTTATCATGTTAATGGCTCTTACTGTGCCAATATCAATACCAGAATATCTAACATTGTTGCCATTCTGTAGACCATTTACATTCTGAAAATATGCACTAATGGTAAAGGTTTTCTTGAACATGTCTTTTCCTTGGCCAATCATATAAACAGCAACAACAAATAAGATGGTGCTGATAATAACAAATATGCCGAGCCTTGTTTTTTGTGATGCTGTTTTTTTCATCTGTTTCAAATTTTCTAGAACCTAAGATTCTGTAATTTATTATTGTCTTTAGCAGTATTGATTACCTGTCAAGCGCCTATTATAGGCTTTCATAGCTACTGTTTAAAAAATGCTTTAACTTTTGGGTCTTCTGATGCTGAAAGTTCTTTATAAGTTCCTTCTGCATAGTCTATGCCGTCGATCAGTAAAATCATCCTATCAGAAATAACTCTTGCACAATCCACATCGTGTGTTATAATGAGTGAAGAAGTGTTATATTTTTTCTGAATGCTTTGCATTAAGATAATGATTTCCTTTGCTGTAATAGGATCTAATCCGCTTGTTGGTTCGTCATATAGTATAATTTTTGGTTGAAGAATTAACGTTCTGGCTAATGCTACGCGTCGCTTCATACCACCAGATAATTCAGAAGGCATTAGGTCTATAGCGCTTGCCAAACCTACATTTTCTAATGCTTCAATAATCATACTTTCGGTATCTGTATCTTTTTTTAATTTTTTTGAATGACGTCGCAATGGGAATTCTAAATTTTCGCGAACGCTCATGGAATCATACAATGCACTACCTTGGAACAAGAACCCAATATCAGCTCTTAAAATATCAAGCGCTTCTCTGTCTAGCTTAGTAATATCATGTTTCATTACAGAGATTGTACCACTGTCAGCTTCCATAAGACCTACTAAACATTTTATCATTACCGACTTACCTGAGCCTGATTTTCCCATGATAACGAGATTTTCACCTTGGTGTAACTCAAGATTAAAACCATTCAGTACATGATTGTCACCAAAGCTTTTGTGTAGGTCTTTGATTTTTAGAACAATTTCTCTTTTTGATATGTCTGTGTTTTCATTCATAAGTCATAAAAAATATCAGCAACAAAAACAGCGATAAAGTCTATTATAAATAGTAATAGCGATGTAAACACAACTGCTGAGTTTGCGGCTTTTCCAACACCTGCAGTTCCTTTTGTACTATAATAGCCTTTATAGCAACCAACAATACCTATAGCTAAACCAAAAAAGAATGTTTTTATGGTCGCCGGAATAATATCACCAAACTCTAAAGAATTAAAAACCTGATTGAAGTAAAGCGTAAACGACACATTACCTTTTACATTTTCTACCAAAAACGAACCGAATAATGCCAAGGCATCACCAAAAATTACAAGTAGTGGTAGCATTAATGTTACTGCTAAAACTCTGGTAACAACTAAAAATTTAAAAGGATTAGTACCCGAAACTTCCATCGCATCAATCTGCTCAGTAACTCGCATAGAACCTAATTCTGCACCAATACCAGAGCCGATACGTCCAGCGCAAACCAATGCTGTTATTATTGGTCCGATTTCTCTAACGATAGATATACCAACCATAGATGGCATCCATGATACTGCGCCAAATTCCATTAATGTTGGTCTGGTTTGAAGCGTTAATACCAAGCCGATTATAAATCCTGTGATTCCTACTAAAAGCAGTGAGCGATTTCCCATATTATAACATTGACGAAGCAGTTCTTTAAACTCATAAGGCGGTTTAATAACTTCTTTAAAATATCTAATGGTAAAAAATGAGAGGTCTCCAATCTCTGTGAAAAAAGATTTTAATTGTTTGTTTATGGAAGTAGTTTGCTCCATAGTATACTAAGCTTAACGGTAATACAAAATGTACTATCCTGTTAATTCGTTGTCATTTACCTTGTCGCTTTCCCAACAATCTAAGTTGTAAATTGTAGTTTCTGCAATGTTGGTTAGGGCTTCATGAGTTAAAAATGCTTGGTGACCAGTAACCAATACATTAGGCATTGCTATTAACTTTATAAGTGCATCATCATCTGGTATATTATGAGATAAATCTTTAAAAAAGATACCTTTTTCGTTTTCGTAAACGTCCATACCATAGGCTGCAATTTTTTTATGGTCTAAAGCTTGTACAAGATCATCTGTATTAACAACAGCACCACGCGCAGTATTGATGAGGTACACACTTTCTTTCATTACATCAAACAAATCTTCATTAATCATGTGGTGTGTTTCGCTATTTAATGGCACATGAAGCGATATGATATCTGACTGTTCACATAAAGCATTAAGTGAAACATATTGCAAACCATATCGCTCTGTTAGTAGATGGTCTTCCTCAATGTCATTGCCTAATAATTTACATCCAAATCCGTGCATTATTTTCGCCATAACAGAACCAATACGACCAGTACCAACAATACCAACTGTTGTACCATTAAGATCAAAACCTGTAAGATGATTTAAATCAAAATTGAAGCGTTTAATATTGCTATTAGCTTCTATAAGTTTGCGGTTCAATGCTAATAGAAGCGTTACAGCATGTTCTGCAATAGCATTGGGTGAATATGCTGGCACATTAGCAACTTTTATACCTTCTCGTTTGGCAGCTTTTATGTTTACATTATCATACCCAACAGAGCGTAAGCATATGTATTTAACACCAAAACTTCTAAGCTTTTCTAAGGTTAAGAAACAGGCTTCGTCTGCTGAAAAAATAGAGACAGCATCATAACCTACAGCACTTATAGCTGTAGAAGATGACAATGCTTCATTGGTAAATGTTAGATAATGCCTTTTGTTGTTGGCGCGTTCTAAATAAGGTTTCTCAAAATCTCTGGTGCTGTAAACAAGAACTTTCATGACTTTAGTTTTACATCAGTTATAATATCTCAAACAACTTTGTTAAGCAGGTATCACCATAAATGGTGTCTGTAAGTGCATTGCAATTTTTGAAATTGTTGGTTTAAAGAACAGATTTTCAAAAAATGTATGTTTATTATTTATCATTACAAGCAGTTCAGATTTATGTTCTTGCTGATAATCATAGATAACATCTGCAATGTCTTTTTCTTCTAAAATGTCGTATGTGGTGTTGTAATCTGTAAATGTTTCTTTGATGAATTCTTTATGTATTCTTTGTAGAGATGTAAGTCCTAATATTGAAATATGCAGAACCTTTATATTGCTCTTGTGTAGTTTTAATATTTTTAGAATTGGTTGAAAATGTTTGTTTTTAAATGCAAGATTTAAATCTGAAGGGAACAATATATTCTCTAAGCCTACGAATTTATAATCATCTGGCACTGCAATAACTGGACAACAACGTTTGTTTATGACTTGTGTAGTATTGCTACCAAAAACCACTCTGTCTGAGTCTGTTTCACCCTTTGTTCCCATAACAATGAGATCTATATTGTTGTCAGATACTGTTTTAGAAATGCGGTCAGGTAAAAAACCTTTTACAACCTCTACTTCAAATTCTTGGTCCTTACCATGTTTTCGCATTAACGAAAGTGCAAATTCGTAAAGACGTTCTTTAGATTCTTCCTGAAGAATTTTATGTATATCCTTTCCTATGAGTCCTTTTTCTATTTGATATTCATATGAAAATATAACTGGAGGATAGCAGTGTAAAAAGTGAAATTTACAGTCTTCATTTTTATACAATTCTAAAGCATAGGTAATAGCATTTTCAGAATTTTGTGAAAAATCGGTAGGCAATAAGATAGATAACATAATCGAAGGGTTTTATGGTTCTTAGTATTTAAAGTTATGACTAAGATTTAAAATTTCCCATGATATTTGTCAGCTAAAAAATTAATAAACAATAGTTTAAGTCTGATTTTTTTGTGAAATAAAAATGATTGCTCAATAACGAGCAATCATTGATTGTTACTTTAATTATAATAAAGCTAAGCCGAATACGATTGCTTTACAACAGCATTAGAAGATCTAAATTGATATTCTGGACTGTGAAGCATTTTGTGATAAAGATGTTCGTTTACCTTAACTGGAATTTCGAGATTAGGGAATTTGATATGGTAAACATTTCCTTTTTGATTAACTAATCTAACTTCAATAGGTTGTTTCTTCATAATCTAATTGTTTTAAAAATTAAACCATAAAAATTATTACACCTGCTTTTTTTCGATTGTCTTAGTTTTCTTCTCTTTTGGTTCTGTGTTTTCTGGTGGGATAATATATCTGTTCTTGTTGTTAAAAAAGTTTTGTCGCATAGCTTCCATTTGTTTCATTATTTCGTTCATATTTTGGAAACCAGATGGTATACGATTAGAAAAGAAATCATCTTTAAAAAAGTCATCAGAAAAAAACTGTTTCATAATCGAATCGTGTTCTGAGAAACCGTTTAGATTAGGAGACTGTAGCATAGAAAAACGCTTTTGCATCATAGAGTGCATTTGATTAAAAATGCTATCACTTTCTACATTTTTTATATTCCCAGAAGAGGACCAGCTATAAATAGAATCGTAACGGATTATATTACCGTTTTCGTCTACTTCTTTATTTACTTTCCAATTACCTTTTGGCTTTTGAAGGCTGTCTTTTTGAATTTCTAAATCTGAAGAATTTTTATAAGAATTCTCAGTGTCTTGTGCATTACAACTTGTAGCTAAAATTGCTACAAATAAAAAGAGCATTACTTTTTTCATTTCTTACAATTTTAAATTAGACATCTGCCTCCCAAAAAGCAAAAAAAATGCCATTCCAATACGAACTTACATTTTGTCAGTATATCTTATTTTTGCAACTATGACAGACAATTTTGTAAACGAATTTTTTGGTATTGGCATACAAAATGGTAAAACACCAGAGAATCTTGGCGTACTATGGCGATCAGCACAGAACTTAGGTGCCAGTTTTATTTTTACCATTGGTAATCGGTATGCAAAGCAAGCGTGTGACACGCATAATGCCGTAAAATCAATGCCTTATTTTCATTATGATACTTTCGATGAGTTTTTTAATAATTTGCCTAAAGGTGCTAGGTTAGTTGGAGTAGAGTTAACAGATGACGCAGTAGATTTAGAGACGTTTCATCATCCAAGACGTTGTGTGTATCTTTTGGGTGCAGAAGACCATGGACTGTCTAAGCAAGCCATTGAAAAAAGTCATTTTTTGGTGAAATTTAAGTCTCAACTAAGCCTTAATGTATCTGTTGCTGGTAGTATTGTAATGTATGATAGAGGTATTGAAAAGCCTAGGTCTTAGAACTCCTGTTTCTCAACATAAAATAAAGAATAAGCGCAATAGCAATAATCGAAATTATCCCAGCCCACCAGTTATTGCTAACTTCTAAATTAATTGGTGCAGTGTCTCCTATTAGAACCAAACCAGCCCAATATTGTGGTGCGACAGTTCTGCCTTCTGCAGTAGAAATGTAATTAAGTTTTGCAGCTTTAAGCGCTTCATCTTTCTTCATGCCTTTTGAAATATTATCGTAAAAATATTCTAGAATTTTAGTGCTCGACTGTTCGTCAATTTTCCAAAGACTCGTTAAGATACTTTCACTACCAGCATAGTTAAAAGCGTGCGCTAAAGAGATCATGCCTTCACCAGGTTGGTAACTTGGTTTACCTGTTTCGCAGGCTGTTAAAATGGCAAGATTAGAAGCTAGATTCTGGTTGTAAATTTCATAAGTGTACAATGAGTTATTCTCGTCATCTGTGTTTTTTGCAAAGATTAATCTCGAAAATTCAGGAGAAATATTATCCGATTCTGCATGTGTCCCAATATGAATAATCTTGTGCTCCTTCGCATTCTCGGTAAAAATACTTTTTGAGGCTTTTTCGTTCAAAAAGGAATTACCGTTAAACAACCTAGAATAACTTTTGGCTAAATCTTTTGCAAATGGTTGAGGTAGAAGTTTTAAATAATTGTAATCTAGATCAACCGAATCCTTTATAGCAATTTTGTAGTTGGTTTTCATAGCCTCGTTAAACTCTGGTGCAAAACCAATAAAATTAGAGTCATAGCCAACAGGTTGGCTATTTTTGTCTATGAGGAATAGACTGTAATTATATGAAATAGTATGCTTAGCCAATAAACTATGAGTACTCAAATCTTTATAATTCTCACAAGTTTTTGAGGTCAGTAACTCAAAGCTTAGGTTAAAAAGTTCCTTGTCTGGTATTATTATAACAGATTCTGTTTTTATTTCATTTTCAATAGGTTTCCAGAGAATATTATATAATGCAAATTGAAGTTGAAAGGTAGGTTGAAGCGCTTCCGTATTATTATTGAGTTGTGAAATCAACGATTTAAGATGTTCTGACTTCAACTCAAACATATTGATAGTGGAAGAATTCACCACAAACGCAAAGAGCGCATCTTCAATAAACATATACCTTACAACAGTAGAAGATTCTGGAATGTTCTGTTTTAAATTATTTAATGATTGTGAAATTGAAGCATATTTTAGCTTATAGTATTTAGGATAATCTTCCCTTAATTCATCTAAAAAATTCAACCATTTCTTCTCATTATCAATATATGTATTTATAGATGAATTTTCTTCTAAAAAGCTATTAAGATTTTCTTTTAGATTCTTTTCTTTTTCTAAAATTTTACTCGGTAAATTGGCCGTTAATTCTGTTGATTTAGAGTTAAGTCTATTTCTTATTTTATGATAAATCATAGACTCATGGTAACCTAATAAATTTTCTAGGTATTTCTCATTTTTTGTAAGTTGATAAAGTTCTAAATTTAATGTCTTGGCAATTTTGAAAACATCTGCATTATCTTGTATTAAGATTGCTACAGCATTATCACCAGAGATAACAGATTTTTGGTTTTCTAATAGTTTTATAGCATTTTCAATTTCCGAAAGTTGTGCTTTTAAAAAAACTTCATTTTTAGTGGAATTCAATTTTAAGTTGGTCTTTACTTTGGTTAAAATAGCACTCACTTTATTGCTTTCTACCTTTAAGGTATTTAGCTTACTACTTTTAATAAAATCTTCAGAATTGATTAACTCTAAAGCTTTGTTACTGTACAGTAGAGCATTGTCATAATCTTTATTTTGGTAATAAATATCTGCTAAATTCAATACTTGGTAATATTCCAATAGCGTTTTTTCTCCTTGATTGGTTTTTATATATTCTAAGGCTTCATTAGCCATAGAAAGTGCTTTTTCTTTATTACCAATTTCAGAAAAGAAATTAGAAGCGTTTACTGTAAAATCTAAATATTGCTGGTCATAATAGTTACCCAGTGAAACCTTGTAGTAGTCTTCACTTTTTTCATAATAAGTTTTAGCTATATCTTCATTTTTAAGTTCTGAATGAATTATTGCTTTACTGTAGTATGCATCTGCCAACCAATAGTTGTAATCTCCATTATTATTTTCAAAATGCTCAATGCCTTCATTTAATAATTTTTCAGCTTTGTCAAAGTTTTTTAAAGTTGCTTCTACTTGACCTAATAGTACTTTTCCTTTAGCTATTTCTGGACTTTCAGGAGGAAAGTTTTTACTCTTTAACTGAAAGGCATAGCTAAGTAACTGTTTAGCTTTTTTGTAGTCTCCAATATCTTTATATAAACCAGCATAATTTTCTATGGCTTGAAATAAAAACTCTTGGGCATGAGTTCGTCTTACATCACTGACATCTTCCTTTAAAAAGGCGTTAAGATTATTCACTGTTGTGCGCATAGCATTGATAGAAGCATCTAAATCTCCTTTTATGCTAAAAATGCCTGCAATGTTATTGTTTAATGAAGCAGATCTGTAATATTTGTTCCATGGTGTCTGCTCTAGCGATTTTAATGTTTTGTCAGCTTTTTTGTAATAATATATGGCACTGTCAAATTTGGAGGCATACCACATCATACCACCTAATGAATTGTAAGAGATGTAATAACTGTCTGCTGATGAGGTAGAGTCGCTTTTTAATGAATTTAGTCCTTTTTTGTGATATTCTGTCGCAGTGGTTAAATCTCCTAATCGCGAATAAAACACACCTAAATTGCTTTCTATCAAAGCCAAATCTTTACCTGTGGCTTCAGGCATTGTCTTAGTGATTTCTAAAGCTTTGAGGTTATAATCTTTTGCGGTTTCTGAATCGCCAATTGATTGGTAAAAAGATCCTGTTTCTAATGCTAATTGCCTGAGTGCTTTTTTGTTGGTAGTTAATGCTTCAATTCTAGTTTCAAAATCTTCAATAACTTTTATTGCTGATTTTGTATTATTGAGTTTAGATTCAATCTGACCTAGATAGTAAACATAGTCCATAAGCTCATAAAATTGATTTGCATCAATGAGCGAATCCATCTGTTTTTTTGTGAATATTTCTGCGGCTTTATACTCATCATTTTTTAAAAACTCATCTAATGTTTTCAGATTGTTTTTATGAAGATTTTGAGAATGTAAGCCACCAAAAACACTCACTAATACCAAAAGTAGAAGCGTTATATGTTTACGTTTGTACATCTTTTAGTTCAGTTTTTTGAGTAGGTCTTTTGCCTTGGTAGAGTCAGACTTACTTAAGTATTCTATAGCTTTTACTTTATTGTTGTTTTTTAAATAAGCCAATCCTAAATAATAAAAAGCCTCACTTTTAAAGACTGAATTATCAGCATCTATAACTTCATGCAAATAAGGGATTGCTTTACGCTCTTTTTTATTTGCGAGTAAAGCAGAACCTACAAAATAGTTCAATGTGTCATTGTCAACTTTTGTTTTAAGCTGATTGGTCCATGTATTTAAAGCTTCGTTATAATGTCCTTGCTTGTAAGCAACCATTGCTTCGTAAAATTCATAGTTATTGGAGCTACTCATTGTTGTTGGTAAGCCAGGATCTGGTGAATAAAAATCAGCATACAATTGATTGTTAGAATTTCTATTTAAAAACCAAAAACTTCCTGCAGCAATGATTAAAGCAGCAGCAACTGCAATTTTCCTCCATTGTAAGGATTTTACTTTTGGATTAATTTGAATAGTGTCTTTTTCTTGAGTTGCTATGTCATCGTGAAATTCATTTAACTGTTCCTTTAATGCTTGTGTTTCAATACCTGTTAAAACGGTTTTGATATCTTCAACTTTTGCAGCGAATCCTTCTTCGTTTTCCAGTCGGTTTTCAAAAATTTGCAAGTCTCCCTTTGAAAGCGAATTGTTTAGATAGGCTTCAATACGTTCAAACTCTTCTTGCGTTATGTTATTTAAGTCCATTGCTATTAATTATTTAGGGCTATTTGTCTCAATTTTTGCATACAACGGTATTTTTTATTTCGTGTTGAAGCAGAATCTAATTGCATTTCTTCAGCAATCTCATTCATAGATTTCTTTTCGAAATAAAACTTACGAAGTAAGCTTTTGCAAGCATCACCTAAATTTTTAAAGGCATGCATTACATCTTCTAATCGTTTATCTTTTAAAATGTCATCATCCATACCATTATTTTCTTCATCTTTTATTTCAAAATACGACATTTGAGAAGCTACAATTGTTTTTTTAAAGCCTTGAGAGCGCAATACATCCATCCATTTATTCTTAGCTATGGTGTATAGATAACCGTTAATAGACGATTCGCTTTGTGGAATGAATTTATCTTGTTTTACATTTTGCCAAACTGCCAAAAAAGCTTCTTGATATATGTCTTTTGCATATTCTTTAGTGCCATTATTTTTTAAAACCAGAATTTCTATTTTCGGGTAGTTATTGGTGTATATGCGTTTTAGAGTAATCGTATCATTACGCTTTATGGCATCAACCACTTGTAGTGTATTGCTGGTTTTTAATGTTTCCCTCATGTTAATAGCTAATCATGAGAAAGATACGATTATTTCATTTCAACACAAATAGCTGTTAGGTCAAACAACAATTAAATCAGATAAAATAATTCTATCTGATTTAATACGTTATTAAATCTGTTTTAAAATCATTATCATTCACCAACAATTATGGTAACTCTAGCTGTAGCAACAACAGCTTCACAGTTGGCTATCGCATCATCTAAATAATTTAGCGAACCACTTCCAGTACTAGTATTTGCATGATAAACACCTGGAGTATATTCTGTAAGATGGCTAGAGCCAGAACCTACATTATTTCCAGTTGGCAAGTTGGATTCTGGTGTCCAAGAATATGTTCTTCCTACATTAGATGGTATAGGGTCTGGCGCATAATCTAAAATTTCTACATGATAGCTAATAGCATCCTGTACAGCTTCAATTTCAAAATAGTTAACAATGCCATAACCACCTGCGCCTTCCCACCATCTACACTCTATATCTACCTCATAAATTATTACTTCAGGTTCTGTTGTGAAAAAATATGATGCTTGTGATGTGCCACCATTACCATCTCTAGACTCAACATAACCTTCGTAAAGTGTTTCAGGTTCTAGGCCTGAAAAACTATAGGATAAAGTCGTTCCTCCGGATGCTATTTCTTGCCCTTCTAAAATTATAGCATAGGTAACATCGTCACCATCTGGATCTAGAGATTCGGTCCATTCTATCGTTGCACCATCAAATCTGGTTTCTATTGTATTTGCTGAGAAAATGCCAGGATCTGTGTTGTTTGGATCATCTCCATTATCAGAACATGCCATTAATAGAAATGCTACGAGAATAAATAGGTAATTGTGTTTTTTCATAATAATTGATTTTGAGATTTATTTTCTTTCTTTTTAATCGAAAAGTGCTAATAATGTCATCATTATTTCTTTTTAGAGATTGTGTTTTTACCAAACCAGGTACCTCCAATAACCAATAATAAAATACCAGACCATCGCATAAGGTTAAAATCAGTAGATGGTGCATCCATGTCAAATTCAAAAACAGATTTTCCATAAGCGTCCTTATCTACTTTGATGTTTTTGGCATCATTTGGAAGTTCAATTATGAAGGTTTGTTGTAGGCTTCCACCATATTCTACAGGACTACTTACTAACATATACTTGTTTTCTGTTAATTCAGTAAGTTGTGCATTTTTTTGATCAGTATCTACTATCCATTTTCCACGTTTGTTGATTTCACAAACTCCATAAGCATTAAGGCTAAGGTTAAAAGATCGATTCATATCGTCTTTGTCTAGTTTAAAATCATCCAGAAAATATGCTGGCATAGAGCGTTCTATATCCCGTTTTAATGCTGAAGGATTGTTACCGTAGTTACTATTCCAAACCTGCCATTGTTGGGCATTCATGGTCATGGAAACAGTTAGTTTGGCATTACCAATGGAGTCTATTCTCATTTCTATTTTTTGCTGAGATTGAGCATTACTGTTTGTACTGAAAAACAATATGCAAACTGTTATGATTTTTATTAAAGTCTTCATGATGATTAGGTTTATCGGATACTGTTATATACTTGATTAATTATTCCTGAATTTTGATTGTATAGGTAATCAGGTGCACCTACGGCCACAATTCTGATGCCTCCTTGTCGTCTAACGGCTTTACCAATCCAATTGAAATTTCCATTGGCAGAATAGGTTACTCCAGAGATGGAATTGCCATTGATTTGATATTGCATTTGCATACCAAAACTTGTTAAATATTGGTCGACGGTAGCCATGCCTTGTTGTGTGTTAGAAACCGGAATATCGTAAATCGTAACTGTTGTCATTTGGTCTGGTGCTACGACCTGTGCAGTAACAATTGGCATTTGCGGAACAGGATTCATCATAGTCTGCCATCCTGTTGGGATTGTGAAAGAAAGTGGATTGCCAGTGCGAATACGGTTATTTGGAACTCTAATTTCATTTCCGCCATTGTTAGGACTTACCTGTTGACCTCCAGACCAAGAAGCTACAATATCATCCACTTTTTTTCGCATAAAATCGTTATCTTTTAAATCCATGGAAGTGACACCTTGCGCATTAACATTATGAATATCTACAATGGTATATCTTGGGTCACCAGCTTGTGAGCGTTGAATGAATTCTTGCAACTGTTTTTGTCCTTGTTGGTAAGCTTCTTCGGCACTCATAATATTTCCTAATCCTTCGCCACCAATACCTGTGGCCTCAATGGCATAGTATTGTCCGTTCATTCTAAAACCAGGATAAGCATGACCAGGTACCATATAAATTATTGGGTCGATTCCTGCAGCTGAAAGAACACTGGCATATAAAACACTCAGCTCAATACAAAGACCTGTATTTCCTGTAATAACCTCACGTGGCAAACGAACTTGTTGTACTATACTTTGTACATCTTCTGTGGATTTTGGAATACCTTTAGTACCACTATAAACCATATGCGATTTTCTTGTGGCTTCATATATGCCACCTAAAAAACGCACTGCATCTTCTGGTTTACGACTTACAGAAGCGGCTTCGCCTTTTAATAATTTTTCCTGAAGGTTTTGTGTGTAATATTTTACAACAGGATCATTTGGTGTTACAAAGCAAGCGATAAGTGCATCGTTATCGTACATATCTGCCCAAGAGCTAATTTCTTCAGACTTTATGCCTGTGTACACATACTCATTTCGATTGGTAAGTTTAAAAGAGAAATCTTCCTCTATGATATCATCATCTTCAGCACCATCCCAAGAAATTTCTATTTCTGCTTTTTCTACAGATTCAGTAGTTTTCTCGGTTATTTCATTTTTAAATTTAGGGTAGCAAGGTACTACTAGGGTTTGCCCAGGAAACATCTCACCAGAAACTGTTAATTCTGTCCACTCGATGTGATTCGGAATCCTGTATTTAACCGTTACATCTTCTAAAGTTTCTGTAGAATTATTAGTGATTTTAGCTTTAAAGAGGTAGTATTTTCCATCCAGAGCTTCTGGGTTAGAATAGACTCTATGTGCAGCAGGCATTATAAAGGCTGATTTCTCAATGCTAATATCTATATCGTCGGCATTGCCTTTTTTTGATCCAAAAAAGCTAAAGGCTGTTAGTGCAAGGCCAATTAGGCATATTGTTAGTGGTATGGCTAGTTTTTTCATGATTTTATTGTTTTAAGTTTTTATTGTCTTTGTGGGTCGAATGGGAAATTATCTTGTGAGTCTGGTGTGCCGTCTAAATCAGAATCTCTCACACTATTATCTATAATAAGTAACTGCCAATGGATGGGAAGGAAAACATCCATTATTAAATTATCGTATTCATTAGCAGGTCCACTAGCAACAGTTACCGCTGCAAATGTAGAGCCCAAGGAAGGTTCAAAGTAAGAGTTAATAGAGATTACAGCTCTGATACCAGCAAAATCTAATACTCTTGAGCTGAGGCTTGCGATAAAGTTGCCTTGCGGTTGAGTGAAATTTTGAGTGCATGTAACATTTATTTCATCATTATAATTATAACGCTGACGAAGCAAAGCCACTTCAGAAGCTACAATATCTAAGATATTTACTTGGTTTAAAGAAGATAAACCAGGTACGTAGCGCCAAATGGTTAAACCGTCATTTCTTACAACATCAACACCAAGTCCAATTTGGGTTTCAAAACCAGAATAACCTTGGGGCATTGTAAATCCTAAAGCAGGGTATTGGCTATGAATAAACTGCTGTCCTGGATTTGTAATAGTTGGA
The DNA here is from genome assembly GCF_056160445.1 of Winogradskyella sp. ABM4_392. Classification (NCBI taxonomy): domain Bacteria; kingdom Pseudomonadati; phylum Bacteroidota; class Flavobacteriia; order Flavobacteriales; family Flavobacteriaceae; genus Winogradskyella; species Winogradskyella sp. ABM4_392. The sequence continues at coordinate 1,236,850 of NZ_JBSWXE010000001.1, forward strand.
ATTTGGGATAACGGAATCGCTCTTCCGTGCGCATTGTCGTAATAAGCGGCTGTTGGACCAGAGATATTAGTGCAAAGGTCTGTTGTAAAGTTGGTTAGGTTATTACCATCATTGTTGTCGTTAGAGTCTGAGCTACAAGAGACTAAAAGAGAAAAAACGAAAAGTATTTTAAAAAAATTAAAGCGTTTCATAAGAAATGGTTTTTTGGTTCATTTCTTATTTATCGGCTCTATTTTAAAATGTCATCAAATTAAATTTCTTAAGATTAAAAATCTAAAACAATCCACTTATCTCACCACTATCACTAATGTCAATACCTTCAGATGCTGGGTGTGTTGGTAAGCCAGGCATACGCATTATTTCACCAGTAATAGGAATTAAAAAGCCAGCTCCAGATGCTATTTCTATTTCACGTACAGTAATTATAAAATCTTTTGGCCTGCCCAATAGCTTAGGGTTATCGGACAATGACTTTTGAGTTTTTGCAATACAAATTGGTAGCTTATCCAGTTTTAGTTCTTTAATACGTTTTAGTTGCCGCTTGGCACTTGTGTTGTAATCTACGTGTTCAGCACCATAAATTTTTTGAGCTATGGTTTCAATCTTTGTTTCAACATCCATGTCCCAATCATAAAGCGGTTTAAATTTTGCTTTACTTGCTTCTGCAACTTCAATAACATGTTCTGCAAGTTTTAATGCGCCTTTACCACCTTTAGCCCAAACATTGGCTACTGCAACTCTGATATTTTTAATTTTAGCTAAGTCTTTTATGAGTTGAATTTCTTCTTTAGTATCGGACTTAAATTTATTGATAGCGATTATAGGTGTAACTCCAAATCGCTGAATATTCTCAAGGTGCTTTTCTAAATTAGGAAGTCCTTGTCTTAGTGCTTCAACATTTGGTTTGTCTAAAGCTTTTAAATTTGCGCCACCATGGTATTTAAGTGCACGTATCGTTGTGGTTAACACTACTGCTTTTGGAGAGATGTTGGCACTTTGGCATTTAATATCAAAAAACTTCTCAGCTCCTAAATCAAATCCAAAACCAGCTTCGGTTACTGTATAATCAGAAAAAGTCATTCCCATTAAAGTTCCTATGACTGAGTTAGTGCCTTGGGCAATATTAGCAAACGGTCCACCATGGATTATTGCAGGATTGCCTTCTATTGTCTGCACCAAATTTGGTTTAATGGCATGTTGTAAAAGTGTAGCCATGGCACCAGCAACTTTCAAATCCTTAGCATAAATTGGTTTTTTTGAAAAGGTGTAGCCAATAAAAATGTTTCCGAGTCTCTTTTTAAGATCACTAAGACTTTTGGATATACACAGAATAGCCATTATTTCTGAGGCAGCAGTAATATCAAAGCCAGTTTCTCTTGGGATTCCAGAGGTTGTTCCACCAAGACCAACAATGATACGTCTTAGCGCTCTGTCGTTCATGTCTACAACACGTTTCCAAGTAATGGTTCTTGGGTCTAATCCTACGGAATTTGTTTTGCTTTGTATGTTGTTGTCTATAACAGCAGCTAGTAAATTATGTGCTTTTTCAATGGCAGAGAAATCTCCAGTAAAGTGTAAGTTAATATCCTCTAGAGGTAATACTTGCGAATAGCCTCCACCTGTTGCTCCACCTTTTATACCAAAAACAGGACCTAAAGAAGGTTCTCTTAAAACAACGGTTGTTTTTTTATTTAGTTGGTTTAGGGCTTCGGATAAGCCGATAGAAATGGTTGTTTTACCTTCTCCAGCAGGAGTAGGTGAGATGGCAGAAACTAGTATAAGATTACTTTTCTTAGCTTTATTCCTGTTAATGCAAGACAGTGGTATTTTAGCTTTATCCTTGCCATACATTTCAATACTATTTGGATCAACACCAAACTTCTCTGCTATTTCGGTTATGGGCTTTAGCTTTACTTTTTTGGCAATCTGAAGATCAGTCATGGTTTTTTAAGATGAATTCATACAAATTCAAATTTAGACCTTTGAAATCAGATAAATGGTGATTTTTGTCATGTGCGAAAATGTATTGGTCTATTGAGAACTTATAAACTTAAAGGTTGTAACTTTGCCAAAACTTTGATACATGCATAAAGCTGGTTTTGTAAATATTATTGGTAATCCAAATGTGGGTAAGTCGACCTTGATGAATGCCTTTGTTGGAGAAAAGCTATCCATTATAACATCAAAAGCACAAACCACAAGACATAGAATTCTTGGTATTGTAAATGGTGAAGACTTCCAAATGGTGTTAAGTGACACACCAGGAATCATAAAACCTGCTTATGAGCTGCAATCCTCAATGATGGATTTTGTAAAATCTGCTTTTGAAGATGCTGATGTTTTGATTTATATGGTTGAAATAGGAGAGAAGGAACTTAAGGATGAGGCTTTTTTTAAGAAGATTACCAACTCTAAAATTCCAGTATTATTACTACTGAATAAAATAGATAACTCAAACCAAGAGCAATTAGAAGAACAAGCAGAATTATGGCAAAGCAAAGTGCCAAATGCTGAGTTTTACCCAATTTCAGCATTAAATGGTTTTAATGTTAAGAACGTTTTTCAAAGAATTGTAGAGTTATTGCCTGAGTCTCCACCATTTTACCCAAAGGATCAATTAACTGATAAGCCAGAACGCTTTTTTGTTAATGAAGCGATTAGAGAAAAAATATTACTGCACTATAAAAAGGAAATCCCATATTCTGTAGAAGTTGATACCGAAGAGTTTTTTGAAGAGGAAAACATCATCAGAATCCGTTCTGTCATTATGGTAGAGCGCGATACACAAAAAGGGATTATTATAGGTCACAAGGGTTCTGCCTTAAAGCGTGTTGGAGTAGAAGCTAGAAAAGATTTAGAAAAGTTTTTTGGTAAACAAATTCACTTGGAATTATACGTTAAGGTGAACAAAAACTGGCGATCTAACCAAAAACAATTAAAACGTTTTGGGTATAACCAAAAGTAGTTTTAGGTAACTGCATGTATATCTTTACTTCTTAAAGTATCTCGCATAAAGTGATGTAATTGATGCATCTGCTCCATTCCGGCTTTTTTACCAAGTCTTCCACTAAAATAGAGTGCAAACCATACAACTACCATAAGTAAAGTGACAAAAAGTTGTAAGGCAAAACTACTTCCTAAAGACCAATTAACGTAAGCCCAAATTCCAAAGCCAATAAAGAAACCAGCAACAGCAAAATGAAAGAACATAAACATGGTCCAAACCGTTGGGTTGGGTCCGAATAAACCATAAATAGTACTTAGCTGTTTATTGTCGTAATCTTCATTAATTTCAAGGTGTAATTGTGGTGACCAAAAGTGCTGTTTGGCTTTAGGTATTTTTATAAATACATGGTCGTCTACACGAGTTACTATAAATTCAGATTGGTTTTTGCTTTCATTTTCAAACAAAGTGAGTAAGCTTTCATTGTCGTGATTGACATTGAATTTAAATCGTGGCCTTAAAATAATTTCGTTAGAAAGTTCCATTGTAATTTATATGAATTTCAATTTACATATTTTCTCAATGAAACTCAAAACTTAAATTCCAATAACATAAATCGTTAATCTAAAATTAAAGCCTACCTTTGCTACCGCTTACAGGATATGTAATGCAGATTAAATAAAAATTTATGGGAAATATTGTTGCAATAGTAGGAAGACCAAACGTTGGTAAATCAACTTTTTTTAATCGCTTAATTAAAAGGCGCGAAGCCATTGTTGATGCCGTAAGTGGTGTAACCAGAGACCGTCATTATGGTAAAACCGATTGGAACGGGAGAGAGTTTTCGCTTATAGATACTGGAGGATATGTTGTTGGTAGTGATGATATCTTTGAAGCCGAAATTGATAAGCAGGTAGAGCTGGCAATAGATGAAGCTGATGCTATTATTTTTATGGTCGATGTAGAAACTGGTGTTACTGGTATGGATGAGGATGTGGCTAAGCTATTACGAAAAGTAGAAAAACCCGTTTTTCTTGTTGTTAATAAAGTAGATAATAATAAACGTGCAGAAGATGCTGTTGAATTTTATTCGCTTGGTTTAGGTGAGTATTATACCATTGCAAGTATTAATGGTAGCGGAACAGGAGATCTTTTAGATGCTGTTGTAGAAGCTTTGCCAGAAAAGGAAGATGTTGAAGAAGAGGAGTTGCCAAGGTTTGCTGTTGTAGGTCGTCCTAATGCAGGTAAGTCATCATTTATAAATGCTTTAATAGGTGAAGATCGCTATATCGTCACAGATATTGCAGGTACAACAAGAGATTCTATAGATACCAAGTATAACCGTTTTGGATTTGAATTTAATTTGGTTGATACAGCTGGTATTCGTCGTAAATCTAAAGTAAAGGAAGATTTAGAGTTTTACTCTGTAATGCGAAGCATTAGAGCTATTGAACACTGTGATGTGTGTTTATTGGTTTTAGATGCAACGAGAGGATTTGACGGTCAGGTTCAGAACATTTTTTGGTTAGCTGAACGTAACAGAAAAGGAATCGTAATTTTAGTAAATAAATGGGACTTGGTTGAAAAAGATAATAAAACAGCCAAGGAATTTGAAAAACACATAAGAAAAGAAATAGCACCATTTACAGATGTGCCAATAGTGTTTATTTCTGTATTGAATAAACAACGTATTTTTAAGGCTATAGAAACTGCTGTTGAGGTTTATAAAAACCGAACTAAGCGCATTAAAACAAGTGTGCTAAATGAAACACTGTTGCCTATTATAGAAAACAATCCACCTCCAGCATATAAAGGTAAATATGTGAAGATAAAATACATAATGCAGTTACCAACTCCACAACCTCAGTTTGCATTTTTCTGTAATTTACCTCAATATGTAAAAGATCCTTACAGACGATTTTTAGAAAACCAACTAAGAGATCATTTTGATTTTACAGGTGTGCCAGTAAGTGTATACATGCGTAAAAAGTAGTATCTTTACTTTGCTATGATAAAGCTTGTGCAATACTGGTTTTTGTTGTTTTGCCTTGCTAACTGCTTTGTTGGCATGGCACAAAATCCTCCGCAGATTGATGTTGAAGGTGAACAACTATACTGTGGTGAAGCACCAATGCCTATAATTACAGATATTAGTATAAGCGGAGGAGAAGGAACTTTAGATGAGATTTTTGTTCAGATTGCTACAGGTTATAGTTTAGGGTCCGATCAGTTATTCTTAATTGGTGATCATCCTAATATTTCTTCATCTTGGTCAATTGCAACAGGTTTACTTACGTTAACAGGACCAGCAACTTATATTGAGTTTGAAAATGCTATTAGAGATGTTCGTTTTCAAACCACGGAAAGTAATTTTACGCAAGACAAGTTTTTTTCTATTAATCTTGGTGAAGCAAATTTTCTTCCTGCAACTGGGCATTACTACATTTATGTTTCGGATGTTGGGATAAGTTGGTCCGAAGCGTTAAATGAAGCTTCTGCACAAACTTATTTTGGTCTTCAAGGTTATTTAGCCACAATCACTACACCAGAGGAAGTGCAAATTACAGGCGAGCAAGCTCAAGGCACAGGTTGGATAGGTGGTTCTGATAGTAGTTCAGAGGGAGTTTGGAGATGGCAGTCTGGTCCTGAAGCTGGTGAGATTTTTTGGAATGGCGCTGTAAATGGAAGTTCGCCAGATGGTATGTTTGCATTTTGGAATACTGGCGAGCCTAACAATTTAGGCGATGAAGATTATGCTCATATTACAGATCCTGACATAGGCATATTAGGTTCTTGGAATGATTTACCTGTAACGGGTTCAACAGATCCAGACAGTCCGTATCATCCCCAAGGTTACATCGTTGAGTTTGGTGGAATGGAGGGAGATCCTAATATTAATGTTTCGGGTAGTTCAATTATAATAATGCCAAAAACCTCAATTACTACAAACACTATATGTGGCGAAGGACTAGCTCAAATCGGTATTACTACTAATGCAGATGAGGTGTTATGGTATGATTCGGTTTCGTCTTCAGAAGTAATTAATACAGGTCTTACTTTTGAAGAACATATAAATGCAAATACAACTTATTATATTTTGCCATTATTTGAAGGATGTACGGATGGTGTTAGAATACCAGTGACCGTGAACGTCTATCAGATACCAATAGCAAATGATATTACAATAATTCAATGCGATGATGAAGTCACAGATGGCTTGTCAAGTTTTAATCTCAGTACCTACACAGATGATATTGTTAGAAATGAGCAAGGTCAGGTAGTCCCTATTTGGGATATTACTTTTTTTCTAGATGAAGATTTAAATATTCCTATTAATAATATCAATTATACAAACACTTCAAACAACCAAGTGGTATATGCTATGGTTCTCGATCAGTTTTCAGGTTGTTATAATAGTTCTGAAGTTACATTACAAGTTAATTCTTCAGATGGTATTACTGCTAACATTGAAGTTTGCGATGATTTTATTGTAGATGGATTCAATTTTTTTGATTTAACAGAAGCGGATAGTCAGATTTTAGAAAGTTCACCGGTAAATGCATCAATAGGTTATTATGTAACTTATAATGATGCGCTATTAAAGGTTAATGAAATCATTAGCGATTATTTTAATGAAGAAGCATACAATCAAACCGTGTATGCTAGGGTAGATATAGATGATACCTGTTATGCTATAAACGAGGTGAATTTAACAGTTAAGGATGTACCAAATATCAATCAGTTCGAAGAGGTATATTATTGTTTAAATACTTATCCTGATACAATTACAATTCCGGGAGGAATACAAGACGACATCCCAAATAATTATGCTTACGATTGGTCAACAGGAGAAACTACCATAGATATCGAAGTTAATGAAATAGGAGATTATGAAGTACTAGTAACCAGACCTGCAGGATGTACCAATAGAAGAATAGTTAGAGTGCTTCCTTCTAGTACTGCTGCAATCGAAACCATTGAAATAACAGATGTTTCTGAGAATAATACAATTGTAGTTGTAGTATCTGGTGAAGGAGAATATGTATATGCTTTAGATGATGAAAATGGACCCTATCAAGAGTCTAATACTTTTGAAGATATAGTGGCAGGTATACATACAGTATATGTAAAAGACATAAAAGCAGATTGTGGTATAATTTCTGAAGATGTATCAGTATTAGGCTTTCCTAAGTTTTTTACACCTAATGGTGATACAATTAATGACACTTGGCAGATTAGTGGTTTTTCTTCTCAGTTTCCGGTTACTGCAACCATAAAAATTTTTAATAGATACGGCAAATTTATCACCATTTTAAATGCTTCCAATTCAAAATGGGATGGAAGTTATAACGGCAAACTACTACCATCTGATGATTATTGGTTTGAGGCTAGTTTAGCTGACGGAAGAACGTTTAAGGGACACTTTGCATTAAAGCGTTAACCGAATTTTATTATTCTTTTAAGAAAATTCATACGATTTATTCTTTAATTGCGTTAAAGCATTAGCTATTACATTAACCATCAATCATTCTCTATGAAAAAACTAACACTAGTTTTTGCATTAATCTTTACATGTTTTATTTTCTCTCAAGAAAAAACTTTTGAAATCACAGGTACACTCATCGCCGAAGACTCTAATCTACCAATAGAATCTGCAACTATTTACTTAGAACGAATTAAGGACAGTAGCGTTGTTACTTATACCATTTCAGATAAAAATGGTTTTTTTAAAGTAGAAGGAAGAACTTTTGATGATCAACTTAACTTCTTTGCCTCTTATGTAGGTTATGGTACTTATATAAAGAAAATAGATATTGATAAGGAGAAAATAGACTTAAAAACCATTTCTATGCAGTTAGATAATCAACTCAAAGAAGTACTGATAAAGTCTACTGCTCCGATAACCATAAAAAAGGATACTCTAGAATTTAATGTAAAGTCTTTTAAAACAAAGAAAGATGCTACAGTAGAAGACCTTTTAAAAAAATTACCAGGAGTAGAAGTAGATGAAGAAGGTAAGATAACAGTCAATGGTAAAGAAGTGAATAAGATTTTGGTTAATGGAAAACCGTTTTTTGGTGATGATCCAACTATTACTACAAAAAATTTAACTAAAGATATTGTCGAAAAAATTCAAATTGTAGATACTAAGACCAAATCTGAAGCATTCTCTGGTGAAGCCGGAAATAGCGAGAATAAAACCATTAACCTTACCATAAAAGAAGAAAACAATAAAGGTGTTTTTGGTCGTGTTGCTGCTGGTGCAGGAACGGATGAGCGTTACGAGTACGCAGGTATGGTCAATTTTTTTGATAATGATAGACGACTGAGTGTACTTTCTGGAGGAAACAATATAAACTCACCAGGATTTAGTTTTGGGGAATTAAATAAAATGTTTGGAGGCGCAAGCAGCATTTATATAAATAGCAATGGTTCATTTAGTTTTGATGGTCGGTCTTTTGGTGGAGGGCAAGGTATTACAACCTCTAGAAGTACAGGGTTAAATTATGCAGATGTTATTGGTGAAACAGTAGATGTTTCTGCAGATTATTTTAATTCTGCTAGTAATTCTGAGAATGAAACCTTAACAGAGCGTGAGACAATTTTAGCAGACTCAAGGTTTTTTACAAATACAAGATCCAAGTCAAATAATGATACAGATAGTCATTCGGCAAATCTCGAATTTGAAATAGAAACAGATTCTACATTTCAACTTAATATAGAGCCTTCGTTTGGATATTCTAAATCCAGAACTTTTTTTAATAGTAATGACGAAACCTTAGATGAAGACTTTGTACTTACAAATCAATCTTCGGTTAATTCTGATGTAGAACGCTATGCTCGCGAATTTTCAGCAGATATATCAGCAACAAAACGATTTGGGAGTAAAGGTGCGTTTATAAGGGCAGAAATAGGAACAGAAGTAAGTAGGCAAGAAAGTGACGATTTTCTCAATTCGGTAGCAGAAATTTTTGGTACAAATCCTGAAACTATCATTAGGGATCAGTTTACAGATGGTATAAATGATAGTTATGGTTTTTCGACAGAATTAACCTATAGGTTACCAATTATTGCAAAAAAGTTTTTTCTAAATTTTGAATACGAGTATTCAAGAGATAAAGAGAATAACCGACAAAGCACCTTTGATTACAATGAGGTTTCGCAAGGGTTTGATGATTTTAATACTGCCTTAAGTACCGATTTTGAATATACAGATTCAAGAAGTATACCTAGAATTGGTGCGACCTACAGAGGTGAAAAATTCTATTCAAGATTAGACATAGGTTATAATATTCGTACCCTAGAAAATAACGATTTATTGCGTCCTCAATTTAATGTAGAGCGTCAATTCAAAAATATACAAGCGAGTTATAGAGTAAACTATAGATTTAGCCCTAAGGCATCTATTTATGGTAGTTATTGGCTTAGAAACAATCCGCCAGCTTTAAGACAGCTGCAGGCATTTACAGATGTATCTAATCCTCTAAGTGTTGTAATTGGTAATCCTAACTTAGAGCCTTCAAACAGACATAGTTTTTATGCAGGTTATAATGGGTTCGATTGGCAAAAACGAACAGGATTTTATGCCAATATAAATGCCAATTTTACAAATAATCAGGTGGTTTCTAAAACGGTTATAGATCCTGAGACTTTAGTAAGAACAACAACTTACGAGAATGTTGATGGTAATTCTAATTTTGGAGTGTCTGCAACATATAGTAAAGAAATAAAATTAGATACTTTAAAGTCTGTAAAGTTCAACTTTAGGACACGTTACGACAGAAGTAAAAACATCAACTTTAATAATGATGTACAATATGCAAGTAAGGTAAATACAATTACTCCTAGATTAGGTGTGGATTTTATTTGGAATAAGGTGATGGAAATAAAGCCATATTACGAGATAAATATCTCTAACAATTCTTATGATATTGATGCTTTTGAAGATAGAAACTTTACGCGCCATAACGCAGGATTAAGAACAGCAACATTTTTACCCAAAAAGTTTGAATGGGAAAACGATATTAGATTTAATTATAATCCAGATGTTGCTGAAGGCTTTCAAAAAAGTGCCTGGTTTTGGAACTCATCCTTAACCTATAGCATTCTTAAAGATAAAGGCTTGATTTCTTTAAAGGTGTATGATTTACTTAATCAAAACACTAATGCAAGACGTGTGGCAACACAAGATTATATACAAGATTCGCAAAGTACAGTCTTACGACAATACTTTATGCTAGGTTTTAGTTATAAGTTTAATAGCTTAGGCTCAAAAGGTGAAACTAGTGATGACGATTTCTTTTTCTTCTAATAACTATTTCAATCGAAATGAATATTTATATTTTTTCTAATTGAATATAAGATTGTTCAGCTTTTATTATTTGATTATAAAATTCCTTCAAATAAGCATATTCAGCAGCAGAGAATGTTTTTTTCATTATATAGAGCCTTGATGTAATCATTATTGAGTTATCTGACTCAGATATATTTAACATAAAGTTTCCGCCACTGTTTGGCAAAGCAATACCTTTTTTTTCTGGTAGATTGGTCACGGTATATGTGTCTGGCGGAATATTGATTTTTACTGTGTAGAGATATGTTCTAGGATATCCATAATCTACATCATATGTGCGCTCGTTTAACTTAAATGGGTTTTTTGAGATTTTATTAAAGAAAAATGGGTTAATTCTTATAGTTCTAGAATTATCATAACTATGATCTAAGGTAATAGTGAATTTTTGCTCTAATGGCTTTTCTAATTCTTGTTCATTACTTGTCTCAAAATCATCTACTAAGATATTTGGATTTTTTGTTTCAAAATCATCTAAGTACTCATCGTCTGACATGCTGTTTAATTTTTTTCTTTCATCTAATGCATGGTAACCACTTTGAGTTATTCTCAATTCCCCTTCAAGTTCATTTAACTCATTAAAATCTAGTTCAGATTGTACACTTATAATAGATGATGACTTTGTTTTAATTGGCTCCCAATACCCTCCATTCTCAAAATCTAAGACTCTGCCATCGCCATTTAAACATTTAAACGGTATCTGCCCAAAAGCTAATTTTTTGTCTGTAGCATCTAAAAAATAAGAATTATCGCCTATGACTGCTTTTATAGTGATGTAATTAAAATCTTTTGTAATTGGGTAAAGTTTGGTTGGTAACCCATTGTTTCTTGTAGAAGATGCAACCAGATAGTTTTCTATTCCTGCAGCATTTAAACTATTATGTAAAACAAGATTTATAGCATCTACGCTTCCTGTACCTTCTTCAAAAGTGTTTTTTACTTTAAGCTTTCCTTGAGTCCAGTATTTGCCATTCCAAAACATTTTATTTTGAACATATTTATAGATTGCTTTAGCCTTGTCAAGTTCACTTTCAATACTTAATATCTCTTCTGGTAAGTTCTTTTTAAAGAAATTTTCTTTTGAGGTTTGGTTATCTAAAAAAAGGCGTTTTAATGTTTTATCTGCATCTTCCCAAGTCTTAGTATACTTTTTTACAGCACCATAGACATCTGTATATGATAATTGATCTAGAATAAGGCGAGACAAATAGTTCTTTTTGCTCAACATGTAATCTTCTTCCTTAAATGCTGGTATGTTCTCCATCCCAAAAGTATAATTGATACAGCTACCACTACTCATACCCGGAACATGTATGCAGTCTTCAGTACTGCTAATGTCTTTTTTATCTAATGGCTTGCTCCCAACCAAACGAATATTGTATTTATAGTTACCCAAAATGGCAGCAGTATAGTCACTCTTTAATTTAGGGATGTCACTCTGAAAGTACCAATCATCAAAGCCTGAGTAAGGACTTAGGACACTGTATACATATTCTATAACACATCCTTCTTTTAGGTTAGGCAAAGTAAACTTTGTTTCATTCCAATATTCGGTCTCTTTAGTTGTAAAAACGGCATCTTCTTTTAACCAGGTTTTATTTATGGTTTCACCTTTTAAATTATAAGTTACAGCCTTTACTGCTAAAACAGTTTCTTTATTATAAAATGAAACACTAATGTTTGCTTTATCATAAGCCTCTTTGTTGAAGATTTTGATTCTGTAATAATAATCCGTTCTAAATTTGTAGTCATGATCTTCGTCTATGTAAACATTTGCGTGTTCATACAAAACTAAGGCGTCGGCAAGAGTATCTTGGTCGTAGAATTTCATTTCTAATTCTTCTTTATCGATTTTGCCAATAGTTGTAGATTTATGTTTTTGTGCAAATACTGTTGATTGTAATAATAGAAATATTATTACCGAAACATATGGTTTTATCATTGATGCGATTTTTTTAGAATAAGTCTTAGGTTTCCTTGTTTAGCAATTTGTTTTCTAAATAACCTGTATTCTTTATATTTTTCTTTAGGGTAGTGTCCTTCATTAATATTAGTTGTTATTTTACAGGAAATTTGGTTTTTATCAATTTTTTTGAAAATTCTAGTATACTTGCCAAAAGATGTTTTAATTTCTATTGGTTCAGGTAATAAACCAGTTTCATAACCTTCTGGAATTTGGATAGTATAATTATCTTCGTCTCTATAGCCATTTTTTACAATAAAGGGTAATTGCCTATTCCTTTGTCTTTTGGGTATATAATTATTCTTGTTAAAAAAATTTACCGAAAAAATATAGTCTTCGCCATTTTTAGTAGCATAGTCTCTAGCTTGTAAGCTTAGTTTTTCGGTTAGTTGAACATTATCTCTATTGTTTATAATTTCTGAAGTGATGATATCTAAATTATTAATATAACTCCAGGTTTTTGTTTTGTAATGCTCATAAAGGTCCTCTTCATTTAGGCTTGAAAGATGGTATTTGTTTCCATATTGAATTCCTGTAGAAATACGTTCTAAATCAGCTTTTAAACCACCTTCTTCGTTAAGTGTTATTTGAGCATTAATAACTTGTAAATTCGTTTCGTTTTTATAAGAAGATGTTCTTTTGATTTCACCTCCGTTAGGTGTAATTACCAACACATCTCTATCATCAGTAAAATTGCTTAAAAAGCCAAACGGTAGGGTTTGACTAGTGCATTCTAGCCAGATATCATTACCTTCATTTGGAATGTTAAGTATGGCATGATTTCCTTGGATGGAAGAAAAATTAGAATCTATATTGCGTTTTTGTCCTGCATAGACAATCGTATAATATGAAGGAATACCAACAGCCTCTAAAAGTGCTTTCATGTAAATAGTTAGTCCTTTGCAGTCACCATAGGCAAGTCTATCAACTTCAGATGCATTGACAGGTTGCCAACCTCCAATGCCAATTTGCACACTTATGTAGCGTGTTTTATTTTGCATATAAGTGTACAGGATTTTTGCCTTTTCCATGTTGCTTTTAGCTCCGATAACAAGATTCTTAGCTCTGGTTATTGTTGCTTCATCGAGCTTTGTTTTTCCAGCAAGGAGCATATTATTCATCCATTGACCAAAACTTTTCCAGTCATTTGCTTTTCCTTTTACACCTCTTAAGGTAAAGGTTTCTAATGATACCGAAAGACTTGGTAAAATATTAAAATAAAAGTCACTATCGCTTTCATACTTAATGGCTTTTTGATTTTTTAAGGTGTAATTAATATCATCAGTTTCTTTCTTTTCAATGTTGAAGTTTTCGAAATTTATCCCTTTACTTCTTATTTTTAAATTATTAGGATTATAAATATTATAACTACTATTTTGTACAGCAACATTGTAGGAGTTAATAGGATACCATGTTGGAATTAAAGCGGTGGAAGCCGTTTTGTATTCATATTCAAAAATTGCGGTATATGGATAGGTATTGGGAGTGTAATCTACATATGTTATTCTATCGTCATTGTATAAAGAAAAACCGTCAGCAGCATTAATGTCTATAAACTTTGATTTTGATATTTTTTCAATTTCATTACCATAAACATCAAATATTTTCAATGAAATATCATTAATTTTTGTGTCATCACCATAATACAAATATGTATCCAAGACATCATCACCATTTTGATTTAAAACAGTGATTGTTTGTTGCTTATTTACAATCATCTTATCAACGGCCAATATTGTTATACTGGTAGTGTTTTGTCTAATGATTGCATTAGCATTTTCCTTCAATTCACTAGGTATGGTTAGAGCACTATTTAGGAATTCTTGAGAGTGAGTAGTCTGGAAGAATAACGTAAGAAAACAAAGTAGATTTAGTAATTTCATCAAGATTTTTTAAGTTACCAACCACCGGAGGCACCACCTCCGCCTCCCATTCCACCTCCGAAGCCTCCACTAAATCCACCACCACCAAAGCTTCCTCCAGATGAAGAACCGCCGAAAATACCTCCACCAGATGACCCTCTGGAATAACTTCCACGTCCCATATTACTTAGTATAATAGCTTCAAGAATACTTCTAGCATCATCATCGTTTCTATTTCCTCTGTTGCCACCTCGTCCACCACCACGTGTTTTAGAAATAGCTATAATGAAAATTATAAAAAAGATAAGTAATACAAAAAAGAAGGCAATTGGAAAATCTGAAGAATTATTTTTTCTAGTGCTCTGATATTCACCGTTCATTACCTCAAAAATAGCATCTGCTGCTCTATTGAGACCACCATAATAATCATTGCGTTTAAAGTAAGGGATGATGTCTCTATCGATTATTCGTTTACTCAAAGCATCTGTTAATAAATGCTCAACACCATAACCTGTATTAATACCAATTTTTCGATCGTCTTTAGCTAATAAAATTAGTATCCCATTATCTTTGCCTTTCTGTCCAATTCCCCATTTTGTCAACCATTCAGCACCTAGGTAATTAATATATTCTCCTTTTGTAGAACTGATCGTAGCAATTACAATTTGTGTTGAGGTGGTATCCGAATAACGTATGAGTTTCTCTTCTAAACTATTTTTTTGTGATGGACTTAGTAAACCAATCTCGTCATAAACGCTTGTTTGAAGTTTAGGAATAGGAGGTATTTCATACTGTGCCAAGGCAATAGAAGAGCTTACTAATAGAAGTAATACGATAAATTTCTTCAATATGTGTTTTAGCTTTGGCATTATCCTTTAGAAATTGAATTATCTAATTCGTTATGATCTCCATGTTTCCAAGGAAAATGTAAAGCAAGTGCTTTACCAGCTTCAATAATTCCGTCTATAAGTCCTTGTTTAAAATTGCCATTTTTAAATTGAAAAACAATCTTATCTCTAGTAGAATCCCAAAAATCCTTACCAACAATATCATTAATACCTTTATCACCATAAATAACAAAAGCTTCATTGTCTACTGCCACATATATGAGCACACCATTCTGTTCCTTTGTGTTGTCCATCTTTAGATAATGAAAAATTTCCAAGGCATGTTCGTAGATATCCATGTTGCACTTTTGTTCTATGTGTACACGAATTTCACCAGAAGTTTCACGTTCTGCAATACGAATAGCTTCAATGATCTCCTGTTCTTCATGTTGTGTTAGGAAATCCTCAATGTGTGGCATAGTCTGTAGTGATTAAAAGTTGAATTCTACATCTACAGGTTTTTCTGCTCCATCCTCAGATTCGAAATAGGCCTTTTTATCGAATCCTGCGATTTTAGCAATTAAGCTTTTAGGAAAAGTTCTGATGTAACTATTATAAGGTTTAACAGCTTTGTTAAAGCGAGTTCTTGCAACATCAATTCTGTTTTCAGTACCTTCTAATTGACTCTGTAGTTCTACGAAGTTTTGATTAGCTTTTAAATCAGGATAACGTTCAACAGTAACTAATAAACTTTTTAAAGCACCTGAAAGTCCACCTTGAACCTTATTAAATTCTGCTAATTGTTCTGGTGTGATATTATTTGGGTCAATATTTATTGAGGTAGCTTTTGCTCTGGCTTCAATAACATCAGTTAAGGTACTTTTTTCAAAATCTGCAGCTCCTTGTACAGTTTTTACTAAATTACCTATTAAGTCATTACGCCTTTGATAGCTACTTTCGACATCTGCCCAAGCTTTACCAACGTTTTCGTCTAATTCTACAGCATTATTATTTACACCAATTCCCCAAAATAAAATAACTGCGATTAGTACTAGAGGGATTAACCATTTTTTCATAATTGATAAGTTTTAAAGTTGTGTTTTTATTTTGATAAGCTGTGCTTTTATGCTTTCTAGCTTTTCAATAATTTCAAATTTTTCTAGCGATTGCTTCTTTTCTTCTTTTAGATGAATTTTAGCTCCTTCAAGCGTAAAGCCTCTTTCTTTAACAAGATGGTAAATAAATTTAAGATTTTTTATATCCTCAGGAGTAAACTTTCTATTGCCTTTAGCATTTTTTTTTGGCTTAATAATGTCAAATTCCTTTTCCCAAAACCGAATTAAAGAGGCATTCACTTTAAAAGCTTTAGCCACTTCACCAATACCGTAATAGCGTTTTTCTGGTAAATCTATATGCATATTAATCGAGGGATTGGTTTTCTAGAGAGGCTTTTCTCAACAATTCATTAAACTCAGAAGCAGACAAGTTGCCATAGTAGAAGTTAATAGGATTAATACGCTCACCATCTTTAAATACTTCGTAATGCAAATGTGGTGCTTCAGAACGACCTGTACTTCCAACATAACCGATAAGGTCTCCACGTTTTACGCGTTGGTTAACACGTACATTATATTTGTACAAATGTGCATACAAGGATATGTAACCATAACCATGGTCTATACGAATGTGTTTGCCATAGCCAGATGCAGAATTATCTGCTCGTTTTACGATACCATTTCCTGTTGCATAGATAGGTGTTCCCCTTGGTGCTGTAAAATCCATTCCAAAATGAAACTTTCTGGCTTTTGTAAAAGGGTCGGTTCTATAACCATAACCTGAAGCCATACGAGTAAGGTTTTCATTTCTTACAGGTTGTATAGCTGGTATAGCTTCTAAAAATTTTTCTTTGTCTTCAGCTAATTTTGCAATTTCATCTAATGATTTAGATTGTACAACAATAGCTTTTTCTAATATATCTAGGCGTTTGTTACTCTCTGCTATCAGTTGAGAGTTGTCATAGCCTTCAAATTTTTTATAACGGTTTACACCACCAAATCCAGCGCGTCGTTGTTCTTCAGGAATAGGATTGGCTTCAAAATATAATCTGTAGATGGCATTATCGCGTTCTTCAACATTTTCTAGTGCTGCAATAGCATCATCCATACGTTTGTTCAATAATTCATATTGAATTTGCATGTTTTGAAGCTCTCGGGCCAACTGGCGCTCCTTAGGAGATTCAATATATTGGCCTGCAATAAAGACAAATAAAAAAGCAAAAAGTGCAGAAGCTACTAAAAAGACCAAAGCGTACTTAAATGTTGTGCGTTTTTTCCGCTTTATCTTACGATAAGAAAGCGTCTCAGCATCATAATAATATTTTACCTTAGCCATGTTCTAATTTATACTATTTTTGCAGCAATAATGCACATTAAATGTTCTGCAAACTTTGCGAACTTTCAAATATAAAGATTGTTTTGCAATTGTGGTAATATTAACGAAACAAGCTATAATTTCAGTATATGACGTCTCAAGAAATTCGTTCTAAGTTTTTAAGTTTTTTTGAAGGTAAAAAACACCTTGTAGTGCCATCTGCACCAATGGTCTTAAAAAATGATCCTACCTTAATGTTTGTAAATTCTGGTATGGCACCTTTTAAAGAATTTTTTCTTGGTAATAGTGAACCAAAAAATAACAGAATTGCAGATACTCAAAAGTGTTTGAGAGTTTCTGGTAAGCATAATGACTTAGAAGAAGTGGGTTACGATACGTATCATCACACGCTTTTTGAAATGCTTGGTAACTGGAGTTTTGGCGACTACTTTAAGAAAGAAGCCATTGCTTGGGCTTGGGAGTTACTGACCGAAGTTTATGGTATAGATAAAGATATTTTATACGTTACCGTTTTTGAAGGTAGCGATGATAGCGATAACTTAAAAATGGATCAAGAGGCTTACGATATTTGGAAACAATATATTTCTGAAGATCGCATTCTTATGGGAAATAAGAAGGACAATTTTTGGGAAATGGGAGACCAAGGCCCTTGTGGACCATGTAGTGAGATTCACGTAGATATTCGTTCGGCTGAAGAAAAAGCAAAAGTAGATGGTAAGTCTTTGGTAAACATGGATCATCCTCAGGTTGTAGAAATCTGGAATTTGGTATTTATGCAATACAACCGTAAAGCAAATGGATCTCTAGAAGTATTGCCAAACAAGCATATTGATACAGGTATGGGCTTTGAGCGTTTGTGTATGGTGCTTCAAGGTGTGCAATCTAATTACGATACAGATGTGTTTACACCAATAATTCGTGAGATTGAAACCATTACAAATAAGGATTATGGTAAAGATGAAAAAATAGATGTAGCCATTAGAGTTATTTCAGACCACGTAAGAGCTGTAGCATTTTCTATAGCAGATGGTCAGTTACCAAGTAACACAGGTGCAGGTTATGTTATACGTCGAATTTTACGTAGAGCTGTGCGATATGGTTTTACATTTTTAGATAAAAAAGAACCATTTATTTACCGTTTAGTAGATGTGTTGAGCAAAAAAATGGGAACTGCTTTCCCTGAAATTAAAGCTCAAAAACAATTGATTGAAAACGTAATTAAGGAAGAAGAAGCGTCTTTCTTAAGAACATTAGAGCAAGGTCTTATTTTGTTAAATGGTATTGTTGAGGAAACAAAAGGAGATACTGTTTCGGGTGAAAAGGCTTTTGAGCTTTACGATACTTACGGTTTTCCTATAGATTTAACAGCTTTAATTTTATCTGAGAAAAATTTAAAATTAGATGAAAAAGGATTTGAAGAACAACTTCAGATTCAAAAAAATCGTTCGCGTAAAGCAAGTGAAACTTCTACTGAAGATTGGACGATTTTAGTTGATGATGCAGAGCAAGAATTTATCGGTTATGACGCTCTTGAAGCAAATGTAAAAATTACACGCTACAGAAAAGTCACTTCAAAAAAAGGAGGAGACATGTATCAGTTGGTGTTTAATCTCACTCCATTCTATGCAGAAGGTGGTGGACAAGTTGGTGATAAAGGGTATTTGAAAGATAACCATGGTGATACAGTTTATATTGTAGATACTAAGAAAGAGAATAACGTCATTATTCACTTTGCTAAAAATTTACCAGACGATCTTAACGATACGTTTAAAGCTGTTGTAGACCAAAAACAACGTTTTAGAACCGAGTGTAACCACACAGCAACACACTTGTTGCACCAAGCATTACGTGAAGTGTTAGGAACACATGTAGAGCAAAAAGGGTCTGCAGTACATTCTAAATATTTACGATTTGATTTTTCTCATTTTTCTAAACTAACAGTTGAAGAATTAAGAGACGTAGAAAACTTCGTAAATGCACGTATCGACGGAAAACTACCATTAGAGGAGCAAAGAAATGTACCAATGGATCAAGCGATTTCTGATGGTGCCATGGCTTTATTTGGTGAAAAATATGGTGACACAGTTCGTACTGTGAGATTTGGACAATCCATAGAGCTTTGTGGTGGTACACATGTAAAGAATACGGGAGATATTTGGCATTTTAAAATTGTATCTGAAGGTGCAGTTGCAGCCGGAATTCGTCGTATAGAAGCAATAACTTATGATGCTGTAAAAGACTTTTATTTTGAAAATAACAGAGCGTATTTTGAAATGAAAGATCTATTAAACAATGCTCAAGAACCTGTAAAAGCACTTCAAAATTTACTGGACGAAAATGCGAGTTTAAAAAAGCAGATAGAACAACTATTAAAGGATAAAGCTAAGAACTTAAAAGGCGATCTTAAAAATGAAATCACAGAGCTTAATGGTATAAATTTCATTGCCAAAAAAGTAGATTTAGATGCTTCTGGAATTAAAGATTTGTGTTTTGAGTTAGGTGGTGAGGTTGATAACCTTTTTGCTTTATTCGGAGCAGATAATAATGGTAAGGCGTTATTGTCTTGCTATATTTCTAAAAATCTGGTTGCTGAAAAAGACTTAAACGCTGGTCAGATTGTTAGAGAATTAGGTAAGCACATTCAAGGAGGAGGCGGAGGTCAGCCTTTCTTTGCAACTGCAGGTGGTAAAAATCCAGCAGGTATTCAAAAAGCTCTAGATTCTGCAAAAGATTATATTTAATAAAGTATGCAATTAAAAATTATATTATTCTTAGGGTTTTTGTGTCCTACTATTTTATTGGGTCAACAATTTCCTAGCCCACCTTCAAGAAGTCAAATAAATAATCAGATGATGCAACAGCATAATATGATGCAACAACAGCAACAGATGATGATGCGTATGATGAGAAGTATTCAAACAGATGAGCAAAAATTAGAAAATGCTGAAAATAAAAATAAAAGTTTAAGAAATAAGATTACTAACTTGGAAAATAAGCTGTCTGAATTGAAAAAAGAATTAGAGGATTTTGATACTTCTAAAAACCTTTCAGGAAAGAAGCATAAAAAAGTTAAGAATAAACTAAGTAAAGCTATTTCAAAGATTGAAAATAAGCTGCAAAAAAGTAATTATAAGCTTAATGCTTCAAACACAAAAATTGAAGAATTAAAACTTAAGATTAAAAAGAATAAAATAGCGTTAGAAGAAAAAAAGAAAGCAAAAGAAGAAGCAGAACAAAAGAAAAAAGAAGAAGGGAATAACTAACTTTATTACTAATACCCTTTGCGTCTTTGCGCTTTAGCGAGAAATAATGAAGCTTCAAACCAACATAAAACTACAAAAACAACCACATCATCAAATAGATTATACGTCTAAATTGATGTTGTTAGGCTCATGTTTTTCTGAGAATATTGGTAGTAAGCTTGCGTATCATAAGTTTCAATCAGAGGTAAATCCATTCGGTATTTTATTTCACCCTTCAGCTATAGAAAATTTAATTACTAGAAGTATAAACGAAGATTTCTACAGTGAAGAAGAGCTTGTACTTCAGAATGAAATTTATAGCTGTTTCGATGCACATTCTAAATTAAATGCGCTTTCTAAATCCCAATTACTTGAGAGTTTAAACGCGCAATTAAACGAAACATTACATCAGGTTAAATCTGCATCGCACATAATAATTACACACGGTACAGCTTGGGTTTATAGACATATTGCAACTGATAAAATTGTTGCTAATTGCCATAAAATACCTCAAAAACAGTTTCTAAAAGAGTTGTTGTCTGTTGAAGATATTATTGTTTCATTAGAATCTATAATTGCTTTAGTACGAAGTGTAAATCCTAAAGTAAATTTCATTTTCACGGTATCTCCAGTAAGACATCTCAAAGATGGTTTTGTAGAAAACAATAGAAGCAAGGCTCATTTATTGTCAGCAATTCATCAGGTTGTAGAACCAAGAAAGCAGCTGTTTTACTTCCCATCGTATGAGATTATGATGGACGAATTGAGAGACTACAGATTCTACAATCAAGATATGATTCACCCAAATGATTTGGCCATAGACTATATTTGGGAAACGTTTAAAACCGTTTGGTTAGCGGAAGATGCCGTAGAAATCTCAGAAAAGATAGCTAGTATTCAAACTAAGAAAGCGCATCGTCCGTTTAATCCAAATTCTGAAGCACATCAAAAATTTCTTGCCAATCTTCAATTAGAGATAGGGCAGATTCAGAAAGAACTTCCTCACGTTAAATTCGATTAAATATTACCGAATAGGTCGTTTCAATCTTTCCTTTACCATTTCAAAAGACTTTTTGCTTGCACGTTCCCAACGATAAATGTTATGCTTTTTTGTTTTTGCGTTGTTTTGTTTTTCCTCTTTTTCTCGAAGTCTTTTAAGCCAATCAAAACGTTTTCTTACAATTGATTTAATCAGTTCGTCGCTGTCTTGTAAATGTTCTAATATGTTTAGGGCAGCAATAGAAACGTTTTTAATTTTATCATCAATAGCAATTAATAATACAGGAATGGAAGAAGGTTGACCAACAAACTCTAAAGCTTCAGCAGCTAGCTGCCTTGTTTTATAGTTGCCGTGGGTTAATGCATATTCAAGTTTGATTACAGAGTTTGTGTCAATCCAATAGTTGATAACATTCTCAGAAGGTTCTGAAAGTTTCATTTTTAATAACCAATATGAAAATTGATAAAACATAACTAACCATTTGGTTAATTATTGGTAGTAGATTTTTGAGTTTTGTTACATGAAAATCATCCAATATTGGGTTAATAAGTCTTATTTAGATATGTTAAATTCCTAAAAATCAGCATATTGTATAAATATACGCAATTCATCGTATGTTTTGCCATCATCTTATTGTTGAGATTTGCCTCAGTATTAACCAATAAATTAAATCAACAATGAGAACTTTAAAAAACTTTATGTTATTAGTATTTACCCTATCTGTAGCGACATTTACATCGTGTAGCAGTGATGACGATGGTGGAAGTGGTGGTAATGCTCCATCAGGAACTTTAGTCGCAAAAGTAGATGGTACAAGTTACGAATCTTGGGAAATTTCCTCTTCTGCAACAATTGCAAACAACGGCCAAAACCTAATTATTATAGCTTCTAATAGTGATGGAAATGCGTTTTCTTTTACAGTTTGGGGTTATGATGGAGTAGGTACTTACGATTTAGATGGCTCTAATATTAATAATGTAAATGTTGCTTCTTACACAGAAACAGACGTAGACCTTAATAATCCGCAAAATTCAACTACAGAAATTTGGCAAGCACCTTACGATAACTCTATGGTAGGGTCATTAAGTGTTTCTGAAGAAACGGATGATAAATTAATAGGAACATTTGAATTTACTTGTAAAAATGTGAATGGAGATCAGTCTTTAAAAACAATCACAGATGGTTCATTTAACTTAAACAAGCAAGTACAATAATTGATTGACTATGAAATCGCTATTAACTTCAATCAATAAAGTAATGATGATTGCATTCTTAATGAATGCAATATCATTATTTGCTCAAGAAACTCCAGACCAGAGCTATGATCTTGGAGCAAAAATAAATGATATGACCATTACCCAAGGAGGAACTGTAGTTGTTGCAACTAATGATGGTTTGGTTGGCCTTAAGCCAGGTCAGGAAGGTATGTTATTCAATTTTACAGATTATGGTAAAGTTAAACCAGAAGAGCTAAAATTTGTACCATTATCTCCTTATGTGGTAGTTGGGCAAACTGGTTTTGGAGGTTTGCAAACCAAAAGTGCTGTTATAGACTATATGTCTGGTGAAGTACTATTTAGTACCGAAAAAAATGGTTGGAAAGCTATAGGTATGTCTGAAGTATTAATGCCTTCAAATAAATTGATAGTAAGTGGGCAAAGAAGAGCTAAAGAGAAGTATGCTCAGGCAGTGGCTATTTACGATTTAGGAACTGGAGAACAAATAAGCTTTTACACATTTAAAGGCTCTAGACAAGCTATGGGAGTACCTTTAGTATTATCAGATGGTGTTATTATTCCAACTACTAAGGGACTAATGAAAGTAGATATGAACACAGGAAATGTACTTTGGGAAAATGAAATTAAATACATTGGCTGGATGGTTGCAAGTGAAGATGAAAAAGACATTTATGCTTTTGCTTCTACATCCAATCAAAAAAACACAAAAATCTACAAAATTGGTGCAAACGGGCAACCTATATGGCCAGACGAAAAAAAGGTAAAAGGAAATGTTTCAAATTTTGAAATCCTTCCTCAAGGATTAGCAGTTGTTAGTGATGTGGCAGACTCTGGTAAAAAAGGTTTGGGTAAACTGGCTGCAGCTAAACCAGAATCTAAAATTACACTTCTAAGTGCATCGACAGGTGACGATTTATGGGAAAAAGCACCAAAAACAAAAGGATACGTTCAGCACTTCTACATTATGGAAGATGGTATTCTCTTCGGAATTAGAGAAGGAGGAATTAACAAGATTTCCTATGATGGTCAGACTTTATTTAAAAAGCCATTGAAGACGGGAGAAAACATCTTAACTATGGCACAAACACCTCAAGGTTTAATTTACATTACTTCGGAGGATGCTAATATTGTAAACCTTGAAACTGGTGACCAAGTTTGGTCTAAACCTCTTAAATTTAAAAGAGCAAGTACTGTTAGTTCAGATTTTGATGAAAAGAATAATAGATATCTTATTGCAGCAGATGAAAAACTATTTAGTATCGATGCAGATTCTGGTACTTCAGAAATGTTAGCTGAAGCTGAGTTTGATGGTAAAGAAGATCCGACACAAATAGAAGTTAGAGATGGTGGTATTTTGTTAACGTCTGATCAAAACATGATGGCTTTAGATTGGGATGGTAAAACTAAATGGCATGAGTATCATAGAGCACCAGGAAAAAGTGCATTTGGCGCTATTTTAGCAGGTGCTATGGCAGTAGCTTCAACTGGTTTAGCAATGGATGCTTCTATGCGTGCAGGTGCAAATAGAAATTACCTTGGACAGTATAATCAGTATGGTGCTCAGATGAAACGTACAGCAGATATGTTCTCAGCAATTGGTACAGCATCATTTAATGAGATGGCTAAACGTTTCAAGGCAACTTCGGCAACTAAAGATGCTCAATTTATATTAACAAAGCTAGATGATGGAGTAGGTTTGGTGAAACTTAATAAAGATACTGGTGCTGTTGAAAAAGAAATAGTATTAAAAGATAAAAAACCAGCGTATAAAGTTGACGAGTTTGGTGGTTATTTATATTATAAACCAAACGACAAGACTATATATGCATATGATCTTAAGAAATAAATCTTGTTGTTGAGATTTGTTTTTTGATTAAGCGTAACCAATTATAGTTACGCTTAATCTTCTTAAATTGTACCTTAATCGAATAAAACTTAGCTTACTGATAAAAAAACACTAAATTGAAAATGCTATTAATCAATTTTCTTAAAAAAGCATCAGTAAAAATTTCTGTTAGTCTTAGCAGAGTTTACTTGATGCTTTTTTTATTTACTATATCACTACACTCACAGTCGCCAAGACATATTGCAGATAGTATCATTGAAGCTTCTAAAGTAAAAGGTATAGATTCTGTACTTGTAACAGAAATTGCAAAGGATTTTTTTAAGTATTGTTATTCAAAACCTGAAGTAGCTAGATATATTGCTGATGGTGCAGTTGAGCTGGGAAAAGAAATGAATAGCGAACTGTTAGAATCTAGGTCCTATAATCTCAAAGGTATTTTTTACGATGTAACAGGCAAACCCGATAGTGCATTAGTACTTTACAATAAAAGCGTAAAAATTGCAGAAAAAAATAAAGACTATAACGGAGAAGCTTCAATATTAAACAATATTGGACTTATCTATTGGAATAAAGAAGAACTTCAAAAAGCGATGAATTTCTACATAAAATCGCTTAAGATTTTTGAAAGTCAAAATAATATTAACGGTCAGGCTAGTAATCTTAATAATATTGGATTAATATTAACTGACCTAGATAGGGAAGATGAAGCCATTTCGTACTTTAAGCAAAGTTTAAAAAACTACAAAGAACTAAATAATGCTTATGGTATTGGGTCTAATTATACCAATATTTCAAGGGCATTTTTTTTCTTAGATCGAATAGATTCTTCACTGTATTACAATAAATTAGCCATGAAGACTAAGAAGGCGTCTGGAGATTATAGAGGATTGGGCATTACTTATAACCATGTTGGTGGCGATTATTTTAAGGAAAATCAGTTGGACTCTGCAGCATTCTACCTCAAAAAGGCAGATAGTATTTATACAGCCATTAATGAAAAACGATTAAGACTTACAAATGCCAAAGTTTTGGCTAAGGTATATTTTGATCAAGGCAATTACAACGCCTCTTTAAAACTTAATAAGCTGATTTATGAAGCTTTGGGAGAATCTGAGAACGATACAAAATTTGATGTTACTACTCAAATTGCAGACAATTATCATAAGTTGGGACAATATCAAACCTCAAATAAATATTATATCAAGGCACTCAAATTACAAGATTCTATCTTTGAAGCCAAAAATAAAGTTGCCACACAAGAGGTTTTTGAAAAATATCAATCCGCCGAAAAACAGAAACAAATATTAATACAACGCGCAGAGTTGGCAGAGCAAGATTTAGTAATTCAGAAACGAAACTATCAGCTTTATGGATTGGCGTTTTTAACCTTAATTTTGGGTTTAATAGGCTTTTTATTTTATAACCAGCAAAAGCTAAAAAATCAGCAATTGCAGAAAGAAAATGAGCTTAAAGATGCATTAATAAAAATTGAAACTCAGAATAAGTTACAAGAGCAACGTTTGAGAATTAGTAGAGATTTGCACGATAATATAGGTGCACAACTCACTTTTATTATTTCATCTATAGACAATTTAAAATATGGCTTTGACATTAAAGATAAAAAGCTCACACATAAACTTGAGACGATAAGTGATTTTACATC
Source organism: Winogradskyella sp. ABM4_392 (assembly GCF_056160445.1). NCBI lineage: Bacteria > Pseudomonadati > Bacteroidota > Flavobacteriia > Flavobacteriales > Flavobacteriaceae > Winogradskyella > Winogradskyella sp. ABM4_392. Next base: position 1,263,177 of record NZ_JBSWXE010000001.1, read on the forward strand.
AGGTACCATTTATGAGTTAAGAGATACCATTTGGGCAATGAACAAAAGTGAAATTACTTTTGAAGACCTGCAAACCAGAATTTCAAATTATATAGACAAGGCACATTTGTATGATGCTAATATTCAGTTTTCATTTAATGTAGACAGCAGTGTAGATACAAGTAAGACCTTCACTTCAGTTGAGGGTATGAATATCCATCGCGTTATCCAAGAAGCTATACACAATAGTTTAAAATATGCTAATGCTTCACAGATTAAAGTTGAAATATCTAAGGTCGTTTCAAACCTAGTTTTCAAAATTTCAGATAATGGTAAAGGTTTCGATGTATCTACAGTTAGAAGAGGAAACGGCCTCACCAATATGGAAAAACGAATTGCAAACATTGGAGGTGAAATTCAAATTATTTCTAAAGAAAATCAGGGGACACAAGTCATTGTTACTGTGTAAAATTAAAATTAGTATCTTGTTAAGGCTATTAACTAACTAAAACCGTATGAGAATACTCGTTTTCTTTCTTGTGTGCACAACATTCTGTTATGGTCAAATCGAAGAAAGTCCTCAGAAACTTAATGATTCTGCAATAAGCATTTATAAGAATGATCCTCAAAAAGCAATTTCAATTTTAGAGAAATCTAAGTCCATTGCAAGAGCAAAAAACCAAATATTTGAAGAAGCTAGAGCTATTAATGGTTTGGGTTTAGTGTATAGGGATTTAGGAGATTTTAATAAAGCTATTGAGCTGTCTAGCCAAGCTATAAAGATGTCTACAGATTCACTTTTGGTGGCAAGTGCCTCTAATAATATTGGAGTATGTAAGAGGCAACTTGGTGAATACGAAGATGCACTTACCCAATATTTAAAAGCACTCGATATATACGATGCACTAAATGAAAAATCAAAGGAAGCCACGGTTACTAACAATATTGGTATGGTATACAGCTATTTAGGTGCTAATGATAAAGCTATAGAATATCACCTAAAAGCCAAAGATGTTTTTGAAGAGTTAAATAATAAAAAAGGCATTTCGGAGGTATATAATAATATTGCCATTATTTATGCTAATGATGGTGATTTACAAAAAGCTCTAGATTATTTTAAGTATTCATTAGCTATTGAAAAAGAATTAGATGATAAAAAAGGTATTGCTGAATCTGTAAACAATGTTGGTGCAGTATTTTACTATCTTCAAGAAATAGATTCTGCCTTAGTATATTTTAAAAAGTCAGCTTCTTTAGAAAAAAAAATTGGTAACTATGCTGGTGTAGGTGCTAGTTATAATAATATGGCTCAGGTTTTAATTGAAAGTAATAGAGCCAGAGAAGCAAAAAGATATATAGATAGTGCATATTATTATGCCACTAAGTATAAAGTAGCGGTTGATATTGAAATGGCATTGCAAAATTACTCTCAGTATTTTGAAGCCATAGATAATAATGATAAGGCTTTGTCGTATTATAAAGAATTTTCAAAAGTTAGAGATAGTATTCTAAATCTTGAGACCAACAGCAAAATAGCTGAGCTAGAAATTGAGTTTCAGACAGAAAAGAAAGAAAAAGAAATTTTATCGCAACGTGCTGACCTTGCAGAAAAAGAACTAGACCTTAGTAAAAAGAACAATTACATTTTAGGTTTAGGTGCACTAGCAGCAGTTTTAGGACTTTTAGGGTATTTGTTTTACAATCAACAAAAACTTAGAAATCGTCAATTACAAAAAGAAAATGAACTTAAAGATGCTTTACTGAAAATAGAAACCCAAAATAAACTGCAAGAGCAAAGGTTAAGGATTAGCAGAGATTTGCACGATAACATTGGTGCGCAGCTAACCTTTATCATTTCGTCCTTGGATAATCTTAAATATGGTTTTAAAATACCAGAAAAACTAGGTAACAAACTCAAAGGAATTAGTGAGTTTACAACGACCACGATTCACGAGTTAAGAGATACAATTTGGGCAATGAATAAGGATAAAATCACTTTTGAGGATTTACAGATTCGGATCTCAAATTTTATAGACCAGGCGAATCTTGCAGCCCAAAACATAAAGTTTAATTTCAATGTAGATGAGTCTGTTGATAATGACATGGCTTTTACTTCTGTAAAGGGAATGAATATTTACAGAATAATACAAGAAGCTATAAATAATGCTGTAAAATATGCAGAAGCATCAGCTATAAATGTCAATATTTCAAAAATTGAAGACAAGATGCTCATTAGTATAAAAGATGATGGAAAGGGCTTTGATAAGGACCAGGTTAACCTTGGTAACGGAATAAATAATATGAAGAAACGAGCTGATGATGTAAAAGCCCAATTGTCAATTCAATCTGATGTTGGACAAGGTACAGTAATATCTTTAGTGGTATAAATACGATAAAATGCGTATAGTATTTAAAAATTAATTTGAGGATATTTAAAATCTAATAGAAATTAAATGATTACAAGAATAGCTATAGTAGATGATAATACTTTTCTCATTAAAGCAGTTGAAGAGAAACTCTCTTTTTTTGAGGATTTGCAAGTAAGATTTACTGCAATGAATGGTAAGGATGTTTTAGGGAAGCTAGAAGAAAATCAGAATATAGATTTAATCTTAATGGATATTGAAATGCCAGTAATGAATGGTATCGAGGCAACATATCAGGTTAAACAGAAATATCCTCACATAAAGATTATTATGCTTACCGTTTTTGATAATGATGAAAACATCTTTAATGCTATAAAAGCAGGAGCAGATGGTTATTTATTAAAGGAGATTAATGCAGGAGATTTGCATTCTGGTATTTTGGAAACTTTAAATGGAGGTGCAGCAATGAATCCTTCTATAGCTTTAAAAACACTAAAACTTCTTAGAAATCCTTTTGTTGAAGAAAAAGAAAAAGAGGAAATAAAATTAACGAGTAGAGAAGTTGATGTTTTAGAACAATTAAGTAAAGGTTTAAGTTATAATGCGGTTGCAGAAAATTTAATTCTTTCAACAGGAACTATTAGAAAGCATATTGAGAATATTTATCGTAAGCTACAAGTTCATAACAAATTAGAAGCTGTACAGAAAGCTAAACGCAATAATATTATTTGACAACAAGCAATAATTGTTATCATCCTGAACTTGAACTTGTTTCAGGATCTCATGACAAGACAAGTTAAATTTTTAAGATTTTACCCTAACACTCTCAGGAACTAAAACTGTATAATCTCCATTATTTCTAATAACATCTCTTACTATTGAAGATGATATGTAAGAGGTCTTAGCAGCTGTTAAAAGAAAAACCGTTTCAATTTTCGAAAGCTTTCTATTAGTATGCGCAATTGCTTTTTCAAACTCAAAATCAGCAGGATTTCTTAGACCTCTTAAAATAAATTTAGCATTTATTTCCTTGCAATAATCTACGGTAAGACCTTCATATGTAGTAACTTTTACCTTTGGTTGGTTTTCAAATGCTTTTTCAATAAAGGCTTTACGTTCTTCTAACGAAAACATATATTTTTTATCAGCATTTATACCAATAGCTACTACAACTTCATCAAAGAGTTTTACACCTCGTTTAATAATATCGTAATGTCCGTTGGTTATTGGGTCAAAAGATCCTGGGAAAAGTGCGCGTTTCATTTTTTTATTTTATCGAATAAAGATACAAAACCATGTAAGGAAACACCAGCAAAAACTAAATATAAGCTGTACCTTGATATAATTCTTTCTATTTGTTGTGCAGGTAATTCAGTAAAGAATGAATAAATCGCCAAGAAAGAAGCTAACAAAATCAATATGGATCCGAATAACTGAGTCCATTTAAAATATTTTTTAGAACTTATTTTGAAATATGCACCTAACGATATGTTTATTAGACCAAATAAAAGAATATATAGGTGACCAGCTCTAAATAATGCTCTTTTCATGAGTTCCATGTCTTTTAGGTGATTATAATTGTGATGCATATACTGACCACTTAGTATAAAAATAATAACAATGATAATACCACCAAAGAGATGTATGTTCTTTAAAAATCTCAAATTTATACTAATGGGTTTTGTTTTTTAATGCTTCTTCAATAGCGTTACTAAACAAATCTTGCATACTTATACCTGCTGCGGCAGCTTGTTGCGGTAAGATACTTTCTTTGGTGAGGCCTGGTACAGTATTAACTTCTAATAAATAAGGTTCATAATCTTTAAAGATAAATTCACTTCGAGAAAAACCTGTCATACCTAAAACCTCATATATTTTCTTGGCTACAGTTTCAACTTTAGTTTTATAATCTTCAGAAATTCTAGCAGGTGTTATTTCTTGAGATTTACCTTCATATTTAGCTTGGTAATCAAAAAAATCATTTTCAGAGACAATTTCTGTGATTGGTAAAACAGTAGTTTCACCTTTATAAGAAATCACACCAACCGATACTTCAGTACCATCTAAAAATTGTTCAATAATGATTTCATCATCTTCTTTAAAGGAATTTTTAATTGCTGCTGTTAACTCTTCTTTTATATACACTTTAGAAACGCCAAAACTACTACCAGCTTTATTGGCTTTTACAAAACAAGGTAAACCAACTTTAGTTACTATAGCATCTTCGTTAATAACGTCTCCAAGGTTAAGGTAATAACTTTCAGCAGTTCTTATTCCGAAAGGTTTTAAGGTTGCAAGCAAGTCACGTTTGTTAAACGTTAAAGCTGCTTGATACATGCTACAGCTAGTTTGAGGTATATTGAGTAGTTTAAAATAGGCTTGCATGTAACCATCTTCGCCAGGCGATCCATGAATGGCATTAAAAACACAATCAAAATTAATTTTACTGCTATTTACCATAACCGAAAAATCATTTTTATCAATTGGGAATTCGTTATCGTTTTCATCAACGTAAACCCATTTGTTTTTAAAAATATGGATGCGATATGCGTTGTACGATTCTTTATCTAAAGTTTCAAAAACAACATTGCCACTCTTTAACGAAATCTGATATTCACTAGAGTAGCCTCCCATAATTATGGCGATATTTTTTTTCATGCTGAAAACCTAAAACTAGGTAATGTTAATTGAACAAGTTGTAATGTAAAAGTATCATTTATTTTCAATAATCTAAACCAAACGAAGCATACGTATATTAATTTTATAACGTTAGATTATTTATTTAGATTTGTCAACAAGATAACAGCCTATGAGTATTGTAAAATTTTTAACCAGTAAAGTGTTTTTTAAGCAATTAGCATTGGCTATTGTTGCAATTGTTGTTTTATGTTTTCTAACCTTAACATCTCTAAAAAGTTGTACTAATCATGGTGAGTTTGTGACAGTGCCAGACTTAAAGGGTAAATCTCTTGAAACTGTTGAAATAGAATTAAATGACAACGATTTAAGAATGGAGATTCAAGATTCTGCCAATTACAATCCTAATTATCCTAAATACTCAGTGATAGAGCAAAACCCTGTAGCAGGTGCTCAGGTAAAGGAGAATAGAAAGATTTATTTAATTCTTAACCCTTCTGGTTACCGAAAAGTTGAGGTGCCAGACATCTTAAAACGTACCTTTAGACAAGCAAAACCTCAGTTAGAAGCTTTAGAGTTTAAAATAGGAAACATTACTTACATTGATAACATCGGAAAAGATGTAGTATTAGGTCTAAAACACAAAGGAAAAACCTTAAAACCGGGTACATTACTGCCTTTAACATCTACAATCGATGTTGTTTTAGGAAACGGAAAACGTTAAATATGGCAGATATCGTAGATATGTCTGAAGCAGAAGACGAGCTTTATGAGCATTATGCTTTTAAGGTAGAAAAAGGACAGCAACCACTTCGTATTGATAAATACCTAATGAATTTTGTTGAAAATGCTACGCGAAACAAAATTCAACAAGCAGCAAAAGACGGCAGTATTTTTGTAAACGGAACACCTGTAAAATCTAATTACAAGGTAAAACCAAACGATCATATTACTGTAAAGTTTGAGCATCCACCACATGAGTATTTGTTGGTTGCAGAGGATATTCCAATCGATATAGTTTATGAAGATGACGAGTTGTTGGTGGTAAACAAACCAGCAGGTATGGTAGTGCATCCTGGTCATGGTAATTACTCTGGTACGTTAATCAATGGATTAATCTATCATTTTGAAAATTTACCAAACAATTCTAGCAACCGTCCTGGTTTAGTACATCGTATAGATAAAGATACAAGCGGACTTTTAGTTGTTGCTAAAACCGAACAAGCTATGGCACATTTATCTAATCAGTTTGCTGAAAAAACCAGTGAACGCGAATATGTGGCTATAGTTTGGGGAAATATTGAAGAAGAAGGAGGAACGGTTGAAGGTAATATTGGTCGTCATCCTAAAAACCGACTTCAAAATACTGTTTATGAAGGTGAGGATGCTTATAAAGGAAAACCAGCAGTAACACATTATAAAGTTTTAGAACGCTTAGGCTATGTAACTTTAGTAAGCTGTAAACTCGAAACAGGTCGAACACACCAAATCCGTGTGCATATGAAGCACATTGGCCATACGCTTTTTAATGACGAGCGTTATGGTGGTGAAAAAATCTTAAAAGGCACAACCTTTACTAAGTATAAGCAGTTTGTAGAAAACGCATTTAAGGTGTTGCCAAGACAAGCGCTACATGCTAAAACTTTAGGATTTGAGCATCCTACAACAGGAGAGTGGTTGAGTTTTTCAACCGAAATACCAGAAGATATGCAGCAATGTATAGAGAAATGGAGAGGCTACGCCAAGCACCAAAGTCAGTAAGAGCGTAAGTTTTTTGTCATTCTGAACTGTCACACTGAGCGCAGTCGAAGTGTTGTTTCAGAATCTCAATAATAACGATAGACATTATTAATATAACTATCAAAAGAAGTTTTTAGTTCCATTTTTAACTGTCTCTTTAAGGTTGTATTTTTGAGTGTTCAATTTTTCCCCTTTGGGGAAATTAAAAGGGGCTTTTTATGAAACTCATACTATCACCAGCAAAATCTTTAGATTACGAAAGCAAATTGCCAACAACAAAAACTTCTGAAGGTTGTTTTTTAGCAGAGGCAGAACGCCTGAATAAATTACTAAAAAAGAAGTCTGCAAAGAGCTTATCTAAGTTAATGCATATTTCTGATAATTTAGGTCAGCTGAATTACGAGCGTAACCAAGAATGGGAATTGCCATTTACAAAAGATAATGCAAGACAAGCCATTTATGCCTTTAATGGTGATGTGTACAGAGGTTTAGACGCTTATACTATTGACACTAAAAAGTTAGATAAGGTCCAGGATACGGTTCGTATAATTTCTGGTTTATATGGTGTTTTAAAACCATTGGATTTAATACAACCCTATCGATTAGAAATGGGAACAAAAATGCCTGTTGGTAAGAATAAAAACCTTTATGAATTTTGGCAAAAGAAAGTTACAAAGGCACTTAATGACGAATTAGGAGAAGACGAACTGTTCTTAAATCTTGCTAGTAACGAGTATTCAAAAGCTGTAGATAAAAAAGCATTAAAAGTACCTGTAATTGATGTTAACTTTAAAGAGTTTAAAGATGGCAAGTATAAAACCATTGCCATTTTTGCAAAATTAGCTCGTGGTTTAATGACGAGGTACATTATAGATACAGATGCAAAAACGCTGGACGACGTAAAAGGCTTTAATTATGAAAACTACGGTTTTAGTGAAGAATTATCTTCTGAAAAAGAGTTGGTGTTTACCAGATAATGTTTCTTCATAAGCATCCATATTCTCCATTTATAAAAGAAGATACTGAAAAATTAATTGTTGGCACCTTACCACCTCCAAGATTTTCTACAGGAGAACTTTTAGAGCAAGATGTTGATTTTTGCTATGGGAGTTATTATAATTCATTGTGGCTGTTTATCGATAAAATTCATAACCTTGATTTTAGATACGACAATTCTGAAGAAGCCATAGCACAACGCAAATAGTTTTTGATTAAAAACAAAATTGGTGTTTGTGATATTGTAGCCTCATGCGAACGCGAAAAAATCGATGCTTCAGATTTTGGAATGAGTAATGTGAAATTGAGAGATCTTGTTGGTTATTTAAAACAGTATCCAAATATTAAAACCATTTTATTTACAGGAGGAAACAGTAAAAATGGACCAGAATATTTCTTTAGAAGGCATTTAAGAGACTATAAGCTAAAACTAGAATTGGTAACTAACGAAGTGCCAAGAATTCATCAATTTCAACTAACTGTCAGGTTGAGCGCAGTCGAAACCTCATTAAGAACTATTAAAACCGTCTCTCTAACTTCTGCTTCAGGAGCAGCAAACATATCCATTAGTAGATTACCACTTTACCGACAATTAAAAACCATAAATCCTGAGTTTAATACCTTTGATTTTAGAGTGATGCAATATTCTGAATTTTTTTAAGTAACCATAAAAAAATCCCCTTGCCATAACAAGAGGATTTTTAAAAGATTCATTTAATGTCTACCGCGTTTATGCTTCGGTCTTTCTTTTTTGTGGTTTTCCACAAAGACTTTGTACTCATCTAAATCTACAGTTCCGTTGCCATCTTTATCCATCTTAGAAAAACGATCTTCAATTCGTTTTTGCTTCATTACTTCTTTCCTGGCTGTAAATTCTTCTTTAGATAAAGAGCCATTAGAATCGGTGTCCAATTCTTTAAAGTGCTCGTTAATATTTTCTTCTTTAACTTCTTTTCGCTGACGCTTGTCTTTAAATTCCTCTAACGATAATGCTCCATCATCATTAGCATCTAATTTTTGAAATAATTCTTCAGAACTTGGTCTGTGTTTACGTTGTCTTTCTTGTGCATCTACAAATGATATAGAGCAAATTGCGAAGACCAATACGCTTAATTTTAATGTTTTTGAAATCATAATTTATGTGTTTTAATTAATGAACACTACTATGACTTCATAGTTTGAAAAGCGTTTAATTAGAATGTCGATTTTGTGATATTTTTAACGTAATTGTCTCAAGCCTTCATAAACTATAATACTCACAGCATTAGCAAGATTGAGACTTCTAATATTCTCGCTAAACATTGGTATTTTAAAAAGATCTTCTTTTCGTGCTTCAATTAGAGTTTTTGGTAAGCCAACCGATTCTTTACCAAAAACAAGGAACATATCATCTGCAAATTGAATATCCCAATGCGATTTGGTGCCATGACTGCTCAAAAAAGCCATCTTTTTATCAGCGTTTTTTTTGAAGAATTCTTCTTTGCTTTCGTAATATATAACTTCAAGATGTTGCCAATAATCAAGTCCAGCACGTTTTAGACGTTTGTCATCAATTTCAAAACCAAAAGGTTTTATTAAGTGTAATCGAGAACCTGTGGCCAATGCTAAACGACCAATGTTGCCTGTATTGTTTGGTATTTCGGGTTCTATCAGGACAATGTTAAGTGGCATTGTTTTTCTTTTTTAAATATTTCATTCCCTTTAAAATACCATAGGATATAAAATGGCATAAAATAGAATAATAGATTATTATATGAATTTCTTTGGACAGGTTTGGGTATAAGTTTCTTTCATCATACCCATTACTATTCCATACTGCAAATGAAATGTAAAAGATTAGTATCGAAATTACCACATAAAGTATTTCATGAATTTTGAATTTGAATTGTCGTTCAAAAAATAGTAAAATCAAAACCATCATTAAGGATGGAAAACTATATACAGTAATAATGATAAACAAAAATAAAAAGGATTCGATATTGTAATATTTAACCACATATATTAGTGTGAAAATTAGCACATATAAGATGCCAAATACCAAAACATCAATATCCTTTTTCATCCTATTTAAAAATTTTGACTAGGATTAATCTTATTAGTAATAAAAACGGAAATCCATGGAGCAATACATCAAAATAATCCATTGCAGTCATACCAACAGCACCACCTGCTAACCATCTCACCTTACCAACAATATGTGGTTCAGGAAAAAAAGGTGCTAAACCAAGAGTTAAACATAATAGAATAACAAGTTTCCAGTCGTTTAGTATTTTCATGACAATATATTTTTTACAAATTCGTCAATTGTATCTATCCCATTTTTGGTAAGGTGTTTTATAAAAGCACTACCAATAATAGCACCTTTGGTATGAGTTGTAGCTTGTGTAAATGTGTCGTTGTTTGAAATTCCGAATCCAACAATTTGCGGATTAGTTAAGTTCATTTTTGCAATACGATCAAAATAATTCGTTTGCGCTTCTCCAAAACCAGATTGTGCTCCTGTTGTACTCGTAGAACTTACCATATAAATAAATCCGTTTGAAATAGAATCGATATATCTAATGCGTTCTTCTGAAGTTTGAGGCGTGATTAAAAACACATTGATAAGTCCATATTTTTCAAACGTAGCTTTGTATTCTTCGTCATAGACATCTGCAGGTAAATCCGGAAGAATTAGTCCGTCGATACCGATCTCTTGGCACTTTTTACAAAAAGCTTCCACACCATATTGTAACACAGGATTAAAATAGCCCATAATTATTAATGGAATTGAAACCGATTTCCGAATATCCTTAAGCTGATCGAATAGTTTTTCGGTAGTCATACCATTTTTTAGTGCAGCTGTTGAACTGGCTTGTATGGTTGGTCCATCAGCAAGTGGATCACTAAACGGTAAACCAATTTCAATCATGTCTACACCATTTTGTTCTAAATTTTGAATAATAGAAACCGTGTCATCAATATTTGGGTAACCTGCTGTAAAGTATATAGACAGTAGCTTTTTGTCTTCGTTTAGTTTTTGGTTTATTCTGTTCATTTTATGCCTGCGAAAGCAGGTATCTTTTTAATTAAACTCTAACTTCAATTCATAAGATGCTGAATCTAGTTCAGCATTCGGACTAAAGTCCGAAATAATCAATATAATTCTGTAAATCTTTGTCTCCACGACCAGATAAACTAATCACAACAATATCTTCTGGTTTAAAGGTCTTGTGTTTAAATACAGCTAAAGCGTGGCTTGTTTCTATTGCAGGTATAATGCCTTCTAATTTTGTTAATTCTAATCCAGCTTGCATGGCTTCATCATCTGTTGCAGAATAGAATTCACCACGACCAGATTTATATAAATGCGAATGTAATGGACCAACACCAGGATAATCTAATCCTGCAGAAATTGAGTAGGGCTCAGTAATTTGACCATCATCAGTTTGCATTAACAAGGTTTTGCAACCATGAATTATACCTTCTTTACCCAATGCAGAAGTCGCTGCGCTTTCACCAGAGTGAATGCCTTTACCTGCAGCTTCAACAGCAATAATACCAACGTTTTCATCGTCTAAAAAGTGGTAATACGTTCCTGCAGCATTACTACCACCACCAATGCAAGCCACAACATAATCAGGTTTTTCTTTACCTTCTTTTTCTTTGAGTTGCCATTTTATTTCTTCTGAAATTACAGACTGAAATCGTGTTACCATATCAGGATAAGGATGAGGACCAATAGCTGAGCCAATAATGTAATGTGTGTCAACTGGATTATTAATCCAATCTCTAATGGCTTCGTTTGTGGCATCTTTAAGCGTTCTACTTCCTGATAATGCAGGTCTTACTTCTGCACCTAACATTTTCATTCGAGCTACGTTTGGTGCTTGTCTGGCAATGTCAATCTCACCCATGTAAACGATGCATTCCATTCCCATTAGTGCACAAACGGTAGCTGTGGCAACTCCGTGTTGTCCTGCTCCAGTTTCGGCAATAATTCTGTTTTTGCCTAAACGTTTAGCCATAAGAATTTGTCCAATGGTATTATTGACTTTATGCGCACCAGTATGATTGAGGTCTTCACGTTTTAAATACACCTTGGTATTATACTTTTCAGAAAGGCGTTTGGCAAAATAGAGTGGAGAAGGACGACCAACATAATCCCTAAGTAATTGATTAAATTCTTCTTGAAAAGACGATTCTGCCATCACTTTTAGATAGTTTTGACGTAGTTCTTCTACATTAGGGTAGAGCATTTCTGGTATAAAGGCACCACCAAATTCGCCGTAGTAGCCTTTGTCGTTGATGTTGTACGTGTTTTTCATAGTCTTATTCCTGCGAAGGCAGGAATCTTAAAGTTTTAGTTTGTGGATTCCGCATCAAGTGCGGAATGACAAATTGGTTATAAATTCTTCTATTTTTTCAATAGCCTTTAATCCAGGTTTTATTTCAAATTTGCTGTTGATATCTATAGTATAGCAATATTTAGATTCCTCTCTCTGAAGGAATGACAAAACATTGTCAATTTCCTCTAATCCAATGCCACCACTTAAAAAATATGGTTTTGTTGATGGATACGCTTTTAGCACATTCCAATTAAAGGTGTAACCGTTTCCGCCAGGTAATTTTCCTTTGGTGTCGAATAGAAAATAATCTACCACATCTTCATAAGGTTGCAGTTGACTAAAATTGAACTCATCTTTGATGCTGAATACTTTGATGATCTCATATTGCGATGCTGAATCAAGTTCAACATCACAATGGTTTTTTAATTCTTTGCAATAGTCTGGTGATTCATTACCATGCAACTGAATTGCATCAAGTTCATACTTTTCAATTTTTTGCAAAATGACGTTAATTGCCTCATCAACAAAAACACCAACTTTTTTGATTGACTTTGGTAAATCTGGAATGATACCTTCAAAATTTCGCGGTGATTTGTCGTAAAATATAAAGCCAAGATAGTCTGGTTGCAGTTTTGCAACTTCGGCTGTGTTATATTTCATGCCACAGATTTTAAGTTTCATGAGTTTAGAGTATTAATGAATTCTGTTGCACTAAGACCAGGATTATCAGTTTTCATAAAATTTTCACCAATTAAAAAGCCTCTATAACCATAAGGTTGTAATTCTTTTATGGCTTCAATAGAACTGATACCACTTTCTGAAACTTTTATAAAATCGTTAGGAATGTGTTTACTCAATGCTTTTGACGTTTCTAAGCTTACTTCAAAAGTTTTTAAATTTCTGTTATTAACACCAAGCATATCAATTGTTGGCATGATGGATTTTTGAAGCTCTTCTAAATTATGAACCTCAAGTAAAACATCCAGTTTTAAGCTTTTCGCCAATTCCGAAAACTGTTTTATTTCTTCCTTAGTTAGGATTGCAGCAATCAACAAAATTACATCAGCTCCATAAGCTTTTGCTTCTAAGATTTGATAAGTGTCAATGATGAATTCTTTTCGTAATAGTGGCAAATTGCAACTGGCTCTAGCTAGTAATAAATCGTCGAGCGAGCCACCAAAATATTTACTATCTGTAAGCACAGACATACCACAAACACCAGCGTCTTCATAACCTTTAGCGACATCTTGCACATTCAGGTTTTGGTTGATTGTAGATTTTGATGGTGAACGTCTTTTATGTTCTGCAATAATTCCTGAAGTGCTGTTTTTTAAACCTTCAGAAAGTGAAATTGTTGATCTTTCAAAAAGCACTGAAGTTTCCAATTGTTTTAAAGGAATAATACTTTTTCGAAGTGCAACTTCTTTGCGCTTGTCAATTACTATTTTATCTAGGATATTCATTTACTAAGTTCAATTAATTTTTTCAGGCTAGATTTTGCAAGACCACTTTTTAAGGATTCTTCAGCCATTGCAATACCTTCTTTGTGCGAAATCTGTTTTACCGTTGCTATGGCTAGACCAGCATTGGCGCATACCACGTTATTTTGTGCTTCGGTTCCCTTTCCGTTAATAATTTTTTTGAAAATTTTAGCTGCATCTTTTACAGTAGTTCCACCATAAATATCTGAAGCATCGATTTGTTCTAAGCCAATGTCTTGAGCTTCAAATAAAGTTTCAGAAGTATTGGTGATTGTTTTTGTTTTTCCCGTTAATGAAATTTCATCATAACCATCTAAAGCATGGACAATAGCATAGTTTTTATCAGTTTCTTGGTATAAATAACCATAGAGTCTGAGTAATTCTAAATTAAACACTCCAACCATCTGATTTTTTGGAAACGCAGGATTTACCATTGGACCCAGCATATTAAAAAAGGTTTTTACACCAAGCTCCTTACGTATTGGTGCTACATTTTTCATTGCAGGATGAAAAAGAGGTGCATGCAAAACACAAATTCCTGCTTTGTCTAAACTGCGTTTTAAAAAATCGATATCATTAGAAAATTTAATACCTAAATGCTCCATAACGTTAGAAGAGCCTGACGCAGATGAGACGCCATAATTACCATGTTTTGTTACATGTACTCCAGCACCAGCAGTGACAAACGAGGATAGGGTTGATATGTTAAACGTATTTTTACCATCACCACCTGTGCCACATAGATCAATGGTATTATAACCATCTAATTCAACAGGAATACATAGTTCTAGTAAGGCATCTCTAAAACCACGAAGTTCTTCTGTAGTAATACTTCGCATCATATAAACGGTTAAAAAAGAAGCGATCTGGCTTTGATTGTATACACCATTTGAGATATTTACTAAAACTCTCTTGGCTTCTTCTGCTGAGATGCTTTCTTGATTTATTAGTCTGTTTAAAATTTCTTTCATAGGTCTATCCCTAACCCTTTCCGAAGGAAAGAGAATTTAGTTTGTTTAATTAAATTTTCTTTAAGTCAATTTTTTCCATCTGTTTGTCTTTTTAAGTCCTTCCCTTTGGGAAGGATTTAGGATGGGCTTTAACTATTCACCCAATTTTCTAAAATCTTTTTCCCATCTGGTGTTAATACTGACTCGGGATGATATTGTACACCCTTAACATCATAGACTTTGTGCCTTAATGACATAATTTGCCCGTTAGTATCAAAAGAAGTTGCTTCTAATACCTCTGGTAAATTATTGCTAACCACCCAAGAGTGATATCTGCCAACTTCAAAGGTTTTATCTATACCTTTAAATAATGACTCATCATCAACAGAAAGCGTTACATGTGTTGCAACACCATGATAAACTGTATCTAGATTTTCTAGTGTGCCACCAAACACTTCACCTATAGCTTGTTGCCCTAAACAAACACCAAGTATACTTTTTGTTGGTGCGTACTTAGCAATAATCTCCTTTAAAAGTCCGGCTTCGTCTGGGATTCCAGGACCAGGTGAAAGCACTATTTTATCAAACGCATCAACTTCATCAAGTGTTAATTTATCATTTCGTTTTACGGTAACTTCGCAATTTAAGTCTTCTAAATAATGAACTAAATTGTAAGTGAAACTATCGTAATTGTCGATTACTAAAACCTTTTTCATATTAAATTTCTTTAGCGAGTTCAATAGCTTTTGTTAAAGCACCTAACTTATTATATACCTCTTGTAATTCATTTTCCGGACTGGATTTTGCGACCAATCCTGCACCAGCTTGCCAGAATAGTTTATGATTTTTACTTAAAAATGTTCTAATCATAATGGCATGGTTAAAATTGCCTTCAAAATCCATAAAACCAATAGCACCTCCGTAAAAGCTTCGACTTGTTTTCTCATACCTTTCTATAAGTTGCATCGCCATATGCTTTGGTGCACCACTTAATGTTCCTGCAGGAAACGTATCTGCCACAATTTGCATAGTATCAGCTCCTTTATGTTTAGTTCCAGTGACCTTGCTTACTAAATGAATAACGTGCGAAAAAAACTGTACCTCTCTGTAATTTTCTACTGTAACGTTAGAGCCATGTCTACTAAGATCGTTTCTTGCTAGGTCAACAAGCATCACATGCTCGCTATTTTCTTTGTCATCTTTAATGAGTTTTTCTGCTAGTTCAGCATCCTTAAGATCATTTCCTGTTCGTTTAAATGTGCCTGCAATAGGATGAATTTCTGCTTTACCTTCTTTAACGATGAGTTGTGCTTCTGGCGAACTTCCGAAGATTTTAAAACTTCCGTAATCAAAATAGAATAGGTAAGGGGAAGGATTAATGCTTCTTAATGCTCTGTACACATTAAATTCATCTCCACTAAATTCTTGGGAAAATTGTTTAGATAATACTAGCTGAAACACATCACCTCTGGCACAATGTTTTTTAGCAAGCTCAACATGGTGCTTATATTCATCATCCGTTAGATTAGATTGAATATCTCCTTTTTCATTGAAGTTGTAAGATGCATATTGCCTTGTCTGAATAATTTGATGTATCTCATCAATGTTATTATCAGTATCAAAACAGTGCGCAAAAATGTAGGCTTCGTTTTTAAAATGGTTAATGGCAATGATGTTTTGATATACAGCATAATAAATGTCTGGAATATCAATAGATTTTTCTTTTTTAGAAATCTCGATGTCTTCAAAATACTTTACAGCATCGTAAGCGGTATAGCCAAAGATGCCATTATTTATAAATTTGAAGTCTTCATTAGAATCAACTTTAAATCGTCGTGTGAACTTGTTGATTTCTTCTACCACACATATAGATTCTGCAAAGTTGTTTTTAGAGCTTCCGTCTGGATAAGTTTGTGAAATTAAACCGTCCTTAACCTTAATGGAAGCAATAGGATTACAACAGATATAAGAAAAACTATTGTCATTGGCATGATAGTCACTACTCTCTAGTAAAATGCTATTAGGAAATTTATCTCTTATCTTAAGATAAATGCTCACAGGAGTAATGGTATCTGCAAGTATTTTTTTGTAATGTGTGTATAAACTGAATGTTTTCATTTATGATTTAAAATTAAAAAAGGCTTGTCGTGAATGACAAGCCTTTTTCTATAATATTACATACAAGGTTTATTTCACGAACATGAGTTTGCAAAATTCCACCACCAAGTATGATTTGTTATTGTTTTCATCTATGTGCCAAATATAGAAATGAAAATTTTTATTTCAAACTATATCATAAAAAAAGATTCTTGTCCTCATATGTTATACGCTTGAACAAGAATCTTTATAAAATGGATTGCTATTAATCCTTAGGGAATTAGAATTTTAATTCTACATTAATATCAAATTCATCATATATAGCTTTATCTTTTAATGTTTCTAATAATGAAGGTGATTTATAAGTGATTTTGTGCTTTGTTCTGTCTATTTTTAAACTAGCAGTTGCAGAATTTTCAGACACTGTCATAGGAAAAGAAATAGATTCTGTAATTCCTTTTATAGTAATATCTCCTTTAACAGTGTACTTGCCATTTTTACCACTTACAGAAGTGATTTTTAAAGTAGCTGTTGGATATTCTTCAACACCAAAGAAATCATCAGATTTTAAATGACCATCTAGTTTGTCTTTATAATCACCAGATAAATCTGTAGTGTTAATAGAAGTCATGTCGATAGTAAAAGTGCCACCTTCTAAAGTCTCTCCATTAAATGATAAAGAACCTTCTTTTAGGTTGATTGTTCCTTCGTGTTCACCACCAACTTTGTAACCTTTCCATGTTACCTTACTTGTTGATACATCTACTTTTTTATCTTTTAAGACTGTAAATGACATAAAAGATAATGCTAAGATAAATAGCATAGCGAATTTTGAATTTCTGTTTTTCATTTTAATAATTTGTTTTTGAGTTTTAAAAATTTATGAATAATTGATTTTCTGATTTTCTTACTTTTTCATGGTTCTGCGTATCGTCTTCTGCAGATCTGTAACCTAGAGTAACAACCACTGCAGCATTGAGATTTTTAGAATTTAAATCTAAAATTTTATTGTATTCTTCGCTTTGAAATCCTTCCATAGGGCACGCATCTATTCTTAACTGCGCTGCAGCTGATAATAAGTTTCCTACTACTATATATGCTTGTTTAGCAGTCCAAATGGCTTTTTGTTCCTGGCTAAGTTGACCAATGGTAGATTTTATAGTATTTGAATAATCTTCAACATCCTCTTTGGTTAGATTTCTGGTATCGATCACGTTTTCAAAATAGTCGTCCACTAATTCTTCTCCGAAGTCGGTCATGTTGGCAAATACTATCATATGTGATGCATCTTCTATTTGAGATTGATTCCATGATACTCCACGCAATTTTTTTCGGGTTTCCTTATCTTCAATATTTAAGATTTTATATGGCTGCAATCCATAGGAAGAAGCCGTTAATTGCATAGCTTTTTTTAGTGTTTCAAAATCTTCGTTAGATATTGTTTTAGAACTGTCAAATTTTTTTGTGGCATATCGCCATTTTAGGTCTTCAATAATATTTTTCATGTTATTATTTTTTAGTTGTTAGTACTTATGTTGTATATACAAATGTTATTTTAAATTTTTTAACCTCTTAATTTTGTGAGCAAAAGATTTAAAGTCTCTAATTCTTCAGTGCTTAATTTACTTGTTAATTCGTTTTCCTTTTTATCAATAACAGGATCTAGAATATCAAGAAGTTTTAAACCTTCTTTAGTGATGTAGATATCTACCTTTCTTCTGTTTTTTTCACATATAAAGCGTTCTACTAAATTCTTTAGGATGAGTTTGTCAACTAGGCGAGTAGTATTACTCATTTTGCTTATCATTCTATCCTGAATATCTTTTAGGTTAGAAGGCTCACCATTTTTTCCTCTCAAAATTCTTAATACATTGAACTGCTCTATAGAAATTTCATAAGGTTTTAAAACCGAAAGGATACCATCCTTAAAATTTATACTAGTTAAAGAAACATTCAATACTGTTCTTTTTGCTAGTGGTAAACTCGACTTAGTTTTTAAAATTTCAGTTATATCTTTCATATACAACAATTGTATATACAAATGTAAAGAATTTAATCAATAATAAAATTAATTTTTTGTTAATTATTGAACTGTATTTGTCACTATTAATAACTTTATAACATGAAGCGATTAATTCTATTATGTCTTTTAATTATTTGTTCTTGTAAGAATAAGAATGAAGGTGTAAGTGTGTCTGATGAATCTAAGAGTGTTTTAAGTACAGAAAAGAAAACCGAAAACCCTGTAGATTTTGATTTAGAAATTTATGACTATGATGGTTTAGAGCCATTAATCAATAAAAGCGATAATAAGGTTCACGTGGTTAACTTTTGGGCAACTTGGTGTGCTCCTTGCGTAAAAGAGCTACCTTATTTTGAAGAAATTAACCAAGAATACAAGGATAAAGATGTAGAAGTCTTATTGGTAAGTTTAGATTTTCCGAGGAATTATGAATCTAAACTGAAACCATTTATCGCTAAAAGAAATTTGAAGTCAGAAGTTGTAGCCTTTGATGATGTAGATCAAAACCGATGGATACCAGCAATAGACAAAGATTGGTCTGGTGCTATACCAGCAACAATAATTTACAACAAAGGTAAGCGTAAATTTTACGAGCAGTCTTTTACAAAAGAAGAATTAATAACCGAATTGAAACAATTTTTAAATTAATAAACTTATGAATACGCTAAAATTACTTGCAGTTATAGTGTTAACAGTTACACTATCTGCTTTTACCGCAACCACTGACAAAGGTGGGTATAAAATTGGAGATGTAGCTACCGATTTTAGTTTAGAAAATATTGACGGTAAAATGGTGTCTTTATCAGATTTTAAAGACGCAAAAGGTTTTATTGTGGTTTTTACTTGTAATACTTGTCCGTATGCTGTAGCCTATGAGGATAGAGTAGAAGCACTAAATAAAAAGTATGCTGATAAGGGTTATCCTGTAATTGCAATTATGCCAAACAATACAGATGTAAAGCCTGGTGACAATATGGAAGCTATGAAGGCAAGAGCAAAAGCAAAAGGTTTTACGTTTCCGTACTTGATGGATAAGGGTCAAAAAATATATCCGCAATATGGTGCTACAAAAACACCACATATTTACCTCTTACAGAAAACAAAAAAAGGGAATATCGTAAAGTATATTGGAGCAATTGATGACAACTATAAAGATGCTAGTGCAGTAAAAACTAAGTACGTAGAAAATGCTGTAGATGCATTATTAGAAGGAAAAGATATTGAGGTTAAAGAAACACGTGCTATAGGTTGTTCCATAAAAGTATAGAGATAATAGAACTCTTTAAAAGAGGAAATTATGTTAAAATTAAATCCGAAGTTGTAACACTTCGGATTTTTTTACGTCTATATCATAAGGAAATGTTAATTTTGTCTAATTAAAATTGCTAAAAAATTGAATTTATCTCAAAAAGATTGGACAAAACAACTAGAGGAAGACAATAATTCTGTTGTTTTAGATGTTAGAACGCAAGATGAAGTTAATGAAGGCATTATCCCAAATGCTATTCATATAGACATATATAGAGGTCAAGGTTTTATCTATGAAATAGATCAATTAGATAAAGCCAAGAATTATTATGTATACTGTAAATCTGGAGGTAGGAGCGCACAAGCATGTGCCATAATGAATCAGTTGGGTTTTAAAAATGCCTATAATTTGGTTGGAGGTATCACAGATTGGCAAGGAGAAGTAACCATTAAGTAATAGAATTAATCTAAAAAAGCTGTTTGCATATGAAAAGATTATTAATAATAGGCTGTTTGTTAATGGCTGTTAGTTTTGGTACAAGCTGCGTGGACAGCAAAATAGAAGATGCTGAGGTGAAACTTGTAACTGCAGAAGAGATGCAATCTATACTAGAGTTAGAAGATGTGCAATTGGTAGATGTTCGTACTCCAAAAGAGCACGAAGAAGAGCGCATAGCTAATTCTCAAAATATAGATTATAATTCTCCTACTTTTGATGAAGATATAGCAAAATTAGATAAAGCAAAACCTGTAATTTTATACTGTAAAGGTGGTGTAAGAAGTGCAAAATGTGCTCGAAAACTTAAAGATGCAGGCTTTCAGAAAATTTATGATTTAGAAGGAGGGCTTTCTAAATGGAAGCATTCAGATAAACTAAAAATTGAAGTAAAGTCATAAAAATTAAAACCGAACATTTGTTCGGTTTTTTTTATTCCTTTGTCATAATTCTTAAGGTTTTTATAAATTAGACGACTCTTAAGAAATAATAAAAGCGCAAAGATTACATTTGTGTACTAATGCTTTATTTATGACAGCAAAAAAAGTCTTTCTATTTAGCCTACTATCCTTATTTTTTTCATTCAATTTATTTTCTCAGGAATTAGAACCTGTAAAATGGGATTATGAGGTTGAGAAAGTTTCAGACACAGAATTCATTCTAATTTTTAAAGCCAATGTAGATAAAGGTTGGTATATATACTCGCAAGAGCAACCATCTGAAGAAAGCTTTGCTCCAACAACCTATTTTGAATTTCAAAATGTTGAAGGTAACTATCAATTAGAAGGAAAAACATCAGAGCCAGATGTACCAACAATTTATGATAAGATTTTTCAAGAAGAAGTAAAAAAGTTTAAAGATAAAGCTGTTTTTAAGCAAAGGGTAAGCCTTATCAATAAAGATTTAAAACAGATTGACGTTAAAGTAGATTATCAAACTTGCGATGACTCTAAGTGTATACCTGGTGATTTTTTATTTAATTTTTCTTTAGACGGTTCAGAAATCGTTAAGGAAGACATTGTAATTGACGAAAAAAGTAAACAATTATCAGAAGGTCTTAACCTAAATGTAACAGGTTGGGATAATTATGAAGAGGAGGTTATTGAGGAGAAAAGTAACTTGTCTATCTTTTTTCTAGGTTTTATAGGTGGTTTAATAGCGTTGTTAACACCTTGTGTATTTCCTATGATTCCATTAACGGTTTCATTCTTTACAAAGAGTGCAGGTGATCCGAAAAAAGGCTTGTTCAACTCGTTATTATACGGATTCTTCATCTTTTTAATCTATGCATTATTAAGTATTCCTTTTCATTTACTAGATACTTTAGATCCTGGAATTCTAAATAACATTTCAACAAATGTGACGCTTAACCTTATCTTCTTTGCTATTTTCATTGGATTCGCATTTTCCTTTTTTGGATATTACGAATTAACCCTACCACAATCGTGGAGTGCTGCTATGGATAGTCGAGCAAATAAAATAGGTGGTTTTATAGGCATCTTTTTTATGGCACTAACACTTGCTATAGTGTCATTTTCATGTACAGGTCCTATCTTAGGTACATTATTAGGTAGTTCGTTAACTGCAGATGGTGGAGCCACTCAACTTACCATGGGAATGAGTGGTTTTGGTTTAGCATTAGCCTTGCCGTTTACGCTTTTTGCAATGTTTCCAAAGTGGTTAAATTCTTTACCAAAATCAGGAGGATGGTTAAACACGGTAAAGGTTGTTTTAGGATTTATAGAATTAGCATTAGCACTTAAATTTTTATCTAATGCAGATTTAGTGCAGCATTGGGGACTTTTAAAACGTGAAATATTTATAGGAATTTGGATAATAATTGGTATTGGTTTGGCCTTATATTTATTTGGGAAAATTAAGTTTCCACACGATGGTCCATTACAAAAATTAAGTAAAGGAAGGTTAACTACTGCGTTTTTAGTAATAGCCTTTGTCATTTACTTAATACCAGGATTGACAAACACAAAATGGGCAAATTTAAAGCTGCTCAGTGGTTTTCCTCCACCAATGTTTTATAGCATTTATGAAAAAACATCAGAGTGTCCTTTAGACCTTAATTGCGATAAAGATTTAGAAAGTGGTTTGGCATTAGCTAAGGCAGAAAACAAACCTATTCTTTTAGACTTTACAGGTTGGGCTTGTGTAAATTGCCGTAAAATGGAAGAACAAGTTTGGAGTACATCCCAAGTATATGATATTTTAATGGAAGACTATGTTATCATTTCACTTTATGTGGATGATAAAAAGAAATTGCCAGAAGATGAGCAGTTTCAATACTTAAGAAGTAATGGAACGGTAAAGGATATTGAAACTGTTGGTGACAAGTGGCAAACACTACAAACCATTAATTTTAAGAATAACTCTCAGCCATATTATGCATTGCTAGATCATAATTTTGAATTGCTAAATTCTACAAAAGCATACGAGCCAGATGCTGATGCTTATCACGAATGGTTGAAAACCGGTTTAGAGAATTTTAAGAAGTAATTATACTTCAAAATAGACATCCTCAAACGGAACTCTAAAGCGAGGACCGTAGATGCCTTTTTCGTCTCTAATGCCGCAGCCAATAATCATATTGATTTCAGCACCTCTAGGAAGATTTAAGATACGTTTTACTCTAAGTGTATCGCTACCTTCCATAGGGCAAGTATCATAACCAATAGCAGCCATACTGGTCATAAAATTTTGGGCAGCCAATCCTGCACTTTTATGTGCTACAATACGCATATCGCTTTGTCTAACTTGTCTATAAATAGGTTTAAAAAGTCCAACAATCTGAAAGACTCCATATTTTAGAATTCCTAGAAAACCAAAAAAGTCGGCATATACAGTTGGTATTAATTTCTTATAATAGTTGGTAGCCATCTTTTTGCGTTTTGCTTCTCGTTCAGTTAGATTTTCTTTATCATATACCTTATTTAAAAAAGCAACATTGGCCTTAGCGCGTTGTCTCCATAGATCTTTTCTGGTGACCACAACAACTAATTGCTGCGCTGTTTTTGCTGCACTCTGATTAAAGCATGCTTTTGCTACTTTTTCTAGTACATCTTTATTGGTGATATGATAAAATTCCCAAAGTTGAAGATTACTGCTAGTAGGTGCTAAAGAGGCATTAACTAAACATTGTTTTACCTTGTTTGTGTCAATAACTTCATCTTTGTATACTCGCGTAGATCTTCTATACGCTATAGCTTCAGAAACCGTCTTTTCCATTTAATTAACATTTAGCTTTCAAAATACTAAAGTTATACTAAATGTCAGGGTTTGTGCTTTAAGAATTCAAAAATCTCTTATTTTAAAAAGAAAAATTATGAGCACAATAACAACGATAAATCCGTACACACAAGAAGAATTAAAAACATATAATCTAATTAGTGATACTGATTTAAAACAAAAGTTAAATCTGGCAGATGAGCAATTTCAAAGTTGGAAAACAATTGAAATTAAAGATAGGAGCAACTTAATGTCTAAAGTTGCAGAACTTTTGATTGAACGAAAAGAAAGCTATGCAAAACTAATGACTGATGAAATGGGTAAACCGATAACTCAAGGTATTGCTGAAATCGAAAAGTGCGCTTGGGTTTGTGATTTTTATGCTAAAAATGCAGAAGACTTTTTAGCTGATCAATTAATAGAGACCGATGCTGAAGAAAGCTTTATCAGTTACGATCCGTTGGGAGTTATTTTAGCAATTATGCCATGGAATTATCCGTTTTGGCAAGTAATGCGTTTTGCAGCACCAACGCTTATGGCTGGTAACACAACGCTGTTAAAACACGCGTCAAGTACTACACAGTGTGCGTTGGAAATTCAAAAATTGTTTGAAGATGCAGGTTTTCCTAAAGGTTGTTTTCAAACCTTATTGGTTTCACACGATCAGATTGAAACCATTATAGAAGATGATATTGTAAAAGCTGTAAGTCTTACAGGAAGCGAAGGAGCAGGTCGTAAAATTGCTGAAATAGCAGGTAAAAACCTGAAGAAAGCAGTTTTAGAACTTGGCGGAAATAATGCCTGCATCGTTCTTAAGGATGCAGATTTAGATGAGCATATAGCCACAATGGCCTGGGCACGTATGCAAAACGCAGGTCAGAGTTGTATCGCAGCCAAGCGTTTTATAGTTGTTGAGGATGTTTATGACGAATTCTTATCTAAATTTAAAGCCAAAGTAGAGTCTTATGTCGTAGGAAATCCAAAGGAAGACAAGACAGAAGTAGCAACAATGGCTTCTGTTAGCTTGGCTGAAGAAGTAGAACAACAAGTCAAAAAATCTTTAGACAAAGGTGCTAAAGTTGTTTATGGAAATAAACGTGAAGATGCACTCTATCATCCTACAATTTTGGAAAATGTCACTGCAGAAATGCCAGTTTTTAAAGAAGAGGTTTTTGGTCCTGTAGCTGCAATTATAAAGGTAAAAGATGAAAATGAGGCTTATGATATGGCATCAAACTCTAGATTTGGTTTAGGAAGTATGGTGTTTACTAAAAATACAGATAAAGCCAAAAAACGAATAGGCGATATCGCAGATGGAGCATTCTTTATCAACGAACTTGTAAAATCCGACCCTAGATTACCATTCGGTGGAACCAAAGCTTCAGGTTATGGACGAGAACTTTCTAAAGAAGGTATTATGGAATTTGTAAACGCTAAAACAGTATTCATTAAAAAATAAAATTGTAAAGTTTGTCACCAGGCCAATAGCCAAAGCCCAAAACCATTGGGTAGCCTAAGAACAACCATAAGGCATCTATAAATGTTAAGGATTTAAAGGCTGAAAATCCGTCATTTGAAATTAAATCAATAAAATCGTACCATGATTTTATACCCAGTTTTAAGACAATACCATTGGCTAAAATAGCAATTACAAGTATGGCAATTCCTATAAGATATATTCTAAACATCTTTTAATTTATCTGAATGTAATTTACGTAATTTAGATAATTTAGGGTCTATTACAAAGGTACAATAGCCGTAATCAGGATTATTTTTATAGAAATCCTGATGCTCTTTTTCAGCTTCAAAAAATGTTTGAGCTTCAGTAATTTCTGTTACTATAGGCTTTTCAAAATAAGCCGCTAATTCATTAAGAATAAGTTTAGCGGTTTTTTTCTGTTCTTCGTTATGATAAAAAATCACAGAACGATATTGCGTACCTCTATCTGCACCTTGCTGATTTAACGTTGTTGGGTCATGCGTTGTCATAAAAATTAGTAGTATATCTTGAAATGAAATTACATTAGTATCAAATGTAACCTGTACCACTTCAGCATGTCCTGTTAAACCTGAACAAACTTCTCTGTAGGTTGGTCTGCCAGGAACATTGCCTCCCATGTAACCTGAAACAACCTTTTCAACACCCTTAACTTCCTCAAAAACAGCTTCGGTACACCAAAAACATCCTCCGCCAACAGTAGCTATTTGTATATTCTTACTCATTTGTGTTCTCTTTTTCTAAAACCATAGATTCTGAATTAATACAATAACGCAGACCACTTGGCTCAGGACCATCGGGAAATACATGGCCCAAATGCGCATCACAAGTATTGCACATAACTTCTACGCGTACCATTCCAAAAGAAGTGTCTTTTTCATACTTAATAGCATTTTCCTTAATAGGTTGGGTAAAGCTTGGCCAACCTGTACCAGAGCTAAATTTTATGGTAGAGTCAAATAAAGGAGTATTGCAACATACACAATTATACTTGCCATCCTCATAAGTTGTGCATAGTGCACCACTGTGAGGACGTTCTGTTCCTTTTTGTCTTGTAATTCTGTATTGTTCTGGTGTTAATTGGTCTTTCCACTCTTTATCCAATTTTTCAACACGTTGATCTGGAGTTAGGTTACCGTTAACTGCAAAATTTATAATGTCTTTCCAGGTGAGCATAGCTTTTTTCATGTAAAGATAGTCGAAGAATTTGTATTTTGATTACATAAAAATAAAACCCTTAAAACCATATAGTTAAAAGGGTTTTTGTGGAGTCGGAGAGAATCGAACTCTCGTCCAAACAAGTAACCAAAGGGCTTTCTACACGTTTAGTCTATTCTTAGGTTTTCGATGCAAAGCTGGCTAAAGACAGCCTACTTTACACTTAGCTTCTTAATCTCGAAAGGGCATCAAAGCACTACCCAATCTTAGTCAATTTTTACGATGCCTCTAAAAAGAACGCCACTAACCAAGGCTTTCTGGAGACATTTAGCCTTCCTACCTTGTAGGAATATAGCTTGAAATCTTACTATAATTCAGATTAAGCAGCTAAAGCGTAGTTATTCTCGCCGTTTAAAATTTGGTCTAGCCTTTTACGTGTTTCAAAACCATTACACGACGTGCTTACCATTTAATTAGTCTCGCTGTCAAAACCAGTCGACCCCAAAATTTTAAAGGTAAAGGAGCGCGAAGTTACAAAAAAAGTTGTGCAACCTCTTAAATCCATTTATTTTCGTGCAAAAATTATTCCATTTTCAGTTTATAGTTTGAAGTGTCAGTTTTCAGTCACCAAAAAACAATTAAACGGATAAACAGTTTAACAAATCCGCATCAGTATGAAATTCGCCATCATAAAAGAACGTAAAAATCCACCAGACAGACGTGTTGTATTCTCACCAGAAACTTTAGTAGAAGCCAGAGAAAAGTTTCCGGAAGCTGAGTTTGTTGTTGAGTCTTCCGATATACGTGTGTTTCCAGATGAGGCTTATGCCAAATTAGGATTTACAGTTACAGATGATGTGTCTGATGCAGATGTTATGATTGGTGTAAAGGAAGTTCCTGTTGAAAATTTAATTCCGAATAAAAAGTACTTCTATTTTTCACATACCATAAAAAAGCAGCCGTACAACCGTAAGTTGCTTAAAGCAATGCTAGAGAAAAATATTGAAATGTACGACCACGAAACCATAGTAAAGCAGAGTGGAGCAAGACTAATAGGTTTTGGACGTTATGCTGGTTTGGTTGGAGCCTACAACGGCTTTAGGGTTTTAGGACTTAGAGATGGTTTGTTCAATTTACCAAAAGTAGAAACCCTTGCGGATTTAGAAGAAGTAAAAGCTGAATTGGATAAAATCACAATTCCAAATATAAAAATCTTACTTACAGGAACAGGAAAAGTAGCCTATGGAGCTAAAGAAATTTTAGACTATTTGGGTATAAAAGAAGTAAGCGATGCTTTATATCTAACATCTGAATTTACAGAGCCAGTTTACGTTATGGCAGATGTAATGGAATATGCCAAACGCAAGGATGGTAAAGTTGGAAATAAGCAACAATTCTATAAAGACCCAACAGGTTATGAGAGTAATTTTATGCCTTATGCCAAGCAAACGGATTATTTTATAGCAGGTCATTTTTACGGCAATAATGCACCATATTTGTTTACAACAGAAGATGCCAAGCATCCTGAATTTAGAATTAATTTAGTAGCAGATGTATCTTGCGATATTGATGGTCCTGTGGCTTCAACCATTCGTCCTTCAACCATAGCAGATCCTTTTTATGGTTACAATCCACAAACTGAGCAAGAAGTTGCTTTTGATGACAAAGAAGCCATTACTGTTATGGCTGTAGATAACTTGCCTTGCGAATTACCAAAAGATGCCAGCGAAGGTTTTGGCGAAACATTTGTAGAGCACGTTATTCCTGCTTTTTTCAATAATGATGAACGTGGTATTTTAAAACGTGCAAAAATCACAACTGCTGACGGTAAGTTGACAGAGCGTTTTAAATATCTTCAGGATTATGTGGATGGGAAAGAATAGTTATTGATTGACGATTTCGTTCCCAATATTTTGAATTGCTGTCTGCACTTCAGGCAATAAATCAAAATATCCTTTTTGATCTGGCGTATCAAAGCCACTTGATAGTAGATAGGAAATTAAAGCTATGGCATCTTCCTCGGATTTTGCAAGTTCATAATAACTGTTAGCCATTGGTATTAGGATGTTTTCTTCAAAACCTGCATCTGTGTAAAAATCTAACCATTGAGATTCCATTACAAAAACTAATTTTTGGTTTGGATTTGTTCTTTTGTTCTTAATCAATGTTAATCGGCTTAAGTACTCGTTATCATTTTTAGGGTCTAAAGTTCCGTAACGGTCAAACCCAATCCAATCGATATCGTCAGTAATTTGTAGTTGGTCAATAACATCTGGTGCTTCAATGACCATAATAGGAATGTCTGGAAATTCTTGTTTAATACGTGCTGCTATCAAGGCTAATTCAGCCATGTCCATTTGGTTCCAAGCAGGCTCGTCTGCAAAATCAAAAGCTGCTACTTCTTCAACAGTAATAAAGCTATTGTTCTGTGCCCATTCGTTAAATAGGATATCATAATCTTCAAATAGCTCATATCTAAAACCAGATGGCGAACTACTGTCCTCAATATTATTAATAAACAATCCTTGTAAATGTATTAATACCTTGTTGTTGCCTGTAATAGCTAAATCCACTCTAGACTCCATACTACTTAAATCCGTGGGACACATATCAATAAGATTTACATAACCATCAACCTGATTTGTGTAATTTGTACCGCAGTCTGTAATTGCAAAACCAAAGTATTTTAGATGTATGTTGTCCTCGTCATTATTGTTCTTAGTGCAACAAAGGCACAATATCATTAATATAATAAAAATTTGAACTCTCATGATGTCTTTTAAACTTTGACTACAAAATTCTTGATTAAGTTACATTTTTATTTGTTATTAAGTTTTTCATCATCCAATACCCAACAACCAAAAACCCACTAAATCCTAAAGTAAATAGCCAAGCTTCAGAATTTTGAAATGGGGAAACCATAATTTCAAATACATCAGAAATTAACACTTGTGGATTGCTGATGATTTCCCAAGAATTGTATCTAAGAAATCGACCAAGGTAAACACCAAAACCACACAAAAAGATGATGAATGTTGTTGTGCTTTCAATAGGAATCTTTTTGAAATCTGAAACTATCAACTTTTGCATATCTAATAACGATAAGTAGAAGAGGAGTAACCCACTTAAAGCAAATGACAGCACAACCAAAACATCTAGCCAAAGCCAAGTGTCATTGCCAACTCTAATATGAATTAGGTCTGTAACTATGTACGGAGCATTTGGTAGAAACGCTAACCAAACTAAAAACCAAAACCCGAGTTTTAGTTTGCTTAAGTTTTGTTTGGTATTAAGATACATGGTAATGGTGTATGGTATAATGGCTAAGAAGACATTCCAAACCAAGAAGAGGTAAAAGAATGATTTATTCAGTTTTATTCTTACCATTAAAGCGATAATGCTAAAGGTTAATGCAACTATGACTAATGATAGCGTTTTAAACTTTGATTGTATGAGTGTTTTTATAGTTTCCATTGTAATATTCTATGATTAAAACTGTTATAATTCCTAAGGTATAAGCTACTAAATCTCCAAATTGAAATGTGCTACCAAAAATGAGATTTGCAGCTGTACTGTTTTCTAAATTAAAGTAGGCTAAGAATGGAGTGAGTTGAAGCAACTCTATGCTATAAGCAATAAAGAGGACGACCAAGGCTGAGGCCCTCACACTCATATTGGTGCATCCTCTAAATATTGCATACAATAAAATAACCACGAGATAGTCGCCAAAGGTGTAGCGGATAAATCCGGTTTTTATAATAAAGGCTATGGCAAGCTCAATTAAAAAAAGAGCGTGTGCCAATGCTAAATAGTATTTGTTGAATTGAAGTTTCATAGGTTATTGAATTGTGATTTTTTCTCCTAAAAATTTAGGTTGTACATTAAAAACTAAATCGAGACTTGCTTTAGATCTTGCCAAATATTCTCTAAAATGAGCGTTATAAACATCTTTGGCATTAAAACCTACAGCATTAATACCAAATTGCTTTGCAATATATATAGCACGTTGATTATGGAACTTTTGTGAAATAATTGTAATGGAAGTTTGACCAAAAATTTCTTTGGCTCTTACAACAGAATCTAAGGTTCTAAAACCTGCATAGTCCAAAATAATTCGATCTCTAGGAATACCTTTTGAGATAAGATCTTTTTTAAAATCTGTAGGTTCATCATAATCTTTTCTACTATTATCGCCACTTACCAAAATGTATTCGATTTTTCCTGCCTTGTAAAGTTGTACAGCTGCATCAATTCGATATTTGTAGAATAGATTAATATTTCCACTAGCAGCATATTTTCCAGTGCCAAGTAATAAACCAACTTTGTTCTTCGGAATGTCGTTTACACTATCATAAACTTGATGTCTAGTTTTGAAACTCATCCAGTGATAAGTGCCAAAAACACCAATGCTTATAAGGATGATAATGAGTAGTGTAATTTTAAATATCTTCATGATTAGCTGAGTTTAAGTTGGAAACGTTGGGATTTAGAAAAAATAACTTTCCTAAAATCTTCAATAGAAACATGTAGTAGTTTTTTGTAATCAAAATGATGAAAAGGATTAGCGTTCTTGCCAGTTTTATAAGATTTGTAATAGTATGCATAGTAGTCTGGTAGGATAGCAACACCAAGTATTATGGCTCCATATAAATAAAGACTTCGTTTTCCATTGCCATAACACAGGCACTGCAGTGCAATTTCGTCTTCAACTTTTGTGCTATAACCACATAGTACATGGTAGCAATCGTGACGTTCTACTTTAGGAATCAGTTCAAAATTGTTTTTATCTAAAAATTCACCCAAATGCCTTCCAAAAGATGGTTTGGGCATTTTTAATAAATCGGATTTTGAGATGTTCCATGATTCATGATGCTTAAATATTCTTGTATAGATGCGTTGGGAATTTTCAAACAACCAAATGATGAGTTGTTTTCTGAGGTGCTTTATTTTTTTAAATAGGTTGTTCATGGTAGACGGGTTTGATTTGGTTCAACGGCAAAAGTTTTTTTAGAAGGTTTAATTTTTCTTCTCCACAGAAATAAGGCTAAAAAATAAACTGACGAGAAATAGTAAATAACAAGGATTGAATTGTTGAAAGTGACAATAAATACTATACAAATCGATGTTAAAGTAATTATGTAGTAAGGGAAACAGAGTTTAAATATTTGCATAGCATCAGTTGATGTATTGAAGGACCAAAACACACAAGCAATACTGATTCTTATAATGGTATAAGTTGCCAACAAAATAAATGATATGCCAAAAATTATTAATGCAACCATGTTATCTGCGGTTTAGTTTTAAGTTATCGTATTGAAGCTCTTGCCAGGAATTAGTATATAGTTCCATAGTGTAGTTTTTATACTTTTCTTCAATGCGATGAATACTTTTGTTTTCAATTCCTTTAGTTTCTATTTTTTCTTTTAATAGTAAGGTGTTGTTGTCAGACAAGTCAATCAGATAATTAATATCCATTGATTTGGCGTAATTAAAATTGTAGTTAGTAATATGGTAATCCCAATTAACCATTGCTGCGATAACCAATACAATAAATGCTGCCTTTGTATTTAATCGAAACAAATACCAAATGTTTTTTGTTTTGTCGATTTTTATAAGTGTAGTAACAAGTCCTGTTAAAGTTAAAATAAGGTAGACTAAAACACCAATACGCTTATAGGTTAACCCAAAATAATAGATATATTGACTGTTTTTTATAGCAATGCTTAGCACTAATATTGCGTTAAGAATAATCCATGTAAAGGCTAAGTTTTTTACCGTCTTATTCTCTTTATAAAAATTAAGATTACCTCTAAAAACATAAAGTAGAATAATTATTGCAATAACTATAGATGCAATTAAAGCGTTAATGCCACTATGCACTTGACTTGAGAAAACCGAACCACGAACTTCTTCGTTTGTTAAAATAAAAGTGATATCTGTTATTAGAAAAATTACAATAAGCACGTTGAGTAAGGCAATTAGTATGATGCCTAGCTGGTTTTCTTGTTTTAAAACTGGAATAGAAAAATCTTTTGTTTTAAATAGAAGGTTACCAGTTTTTAAGTCTTGTGATGTAGCAGGTTCTACTACAATTGGTTTGTGAATATTTAAAAATAAATAATAACCTAGACCTGCAAATAGTAACCATTGAATGTTGATAAAACTAAAATCAATCTTTTCAATAAGTTCATTAAAAATTGGGTTTCCGTTTTGATATAGTCCAATAAATATGATGACAATCGCTGCAGGAATTAAAATAATTTTAGCTAAGTGAACATAATCAATTTCTTTTTTTGATTCTACAGTTTGCGTAGCCTCATTTACTGTGAAATTCCGATGAAAGAATCCTGCAATGGTTGTATATAAACCATTGAGCCAGTTTACATAAATAGACGATTTATTTTTAGACAATAATCCAATGAGTGTAAAGAATGATACACTATTTGCAATAATAGCAAGAGCAGAGTCATGAAAAAAGACTGCAAGTCCTGTAGCAAGATAAATACCAGCAAAGCCTATATTCTTTTTGCTCTTAAAATCGTCACTATTATTTATGGCAAGAATAAAGACAGATAGCAAGCTGAATAAAAAAAGGTTAAGCCCAATTTGTTTATCGTAAAACAAAGTGCTAAAGAATAGTGCTGAGGCAAGTAGAATAAATTGTTTCATGGTTTTTTGGTATTTAAAAGTACTTTGAAAAACAAAGTAAATTGATAAAAAAATACGATTATGTCTTTTTGATAAGCTTTTCTAAAGCTTCAATATGTTTTTTAAATTCGGCTTTACCAAGTTTTGTTGCGCTGTATCTGGTATTTGGTTTTCGTCCAATAAATTGTTTTTCAACTAATATATATTCTGCATTTTCTAATGCTTTTGTATGACTTGCCAAGTTGCCATCTGTTGCGCCAAGCAGCTCTTTAAGTGTATTAAAATCAGCATACTCATTTACCATCAAAATAGACATAATTCCTAGTCGTATTCTGTGATCAAAAAGTTTATTTATGTTTGAAATAATATTCAAGGTTCAAGATTTAATGTAAAGTTACTGAAAACTGTGAATGGCAACTGTAAACTACATCCTATCATATTTAAAATGCATCCAACTGCCATAAACAATATGCATTATTCCGAATCCTATAACCCATAACCAAAAGCCATAACCAGGATAATAACTTGCAATTAACCCAAGTACGATTTGAATATATCCTAAATATCTAATATCTCCTAAACTATATTTTGAGGCACTCACTAAAGCCAGGCCATAAAATATTAGCATTAAACCACCAGTTTGTCCATAACGTCCTTGGTCTAAAATAATGAGGCAATAAATACCACCTACAACAAGCGGTATTAAAAAGTTGAGTAGGAGCCTACGCGATGAGCTATCCCAAATTTTCTCATTATTTTGTTTCGCTTTACGTGTTGTAAGTATAATTCCAGTTATTATACTGAGAATAGCAATCATAGCTAGTACTGCCATACAGGTCCAAAATACCCAACCATGAAAAATGTAAAGAAGGCCTCCGCTATGGTTTATAACTAACCAATAGGCAACAGCAGCACCAATTAAAGCGTATATTCCTGCTAGTATGCCAGATAAGCCACTTAATGATATAAAGCGAGACGATTTATTCATTAAATTTTTAATCTCGCTAATGTCTTTTAGATAGTCTTCGTTGCTCATAATTAAAAGTACTTTGAAATACAAAGTAAATAAATAAATTTGATTTCAACAAAACAATTTTAGAAGATATTAACTAAATTTATGTTTTAAGAATTAAAAAATAATACATTATGATAGGACTTCTTTTAACAATAGCTAATATTTCTGGTGGTATATTACTTGGACTAGCGACTTTAGATAAATGGGATGGTGAGAGTAATTTTTTTAATAAAATAGCTGGATTTTTAGCTCCATTTCAGACCGTAATTGGAGGTGCACTTGTTGTGCTGCCAATTTTAAAATTTAGCTTAATAGGTATTGTGAGTATTTTAGGTGGTGTATTGTTGCTTACTCATGTTTTTGGTAAAGTGCCAGCTTTAGAATCAAGCTTACGCAAACTGTCAGAGAAGTTAATGCCATTTAAAGCTGTAATTGGTATAGCAATTTTGGTTCTAGGAATTTTGGGATTGTTTTAAATGATTTTAAATGATAGGCAAGCTTTATAGTTACTAAAAATGACTAGTTTTTTCCCCTTGGTTTTATTGTAAGGGATTTGTGCGATATACATTTCGCCTTCTTTTACAAATGTAATAGGTTCTAGATTTAATGAATCTTCACTAAACTGATAATAGTATTGATTTTCCTGATTTATTGTATCGAATGCTATTTGTATATTTTCTTTTGGTTTAATTAGTCCTTGCATTCTTGTTAGTTCTAAGCCAGAATTATAATAACCAGCATGAATAATTGGTGCGTAAAAGAAAGCTGATTGATTAATGACATTATTTAGTAATTGCCATTTATCATTTTCAGGTCTGTGGCTCCATATAAGTTGTTTTGGATTAATTAAAAAATAGACATCTCTAAAACTAAATTCATTAGGTCGGTCTGGTCTACTACCTGTAGACCAAGTAGCATCAATTAATTGCCCTTTGTTATCTAAAAAAACCGCATTCCATGCATGGTTGGTATCTTTAGATATCCATCCAATATCTCTTATTGTTGTTTTTGCAAAACCAGAAATAACTACACATTTAATATTTAATCTTTCTAAACTAAATTTTAATAACTGAGAATAGCCTTCACATACAGCTAATCTTCTCCTCATAGCTTTCTCAGCATAGTTTTTTTGATATTGACTTAATCTTTCTTCACTAGAGAAAGACATAGAACTATTTCTCTGGTTATTAGCACTTTTATAATCATATCTTACATTATTAGATATCCAATAATAAGTTGCTCTAACCTTTTCTATATCAGTTTTAAAATCTGATTTGATTTTATCTGTAAATATTTCAATTGATTCAAACTTGTTGGGATATGTAGACACTATAGAATCAATTTTAGTATAGTCCTGTGTGAAGCTAAACCACGTTGAAAATAAAAATATGGCTAGTAAGATTGTTCTCATATTACTAAATTAGTCAAAAATTATTCCAATTTTGAATCCTTCAGAAGCCTATATCCTAAAACAAGAGGAGCCCTATAAATCTATTTTACTACAACTTCAAGTCATCATTGAAGCAGTGCTGCCAAATGCAGAACTACTTTACAAATGGCGAATTCCATTTTATTATAATAACGGTATTCCTATATGTTTCCTTAACCAATCTAAAGACTATGTGGATTTTGCCTTTTGGCATTTTGAAAAATTAGAAAAATATACAGAGCATTTTATTGATGCTAATAGAAAATCTATTCGCTCATTACGTTTTAAATCAGTAGAAGATATTAACGACGAGGTAATAGTCTATGTACTAGAAAAACAATTAGAAATTAATACAAATCCTTTTAAGCTTATTCTCGGTAAGAAAAAATAAAAACCGAATTGTCATAGTTATTAAATAGTTTTAAAGCCTAATTTTAGTTTTTGTAAAAGATTTTTTGTGTATCTATTCATTGGTTTTTCAAACCAAATAAAACTAAAATGACTAACTATAACAGTCATTATAAACATAAAGATTACAAGTAATATGTCGTTCTCAAAATTAAAAAACTTAGAATTGATTTTTAATGTATATCTAATTATTAGTTGATGGAATAAATAAAAACTAAAACTAATGTGTCCAAAATGCATAAAGACTTTGTGTGATATTAGCTTTGATAAGCCTCCTTTTTGAAATGCAAATACAATAATTAATAAGCTCATTGGTATCCAATAATAGTAGGAATATCTCGCAACTTCTGGAATGAATTTATGGAATGCTATAAATAAAACTAATAACAGAATTGTTGTAATCTCTAAATAGGTGAAATTGATTTGCGTTTTCGTCTCTTCATAACGTTTAAAAACTATGTATAAAAGTATCCCAATAATAAAATCAACAATCCTAAATAAAGGGTTTATATAAAATAGTTGATGATGATAAGTTTCAGGAATTGTTAGTGATAAAACAGGTATGAGAATTATTATTAATGGTATAAAAGCCTTGAGGTATTGTTTATATTTTGAAAAGAATACCATAATTAGAGGGAAAAGAAGGTAAAAAAACATTTCGTTTGAAATGCTCCAAGATGGTGAATTAAACGAATAATAGATAAATCTATTTGGAACAAAGCTTTGTGTTAAAGTGACGTTTGTTAATGCTTGTAAGCTATATAGAAGTTTGTTTTGTGCAAATTCATAAAATGTTAAAGGTATAGCTATTAGAAAAGTTAACAAATGCAAAGGAAATATTCTTGCTATTCTAGCATTATAAAACGATTTTTTAGATGTTTTACCATTTAGCAATTCATTTTGGTATCTGTAAGAGAGTATAAAGCCACTCAGAATAAAAAAGAAGCTTACACCTATGTAACCTTCATAAAATATATTATTAAATAGAGAAGCTAGAGTACTGTCTTTTTCTTCTACAAAGCTAAGATGCGAGACAAAAACCATCAATGCAAACACAAATCGCAAAGAAGTTAATGGTTTTATCATAAACAGTTGATTTGCTATTTAACAACTAATGTCTCATTACAAAAGTAAATTATAAAGAATTAACGGTTGTCCTAATCGCAACCAAACGCGTTAGCAACCCTTCAAGATTATCTAAATGTAACATATTTGCACCATCACTTTTCGCATTTGCAGGATCAAAATGAGTTTCTATAAATAATCCATCTACATTATTAACCACACCAGCTCTGGCAATAGTTTCAATCATGTCTGGTCGTCCACCAGTAACTCCAACACTTTGGTTAGGCTGTTGTAAAGAGTGTGTTACGTCTAAAACTGTAGGTGCATATTGACGCATGGTTGGTATACCTCTAAAATCTACAATCATATCTTGGTACCCAAACATAGTGCCTCTATCGGTAATCCAAGCTTTATCGCTACCAGAATCTTTTACTTTTTGTACAGCGTGTTTCATCGATTCAGGACTCATAAACTGCCCTTTCTTAAGGTTTACAACCTTACCTGTTTTAGCAGCCGCAACAACTAAATCTGTTTGTCTCACTAAAAAAGCAGGAATTTGTAAAACATCAACATATTCAGCAGCTTTAGCAGCATCAGAAACTTCATGGATGTCTGTTACAGTTGGGATATCAAAAGTATCCGAAACTTTCTTTAATATTTTTAATGCTTTTTCATCTCCAATTCCTGTAAAACTATCAATCCTACTACGATTGGCTTTTTTAAAGCTACCTTTAAATACATAAGGAATTTGTAGCTTATCAGTTATTGAAACTACCTTTTCGGCAATACGTAGTGCCATATCCTCTCCTTCAATGGCACAAGGGCCACAAAGCAAAAAGAAATTGTTCGAATCAATGTGTTTTAATTTTGGAACTGTTATCAAAGCTTAAGACTTAAATGTTAAGCCACAAAGATAACATTTTAAAACACCTTTTTAATACTATTTCGTATAATCCACAGCGACATTATAAAGTTTCCAAAAACTAAAACACCACCATAAAATAATAAGCGTTGAGCTGATTCTGACCAGTTCATAATGTTAAGTATATTAAACAAATAGGCAAGTATTAAGTAAGAAGATAGGCAAACAAATATAATGCCTAGTGAAAAATTAAGTTTTCTATTAGGCTTTATAAGTTGCCATAAAAACGGAATACCGAATAATAAAATTGGGTAAGCAGATAATCCTTCGCTTCTGTTAATATGAGTAAACCAAAAAGAAATTACTGATAAAAAATATAAGTAAGGTATAAACTTTGTGTACTTGCTAATTGCATTCATCTGTTTTCAAATTTTAGGGTTCAGACGTAAATAGCCCAATTAGCGGTTGATGAAAAGGCTTTTACTATTAATCAATTCTATAACGACAAG
Organism: Winogradskyella sp. ABM4_392; assembly: GCF_056160445.1. Lineage (NCBI taxonomy): Bacteria > Pseudomonadati > Bacteroidota > Flavobacteriia > Flavobacteriales > Flavobacteriaceae > Winogradskyella > Winogradskyella sp. ABM4_392. Next base: position 1,301,347 of record NZ_JBSWXE010000001.1, read on the forward strand.
ATACAAACTGAAATTGTCTCATTTTTAAAATATAACATATAATTAACGATTTGAAAGGAATATGATGTACCTTTGCGCGCTTAAAATCAGCATCAGTTATGACGAAGATTAAAAACATTGCAATTATTGCTCACGTAGACCACGGAAAAACTACCTTGGTAGACAAGATTATGTACCATTGTCAATTGTTTCGTGAGAACGAAAATACAGGAGATCTAATCCTTGATAACAATGACTTAGAACGTGAAAGAGGTATTACTATTACTTCTAAGAACGTTTCTGTGGTTTACAAGGACACAAAAATCAATATTATTGATACACCTGGTCACGCCGATTTTGGCGGTGAGGTAGAGCGTGTATTAAATATGGCTGATGGCGTGTTGCTTTTGGTAGATGCTTTTGAAGGACCAATGCCTCAAACGCGTTTTGTATTGCAAAAAGCAATTGATTTAGGGCTTAAACCTTGTGTTGTTGTAAACAAAGTAGACAAGGAAAATTGTACACCAGATGAGGTACACGAAAAAGTTTTTGATTTGATGTTTGAGCTTGGTGCTGAAGAGTGGCAATTAGACTTTCCGACAGTATATGGTTCGGCAAAGCAAAACTGGATGAGTGAAGATTGGCAAAAGCCAACTGAAAATATAGAGCCATTATTAGATATGGTGATTGAACATATTCCTGAACCTAAAATAGAAGAAGGTACAACTCAAATGCTGATTACGTCTTTAGATTTTTCAAGCTTTACAGGACGAATTGCTATTGGTCGTTTAACTAGAGGAACGTTAAAGGCTGGTCAGCCAATTTCTTTGGTAAAGAGAGATGGTTCAATTGTAAAGAGTAAAATTAAAGAGCTTCATACTTTTGAAGGTTTAGGCCGTTTAAAAGTAGAAGAAGTACAAGCAGGAGATATTTGTGCTATTGTAGGTTTAGAAGGTTTTGAAATTGGAGATACTGTTGCAGATTTTGAAAATCCTGAAGGTTTAAAAACCATTGCTATAGATGAGCCAACAATGAGTATGTTATTTACCATTAACGATTCGCCTTTCTTTGGTAAAGATGGTAAATATGTAACATCTCGTCATATTAAAGACCGTTTAACTAAAGAGTTGGAAAAAAACTTAGCGCTTAGAGTAGAGGAAACTGATAGTGCTGATAAATTTATGGTATTTGGTCGTGGTGTATTGCACTTATCTGTATTGATTGAAACTATGCGTCGTGAAGGTTACGAGCTTCAAATTGGTCAGCCACAAGTAATCATCAAAGAAATTGATGGTGTAAAATGCGAGCCTTTTGAGGAAATGACCATTGATTTACCAGAAAACGTATCTGGTAAAGCCATTGAAATGGTAACAATGCGTAAAGGTGAAATGCTAAGTATGGAAGCTAAAGGCGACCGTATGGTTTGTGAGTTTATAGTACCATCTCGTGGTATTATCGGTTTACGTAATCAATTGCTTACTGCAACAGCTGGTGAAGCTATTATGGCACACCGTTTTAAGGAATATCAACCATTAAAAGGTGGAATCCCAGAGCGTCAAAATGGTTCTTTGGTATCTATGGAAAACGGTACTGCAATACCATATTCTATTGATAAATTACAAGAAAGAGGTAAGTTTTTTATCGACCCAGGAGAAGATATCTACGAAGGACAAGTTATTGGAGAAAACTCTCGTGGTGATGATATGACAGTTAACGTAACAAAAACCAAAAAGTTGAGTAACGTACGTTCTGCAGGTGCAGATGATAAAGCTAAGATTGTGCCAGCAATTAAGTTTTCATTAGAAGAAGCTTTAGAATACATACAAAAGGATGAATACGTTGAGGTAACGCCAAATCATTTAAGATTGCGTAAAATCTTATTGAAAGAGGTAGATCGTAAGCGAAATAAGAGTTTGTAAAGACTAATTTATTATAACTAACAAAAGAGAAATGTTTTAAAACATTTCTCTTTTATTTTTTTAAAGTGATATGGAACTATTTGGAATCACAGAGACTGAGTATATAGGATATTTAGCATCTTTAATGGTGCTGATTTCTTTCACAATGAAAGATGTAAATAAATTACGATTAGTTAATATGACAGGCTGTATTTTGTTTATTATTTATGGTTTTCTAATGCCAACTTTAAGAGTTGGGTTGCCTATTATTATAGCAAATGCAGCTATTTTGGGTGTTAATATGTTTTATTTAATTAAGAAGAAATAGCATATTTTATTTCAAAAAATCTATCACTAAATCGTTAAATAAATAATTAAGATTATTTTTGATAGATGCAAAACTTCAAGGTTTTACAATATAAACCATCTCATAAAAATGATTGGGATACATTTACTCTAGGAAGTAACCAACAAACATTTTTATTCCTTAGAGATTTTATGGACTATCATAGTGATAGGTTTCAAGATTATTCCTTAATGTTATATAAGGATGATGAATTAATAGCATTGATACCAGCAAATAAGGACAAAAATATTGTGCATTCTCATCAAGGTTTGACTTATGGCGGATTGATATACAAATCGAGTTTAAAAAGTCAAGATGCTATAAGTATTTTAAAAACAGTTTTAGAGTATTTGGCAGGAAATGGAATAAAAAATCTTGTCATAAAAGAGTTACCCTTTGTTTTTTTGGATAACCAGACCAATAATCCATTAGCTTATTTATGTTTTAAACTAAAGGCACAACTACAACGTATGGATATGCATTCTACTTTAGACATCAAGTTTAAATGTTATAATAGAAGTAGAAAAAACGGTTACAAAAGAGGTCAGAAAAATAATCTCATCGTTGAAGAAGTTGATGAATTTCAAGAGTTTTGGAATGAAATATTAATGCCCAATTTAGATAACAAGCATGATGTAAAGCCTGTCCATACCTTAGAAGAAATACAGCTTTTAAAATCCAGATTTCCAGATAAAATAAGACAATTTAATGTATACCACAATGATATAATTGTAGCTGGTACTACAATTTTTGAAACAAAACATGTAGCACATAGCCAGTATATTTCTGGGAATGCAGATAAAAATACACTAGGAAGTTTAGATTTTTTACATCATTATCTTTTAGAGGGGGTTTTTGCTGATAAATCTTATTTTAACTTTGGTATTTCTAATGAAAATGACGGTCAAAATATAAATGAAGGGTTGCAATATTGGAAAGAAGGTTTCGGAGCGCGCTCTACAACCCAAGGATTCTACAAGATTGATACAGAAAACTATAAACTCTTAGAGAATCTTTATACATGATTAAATTTTTAGACCTACATAAAATTAATGATAGATTCAGAGAAGAGCTTAAGGCATCATTTGCCCAATCTTTGAACACTTCGTATTATATACTTGGTCCTAATGTTAAGACATTTGAAAACGAATTTGCCAACTATTGCGGTACAGACTATTGTATTGGGACTGCGAATGGTTTAGACGCATTAACTCTTATTCTAAAAGGCTATATAGAAATAGGAAGACTTAAAGTTGGAGATAAAGTTATTGTGCCTGCTAATACCTACATAGCAACCATTCTATCTATTCTACATGCGCAATTAGAACCTGTTTTAGTTGAACCTAATAGTGAAACTTATAACCTCTCTGGCGAAGATTTAGAGCCTAAATTAACTGAAGACATTAAGGCCATTGTAGTTGTACATTTGTATGGTCAAATAGCAGGAGCAGAACGATTGAGATTCATTGCAGACAAACATAATTTATTATTAATTGAAGATGCTGCCCAAGCACATGGTGCTGTTTCGAAACATAATATAAAAGCCGGAAATTTAGGACATGCAGCTGCATTTAGCTTTTACCCAAGTAAGAATTTGGGTGCTTTAGGTGATGGAGGTGCAGTAACAACTAATGATAAAGAATTGTACGAGACGATTTTGCTTTTGAGGAATTATGGTAGCAAAATAAAATATGAAAACGAAGTTATTGGATATAACAGTAGGCTTGATGATTTACAAGCTGCTTTTTTAAGTGTCAAACTAAAATATTTAGATGCTGATAATGCAAAAAGGCGAAATATAGCGAGAAGATATCTTGAAAAGATAAAAAACCCCAAATTGATTTTGCCTTTTTATGATGGTTCTGAAAATCACGTATTTCATGCATTTGTGGTTGAAGTAGATGATAGAGCCAATTTTGTAAATTATTTAAATCAAAACAAGATAGGATGGTTGATTCACTATCCAACTCCACCTCATAAACAAAAGGCCTTAGAAAGATTTTCTGATTTAAAACTTCCTATAACCGAACAAATTCATAAAAGAGTTATAAGTTTGCCAATAAGTCCAGTGTTATCTGATGAAGAAGTAAATACCGTGATTAAGGTTATAAATGCTTATTAATTGAAAAAGTTTTTTCACTACATAAATAATGAAGTTTTAGTAAAAGCCGCTAGTCTTAATACTGCCAATATTAGTATTAAGATTCTTGCAGGAATTCTCATATCAAAGTTTATAGCAGTTTTTATAGGACCTGAAGGTATGTCGCTTATTGGCAATTTAAGAAACTTTCTTAGTACCATACAATCCATATCAATAGCTGGTCTTTACAATGGTTTTGTTAAACTCATTGGTAAGTATAAAAACAACGTAAAAGAATTAACCAACACGCTATCTACTGTATTTTATTTTGGTTTTTTTGCATCACTCATATTGGCTTTTTTATGTTACTACAATGCTGAGTTTATTAATGAACTAATTTTTTTCAATAACAATTATGTTTATGTCATCAAAACGATGGCGATAGTCCTTCCGTTTTATTCATTAAATATGTATGTATTTGCCATAATGAATGGCTTTTCTAAGTATAGGATCTTATTGGTCATAAATATTACAGGTCAAATATTAGGTCTGTTAGTTACGCTTCTTTTAATAAAGCAAGAAAATATTGATGGCGCATTAATCGCAGTAGTTATTACACCTGCTCTTAATCTTCTCATTACGATAGTGGGAATTGCCTTTAGAAAAAATTTAATGTCAATAATAAACATAACTGATATTCAGATTTCTGTGCTCAGAAACTTAAGTCCAAATATGATTATGGCATTGGTATCTACAATCGCACTGCCAATAGTATATATTATTATTAGAAATTATCTTATTTCTGAAATAGGCATAAAAGAGGCTGGTTATTGGACAGCTGTAACAAGGGTTTCAGATTATTACCTCATGTTTATTAACTCATTAATGGCATTATACATTTTGCCTAGATTTGCTGAATTAAAAACTCAAACCGAGTTTAGAAAAGAAGTGTTTAGTTTTTATAAAACTGTTCTTCCTGTTTTCGCACTAATATTAGGTGTCATTTACCTGAGTAGAAGTTTGTTGGTTACTTTATTATTTACTGAAGAATTTAGACCGATAGAAGATTTAATGGGTTATCAGATTCTAGGTGATTTTATGCGTGTAATGTCTATGGTTATTGCTTATAAATTCCTAGCTAAAAAGATGTTTACACATTTTATAATCATAGAGATATTCTTATTTGTTATAATGTACTTTTCTAGTATATATCTCATTGATGCTTTTGGATTAAAAGGTGCTGTGATGGGACATTGTCTTAGCTATTTGATGCATTTTGGTATAGTCTTACTTATTTTTGGTAGTTCATTATTTGGTGTTATAAATGATGAAGGAATAGACGAATTCTAAAAATTTTGAGCATGAAAATTCCTAGATTCATTAGAGATAATATTGTGCTTAAGATTACCTCGCTTAATGCAGTTGTAATTACAGTAAGACTTGTTATCTCTGGTTTTACACAATGGTTGCTGTCTACAACTTTTGGAGAAACAGGAATTGCCAGAATAGGGCAGGTTAGAAATATTATGGGTATGCTAACCAGTATTTCATCTCTTGGAATTTTTAATGGTATTGTAAAGTATGTTGCTGAGCACAAAAATAATAAGGCAGAATTAAACAAACTCTTTTCTACAACTACAGTATTTGTTCTTATAGGTTCTTTTATTTCAGGAACTGTGCTCTTCTTTGGGTCTGGCTATTTTTCTGAAATTTTGTTTAAATCTGATGATTTTAAATATGTATTTAAAATTATTGCTTTTATAGTGCCTTTTATTGCTTTAAACAGAGTTTTGTATGGTATAGTTAATGGCTTATCAGAATATAAAAACTACGCCAGAATAGAAATGATAAGTTACCTGCTAGCAGCAATACTTTTAGTCATTGCACTTTACAAAGTAAATTTAGAGTTTGCTATTTTGGCCATAGCTATTGCGCCAGTAATACAATTAGGAGTAATTGTAGCTGTTTTCAGAAAAGTTTTAAAACGGTTTGTTGACTTTAAGAAGTTACGGTTAGGCTTAGATTATAAGAATAGTCTGTTGGCCTTTACCTTAATGTCATTTGTTTCTACATTTTTACTCAACTATATAGAATTAAGTATAATCAGTCTTATAGAAGATAAAATAAATATTAATGAGGCAGGCTATTGGACTGCAGTGAGTTTTATATCAAAAAATTATATGGTTTTTGCTTCTGGATTGTTTACATTATATGTCATTCCCAAATTTGCTAATATTTATACCAAAGAAGAATTTAAAAGCGAAGTTCTTAATATTTACAAAACAATTTTACCAATTTTTGGGTTGGGTATGACTTTGGTCTATCTATTACGTAACGTAATAATAGATGTTATTTACCCAGATTTTGAAGGTATGGAGCCTTTGTTTAAATGGCAACTCTTAGGTGATTTTATAAGACTTTGTAGTCTTATTTTAGCCCATCAATTTTTAGCAAAACGAATGGTGAAAAGCTTTGTAATTACGGAGATTATATCACTTATCTTATTTTATGTGCTTACCACCTTGTTTATAAATTATTTTAGCACAGAGGGTGTTGTAATAGCACATTTAGTTAGGTATATTATATATTTTATAATAGTGTTAATGGTGGTTGTAAATTACTTTAATAACAATTCAAAACAACAAAATAATTTATAGATAATCATTTTTTAATCTCATTCCAAGTAACTAAATACTTTTTAGCTGACAGAATGTAATTATGTCTTTCTTCAATAAATTGTCGAGCATTAATTGATATTTCAATTATTTTTTGAGGATTTTTTATTAACCATTCAAGTTTCTTTGCAATCTCTTTTGCATTTGGTAGAGCATTTATAGCTATTGTATCTTCTTCTAAATTATAGTATTCTAACCATTCTTTTTCTGCACCTGTAAATACAACCTTTCCTTTCGCCATAGCCTCTAAAGCGTTATATCCTTGGTCATATGCATACACTTGATCTAGCAAGATATGTGCCTCATCATAGCTTTTAATATATTCGTTGTATGGTAGGCTTTTAGTAGTTATAATTTTAACGCGATTATTGTAAGCTTTATTTATTATTGATATAGCTTCATCAAATATATCATTTCCTTTCTTGTAATAATTGTGCGAATTTATACCATGGAAAATCACAATTTTATCATTTATGACAGGCTTTTTAAATTTTAATGTGTCAGTATTTATTGGGTTTGAAATTAAACCTAAATATTTAGGATGATTCTTTAGTGGTAAATGATAATCTATATCTGATGCAATAACACCGTTAATTTTTTTATAGATGTTTTTGTGGAGTTTTATAAACTCTGAATTTAAAAACTTTAATCCATAAGGTTCAATGAAAGTTTTATCTTTTCCGCTTTTGTATGGTGTTAAAAGCGAGTATTTAAAATTATCTTCATTTGCATAAGCGATACTAATATAATCAGCACCGCAAGACAATAAATATGTCTTCTTATTCCATGAAGAAATAGCATTAAAAATATCATTTTCAACCCTAGGGGTACAGCCAAAGGAAGCTTCATTTATAAATTGAACTACATCATAATCACTTAGATTAGATTTTAGTTTCATTATTTGTCTTTTTATGTTCTGAGACTCCAAGTCAAAACTGAATAAACGATATACAATATTCTTTATTTTTTTACCAATACCCTTTTGGTATTTTTTTGTTATGAGTATGTCTACATTGTATGCTTTAAAACCATCAAAAGGTGCAACAATTTTTACATCGTGATTCAGTTTTTCTAAGCCTTCTTTTAAAGAGTTATGGAGTCTGCTATATTCCCCAACGAGTAATATCTTCATTTATATCCTTACATTTGCTTTTCAAATATAATTGTTAATGAGTAAAACCAACACCAAAAAGATATGTATTGTAGTTACTTCTTTGGGAGGTGGTGGAGCAGAACGATCTTCAGCGACTTTATCTGAAATTTTGTTTGATATGGGTTATGATGTTCATATCATTTCTGTATTAGATGTAATAGATTATCCTTACAAAGGTATACTCCTAAATTTAGGGAAACTAAAAGCTATAAATGACTCTGTATTGGGAAGATTGCAAAGGCTAATGGTTTTCAAAAATTATTTAAGAAAAAATGATTTTGATTATGTAATTGATAATAGAACCAAAACAGGTTTTTTAAAGGAGTTTATTATTTCGAGATGGATTTATAGCCCTAAAAAACTCGTTTACTGTGTGAGAAGTTATAAAACAAGTTTATATGTAAATCCTAATAGATTTTTGGGTAAAATCTTATATAAATCTGCATTTAAGATTGTAACGGTTTCGCTAGCTATTAAAGATAAACTTAATGAGAACTATAATTTCAGCAATCTCAAAACAATATATAATCCTGTAGATTTAAAAATTGACAAGGCTAAGTGTGAAAATTTTAGTGAAAAATATATTTTATTTTTTGGGCGTTTAGATGATGGAGTAAAAAATATAAGTTTATTGTTAGAGTCTTATTCAGAATCAATTTTACCTAGCTCCAATGTTAAACTAAAAATATTAGGTGATGGTGAGGATAAATCTATGCTGATAGAAAAGGCTATAAATTTAAACCTTAAAGAAAAAGTTGAATTTTTAGGTTTTAAATCTAATCCGTATGATGTAGTGAAGACAGCACAGTTCACAGTATTAACTAGTAGGTATGAAGGTTTTCCGAGGGCTTTAATTGAATCTCTAGCTTTGGGTGTGCCCGTTGTATCGGTAGATTGTAAATCTGGGCCAAACGAAATAGTCATAAATGAAGAGAATGGGATTTTAGTAGAAAATTATAACAAGCAAGCTTTAGCAAACGCTATGAATAGAATGGTAGTGGATGAAGATTTTTATTTACATTGCAGATCTAACGCCAAGGATAGTGTGGCCAAATTATCAAAAGAAGAAGTAAGTAAACAATGGCAGTCTATATTAAAATAAGTACTTATTATTAGATGAAAACAGATAGCAAAATTAGACTCATAGAAATCCCGAAAGTGTATGATGAACGTGGCTCATTGGCAGTTATAGAAAAAGACACTATACCATTTGCCATTAAACGTGTATTTTACCTTTTTGATGTGCCTTACGATAGTTACAGAGGTGGTCATGCTAATAAAGAACAGCTATCTGTTTTAATTGCTCTTAGTGGAAGTTTTGAGGTTGTTGTAGATGATGGTAATGTCAGAAAAAGAATTATGTTAAATAAGCCTACACAAGGACTTTACATACCTAATAATATTTGGAGAGAGATGGAAAATTTTTCATCTGGTTCAGTATGCTTAGTTTTGGCTTCAACTAATTATAACGAGGCTGAATATATTAGAGATTACGATCAATTTAAAAATCAGTTTATAGGATAATATAATTTTTCTCCTTTCAAGGATTTAATCCTAAGTAATAATCTAATAAACCACCTTGGTGAGTTTAAAATTATATTTTGACTCAAACGTAAGTTGTTAGGATTTATATAGCTTTTGTAATACTTAAAACTTTCTTTGTCTCTTTCGAGTTTGCTAAGTATAGCTAAAGGAAATCTATTTCTGTCAATATAAATTTTCAAATGTTTGTTTTGCAGCTCTTCCTTAAAATACTTGTCGTATTTGGGTTTGTTTTTTACGCTAAATACTGTGTTGCTTATACTTTCGGGTACGAAGTTGTAGTATGCAAGAATTTTATTTATAAATACAATCTTGAAATGTATTCCAATTCTTATCCAAAAATCTGTATCCTCACCAGATTCAATTGAAGTATCAAAATCACCTATTTTTTCTATAATATTTTTTTTGAACACTATACTAGAACTAGTGAGTATGGTGTGATCTAAACTAGATTTAAAAAAATCACGAATCTCGTAGGTTTTTCTTTGTTTAAAGTTATAGGTTGCAGGAACAATTTTGTATTCATATTTATGAGCTAAAGCTGTAGAAAAAATCGAAACGTTGCTATACTTGGTTATTGCTTCTTTAATAAACTTTAAAAAATCCCTTTCCCATAAATCATCACCATCCAAAAGCGCAATATAATTGGCATTTGCAACTTCAACACCTTTGTTTCTTGCTGTAGAAACTCCTTTGTTTTCTGTTGTAATGAGTTCAATACGATTATCATTAAAAGATTCGATAATATTTTTACTTTCATCAGTTGATCCATCATTAACAACAATAATTTCAAAATCTTGAAATGTCTGATTCAAAACACTATTTATAGTGTTTTTTATAAACTCAGCTTTGTTATAAACTGTTATGACTACAGAAAAAAATGGCACTAGTCTTTTTGTTTTAGATTACAAAAGTAACCTAACTTATATAAATCAAATAAAAATATTGATGGGCTCGAAGAATTTAAATTTTTTAATATAATAGGTTTAATTAATTTAAAGGTTTTGCCATATATAACATCTAAAGCTAAAAAATTTAATTTTTTATAGACTTTTATGATTTTACTACCCTTAAAGATTTGATAGTGTTCGATTGATAATTTTTTGAGATTTTTTAGTCCTTCTTCGGTTTTTTTAATAAAAGTTTTAGCATCTTCATCACAATCGTGTATCACGGGGTTGTTTATGAACTTTAAAGTGATTTTATCGGATTCTATTGTTTTGAAGAATAAAAAATCTTCGTAGCCATAAGTTTTGATTGATTCGTCAAAAGGATGGCGTTTAATTATTGTTTTTTTAATCAAAAAATTAGCAGAAGTATAAGTGTTGTTTTTTTTGTTGGCTTCTCTTTTTTTTGTGTAAGCCCATCTAAGGATAAATGGTTTTTTTGGTTTCACTTCTTTGTGAGTCATTCCACCAATAACAACATCATTATCTAAAATGGTTAAGTAATTGTTTATAAATTGTTCTGATTTTGGAAACGTGCCTGCATCAACAAAAAGTAGATCATCGTAAGATGACAAATTAGCCAATTTGTTTCTAGCTGCACTTCTGCCTATATTTTTATCTAAGACTTTTAATCTTACTTTTTTAAAGCTAGTAAAGATGTCAGCACAATATTTTATTTCACTAGATGCATCATCTAGAACAATTATTTCAAATTCAATATTGCTATTATTGGCTTGTTTATGTATTTCTTTTACAAGAGGTACAACATCATAATTATATGTTGGTATAAGAATAGAGAGCATAGATTAATTCTTTCTCTGTACCACTTCAAAAACCTTATTCTCATCACACTTTAAGGTTTTGCTTGGGTATTTTAAAAGCAAAGCATAATCATGTGTAGCCATGAGGATAGTATTACCATTTTTGTTAATGTCTTGTAGTACTTCCATAACCTCAATACTTGTTTGTGGATCTAGGTTACCGGTTGGCTCGTCAGCTAAAATCAATTCTGGATCATTAAGAAGGGCTCTTGCAATGGCAATACGCTGTTGCTCACCTCCGGAAAGCTCATGAGGAAACTTAAAGCCTTTAGTTTTCATGGCAACTTTATCCAAAACCTTTTCAATACGTTCTTTAATTTTGTCTTTATCCTTCCAGCCAGTAGCCTTCAAAACAAATTCAAGATTACCATTTATAGTGCGATCTGGTAATAATTTAAAATCCTGAAAAACAATACCTAGTTTTCTTCTTAGAAAAGGAATGTCCCGCTCTTTCATTGTTCTTAGATTAAAGTCAACAATAGTGCCTTCTCCTTCAGTCAATTCCAAATCACCATAAAGCGTTTTCATAAAACTACTTTTTCCACTTCCTGTTTTACCAATGAGGTATACAAAATCACCTTTTTGCATTTCAAAGTTAACATCATTTAAAACCATATTACCACCTTGATAGATGGTTGCGTTTTTAAGTTGTAAAACAGTTTCGGACATATTTTTTCTATAATTTTAGTATCTGTAAATGTATGGCGTAAAATTTCAATTCCCAAATACTATTTAGAGCTTGGCATAGTAATTGAAAACTTAAATTTATGAGACAATCTATCACTTATATTTTTTTGTTTTTTGTAGCAATTTCTTTTGCACAAAATGAATTTCACGTCTATCCAATAGACGATGGTCAAATCAAAGGTTCTCCAAATGGCGATGGTAGTCTCAATAATCCATGGGATTTGCAAACAGCATTATCTCAATCTTCAGAACGTGTAAATGGAGGTGATATTATTTGGTTACATCAAGGAATTTACAATGGACGCTACAAGAGTACTTTAAGGTCTGTAAATGAAAATTTTATAACAGTTTCTGGGTATAAAAATGATTTGGTTACCCTAAATGGAAATATTGATAGTAATTTAAAAAGTGTTTTAGAAGTAAGTGGACACAACGTAGTCTTTAAAAATTTTGAAGTCACTTTTTTAGGCGAATATTCTCGCAATATAAGAGATATTAATTTTAATAAATGTGATGGAATAAATCATCTTTCAGGGGTTAGTAAATTTCAAAGCATTATAATACATAATAATCCTGGTTTAGGGTTTGGGTCATGGAAGAATACAGGCGGTTCTGTAATAGAAGATTGTTTAATTTTTTATAATGGATATGTAAGTGAAAAGCGTGGAGAAGGTGAAGGTATGTATGTTCAGAATAAGAGCGATGATACCAGAATTATTAGAAATAACATCATTTTTGGAAATTACTATAAAGGTGTAGAAGTGTGGTCTGCTTCTTCAGGACATGATTATGAATTTGTTAAAAACGTTAACCTAAGTAATAATATTTTTTTTAATAATGGCTTACCGTCAGGGACTTTAAGAGATAATATTATAATAGCTACAAACGATACTAAGGGAACTAATATCGCAAATAACATAAGTGTAGAGAATAATGTTCTTTATCAAAACATAGACTTTAAAGATTCAAATAATTATGGCACTGGTGTTTCTTTGGCAATTGGTTTTAAAGCAAGGGCTTTGGTAGAAGAAATTTTGGTTGTAGATAATATTATTTTGGGAAGAAACAATGGTCTTAATCTAATGCATATAAAATCACTAGAGTTTAAGAATAATACAGTTTATTCTGGTTATGTTAATATGCATAAATCTTCTGTTCCTGCTTTAGAAAATGGAAATTTTGTATTAGACAATAATTCATACTACACAAGAAAGAAAGGGAGTCATAGGGTTATAGAAGATATGACTTTTAATTATTCTGATTGGCAAAAAATATTCAATGTAGATAAAAACAGTGAATGGAAACATTTAAAAGATTTTGAAATCATTCCAGTTCTAAAGATTCAAAAACTAAGCTCAAGACCAAATGAGTATAATGTTGCTTTATTAGAAAAAAATGGTAATGATGTTATAGTAGACTTCAGCAATCATAACATTAAAAAGGGTTCTTCTTATAGAATCTATGATATAGAAAATAGAAATGAAGTTGTTAAATCAGGAATAGTTTCTAAGGACAAAAAAATTACTTTTCCTATGGGTTTGAAAGATTTTGAAATGCCTCTACATAACACAGTTGCTACAAAATCGGCTGATAATTTTGGTGTTTACCGAATTGTGTTCGAAGAAAAGACAAAAAAGAGGAACATTTTTAAGCGATTCTTAGGGTGGTTATTTTAACATTTCATAAGCTACTTTATAATTATACAGGTTTTCTGTCGTTATAAATTTTGTATTCAAGTATATTTGAATAGTGATAGTTTATCATCAATACATATTAATCAAAAAACGACTCTAATGCTAGTTTTAAAAAGACAATTACTTATCGTTTTCCTTACGTTTTCAATGCTTGGATTTGCACAAAAATCCGCAGTATATACAAGTGAGTTAAAAGATTATCAAAAGGCATTAACACTATACAATAATAAACAATATAAGGCTGCACAATCTTTGTTCGACGATATTAAGTACAATACAGATGATGCTGTTTTAAAGTCTGACTGTTCGTACTACATTGCCAATTGTGCTGTACGACTAAATCAGAGAAACGCAGACGATTTAATCGAAAAATTTGTTGAGGAATACCCAACAAGTACAAAGCGAAACACTGCATTTTTGGATGTTGCAGATTACTATTTCGAAAATTCTAAATATGCTTACGCACGCAAGTGGTACCAAAAAGTAGACGAGTCTAGTATAGCACGTACTGAGCGTGACCGTTTCAATTTTAATTATGGATACACATTATATTCAACAAAAAGCAAGACCCAAGCCACTAAATATTTAAACCGAGTTGTAGATTCTAAAGAGTATGGTTCACAAGCCAAATACTATATTGGTTATATGGCTTATGAAGGCGATGATTACGATACAGCCAATGAGTATTTCGATCAGGTGAGCGATAACGAAAAGTACAAGGAAAAGCTATCGTATTACCAAGCGGACTTAAACTTTAAACTCGGTAAGTTTGAAAAAGCTATAGAACTCGCTTTGGAGCAGTTGCCAAGTTCTAGAGGTGTCGAAAAGTCTGAACTGTCTAAAATCATAGGCGAAAGTTATTTTAACCTCGAAAAATATACAGAAGCCATTCCGTACCTTCAAGATTATGAAGGCAAAAAAGGAAAGTGGAGTAATACAGATTATTACCAGTTAGGTTACACATATTACAAGCAAAACGATTTTGAAAAAGCCATTTCAGAATTCAATAAAATCATAGATGGAAACAACGCTGTTGCTCAAAACGCTTACTATCATTTAGGTGAAAGTTATATAAACCTAGAAAAAAAACAAGAAGCATTAAACGCCTTTAGAAATGCATCTGAAATGGATTATGATTTAAAAATTCAGGAAGATGCTTGGTTAAACTATGCTAAGATTAGTTACGAAATTGGTAACCCTTACCAATCCGTACCGAAAGTATTAGCAGGCTATTTAGATAAATATCCAGATACAAGCTACAGAGAAGAAATAGAAACCTTGCTGATTGATTCTTACATCACATCAAAAAACTACAAAGAAGCCTTAGAGTTATTAAAAGGCAAAAATAGTTTTGAGAACAAAGTTGCCTATCAAAAAGTAGCTTTTTTAAGAGGAATTGAATTGTATAATGAAACCAAGTATAGTGAAGCTTTAGAGCTATTTAATAACTCATTAAAAGAACCAAGAGATCCTATTTTTGTAGCAAAAGCTACTTTTTGGAAAGCCGAAACCGAATATAATTTAACCAATTATAATGATGCGTTAATTGGGTTTAAACAATTTGCAGGTATGTCTGAAGCTTCAGGATTATCTGAGAATGAAAACTTAGATTACAATTTAGCTTACACGTATTTCAAGTTGAAAGATTACTCAAACGCATCAACCTATTTTCAAAAATTTATTGATAAAAATTCTAGCGATAGACCACGAAGAAACGATGCGTATTTAAGATTGGCAGATGGATATTTCGTGTCGAGTAAATATCAAAATGCCATCAATGCCTATGATAAAGCCATTCAGATTAATGAAATAGAAACCGATTACGCAGCATTTCAAAAGGCGATGAGTAATGGATATTTGGGCAAAAGTTCAACTAAAATTTCAGAACTAAATTCATTTATTGAAGCATATCCTAGATCAGCATTACGAGACGATGCTATGTACGAGTTAGCAAACTCTTATGTAAAGTCTAATGAGACAGACAAAGCAATGCAAATGTACGACCGATTAAATTCGGAATACAAACGTGGTGCTTTCACATCAAAAGCGTTATTACGTCAAGGGTTGGTGTATTACAATGCCAATGACAATGAGCGTGCATTAACCAAGTTTAAAAAAGTTGCATCCGATTTTCCAGGTTCTGGTGAAGCTGTTCAAGCGGTTTCTACAGCGCGTTTAATTTATATCGATTTAGGTCGAGTAGATGAGTATGCAGCTTGGGTAAAGTCTTTGGATTATGTTGAGGTGTCAGATGTAGAGTTGGATAACACCATGTACTTAGCAGCAGAGAAACCTTATTTAGAAAATGATACAGATAATGCCATTCGTCAGTTTAATAAATATTTAAATCAGTTTCCTAATGGTATCCATGCTTTAAAGTCGCATTTCTACATTGCACAATTATATTACAAAAAGGGTTTATTTGAAACCGCTCAACCACATTACAAATATGTTGTTGATGCATCAAGAAGTGAATATACAGAGCAGGCAACAGTAAAACTTTGCGAAATTTACCTGAAAGATTCTAACTGGTCTCAAGCGATTCCGGTTTTAAAAACTTTAGAAGCTGAAGCAGATTACCCTCAGAATGTATTGTATGCGCAGTCTAACTTAATGAATGCGTATTACCAAACAGAGGATTATTCTAGTGCTGAAAATTATGCCGAAAAGGTATTGGCAAATTCTAACTTAGATACTAAAGTGAAGAGTGATGCTAAAATCATCATTGCACGTTCTGCTATAAAAACAGGAAACGAGGATAAGGCAAAAACAGCCTATGGCGATGTTGAAAAAATTGCTACAGGAAGCGTTGCGGCAGAAGCGCTATACTACAATGCTTACTTTAAAAACAAGGAAGGTAAGTATGAAGCATCAAACACAACCATTCAAAAATTAGCTAAGGATTATAGCAGTTACAAGTACTACAGTGCTAAAGGTTTAGTAGTTATGGCGAAGAATTTCTATGCTTTGGGTGATGCTTTTCAGGCCAATTATATTTTAGAAAGTGTGATTTCTAATTTCCCTGAGTTTGATGATGTGGTACAAGAGGCACAGCAAGAACTTAATAAGATTAAAACCGAAGAAGCTAAAACAAATTCATCAATCGAAACCGACGATAACTAAATTCCTGCGCAGGCAGGAATCTCATAATCGAAATTCAACTACCATTTTTTAAGCGATGAAAAAAACAAAATATTACATATCACTTTTAACCATTTTTCTAATTACAATAGCATTCACATCTTGTAGCGAAGATGACAATAACCAAGAAGAGGAAGATGTATTTGCTGGTTGTTGCTCAGAGGAGCCAGTATTTGGATTGAATGTTGATAATTTAGACCAATCTCAAGGAGAAATAATTGTATATAATTTATTTACACCAAACAATGATGCTTACAATGATAGATTTGGTATTGAGAATATTCAGCTATATGAAAATCATATTGTATCTATATATAACATTGATGACGAGCTTGTTTTTGAAAGTACTGATTATGGCTCAAGTTCAGATGAGTCTTTTCCAACAGAACCTCAAGGCGAGTTTGGTGTAGAAGGTGTTCCAGATGGAACGTATAAGTACAAAATAGTTGTTGAAAATGAACAGATTTATATGAAATCTGGTACATTTTGCTTATTTGGAAATTTCTCGGCTTTAGACGAACAAAATTTTAGTGATTGCACCCCTAGTTCTCAATTCGACCCAACTCTTACAGGAAATTAATATTGCATAAGATTCAATCAAAACATTACAAATGAAAATCAAGTTTTTAATTTTTATAATCACCATATCAAGCAGTGTATCAATAATAGCTCAAGAACGAGCAAAGGATACCATTGATGACCAGGTAGTAAATGTGGTAACACCATACAAACCTACAATTTCAGATGCCTTTAAGATTAAGGATACTCCAAAATTGCAAGACTCTAATTTGGTAAAGAAAAAAGAGGTGAAGTATAATATTTTTTCAATTCCAGTGGCTTCAACTTTTACGCCTGCAAAGGGTAAAGCAGCAACGGTTGATAAAGCAAAAGCTGTGAAGTTATATGATAATTACGCATCGCTTGGAGTAGGTACTTATACTTCAATTTTAGGTGAAGTATATCTTAACCATGAGCTAAGTAATTCTGAAAATGTTGGTGGTTATTTCAGTCACCATTCTTCTCAAGGTGGAATTGAAGATTTATTGTTAGATGATGATTTTTCTACCACGCACTTAAATGCGCATTACTCTCAAAAGTTAAGAGATTTTTCATGGAAAGTATATGGAGGTTTCGACTTAATGACTTACAACTGGTATGGTTTGCCTCAAAATTTCTTTGGGCAGACCGAAGCCGATATGATAGACCCAAGTCATACCTTCAATAGTTTTTATCTAGGTGGAAAATTGAGTTTTGACGATGCTATTATCAATGATGGTAGTGTTCGTTTTAGACGTTTTGGAGATAATCAAGATTCTGGTGAAAACCGTTTTGTAGCCAAAGCAGGTTTTGATATTCCTGTGCAAGGCGAAGCTATTAATACTGAATTTTACATTGATTACATAGGTGGTAATTTTAAGGAAGGTTATTTTGGTGGTGAAATAAATTATGGTAATGTCACTTTTGGCTTATCTCCATCATATCAGTTGACCCAAGATGATTTAACAGTAAATTTAGGTGTAAGATTAGTCTATCTTAACGATACTGAGTTAAGCGACAATAAGTTTTTTATCTACCCTAACATTGAAGCATCATATCGTTTAGTAGATGAAATTTTGATTGCTTATGGTGGAATTACAGGCCAACTTCAGCAAAACTCTTACTACGATTTTGCTACTGAGAATCCGTTTGTATCTCCAACACTATTTGTAGCACCTACAGACCAACGCTATAATGGCTTTTTGGGCTTAAAGGGAAAGTTGTCTAATAACGTAAGTTATAACGTAAAAGGAAATTACTACGCAGAAGAAAACAAGGCGCTTTTTAAAGCGAATGATGCCAGAGGAGATGCTATTGCAGATTACCAATACGGTAACTCATTTGGAGTTGTTTATGATGATGTCACTACCTTTTCAGTAGCAGGCGAATTAAATATTGATGTTAATAGAAACTTTACCCTTGGCTTTAAAGGAGAATACTTTAACTATAATATGGATAACGAGGCAGAAGCATGGAATTTACCAAACGTTACAGGTTCTATTTTTATGGATTTACAAATATCTGAGCAATGGTATGCAGGTGCTAGCGCCATTTATATAGGTGAACGTAAAGATCAGCAAGACTTGATAGCTGTATTGATTCCGGAAGAATCTAGTCCAGTAATAACATTAGATAGCTATTTTGATGCAAACGCACATTTAGGATATAAAATTAATGACCAATTATCTGTATTTGGAAAAGTGAATAACATTCTTAATCAAGATTATCAGCGTTACTTAAATTTTCCAGTACAGGGCATTCAGTTTTTAGCAGGTGCTACGTATCAGTTTGATTTCTAAAATTCCTTTGAAAAAGGAATCTTTTTATTGTCATTCTGAACTTGTTTCAGTGTCCCTTTTATGTATATATAGACAATTAAATTTACAACCATGAATAAACAGTTTTTCTTCTTATTGGCATTTCTATTATGTTTAAATCTATCTTTCGCGCAATATGGATGGACAGATGCAGAAGTGTATCTAAAAAACGGAAAAACACTTGTTGGTGAGGCTAAAATACCAATGATGTATGCAACTCTTAATTTAAAGAAAGAGCAATTAAAATATAGAAAAGATAAAAAAGGAAAGAAGAGTAAATACAAGCCTGAAGAAGTAGATAGTATTGTGTTTACCATTCATTATACGGAGCGTGTTAATAAGAAGAAGATTCAAAAGACAAGAGTAGAGACCTATATTCCTGTTTTTTTAAATAAGAAAAAAACTAAGCAAGGATTTGTTGAGGTATTGGTTGAAGGGAAACTTAGGTTAGTTGGAAGAACTGTGATGGTACAATCTGGCGGAATGTGGGTTCCTGGACCAGGTGTTAATGCTGCGCCTGTGTATCAGCCAGGTTTTATGGGTAGTCATAATCAGGTTATGTTTCTTAGAGAAGGAGAAGAACCTGTAGTGTTTAATCAAGCTAATATTTTAAAGTCGTTTAGAAAAAGGGCAATGGAATATTTTGATGACTGTCCGTCGTTAAGATCTAAATTAGACAACAAAGAATTCAAAATGAAAGATCTTCAAGAGATTGTAAAGTATTATAATTCAAATTGTTTATGATTAGATTAAGGTTATCCTCGCTAAATAATCAAAATGCTTGCCATCCATAATTTTTTCGCATTTAAGACCTACGGTTTGGCAAGCTGTGTTTAGTGTTTCAAAATCTAAGTAGAGCCATTTCATTGGAGTTGCTTCTTCACCTTTATAGCTAAAGAAATAATCAAGTTCACCAATATAACCACTGTTCAAATCTAGCCAAGTACCACCATCTTCATCTTCGTACATATAGGATATATCAGATGAATCGATTAAAATTTGTCCGTTAGGTTTCAATAAAGTTTTAAGATGGTTTAAGTATTTAACAACCTGTATTATTTTCTGAAAAATACCGGTGCCATTCATTAAAAGCAGAATGGTGTCAAACATATCTGTTTCATTTAATAACGCTATATGTTCAGCATTTTTTAGACCTCTTAATTTGCAGACTTCAATAGCACCTTTAGAGCTGTCAATTGCTTTTACATTAAATCCTTTTTCTTGTAGCCAAAGCGAATGACTGCCTGCACCACAACCAACATCGAGGATTTTACCTTTGCTTAGTTGTAAAGCTTTTTGCTCTAGTTTTGGCATTTCAGAATAAGTTCTAAATAAATAGGGAAGTGGTAATTCGTCCTTATCAGATATATTGGTCCATGTGATAATATCTTCAGAATAATTGCCATTCTGATAATCTAATAGTGCTTTTCCAAAGATGTCTTTTGTCATAATATTTTTGTTATGCTGAACTTGATTCAGCATCTCATTCTGATTATATTTACAATATGCAAAACCAAATCAATAATCTGCCAAAGCTGGCCAAAGATAAGTATAAGGAAAACAAAACCTTCTTTGCCAAACTTAGAAAAAAGCCACCAAAACAGTTAGACTACATTATGCAGGAGTTGCATGAGGAAGAGTTTGAGCGTACGGATTGTTTGCAATGTGCTAACTGCTGTAAAACTACAGGACCTTTATTTACGGATAAGGATATTCAGCGCATATCAAAATCTTTCAAAATGAAAGAGCAGCAATTTATAGATCAATATTTACGTGTAGATGAAGATAATGATTATGTGTTGCAATCTGTGCCTTGCACGTTTTTAGATGCGGATAATTACTGTATGATTTATGATGTAAGACCAAAGGCTTGCCGAGAATTTCCGCATACAGATCGTAAAAAGTTTCAGCAAATTTCTAATTTAACTTTAAAGAATGTAGCTATTTGTCCTGCAGCTTATAATATTGTTGAAGAAATGAAAAAAAGAATATTACTATAATCTATGGATGAAAAAGATTATAAAGTTTGGTTGTCTAATGTAAGAAAGAATGATAAGGTGATTATCGTAACAGATTCGGATATATATAAAGGGAACCCAAAAGGAGATATTCGTATCTATAAATCTAATATAAATGAAGAAAAATTAAGAGACTTATTTTCTATTCCATTTACATATGTTAAAAGTATAGAGAATCAAGAAAATGTAAATTATATCAAAATATATTACGGTAATGATTTAGAAGAAGAATTGAATATTTCAGACGAAAAGATAAAGAGTGAGGTTTTTGATTATATAAAAACGAAGTTGCCACAATTTAAATATTCTAAAAGGCTTCCAAATGAATTTAAATATGTAAAAGGACCTGCTTTTGCAATAATATCGGTATTACTTTTCTTTGCATGGACCATGTATTATACTGTTCAATTGAGTAATGGAGTTGAATATGAATTATCAGGAGGTAGACCTGGCTTGGGAAGTATTATTTTTTCTATAGCCAATTTGGGTTATTTTAAGGTTATAATAATATATCTTGTACTATTCTTCTTAGCATTTTTCTCTTTATTAAGACGAATAAGTACAAGAACTGAAACAGAGTATCTGGTTAGATAAATTTTAAAATCAAAAACCAATGTCATTAGGAATGATTTTTGATACAACTTTTTGAAAAAACTTAACATGAAAAACGTTCTACTAAAATTATTGCTTGTTGTTTTAATGGTAAACACAGCTTCAGCTCAAGAATGGATGAAAAATCTTGAGGTAGCGCAAGCCTTAGCAACGGTTCAGAATAAAATGGTTTTAATGGTTTGGGAAGAAACCACAACGTATCAATATCCTGTTATTGTAAAAGATGATAAAGGTAGAACTATATTTATTAATAATCTGTATGAAGACGAGCAAGTGAGTCCCTTAATTTGGGAACATTTTGTGCCTGTAATTGTATCAGAATATCGATATGCAGATTTATACGAAAAAATAAAAGGCAAGCGCAGCCAGAATTACATTGATAAGTTTAATGATGATAGTATAAAAATTATGGATATCAATGGTAATATTCTTAATGTTGATTACTCTACCGAAGATTTTCAGAATATCACAACTCTAATTGAACGTTATGCTTTAAATACAACCTACATTGCCCAAGAATTACAGGATTATAAAAAGGATAAGAACTTTTATTCAGCTTATTTTCTCGCATCTAAATATTTAGATCTAAGCTTATATGTTAATAAGCAAACCAGAAATGACGTTATAAAATTGTCTAATATCTATCTTAAAGAGGCAGAAAGATTTATTAAAGCCGAAGAACAATCTGAACATTCAGCCTTACAACAACGATGTGGTTTGTTAGAACTACAGGAAGAATTATTGTTAAAGCGTCCAAAAAAAGTGATAAGACAATTAAAGAAAATGGAAGAGGATGAGATTGTAGAAAGTAATAAACCATTTATAGCATTTTTATATTACACAGCATACATGAGCGCAGATAAATCTGAAGATGCTGAGTTGTGGAAATCTCAAATTTCTTCAGTAAATTTGAAAAAAGCACAGTTGATTATAAATCTAAATAGATAATCTTTTGGAAACGATTATTAATTACTTTGACACAATTCCATCATCACACCGAAGTCTTATTTTAATAGGTGGATTAACATTTTTCTGGCTATTAGAAGGTGGTTTGCCTTTATTCAAATTTAAGTATAACAAATGGCAGCATGCATTGCCTAACTTATTTTTTACGCTAACAACTGTCATTGTTAATTTTGCATTAGCGACGTTACTTTTATGGTCATCAGATTGGGTGGTTAAGCACAATTTTGGTATTATTAATTGGTTGTTTCCAGATAGCCAACCTTTATGGCTGTATGCATTTCTTGGAGTTCTGTTATTAGATTTTTTTGGTGCATATTTAGCACATTTTGTAGAGCATAAAGTAAAACCACTTTGGATGGTGCATTTGGTGCATCACACAGACCATAAAGTAGATACGACAACAGCCAACAGGCATCATCCCATAGAAAGTGTTATTCGTTTTGCATTTACGTTATTTGGTGTTTTTGCTGTAGGCACACCATTTGCTTTGGTAATGATATACCAAGCCATGTCTTTAATTTTTACACAGTTTACGCATGCTAATATCAAATTGCCTAAAGGTTTGGACAAAGCCTTGAGCTACTTTATCATCTCGCCAGATATGCATAAGATTCATCATCATTACAGATTGCCTTATACCGATTCTAATTATGGAAATATTTTTAGTATTTGGGATCGTTTACTTGGTACTTACATGTACATGGATAGAGAAAATCTGGTTTACGGAGTAGATGTTTTTCCAGATGAGGTAAAGAATGGTAAGATAAAAGAACTATTGAAACAACCTTTCCAGAAATATGAAAAACCGACACTCTCTGCAGATGTTGAGGAGTAATATTATACAATTATTGATTCAGAAAGAATGTAAAATATAAGTCAGTTGGTTGTAGATTTAAAGAAGAAACATTTAATCACTTTTGGATTGATTTTGTTTGGTGTAATTTTTTATATCAAACATTACAATATACTTGCCAACTCTGAAGTTGAAATTTACTTCAAAATACATAAGAACGAGAAAGAAATTTCATTTGATAAAACTGATATTATTCTTTCTAGAATTGAAAAACCATGGTATTATATGTGGATGACAATGCAAATGGCTGAAGTGAGACCTAATGAAGAAGGAATAGTTTCATTTAGATTAAGAAAATCTAAAAGTTATGAGATAGAGGTTTTAATTAATAATAAAGAAATTTCATGTGGAGGAATTTTTTTTGATGCAGATACTCTAAAACAAGGACAAACAGTATTTGTTCCGGTAGAATGCAAAGAAAAATACGATATTAGCAAGGGTAATTGGAATAATTTAGAAAGTTTTTCAAAAAATGACTCAGAATATGAGAAACCTCAAACATCCTCAACAAGTTCACAATGACAGCAAGTATTTAATTGTGATTTTAGTCATATTCCTAATGAGCTGCAATTCCGAAAAACAATTAGATATACAAGGACATAGAGGTTGTAGAGGCTTGTATCCTGAAAATTCTTTACCTGCATTTAATAAGGCGATTGAACTTAGTGTTACGACCTTAGAGTTAGATATTGCCATCACAAAAGACAATGAAGTTGTAGTGTCTCATGAGCCTTTTATGAGTAGAACTATTTGTTTTAATCCTGAAGGCGAAGAGATTCCTGAAGAGATGGATATGAAGCATAATCTTTATGAAATGACACACAGTGAGATTAAGCAATTTGATTGTGGTACAAAGCTTCATCCTACATATCCAGACCAAAAGAAACTAAAAACCTACAAACCACTTTTGTCTGAAGTTTTTGAATTAGCAAAAGCTAAAAATCCTGATATTAAATTCAATATTGAAATTAAATCTAAGCCTGAATATTACGGTATATATACGCCACAACCAGATGATTATGTAAAAATAGTCTTAGATGAAATTGAAGAAAGTGGACTTTTCTCTAATGTAAATTTGCAGTCATTTGATTTGGTGATTTTAGAAGAAATAAAGAAACAATCTCCAAAAATGCCAGTTGCGCTTTTGGTAGATGAAGATGAGGTTATTGCTACAAAGCTTGAAAAACTATCTTACAAACCAGAAATTATCAGTCCGTATTTTAGATTATTAACTTCGGAAATTATTAATCAATACCATTCTCAAAATTATCTAATCATTCCTTGGACAGTCAATGAAGAACAAGATATGTTTAAGATGCTAAGATGGAATGTAGATGGCATTATTACAGATTATCCAGATAGGCTTTTAGAGATCCGTTCCAATAAACGTTATTAACAACTTATCAACAAAAAGTAGTAATTCCTCTAATTTCTGTGTAGTTGGTGGATATTTTATCACTTCATTCAATTATCCGTTTATGTTTGCGATGGATTAATTAATTAAATACTGTTGAGCTAAACAAACCAAGTTTAATGTAAAGCTTTGCTGTAGTGAAAAATTTAATCCGAATCCTCCTCATTGTTGCCCTCGTTTTTTTATTGAGTTTTACACTAAAGGCCCAAGAACAATATGCCAAATTAGAACCCAACAGAAATGTTCAAGCAAAAGGATTAATTCATAAGTTGAATGAAACTAAGGATACTTTAATCTTGCAAAGCGATAAAAAGATAAATTACCTTTATTCTATTAACAAAGACTACGGAAGAGATTTTGATGTCTATGTAGATACTACATTTTATAAATTTCCATTAAACAAATTGCCAAAAGGTAAGCATGTGTTGGTTGCTGTACAGTCACCAAAACGGATTGTTTTTGTTGTAAGAATCTTAAAAGAAATTCCAAAAGAAGATCCAATAGAAATACCATCTGAAGCAATTGTAGCTACCGAATCTAAAAAAGTGGTGTTAACTGAGAATAATTAATCATTCCCTCAGAAAGTAATAATAAAAATTCGTCAGTTCGAGTGGATTTTTCGATTGTAAATGAGAAAAATTTGTATCGAGAATTAGAATTTTAATAACTAAAAAGTTCTCGATACGATTTTTCGTACCTCAAAATCACTCGAACTGACATGTGATATATAATGTTCAAATTCAGAGATATTAATCATAGATTAAATATTTAGCTCTAATTGCTTTAAAGGTTTCTAAATCCGCTTTCCAAGTTGCCCTAATGTCTTCTTCGCTCATTCCAGATTCTATTTGCTGTTGTAGTTTTTCCGTACCAGCATGTTTCGTAAAGTTAGCAGTGTTAAATACTTTGCTTTTGTCTGTAGCATTAGTATAAGCATCAATCACATACTTTAATGTAAAACGTCTTTTGGCTTTAATCTCTGATAAATCTTCGCCATAACACGGTACATCTTTATGTTTAGGATATTTTGAGCCAAAGTTAGGTTGTGGTGTATATGTAAAGGTATAATGTGATGCATCTAAAAAAGGTGCGCCATAACGCTGAAATTGAAACTCAGTGCCACGACCAGCATTGATGTTTGTGCCTTCAAACAAACCTAAACTAGGATATAGGGTTATCGATTGGTCATTAGGTAAATTTGGAGAAGGTCTTATCGGTAAACTATAGTTGTTTTCATGGTTATAGTATTCCATCTCAACAACAGTAATATCGCATTTAGCATTGTCTTTTAACCAACCTTCGCCATTAATCATTTCAGCATATTCGCCAATCGTCATTCCATGAACCAAAGGAATCGTATGCATGCCCAAAAAGCTACTGTGCTCTTTTTCTAGTGTTGGGCCATCAACATAATTACCATTAGGATTAGGACGATCTAATATGACAAGTTTTACATTATTTTCAGCACAAGCTTCCATCACATAATGCAGCGTAGAGATATATGTATAAAAACGCACACCAACATCTTGAATATCAAAAATCATAATATCTAAATCTTCAAGTTGCTCGGCTGTTGGTTTTTTGTGTTTCCCATGAAGCGAAAAAATTGGTAACTGTGTTTTTACATCTATACCATCTTTTATGTTTTCGCCAGCATCAGCAGTACCTCTAAAACCATGTTCTGGAGAAAATACTTTTTTAATATTGATGTTTAATGCTAATAGAGAATCGACTAAATGTGTATAGTCTCTTATCTCTTGTCTCTCATCTCTTGTCTCTCTAAAAATAACACTCGTCTGATTAGCTACAACACCAACACGTTTGTTTTTTAAAAACGGTAAATAAAAATCAGTTCGGTTAGCACCAACTACAATACTTTTGTCATCCCTTTCCTCTGTCAAACTGAGCGCAGTCGAAGTGTCTTCTAACTTCTCACTTCCATCTTCCAACTTCTTACTTCCATCTTTTCCTGCGCAAGAAATCACTACCAAGACAAATAATAAAACTGTATTTTTGAAAACCTTAAAACGCATAAAAAGAAAATTTGAATTTCGAACTGTTTATAGCTAAACGCATTATTGGCAATAAAGCGTATAAAAGTAGTGTTTCGGCACCAATAATTAAAATTGGTATTGCTGCAATTGCTATTGGTATTATAGTAATGCTTATTGCTATTGCAACAGGTTTAGGGCTTCAGCAAAAAATTAGAGATAAGGTAGTTGCTTTTAATGGTCATATTGAAATTACAAATTACGATACTAATGCTTCAGATGAATCTCAGGTGCCTATTTCAAGAGATCAGGATTTTTACCCAGAGTTTAATGCTGTAGAAGAGGTAACGCACATACAAGGCGTTGCCACAAAATTTGCAGTTATTAGAACAGAAACCGATTTTGAAGGTGTTGTTATCAAAGGTGTAGGCTCTGATTATAAATGGGATTACTTCAATGAATTTTTAGTAGAAGGTCGTTTGCCTGATTTTTCAGGAAAACGAAACGAAGAAATCTTAATTTCAAGCTATTTGGCGAACCGGTTAGGTTTTAATGTTGGAGATAAATTTCAAACCTTGTTTGGAGAAAATCTTAATAAAGTGCCTCGTATAATTAATTATGAAATTGTTGGTATTTATAACTCAGGATTTCAAGAATTAGATGAAAAATTCTGTATTGCAGATTTGCGTCATATCCAACGTTTAAATAAATGGGAGGCCAATCAAATTGGAAGTTTTGAGGTATTTATTGATGACTTTTCAAACATAGAAGAAACTTATAGTGATGTGTTTAAAGAAATACCCTCCTTATTAAATGCTACACCAGTAAACCAAAAATATTACACCGTTTTTGAGTGGATAAAAATTTTCGATAATAATACCTATGGCATTATAGCTATTATGATAATTGTTGCAGGAATAAATATGATTACAGCCTTATTGGTCTTAATTTTAGAACGTACTCAAATGATTGGTATTCTTAAAGCTTTGGGTAGTTCTAACTGGTCTATAAGAAAAGTGTTTTTGTACAACGCATCCTATCTAATTGGATTAGGTTTGCTTTGGGGAAATTTACTAGGTTTAGGCTTGTTGTTTGCTCAAAAATATTTCAAGCTTTTTCCGCTTAATCCAGATACCTATTATGTAAGTGAGGCACCTGTATATATTAGTTTAGATTATATTTTAATCCTAAATATCGGAACCTTCATCGCATGTTTGTTAATGCTTTTAATACCCTCGGTAATAATTTCTAAGATATCACCTGTAAAAGCCATTCGGTTCGATTAAAAAACATAACGAACTTTTAACGCCTTACTTTTAACTTTTCAACTATTTTTGCACCGCAAAATAGAATTATGGAATACGCAGAGAATATATTAGAAACCATTGGTAATACTCCTTTGGTTAAGATGAATAAATTAGTGGAGGAATTACCGTGTTTAGTTTTAGCTAAGTATGAAACCTTTAACCCAGGAAATTCGGTTAAAGATCGTATGGCTTTAAAGATGATTGAAGACGCAGAAGCTGACGGACGATTAAAACCTGGCGGAACTATTATTGAAGGAACCTCAGGGAATACAGGAATGGGCTTAGCGCTTGCAGCAGCTATAAAAGGTTACAAATGTATTTTTGTTATGGCAGATAAGCAGTCTAAAGAAAAAGTTGATGTTCTTAAGGCAGTTGGCGCAGAGGTTATTGTTTGTCCTACGGCTGTAGAGCCAGACGATCCACGTAGTTATTATTCTGTATCTAAACGTTTGGGAGAAGAAACACCAAACTCATGGTACGTTAACCAATATGATAACCCAAGCAATGCAAAAGCACATTACGAATCTACAGGACCAGAAATTTGGAAACAAACTGATGGTAAAATCACACATTTTGTGGTTGGTGTTGGTACTGGTGGAACTATTTCTGGTGTAGGTAAATATTTAAAGGAGCAAAATCCAAATGTTAAGGTTTGGGGAGTTGATACATACGGCTCTGTGTTTAAAAAATATCATGAAACAGGTATTTTTGATGAAAATGAGATTTATCCTTACGTAACTGAAGGAATAGGTGAAGATATTTTACCAGCCAATGTAGATTTTAGTATTATAGATGGTTTTACAAAAGTAACTGATAAAGATGCTGCTGTCTACACACAACGTTTGGCAAAAGAAGAAGGTATGTTTTTAGGTAATTCCGCTGGAGCTGCTATAAAAGGTGTACTTCAATTAAAAGAACATTTTAAACCAGAAGATGTTGTTGTGGTGTTATATCACGATCATGGTAGTCGTTATGTTGGTAAAATGTTTAATGACGATTGGATGCGAGAAAAAGGTTATATAGACTAAGCTACTCATTACTAACTTTTAAATTCCTTAAAGTTTTATAAATAAATACCCTTTATTGGGTATAGCTTCTCATTTTAATGTCGGTTATTATTGTATCAGTATAACTCTAAAACTGAATACTATGAAAACTACTAAATTATTAATTGCAATCGTTGCACTATTTGTGCTTCAAAGTTGTTGTTTTCTCTTTAAAATTGGATGTGATGATTGTGATGATGTGCAAAGAGGAACTGAATTAGCTGATTTACTTCTAGATGATTTTGAAAGTGTAATTGTTCCTGACGAAGAAGAGACTTCAACAGTGTATAATATCATTCATACAATTGTAAATTTTGCAAATGAGATTGAATGCCCAGAATCAGTTTCAGATGCTGGTGTTCATACAGATCAATTACAATTAGTATATAGTGAGAATCCAGATTTTACAAATCCAACTATTGTAGAGACTCAGAATGCACAGGTCAATCAATCTACTGGAGCTAATGAAAATTACAATGTAGTAAGTGAGATTCAGTTTGAAACTGCAGGATTTTATATTATCGATAATACAATAGATAACCTAAATCAAGTTGCAGAACGCAACGAGAATAACAATAACGAGCAAAATAGTTTAGCTTCGAGATTAGCGGACCAATCATTCATTAACCGTTATGTTATACATATAACTCAGGATATGGTTTCTGATAAGACATTATCGGGATCTAATCAACCAAATTACATATCGAAATGGGAAATCACAGTAGAGTAAACAAAAAGGCTAGAATATTTTTTGTTTTTATGTGTGTTTTTTCTGTTTTAGGTTGCTGCTGGTTTGACCCTGACTCGTGCGAAAATTGTTTTGAAGATGCTAATCTTTGGTTTCCAGCAGTTGTTTACAATGTTGAAATAACTCGAACAAATGTACCTACTTTTATAAATGGACAGTATTATCCATTTGGGACTGTAATAAGTGTTGGGAGTGGTGGAGCATTTAATGAATTTTTCTCTGTTGTAAAGTATCAGCCTTTAGTTGGTCAGAATGTTACTTATTTTTGGAATAGAGATACGCCACCTGGATTTGCTAATTTAGAGGATGGTGAAGAGGTAACATTTTATAAAACGGTTGTAAATACAAGACAAGATAATAGTATTGATTGTGTTTTTGAGGAAGTTGAAGAAGTAAAATCAATTCTAGATGTAAGAGTGCGTACTAATGATACAGGTGAAATAATAGGCACGAGACAAGTAGAAAAGACCATTTTTAACATTCCTTCAGGTAAATACGGTACATTTAATTTTACTTTCGATTTTATTGCATGTGGTAATTATGAATTCAACATACAAATTGATCCTGAGGGTCAACTCAATGAAACTTCGGTAAACGATAATAACTATTCTGAAACTCAAGAAAATTTTGGTTTTTGCTTTTAATGTAAAGTTTACAACGATTTTATTATTTTCGGTAAATGCAAGAAGACTTTCTTCATTACGCCTGGAAACACAAAGCTTTTTCTTCAACATCGCTTAAAACTACGAGTGATGAATCTATTATTATCTTAAAATTAGGTGAGCATAATCACAATTCTGGACCAGATTTTTTTAATGCTCAGTTAAGTGTTGATGGTCAATTATGGGCTGGTAATGTTGAAATTCATATAAAATCGTCGGATTGGTATGTGCATGGTCATGAAAAAGATAAAGCTTATGATAACGTTATTTTACATGTAGTATGGGAGCATGATACAGAAGTTTTTAGAAGCGATAATTCAGTAATTCCTACATTAGAATTAAAGTCATTTGTAAATCGAAATCTTATTACTAATTATTATGCATTAGTTTCATCTAAATCATGGATTAATTGCGAAGCACATTATCCTGAAGTTGATGATTTTGTATTAGACAACTGGATTGAACGATTATATATAGAACGTTTAGAACGAAAATCGAGAGAAATTTTAGAACTTTTAAGGGATTCTAAAAACGACTGGGAAGCTGTTTTGTTCAAAATGCTTTTAAAAAATTTTGGGCTTAAAGTAAATGGTGAAGCATTTTTCAGTCTTGCAAACTCTGTTGATTATACTATAGTTAGAAAGCTTCAGAATAATATACTAGATTTAGAAGCCTTACTTTTTGGTCAGGCATGTTTGTTGCAAGATGATATTCAAGAGTTGTATTTTTTAGATTTAAAAAGACGTTATCAATTTCTAGTTCAAAAATTTCAATTAAATAATCAGGGTGTTTTGCCGTTGCAATTCTTCAGATTACGACCTCCAAATTTTCCAACTGTTCGTTTGTCACAATTTGCAAATCTTTACACTACAGAACAACAGCTGTTTTCGAAGATATTAGTATTAAAAACTAAAGATGAATTTTATAAACTATTCAGTAAAGGTGTTAGTAGTTTTTGGATGACCCATTACACGTTTAGTAAACAATCAAAGAGTTTTAAAAAAGTAATAACAAAAGCTTTTGTTGACTTATTACTTATTAATACTGTCATTCCTTTAAAGTTCAGTTATGCTAAATGCACAGGTGATAATATTAATGAAGAGATTTTTGATTTACTAAGTGATTTAAAACAAGAAAATAATAGCATTGTAAATAAGTATATGCAACTCAAACCAATAAAAAAGAATGCTCTAAGTTCTCAGGGTTTACTTCAATTAAAGCAAAATTATTGTGATACAAATCGATGTCTTCAATGCGCAATTGGAAATAGTTTAATAGTTAAAAATTAAGTAAATTGCGATTATGAATTTGTTTTACAAATTACTTCATTATTTTCAGAAAAGAGGTTACTATGTTTGCCAACGAATTGCAGATCGATTGGGAATTAGGGCTAAAATTGTAAGGACATCTTTTATGTACCTAACATTTGTAACTGTGGGCTTTGGATTTGCCCTATATTTGTTTTTAGCCTTTTGGATGAGAATTAAAGATATAATTTACACAAAACGCTCATCTGTATTCGATTTGTAATTTATGAATAACCCGTTAATACGACTTTTTAGATCTAAAATTTATACAGCCGTAGCCATGCTAATTGTTTTAATGTGCATTGGTATTATAGGATATAGAACAATATCGGGTTTAGATTGGGTTAATGCTGTATATATGACAGTTATTACCATTACCACAGTAGGTTTTGGTGAGGTACAACCGTTAGATGTGCCAGCGAAAATTTTTACAATATTTCTAATTCTTGCAAGTATTGTTATCGTAGGTTATGCTATTTCAATAATCACAGAGTACATTTTGAGCAGAAATAATTTCGAAGATATAAAACAACGTAAAATGCAAAAGGAGATAGAAGCCATGTCTGGTCACATTATAATTTGTGGTTTTGGACGAAACGGAAAGCAAGCATCAAAAAAACTTCAGGACTATGGTAAGCCATTTGTTATTATTGAGCGCGATAAAGATATTATAGAGCGTCTACAAGAAGAAGGTGTACCGTATGTATTTGGTAATGCTAATGAAGACGAAACATTAATTCAAGCAGGAATAGAGCGTGCCAGTACGTTAATAACAGCACTGCCTAGTGATGCAGATAATTTGTTTGTTGTACTTTCAGCAAGGCAAATAAATAAAGACCTGTGCATTATTAGTAGAGCTTCTCAAGAAACTTCTTATAATAAACTAAAATTAGCAGGTGCAAATAATGTTATTTTACCAGATAAAATAGGTGGAGATCATATGGCATCTCTAGTGGTTATTCCAGATTTAGTAGAATTTATAGACAATTTAGGCATTGTAGGTGAGAGGAATATAAATATTGAAGAAATTAAAGTAGAACAACTTTACGATACAGACCGTGTAAAGACTATTCGAGAACTAGATTTAAGAAAAAAAACAGGTTGTACGGTTATAGGGTTTAAGGATGAAAATGGAGAGTATATTGTTAATCCAGAAGCGGATACAAAGCTTGTTACTGGTTCAAAAATTATTGTTTTAGGTCGTCCAGAACAAATTGAGAGACTCAATTCTAAATATAACATAGAACAGGAGGCATAGCCATTTTAACGTTACTAGCTTTAAAAACTCAATTTTTTTTAGCATATTGTCGGCTATTAATAACAAAAACTAACTAATACTAAACTCATGAAGAAATATCTTCTGTCTTTATTTGCACTTATATTACCATTATTAAACTTTGCTCAAGAGGCCCAAGAAATGGGTGTTGATGAAAAAATTGATCAGGCTTTTGGAAATGCAACTGGGTGGTTTGTAAATGCAGTTTTTTATCAAATACCCTTTACCGATACTGTAAGTGTTTATTGGGTATTATTCCCTTTAATTCTAGGTGCAATTTACTTTACGTTTTATTTTAATTTTATAAATTTTAGAGGATTCCTTACCTCTGTTAATATAGTACGTGGTAAATATGATGACATAGATCATCATGAGTCTATGGTTGCAGCTGGTGATTCTACACCAGGTGGTGATGCTATAGAAACAATAGCTGTAGAAGGTCATGAAGGAGAAGTTTCGCATTTCCAAGCTTTAACGGCAGCTTTGTCTGCAACAGTTGGTTTAGGTAATATAGCTGGTGTTGCAATTGCGGTTTCTATTGGTGGTGCAGGTGCTACATTTTGGATGATAATCGCTGGTTTCTTAGGTATGGCATCAAAGTTTGTAGAGTGTACATTAGGTGTTAAATATAGAGATATTGGAGAGGATGGTACTGTATATGGTGGTCCAATGTATTACCTTACCAAAGGATTAAAATCAAAAGGCTTAGCTGGACTAGGAAAAGTACTAGCAGTTTTGTTTGCAATTTTTGTAATCGGAGGTTCCTTTGGTGGTGGAAATATGTTTCAGGTAAATCAAGCTTTCCAACTAGTTGAAAATATCACAGGTGGCGAACAATCATTTTTACATGGTTATGGTTGGGCATTTGGAGTTGTTATGGCTATTTTGGTAGGAATTGTAATCATTGGAGGTATCAAATCTATTGCCAAGGTTACAGATAAAATTGTACCATTTATGGTTGCAATATATGTAGCAGCAGCTCTATTTGTAATTTTCTCAAAGTTTGATATGATTGATGATGCCTTTGCTGCTATATGGAATGGCGCATTTAGCCCAGAAGGTATTGCGGGTGGTGCTGTAGGTGTACTAATACAAGGTTTTAGACGTGCTGCATTCTCTAATGAGGCAGGTATTGGTTCAGCGTCCATTGCTCATTCTGCAGTAAAAACCAAATATGCTGCTAGTGAAGGTATGGTAGCATTATTAGAGCCTTTTATTGATACGGTAATAGTTTGTACTATGACAGCCGTAGTTTTAATTATTACTGGTTTCGTAGATCCATTAAATCCGCCAGCGAATGATGCTCAGGCAATATTATTAACATCAAGTGCATTTGAATCTTCTATATCTTGGTTCCCTTATGTGCTTACAGTAGCCGTAGTTTTATTTGCATTTAGTTCTATGATTTCATGGTCTTACTATGGTTTTCAAGGTTGGTCATATTTATTTGGAAGAAGCAAGAAGGCTGAATACACTTATAAGGTTATTTTCTGTGTATTTGTAATTGTTGGTGCTGCTGCAAGCTTAGGTTCAGTAATTGGATTCTCTGATGCCATGGTCTTTGCTATGATGGTGCCAAATATGATAGGTTTAATCCTGTTAGCACCAAAAGTTAAAGAAGAACTCAAAAAATATATGAGTGCGATAAAAACTAAATAGTTTAATCTAATCTAAATATATGAAATCCCATTTCCAGTTTTCTAATCAACAACGGAATGGGATTTTTTTATTACTTTTTATCATCATTGCTATACAATGTATTTATGCTTTTGTTGATTTTTCTGAAGACACTCCTTCCGCAGAAACTAATGAAATAGAAGTTTTTAGAAATGAATTAGATTCACTTCGTTTACTAGAGGTTGAAAATAGTAGGCCAAAGATTTACCCTTTCAATCCAAATTATATAACAGATTATAAAGGCTACACTTTAGGTATGACTAATGAAGAAATTGATAAACTTCACCGATTTAGAGAAAGTAATCAATGGGTTAATTCTGCAAAGCAATTTCAAGAGGTAACAAAAGTATCGGACTCCTTACTAAATAAAATTTCGCCATATTTTAAGTTTCCAGATTGGGTTACCAATCCTAAGCCTAAGTCAAATAGTTATAATAATTCGTTTGCTAAAAATGATAAACCGAAAACTTTTAATCAGAAAATAGATTTAAATAAAGCAACGGCTAGTCAGCTTCAAAAAGTTTATGGTGTCGGTGAGAAACTTTCAGACCGTATCATTAAGTATAGAACTAAATTTGGTGGTTTTATTGCAGATGTGGAATTATCTGAAGTTTACGGACTAATGCCTGAAGTAATAGAAAGGATAAGAGAAGACTTTACTGTAAAAACCCCTAGAGTAATACAAACCTATAATATTAATTCGGCTACAAGAGACGAACTTGTATTAATAAAGTATATAGATTATGAAGTGGCAAACAATATTATAGAGGAAAGAACCTTAAGGGAAGGTTTTAAATCTTTTGAAGAATTAACAAAAATTGAAGATTTTCCTGTCAAAAAATTAGAGATAATTAAATTATATTTGCGATTGTAAAGAAAAACATAATTTATGTCAAATATATACTTCACTGAAGAGCACAATTTATTTAGAGAAAGCCTAAGAGATTTTTTACAAAAAGAAGTTGTTCCTCACATTGAAAAATGGGAAGAAACAGGTACTATTGAACGCTTTATTTGGAAGAAATTTGGTGATATGGGCTATTTTGGTTTAGCCTATCCTGAAGAATATGGTGGATTAGATCTAGACTTATTTTATACCGTAATTCTTTTAGAAGAATTACAGCGAATCAATTCTGGTGGATTTGCTGCAGCGATTTGGGCTCATGCATACTTGGCAATGACACACCTTAATAAAGAAGGTGATGATAATATAAAATCAAAATACCTAGCTGATAGTATTACTGGAGATATGATTGGCTGTCTTTGCGTTACAGAGCCATTTGGAGGTAGTGACGTTGCAGGTATGAGAACTACCGCTATTAAGGAAGGTGACCATTATGTTTTAAATGGATCTAAAACATTTATTACTAATGGTGTTTACAGTGACTATATGGTAGTTGCAGCAAAGACTAATCCAGAACTTGGTAATAAAGGTATTAGTATGTTTGTTGTAGATAGCAAATCAAAAGGTGTTTCGGCTACTAAGCTTAATAAGCTAGGTTGGAGAGCATCTGATACAGGTGAAATTGCCTTTGATAATGTAAAAGTACCAGCAACTCAATTAATGGGAGAAGAAGGAAAAGGATTTGCATATATAATGCAACACTTTGCATTAGAGAGACTTGTAATGGGAATAAACGCTCATGCCAGAGCAGAATATACTTTAGAATATACCTTACAATATATGACTGAAAGAACAACTTTCGGGAAATCATTAGATAAATACCAAGCTTTACGTCATAGATATGTAGATATGCATGCAGATATGCAATTATGTAAAAACTACAATTACATGGTGGCAGATCGTTTAGATAAAGGAGAATATGTTGTAGAAGAAGCAACAATCTCTAAATTAAAATCCACTAAAATGGCAGATGAGGTGGCTTATAACTGTCTACAATTTTTAGGTGGCTATGGTTATATGGAAGAGTATCCGTTAGCGAGAATTTTTAGAGATAGTCGTTTGGGACCTATTGGTGGTGGTACCTCTGAGATTTTAAAAGAAATCCTTTCCAAGATTATCATAGATAAAAAGTCATATAAACCAGCAACTTAAAATTTAATATTATAATCATTCAAAATCCTGCTTTTAGCAGGATTTTTTGTTTAGAGGTAGTTGGTTTCAATCTAAAAAGTTATTTTTAATTCTATAAAAATTAAAGATGAGTTTAAAAGCATTTTCAGAATATTTGTCTCTAGAGAAAAACTACTCTAAGCATACTGTTTTAGCTTACATGAGAGACTTGGAAATGTTTCAAGAGTTTTTAAATGAAAACCACGACTCAGAACCAATTGAAAATGTTGATTATTCAGAAATAAGGCAATGGATTGTTGAGTTGGTAAATAGTGGTTTATCCAATAGAACTATTAATAGAAAAGTATCCTCACTTAATTCATACTATAAGTTTTTACAGAAAACCCAACAAACAGAAACTAACCCTTTAAGAAAACATAAAGCTTTAAAAGTGGGTAAGAAGGTACAATTGCCTTTTTCTGAACAAGAGCTAAAACAGGTTTTAGAAAATTCTATCGAAGTAGTAGATTTTGAAAGTGCAAGAAATCAACTAATCATAGAGCTATTTTATGCTACTGGTATTAGAAGAATAGAGCTTGTTAACATGAAGCTAACTGATATAGATATGAGTAAAAAGCAGATAAAGGTTCTTGGGAAAAGAAATAAAGAACGTTATGTGCCATTACTAAGTTCCTTAGTAAAGTCTTTTGACACATATTTAAAATATAGAATTAGTTTACCTGAGGTAACAGATAAAGAATATTTGTTTTTAACAAAAAAGGGAGTTAAGATTTACGAAATGCTTGTTTATAGAATAATAAATAAGTACTTTAGTATAGCTTCATCAAAAGCTAAATGTAGTCCACATGTATTAAGGCACTCATTTGCAACACATTTATTAAATGAAGGAGCAGATTTAAATGCAGTAAAAGAACTTCTTGGACATACTAGTTTAGCAGCAACACAAGTATATACCCATAATAGTATATCAGAGTTAAAAAAAGTGTACTCTAAATCACATCCAAGAAATAAACGTTAAGAACTCAACTTAACACCAAATTAAGTAATGAAAATCGAATGTTCTTCATTACAAATGTTTAACTTAAAAAGTAATGTATGAAAGTAAACACCCAATCCGTTAATTTCACAGCAGACAGAAAGTTGATTGATTTCATTCAGAAGAGAATGGATAAACTAGATTTATTTTATGACAAAATAATTCAGTCCGATGTTTATTTGAAAGTTGAAAATACTAGCGATAAAGAAAACAAAGTTTTTGAAGCTAAAGTGCGTGTTCCTGGTGATAGTTTTGTAGTTAAAAAACAATGTAAAACCTTTGAGGAAGGTGCGGATATTGCAATAGCATCATTAGAGAGGCAAATCAAAAAACGAAAACAAAAATTAAGAGCTAGAACAAAAGCATAAAATTTTTGAGAAAATGTTTTGAATAAAAAAATAAAATACTACATTTGCAGTCCGTTAGAAATAGCGGGCTTTTTTATGGCAAGAAATTGTTGAGAAAAAGTACTCAAAAAGCCGATATAGCTCAGCTGGCTAGAGCAGCTGATTTGTAATCAGCAGGTCGTGGGTTCGAGTCCCTCTATCGGCTCTAAAAACACTAAAATGTAAGTGTTTTTAAATTGAAATTTTGAAATAAATAAGGGGAGATTCCAGAGCGGCCAAATGGGACGGACTGTAACTCCGTTGTCTTTCGACTTCGCAGGTTCGAATCCTGCTCTCCCCACTTTTTTCAATCAAACAATTTTTGATTGTTTTGAAATATTGAAACCATTAATTAAGGAAACTTAATTATAAAAGCGGGAGTAGCTCAGTTGGTAGAGCGTCAGCCTTCCAAGCTGAATGTCGCCGGTTCGAACCCGGTCTCCCGCTCAAAAAAGTCTGCGAAGGCAGATGTCTCTTAATTGAGATAATAAACACTTTACGCCGGTGTAGCTCAGGGGTAGAGCGTTTCCTTGGTAAGGAAGAGGTCACGAGTTCAAATCTCGTCATTGGCTCTTTTTTCTAAGAGAAACTTAGAATAGCAATTGAACACTAATATTAAATAAGATTAAATAAATTAAACATGGCAAAGGCAACTTTCGATCGTTCAAAACCACACTTAAATATAGGTACTATTGGACACGTAGATCACGGTAAAACAACTTTAACTGCTGCTATTACTAAAGTATTAGCTGATGCAGGTTTATCTGAAGCAAGAGCATTCGATCAAATCGATAATGCACCAGAAGAAAAAGAAAGAGGTATCACGATTAATACTTCTCACGTAGAATATCAAACAGCAAATCGTCACTATGCTCACGTTGACTGTCCAGGTCACGCGGATTACGTAAAGAACATGGTTACTGGTGCTGCTCAAATGGATGGTGCTATTTTAGTTGTTGCTGCAACAGATGGTCCAATGCCACAAACTCGTGAGCATATCTTACTTGGTCGTCAGGTAGGTATTCCTCGTATCGTTGTATTCATGAACAAAGTGGATATGGTTGATGATGAAGAGTTGTTAGAATTAGTTGAGATGGAAATCAGAGATTTATTATCTTTCTATGAATATGATGGTGATAATGGTCCTGTAATCGCTGGTTCTGCATTAGGTGCATTAAACGGTGAGCAAAAGTGGGTTGATACTGTAATGGAATTAATGGAAGCTTGTGATAGCTGGATCGAAGAGCCAGTACGTGATATGGATAAGCCTTTCTTAATGCCAATCGAAGATGTATTCTCAATTACTGGTCGTGGTACTGTAGCAACGGGTCGTATTGAAACTGGTGTAGCTAATACTGGTGACCCTGTTGAGATTATCGGTATGGGTGCTGAGAAATTAACATCTACTATTACTGGTATCGAAATGTTCCGTCAAATCTTAGATAGAGGTGAAGCTGGTGATAACGCAGGTATCTTATTAAGAGGTATTGAGAAAACTCAAATCTCTAGAGGTATGGTAATCGTTAAGCCTGGTTCTGTAACTCCACACCAAAAATTCAAAGCTGAGGTTTATA
Source organism: Winogradskyella sp. ABM4_392 (assembly GCF_056160445.1). NCBI lineage: Bacteria > Pseudomonadati > Bacteroidota > Flavobacteriia > Flavobacteriales > Flavobacteriaceae > Winogradskyella > Winogradskyella sp. ABM4_392. The sequence continues at coordinate 1,341,572 of NZ_JBSWXE010000001.1, forward strand.
TCCTTAAGAAAGAAGAAGGTGGACGTCACACTCCATTCCACAATAACTACCGTCCTCAGTTCTACGTACGTACAACTGACGTAACTGGAAATATTTCTCTTCCAGATGGTGTTGAGATGGTAATGCCTGGTGATAACTTAACTATTACTGTTGAGTTAATCCAACCAATTGCAATGAACGTAGGTTTACGTTTCGCTATCCGTGAAGGTGGTAGAACAGTTGGTGCTGGTCAGGTAACTGAAATTTTAGACTAAACAAAATAGTTAAAATAAATTAATTAAGGTGTCCTGATATTTCAGGATGCCTTGATTATTGTTTACGGGTTTAGCTCAGTTGGTAGAGCACTGGTCTCCAAAACCAGGTGTCGGGAGTTCGAGTCTCTCAACCCGTGCAAAATTAGATAACAGGTTGAAATAACCTTTAAATAATAAACAAATGGCAGGATTAATAACATATATAAAGGAATCATTCGAAGAGTTAAAAAACAATGTGTCTTGGACGCCTTGGCCAGAAGCTCAAAGATTGACTGTGATTGTAGCAGTTTTTTCAATTATTTTTTCTTTAGCTATTTGGGGTGTGGATACTGTTTTTAGTAAAGCGGTAAGAGTATATTTCGATTTATTAAACTAACAAAATACAACAAGGGAGATGTCAGATAAAAAGTGGTATGTTGTTAGAGCTGTAAGTGGTCAGGAAAACAAAATAAAGACCTACATAGAAAACGAAATTGCAAGATTAGGTTTAGAAGACTATGTAGACCAAGTTTTAGTTCCTACTGAAAAAGTTATTCAGATCCGTAACGGTAAGAAAATAAACAAGGAGAAAGTATATTTCCCTGGATATATAATGATACAGGCTAACCTAAGTGGAGAGATTCCTCATATTATTAAATCAATTACTAATGTTATTGGTTTTTTAGGAGAAACAAAAGGTGGTGATCCTGTACCGTTAAGACAGTCTGAGGTTAACAGAATGTTAGGTAAAGTTGATGAATTAGCGATTGAGGCGGATGCTAATATTGCAATTCCATTTACAAAAGGTGAGACTGTAAAAGTTATCGATGGACCATTCAATGGTTTTGATGGTACTATCGAAAAAATATTTGAAGAAAAGCGTAAACTTGAAGTAATGGTAAAGATTTTCGGAAGAAAAACGCCATTAGAGTTAAGCTATATGCAAGTTGAAAAGTTATAATAATTGTTACAATAAAGATAGCGTTAGTCTAAGCTTCCAACATAGACAGACGCACTAAATTTTAAAAAATGGCAAAAGAACTAGACAAAGTAGTTAAGTTACAAGTTCGGGGAGGTGCTGCGAATCCATCGCCACCGGTTGGACCCGCTTTAGGTGCCGCTGGAGTTAATATCATGGAGTTCTGTAAGCAGTTTAATGCTAGAACTCAAGATAAACAAGGTAAGGTATTACCAGTAGTAATATCAGTTTACAAAGACAAATCTTTTGAATTTGTAATTAAAACACCACCAGCTGCAGTACAATTATTAGAAGCGGCCAAAGTAAAGAAAGGATCTGGAGAACCTAACCGACGTAAAGTAGCAAAAGTAACTTGGGATCAAGTTAAAGCAATTGCAGAAGATAAAATGCAAGATTTAAATGCATTTGAAATCGGATCAGCTATGAAAATGGTAGCTGGTACTGCAAGATCGATGGGTATCACTGTTAAAGGAGGTGAAGCTCCAAACTAAATTTTTACAAATGGCAAGATTAACAAGAAAGCAAAAAGAAGCAAGAGCTAAAGTTGATAAAAATAAACTTTACTCTTTAGAAGAAGCTTCAGCTTTACTAAAAGAAATCACATACACTAAGTTTGATGCTTCAGTAGATTTAGCAGTAAGATTAGGTGTAGATCCACGTAAAGCCAATCAAATGGTTCGTGGTGTAGTTTCTTTACCACACGGTACAGGTAAAGATATGAAGGTTCTTGCATTAGTTACTCCAGATAAAGAAGCAGAAGCTAAAGAAGCTGGTGCTGATTATGTTGGATTAGATGAATACTTACAAAAAATTAAAGACGGTTGGACAGATGTTGACGTTATCGTTACTATGCCAAGCGTTATGGGTAAGTTAGGACCATTAGGTAGAGTATTAGGGCCAAGAGGTCTTATGCCAAACCCTAAGACAGGAACAGTAACTATGGATATAGGAAAAGCAGTTAGCGAAGTAAAAGCTGGTAAAATTGACTTTAAAGTAGATAAAACAGGTATTGTACACGCTCCAATAGGAAAAGCGTCTTTTAGCGCTGATAAACTAGTTGGTAACGCAAACGAATTGTTAACTACGTTAATGAAATTAAAACCAACTGCAGCTAAGGGTACTTACATGAAAAGTATTTACATGTCTAGTACTATGAGTCCAAGTATTGCAATTGACACAAAAATAGGATAGTAGTTAAACTTAGAATATTATGACAAGAGAAGAAAAATCGGTAGTAATTGAAGAGTTGACTGCTCAGTTGGCAGATAATACAAATATCTATTTAACAGATATCTCTGGATTAGATGCAGCAACAACTTCAAATTTAAGAAGAGCTTGTTTCAAATCTAACATTAAGTTAGCTGTTGTAAAGAATACACTTTTAGAGAAAGCTATGGAAGCATCGGATAAAGATTTCGGTGATTTACCATCTACTTTAAAAGGTAATACTTCTGTAATGTATTCTGAAACAGGAAATGCTCCTGCAAAGGTTATAAAAGAATTTCGCAAGAAATCTGAGAAGCCTTTGTTAAAAGGTGCTTTCATTGAAGAAGCAATTTACATTGGCGATGATTTATTAGACACACTAGTTGATATTAAGTCTAAGGAAGAATTACTTGGCGAGATTATTACATTGTTACAATCTCCTGCTAAGAATGTTATTTCGGCACTTAAATCTGGTGGTGGTACAATCGCTGGTTTAGTTAAAACATTATCTGAAAGAGAAGGATAATTAACAAGAACACACTTAGAAATTAAAATAAAAAACACACATTAAAACAATAGAAAAATGGCAGATTTAAAAGATTTCGCAGAACAATTAGTTAACTTAACAGTAAAAGAAGTTAACGAATTAGCTACTATATTAAAAGACGAGTACGGTATTGAGCCTGCTGCTGCTGCAGTTGCAGTTGCTGCTGGTGCTGGTGCTGCAGGTGGTGGAGACGCTGCTGAAGAAAAATCAGAATTTGATGTAGTATTAAAATCAGCAGGTGCTTCAAAATTAGCAGTTGTAAAATTAGTTAAAGAATTAACTGGTTTAGGATTAAAAGATGCTAAAGGTTTAGTTGACGATGCACCAAGTACAATTAAAGAAGGTGTTTCTAAAGACGAAGCAGAAGGCTTAAAATCTTCTTTAGAAGAAGCTGGAGCTGAGGTTGAGCTTAAGTAAGCTCAGCTTAACCTACAACATATGGTTTAGGTCTGGAGAGTCCCTCTAAGACCTAAACCCTTTTGTGTATATAAACGTTATATACATATTTTAGTTTTTATTTAATAAAAATCTCGTTCATCAATGTTAGCAAAAAAGGCTGAAAGAATTAATTTCTCTTCTATTGTAAATAGAACAGATTACCCAGACTTTTTGGATATTCAAATTAAGTCCTTCCAGGATTTTTTCCAATTAGAAACAAAGTCAGAAGCAAGAGAAAATGAAGGGTTGTATAATACCTTCATGGAAAACTTCCCTATTACAGATACTCGTAATCAGTTTGTATTAGAATTTTTAGATTACTTTATCGATCCTCCACGCTATACTATAGAAGAATGTATAGAAAGAGGATTAACATACAGTGTTCCGTTAAAAGCTAGATTAAAGTTATACTGTACTGATCCTGAACACGAAGATTTCGAAACAATCGTTCAAGATGTTTATTTAGGTACAATTCCTTACATGACGCCTAGTGGTACTTTTTGTATTAATGGTGCAGAGCGTGTAGTTGTATCTCAGTTACACCGTTCACCAGGTGTATTCTTTAGCCAGTCATTCCATGCTAATGGTACTAAGTTATATTCTGCAAGAGTAATTCCTTTTAAAGGATCTTGGATTGAATTTGCTACAGATATCAACAGTGTAATGTACGCTTACATTGATAGAAAGAAAAAATTACCAGTTACTACGCTTTTCCGTGCTATCGGTTTTGAGCGTGATAAAGATATTTTAGAAATCTTTGATCTTGCAGAAGAAGTAAAAGTTTCTAAATCTGGTTTAAAGAAAGTAATCGGTCGTAAACTCGCTGCACGTGTACTTAATACGTGGCACGAAGATTTCGTAGACGAGGATACAGGTGAAGTTGTATCTATTGAGCGTAACGAAATTGTATTAGATCGTGACACAATCGTAGACAAAGATAATATTGAAGAAATCCTTGAAGCAGGTGTAAAAACAATTCTTTTACACAAAGAAAGTGCGCAACAAGGGGATTACGCAATTATTCACAATACATTACAAAAAGATCCAACAAACTCTGAAAAAGAAGCTGTTGAACATATCTACCGTCAATTACGTAACGCAGAGCCGCCAGATGAGGAAACTGCACGTGGTATAATTGATAAATTATTCTTCTCAGACCAACGTTACTCTTTAGGTGAAGTAGGTCGTTACAGAATGAACAAGAAACTAGGTTTAGATATCGGAATGGATAAGCAAGTACTTACCAAAGAAGATATCATAACCATCATAAAATATTTAATTGAGTTAATAAACTCTAAAGCAGAGATTGATGATATCGATCACTTGTCTAACCGTCGTGTACGTACAGTAGGTGAGCAGTTATCTTCTCAGTTTGGTGTTGGTTTAGCTCGTATGGCACGTACAATTCGCGAGCGTATGAACGTTCGTGATAATGAGGTGTTTACTCCAATAGATTTGATTAATGCTAAGACATTATCTTCAGTAATTAATTCTTTCTTTGGTACAAACCAGTTATCTCAGTTTATGGATCAAACCAATCCATTAGCGGAGATTACTCACAAGCGTCGTTTATCAGCATTAGGACCAGGTGGTCTTTCAAGAGAAAGAGCAGGTTTCGAGGTACGTGACGTTCACTATACACATTACGGACGTTTATGTCCTATTGAAACACCTGAAGGTCCAAACATTGGTTTAATATCTTCATTAGGTGTATATGCTAAGGTAAATTCAATGGGATTCATTGAAACTCCTTATAGAAAAGTAGAAAATGGTGTAGTTGATATTAAAAATGCACCAACATATTTAAGTGCTGAGGAAGAGGAAGAAATGATGATTGCTCAAGCAACTGTTGAAGTTGATGATAAAGGTAAAATTCAGCATGATAAAGTAATTGCACGTCAAGAAGGTGATTTCCCTGTGATTGAGCCAACAAGTGTAAATTACACAGATGTTGCGCCAAACCAAATTGCTTCTATTTCTGCATCTTTAATTCCATTCTTAGAGCATGATGATGCAAACCGTGCCTTAATGGGATCTAACATGATGCGTCAGGCAGTTCCATTATTAAGACCTGAAGCACCAATTGTTGGTACTGGATTAGAGCGTCAAGTAGCATCAGACTCTAGAGTATTAATTAATGCTGAAGGAGAAGGTGTTGTTGAGTATGTTGATGCGGAGAAAATTGTCATTAAGTACGAACGTACTGAAGAAGAAGCAATGGTTAGCTTTGACAGTGATGTTAAAGAATATCCATTAGTAAAATTCAGAAAAACAAACCAAGGTACCTCTATTAACTTAAAACCAATCGTTAGAAAAGGGGATAAAGTTTCTAAAGGTCAGGTTTTATGTGAAGGTTATGCAACTCAAAACGGAGAATTAGCACTTGGTAGAAATATGAAAGTAGCCTTTATGCCTTGGAAAGGGTATAACTTTGAGGATGCGATTGTAATTTCTGAAAAAGTTGTTCGTGATGATATCTTTACATCTATTCATATCGATGAGTACTCTCTAGAAGTTAGAGACACAAAATTAGGTAACGAAGAGTTAACTAATGATATACCAAACGTTTCAGAAGAGGCTACTAAAGACTTAGATGAAAATGGTATGATTCGTGTTGGTGCTGAGATTAAACCTGGTGATATCTTAATTGGTAAGATTACTCCAAAAGGTGAATCAGATCCAACTCCAGAAGAAAAGTTACTTCGTGCGATATTCGGTGACAAGGCAGGTGATGTAAAAGATGCATCTTTAAAAGCATCTCCATCATTAAATGGTGTTGTTATCGATAAAAAATTATTCGCAAGAGCTGTAAAGGATAAGCGTAAGAGAGCTCAAGATAAAGAAGATATCGAGAAGCTAGAAGATGCTTACGATAAGCGTTTTGATGATTTAAAAGCAATTTTAGTTGAAAAGCTATTTGCAATTGTTAATGGTAAAACTGCACAAGGAATCTATAATGATTTAGGTGAAGAAATTATACCAAAAGGTAAAAAGTATACCTTAAAAATGTTAAATGCTGTAGATGATTACACGCACTTAACATCTGGTAAATGGACAACTGATGATCATACAAACGAATTAGTTGCAGATTTAATCCACAACTATAAGATTAAAGAAAATGATCTTCAAGGATCATTAAGACGTGAGAAGTTTACAATCTCTGTAGGTGACGAATTACCAGCAGGTATCATTAAGCTTGCTAAAGTTTACATCGCTAAGAAACGTAAACTAAAAGTAGGTGATAAGATGGCAGGTCGTCACGGTAACAAAGGTATTGTTGCGCGTATTGTTCGTCAAGAAGATATGCCATTCTTAGAAGACGGAACGCCTGTAGATATAGTATTAAACCCACTTGGTGTACCTTCTCGTATGAACATTGGTCAGATTTATGAAACTGTATTAGGTTGGGCAGGTCAGAAGTTAAACAGAACTTATGCAACTCCAATTTTTGATGGTGCAACATTAGATCAGATTAATGGCTTTACAGATGAAGCTGGTGTGCCAAGATTTGGTCATACCTATTTATATGATGGTGGTACAGGAGATCGTTTTGACCAACCTGCAACAGTAGGTGTAATCTACATGATTAAGTTAGGTCACATGATTGACGATAAGATGCATGCACGTTCTATAGGTCCTTACTCATTAATTACACAGCAACCATTAGGTGGTAAAGCACAGTTTGGTGGTCAGCGTTTTGGTGAGATGGAGGTATGGGCACTTGAAGCTTATGGTGCATCAAGTACTTTACGTGAGATCTTAACTGTAAAATCAGATGACGTAATTGGTAGAGCAAAAACTTACGAAGCAATCGTTAAGGGTGAGCCAATGCCAGAACCAGGACTACCTGAATCATTCAATGTATTGATGCATGAATTAAAAGGTTTAGGATTAGATATTAGATTAGAAGAATAAAAAAAGTAGTAGACAGTCATCAGTGCATATTAATTTGTGCGCTGAAGGCTGAAGACTGAATACTATAAAAAACATGGCAAGAAAACAAGATAAGAATACAGTACAGAAATTTAACAAAATTTCTATTGGTTTAGCGTCTCCAGAATCTGTTTTAGCAGCTTCTCGAGGTGAAGTATTAAAGCCAGAAACTATCAATTATCGAACTCACAAACCTGAGCGTGATGGTTTGTTCTGTGAGCGTATTTTTGGTCCTGTAAAGGATTATGAGTGTGCTTGTGGTAAATATAAAAGAATACGTTACAAGGGTATTGTTTGTGACCGTTGTGGTGTAGAAGTAACTGAAAAGAAAGTACGTAGAGATAGAGTGGGACATATTAATTTAGTTGTTCCTGTAGCTCATATCTGGTATTTCCGTTCTTTACCAAACAAAATAGGTTACCTTCTTGGATTACCATCTAAGAAATTAGATATGATCATTTATTACGAGCGTTATGTGGTTATTCAACCAGGTAATGCAATGAATGCTGAAGGTGAGCCAGTACAGAAAATGGATTTCTTAACAGAAGAAGAATACCTTAATATTTTAGAATCTCTTCCTCAAGAAAACCAATACTTAGAAGATACTGACCCAAATAAGTTTATCGCTAAAATGGGTGCTGAGTGTCTTATCGATTTATTAGCTAGAATTGACTTAGATCAGTTGTCTTACGAATTAAGACACAAAGCTAATAACGAAACATCTAAGCAACGTAAAACAGAAGCTTTAAAGCGTCTTCAAGTTGTTGAAGCTTTTAGAGAGTCTAACGAAAATAGAGAGAACAGACCAGAATGGATGATCATGAAGGCTGTTCCTGTAATTCCACCAGAATTAAGACCATTAGTGCCATTAGATGGTGGACGTTTTGCAACTTCAGATTTAAATGATCTTTACCGTCGTGTAATTATCCGTAACAACCGTCTTAAGAGATTAGTTGAGATAAAAGCACCAGAAGTAATTTTACGTAATGAGAAGCGTATGTTACAAGAATCTGTAGATTCATTATTTGATAACACGCGTAAATCATCTGCAGTAAAAACAGATTCTAACAGACCATTAAAATCGTTATCAGATTCATTAAAAGGTAAGCAAGGACGTTTCCGTCAAAACTTACTTGGTAAGCGTGTTGATTACTCTGCACGTTCTGTAATTGTTGTAGGACCAGAATTAAAATTATTCGAGTGTGGATTGCCAAAAAATATGGCAGCAGAGCTTTACAAGCCTTTCATCATTAGAAAACTTATTGAAAGAGGTATTGTAAAAACTGTAAAATCTGCAAAGAAAATTATAGATAGAAAAGAGCCTGTTGTTTGGGATATCTTAGAGAATGTTCTTAAAGGACATCCAGTATTACTAAACCGTGCTCCTACGCTTCACAGACTTGGTATACAAGCATTCCAGCCAAAACTTATCGAAGGTAAAGCAATTCAGTTACACCCATTAGTGTGTACGGCATTTAACGCGGATTTCGATGGTGACCAGATGGCAGTGCATTTACCATTAGGACCAGAAGCGATATTGGAAGCACAGTTATTAATGTTAGCTTCTCACAATATACTAAACCCTGCAAATGGATCTCCTGTAACAGTACCTTCTCAAGATATGGTACTTGGTCTTTACTACATGACTAAGTTACGTAAGACTGATAAAGATTTTACTGTTAAAGGTGAAGGTTTAACATTCTACTCTCCAGAAGAAGTAACAATTGCTTACAATGAGAAGAAGGTTGATCTTAATGCAGGAATTAAAGTAAGAACGAAAGACTTTAACGAAGAAGGCGAATTAACTACTCAAATCATAGAGACTACAGTTGGTCGTGTGCTTTTCAATGAAAAAGTACCAGAAGCTGCAGGTTATGTTAATGAGGTTTTAACCAAAAAGTCTTTAAGAGATATCATTGGTAAAATCTTAAAAGTGACTTCAGTACCAGAAACTGCTGAGTTCCTTGACGAGATTAAAACATTAGGTTATAAGTTTGCATTCCAAGGTGGATTATCATTTAGTTTAGGTGATATTATTATACCAGAAGAAAAACATGCAATGATAGATGCTGCCAATAAGCAAGTTGATGGCATTATGGGTAACTATAACATGGGACTTATAACAAACAACGAACGTTATAACCAAGTTATTGATATCTGGACCTCTACCAATGCAGAGTTAACAGAATTATCTATGAAGCGTATTCGTGAGGATCAACAAGGGTTTAACTCTGTATTTATGATGTTAGATTCTGGTGCTCGTGGATCTAAAGAACAGATTCGTCAGTTAACAGGTATGCGTGGATTAATGGCTAAACCTAAGAAATCTAATGCAGGTGGTGGAGAGATTATTGAAAATCCAATTCTTTCTAACTTTAAAGAAGGCCTTTCAATTTTAGAGTACTTTATCTCAACTCACGGTGCTCGTAAAGGTCTTGCGGATACGGCTCTTAAAACTGCCGATGCAGGTTACTTAACACGTCGTTTAGTAGATGTTTCACAAGATGTGATTGTATACGAAGAAGATTGTGGTACGTTAAGAGGTATCGAAGTTTCTGCACTTAAGAAGAATGAAGAAGTTGTAGAGAAGTTAGAAGCTAGAATAGTTGGTAGAACATCGTTAAATGATGTTTACGATCCTCATACTGAAGAGCTAATTGTAGAAGCAGGTGGTCATATTGATGATGCAATTGCAAAACAAATAGGTGATTCCGCTATCGAATCTATAGAAGTACGTTCGCCATTAACATGTGAGGCCAAAAAAGGAATATGTGTGAAGTGTTACGGACGTAACCTTGCTACTGGTAAAATGGTACAACGAGGTGAAGCTGTTGGTGTAGTTGCTGCTCAATCTATTGGTGAGCCAGGTACACAGCTTACATTACGTACGTTCCACGTAGGTGGTATTGCAGGTAACATTTCTGAAGAGAATAAGTTGATAGTTAAGTTTGACGGTATTGCAGAAATCGATGACCTTAAAACTGTAAAAACTAAAGATAACGAAGGAAACGAAGTAGATGTTGTTATCTCTAGAACTTCAGAATTAAAGTTAACAGATGCTAAAACAGGTATTGTTTTAAGTACAAATAACATTCCTTATGGTTCGCACATCTTTGTTAAGCCAGGTGCTAAAGTGAAGAAAGGTGATGTAATCTGTCAGTGGGATCCATATAACGGTGTAATTATTTCGGAATTTGCTGGTAAAGTGAAGTACGAAAACATCGAACAAGGTGTAACCTACCAAGTAGAAATTGATGAACAAACAGGTTTCCAAGAGAAAGTAATTTCAGAGTCTAGAAATAAGAAGTTGATACCAACATTATTGATTGAAGATTCTAAAGGCGAAACAATCCGTTCTTACAACTTACCAGTAGGTGCGCACATTATGATTGATGATGGAGACAAAATTGAGGTTGGTAAAATCTTAGTTAAGATTCCTCGTAAGTCTGCTAAGGCTGGTGATATTACTGGTGGTCTTCCTCGTGTAACTGAGTTATTCGAGGCACGTAATCCTTCTAATCCTGCTGTTGTAAGTGAGATTGATGGTGTTGTATCATTTGGTAAGATAAAGCGTGGTAACCGCGAGATTATAATTGAGTCTAAATTAGGTGAGGTTAAGAAGTACTTAGTGAAATTATCTAATCAAATTCTTGTACAAGAAAACGATTATGTAAAAGCAGGTATGCCTTTATCTGATGGATCTATTACACCAAATGATATCTTAAATATCAAAGGCCCTTCTGCAGTACAGCAATACTTAGTAAATGAGGTACAAGAAGTATATCGTTTACAAGGTGTAAAGATTAATGATAAGCACTTTGAAGTTGTTGTAAGACAGATGATGCGTAAGGTAAGAATTATGGATTCTGGTGACACAATTTTCTTAGAAAATCAATTAGTACATAAATCAGATTTCATTGAAGAAAACGATAAGATTTTCGGAATGAAGGTTGTAGAAGATGCTGGTGATTCTGAGAATTTAAAATCAGGTCAAATTGTTACTGTACGTCAGCTAAGAGATGAAAATTCAATCTTACGTAGAGAAGATAAAAACCTTGTTACTGCTAGAGATGCACAGCCAGCTACAGCAACACCAATATTACAAGGTATTACTAGAGCTTCATTACAAACTAAATCGTTTATCTCTGCAGCATCGTTCCAGGAAACTACTAAGGTTCTTAACGAAGCAGCAGTAAATGGTAAGGTAGATACTCTTGAAGGACTGAAAGAAAATGTTATTGTAGGACACAGAATACCAGCTGGTACAGGTGTTAGAGAATATGATAATATTATTGTAGGTTCTAAAGAAGAATTTGATCAAATGATGAAAGCTAAAGAAGAAATGAACTTTAACTAGAAGTTTGTCATTCCTGCGAAGGTAGGAATCTAAATAAACAAAAAGCCTTCATTCTCTTATAGTTTGAAGGCTTTTTTAATTTTAAAATTAATATTATGTCAGAAGAAAAAAAGAATCCAAAAAAAGGACAGATAAATATAGAGTTAGACGAAAAGGTAGCAGAAGGTACTTATTCTAACTTAGCAATCATTAACCATTCAGTTTCAGAGTTTGTTGTAGACTTTGTAAGCATAATGCCAGGTACACCTAAGAGTAAGGTTAAGTCTAGAATAATTTTAACACCACAACATGCTAAACGTTTACTAAAAGCATTAGGTGATAATGTAGCTCGATTTGAAAAAGCCCATGGTGAAATTAAAGATTACGAGCAACCACCAATTCCTTTGAACTTCGGACCAACAGGTCAGGCATAAATTTAGAATTTGTGGTTGTGAGAAATGTTACCATACAGTAACCACCAATTCCATTGAATTTTGGACCAACAGGACAAGCATGATTTAATTATAGTAGAATTCTATAGAAATATCTTATTGCATTTAAAAAAGTAATAAATATTGAAGTGTTTCTAGTGGAACAGAAGAAGTTAAAATTTTCGTTAATGCAATCTGTTATAAAAATAGTGAAGTGTTCTTAAATTTGCTTAAATTTAATTCTTCTGTTTTTAAAGCTAAAATTAAAGACAATAAAAAATCCTTGTAGTGAAATACTACAAGGATTTTTTATTACTTAAAAGTAAAGTTTAAGCCACATCTTTTTGGTTTAGATGATATTTTAATGCACCTGATGGACATTTCTTAATCTGATTAACAATCACATCAGTTTGTGCGCCATCTAAATCAATCCATGGAATCACAGAATTCCTAAATACTTCTGAAAGTTGTTTAGCGCAAATACCAGCATTTACACAACAACGTGGTTCGTAGGTTACAGTAATATCTTTATTACTATAAACGTTCGCGTTTACATCCATAATAAGTAGATTAGTTTGGGGTTAATCTTATTATCAAATTAGATATTGAAAATCAAGAATAAATAATATGTCGTTAAAAAGCAAATATTATCGATAAAACACATGTGTTTTTCAATTTATTCGATGAATGACTTAGCTTTATTCAAACTCAGACGTCATATGAAATGTTATACTTGGATATTTTTGTTGCGTCATTTGTAAGGTAAACATTGAGTCGGCTAAAAAGACCAATTGATTTTGCTTATCTCTAGCTAAATAACGTTGTTTCACTCTTAAAAAGTCTTTAAACTCATCACTCTTTTCATTATCTGTCTGAACCCAACATGCCTTATGTACATTAAGATTTTCGTAAGTACACTTTGCACCATATTCGTGCTCTAATCTGTATTGAATAACTTCATATTGCAAAGCACCAACAGTTCCGATTACCTTACGACCGTTATAATCCAAGGTAAACAACTGTGCCACACCTTCGTCCATTAACTGATCAATACCCTTGTAAAGCTGCTTAGCTTTCATTGGGTCTGCATTATTGATATATCTAAAGTGTTCAGGGGAAAAACTTGGAATTCCTTTATAATTAAGAGTTTCTCCCTCCGTTAAAGTATCACCAATTTTAAAGTTTCCAGAGTCTTGTAAGCCAACAATATCACCAGGATAAGAGATATCTACAATTTCTTTCTTTTCAGCAAAAAAGGCATTAGGACTAGAGAATTTAAGTTTCTTACCATGTCTTACATGTAAATAAGGAGTGTTTCGTTTAAACTCTCCAGAAACAATCTTCACAAATGCCAATCTGTTTCTGTGGTTAGGATCCATATTGGCATGAATCTTAAAAACAAAACCAGAAAATTGTTTTTCATCGGGTTGTACTAAGCGCTCTTCACTTTGTTTAGCTCTGGGCTTAGGCGCTATTTCAATAAAACAATCAAGCAATTCGCGCACACCAAAATTATTTAAAGCAGAACCAAAAAACACAGGTTGTAAATTACCATTTAAATAGGCTTCTTTATCAAAATCAGGGTAGATACCCTCTACCAATTCTATCTCATCTCTTAGAGTTTGTGCTGCTTTTTCACCAACAAGCTTATCTAATTCCTCAGAATTTAAATCAGAAATTTCAACAGTATCGTTAATATGTTGCTTACTATCTCCTTCAAAAAGATTAACGTTCTTTTCCCAAATGTTATAAATCCCTTTAAAGTCATAACCCATACCAATTGGGAAGCTTAAAGGTGTAACTTTTAGACCAAGTTTTTGTTCAACTTCATCCAAAAGGTCAAAAGCGTCCTTACCCTCACGGTCTAGTTTATTAATAAAAACAATCATTGGAATGTTACGCATTCTACAAACTTCAACCAATTTTTCGGTTTGTTCCTCAACACCTTTGGCTACATCAATAACTACTATAACGCTATCTACGGCAGTTAAGGTTCTAAATGTATCCTCGGCAAAATCCTTGTGGCCAGGCGTATCTAGAATATTAATTTTAATACCGTCGTATTCAAAAGCCAAGACAGATGTAGCAACAGAAATACCACGTTGACGCTCTATCTCCATAAAGTCGCTCGTAGCACCTTTCTTTATTTTATTACTTTTTACGGCACCTGCTTCTTGGATAGCACCACCAAAAAGTAATAGTTTTTCCGTTAAAGTAGTTTTACCAGCATCTGGATGCGATATAATTCCAAATGTTCGTCTTCTTTTTATTTCTTCCTTAAAACTCATACTATTATTAAAGTTGCAAAAATAGTAATTACTTAATATTTTGAAACGAAAAATTTGCCGTTCATCGAATGGAACTTTCCACTCAACATATAATTTTGGTCGTTCAACTAAAAGAGAAATAGAAGTATAACAATTTGGTAATTTTGTAATTATATTTCGAAATGAAAATCAATAGTTCTTTTTGTAATTTTTACATCAAGAAAAATTTGGGATTAATTTTCTTGCTAAATAAGACTCGAAGTTGATTAATAGCAAATCTCTTCACTAATCTATTTAGTTTTTTTAATGTGTGATAACTAGGTGCTTTTTTGTGTCTTAATAGGATTTATATAAATAATTAAGGCTTTTTTATTGAAAAACCTTACAAATAAATTTGTTTTTTTGCACTTTGTCGGATATATTTGCATTTTATCGATAGACAAAGCATCGATTTAAATAGAATTTGAATTATACATCAACTATATAATACTATGAAAATCTCTACTCGATTCTCAATCCGAAATTATATGTACGCTATAGCTTTAGCAGTTTCATTAGTTTCATTTTCAAACCTTAAGGCACAATCATTTTCACTTAATACCCCAACCAACTTAAATGTTATTGGTACTTCATCTGGAGGTTTCACCACAGGTGACTTTGATAATAATGGACTTTTAGACTTTGCTGTTGGTCAATTAAGTGGTGGTGTCGAAACTCTTCTAATAAGATTACAAGGACCAGCTGGAGTATTTAATAACTCGGCACAATTTACGCTTAGCGGTTTTGATGTAAGGCAGGTTTCTGCTGGTGATATGGATAACGATGGGGATTTAGATTTATTGGTTACAACTGGCGGTGCTACTAATTTTTATATTTTCTCTAATGATGGCACAGGTACATTTTCACTATGGCAACAAGGTGGTGCAGCCGTAGGAGGGAGGCCTGCACTAACAGGTTTTAATTCAACTGAGTTTGCAACATGGATTGATGTAGATGGTGATGGTTATTTAGATATTGTTGTAGATAATAATTCAAATATTCTGTTATTTGAAAATGATGGAACGGGAGTGTTTTCTTTGGTTCCAGCAGCAACTTCAGGGTTTACCGGTTCTGGAGGCTTTGGTGATTATGGTGCAGCAGTAGATTTTAATAATGATGGATTTGTAGATGTTGCAATTAGAAGAGATGGAACTGCAAGCAATCCAGCACAGGCAGACATATATGCAGGAAACGGAGACGGTAGTTTTACTCCTTTTTATGGATTGAACTTTGATGCCTCTAACGGAAATAAAGGTGGTGTGGTATGGGCAGACTTTGATAATGATGGTGATTTTGATGCCCTTTGGACTGATTTTTCAACTAATAACGCTACAACAGTCTTAATAGAACAAACGGGATCAGGCTCTGGTAATTTTGCTATTGCTACTGTCTCTGTTGTAAATAACGGTGGAGGATTGTCTGCTTTACCCAATGCTGGAGGTATAGACGGTGTTACTCAAGGTGATGTAAACCACGATGGTCTGGTAGATCTATTTCTAACCAATAATAGTGGTACATCATATTTGCTGTTAAATACGTCAACAGGCGCAGGGAACTTTAGTTTTTCTTCGGATAATTTAGGAATCAACGTGAATGGAAATGGAGAGGCGGCAGAATTTATAGACATTGATAATGATGGTGATTTAGATTTATACGTTGCTGTATCTGGTGGTCAAAATCAATTATGGGAAAATAATTTTGCTAATACAGATTATCTTGATGTAGAAGTATTTTTTGATAATACAACTACAGGAGGTTCTGGAGTGAGACCAGCCTTAGGTGCTACAATATATTTAACAGATTGTGCTGGCAATATACTTAGTGGGATAAGAGAATTTAATGGAGCTTCGGGTCATGGGTCTCAAAATAGTTCTAAAGTAAAGTTTGGTTTACCTTTAGGAGCAGGTGAATACTACAGGGTTGTCGTTTCCTTTGTCGATGATTTAGGTGGTGCGCCAAGAACTATTGTATACCGAAATGTGGTGCCTAACACGTTGCCAAATCAAACTTTGGTTTTGTCTAATACAACAGTGTCTGATCCTGCAGATTTTGTTACAATTTCTAACTCTGTGGTATCAAATCCTACAACAATTGGTGGAACAGACGGTAGTATTACTTTAGAGGGTTTATTACCAAATAATACATATACCGTAGATTATTTAGATGATGGTGTAGCAGTTAACACAACAATAACTTCTGATTCAACAGGTGATGTAGTAATATCTGGCTTAGATGCTGGTAATTATACTCAGATTGTAGCCTCTTTTTCTCCAATTTGTCAATCTACACCTCCAATAACAGAGGTTTTAGTTGATCCTGATCCTTGTGATGCATTGGCATCAGGTAACTTAGATACAGATGGTGATGGTATTAGCGATGCATGTGATGAGGATGATGATAATGATGGAATTCTAGATGTTTTCGAACAAAATTGTACACCTATAACGCAGGGTAACTCAACTGTTACAACAGGTGATTTTGCTTCAGAAATTTTCTGGCTAAACTGGACAGGAACAGATTTAGCTGATGGTATTGATAATGGTGATACAGCTGTACTTACATTGCCAGATGGCGGAACTATTACTGCAGTAATTAGTAATGTCGAAGACTTAAACATCACAGAATCTGCTACATATGGTGCAGATAACGGAAATGGTCCGTCAGATTACTTTTTAAGTGATTTCAATACCTTTGGTGGTGCTAGGTTGCAAACAGATTACAATTTACCAGGTGCTTCAATATTTGCCAACTTTGGTGGTCCTGGTGATAATAACGACATAAGATTTGATATTGCTTTTACAGCAGTTTCGGTAGATGGATTTACGTATAGTCCAGACATTATCTTTGCTGATACCGAAGAGACAAACAATATAGCTTTTCCTGATGAAGAGTTTCAACGTATCCTGACAGATGGGGAAAATTGGGAGCTCATAGAAAGTGTTTTTGGTACAGGTTATAATATATCAGGTGTTAACACAAATGTAGTTGAGTATTTTAATACAGGAGCAGGTGTTCCAATCTTAAGAAGTAACAATACATCAAATTTAACGGTAACAATTAATGTAGCTGGACAAGTAGGTCAAGGAGGACAAGGTTTTGCCTTTGGTGTTTACTTAGAATGTGTGCCAATTGATAATGATAATGATGGAATTCCAGACCAATTAGATTTAGATTCAGATAACGATGGTATTTATGATGTAGATGAAGCAGGTAATGGAGCTTTAGACACAAATGGAGACGGTGTTATAGATAGCAATGATGCAGGCTTTAATGATGGAGATGGTAATGGTGCAGATGATACAGCAGCAGCTACAACACCTATAGATACAGGTGCTGATGGAAGTTATGATTTCCAAAACACAGATAGTGATGGTGATGGATGTCCAGATGCTAATGAAGCATATGGTACTAATACAGCAGCAGGATCAGATGATAGTCAATTTGGTGAGCCAGATCCAGCATCCGTAGACGGAGACGGTCTTGTTACAGAGACAGGAGTAGATTATTCTTTAGGAACGAATTCTGCGGTTACAGATGCAGGTGACACTTCGGCATGTGTAGCTTGTAATATTTCAGATATTACGTCTTCAAACATTGATCCTTGTGACGATAATAGTACACCTGGTGATATAGCAGACGATACTTTTACCGCAGATATAACAGTAACCTTTGTTGGAGCACCTTCTACAGGAACTCTAGATCTTTCAGGTGATGGTACGGCATCGGTTTCAGTAGTTGGTTTAACCTCACCACATACATTTGTTGATGTAGTTCTTCCAGCAGATGGTGGAGCAATAGATTTAACGGCAACATTTTCTGATGAGGTAACATGTACGTTAAATAACACAAATGTATTTACTGCCCCTTATGAATGTAGTGATGATGCCTGTCTTGATGTAATTCCTCCAGGAAATCCAACAACGGCATTATTAGCAGGAGATGTAACATTTGATGTTAACACAGGTGCAAATCAATTTGATCCTGCTATTTTAAATTTCATAACAGTTACAGGTCAGCCTAACCCTTTTACAGGTATTGCCAGACCGGAATCTACAAATTATTCATTTGCTAACGAAGCAGCAGCGAATCAGTTTATTATAGCGCAAAATGTAACAACACACGATATATCTCAAGGGCCAGCAATATTTGATCCTGCATTAATAGAGGCCAATTCAAATGCAAACTTGAGAAATTACCTTGCTTTAGACAATGGTATAGAGCCTACAGATTATGTAGAATTTGTTTACAATTCAGACATAACATCTGCATCAAACAGATATGTAGTTGTTACTGAGCGAAGCGGTAATAACGAAGTAAGTATTCAAGCTTTGGATAATAGTTTGAATTTAACAGGAAACGTAGTTACAGTTACCTTAGCGGATTACATAGATACAGGAGTGCCAATACTTTCAGGTGTTAATGTATTTGCAGCAATTTATCCATTAACAGCATTGGTGCCGTCTGGTACAGATATAAGAGGTGTTCGAATCACACAAAGTGGATCAACAGGAACAGATGGAGGTGATGGCAAGATGTTCATACTTTATGATCCAAATTTCTTCATTCCACCTCCAACAATTGAAGCCACCACAGATATAGTTCAGCCAACTTGTCCAACAAATTTAGGATCTATAACCATTGATGCAACAGATAATGGTGGTGGAACTATTGAGTATAGTATTAATGGTGTAGCTGGGCCATGGCAAACATCCAATGTTTTTAATAATCTAACACCAGGTATATATACGCCAGCAGTAAGATATCAATCTGATAATCAATGTGTAGCTGTAGCTAATTCTGTGACGTTAGAAGATTCTGATTTTGATATTACAGCGCTTACTGCATCAGATATCACAGCATGTAATGATAATGGTACACCATCTGACATAACAGACGATACTTTTACTGCAGATATTACAGTAACCTATGATAATGCTCCTCCTAGTGGTACTTTAGATATTACTGGTGATATTACACTGAGCATAGCTGTAGGTAGTTTAGATAGTGCAACAAGTCATGTTTTTGATGATGTTGTTTTACCAGCAAATGGTAATGACTTGTCTTTTACAGCTACTTTTTCAGACGCACCTTCATGTACATTAACAGATTCTGCTTTAATTTCAGCACCTTATGAGTGTAGTGATGATGCTTGTCTTGATGTGGTTCCAACAGGAAATCCAACAGCAGCACTATTAGCAGGAGATGTAACATTTGATGTTAACACAGGAGCAAACCAATTTGATCCTGCTATTTTAAATTTCATAACAGTTACAGGTCAGCCTAACCCTTTTACAGGTATTGCAAGACCGGAATCTACAAATTATTCATTTGCTAACGAAGCAGCAGCGAATCAGTTTATTATAGCGCAAAATGTAACAACACACGATATATCTCAAGGGCCAGCAATATTTGATCCTGCATTAATAGAGGCCAATTCAAATGCAAACTTGAGAAATTATCTTGCTTTAGACAATGGTATAGAGCCTACAGATTATGTAGAATTTGTTTACAATTCAGACATAACATCTGCATCAAACAGATATGTAGTTGTTACTGAGCGAAGCGGTAATAACGAAGTAAGTATTCAAGCTTTAGATAATAGTTTGAATTTAACAGGAAACGTAGTTACAGTTACCTTAGCGGATTACATAGATACAGGAGTGCCAATACTTTCAGGTGTTAATGTATTTGCAGCTATTTATCCATTAACAGCATTGGTACCATCTGGTTCAGATATAAGAGGTATTCGAATCACGCAGAGTGGTGCAACAGGAACAGATGGTGGAGATGGTAAGATGTTCATACTTTATGATCCGAGTTTCTTTATTCCGCCTCCAACAATTGAAGCTTCAACAAGTAGTGTGCAACCAACATGTTTATCTAATTTAGGTACTATAACTGTAGATGCAACAGATAATGGTGGTGGTACTATAGAGTATAGTTTATCAAGTCTAAGTGGGTCTAATGATCAAACATGGCAAACATCCAATGTATTTAATAATTTACCACCAGATTCTTATACTATAGAGGTAAGATACCAAGCTACAACTACATGTAGTGCTACATCCTCAATGCCAATTGTTTTAGATTCTGCCGATTGTAGTATTAGTTTAATTAAGAGTGTTTCTAGTGTCACTTCTTCAGGAGCACCAGGTTTATTAGATGATGTTATAAATTATGAATTTACTGTAACTAACACTGGTGATGAAACTTTATCTAACATAGTTGTAACTGATCCTATAGTCGGAACAGTTACTTGTGTAGATTCTAGTTTAGCACCAGGTTTAAGTACAACTTGTACTGCTTCATATACTATATTACAATCAGACGTTGATGCTGGAGGAGTTGAAAATTCTGCTTCTGTTACTGCAGAAGTTCCAGGAGGAGATATAGGAAATACTTTAGACGATATTACAGACACATCTGATACTGGTACAACAGCTGATGGTTCCGCTGTTACAGATCCTGAAACTGTTGAAACAGATGATATAGACTCCATTAATGGTGATAATAACGATGCTGACACTACTAATGATGTTACGCCTTTTACAATTCCTGAAGCTCCAAGTATCGAAGCGGTTAAGACCGTAGCGATCACGAATGATGTAGCACCAGTAGGAGCAAGTTTAGGAGATACAGTAGAATATACGATTACAGTGACTAACACCGGAAATGTGACCTTAGATGGAGTAGCGATAGCCGATACGTTCGAGGATGCGAATGGTAACCCACTGACCTTATTGAGCGGCCCAACGTT